>NZ_JNXE01000036.1 GCF_000716605.1 Streptomyces sp. NRRL F-525 | reverse complement strand
GTCGGAGGGGGTGGTGGGGTCCGGCCAGGGGTCGGCGGGGGTCGGTGGGAGGGGCGGGTGCGAGCCGGTGACCCCTGATGGGGGCCTCGCGCGGGGTGTCCCGCTCGCGGGAACGGGGGGTCCTGCCCAGGGGAAAGGGATGTGAATCCACCCCGTGCACCGTGCTAATCTTCTGCATGTCGGAAGGCGCCAGCCCCCCAGGGGAAGGGCCCGAGGACACACCCAATGCGCGGGTGGCGGAATAGGCAGACGCGCTGGATTCAGGTTCCAGTGCCCGAAAGGGCGTGGGGGTTCAACTCCCCCCTCGCGCACAGACAGAAGCCCCTCAGGTCTCAGACCTGAGGGGCTTCTTCGTGTGCTGTACCAGCTCCGGTGATGCTTCGGTGATCTCCGCCTCAGGTGAGGACAATCACACGCTGTCCTTACCTGAGGCGGAGGTAGAGGCTGAAGCGGAGGCAGGGCCCGGGCGTCGGGTCAGGCCGCCAGGCGTTCCGCCAGGGTCTTGGCCTTGGTGGCCGCGTCGCCGAGGGCGCGTTCGCGGGACGCCTCGTAGAGCGGGACCAGGTCGGCCATCGCCGGGTTCTGGGGGGCCATGGTCAGCTCCGGGACGATGAACTCGGCGTCCAGGCCGAGGGCGTCGACGAGGACCGCCTTCAGGTAGTTCTGGACGTAGTCGTAGCCCTCGCGCGGGGTGCCCGGGCCGTAGGCGCCGCCGCGGCTGGCGATCACGACGGTCGGGATGCCCTTCAGCTTCGAGTCCTCGGTCCCGGCGGTGCGGCCCATCAGGATCACGTTGTCCAGCCAGGCCTTCAGGGTCGAGGGGATCGTGGCGTTGTACATCGGGGCGCCGATCAGCACCGCGTCCGCCTGCTCCAGCTCCTCTATGAGCTTCACGCGCTCGGCGAAGGCCGCCGCCTGCTCGGGCGTGTGCGTGGCCGGGTCGGCGAAGCCGGCGGTGTGGGCGTCGACGGTGATGTGCGGAACGGGGTTCGCGGCGAGGTCGCGGTGGATCACCGTGCCCTCCGGGTGCTGTTCCTCCCAGGACGTGCGGAAGGCGTCGGCGACCGCGCGGGAGGCGGAGGCGCCGGCGGGGAACACGGACGAGTCGATGTGCAGGAGCGTGGCCATGGGGGTCTCCAAGAGGTGTCGGCGAGGTGCCGAACGGGTGCCGGACGAGGCGTCGAACGGGTGGTGAGCGCCTGCTGGGCACGGCAGGCCCGTCGCGTTGTTCAGTAGCTGAGCTTTCGTACTCGACTATGAATAACACAGGTGCTTACTTTTTTTCATCCCCGTACGGGAGGGCAGTACCCTGAGGGCATGGCGGTCGAGCAGAGTCACGGCACGGATCAGTGCAAGAAGGTCGACGACGGCATCACCCGTGTCTTCCAGCTGTTCGGAAAGCGCTGGACCGGGCCGATCGTGGCCGTCCTGATGGCGCAGCCCGTCCACTTCGCCGACCTGCGCCGGGCGATCCCGGGCATCAGCGAACGCATGCTCTCCGACCGCCTCACGGAACTCGGCGCCGCCGGGCTGCTCGTCCGCGAGGTCGACGAGGGCCCGCCGCTGCGCGTCTCGTACCGGCTGACGGAGTCGGGGAAGGCGCTGGGACCGGCACTTCGGGAACTTGGTGCGTGGGCGCAGGTGCATCTGCGTGAGGGGTGGCAGTCGGGCGGCGAGTGCTAGGTCGAGGCAGGCAGGGCGGGGTGGGCCCGGGTAGGTCGGGGTGTACCGCCGGGTTGGGCGGGGGCGCTGATCGCTGGGGCCTCGATCTGCACTCCTGAGGCGTCGATCGGCAGCGGTGGGGCCTCAATTGGTACCGATGAGACTCGATCGGCATCGGTTTTCCACAGCCGCGGAGTTGTCCACAGGGTCTGACGTGTTTTCGCCGCCGGTTGTACGGTCGTCGCGAGTTGATGTTCGGACGAGCGCACGTGTGAGCGTGGGTGTGTGTACGGGGGAGGCGGTCGGTATGACCGAGGCTGGTATCCGTGTGGGCGGTGCGGGGCGCAGGTTGCCCGGGGTGCGGGGGTTCGCCACCTGGCCAGTGGAGGGGTCGCCCAAGGAGGAGGGGAAGGCGCTGCGGGCGAGCGTTCCGCGCAGCGCGCATGCCGCTCTCGACCTGGACGTCTCCCGCCCCGACGCGGTCACCGCGGTCGAGGAGTCCGGCCGCGGCCGCATCCCCGGGCTCACGCCGATACGGGTGGGTAGGATGGCGGCCACACCCTTCGCGTTCCTGCGCGGTTCGGCAGGACTGATGGCCTACGACCTCGCCCGCACCCCCATGACCCGGATCGGCGCCCAGATCTGCGGCGACGCCCACGCGGCCAACTTCGGCCTGTACGGCGACGCCCGCGGCGGCCTGGTCATCGACCTCAACGACTTCGACGAGACCGTGCACGGCCCCTGGGAGTGGGACCTCAAGCGCCTCGCCGCCTCGCTGGTGCTCGCGGGCCGGGAGGCCGGCGCCGACGAGGACACCTGCCGTACGGCGGCGCACGGCGCAGTGGGTTCGTACCGCCGAACCATGCGGCTGCTGGCCAAGCTCCCGGTGCTGGACGCGTGGAACGCCATCGCCGACGAGGAGTTGGTCTCCCACGCCGACGCCCGTGACCTGCTCGGCACGCTGGAGCGGGTCTCCGAGAAGGCGAGGGGCAACACCAGCGGACGGTTCGCGGCCAGGTCGACCGAGGCGGCCGAGGACGGCGGTCGGCGCTTCGTCGACGCCTCGCCGGTGCTGCGGCGGATCCCGGACGCGGAGGCCGCGGCGGTGGCGGCGTCCCTGGAGGAGTATCTGGACACGCTCTCCGAGGACCGCCTCCCGCTGCTCGCCCGGCACACGGTGCACGACGTCGCCTTCCGCGTCGTCGGCACGGGCAGCGTGGGCACGCGGTCGTACGTCGTGCTGCTCCTGGACCACCGCGGCGAACCCCTCGTCCTCCAGGTCAAGGAGGCCCGCCCCTCGGCGCTGGTCCCGCATCTGCTGACCGCCGGGTTCGACGCGACGTCCGTCGCGCACGAGGGTCGGCGGGTGGTGCTCGGCCAGAAGCGGATGCAGGTCGTCAGCGACATCCTGCTGGGCTGGACGACGGTCGACGGACTCCCGTTCCAGGTACGGCAGTTCCGCAACCGCAAGGGCAGCGTCGACCCCGCCGCCCTCGCCGCCGACCAGATCGACGACTACGGCCGCATGACCGGCGCCCTCCTGGCCCGGGCCCACGCCCACAGTGCCGACCCGCGCCTGGTCGCCGGGTACTGCGGCAAGAAGGACGAACTGGACGAGGCGATAGCGACGTTCGCCGTGGCCTACGCCGACCGGACCGAGGCGGACCACGCGGAGTTGGTGGGGGCGGTGCGGGCGGGGCGGATCGCGGCGGAGATGGGGGTGTAGGCGGTTGGGGGCCGGGAGCCGGGAGCCGGGAGCCGGGAGCCGGGAGCCGGAACCGGAGCCGTGAGCTGGAAGCCGGAGCCGGAGCCGTGAGCGGGAAGTGGTGAGCGGTGACCGGGTGCAGGTGCGGGTGCCCGCTGTGATCGCGGGCGGGGGAGCTGATCGGGGCGGCGAGGTACCTCGGACCGTCTGTCCGCGAGGCGGCACCCGCACTGGCGGCGAGGCGGCACCCGCACTGGCTGCAAGGCGGGACCCCCACCGGCGGCGACATGACCCGCCGTTCACAAGGCACCGCCGACACCGACGGCCCCGTCGACCTAAGGCACCGCCGGCAGAACCGACATCAGGCATGGCCGGCACAGCCAACGCCCCACCGTTGGCGAGGTCACCCGTCGTCCACAAGGCCCCGTACAGCCGACGCCCCGTCGCCCGTCGGGCCGTGGCCTACGCTGGGCAGGTGACGACCCCGGAAGCTGAGCAGTCCCAGTCCGCGCCCGTTGGTGAACCGGTGCCGGAGCAGACGGGCGCCGAGGTGCCGTCCGCCGCCGGAGCCGTGGCGGGCGATGGTTCCGTGAGCGATGGCACCGAGGGCGGTGCGGCCGACTCCCGTGATGCCGACTCGCCTGAGACCGACTCCCGTGATGCCGACGTCCATCCGACCGAGGCCCCTCCCACCGAGGCCCCTCCCACCGATGCCCACCAGACCGGCGCCCACCCCGTCGACGGTGCCGCCCCCCGGCCCGAAGAACGGCTGGAGCGGGCCGTGCGCGCCGCCGAGCAGGCGTTGATCGAGTTCGAGATCGCGGTGGACACCTTCCGCATCGAGGTCGAGAACTTCTCCCGGCTGCACCACCAGAAGCTCGGCCCGATGTACACCCGCCTCGACGAGCTGGACGCCCGGATCGCCGAGGCCCTGGCCGAACGCACCGGCAACCCCGAGGACATCCGCAAGGCGGACGAGGCGCGGGCCCGGGTGATGCCGATGCCCGCGGTCGAGGAGTTGTTCCACGGCTGGATGGACGGCAGCGGCCTGTTCCCGGAGGCCGAGGCGATGCTCACGGACCAGCCGGTCCGGCCCCCGCAGCGGGTGCGCCCCAGCGAGGAGGCCCGCAAGCTCTACCGCGAGCTGGCCCGCAAGGCCCACCCCGACCTGGCGCAGGACGACGACGAGCGCAAGCGGCGCGAGGAGTTCATCACCCGGGTCAACGCCGCCTACAGCCGCGGCGACGCCCCGCTGCTGCGCGAGCTGGCCGAGGAGTGGGCCGCCGGACCGGTCCCGGCGGAGCGCGGCCCGAGCCCCAGCGAGGAGCTCTACGCCCGCCTCGAATGGCTCGCCCACCGCAAGGAACTCCTCACCCTGGTCGCCCGCGAGCTGGAGGAGGGCGCCATCGGCTCCATGCTCCGCATCGCCCCGGACGACCCGGACCGTCTCCTCGACGAGATCGCCGAGCAGTTGCTCGCCCAGGTCGCCGAGCGGGAGGCGGAGCTGGCGAACCTGCTCTCGCAGCCGCACGCGACGGAAGGTCCGTCGGGTAGCGTCGGGCCATGAGTTTCGGAACTGGTGTGCCCACGATCGAGGTCGGCGACCTCAAGGACGGCGACTTCCTGCTGGACGTCCGCGAGGACGACGAGTGGCAGGCGGGTCACGCCACGGGGGCGCTGCACATCCCCATCAGTGAATTCGTCGCCCGGTACGGCGAGTTGACCGAGGCGGCGCCGCAGGACGGCAGGGTCCATGTGATCTGCCGCTCCGGCGGGCGTTCGGCCCAGGTCACGATGTACCTGGCCCAGCAGGGCATCGACGCCGTGAACGTCGACGGCGGCATGCAGGTGTGGGCCGCCGCGGGCCGACCCGTCGTCACGGACGAGGGCCAGCCGGGTTTCGTGCTGTAGCTACAGCTGGCTACGGCTACAGCTGCAACTGCGGTGGTCGCAGGCGGGGTTCAGCCCAGCTGATGGGCCGCGAGCAGATCCCCCAACGCCTCCTCGTGTGCCGCCGCCGGGCCGAGCGACAGCTCCAGGTGCTTGGCCCAGGCGTGGTACCGGTGCAGCGGATACTCGGTGTCGGCGCCGAACCCTCCGTGCAGATGCTGCGCGGTCTGCACGACCCGTCGTACCCCCTCCGCCGCCCAGATCTTGGCCACGGCCAGGTCCGCGGCGGCGGGCAGCGCGCCCGATGCCCCCGAGGCGATCCGCCACGCGGCCTGCCACAGGGTGGCCTCCATCGCGCGCAGGTCGATGTAGCGGTCGGCGGCCTGTACGGCGACGGCCTGGAAGGTCGCGACGGGGAACCCGAACTGCTCGCGCCTGCTGGTGTATTCGCCGGTCATGCGCAGGACCGCGGTGCCGAGGCCGAGGGACAGCGCGCAGGTCCCGGCGGTCAGCAGGTCGCGCAGCCACTCCCAGGCGCCGTCGGCGTCGATGACGTCGACCCTCGCGATCGGCACGGATTCCAGGCGCAGTTCGCCGAGCCGCTCGCCCGTGGTGGAGATCTGCTCGGCGAGGACGACGCCCTCGCGGTCCGGGGCGACCAGCGCGAGGACGGTCCGGCCGGTGTCCGTGTGCGCCGGTACGACGACCAGGTCCGCGGTGTGCGCCCACGGCACCGCGGTCTGCACCCCGTCCAGCACCCACCGGTCACCGTCCCGCCGTGCCGTCACGGCGAGTTCGGCCGGGTCGTGGCCGGTGCGGCCGTGCGCGGCGACGGTCAGCACGAGGTCGCCGCGGCCGGCCCGGGCGAGCAGGGCTGACCTCAACTCCTCGCCGCCGTAGGCCTGTACGGCCGCCGCGGCCGCGCTGCTCTCCAGGAGCGGCACCCTGGCCAGCACCTTCGCCGACTCCCGCAGCACCAGGCAGAGGGCGATCGCGTCCAGGCCCGCGCCGCCGTACGCCTCGTCGAGCAGCAGGCTCAGCAGGTCCGCCTCGGCGAGCCTGGCCCACAGCGCGCGGTCGAAGTCCTCGGCTACGGCGCCCGTGGTGTCGGCCGGGCTGGGCACACCGTCCGGCACGACATCGGCGAACACCCCCGCCGCCGCCTCGGCCGCCGCCTGCTGCTCCTCGCTGAAGGTGAAGTCCACGGTCCCTGCCCTTCCGCACGCGCGCACCGGCCAACAGCCGGACGTCCGACCAGATCTGACGGAGCGTCAAGATAGAACAGGTTCTAGAAGAAGGGAACGGGCGCACCTCCTGGGTATGCACTACCAGGTGTGTACTGGCGATCGAGAGGTCGTTCGGCACCCGGCCGCGGGAGTCGCCGGACGACCGATCGTTCGGTTCGGGGATTCCATGGTGGGATGCGCCGAGGAGAGGTGTCAACGGCTGTGGATAACCTGCGGGCAGCCGCTGTGGACAACCTGTGTGGCCGGTGAGGCAGGGGGCTGTGCCCGGGGCGTGCCCCTGAGTACCGTTCCGTGCGGCGCCGGGGAGTGATAGGCGTGGAGCGGTGCCGGGCCCCGCGGCCGGGCGGGCGTGGTGGACGGTGGCCGATGGACGGACGGGACTCGGAAACGGGGCGGAATGGACGCGAACGACGGAGGCTCGAACGCCCCCGAGGAGAGCGGGCGCACGCCTGCCTCCGACGAGGTGCCAGGCACGCCGGTCGCACCTGAGGGCCCGCGCCCGCCGGTCGTACCCGAGGGCCCGCCCCCGCCTGCCACCCCGGAGGGCCCGCACACGTCCACCGCCTCCGGATGGCCGCACGTGCCCGCCCAGCAGCCCCCTCACCCGCCCCCGCCCGAGCCAGAGGCGCAGCCACAGCCACAGTCAGAGCCGCAGCCGCAGCCGCAGCCGTCGTACGGTCCCACCGACCCCGCGGACGCCCCCGCCACCGTCCCCGCACACCCCGACGCCCGTATCGGCGTCGCCGCGCTGTCCCTGCGCTATCAGGTCGGTGCCGCGCTGGCGGTCGCGGTCGTCGCGGTGGCGGCGCTCGTCCATCTCGGGATGGTGTTCCTGCACGTCGCGCCGTCGAACACGGTGACGAAGCAGCACGGCAAGGCGATCGACGAGTGGATCTACCCGGAGTTCGAGCAGAACTGGAAGCTCTTCGCGCCGAACCCGCTCCAGCAGAACATCGAGGTCCAGGTGCGCGCGGATGTCCGCAGCGCGGACGGCACGACCCGTACGACGGGCTGGTACGACCTGTCGGCCGAGGACGGCGCGGCCATCGACGGCAATTTGCTGCCGAGCCACACCGAGCAGAACGAACTGCGCCGGGCCTGGGACTTCCTCACCGCCACGCACGACAACGCCAACCGCCCGATCGGCCTGCGCGGCACCCTCGCGGAGACGTATCTGCGGCGCATCGTCGTGCTGCGCCTGGACCGGGACGACGCGGCCGGGAAGGGCGGCGCCGTCCAGCGCGTCCAGGTCCGCTCCCGCACCACCAACGTGCCCCCGCCCGAGTGGAGTGACGAGCAGGTGTCGACCACCCCCCAGTACCGCCTGCTGCCCTGGTGGCCGGTCCCGGCGGACGAGGCCGCGGGAGGCGTCCGGTGAACGACTTCGGAGTCTCGGTCTCCCGAGGCATCGCCCGCGTCACCGAGTCGGCCCTGGGCCCCTACCAGAGCGCCGTGATCCGCATCGGCTTCGCCGGCACCTGGCTGCTGTTCCTGCTCCGCGAACTGCCCCACCGCCAGGAGCTCTACGGCCCCGACGGACCCTGGAGCTGGGACCTGGCCCGCCAACTGGTCGCGGACAACGGCGCGTTCACCGCCCTGATGTGGTGGGACGGGCAGTTCTGGTTCGAGGCGGTGTACGCGCTGGCCGTGCTGGCGAGCGTCCTGCTCCTCCTGGGCTGGCGCACCCGCACGATGTCCGTGCTCTTCATGGTCGGCGTGCTCTCGCTGCAGAACCGCAGTGTCTTCATGGGCGACGGCGGCGACAACGTCCTGCACCTGATGTCCCTCTACCTGGTGTTCACCCGCTGCGGCCAGGTCTGGTCCCTCGACGCGCGCCGGGCCGCGCGTACGCGGGAGGCACGCACGCGTGGGGAGTGGATTCCCGACCGGGTCGGGCCCGTCCTGTGGGTCGTCCTCGGCGCGACGCTGGTCGCGGTGACCGCGGGGGGCCGGTTCGACAGCGACTGGTTCGTGCCCGCGCTCCTGTGGGGCGTCTGGCTGGCGCAGGCCCTGTGGTGGGTCATCGGGCGGTACGCGAAGTCGTACGAGCCCCGGGTGCTGCTCGACATCGTCGCGAACGTGATCCACAACGGCGCGCTGTTCGTGATCGCGAGCGAGGCCTGCCTGATCTACGCGACGGCCGGCTGGTACAAGATCCAGGGTTCCCGCTGGCAGGACGGCACCGCCGTCTACTACCCGCTCCACCTCGACTACTTCTCCCCCTGGCCCGCCCTCGCGAACGTGCTGGCCGGCAACGGCACCATGGTCATGCTCGTGACCTACGGGACCGTGATCGTCCAGGTCGCCTTCCCGTTCACGCTCTTCAACCGCCGCGTCAAGAACGTCCTGCTGGCCCTCATGATGACCGAGCACGCCGCGATCGCCGTCCTCCTGGGCCTGCCGTTCTTCTCCCTCGCGATGATCGCGACGGACGCGGTCTTCCTGCCCACGTCGTTCCTGCTCCGGCTCGGCGGCTGGGCGGCACACGCGCGTGGACGGCTGTTTTCCGCGGGCGGCCCAACGCCGCTCCCCGAAGGGGGCGACTCCGTCCCGCTACCGGAGGACCCCGAGCCCGCCCACGTAGCTCCGGAGAGCCGCAGCACACCCACGTAGGCTGCACGGCATGACCGCCCCCGACCCCGCCACAACCGCCTGGCGTCGGCTCGCCGACACCTCCGTGCTGCTCGATGGTTTCCACGCCCTGAAGCACGCCCTGCGCTTCGGCGCGGAGGTCCCGGTGGCGGTCACCACGGACCGACGGGCGGCCCTCGCCCTGGCCGACGAACTGGCCCCCGACGTACGAGCCACCCTGGACGCCCTCCTGACAGAGGTCCCGGAGGACACGTACCGCTCCTTCGTGCCGCGCCCCCACCCCACCGCGGTGGCCGCCCTGGCCGTACGCCCCGCGCGTGAGGCCAACCTCCGGCAGCTCGCGCACACGCCCCGCACCGCGCCCGTCGTCGTCCTCGACAACCCGCGCAACCTGGGCAACGCCGGCGCCGTGATCCGCCTCGCCGCCGGTTTCGGCGTGACCGGGGTGGTCACCACCGGAACCCTCGACCCCTGGCACCCGACGGTCGTACGAGCTGGGGCGGGCCTGCACTACGCGACCGCCGTAGAGCGGCTGACGGTCGACGAACTGCCCCCGGGGCCGGTGTTCGCCCTCGACCCGGAGGGCGACGACATCCGGGCCCTGAAGCTCCCGGACGACGCCGTCCTCGCCTTCGGCTCGGAGCGCAGCGGCCTCTCCGCCGAACTACGCACCCGCACCGACCACTTGGTGGCCTTGCCGATGCGCCCCCAGGTCAGCAGCTACAACCTCGCGACGAGCGTGGCCATGACCCTGTACCACTGGAGCACGTCCACAACAGCGCCCCTTTAGGGGCGCGGGGAACGGCGCGACCAGCCACAACGAACCGGTCAGTCGCACACCAACCGCACCCCCCGAGCTCCTAGGCGTCCCGACGAACCTCGACAACCCGGAACCGATTGGCGACAAACGCCCCATCACACAGGGCAGCGTTGGCAGCCGGATTGCCACCAGACCCGTGAAAGTCGGAGAACGCGGCGGTCTGGTTGACGAACACCCCACCCGTCAGATTCAGCGACAACTGGGCAGCCTCCTCAAGGCAAACCTCCTCGACGGCCCGCTCAACCCCCTCGTCCGTGGTGTACGCCCCAACAGTCATCGCCCCCTTCTCCCGCACAGTCCGCCGCAGCAACTCCACCGCGTCCCCCGCCGAATCGACCGCGACGGCAAAGGAGACCGGCCCGAAGCACTCGCTCATGTACGCTGCCTCGTCATCCGGCTTCGCCCCGTCCAGCTTCACGATCACCGGCGTCCGGACGACCGCGTCAGGGAACTCCGGGTTACTGATCTCCCGTGAGGCGAGGGCGACTTCACCCAGCCCGGCGGCAGCCTCCAGGCGGGCCTTCACGTCCGGGTTGACGAGCGCGCCGAGCAGACCGTTGGCCCGCGCGTCGTCACCGAGGAGGCCGTCCACGGACCGCGCGAGGTCGGCGACGACCTCGTCGAAGGACTTGGGCCCCTGGTCGGTGCCGATGCCGTCCCGGGGGATCAGCAGGTTCTGCGGGGTCGTGCACATCTGGCCGCTGTACAGCGAGAGCGAGAACGCCAGGTTCGACAGCATCCCCTTGTAGTCGTCGGTCGACTCCACGACGACGGTGTTGACGCCGGCCTTCTCCGTGTAGACCTGCGCCTGGCGGGCGTTGGTCTCCAGCCAGTCGCCGAAGCCCGTCGACCCCGTGTAGTCGATGATCCGGATCTCGGGGCGGGTGGCCAGCGTCTTGGCGATGCCCTCACCGGGACGCTCGGCGGCCAGTGCCACCAGGTTCGGGTCGAAGCCCGCCTCGGTGAGCACCTCGCGCGCGACCCGCACCGTGAGCGCGAGCGGCAGCACCGCGCGCGGGTGGGGCTTCACCAGGACCGCGTTGCCGGTGGCGAGGGAGGCGAAGAGGCCCGGATAGCCGTTCCACGTGGGGAAGGTGTTGCAGCCGATGACCAGAGCGGTCCCTCGCGGCACGGGCGTGAACTGCTTGTTCATCACCAGGGGGTCGCGCTTGCCCTGGGGCTTGGTCCACTCCGCGACGGCGGGCGTGCGGACCTGCTCCGCGTACGCGTACGCCACCGCCTCGAGGCCGCGGTCCTGGGCGTGCGGGCCGCCCGCCTGGAACGCCATCATGAAGGCCTGGCCGCTGGTGTGCATGACCGCGTGCGCGAACTCGTGCGTCCGGTCGCTGATCCGCTTGAGGATCTCGATGGAGACCACGGCCCGCGTCTCCGCGCCCGCGTCCCGCCACGCCCGCTGCCCTGCGCGCATGGCCGGCAGCAGCACGTCCAGGTCCGCGTGCGGGTACGTCACGCCCAACTCGACGCCGTACGGCGACACTTCGCCGCCCACCCAGTCGTCCGTGCCGGGCTGGCCGAGGTCGAGGCGGGTGCCCAGGAGGGCGTCGAAGGCGGCCTTGCCCGCCGCCGCGTCCAGGCTGCCGTGCTCGCCGTAGGCCTTGGGGTGTTCGGGGTGCGGGGACCAGTACGCGCGTGTGCGGATCGCTTCGAGCGCCTGGTCGAGTGTCGGCCGGTGCCGGGCGATCAGCTCGGGCGCGGTCAGTTCGGCGGCCATGCGGGACCAACTCCTCGTTTCAAGAACTCGTCTGCGAGCTCATGACCTGGGCAGAGACTTGGGCGGGAACAGGCAGTCAGAGTTAGAGTAACCGAACGATCGGTCGGGACAAGGGGGTCCGCCGCATCTGTGGAAAACCCTGTGCGGGAGGATCGCGCACATGACAGCACTGGACCTCAGCAGCCCCGTGGCCGTCGTCGGCACCGGCACCATGGGCCAGGGCATCGCCCAGGTCGCGCTGACCGCGGGCCACGTCGTACGGCTGTACGACGCCGTCCCGGGGCGGGCCCGGGACGCGGCCGCCGCGATCGTGGCCCGGCTCGACCGGCTGGTCGAGAAGGACCGGCTCACCGCCGCCGACCGGGACGCCGCACGCGCTCGTCTGCTGCCCGCCGAGGCCCTCACCGACCTCGCGGACTGCACCCTGGTCGTCGAGGCGGTCCTGGAGCGGCTGGACGTCAAACAGCAGCTGATGCGCGACCTGGAGGACATCGTCGGCGAGGACTGTCTGCTCGCCACCAACACCTCGTCCCTGTCGGTGACGGCCATCGGCGGCGCCCTGCGCAACCCCGGCCGCTTCGTGGGCCTGCACTTCTTCAACCCGGCGCCGCTGCTGCCGCTCGTCGAGGTCGTCTCCGGGTTCGCCACCGACGTCACGTCGGCCACGCGCGCGTACGAGATGTCCCGCGCCTGGGGCAAGACCCCTGTGGCCTGCGCGGACACCCCCGGGTTCATCGTCAACCGCATCGCCCGGCCCTTCTACGCCGAGGCCTTCGCGGTCTACGAGGCGCAGGCCGCCGACCCGGCCACCATCGACGCGGTGCTGCGCGAGTCCGGCGGCTTCAAGATGGGCGCCTTCGAACTGACCGACCTCATCGGGCAGGACGTCAACGAGTCCGTCACCCACTCCGTGTGGCAGGCCTTCTTCCAGGACGTGCGCTTCACGCCCTCCCTCGCGCAGCGCCGCCTGGTCGAGTCCGGCCGCCTCGGCCGCAAGACCGGGCAGGGCTGGTACGACCACGGGGCCGACGCCGAGCTGCCCGAGCCGCACACCGCGGAACCGGC
Organism: Streptomyces sp. NRRL F-525; assembly: GCF_000716605.1. Taxonomy (GTDB): domain Bacteria; phylum Actinomycetota; class Actinomycetes; order Streptomycetales; family Streptomycetaceae; genus Streptomyces. The sequence goes on along the minus strand of NZ_JNXE01000036.1, from coordinate 93,601 downwards.
CCAGGCGCCCGCGTACGTCGTCGTGGAGGGCGATCTGGGCCCCGCGGCCGAGCTGGCCACGCTGATCCGCGAGGCGGGCATCGTCGTCCGCGAGGAGGAAGAGGACCACGGCACCCGCATGGTGCTGCCGGGCGGCGGTCAGCTGGCGCTCGCCGACGGGCAGACCTCCGTGGAGTTCCGTGACGTCGTCTACTTCGACCTCGCCCTCGACTACCGCAGGGCCGGCCGTATCGCCCTGTCCGCCTCCCAGGACACCGCGTCGGGGACCCTCTCCGAGGCGATCGGCCTCTTCCAGGCGCTCGGCAAGAACGTCAGCGTCGTAGGGGACGCCCCCGGGATGATCGTCGCCCGCACGGTGGCCCGGATCGTCGACCTGGCGCACGACGCCGTCGCCAAGGGCGTCGCCACCGAGGAGGACATCGACACCGCGATGCGCCTGGGTGTCAACTACCCTCTGGGTCCGTTCGAATGGAGCCGCAGGCTCGGCCGCAGCTGGGCCTACGACCTCCTGGACGACCTGCACCTGCGTGATCCGTCGGGACGGTACGCGCCGTCCCTGGCGCTCTACCGCCACGCGTACGCCACCGAGAAGCGGGAGGGCACCCCATGACGACCGCCAAGCGCGACACCTACACCCCGGAGACCCTGCTCAACGTCGCCGTCCAGGTCTTCATCGAGCGCGGCTACGACGGCACCTCCATGGAGCACCTCGCCAAGGCGGCCGGTATCTCCAAGTCGTCGATCTACCACCACGTCACCGGCAAGGAGGAACTGCTCCGCCGCGCGGTCAGCCGCGCCCTGGACGGTCTCTTCGGGATCCTCGACGAGGAGCACGCACGCGTGGGGCGCGCCGTGGAGCGGCTGGAGTACGTCGTACGGCGGATGGTCGAGGTGCTGACCTCCGAGCTGCCGTACGTGACGCTGCTGCTGCGGGTGCGCGGCAACACCGACACCGAGCGGTGGGCCCTGGAGCGGCGGCGGGACTTCGACCACCGGGTGGCCGACCTGCTGAAGGCCGCGGCGGCCGACGGCGATCTCCGCGGTGACGTGGAGGTACGGCTCGCGACCCGGCTCGTCTTCGGGATGATCAACTCCATCGTGGAGTGGTACCGGCCCGACGCGCGGGGCATGGGCGAGCGCGAAGTGACCGACGCGGTGGCCCAGTTGGTCTTCTCCGGGCTGCGCAACCCGGCCTAGCGGGTCAGCTCTGGGGCTCCAGGTCCTCCTCCTCGAAGACCAGCAGCGTGCGTGAGCTGAGCACCTCGGGGATCGCCTGGAGCCGGGTGAGGACGAGCTCGCGCAGCGCCCTGTTGTCCGGCGTGTGCACCAGCAGGAGGACGTCGAAGTCACCGCCCACCAGCGCGATGTGCGAGGCCCCGGGGAGCAGTCTCAGCTGCTCGCGGACCGTGCGCCAGGAGTTCTGCACGATCTTCAGGGTGATGTACGCCGAGGTGCCCTGACCCGCGCGTTCGTGGTCGACCCGGGCGCCGAAACCGCGGATGACGCCGTCCTCGATGAGCCGGTTGATCCGCGCGTAGGCGTTGGCGCGGGAGACGTGCACCCGTTCGGCGACCGACCTTATCGACGCGCGGCCGTCCGCCTGGAGCATCTGCAGGATGTCCTGATCAATGGCGTCGAGCGGGCGCGGGGGCGGCAGGGCGTTGCCCGCCTCCGGGCCTTCGGCCATTTGTTCAGGTGCCATGTCCCCCCGCCTCCCTACCATGGACGTACTGCGTTCATTTCAGGTTGTGGAGAACCGTTTGTCCACAGCCTGGAGGTGCCTGTAGCCAAAATGTGCCGACGACCGAACAATCGGTAGGGAGGCGCGGCACGTCCGACGCGCCTCTTCGAGCCACTCCCACGAGGAGGTGCCGTCATGACGGTCATGGAGCAGCGGGGCGCGTACCGGCCCACACCGCCGCCCGCCTGGCAGCCGCGCACGGACCCCGCGCCGCTGCTGCCCGACGCCGCGCCGTACCGCGTGCTCGGCACCGAGGCGGCCGCGCAGGCCGACCCCGCGCTGCTGCGCCGGCTCTACGCCGAGCTGGTGCGCGGCCGCAGGTACAACGCGCAGGCCACCGCCCTCACCAAGCAGGGCCGCCTCGCCGTGTACCCCTCCACCACCGGCCAGGAGGCCTGCGAGGTCGCCGCCGCGCTGGTCCTCCAGGAGCAGGACTGGCTCTTCCCCAGCTACCGCGACACGCTCGCCGCCGTCGCCCGCGGCCTGGACCCCGTGCAGGCCCTGACCCTGCTGCGCGGCGACTGGCACACCGGCTACGACCCGCGCGAGCACCGCATCGCCCCCCTGAGCACCCCGCTCGCCACCCAACTCCCGCACGCCGTCGGCCTCGCGCACGCGGCCCGTCTCAAGGGCGACGACGTGGTCGCGCTCGCCATGGTCGGCGACGGCGGCACCAGCGAGGGCGACTTCCATGAGGCGCTGAACTTCGCCGCCGTCTGGCAGGCCCCGGTCGTCTTCCTCGTCCAGAACAACGGCTTCGCGATCTCCGTCCCTCTCGCCAAGCAGACCGCGGCCCCCTCCCTGGCCCACAAGGCCGTCGGCTACGGCATGCCCGGCCGCCTGGTCGACGGCAACGACGCGGCCGCCGTGCACGAGGTCCTCGCCGACGCCGTACGGCACGCGCGCGAGGGTGGCGGTCCCACGCTGGTCGAGGCCATCACGTACCGCATCGAGGCCCACACCAATGCCGACGACGCGACCCGCTACCGCGGCGACACCGAGGTCGAGGCCTGGCGTGCGCACGACCCGATCGCCCTCCTGGAGCACGAACTCACCGAGCGCGGGCTCATCGACGAGGACGGCATCAAGGCCGCGCGCGACGCCGCCGAGACCATGGCGGCCGAGCTGCGCGCGCACATGAACCAGGACCCGGTGCTCGACCCCATGGACCTGTTCGCCCACGTGTACGCCGAGCCCACTCCCCAACTGCGCGAACAGCGCGAACAGTTGGCGGCGGAGCTGGCGGCCGAGCGCGAGGGGACGCACTGATGACCACCGTCGCCCTCAAACCGGCCACCATGGCGCAGGCCCTCACGCGCGCGTTGCGCGACGCCATGGCCGCCGACCCCACCGTGCACGTCATGGGCGAGGACGTCGGCACCCTCGGCGGCGTCTTCCGGGTCACCGACGGCCTCGCCAAGGAGTTCGGCGAGGACCGCTGCACGGACACCCCGCTCGCCGAGGCGGGCATCCTCGGCACGGCCGTCGGCATGGCGATGTACGGTCTGCGCCCGGTCGTGGAGATGCAGTTCGACGCCTTCGCCTACCCGGCGTTCGAGCAGCTGATCAGCCACGTCTCCCGCATGCGCAACCGCACCCGCGGCGCCATGCCCCTCCCGATCACCATCCGCGTCCCCTACGGGGGAGGCATCGGCGGCGTCGAGCACCACAGCGACTCCTCCGAGGCGTACTACATGGCCACCCCGGGCCTCCATGTCGTCACCCCCGCCACAGTCGCCGACGCCTATGGCCTGCTGCGCGCCTCCATCGCCTCCGACGACCCCGTCGTCTTCCTGGAGCCCAAGCGTCTGTACTGGTCGAAGGACACCTGGAACCCCGACGAGCCGTCACCCGTTGAACCCATAGGCCGCGCCGTGGTCCGCCGCCCCGGCCGCAGCGCCACCCTCATCACCTACGGCCCTTCCCTCCCCGTCTGCCTAGAAGCCGCCGAGGCGGCCCGGGCCGAGGGCTGGGACCTCGAAGTCGTCGACCTGCGCTCCCTGGTGCCGTTCGACGACGAGACGGTCTGCGCGTCCGTACGGCGCACCGGCCGCGCGCTCGTCGTGCACGAGTCGGGCGGCTACGGCGGCCCGGGCGGCGAGATCGCGGCCCGCGTCACCGAGCGCTGCTTCCACCACCTGGAGGCGCCGGTGCTGCGCGTCGCCGGTTTCGACATCCCGTATCCGCCGCCGATGCTGGAGCGGCACCATCTGCCCGGCGTCGACCGGATCCTGGACGCCGTGGGACGGCTCCAGTGGGAGGCGGACAACTGATGGCACACGCTTCTAATATGTACAGCCTGGAGTTCAAGCTCCCCGACCTCGGCGAGGGCCTCACCGAGGCGGAGATCGTGCGCTGGCTGGTCGAGGTCGGCGACGTCGTCGCCATCGACCAGCCCGTCGTCGAGGTCGAGACGGCCAAGGCGATGGTCGAGGTGCCGTGCCCCTACGGCGGTGTCGTCACGGCCCGCTTCGGCGAGGAGGGCACGGAACTGCCCGTCGGTTCCCCGCTGTTGACGGTCGCGGTGGGGGCACCGGCGTCCGATGTCGAGGCTGAGACCGAGGGCTCGGGGAACGTGCTGGTGGGCTACGGCACGGGCGCGCCTCCGGCGAGGCGGCGGCGAGTACGGCGGATGGCGGCGGATGTTGTGACCTCGGTGGCGGACGCCCCCGCCCAAGCCCCCGCTCCTGCCCCCGCCGCCGGGACCGGCCCCCGCGACGACGGTCCCGTACCCGTGATCTCCCCCCTCGTCCGACGCCTCGCGCGCGAGAACGGCCTGGAACTAAGGGAGTTGACCGGCTCCGGACGCGACGGCCTGATCCTCCGGGCGGACGTCGAGCAGGCGCTCCGCGCGGCGGCGGCCCAGGAGGCGATCGCCCAGGAAGCGACCCTCCTGCCCCCGGCCACACTCCCCGACCCCAAGGCCCCGCTCCCCGAGGCGAAGGCCGCGCCCGCGACCCCCACCGACGGAGTCACCCGCACCCCCCTCCGCGGCATCCGTGGCGCCGTAGCCGACAAGCTCTCCCGCAGCCGCCGGGAGATCCCCGACGCGACCTGCTGGGTGGACGCCGACGCGACGGAGCTGATGCGTGCCCGCGCGGCCATGAACGCCGCCGGTGGCCCCAAGATCTCCGTGCTCGCGCTCCTCGCCAGGATCTGCACGGCCGCGCTGGCCCGGTTCCCGGAGCTCAACTCCAGCGTGGACATGGAGGCGCGGGAGATCGTCCGGTTCGACCGGGTCCACCTCGGCTTCGCCGCGCAGACCGAGCGCGGGCTGGTCGTGCCCGTCGTACGGGACGCGCACGCGCGGGACGCGGAGGCGCTGAGCGCGGAGTTCGGGCGGCTGACCGAGGCGGCCCGGACCGGGACGCTGACGCCCGCGGACCTCACCGGCGGGACCTTCACGCTCAACAACTACGGCGTGTTCGGCGTCGACGGTTCCACGCCGATCATCAACCACCCCGAGGCGGCCATGCTCGGCGTCGGCCGTATCGTCCCCAAACCCTGGGTGCACGAGGGCGAGTTGGCGGTCCGGCAGGTCGTCCAGCTCTCGCTCACCTTCGACCACCGGGTGTGCGACGGCGGCACGGCGGGCGGTTTCCTGCGGTATGTGGCGGACTGCGTGGAACAGCCGGCGGTCCTGCTGCGCAACCTGTGATCACGGCGGCGCGGGCGAGTTCCCTGTGATCAGGGCGGGACGCATACTCGGGGGGTGACCGCGCACGAGCCCCCCGACGCCGCTCACGACGCCTCCTACGACGCCGTCGTGCTCGCCGGTGGTGCCGCCCGGCGCCTCGGGGGTGCCGACAAGCCCGGGTTGCGGGTGGGCGGCCGGGCCCTGCTCGACCGGGTGCTCGCCGCCTGCGCGGACGCCGGGACCACCGTCGTCGTAGCCGACCCGAGGCCCACCGCCCGGCCGGTGCGCTGGGCGCGTGAGGAACCGCCCGGCGCGGGCCCGGTCGCCGCGCTCGACGCCGGTCTGCGGCACACCACCGCCGATGTCGTCGTGGCCCTCTCCGCCGACCTGCCGTTCCTCGAAGTGGCCACCGTACGGCGGCTGTTGACCGTCCTGCGGAGCAGCGGCGCCGAAGGGGCGCTGCTCACCGACGCGGACGGGCGTGACCAGCCGCTCGTCGCCGCATATCGCGCGTCGGCCCTCCGCCGCGAACTCACCGCACTCACCTCAGAGCAAGGCGCCCTCACCGGACTGCCTCTGCGTCGGCTGACCGCCGCACTCGATCTCACCCGCGTCCCCGACCCCGTCGCGTCCTTCGACTGCGACACCTGGGACGACCTCGCCACCGCCAGGGCACGCATCAGGGAGCATGGGCACGTGTTGGATGAATGGATTTCCGCAGTCAAGGACGAACTGGGCATCGACCTGGACGTCGACACCGGCATCCTGCTCGACCTCGCCCGCGACGCCGCCCACGGGGTGGCCAGGCCCGCCGCACCGCTGACCACCTTCCTGGTCGGTTACGCGGCGGCGCAGGGCAAGGGCGGCCCCGAAGCCGTCGCCGAGGCCGCCCGCAAGGCCGCCGCGCTCGCGCTGCGCTGGGCCGACGAGGACACCCCGGAAGCCCCGTCCGACGCCAAGGCCGATGCTCCACAGGCCGCCCCGGGTCCGGACGCCGCCGGATGACCGCGCGCGGAATTCACGCCGGTGAGCACGCCCCGGACGCCGAGGACCTCGACGTCGAGGAGGTCCTCGCCCTCGTGAACGAAGGCAGCACCGGCTCCGGCGACCCCGCCGTGCCCCCACCCTCGACCTCACCCGCGCACTCACCGCAGGGCACCCCGCGCAAACCCGACACCGACCAGCACAAGGCCACCCCCTGGCCCGAGGCCCGCGCGATCGCCGGCCGCGCCGCACGCACCGGTTCCCGCCGCGCCCCCGTCTCCGTGCCCCTCGACTCCGCCCTCGGCCTCGTCCTGGCCGCACCGCTCGTCGCCCTGAGCGACCTGCCCTCGTTCGACACCTCGGCGATGGACGGCTGGGCGGTCGCGGGCCCCGGCCCCTGGGCCGTACGCGAGGACGGGGTGCTCGCCGGGCACACGCAGGCCGAGCCGCTGAGCGACGGCGAGGCCGTACGGATCGCGACCGGCGCCCGGGTCCCCGCGGACGCCACCGCCGTCATCCGCAGCGAGCACGGCCGTACCGACGACAAGGGGCGGCTCCACGCGGCCAGGGACGTCGGGCACGGCCAGGACATCCGCCCGCGCGGCCAGGAGTGCCGGAGCGGCGACCATCTGCTGCCCGGCGGCACGCTGGTGACCCCGGCGGTGCTCGGCCTCGCCGCGGCCGCCGGGTACGACACGGTCACCGTCGTACCCCGCCCCCGGGTCGAAGTCCTCATCCTGGGCGACGAGTTGCTCACCGAGGGGCTGCCCCGGGACGGGCTCATCCGGGACGCGCTCGGGCCGATGCTGCCGTCCTGGCTGCGCGCGCTCGGCGCCGAGGTCATCGCGGTCCGCCGGCTCCGCGACGACGCGAAGACGCTGCACAAGGCCATCACCGGCAGCACCGCCGACCTCATCGTCACCACCGGCGGTACCGCCTCCGGCCCGGTCGACCACGTCCACCCCACCCTGCGCGGCATGGGCGCCGAGCTCCTGGTGGACGGTGTGAAGGTACGCCCCGGCCACCCCATGCTGCTGGCCCGCATCAAGGACGACCAGCACCTCGTCGGCCTGCCCGGCAACCCCCTCGCGGCGATCTCCGGCCTGCTCACCCTCGCCGAACCGCTGCTGCGGACCCTGTCGGCACACCCCGCCCCGGAGCCGTACGCGCTGCCCCTCCAGGACGCGGTGCACGGGCACCCGTACGACACCCGGCTCATCCCCGCCGTGCTGCGCGGCGACTCCGCCGTGCCGTTGCACTACAACGGCCCGGCGATGCTGCGCGGGATCGCGGCCGCCGACGCGCTCGCGGTCGTACCGCCGGGTGGTGCGCGGCAGGGACAGCAGGCGGAGTTGATCGACCTGCCCTGGGCGGTCGCCGGGATCGGGGTGTGTTTCACGTGAAACAGTCGGGCCATGATGCGATCGCCCGCCAGGCGGACGAACATCTCGTGACCCATCGGGTGGAACTCCCGAAGAAAGTGGTCGAGCACCCCTTCCAGCAGGTCGCGAAACGGCTGTCCATCGCGCTGTTCCTGCTGGTCGCGACCGCGTTGATCGTCTACGCCGACCACGAGGGCTACAACGACAACTCGGACGGCTCGGTCGACTTCCTCGACGCCTTCTACTACGCCACGGTCACCCTCTCGACCACCGGCTACGGCGACATCACCCCGGTCAGCGACGGCGCCCGGCTCACCAACATCCTGGTCGTCACGCCCCTGCGTGTGTTCTTCCTGATCGTCCTCGTCGGCACCACCCTCGAAGTCCTCACCGAACGCACGCGGGAGGAATGGCGTCTCAACCGCTGGAGGTCCACGTTGCGGGATCACACCGTCGTCATCGGCTTCGGGACGAAGGGGCGGTCCGCGATCCAGACCGTGTGCGCGACGGGGCTGAAGAAGGAACAGGTCGTCGTGGTCGACCCCAGCGGCAAGGCGATCGAGGCGGCGAGCAGCCAGGGATACGTCGGCGTCGTCGGGGACGCCACCCGCAGCGAGGTCCTCAAGCGCGCCGAGGTGCACAAGGCGCGGCAGATCATCATCGCGACCCAGCGCGACGACACGGCGGTGCTGGTGACCCTCACGGCCCGGCAGCTCAACCGGAGCGCGAAGATCGTGGCCGCCGTGCGCGAGGAGGAGAACGCGCCGCTGCTCAAGCAGTCCGGCGCCGACGCCGTCATCACCAGCGCCAGCGCGGCCGGCCGCCTGCTCGGCCTCTCCGTGCTCAGCCCCGCCGCCGGCATGGTCATGGAGGACCTCATCCAGCAGGGCAGCGGCCTCGACATGACCGAACGCCCGGTCATAAAGGCCGAGGTCGGCAAGTCCCCGCGCGACACGGACGACCTGGTCGTGAGCGTCGTACGCGGACATCGAGTACTCGGCTACGACGACCCGGCCATCGGGACGCTTCAGCTGACGGACCGGCTCATCACGATCGTGCGGGTCTCGCCGGGTTCGCAGGTTGCGCCGGACACCCGGCCGCTGCCGGAGTGACACGCCTCCGACCGCCGCCGCAGTGACCCGCCTTCGGCGGTCGGCCGGAGGACGAGGAGTAGCGTCGGCCTCATGCATGCGATCACGATTTCCGAACCTGGTGGGCCCGAGGCACTGGTGTGGGGCGAGGTCCCCGATCCGGTCGCCGGCGAGGGCGAGGTGGTGGTCGAGGTGGTGGCCAGCGCCGTCAACCGCGCCGACATCATGCAGCGCCAGGGCTTCTACGACCCGCCGCCCGGCGCGTCCTCCTACCCCGGCCTCGAATGCTCCGGCCGGATCGTCGAGATCGGCCCCGGGGTGTCCGGCTGGTCGGTCGGCGACGAGGTGTGCGCGCTGCTCGCGGGCGGCGGTTACGCCGAGAAGGTCGCCGTTCCGGCGGGGCAGTTGCTGCCCGTGCCCGCCGGTGTCGACCTGAAGCAGGCCGCCGCGCTGCCCGAGGTGGTCTGCACGGTCTGGTCGAACGTGTTCATGGTCGCCCACCTCCGCCCCGCCGAGACGCTCCTCGTGCACGGCGGTTCCAGCGGCATCGGCACCATGGCGATCCAGCTCGCCAAGGCCGTCGGCGCGAAGGTCGCCGTCACCGCCGGCACCAAGGAAAAGCTGGACTACTGCGCCGAGTTGGGCGCCGACATCCTCATCAACTACCGCGAGCAGGACTTCGTCGCGGAGCTCCAGCAGGCCACGGGCGGTGCGGGCGCCGACGTCATCCTCGACAACATGGGCGCCAAGTACCTGGACCGCAACGTCCAGGCCCTCGCCGTCAACGGGCGGCTCGCGATCATCGGCATGCAGGGCGGCATCAAGGCCGAGCTGAACATCGCCACGCTGCTCGGCAAGCGGGCCGCGATCAGCGCGACCTCGCTGCGGGCCCGCCCGCTCGGCGAGAAGGCGGCCATCGTCGCCGCCGTACGCGAGCATGTGTGGCCGCTGATCGAGGCCGGTCAGATCCGGCCGGTCGTCGACCGCGAGCTGCCGATGAGCGAGGCCGGGACCGCGCACCAGGTGCTGGAGGACAGCGGGCACATCGGCAAGGTGCTGCTCGTCGCGCCGTAGGCCCGGCGGATCCTAGCTCCGGCGCACCCGGAGAGCGATGAAGGCCAGGCCCAGGCCGAGCCCGATGAGGATCAGGCCGCTGCCCAGCGGCAGGATCCGCAGCACGGGCTCGGCGGTGCCCTCGGCGTGGGCGACGGTCTGGCGCAGGGGCCGGAGCGGCGGCGAGGACGGCACAGGTGCGGCCTCCTGGGAGGACGCGGAGTCGGCGGGGGCGGCACTCGCGGGGCCGGCCGAGGGGCTCCCGTCACCGTCCGCCGTCAGGCCGGCCGTGTCGTCACCGTCTCCTCCGCCACCTTCGTCCTCGTCCTCGTCCGCGGTCGGTTCCGCCGTACGGCCCGGCCGTTGCCGTCCTTCGCCCGCTTGGCTTCCGGCCCTGGAGGGCTCGGGGGAGGCATGCGCGGCGTCGGGACCGGAAGCGGGCCTCAAGGCGGAGGCGGAGTCGGAGGCGGAGGGGGAGCCGGAGGCCGGCGCCGTGACCGCGACGCGACCACCCCCGGTACCACCGCTCCCCACCACCACCCCGTACGCCGGAGCACCCCCGCACGGACTCACCACCGCACCCGTGCCCAGCACGAGCAGCAGTCCCGTTGTACGCAGCCATGGAGTCACGTCCGTGACCCCCTCCCGAGCCGAGGCGGCAAGATCGACGCACCCAGCGTCACACCGTGCGGACGCTCCGGCACTCCGGGTTCGGCCATGCGGAAACGGTGGATCACCTTTCGAGGGGGGCACCACGGTCGTGAGGTGTACGAGTGCGAGAGAATGGCGGCATGGAGATGCCGAGGAACGAAAGGTCACCGGAGAAGCCTCAGATCCTGGTCGTGGGACAGGACGGGATGGCGCTCGGTGGCACCGGGGACGAGGACTCCCGCGAGATCCCGGTGACGGAGATGGTGGAGCAGCCGGCCAAGGTCATGCGGATCGGCAGCATGATCAAGCAGCTTCTCGAGGAGGTGCGTGCGGCTCCCCTCGACGAAGCCAGCCGGGCCCGGCTCAAGGAGATCCACCGCAGCTCCGTGAAGGAGCTGGAGGACGGTCTGGCGCCCGAGCTGGTGGAGGAGCTGGAGCGGCTGTCGCTGCCGTTCACGGACGACGTGACGCCGAGCGACGCGGAACTGCGCATCTCGCAGGCCCAGTTGGTGGGCTGGCTCGAGGGGCTCTTCCACGGGATCCAGACCACGCTGTTCGCCCAGCAGATGGCCGCGCGGGCGCAGCTGGAGCAGATGCGCCGGGCGCTGCCGCCGGGCGTCGGCGACGGCGCCGAGGAGGGCCAGCCGGGCGGCGGCCGTGTGGGCGGCCCGTACCTGTAGGAACCCGACCCGCACACGAGAGCCCGTACCGACACGACAAAGGGGCCCGGCAGCCGATGCTGCCGGGCCCTTCCACATGATCGGTGTCAGGACGGGTTGCCCGTGGAGACGCCCAGCTGGATCTGGGGCATGTCCTTGGGGTCCACGTCCGTGCCGGCCGCCGGGAACTGGTCCATGACCGTGCCCTGGCCGTAGGTGTTCTCGTCCTCGGACTTGATCTTCACCTTCCAGCCCGCGGCCTGCAGGCAGGACTTGACCGAGTCGATGTACTTGAACTGGAAGTCCGGGACCTGGATCTTGCTGGGGTCGTTGTACGACTCCTCCGGCTCCTTGCACGCGGTCGTCGCGATCGTCTTCGACGTGTCGCCGTCGCGGTGCCCCTCGACCGCGGTCGCCGAGGTGCTCGCGCTCGCGCTGCCGCCGCTGCCCTTCGCGTCGTCCCCGCCGCCGTTGTTCATCGACAGGGCGGCGATCAGCGCGCCGACCGCGACGACGGCGACGACCACCGAGCCGATGATCACCGGCTTGTTGCTCCTGCCGCCGCCTCCCCCGGAGGCCGGGGTCGGGTGCTGCGGGGTCAGGTTGTACGGCGGCGGGGTCGAGATGCCCTGCTGCCCGAACCCGACCGAGGGCTGCGGCTGGTAGCCCGCCTGCTGCGGATAGCCGTAGGCGGGGGCGGGCGCGGGTGTGCCGCCGTAGGGACCCGGCTGGTACGGCGTGTGGACCGGGCCGGTGGGGGCCGGGGCCGCCTGGTCGACCGGCGGGAAGACCGCGGAGCCGACGCCCGCGCCGCTCTGCGTGGGCGCGCCCGGCACGATGCTCGGGGGCGCCGCGTGCAGCGAGGCGGCGACGCGCAGGCACTCGTCGCGCATGGACTCGGCGTTCGGGAAGCGCTCGTTCGGGTTCTTCTTCAGCGCGCGGGTGATCAGGGCGTCCACGGCCGGCGGCAGGGAACGGTTGATCGAGGAGGCCGCGACCGGCTCCTCCTGCACATGCGCGTACGCGATGGCCAGCGGCGAGTCCGCGTCGAACGGCAGCCGCCCGGTGACCAGTTGGAACAGCATGATGCCGACCGAGTACAGGTCGCTGCGCGCGTCCACGCCCCGGCCGAGCGCCTGCTCGGGCGAGAGGTACTGCGGGGTGCCGACGACCATGCCGGTCTGCGTCATCGAGGTGACACCGGACTGCATGGCGCGGGCGATGCCGAAGTCCATGACCTTGACGACACCGCGCTTGGTCATCATCACGTTGCCCGGCTTGATGTCCCGGTGGACCAGGCCCATCTCGTGGCTGATGTCGAGCGCGGCCAGCACGTCCGCGGTGATCTTCAGCGCCTTGTCGGCGGGCATCGCGCCGAACTGCCGTACGTCCTCGTCGAGTACGGAGCCGAGCGGGCGGCCCTCGACGTACTCCATGACGATGTACGGCATCGTCGTGCCGTCGAGGGCGTCCTCGCCGGTGTCGAAGACCGAGACGATGTTGGTGTGGGTGAGCTTGGCCACGGCCTGGGCCTCGCGGCGGAAGCGCTCGCGGAAGGCCTGTTCCCGGCCGAGTTCCGTGTGCAGTGTCTTGATCGCGACCTGGCGGTCGAGCACCGAGTCGTAGGCCAGGTGGACCGAGGCCATGCCGCCCTCACCGAGCAGGTCGCGCAGTTGATAGCGGCCACCTGCGAGCGCGCGCCCCGCATACCGGCCGTGTGCGCCGTCCTGGCTCATGTCCCGTGTCCCCCATCGGCGCCGGCCCAGTGATCGAAAGTGCCATTCCCGGCCAAGTCTGCCGGAGGGCACTGACACGTCAAGCGCGGTGCCCGATCCGTGACCGTACGCGAAAGAAGAGTCGTGGAAGCGTTACAGGTGCTGTACCGGCGGTACACAGAATTTGCACGACGGCCCGTGATACCGATTTGATGGCCGGTCCGTCTCCGGACGATTCCGGCACTGATCCCGGACCGGAGGCTTGCGCCGAGCCTGTAGCGTGGCCGACGGAGACCGTAACAACACCGCGCGCACCGCGGGCAGAAACGACGGCGAGGACTGATGGCACAGCAGCACGCTCAGGGCCCGTCCGACCCCGAGGCGGCTGGCGGCGGAATGTCGGACGCACCGGAGCTGTGGGGTAACGGCGGACTGGTCGGCGACGGCCGGTACCGGCTCACCCACAGACTGGGCCGGGGCGGTATGGCCGAGGTTTTCGCGGCCGAGGACGTACGGCTCGGGCGCACGGTCGCGGTCAAGCTGCTCCGCTCGGACCTGGCCGAGGACCCGACGTCGAAGGCCCGCTTCACGCGCGAGGCCCAGTCGGTGGCCGGCCTCAACCACCACGCGATCGTCGCCGTGTACGACTCCGGCGAGGACTACGTGGGCGGCATGTCGGTGCCGTACATCGTCATGGAGATCGTCGAGGGCCGCACGATCCGCGACCTCCTTCTCAACGCCGAGGCGCCCGGGCCCGAGCAGGCCCTGATCATCGTCTCCGGCGTCCTGGAGGCGCTCGCCTACTCGCACCAGCACGGCATCGTGCACCGCGACATCAAGCCCGCGAACGTGATCATCACGCACAACGGCGCCGTCAAGGTCATGGACTTCGGCATCGCGCGCGCCCTGCACGGGGCGTCCACGACGATGACGCAGACCGGCATGGTCATGGGCACGCCCCAGTACCTCTCCCCGGAGCAGGCGCTCGGCAAGGCCGTCGACCACCGCTCCGACCTGTACGCGACGGGCTGCCTCCTCTACGAACTCCTCGCGCTGCGGCCCCCGTTCACCGGCGAGACACCCCTGTCGGTGGTCTACCAGCACGTCCAGGACATCCCCGTCCCGCCGTCCCAGACCTCGAACGGCGTCTGCCCGCCGGAGCTCGACGGCCTCGTCATGCGCTCCCTGGCGAAGGACCCGGACGACCGCTTCCAGACGGCCGAGGAGATGCGCGGGCTCGTCCAGTACGGCCTGCAGATGCTCTACGACCAGGGCGGCCACACCGGCACCTGGAACACCGGCCCGGTGACCGTGGCCAACGGGCAGGGGACCCCGCCCGGGGGCTTCGCCGGTACGACCGTGATGCCCCAGGGCGACTCCTCCGGGACCACGCAGATCCCGCAGCCGATCCTGCCGGGCGGCTACGGCAACGGCGACGACGGCGGCTTCGAGGGGCACGGCAACCACGGCAGCGGCCGGGGCAAGCTGTGGATCCTCGCGGTGCTCGCGGTGATCGCCATCGCGGCGGGTGTCGCGCTGGCCATGAACAACACCGGTAACGGCAGCGGCGGTTCGGGCACCACCCAGTCGCCGACCACCTCGCAGACCGCGACCGACGACACGGCCACCGAGACGCCGAGCGACGACGCGACGGCCTCGTCGTCCGACACGGCCACGGACGACAGCGGCACGAGTTCCGGTTCGCAGTACACGCCGACGCCGACGCCGTCGTACACCCAGACCGAGACGGCCAGCGAGAAGCCTTCGAGCACCCCGTCGGCGACGGTTTCCGAGGAGCCGTCGGACACGCCGACCGCGTCGACGTCGGTGGACCCGACGGACACGGGCGGCACCGGTGACGCCGGCGGGGACGACAGCGGCGGTACGGTCGCGGGCGCCCTGGGCGGCGGCTGACCCCGCCCGGACCACCGGCACCGAAGCACTCACGCGCGCGTGCACCCCGTAACAGGGGTCCACGCGCGCGTGCTGTTTTCCGCTGTCCCTAGGGAGCGCCCTCCGCGAACGCCTCGCACACCGCGCCGTACTCCCGCGTCCACCACACGGCGAGCGCCGACGCGGCCGGGAACTGGGGGTCCGCGCGGGTGTCGCCCCGCTCGTAGTGCCAGCGCAGCATCCAGAAGTCGTTGAGCCGCTCCCACCACACCCGGTGCACGGCGGCGGCCAGTTCGGAGGCACCGGCGCCCGCGGAACGCCGGTACGCGTGCGCGTACGCCCGCACCTTCGGCAGGTCCAGGGCTCCGTCGGGCCGTACGAAGAAGATCGCGGCGGCGCGTACGGCCTCCTCCGCGCGGGGCTGGACGCCGAGGCGGTCCCAGTCGACGATCGCGGCGGGGGCGTCGCCCTTGTAGAGCAGGTTGAAGGGGTGGAAGTCCCCGTGCGTCCACCCCACGGAGGCCCCGCGCGGCGGCCGTCGGTCCGCGTGCCGTTCCAGCAGCTCGCGCCGCTCCAGAAGCCGGTGGCGGGCCAGTTCGTCGAAGGCGTCGGCGGGTCGGTGCCGGCGGACGTGCCCGAGGAGGTCGTCGATGAGGGCGAAGGTGTCGGCGGGGTCGGCCCCCGGCGCGCACTCCTCGCGGCGCCCCGGCATGACCCGCTCCAGGCTCGCGTGGACGACCCCCAGGAGCGCGCCGAGGCGCCCGCACTGACCGGTGGTCAACTGGCCGCCGTGGCGGTGCCTGCCGTCGATCCAGGGGTGCAGGGCGTAGGCGTGACCGCCGACGACGGCGACCGTACGGCCGTCGCGGGCGGGCAGCGGGGGCGCCACGGGGACGCCGAGGTCGGCCAGGCGCCGGGTCGCGGTGTGCTGGCGGGCGATCGCCGCCGGGTCCGCGGTCTCGGGGTCGAAGTGGTGCTTGAGGAAGTAGCGGCCCCGGGTCGTGCGGAGCCGGTAGCCGCGGTTCAGCAGGCCCTGCTCGACGGGTTCGCAGGTGACGGCGGACCCGGCGGCGTACTGGCGGAGGAGGGCGCCCAGCGGGGGCGCGTGGGGCACGGGGGGTGGTACACGTAAGGGCGGCACGCGGCCGATGCTAGGGCACGGGGTGGGCCCTTGAGCTGCGGTTTGTCACAGAAAGTCACCGCTCGGTCGTCGATGGTCGCTTTCGGTCACAGGGTGGGCCCGAAGCGCCGTTCCAGGCCGCCGTCCGGGGAGTGCACGGTGCTGAGCCGCGGTTCGATGCGCAGGTACACCATCGCGTCCCGGGCCGGCCCGAAACGCTCGACCTGCTCCGCCGTCGGCTCATGCGGCTCGCACGTGCCGACCACCTGTACGGACCACAGGTCGTCGTCCGGCCCGGCCGAGTCCAGGTTGTCGGCGCCGTACGCGACGACACGGTCCACGCACGCGTGGTGATGGCCCTGGCTCCGGGGCATCCGCAGCAGCAGCCGCTCGTCCGCCACGATGTGCCGGGCGGGGGCCAGGAAGGGCAGCGCGTCCAGGGTGGTGGCCACCCGGCCGTGGTCGGTGCGCGCGAGCAGATCGACGGCGAGCCGTTCGTCGGTGGGCATGCACTTACTGTCGGTTGAGCGGGCCCTTCGGGGGAGGGGTCTTTGGTCCCTAATGACGCTGCTGCTCGGCCTGTCTCCGCGCCACATAGGCCGCCGCCTGCGAGCGCCGCTCCATACCGAGTTTGGAAAGCAGACTCGACACGTAGTTCTTGATGGTCTTCTCCGCGAGGTGCAGCCGCTCGCCGATCGCCCGGTTGGTGAGCCCCTCCCCGATCAGGTCCAGGATCCTGCGCTCCTGGTCGGTGAGGGAGTCGAACTTCTCGTCCTGCTGCGGGCCGCCGTTGCGCAGCCGCTCCAGGACCCGGGCGGTCGCCACCGGGTCGAGCAGCGACTTGCCGGCCGCGACGTCCCGTACGGCACTCAGCAGTTCGTTCCCCCGGATGGCCTTCAGGACGTACCCGGAGGCGCCCGCCATGATCGCGTCGAAGAGGGCCTCGTCGTCCGAGAAGGAGGTCAGCATCAGGCACTTCACGGACTCGTCCCGGGCGCGGATCTCCCGGCACACCTCGACCCCGCTGCCGTCCGGGAGCCGTACGTCCAGGATCGCCACGTCCGGGCGCACGGCCGGGATCCGCACCAGCGCGTCGGCCGCCGTGCCGGCCTCGCCGACCACCTCGATGTCGGCCTCGACCGAGAGCAGCTCGTGGACACCCCGGCGGACCACTTCGTGGTCATCGAGGAGAAATACGCTGATTTTTCCGTCTCCGGGCACGCGGTAAGTCTCACATACGGGCTCTTCCCGTGCCCGAGGTGAGCGGGATAACGTGCCGTTGTTCCGGCCCCCTGCAAGGCTGTGACCAGGACTTGTTCCCGACTTTCGCGATTTACTTGGAAATCCAAGCAAAATCGCAGGTCAGGAGGGGTTTCACAGAATTGTGGAGCACTGGGTAACGTGCCTGTTGCAGGGCGCTCGCCGGGGCACCTGTCACGCCTGTTCCCGACGAACCGCACCCACCCTGTGCGTCCGTGGGGCGCAGGTGAGCCGCACTGGCACCCGGCGAACCCGGGGAGCCGGACCGACGGAGGAGCACACGTGACCGTGGAGAGCACTGCCCCGCGCAAGCCGCGACGCAGCGCCGGAAGCAAGGCCAAGGGCGCCGACCCGGACCTCGTCCAGCTGCTGACGCCCGAGGGCAAGCGAGTCAAGAACGCGAAGACCGCCCCGTACGACAAGTACGTCGCCGGCATCACCCCCGATGAGCTCCGCGGCCTGTACCGCGACATGGTGCTCACCCGCCGCTTCGACGCCGAGGCCACCGCCCTGCAGCGCCAGGGCGAGCTGGGCCTGTGGGCGTCGCTGCTCGGCCAGGAGGCCGCCCAGATCGGCTCCGGGCGGGCCACCCGGGAGGACGACTACGTCTTCCCGACCTACCGCGAGCACGGCGTCGCCTGGTGCCGCGGCGTCGACCCGACCAACCTGCTCGGCATGTTCCGGGGCGTCAACCACGGCGGCTGGGACCCGAACACGAACAACTTCCACCTGTACACGATCGTCATCGGCTCCCAGACGCTGCACGCCACGGGCTACGCGATGGGCGTCACCATGGACGGCGCCGACAGCGCCGTGATCGCGTACTTCGGGGACGGCGCCTCCAGCCAGGGCGACGTCGCCGAGTCGTTCACCTTCTCCGCGGTCTACAACGCGCCGGTCGTGTTCTTCTGCCAGAACAACCAGTGGGCCATCTCCGAGCCCACCGAGAAGCAGACCCGCGTCCCGCTCTACCAGCGCGCCCAGGGCTACGGCTTCCCGGGCGTCCGCGTCGACGGCAACGACGTCCTGGCCTGCCTCGCGGTCACCAAGTGGGCGCTGGAGCGGGCCCGCAACGGCGAGGGACCGACGCTCGTCGAGGCGTACACGTACCGCATGGGCGCGCACACCACCTCCGACGACCCGACGAAGTACCGGGCCGACGAGGAGCGCGAGTCCTGGGAGGCGAAGGACCCGATCCTGCGCCTGCGCACGTATCTCGAGGCCGCGCATCACGCGGATGAGGGATTTTTCGCGGAACTGGAGACGGAGAGCGAGGCGTTGGGCAGACGAGTGCGTGAAGCGGTCCGTGCCATGCCGGACCCGGACCGGTTCGCCATCTTCGAGCACGTGTACGCGGACGGGCACGCGCTCGTCGACGAGGAGAGGGCCCAGTTCGCCGCCTACCAGGCGTCGTTCGCGGACGAAGAGGGGGGTAAGTGACATGGCGGAGACCACGACGTTCAAGAACCTGCCGCTGGCGAAGGCGATCAACGAATCGCTGCGCGCCGCCCTGGAGTCCGACCCCAAGGTCCTCATCATGGGCGAGGACGTCGGCAAGCTCGGCGGCGTCTTCCGCGTCACGGACGGCCTCCAGAAGGACTTCGGCGAGCGCAGGGTCGTCGACACCCCCCTCGCCGAGTCCGGCATCGTGGGCACGGCCATCGGCCTCGCCCTCCGCGGCTACCGCCCGGTGGTGGAGATCCAGTTCGACGGCTTCGTCTTCCCGGCCTACGACCAGATCGTCACCCAGCTCGCCAAGATGCACGCCCGCTCCCTGGGCAAGGTGAAGCTGCCGATCGTCGTACGCATCCCCTACGGCGGCGGCATCGGCGCAGTCGAACACCACTCGGAGTCCCCCGAGGCCCTGTTCGCGCACGTCCCGGGCCTGAAGATCGTCAGCCCGTCGAACTCGTCGGACGCCTACTGGATGATGCAGCAGGCCATCCAGAGCGACGACCCGGTGATCTTCTTCGAGCCGAAGCGCCGCTACTGGGACAAGGGCGACGTCAGCACCGAGGCGATCCCCGACCCCCTGCACAAGGCCCGCGTGGTCCGCGAGGGTACGGACCTCACCCTCGCCGCCTACGGCCCGATGGTGAAGCTCTGCCAGGAGGTCGCCGACGCGGCCGCCGAGGAGGGCAGGTCCCTGGAGATCCTGGACCTGCGTTCGGTGTCCCCGATGGACTTCGACGCGATCCAGACCTCGGTGGAGAAGACCCGCCGCCTGGTCGTGGTCCACGAGGCCCCGGTGTTCTTCGGCTCCGGCGGCGAGATCGCGGCCCGCATCACGGAGCGCTGCTTCTACCACCTGGAGGCCCCGGTGCTGAGGGTCGGCGGCTATCACGCCCCGTACCCGCCGGCCCGCCTGGAGGAGGAGTACCTGCCGAGCCTGGACCGGGTGCTCGACGCCGTCGACCGCGCTCTGGCGTACTGAGGAGAGGGGTCGTGACGACGATGACTGAAGCTGAAGCGTCCGTACGCGAGTTCAAGATGCCGGACGTGGGCGAGGGCCTCACCGAGGCCGAGATCCTCAAGTGGTACGTCCAGGTCGGCGACACCGTCACCGACGGCCAGGTCGTCTGCGAGGTGGAGACGGCGAAGGCCGCGGTGGAACTGCCCATCCCGTACGACGGGGTGGTGCGCGAGCTGCGCTTCCCCGAGGGGACGACGGTGGACGTGGGCACGTCCATCATCGCGGTGGACGTCTCCGGGGGCGCCCCCGCCGAGACTCCGGCCGCGGCTGCTCCCGAGCCTCCGGCGGAGGAGAAGCCGGCGGCCCGCACACCGGTCCTGGTGGGTTACGGAGTGTCCACGTCCGCCACGAAGCGCCGGCCGCGCAAGGGGGCGGAGATCCCGGCGCAGGAGGCCGTGTCGGCGACGGGAGCGGCGGTGGCGGCCGTACAGGCGGAGCTGAACGGCCACGCGACGGCGACGCCGGCCGAGACCGGGTCCGCTGTAGCGCAGTCCCGCCCGCTGGCGAAGCCGCCGGTGCGGAAGCTGGCGAAGGACCTCGGCGTCGACCTGGCGACGGTGACCCCGTCGGGCCCGGACGGCGTCATCACGCGCGAGGACGTGCACGCGGCGGTGGCGGTCCCCCAGGCGCCGGCTCCGACGGCACCGCGGGCTCAGGTCCAGGTGGTTCCGGCCGCCGCACCGGCGACGTACGACACGAGCCGGGAGACCCGCGTCCCGGTGAAGGGCGTGCGCAAGGCGACGGCGGCGGCGATGGTCGGCTCTGCGTTCACGGCGCCGCATGTCACGGAGTTCGTGACGGTGGACGTGACGCGGACGATGAAGCTGGTGGAGGAGCTCAAGCAGGACAAGGAGCTCCAGGGCCTACGGGTCAACCCGCTCCTGCTGATCGCCAAGGCGTTGTTGGTGGCGATCAAGCGCAACCCCGACATCAACGCGTCCTGGGACGAGGCCGCCCAGGAGATCGTCCTCAAGCACTACGTCAACCTCGGCATCGCGGCGGCGACCCCGCGCGGCCTGATCGTCCCGAACATCAAGGACGCCCACGCGAAGACGCTGCCTCAACTGGCGGAGTCGCTGGGCGAGTTGGTCGCCACGGCGAGGGACGGCAAGACCTCCCCGGCGGCGATGCAGGGCGGCACGGTCACCATCACCAACGTCGGCGTCTTCGGCATCGACACCGGTACGCCGATCCTCAACCCCGGCGAGTCCGCGATCCTCGCGGTCGGCACGATCAAGCTCCAACCGTGGGTCCACAAGGGCAAGGTGAAGCCTCGTCAGGTGACGACGCTGGCGTTGTCCTTCGATCACCGGTTGGTGGACGGGGAGTTGGGGTCGAAGGTGCTGGCGGATGTGGCGGCGATTCTTGAGCAGCCGAAGCGGTTGATCACCTGGGGGTAGGGGGCGGGGGCCGCGCGTCTCTGTGAGTTGGGGATGCGCGGCTCGGTCTTCTCGGTCTCCGGGTCTCCGGGTCTCCCGGTCTTCTCAGTCCTCGCCGACCTGGATGAGTACGGCGAAGCGGTGGCCGTCGGTGCCGGCGACCAGGGTGTCGAAGGTGCAGGCGGTCACGGCGGTCCAGCTGTCTTCGTCGTCTCCGTCGCAGTTCGACCACCACAGGGCGTCGGCCCCGAGGAGTTCCACCACGAGGCCGGCCACGGCGTCGGCCTCGGCGCGGTCCATGAACGTGAACTGGGGCCACACGAGGCACTGCGAGGCGAGACGGCCCATCAGGGCCGCGGCGTTCTTCGCGGCGATGGGTTCCAACGCCTCCTCGACCTGCTCGACGGCTGCCGGACCTTCCGGGGCGCTGGCGAACCGCTGCCAGTCCTCCCGGTGCAATTGCCCCACGAGGATGTGCGTTTCAGCGGCGATGGCGGCCAGGACGCCGTTCGTACCGCCGCTTGTACCGCCGCTCGTCGAAGGCAGCCGCCCCGAGCGGACGTACACGCGCTGAGCATGCGCCAGCCGCTTCAGCAGCACCGACAACTCGTCCCTGTCCCGGGCCACTTGGACTCCCTTCTTACGCCGGGGGCCCGTAGTCGGCGCGCGGTGTGGTCAGCCGGTCGGCGACCAGTGCGAGCCAGCCGCTTGGTGAGTACGGCGTCGGCGGGTCGACCTCCATGCCCAACTCGGCGACGGCGAGGGCGTAGTCGGACTCGTCGAGGTCCAGGGCGAGGAGTTCGTGGAGTTCGCCGGTGAGGCGGGCGACGAGGTGCGGGTCGGTGGAGGTGCGGTAGTCGTCGGTCGCCGCGTCGTGGTCGTCGAACTCGTCCGGCATGTCCTGGGAGAACCACCCGCCGAGGAACTGGCCGAGTTCGGGGAAGCGGGCGTGCCATTCCCAGTGGGTGGCGGGGTTGGCCGGGGGCGGGACCTCGCCCTCCTCGACGCTGTGTTTGATGTGGTCGGCGAGGCAGTACAGCCATTGCTGGATCTCGGCCTCGGGGAGTCCCACGTCCGGGATCGCGTAGAACTCGCCGAGGCGCAGGCGGAGTCGGCCCGGTGGATTGCCGGCGTACTCGCGGAGTTGGCGTTCGGCGACGGCGAGGGCCCAGGGGCGGGTGTGCCAGGTGTGGCGGAGGTAGGCGACCAGTGCCTCGCTCGGCTTGTCCGGGGTGTCGTCGGCCGGCTGACCGGCGTAGGCGCGGATCACCTGGTCCAACTCGCCGTAGCGGCGGTCGTGTTCGAGGGGGCTCAGGGGCACGGGATCAGCCTCTACAGGTCGGGTCGCTACAGGTGCATCGTTACGGGGTTACAGGTACATCGGGAACGTGGCGTGCACGGCGAACCCGTGCGGTCGGGACGCGTCCCGCTTCAGGATCACCCGGGCCGCGCGGACATCGACGGGTTCCCGTCCGGCCAGCATCATCGCCTGGAGCAGGACCCGGCCGACCGGTTCGGGGCGGGAGGGCCAGGATGCCTCGATGGTCAGGCGGGGGCGGGTGGACCGGGCCAGCCAGCGGTGGATTGCCTGCTCGTTGGCGGTGACGGTCTGTTGGGTGGCCCATTGGGCGGTCTCGCGGTCGGGGTACGTGGCGGTACGGGTGCGCATGCTGAACGGGTTCTCCTGATCCGGCTCGGTGGCCCTACCGCTCCTGCCACTGCCAGAGTGGTGAATGGGCTTCCTTCAGATGTTCTGTGCAAAGGCGGATGAAGAGGGGGAAGAAGTCAGTGAAATCCTCACTGCCCGACCCGCCGTGCACCACGTAACTGAAGAAGTGGTCCAGTTGTTCCTCGGTGTGGAAGAGGGTGAGTGCCTCCGAGCATTCAGCAACCGCTCCCGGGAGCTGCCAAGGGCATTGGGGGTGGGTCTCTGAAATGTACATCCGGATACCCTCCTCCGCAGTGGCGCTCTGCATTTCATCACTGACCGCCACCCCATCCTGACCGAAGTAGATCGACAGAATATGGTCGAGGCGAGGGAAGCGCAAATGCAATTCCCGCGACGTCATCGGGACGGCATACAATTCTTCGCCGCTCAACGGCGAGAGCCATTGTTCGACATAATCGGCGATCTGTCGATAAGTGGTCGGCGTATTCGACCCCGACTCCGATTTCGGTAGGTTCTTCAGTGACCGATGCGACCCGTCTGGGTATTGCTCGAACAAGTCGGCAGCATGTCGTAGCTCGGCCGAGATCTCATAGATGCTGCGACCGCCGGATACTTGGGAATTCCAGATTCCCCGGATCATCGGGAACAGGTCGGCGCGCCACGTACTCGCGTCATCGGGGATCACTTCGGGGAATCCCGAATAGCGCGAGAGGAGGAGCCTGGCGCCGGATACGCTGAAATAGTCGGCCAGATTCTTTTTATTGGATGACAAGGTCGAAAACCTGACCCTTCTATTTGGCGACCGGCATGGATGTCAGGACAGTGAAAGGAGGATCAAGCTTGTCGTTGTAGACAAGACGTACCTGTACGCCCGTAACATCCTTGGCCTGATCGGAAGGGAGCGGGTTCGACTGTATCGCGGATTTGGGAATGCTCCTTCCGCTCACGCCGTACGGAGTGTTGTCCACTGTGAAATCCTCGCGTTTTCCCGGTGTCGGTTTCGGTGGACCGTCGAGCCATGCCTGGATTTCTTCCGAACGTTTATCGAGAGTGTACTGTGTCAACTTCTGCGCGGATTTCAGATCCTTGAACGTGGAGGCCTGGGCGATCTTGGGCTGTCCGTAGGGCCATGTCGTTCCCGGCTTGGGCGGACCCTTCAGGTCGTCGCGCAGGCGTTGGGCCAACTGGTCGTCCGTCAGGCCGACATGCTTCGAGACGGTGTGGGAATTCTCCAGCCACTCCGTGGACGCCAGGTCGACTTTGTAGACCCCGTTGTCCGCGTCGCCGGGTGTGGACCACACATGACCAGGTTTGAATTCGGTCAGGGAACGCGCCCCGAACGCCTCGGCGCGGGCTTCCTCGGCCTCGTACGTCGGAGCGCTCATGGCGGCTTCGGTCAGTTCGGGAAGCAGTTTACGGAGGCGATCGGCGCCGTCGTGGAACGCCTTGTGGTAGGTCTCGACGGCGGCATCGCATCCTCCTTTGTCCATGTGTGACCGGAACTTCAGGACGATCTCGGCGAACGTGGCGTAGGCACTCAGCTTGGTGAACTCGTCCCAGGAGAAGCCGTCCGGGACCATGTCGTTGACGGTCGCCTTCGTGGCCTCCAAGGCCAGGCGCTCGGTCGTCTTCCGGCATTTCTCGGCGGCGTCCGCGACATCGTGGAAGATCTGCTTCAAGTCGTCACCGGTCTTCTTGAGGACCTCGATGACGGGGCGCCGGTCGGCGGGCGCCGTACCGGGATTGGTACGCCAGTCACGGCCGCCGGTCTGGGACGGCGGTATGGCGTTGTTGTCGCCGTCCCGTCGGCCGCCCCACGCGGTGGTGCCCCAGATCGACTGGCAGAAGGCGTTCATCGCGCTCTGCCAGTCGTTGTTGCCGCTGTCGGTCAGATACTCGATGTCCTGGGTGAAGCTGTCGGCCGACGACTGTGCCGCTTTGCCGGCCGCTTCCCATGCGTTTCCGATGCTGCGAAGGTTGTCCGTCTCGGCGCCGGGAGTGATCTCGTGGGTTCTGCCGAGGCGCAGCCCTTCCTCGATCGCCGGTTTGATCAAGTCGGCCAGGAAGTCCGGGACATCGCCTATCGCGGCCACGAAGGGGATGTCCGAACCGTCGCCGGTGCCGGTCCACTTGATGGAGGCGACGGGTCCGTACGAAACCTTGCCGACGCCGATCGGAGCGTCCCGGCGCGGTGGTGGTCCGTAGATGCCCCGGGAGTGCCAGTCGGCCGCCATGTAGTTGTTCGCCGTGTTGGTCAGCCCGAGTGAGACGCCGCCGATACTGGCCACGCACTCCGCCCACGTCTTCAGGAACTCCTTGGCCACGTCGTCGTAGACACCGGCGAAGTCGTCGGGGCCACCGCCGTTCCCGGCCGCCTGTCGATGGTCGACGTCCTGCACGAGTCGGCCGGCCGTCTTGTGGAAGGTGAACTGCTCGTCGCGGATCACCGTGGACGTGTAGTAGACGTGCCCCGGTTTGATGTCGAAGCCGCTCCCGCTGTCGGGCGCGGGCTGTTTCAACTGTTCCCGTTCCCACGCGCGGCGAGCGTCCGAAGGGCGGCCGTCGGATTCGGTGGCCGGTGGGGGTGGCGGCTCGTAGTGGGGATCCGGAGAGGTGCCGGGGCTCGGGTCGGGCTGCGCGGCACTGGGTTCGGGAGCCGGTTCGGTGTCACCGGCGGCGGGGCTGGTGGACGGACTCGGCTGAGGTGAGGGCGTTGCCATCAGGCGGCTCCCCAGCCGCGCAGCACCGCCCGATGAGCCGCCGAGTAGTTTGCGTGACCAGTCGTGACGTACGCGTGCAGCCACTTCTGCGCGGCCTGCAGATCCTGTGCCGACCGGTCCCACTCGTCGAGCTTCTGGACGAAGACCTCGCGGGCCTCGCCCTTCCATGACAGGACGACCGGTTCGGCACGGCCGTAGAGGTCGTCGAGTCTGCCGTTGAGCTGCTTGAGGATGTCCTCCAGCTCGGCGGTGAGGTCGTGGAGTGTGGCGAAGGAGACGGCTATGTGGTCGTCGTCGGCGGAAGCCCCGGTCGACATGATCCCCCTGGATATCGGTCGGTAACTATGGCTGAGTGATGGGCAGTTGGCGCCCCGCGTTCAGAAGGAGTCGAGGCTGCTGCGGGGTGGCGGTGGCGTATCTCCCGTCGCCTCCGCGTTCGGCGTGGACAGCTTGTCGACCTCGCTGCCGACGTCGACCTGGATCGTCCGCATGTGCTCCAGCACCTCGATGTCGTTCGCGGAGAAGCCGTCGCGGCTCATCCGCACGGCCTGCTCCAGCAGCTTGATCACTTCGCGGATGCGTACGGCGTCCTCGGTGGCCGCGCGGTGGAACTCGCGGTACGCCGTCGCCGCCGGCCCGCGCCAGCCGGCCTCGACGCGGTCGACGATCGCGTCCATCCGCTTGACCTGCTTGTCGAGGTGATCCTGCATGTCGTCGAGGTCGCCGGCGAGCTTGGTGAGGTCCTTGGACGACACGTGCAGGTCAGGGTTGCCACCCTGGCCCGCGCCGGTTCCGGGCACTGCCATGCCGTATCTCCGCCCCCGTCGCGTCGACATCACACGTCACTTGCTGTTGCAATAATCCTACGGTTCGTTCGCGGTGACCTCGAAGCGAGGCATCAGGGTCCCGCGATGTTCAGCTCCGCCCAGACGGTCTTGCCGACGGTGAGCTTCTCCACGGCCCAACGGGCGGCCAGCGTACGGACGATGAGGAGGCCTCGGCCGAACTGGTCGTCGGGGGTGGAGGTTTGGGGGTACGGGAGCCGTTCGCCCCGCGGGTCGGTTACCGCCACGCGCAGGGCGTTGCCGGTGAGGGACGTCTCCACGCGGAACAGGCGGTCCCGCAGGCACCCGTGAAGTAAGGCGTTCGTGCACAACTCGCTTGCCAGGAGCGCCGCGTCGCCGGCGGAGTGGGGGTGTCCCCAGGCGGCGGTGAGGTGGGCGACGTGTCTGCGGGCGCGGGGGATGTTGATCGGGTACGGGGTGTAGGTGACGGCGTCGTAGTGGTCGTAGCGGCGGTTGTGGGGGTTGGGGAGTCCGGGAGGACAGGAGTCGGTCACCGGGGGCACCTCCTTGTGCGATGTGGGGGTCGGGCGCGGGCAGCGCGGTGCCCTTACGCCAACTGGTGTCGCTGGGTGACTTGTTGTGCACTGAAGGTAGCGTTCCACGGTAGTTGGCAGCAACTACTTGTCGGCAGAAAAATTCCTGCCTCGGTTGTGAGTTGCTTCGGGAGGGCTACAGACTGGGGCGACTCATGGGGAGGAAACGCTGTATGGGCAACAACCCTGACCGCGGGCGGACGGTGACCACCGTGTTGGGCCGCAGGCTCGGTGGCGAGCTGCTTCGGATGCGGGAGGCGCGTGACCTGAGGCAGGCACATGCCGCCGAAGCGCTGACGGCGTCCGTGACCAAGGTCGCGAAGATCGAGCGCGGGCAGGTGCCGATGCGCGACCCCGATGTCAGGGCGCTGTGCCATCTGTACGGCGAGAGCGACGAGGTGGTGATCGGGAAGCTGCTGGCCCTCGCGAAGGCGGACCGTGAGCGGCGGAAAGCGCACGGCTGGTGGAACCAATACCCGCAGCTGGAGGCGATGGTCGAGTACGTGGCGCTGGAGGACATCGCCACCAACATCCGGACATGGCAACTGGCCGTAGTCCCGGGGTTGTTGCAGACGCCGGACTACGCGCGGGCACTGGCGGTCGGCAACGGCCACTGGGAGGACCCGGATGAGATCGAGCCGTTTGTCGAGTCCCGAATGGCGCGACAGGCTCGGCTGCACGGAGAGGCCCCGCTGGAACTGTGGGCGGTCGTGCACGAGGCCGCCCTGCGTCAACTCGTGGGCGGGCGTGAGGTCATGCGAGCCCAGCTGGGGCATCTGCTGGACATGGCGCGCCGACCGAACGTGAAACTCCAGGTGCTGCCCTACCTGGCCGGTGCGCATCCGGGGATGACGAGCGCCTTCACCATCGTGTCGTTCGCCGAACCCGGTGCCCTGGACGTGGTTCACGTGGATACCACCTCGTCGACCGTCTGGCTGGAGAGCGATACTGATGCCGACCACCACAACGGGCTCTTCGACCGGATCACGCGGTTGGGCCTCGCGGGGCAGAACTCGGTCAGACTGATCGACGCGATCCTGAAGGAGACGTAGCCGGCGTGCCCGCATTCGAGTTCGTCAAGTCCAGCTACAGCGGCGGAAATGCCGGCCAGGAATGCGTGGAAGTCGCCCGCAACGTCCCCGGCGCGGTGGCCGTCCGTGATTCGAAGGACGTGGACGGGGCGATACTCCGGCTCACCCGAACCGCATGGGCAACATTCACCAGGGACCTCTGAACCGTGCCCCGCTTTCAGTTCGCCAAGTCCAGCCACAGCGGCGGAGACGTCGGACAGCAGTGCGTGGAAGTCGCCCGCAACACCCCCACCACCATCGCCATCAGAGACTCCAAGCACCCCAACGGCCCCATACTCCAGGTCACCCCCTCAACCTGGACGGCCTTCGCAACACACGCAGGTGACAACCGACGGTGAGCGATCTCGACGGCCTCACATGGAGCCAGGCCGCACAGCGTGCCGCGCAAGGTGACGCGGGGTCCATGCGCGAGCTGGGGGAGCGGCTGGCCGACCGACGCACGGAAGCCGTCCGCCAGGTACGGGAGTACGAGCGTCAACTCGCCCACGTGGTACGGGTGCTGGCCCTCACCCCCGGCCGGGACAGCCTGGGCAACCTGCTCCAACTCCTCGACGAGAAGCGCCCGTCCACAGGGCGCCGCCCCGTGCTGCCCTTCGTCGCCTCGCTCCTCGCGGAGCACCACCCGGTCGCCGACCTCGCGGCCACCGTCTTCGAACGTCGCGCGCCGGATCACCTGGACGAACTGCGCGACTGCCTCTTCCACGAGCTGGTGCTCCGCGGTGTGGACGCCGACGCGTTCCCGGCGCTGCGCGCCTGGACGATCGTCCGACCCGGCTGGCACGCCCTGGCCTGGCTCCCGGTGCACCGCCGTGGAATCGAGGCTGTCGCCGACTTCCCGAGCCGTTCGATCAACGGTTCCGCCCACGGCGTGCCGAGTCAGCTGCCCGCCGAAGGCCGCGTGGACCCGCCGACTCCCCGTACGTCCGAGCGGTCCGCCCTGCGCGACATGGCCACGACGGACGTACAGGAGAGCATCGTCGCCGCCGTGCAGGCGGGCGAATGGGGTAACCACGGCGCCTGGGTCTTCCTGCTGGACGAGGCCGTCGCACCCGAGCGGGTACCGGCTCTGCTGCCGACCCTGCCCATGCCGTGCGTCGACGGGCTCGGCCCCGAGGACCGCTTCGGGGTCGCCGTCCGCCCGCCGGACGAGATCTGGCGGCTCCTCTTCGCCACGGCGTCGATGGGCGGCATGTTCGACTCGGGCGTGCACGGCGGGTACGGCCGGCTGTGGGCATGGCGTTCGATCGCCGGGCTGAGCGGTGCGCCGGCCGGCGCGAGTGCGGAGGAGGTGGAGCACCGTGCCCGGCAGTGCACCTGGTTCCACTTCGAGGCCGACACGGAGTGGTTCCACGGCGACATCGACTCCGACTACGGGATAGCCGCCCTCTCCCCCGACCGCCGCCGTATCGCCGTGCTGGCGGCGACGGACACCGACTAGAGAGCGCCGTACGTCGAGGAAGCCGTACGGCAAAGGGACCCGCCGCTGGCATGCGGCAGGCCCCTCAGTACCTATGAGCAAGCTGACCGATCGTCAGCCGATCTTCGCGAAGCCGTAGTTGAGGAGCTTCGTCGCGTCCGCCGAGCGCTGGGCGACCGACGTCGACGCGAGAACCGTGCCGATGACCGTCTTGCCGTTGCGGGTGGCGGCGAAGACGAGGCAGTACTTGGCCTCGGGGCCGGAGCCGGTCTTCACGCCGATCGTGCCGCTGTAGCTGCTGAGCAGGGTGTTCGTGTTGGTCCAGGCAGCCATCGTGCGGGTGCTGCCGGTCTTCGTGATCGTCTTCGCCTTGTACGACTTGGTCTTGACGACCGTCTTGAACGTGGCGTTCTTCATCACGTTGCTGGCGAGCTTCGTCAGGTCGCGCGGCGTCGAGTAGTTGCTGCCGTTGCCGATGCCGTCGAACGAGTCGAACTTCGTGTTCGTCAGGCCGAGCGTCTTCGCCGTCGAGTTCATCTTGCCGATGAACGACTTCACGCGCGCGGCCCGGGTCGAGCCGGAGCCGAACTTGTCGGCCAGCGCGTACGCCGCGTCGCAGCCCGACGGCAGCATCAGGCCGTAGAGGAGCTGGCGGACGGTGACCTTGTCGCCGACGATCAGGTGGGCGGAGGAGGCGGTGTTGGCGACGATGTAGTCGCTGTACGCCTTCTGGATGGTGACCTTGGCGTCGAGGTTGAGGTTCGCCTGGGAGAGCACGACCTTCGCGGTCATGATCTTCGTGGTGGAGCCCGTGGAACGCTTGGTGTCGGCGGCCTTCGTGTAAAGAGTCTTGCCGGTGGCGTTGTTCATCACGAACCCGCCCTTGGCCACGATCGACGGCGTCGTGACAGCCTGCGCGGGTGCCGCGGTCAGGGCGCCGGTCGCGAGCACGGCGCCTGCGGTCACGGTGACCGCGGCGGCTCTGCGGAAGCGGCTGCCCTTGATGCCGGTAATGGCAGTAATCAACTGAGGTACCCCGAATACGTTGAATGCCCCTGAGGAACGGCCCAGTTGGAGGGGGGAAAGAAAGGGCCGTACGTGTGTGACACGTAAGTAGCACAGAAGGTTGTGCGGTTGCTGCGCCGGGTTCCCCGAATGTGTGAAACGCCCCCGAGAACCGGCCGCGGAAACTACGGAAACCCACGCCGTACACGCATCCCCGTAGACGCACCCCCGACCCCGTTCGGTTCCGTCCGCATCCTGGACGCCCGTCCTCATGCGTACGTGTTGTATCTATGCTGTCCTCATGCCGTCCCCGTCCCCCGCTCCGTCACTCACCTCACCCCCCGCCGTCAAGCAACCCCCCGCCGCCGACCGCGTCTACGCCCACGTCAAACAAGGCGTCCTGGACCGGCGTTACGAAGGCGGAACCCTGCTCACCGAGGGCGAGTTGGCCGAGGCGGTCGGAGTGTCACGGACACCCGTGCGCGAGGCACTGCTGCGCCTGGAGGTCGAGGGGCTGATCAAGCTCTACCCCAAGAAGGGCGCCCTGGTCCTGCCCGTCTCCTCGCAGGAGATCGCGGACGTGGTCGAGACCCGGATGCTGGTCGAGCAGCACGCGGTCCGCAAGGTCGTACCGGCGTCCCCGACGCTCATCGCCCGCCTCGAGGAACTCCTCGACCGGCAGCGGGAACAGGCCGCCGCGGGCGACCTCGCCGGCGCCGCCGTCACCGACCGCTGCTTCCACGCCGAGATCGTCCGCAGCGGCGGCAACGAGATCCTCTCCCGCCTCTACGACCAACTCCGCGACCGGCAGCTGCGGATGGGCGTCGCGATCATGCACTCGCACCCCGACCGCATCGCCAAGACCCTCACCGAGCACGCGGCGATCCTCGACGCGCTGCGCACCGGCGACGCCGAGGCGGCCGCCGGGATCGTCCACCAGCACGTCGACTGGTTCTCCCACCTGGCCCGGGGCGAGGTCCGATGAGCAGCAGCAGTAGCAGTTCCAGTGCGGCGATGTCCCTGCCCGGTGACCCGCCCGGCGGCCGCCGCGCGCTCGCCGTGTGGGGCATCGGCGTCTCCGTCTACTTCGTCGCCGTCATCTTCCGTACGTCCCTCGGGGTCGCCGGCCTCGACGCGGCCGAGCGCTTCCACGTCAACGCCTCCGCGCTCTCCACCTTCTCGATCCTCCAACTGCTGGTCTACGCGGGCATGCAGATACCCGTCGGCCTCCTCGTCGACAGCCTCGGCACCAAGAAGGTGCTGACCATCGGGGTGGTTCTCTTCACCGCAGGCCAGCTCGGCTTCGCCTTCTCGCCCTCCTACGGCACCGCCCTCGCCTCCCGCGCGCTGCTCGGCTGCGGTGACGCGATGACGTTCATCAGCGTGCTGCGGCTCGGCACCCGCTGGTTCCCGGCCCGCCGCGGCCCGATGGTCGCCCAGCTAGCGGGCCTCGCGGGAATGGCCGGAAATCTCGTCTCCACCCTGGTGATCGCGCGCCTGCTGCACGGCATCGGCTGGACGGCCGCTTTCGCGGGCAGCGCGCTCGCAGGGGTCGTAGTCCTCGTCCTGCTGCTGCTCTTCCTGAAGGACCACCCGGAGGGCCACGAACCGGCCCCCTTCCCGCACCGCGGCGCGGCCTACGTCCGCCGCCAGATCGCCGCCTCCTGGCGCGAACCGGGCACCCGCCTCGGCCTCTGGGTGCACTTCACCACCCAGTTCCCGGCGATGGTGTTCCTGCTCCTCTGGGGCCTGCCGTTCCTGGTCCAGGCGCAGGGCCTGTCCCGCGCCACCGCCGGCGAACTCCTCACCCTGGTCGTCCTGTCCAACATGCTGGTCGGCCTGGTCTACGGCCAGATCGTCGCCCGGCACCACACCGCGCGGCTGCCGCTGGCGCTCGGCACGGTCGGCGCCACGGCCCTCGTGTGGGCGGTCACGCTCCTCTACCCCGGCGACCACGCGCCGATGTGGCTGCTGATCGTGCTGTGCACGGTGCTCGGTTCCTGCGGGCCCGCCTCGATGCTCGGCTTCGACTTCGCCCGCCCGGCCAACCCGCCGGAGCGTCAGGGCACCGCCTCCGGAATCACCAACATGGGTGGTTTCGTGGCCTCGATGACGACCCTGTTCCTGGTCGGCGTGCTCCTCGACGCGACCGGCGACAACTACTCGATCGCCTTCTCGGTGATCTTCGTCCTCCAGGCGGTCGGCGTCAGCCAGATCCTCCGGCTGCGCCGCCGGGCGGCCCGCCGCGAGAGCGAACACCTGGTGGCGAGCCGGGTGGAGACGGTGCACGTGCCGGCGTAGACCCTTTTCAGGCGGCTACGAGGGTGAGGTACGCGAGGCCCAACACGCCCCGGTAGCTCATCCATTGGGCCCGGTGCCGGTCGAGCCGTTCGCGGGTCGCGGCGGCCAGCGGATGGTCGCCGTGCCCGGCGAGCCACACCTCGGCGTCCGCCTGGTACGCCGACTCGAACTCCTCCCACTCGTCCGCGTTCGCCGTCTCGGTCCACTCGGGCCGGAACCCG
The DNA here is from genome assembly GCF_000716605.1 of Streptomyces sp. NRRL F-525. GTDB lineage: Bacteria > Actinomycetota > Actinomycetes > Streptomycetales > Streptomycetaceae > Streptomyces. Next base: position 60,761 of record NZ_JNXE01000036.1, on the reverse strand, counting down.
GCCGCCACCGCGAGATCGACGAGCGCCCCGAGGTCGTAGTGCTCGTCGGCCCGCGCGTCCGGCCACATCCCGGCCAACTCGGCCGTCGTGGGCGGACGTTGCCAGAACCCCTCACCGAGCACCACACGCCCTCCGCCGACGACGAGCCGCCGCAACTCCCGCAGGGCTTCAGCCGTGTGCCGGGGAGGCTCCGCGTCACTGAGGGCCTGGCTCGCCCCCAGACACAGCACCAGATCGGCCGGACCGCGCTCCGTCCCCACGGCCGACTCCTCGACGAACTCGACCCGCTCCGCGAGCCCCCGCGCCTCGGCATCGCGCCGCCCACGCGCCAGATCCCGCGCGTTCACGTCGATCCCGACACCCCGCGCTTCCGGTACGGCGGCCAGGACCCGCAGCATCAACTCGCCCCAGCCGCAGCCGATGTCGAGCACCGTGCGCGGCCCGGCACCGGCCAGCCGCCGCACGATCCCGTCGGCGCGCGCCTCGGAGAGGGGGCTGTGGAAAGCGAGCCGGGTGAGCCGGGGAGGCCCGTCGTCGGGTTCGGCGTTCTCGGTGTGCGCGGTTTCGGACGTCACGTCAGACATGCGGCGGAGGCTAGCGACAGACGGCCGCCCGGGGACAACGAATTTCCGCCCCGCCGCCGCTACTTGGAGACCGCTGCTTGGAGACCGCTACTTGGTGACGGCGAAGTTCCGCAGTATCGAAGCCGACAGCTCCGGATCGCCGTCCGCCTTGACCTTGTCCGACACCGAGTCGACGGTGACCCGCCCGCAGGCCAGCCGGACGTACGTCTCCCAGTCGAGGATGAGGGTCGCGGCGGGGCCGAGCGCGGGGGCCGTCTCCAGGGTGCCGCGGCCCTGGATGTCGACGCGGATCGTACGGAGGAACTCGATCGGGCCGTGCACGTCGAAGACGACCGCCGAACTGCGCGGGGCGCCCGAGTCGTCGGCGACGACCTTCGGGAGCGCGGCGAGGAGCACGTCACGGGCGATGTGCGCGCCGGGTGAGTCCAGGTTCCCGGGGCGGCCGAGGGCGGCGCGCAGGTCCTGCTCGTGCACCCACACGTTGAACGCGTGGTTCCGCATCGACTCTTCGAGCGTGACCTCGGTGCTGACGTGGCCGCGCACCTTCGTGCCGGGGTCGCGCGACTCGTTCCGCAGCTGGCGGTTGCGGCGGATGATCGTGTACTCCAGCTCCGACGTCATCTCCGGCGCCGTGTGGTGGCGTCGTACGTCGACCTGCATCTCCATGTACCGCTGGTGTTCGTTGGTGACGTGGTAGAGGTCGCGCGGGAGGGTGTGGATGGGGCGCGGGTCGCCGAGCATCTCGTTGTCCAGCCCGATGACATGGGAGACCACGTCACGCACCGACCAGCCCGGGCACGGCGTTCGCCGGTTCCACTCTCCCTCCGCGAGCGGGGTGACCAGCTCGGATATCGCGTCGATGGAGTGGGTCCAGGCGTCGGCGTAGGGCTGGAGAGTGGGATGCAGACTCACGGAACGGGACCCCTCGGCGGTCGGTACAGGTCGGGTGGCGGGCGGCGTTGCCAGCGGGAGGTGGCTGTCGGCGGGTGTCTTGGAACGCTAAGTTACGCTGCTGTGAGGCACCCCGGCAGTGCTTTCGTGTGACGATCGTAGGCCCGTGTGAACGGCTCGAATGCCAGGACGGTGGTAGTGTGCGCGCCTCCCTCATCCAGATCGCCGTAGAAGAGGGCGAATCAGTCGAATCCCGCCGGGTTCGGATGGCGTCCCTCGTCCGCGACCAAGCCGGTGCCGACCTCGTCGTCCTGCCGGAGCTGTGGACGACCGGTGCGTTCGCCTACGAGCGGTTCGCCGAGGAGGCGGAGCCGTTGGAAGGCCCGACCTACGAGGCGATGGCCAAGGCGGCGAGCGACGCGGGCGTGTGGCTGCACGCGGGCTCGATCCCCGAACGTGACCCTGATGGCCCCCTCTACAACACATCCCTCGTCTTCTCCCCCTCCGGTGAACTGGCCGCCGCCTACCGCAAGATCCACCGCTTCGGCTTCGACAAGGGCGAGGCCGTACTGATGGCCGCGGGCAGCGAACTGATGACGGTCCGTCTCCCCGACACGATTCTCGGTCTTGCCACCTGCTACGACCTCCGCTTCCCCGAACTCTTCCGCGGCCTCGTCGACGCCGGCGCCGAGACCCTGGTCCTCCCCGCGGGCTGGCCCGAACGCCGCCGCTCCCACTGGACCCTCCTCGCCCAGGCCCGGGCGGTCGAGAACCAGTCCTTCGTCCTCGCCTGTGGAACGGCCGGTACGCACGCCGGAGTTCCCCAGGCCGGTCACTCGATCGTGGTCGACCCCTGGGGCGAGGTCCTCGCGGAGGCGGGAGCGGGGGAGGAGATCCTCACGGTGGAGTTCGACCCCGGAAAGGTCGCGGTGACGCGGGAACAGTTCCCGGCGCTGAAGGACCGGGTACTGGGGTTGGAACGTCCGCGTCGCACGCGGTGAGCGCCAGAACGGACCGGACCCTGGCCGCACTTGAGCGCGCCTTCCTGGCCATCGACCGCGGCCTGGGCGGAGCGAACCCTCCACCCGCACCTCAGGCGTTCGCCGCCCGGTAGCCGACGGGCTGCGCCACGGCGGCCGCGCTGCTCGTCGCGATACCCGTCGGCCTGGCCTTCGCGCCGTTCCGGGCGATCCTCGTCGGCACGTGCGCGTGGCTGCTGTTCTGGGCGTTCCTGCGCCTCGAACGCCGCCGTCAGGCCCACTACTCCCGTGTCGGCTACGACACCGCGCCTCGCGACTCCTGGTCGACCGCCCGGCCGCGCGCAGTACTCGCCGACATGCTCCTCGCGTGGGGCCCGGCGACGGTGTTCGTCTGGCTCGTGGGCAGGATTCAGGACGACCCTCCCAGCTGGACGGCCAGCGCGGTTTTCGGCGCGCTGTTCGTCGTGGGCGGCTACTTCGGGGACCGCCTGAAGGAGCGCCGCCGGGCACGCGCTCGTGCCCGTACGGCCGCCGACCAGGAACTGAGTTAGTCCTCCCGTTCCTTCTCCGCCAGGTGGATCACGCAGACCGCCACCGCGATCAGCAGCGCCGCGTCCGCGTCGTCGCGGACGATGTCGACGCCGTAGGTCTCCCGGATGTGCAGCCAGCGGCGGGAGATCTGCGCCAGCAGCTCGCCGTCGTAGTCGACGCCGAACTCGCGGTCGAGGATCTTGCCGCTGACGTCGAGTTCGGTGCCGTCGACCAGGGACACCTTGTAGTGGTTGCGCAGCAGGGAGAACCGCTTGTGCTTGATGGTCGCCAGGGGCTCACCGTCCCGTTCGATGACCATCGTGTCGCGCAGGGCGAGCATCTTCTTGTGGATGTCGATGAGCACGCGCCCGTGCGTGTCCTTCAGCTCGAAGGTGTCCCGGATGCGCATGGCCTTGCCGTCGACCAGGAACACCTTGTTGCCGTTCTGGTCCTCGATCCAGTAATCCTCACCGAAGCCGAGGATCCGATCGCGTACGAGGAATCTCATGACATTACGGCTTCCCCGGCAGCGGGTCCGAAACGCCGCCGATAGGCCGACGGGCTCAATCCGGTCTCCCTCCGCAGCCGTACGCGCAGGTTCGCCCCGGTGCCCAGACCGCACCGCGCCGCGACCACGTCCAGCCGTTCCTCCCCGCGCTCGATCAACCGGCAGGCCAGCGCCACCCGCTCCCCGGTCAGCCACGCGAGCGGCGTCGTCCCCAGCTGCGCCCGGAAGCGCCGGTGCAGGGTCGCGGGGGAGACGGCGGCACGGGCGGCCAGTCCCGCCACCGTCAACGGCTCCCCCAGCCGTTCCTGCGCCCACGCGAGCAACGGCGAGAGCGACTCGTCGGGCACCTCGGGCAACGGCCGCTCCACGAACTGCCGTTGCCCGCCGTCCCGGTGAGCCGCGAAGACCAGCCTCCTGGACACCGCGTTGGCGATCTCGGCGCCATGGTCCCGCCGTACGACATGCAGTCCGAGGTCGAGCGCGGCGGCGCTCCCGGAGGCGGTGAGGATGTCCCCGTCGTCCACGAAGAGGACGTCCGGTTCGAGCCGCACGCGCGGGTGCAGGGCGCGGAAACGGTCGGCCCACATCCAGTGCGTGGTCGCCCGGCGCCCGTCCAGCAACCCCGCCTCGGCGAGCGCGAAGCTCCCGGTGCAGAGGCTCATGACACGGGCCCCGCGCGCGTGGGCGCGCCGGATGGCGTCGAGAACGGCGGCCCCGCGCGGTACGACGTTGTCGGGCCGCCCCGGCACGACCAACGTGTCCGCCGTATCCACCGCGTCCAGACCGTGCGCCCCGGAGAGGGTGAAGAACCCGTGGTTCATCCGCACCTCACGCGCGGGCGTGCACACCAGCACCTCGTACAGCGGCCCGGGCAGCCCGAGTTCGGGCCGCGGCAGCCCGAACAGCTCGGTGGCGACGCCGACTTCGAAGGGGTTGGTGCCCTCGTCGACGATGACGGCGACGCGATGAGGCTTCGAAGGGAAACGCTGAGAGGATCCTTGCGGCATGTGCGATTCCTAGCACTCGTGAGGCCGCCCCGACACCCCGCAGGCTGACCCCATGACCTCCACGGAACCCATCTCCCTCCCCGCCGCCCTCGGCTCCTTCACGGACCGGTGGAGCCCCCGCATCGTCACCACCGTCAACGACTACGACGTCCGCGTCGCCAAGGTCGAGGGCGAACACCTCTGGCACACCCACGACCACACCGACGAGTTCTTCCTGGTCCTGGAGGGCGAACTGCACATCGCCCTAAGGGAGTCGGCGGGCTCAGACGAACGCACGGTCGTCCTCCCCAAGGGCTCCGTCTTCACGGTCCCGCGCGGCACGGAACACAAGCCGTTCGCCCCGGTCCCGTCGGAGATCCTCGTCCTCGAACCGACCGGCACGCTCACGGTCGGCGACCAGCATGAGGAGATCCCGGCTCACGTGGACGCGACGACGGGTCACACCTTGAACTGACCCTTCAGGGCGGTGAGCAGGGCGTTCAGGGCGGTGGGGGTGGGTGAGAGGAGGGTGGCGGGTTCGTCGCTCTCGCGGAGGTGGAGGGCGGTGGAGGTAGTGGCTATCTCCAGGCAGCTGGTTTCGACGTTTCCTCCGGAGTACGACGACTTCTGCCAGTGGAGGGCTTCGGACACGGGTGTTCCTTCAGAATTCCTGGGCGATACGGCGGATGAGGTCGAGGGAAGCCTCCTGCGGGAGAGCTGCCTTGTCGATGCTCTCGCCCCAGGTTCGGTAGCGGCTAAGGCGCGCTGGGGCATCGATGAACTCGGCGCCATGGGGCGCGTCAATCTGCACGGTGTCGAGTTGTGGAATGACGCCGCCAACGTACTGCATGGAAAATTCCGCCCCCGCGAACCCCTCGGCAGCGAAGGGGATGACGCGAAGAGTGACCGACTTCCGGTCGGATGCCTCAAGAAGATGGTCGAGTTGGGCGCGAGCTACCTTGGAGCCGCCCACCCGCATCCGTAGTGCGGCTTCGTGGACGATCACGTCGTACGGCGTCCCCAAAGCGATGACCTGCTGACGGCGCATCCGGAACGCGACGCGGGTCTCGCACTCTTCCTCCGTGAGACTCGGCGCGGCGAACATCGAGACTGCGCGTACATGTTCCTCGGTCTGGAGAACTCCCGGGATGTGCACCATGTGGAACACGCGGACGTACAAGGCGTGGTGTTCCAACTCGGCGAGGTCGAGTGCCTTGGGCGGCAGCACGCCGCGGTACTCCTCCCACCAGCCCTTGGACCGCGGCGTCGCCATCTCGACCAATGCGTCGATGAGTTGGCTGTCGTCGCATTTGTAGAACCTGGCCAGTCCGCGCAGCCGTTGCTCGCCGATTCCGAACCGCCCAGATTCGATGTGGCTGATCTGGGTCTGGTTCACGCCGAGGAAGGCGGCGGCGTCCCGCGACTCGATGCCCGTCGCCTCGCGCAGCTTGCGTAGTTCGGCGCCGAGTCGCCCTTGGCGTGCGGTGGGGTTCGCCCTCGGCGGCATGGAGGTCTCCTCGTTCGGTGCACTTTCCTTGAACGGTTGGTGCGTATCAGGCTGAGTCGCTATGGTCGTAACGTACCTCACGGAGGGTGCCAATACGGTCACCCATCCGCAACTCCCGCACGCCCAACGCCCGTTGGACGCGCCACCCCGACCGTCGACACCGGGGCGCCGGACAGCAACGAGCCCGGGATCACGCAAACCCCCATCACCTCACCGGAGTTGATGCCCCATGCCCTCATACACCCTCATCTGCCCACCCCTCGACACCTCCCCCCACATCGCCCGCGACTTCGTCGCCACCGTCCTGCGCACGCTGGAGCTGGACCGCGCCCTGGTCGACGACGCGATCCTCTGCACCTCGGAACTCGTCACCAACGCCTGTGTCCATGCGAAGGGCGGTGACGGCACGGTGCTGTGGCTGGCGGTGGAGGAGGAGCGGTTGCGGGTCGTGGTGTACGACGGGGACGAAAACCCGCCGGTGATAAGGGAGTTGACGGCTGAACCAGATGAGCGAGGCGGTGGCCGGGGGCTGTACCTGGTGGACGCCGTCACCGAGGGCCGTTGGGGGCACGGCCCGGACATCCCGTACGGCGGGCAATCGCACCCGGAGGGCAAGGGGGTGTGGTTCGACCTGCCCGCAGAGCTGGCCGGCCGTGACCTCCCGACCGGTGACGATTGAGTTCTGCCCGCTAATTCCGTTGAGCCCGCACTCCGCGATCGTGTTGGCTGGCGGCACCGGACTCTCAGTACCGCAGGTGTCTGCTCGGCAGTAGCAGGGAGTTGAACGTGCAGGACAGTGGTGTCGACCCCGTTGCCCACAATCGGGCATCCTGGGACAAGTACGTCCAAGAGGGCAACGAGTGGTCGAGGCCGGTGAGTGCTGAGGACGTCGAGCGCGCCTGCATGGGCGACTGGTCGGTCGTTCTCATCGGGCATGAGCCGGTCGACCGCTCCTGGCTGCCGGCGGACCTGACCGGCAAGGACGTGTTGTGCCTGGCCTCCGGCGGTGGCCAGCAGGGTCCGATCCTCGCCGCCGCGGGGGCGCGGGTCACCGTATTCGACAACTCACCCCGCCAGCTCGGCCAGGACCGGATGGTGGCGGCGCGCGACGGACTCGAACTGCACACCGTCCTGGGCGACATGCGCGACCTCGGCGCCTTCGGCGACGCCACATTCGACGTCGTATTCCATCCGGTCTCCAACGTCTTCGTACCGGACCTGGCACCGGTGTGGCGCGAGTGCTTCCGCGTCCTGCGACCGGGCGGAACTCTGCTCGCGGGCTTCCTCAACCCTGATGCGTACTTGTTCGACCCCGAGGCGCTCGACGAGCGCGGCGAGCTGATCGTCGTGCACAAGCTGCCCTACAGCGATGTCACGCAGTACTCCGCCGAGGAACGCGCCACGAAGTTCGGCGCGGATGCCCCTCTTGAATACAGCCACACCCTCACCGACCAGATCGGCGGCCAACTCGCCGCGGGGTTCTTCCTCACCGGCTTCGCGGAAGCGCCGCACCAGTCCGACGCGTCCGCTCAATACATGTCGCACTATTTCGCGACGCTGGCGGTCAAGCCGGGCTGACCCGGCCGCGGAGCCGGCCGCGACGGCCGTGTCGTAGGGCGAGCCGACGGTGGCACCCTTGATCCATGACCGACGCATCCTCGCCCCGCACCTCCCGACGCGCCCGCGTCCGCGCCCCCCAGCTCACCGGCAAGGGTGGCTGGCTGAACACGGGTGAGAAGCAGTACAGCCTCGCCGACCTGCGGGGACGCATCGTCATCCTGGATTTCTGGACCTTCTGCTGCATCAACTGCCTGCATGTCCTCGACGAGCTGCGGGAGTTGGAGGAGAAGCACCGGGACACGGTCGTGATCATCGGCGTGCACTCGCCGAAGTTCGTGCACGAGGCCGAGCACCAGGCGGTCGTGGACGCGGTCGAGCGGTACGGCGTCGAGCATCCGGTGCTGGACGACCCGGAGTTGGCGACCTGGAAGCAGTACGCCGTCCGCGCCTGGCCGACGCTCGTCGTCATCGACCCTGAGGGTTACGTCGTCGCACAGCACGCGGGCGAGGGCCACGCGCACGCCATCGAGCGGTTGGTGGAGGAGCTGGAGACCGAGCACGCCGCGAAGGGGACCCTCCGGCGCGGCGACGGGCCGTACGTCGCACCCGAGCCGGAGCCGACCGTGCTGCGCTTCCCGGGGAAGGTGCTCGCCCTGCCCTCCGGCACCTTCCTCGTCAGCGACACCACCCGGCACCAGCTGGTCGAGTTGGCGGCTGACGGCGAGACGGTCGTACGGCGGATCGGGTCCGGGGCGCGCGGTCTTCACGACGGTTCGGCCGACTCCGCCACCTTCAACGAACCTCAGGGCCTCGCCCTCCTCGACGACGGTTCCGTCGTCGTCGCCGACACCGTGAACCACGCGCTACGACGACTCGACCTCACCACCGGCACCGTCACCACCCTCGCGGGCACGGGCCGCCAGTGGATGCAGGGCGAGCCCACCTCCGGCCCCGCCCGCGAGGTCAGCCTCTCGTCCCCCTGGGACGTGGCCTGGTGGCAGGGCAAGGTGTGGATCGCCATGGCGGGCGTGCATCAACTCTGGGCCTACGACCCCGCCGCAGACTCCACCGACCCCACTCACCCCGCCGACCCCACCGTCGCCGTCACCGCCGGTACCACCAACGAAGGCCTCGTCGACGGACCCGGACCCGAGGCCTGGTTCGCCCAGCCCTCCGGGCTCGCCGCGACCGCCGACCGGCTGTGGCTGGCCGACTCCGAGACGTCCGCCCTGCGCTGGGTGGATCTTGACGGCGCCGTCCACACCGCCGTAGGTACCGGACTCTTCGACTTCGGGCACCGTGACGGATCCGCCGAACAGGCGCTGCTCCAGCACCCGTTGGGCGTCACCGCGCTCCCGGACGGCTCGGTCGCGATCAGCGACACGTACAACCACGCCCTGCGCCGTTACGACCCCGCGACCGGTCAAGTCACCACGCTGGCCACGGACTTGAGGGAGCCGAGCGACGCCGTCCTCGTCGGCGACGACATCCTGGTCGTCGAGTCCGCCCGGCACCGGCTGACCCGCCTGCGCCTCCCGGAAGAGGCCGTACGCGTCGAGTCCGTCGCCCATCGCACCCGGCGCGCGGCCACCGAAGTCGCCCCCGGCGAGCTGAAGTTGGACGTCATCTTCCAGGCCCCGGCCGGGCAGAAGCTCGACACGCGCTACGGCCCCTCGACCCGGCTCCTCGTCTCCGCGACCCCGCCCGAGCTGCTCGTCGGCGGTGAGGGCGCGGGCACGGACCTGAACCGCACCCTGGCCCTCAACTCGGCCGTGGCGGAAGGCGTGTTGCACGTCTCCGCGATGGCCGCCTCCTGCGATGACGACCCGTCCAACGAATACCCCGCCTGCCATGTCCACCAGCAGGACTGGGGCGTCCCGGTCCGCCTCACCGAGGGCGGGGCGGACCGGCTCCCCCTCGTGCTGGCCGGCATGGATGACCAGGACGCCTGAAACGGGAGATCCGTAACGGGGACGGACAGGCTCAGCGCCGCCGCGCCCTCGGCGCCAGCTTGTACAGCGCCATCCCCGCCGCCACCAGCGTCGTCGCCGCCACCATCATCGCCATGCTGTTCATCCACAGGCCCGTCGCGGCCAGCGTGGCACCTCCGGCGCCGGTGGTACCGGCGCCGACGACTCTTCCGTACATAAACGTTTCTCCTAAAGGGTTCCGGTCAAGCGTCCTGCGGTGTGAGGGGTGGGCTGGGGGTTGGGGCTAGGTCGCCACCCACTTCTCCTCGCTCCGGCGGGCCAGCCCCCACAGCGAGGTGAAGTAGACGGCGTGCTGGAAGAGGTCGTAGAGCATCTCGGGGATCATCAGCGCGGCGACCAGCACCGCGACGGGTCCGGCGCGGCGGACGGAGACGGTTTTCTCGACGACGAAGATCAGGCCGATGGCGGTCCAGAACGGGGACATGCCCGGGAAGCCGTAGACCGTCGTGTAGGTGGCCATGAAGGTCAGGTAGACGAGGAACGACAGGGCGCCGAAGCCCATCAGGAACTGCTGGAGGAAGTAGCGGGCGGTGACCTTGGTCCAGCCGTAGTCGCGGAGGTTCTCCAGGGCGCCGCGCTGCCAGCGGAGGCGTTGGTGCCAGAGTTTGGGGAGGCTGGTCATGACCTCGGTGGTGACCGCGCAGCCCGCCGGGGACATGGCGCGGTAGCCGAGGGTCTTGACCGCCTTGGTCATCTCGTCGTCCTCGGTGAGGGAGGCGAGGCTGTAGTAGCCGTCGCCGCCGCCGATGAGACCGTCGAGGCGGGCCTGGCGCACCTCGCGCAGGACGCGGGCGCGGAACATCGTGCCGGTGCCGGTGAGAACCTGCGCCTTGCCGCCGGTGCGGTTCAACTCCCAGGCGTAGCGCTGGAATTCCATGCGCTGGAGGAGGCCGAGGAGCCCGCCGCCCTGTTCGCCGTAGAAAACTCCTCCTACGGCGCCGACCTTGCGGTTGAAGGTGGCCGTCGCCGTCTCGCTGAACCAGGGGTTGAGGACGGTGTCCGCGTCCTGGACGAGGAGGAGGTCGCGTTCGTCGAGGTGCGGCAGGACCCAGTCGATGGCCTGGTTGAGGGCGCCGGCCTTTTTGTGCGCGTTGCCGTGCGTGGCGAAGACCTCCGCCCCGTGAGACGCGGCCACGGCGGCGCTGTCGTCCGTGCAGTTGTCCGTCACGACGACGATCAGGTCGGGCTTGCGGGTCTGCCGCCACAGGCCCTCGATCGCGGCGCCGATGCGGTCCGCTTCGTTGTGGGCCGGTATGAGGACCACCAGCCGTGGTTCGAGCACGGCAGCGGCCCCCCTCGTGAAGATCGTGAGCGGGCCCGGGGCTGCCTCTCCCCGGGCCCTCAACTGCACGAAGTCTTCACGAGGTTCACACAACCGCACAATGCGCACCGCGTCACGGATTGCTCACGGTTGTCTGTGGATGTCCTGTGCGGGCGATTCGGCCCGAGTGTGGACTACGCCCGTGTATCCACCGCCGAAGGATCCGGTCGGGTGTGGCTCAGGCGCCGTAGCCGCCGCGGTAGCCGCGCGTCTCGTCGTCCTCGACGACGGTCGTCTGACCCGGTATCACCACGCGACGGCGCCGGGCCATGCTGCTGAACGTCACGACCCCGATCAGCCCGACGACCATGAGGATGACGCCGACCAGGTCGAGGTTGACCCCCTGCATGTGCCAGTCGGTCGCGAACGTGAGGATCGCGCCGACGGCGATGAGGATGATGCATCCGCCCAGGCCCATGAGTGTTGCCTCCCTGTCCGGTCCGGTCGGCCCGGTCCGCCTCCGGGTACCCGGGAAGGCAACGCCCATGCGCCGGGCGGGAGTTGGCTAGCCCTCCAGGAACGCCACCAGCGCGTTGGCCAGCAGGAACGGGTCGCGGTCGCCGCAGAGTTCGCGGGCGCTGTGCATGGAGAGGATCGCCACGCCGATGTCGACGGTCTTGATGCCGTGGCGGGCCGCGGTGATCGGGCCGATCGTCGTGCCGCAGGGCATGGAGTTGTTGGAGACGAAGGTCTGGAAGGGGACCCCGGCCTTCTCGCAGGCGGCGGCGAACACCGCGCGGCCCGAACCGTCCGTGGCGTAGCGGTTGTTGACGTTGACCTTGAGGATCGGTCCGCCGTTGACCCGCGGGTGGTGCGTCGGGTCGTGGCGCTCCGCGTAGTTCGGGTGCACCGCGTGACCCGTGTCGGAGGACAGGCAGACGGTCCCGGCGAAGGCGCGCGCCCGGTCCTCGTACGACCCGCCGCGCGCGAACACCGAGCGCTCCAGGACCCCGCCGAGCAGCGGCCCGTCCGCGCCCGTGTCGGACTGCGAGCCGTTCTCCTCGTGGTCGAAACCGGCGAGCACGGGGATGTACGGCAGGTTCTCGCGGGCCGCGGCGGACGCGAGGGCCGCCAGCCCGGCGTGCACGGACAGCAGGTTGTCCATGCGCGGAGCGGCGACCAGCTCCTGGTCACGGCCCAGGTAGGCGGGTGCCTCCACGGAGTGCGTCATCAGGTCCCAGCCGGTGACCTCGCCCGGCTCGAGCCCCGACTCCTCCTCCAGGAAGGCGATCAGGTCGCCGTCGCGGACGTCGTCGCCGAGGCCCCAGATCGGCTGGAGGTGCCGCTGCTTGTCCAGCTTGAGCCCGTCCGCCGACACGGAACGGTCCAGGTGGATGGCGAGTTGGGGCACCCTGAGCAGCGGCCGGTCCACGTTCACCAGCCGCGTCGAACCGTCCCGCAGGGTCAGCCGGCCGGCCAGACCGAGATCCCGGTCCAGCCAGGAGTTGAGCAGCGGGCCGCCGTAGATCTCGACGGCGACCTGGCGCCAGCCGTGGCCGCCGGTGTCGGGACGCGGCTTGACCCGCAGGTTCGGGGAGTCGGTGTGCGCGCCGACGATGCGGAAGGGGGTGTGGGGGGCCGCACCTTCGGGGACGAACCAGGCCACGATCGCGCCACCGCGCAGCACGTACTTGCCGCCGCTCGTGCCGTCCCAGGCGTCCGTCTCGGCGACCTGCCTGAATCCGGCCTTCTCCAGCCGCTCGGCGGTGTTCGCCACGGCGTGGTACGGCGTGGGACTCGCCGCCAGGAAGGACAACAGGTCGTCGGTGTGGCCGCGGTCGAAGCGGGAGGGTTCGCTCATGGGGTTCACCTTAACGACGTACGAGGGCCCGCTCCCGGCGCCGGGAGCGGGCCCTCGCAAGGGCGATGTGGGGTTTCGCGAAGCTGTTCCGGTCTGTCCCGGAACGTGGTGCGGTGCTGACGCGGGGCTGGTGCGAGGCTGTCTAGAAGGCTGCCTCGTCCAGCTCCATCAGGTCCAGTTCTACGCCCTCGGCCACCTTCCGGGCGAGGGTCAGGCCGGGCAGGACGTTGGCCGCGAAGAACTTCGCAGCCGCGATCTTGCCCGTGTAGAACGGCTTGTCCTTGGCCGACGCCGTCTCCAGCTTCTCCGCGGCGATCGCCGCGCCCTTGAGGAGCAGGTAGCCGACGACCACGTCACCGGAGGCGAGCAGCAGGCGGGTGGTGTTGAGGCCCACCTTGTAGATGTTCTTGACGTCCTGCTCGGTCGCCGCGAGGTCGGTCAGCATCAGGCCGACGATGGCCTCCAGCTCGACGGCCGCCTTGGCGAGGTGCTCACGCGCCCCGGCCAGGTCCTCGCCGCCCGTGCCCAGCGCGAGGAACTTCTTGATGTCCTCGGCGAGGGAGTTGAGGGCAGCGCCCTGGTTGCGGACGATCTTCCGGAAGAAGAAGTCCTGGCCCTGGATCGCGGTGGTGCCCTCGTACAGGGTGTCGATCTTGGCGTCCCGGATGTACTGCTCGATCGGGTACTCCTGGAGGAACCCGGAGCCGCCGAAGGTCTGCAGCGACTGGGCGAGCTGCTCGTAGCCCTTCTCGGAGCCGTAGCCCTTGACGATCGGCAGGAGGAGGTCGTTGAGCGCGTGCTCGGTGGACGTGTCCTCGCCCTCGGCCTCCTTGACGGCGATCGCGTCCTGGATCGACGCGGTGTACAGCACGAGGGCGCGCATGCCCTCGGCGTACGCCTTCTGCGTCATCAGCGAGCGGCGCACGTCCGGGTGGTGCGTGATGGTGACCTTGGGCGCGGTCTTGTCGCCGAAGGCCGCGAGGTCGGAGCCCTGGACGCGCTCCTTGGCGTACTCGAGGGCGTTGAGGTAGCCGGTCGACAGCGTCGAGATGGCCTTCGTGCCGACCATCATGCGAGCGAACTCGATGATCCGGAACATCTGCCGGATGCCGTCGTGCTTGTCACCGATCAGCCAGCCCTTGGCCGGGTGGCGGTCGCCGAAGGTCATCTCGCAGGTGTTGGACGCCTTGAGGCCCATCTTGTGCTCGACGTTCGTCGCGTACACGCCGTTGCGCTCGCCCAGCTCGCCGGTCTCGACGTCGAAGAGGAACTTCGGCACGAGGAAGAGGGAGAGCCCCTTGGTGCCCGGGCCGTGGCCCTCGGGACGGGCGAGCACGTAGTGAAGGATGTTCTCCTCCATGTCGTGCTCACCGGAGGTGATGAAGCGCTTGACGCCCTCGATGTGCCAGGAGCCGTCGTCCTGCTGGATCGCCTTGGTCCGCCCCGCGCCGACATCGGAACCCGCGTCGGGCTCGGTCAGCACCATGGTGGACCCCCAGGTCCGCTCCACGGCGAGCTGCGCGATCTTCTTCTGTACGTCGTTGCCCTCGTCGTAGAGGATCCCGGCGAAGGCCGGCCCGGAGGAGTACATCCACACGGCCGGGTTGGCGCCGAGGATCAGCTCCGCGTACGACCAGATCAGGGACGGGGGAGCCGTCGTACCGCCGATGGCCTCGGGCAGTCCCAGCCGCCAGTACTCGGACTCCATGAAGGATTTGTAGCTCTTCTTGAAGGAGGCGGGCACCGGCGCGGTGTTCGTCTCCGGGTCGAAGACCGGCGGGTTGCGGTCGGCGTCGGCGAAGGACTCCGCCAGCTCGTTCTCCGCGAGCCGGGTCAGCTCCTCCAGGACGCTCTTCGCGGTGTCCGTGTCCATCTCCGCGAACGGACCGGTTCCGTACAGCTTGTCGCGCCCGAGGACCTCGAAGAGGTTGAACTCGATGTCGCGGAGATTCGACTTGTAGTGCCCCATGGCGACGACTCCGTAGAAAGATATGTACGACGAGACTTGTACTGAGCAGTAGCTACGATGATGCTACCCGTCGGTAATAAGACGCAACCCCAAGCCGTCCATCTGTGACTCGTTACTCTTGCGGGCATGTACGGCTACGACCAGAACGTGGGCGCTCAGCAGGGGTACGTCCCGCCCCAGCAGCAGATGGCCGGTGGCGTGGGCGGCTACGGCCAGCAGCCGCCGCTCTACCCCGAGCCGTCGCCGCCCTCGCTCGCGGACGCGGTGCGCGCGTTCACCACCGGGCAGATGGCGGCCGAGGACTTCCAGCAGGTCTTCGCGACCTCCAAGGTGTACTGCCCGCGCGGCGACAACCCGGGCTTCCTCGCGCTCCACAACACCCAGCAGCCGGTGATCCCGATGTTCACCTCGCTCAAGGAACTGCGCCGCTACGCCGGCAAGGAGTCCAAGTACTTCGTGATCACCGGCGCCGAGGTCATCGACCTGCTGCCGACGGGGTACGGCTTCGTCGTCGACATGGAGGGCGAGCACCGGATGGTGTTCGACGCGAAGGCGGTCGAGCAGATGGTGGAGTTCGCGATGCGCAGGATGTACGGCTAGTCGTCCGACCCCTGTGGAGCCCGGAGGGAATGCCCTCCGGGCTTCTTCTGTTGTGGGGTAGCAGAAAGTTCAACGCTCAACTAAACTCGACGCACAAGGAGGTCCCGACATGCCTGCAGTGACCGTAGAGAACCCGCTGACCCTGCCCCGCGTGGCCGCGCCGGCCGACGCCGTGGCACGTCCCGTGCTCGCCGTCTCGACCGCGCCCAGCGGTTTCGAGGGTGAGGGCTTCCCGGTGCGCCGCGCGTTCGCCGGGATCAACTACCGCCACCTCGACCCGTTCATCATGATGGACCAGATGGGCGAGGTGGAGTACGCGCCGGGCGAGCCGAAGGGCACCCCCTGGCACCCGCACCGCGGCTTCGAGACGGTGACGTACATCATCGACGGCGTCTTCGACCACCAGGACTCGAACGGCGGCGGCGGCACCATCACCAACGGCGACACCCAGTGGATGACGGCGGGCGCGGGCCTGCTGCACATCGAGGCGCCGCCGGAGTCGCTGGTCGTGTCCGGCGGGCTCTTCCACGGCCTGCAGCTGTGGGTGAACCTCCCGGCCAAGGACAAGATGATGCCCCCGCGCTACCAGGACATCCGCGGCGGCCAGGTCCAGCTGCTCACCACCCCCGACGGCGGCGCGCTCCTGCGGGTCATCGCCGGTGAGCTGGACGGTCACCAGGGTCCCGGTATCACGCACACGCCGATCACGATGATCCACGCGACGGTGGCGCCGGGCGCGGAGGTCACGCTGCCCTGGCGCGAGGACTTCAACGGTGTCGCGTACGTCCTGGCCGGCAAGGGCTCGGTCGGTGCGGAGCGGCGCGCGATCCACATGGGCCAGACCGCGGTCTTCGGCGCGGGTTCGTCCCTGACGGTCCGCGCGGACGAGCAGCAGGACGGCAACACCCCCGACCTCGAGGTCGCGATCCTCGGCGGCCAGCCGATCCGCGAGCCGATGGCCCACTACGGCCCGTTCGTCATGAACACCCGCGAGGAGCTCCAGCAGGCGTTCGAGGACTTCCAGAAGGGGCGGCTGGGGACGATTCCGGCGGTTCATGGGATGGGTGAGGGCGGCCTGTAAGCCCCACCGGAGCGGAAGTTACCGAAGCCCCGTCCTTGTGTGACGCTGTTGGCCAGTCCCGTCAGCGGGCCTGGGTGACCCTGTACTGCTGAGAAAGTGTGACACTTTCGTGAGAAGTGTCACGCTTTTTCGGAAGGGTGCCCGGGCCGCGCCGGATTCGCCAACAGCACCTTGTGTGGACGGGGCTTCGTGCGCTCATACGGCTACGTCCATGGCGATGCCCACGGGGACGGGGATCGTGCGGCCGTGGGGGCTGATGTGGACGCCGTGGATGACGTAGGGGCCGACGTCGATTCCGCGGGTGGCCATGTCCAGGGCCCAGAGTCGTTCTGCTTGGGCCCATTGTTCCGGTGTGGTGGGGCGATTGCGGGGCGGGGCGTCGAGGTAGGGCCGTACGGGATTGATCGTGTCGACGAATGGCAGGTTGGCGGCTGCGTCGATCGCGTAGGGGCTCTTGTGGGGTGGGAGGGGCCTGCGGGCGGCGGGCTTGTGCGCGGCCGGGGGTGGGATGGGCGATACGCCGGCGCGCCGCGAACCGGTCGCGGGGAACAGGAGTGCGCAGAGGGCATGGAGAGCCCGCGCGATAAGGTCTTTCACGTTCGTCAGCTCCTCGATAGCTGATGGGCCATGCCCCGGGACGGCTGCAACCGTCGCCGGGGTCTTTCGTGGGCGAGATTAGCCTTACCTGTAATTACTTGTAAAGGCCGATGGGTTCTTGTAGCTGCCTGTAGGTATCTGCCAGGTCTTGGCTGTGTTTCGTCGGCCGGATACCTTCAGCACATGAAGTACGGGCCCGATGACCAGGTGGAGCGCGACACTCCCGACGCGCCGTTCGAGCAGTTGACGGCGATCCTGCGAGCACGTTTGGAGCGGGGGGACTGGAGGATCAACCGGGCCATTCCCAGCGAGAACACGCTGGCCGGCGAGTACGGGCTCTCCCGCCCTACGGTCCGGCGTGCGCTCTCTGTGCTCGCGATGGAGGGCTACGTCTATACGGTGGCGGGGCGCGGGACCTTTGTCGCCAACCGGGAGCCCAAGGCCCCCACGGATCCGCCCGACTGAGGCCTCACCGGCACCCCGGGTCCAGCCAAGCGGTCTGCCCTTCCGCGTCGACCGTGAGCCCGAACCGCTCATGCCCTGGCCTGCCTACGCCCTCCCACCACGCATAGGCCGACTCCACCTCGTCCCACAGTCGGCGCGGTCCCGATTGATAGACGGTCGTCTCGGGGCGGTCCTCGCGGAAGAACGCGCAGGCCCAGGACGTGTCGTCGAGTCCGTAGAACCAGACCGGTCGGGCGCCCTCGCGTTTCGGGGCGACGCTGTGGGTGCACCGCGGAACACGAAGGCCGATCGCGAATACGGCCGTATCGAATGCGCCCCCGGTGAACACGCCCTCCGGCAGGGTCGTCGACGAGGTCTCCGCTCCCCGCACTCCGGACGGCACGTAGGTGTTGTGCCCGGCGAAGGGGATTTCGCGCACGCACGCCGTGCGGGACTGGGCGGCCACCTACGACCGGCTACGTGCGACAGCGGAGTCCGAGAAGTGTTCCCTGGCCCTGATCCACTCGATCATGGAGGGGCACGCCAGATGGGTAACGCCCCCGCCCCCTGCGGCTTTGTGTGGGGCAAGAGCACGTACAGCGACGGGCAGGGGCTTCACCTGCCGAGGTCGGTTCTTCGCCGCTGGTCGGGGTGGCTCATTGTGTGTTCTGTACGGCGCGGGTCCAGGCGGTGTCGCGCAGCAGGCGCAGTCCGTTGAGGCCGACGATGACGGTCGAGCCTTCGTGGCCGAGGACGCCGAGGGGCAGCGGCAGGTGGCCGGCCAGGTCCCAGACGACCAGGCCGGAGATGAACACCGCGGCGATGGCCAGGTTCTGTATGACCAGGCGGCGGGCCGCGCGTGAGAGGGCGATGACCTTGGGGACGGTGGCGAGTTCGTCGCGGACGATGACGGCGTCGGCGGTCTCCAGGGCGAGGTCGGAGCCCGCGCGGCCCATGGCGATACCGCTGTGGGCGGCGGCCAGGGCGGGGGCGTCGTTGACGCCGTCACCGATGACCAGCACCTTGCGGCCCCGGGCCTCCAGGCGCCGTACCGCTTCGACCTTGTCCTGAGGCAGCAGGCCCGCGTGGACCTCGTCGCCGGTGATGCCGACCTCGGCGGCCAGGCGGGCGGCGGCGCGTGGGTTGTCGCCCGTCAGCAGCATCGGGGTGCCGCCGGTCAGGGTGGTCAGGGCGGCGACGGTCGCGGCGGCTTCGGGGCGCAGCCGGTCGGCGATGCCCAGCACTCCGACGGGGACGCTGTCGCGCAGGACCAGGACCGCCGTGCGTCCGCCGTCCTCCAGGTCGGCCGCGAACTTGGCGGCGCGGACCGTGTCGGTGTCGTCGTCGCCGTAGAGGAGGCGGGCGGGTGCGCCGACCGCGATCGTGTGGCCGTCGACGG
Source organism: Streptomyces sp. NRRL F-525 (assembly GCF_000716605.1). Classification (GTDB taxonomy): domain Bacteria; phylum Actinomycetota; class Actinomycetes; order Streptomycetales; family Streptomycetaceae; genus Streptomyces. The sequence goes on along the minus strand of NZ_JNXE01000036.1, from coordinate 42,011 downwards.
TGGCACGGACACCGACACCGGGCGTGGAGGCGAAGTCGCGCATACCGGCGATGCGCAGGCCGCGGGTGTGGGCCGCGTCGACGACGGCGCGGGCGAGGGGGTGTTCGCTGGGGTGCTCGGCGGCGGCCGCCAACGCCAACAGGGCGTACTCGGTCAGCCCGGAGCCGTCCAGGGGGCGGATGTCGGTGACGCGGGGGGTGCCCTCGGTCAGGGTGCCGGTCTTGTCCAGGGCGACCGCGTCGACCTGCCCGAGGCGCTCCATGACCACGGCGGACTTCACCAGGACGCCGTGCCGCCCGGCGTTGGCGATCGCGGAGAGCAGCGGCGGCATCGTCGCCAGGACCACCGCGCACGGCGAGGCCACGATCATGAAGGTCATCGCCCGCAGCAGCGAGCCGGTCAGGTCCGCGCCGGACGCGAGGGGGACCAGGAAGACCGCCAGGGTCGCGGCGACCATGCCCAGGCTGTAGCGCTGCTCGACCTTCTCGATGAACAACTGGGTGGGCGCCTTGGTCTCGGAGGCCTCCTCGACCATGGCCACGATCCGGGCGATCACCGAGTCCGAGGCGTCCCGTTCGACCCTGATCCGCAGGGCGCCCGTGCCGTTGAGGGTGCCCGCGAAGACCTCGTCCCCGGCCTCCTTCGCGACCGGCAGCGGCTCCCCGGTGATCGTGGCCTGGTCCACCTCGCTCGCCCCGGTCAGCACCCTCCCGTCCGCGCCGACCCGCTCGCCGGGGCGGACCAGGACGGTGTCACCGACCACCAGATCCCCGGTCGGCACCGTCGACCCGCTCCCGTCGACGTCGAGCCGGGTGGCCGTGGCGGGCGCGAGGTCGAGCAGACCGCGCACCGCGTCCTGGGTGCGGGCGGTGGCCAGGGCCTCCAGAGCGCCGGAGGTGGCGAAGATGACGATCAGCAGGGCCCCGTCCATCACCTGGCCGATCGAGGCCGCGCCGATCGCGGCCACGATCATCAACAGGTCCACGTCCAGGGTCTTCTCCCGCAGCGCCGTCAGTCCCGCCCACGCCGGTTCCCACCCGCCGGTGACGTAGGCGGCGGCGTACAGCGGGCCCCACGACCAGGCGGGCGCGCCGGTCAGCTGGAACGGCAGCGCGACGAGGAAGAGCACCAGTGCCGCGGTGGCCCAGCGCGCCTCGGCCAGGGCCAACACCCGGGTACGCCTTCTCGGCGCCGTGCGCGAGACGGCCGGGGCCGTCCGTTCGGGCCGTTGGATCAGGTCGGAAGGCATGACAAAACAGCCCTTTCGGGGTGGGAGGCGGCGATGCGTCCACCGTACAGGAACATCTGAACAGGTCTTCACATGTGGTCAGTAGGATGGACGCCATGGGTCACGGAGCCGACGACAAGCACCACGCCACCCCTCGCGAGCGCCTGGACGCGGCGGGGGCCACCGATGTCGCCGCCACCCTCCAGGCCCTGGCCACCCCTTCGCGGCTGTACATCCTGGCCCGCCTCCAGGAAGGCCCCTGCGCGGTCGGCGACCTGGCCGACGCGGTGGGAATGGAAGCCTCCGCCTGCTCCCACCAACTCCGCCTGCTGCGCAACCTCGGGCTCGTCACCGGAGAGCGCCGGGGCCGCTCCATCGTCTACGCCCTCTACGACAACCACGTCGCCGAGCTGCTGGAGCAGGCCCTCTTCCACGTCGAGCACCTGCGGCTCGGTCTGCGCGACGCCCCCGCCGCCGAAGCGGCTCCCACCACAGCCCGGCGGTGAGCGCCGTCGGCGCCCGTGCGGATGTCGAGAACGTGCGCCCCGCTCCGTCCCAGGGACATCAGCGGCCGTACGGGGAAGAAGGAGCGATCGCCATGGCGATTCAGCGGATGGACAACGTGGGCATCGTCGTCGACGACCTGGACGCCGCCGTCGCGTTCTTCGTGGAGCTCGGGATGGAACTGGAGGGCAGGGCGCAGGTCGAGGGGCCGGTCGCCGACCGGTGCACCGGGCTCGACGGTGTCCGGTGCGACATCGCGATGGTGCGGACGCCGGACGGTCACAGTCGGCTGGAGCTGGCGAAGTACCGCAGCCCCGAGGCGGTCAGCGGCGGGCCTCGCGACCGGCCGCACAACATCCTGGGGACGCACCGCGTGATGTTCGCCGTCGACGACATCGAGGACACGGTCGCCCGACTGCGCCCGCACGGTGCCGAACTCGTCGGCGGGATCGCCGAGTTCGAGGACAGCTATCTGCTCTGCTACGTCCGCGGGCCGGAGGGCATCATCGTCGGACTGGCCGAGCAACTGGGCTGACGGTCGGCGACCGTGGCCGGCGGGGTCGCTCAGGCGTCGGGGGTCAGGGCGTCGATCGCCGCGACCTCTTCGGGGGTCAGGTGGATCGACCCGGCGGCGAGGTTCTCCTGGAGGTGGGCGGGGCTGGTGGTGCCGGGGATCGGCAGGGCCGCCGGTGAGTGGTGCAGGTGCCAGGCCAGGGCGGTCTGCTGGACGGTGGCGCCGTAGCGGCGGGCGATGGGTTCCAGGACCTCGCGGATGCGATCGCCCTGGCCGGTCTCGTTCAGGGTGACCGGGTGCCAGGGCGAGAACACCGCGCCGTGGTCCTCGGCGGCCTTCAGCAGGCCCGCCCCGGTGCGTACGGCGATGTTGTAGTGCGCCGTCACGGCGGCGATGTCGACGATGGCGCGGGCGGCCTCGAACTGTTCGACGGTGACGTTGGACAGGCCGATACTGCCGATCACGCCCTCGTCGCGGAGTTCGGCGAGCGTGGCGACCTGCTCCTCGAAGGGGGCGTCGGTGGCCCGGCCGCTGTGCAGGTAGTACAGGTCGATCTGCTCCACGCCCAGGCGCCGGGCGCTCAAGTGGGCGCTCTGCCGCAGGTAGTTGCGGTTGCCCACCGCGTCCAGGGTCGAGTAGTCGAAGCCGCCGCGCACGAAGCCGCCCTTGGTCGCGATCACCAGGTGGTCCGGGTAGGGGTGGAGCGCGTCGTGGACCAGGGTCTCGTTGGTGTGCGGGCCGTACACGTCGGCGGTGTCGATGAAGCCGACGCCGGAGTCCACCGCCTGCCGCAGCAGGGCGATGCCGCCCTCGCGGTCCGGGTACTCGCCCCAGACCTGCTTGCCGGTCAACTGCATCGCGCCGTAGCCGATGCGGTTCACCGGAGGGCGCCCACCGATGCTGACCTCGGCGTTCGCCGCGCCTGATGTGCTTGCGCTCATGGTTCTCTCCAGCCTTTCGTTTCTACGGACCTCAAGGAGGTGGTCGGGAGGTTCAGCGGGCCGTGTAGCCGCCGTCGACGGGGAGCGCGATGCCGGTGACATAGCTGGACCGCTCCGAGCACAGCCACACCACGGCGTCGGCGATCTCCTCCGGCTCCGCGATCCGGCCGAGCGGGTGGGCGGCCGCCAGTTCGGCGTGCAGGGCGGGGTTCTCGTCGACCATGCCGGCGACGAGCGGGGTGTCGACCAGGCCGGGGCACACGGCGTTGACGCGGATGCCCGCGCCGGCGTAGTCGAGCGCGGCGCTCCTGGTCAGGCCGATCTCGGCGTGCTTGGAGGCGACGTAGCCCGCGTATCCGCCGACGCCGACCAGCCCGGCGCCCGAGGAGATGTTCACGATGGCGCCGGTGGAGTACGGCACCATGCGGGCCAGTTCGTGCTTCAGGGAGAAGAACATCCCGCGCACGTTGGTCGCGAGCATCAGGTCAAGGGTCTCGACGGGGTAGTCGGCCAGCGCGGAGGCATTGTTGCCGCCGTCGACGCCGGCGCTGTTGACGGCGACGTGGAGTTGCCCCTCGGGTGACGCGGCGGCCTTGACCGCCCGCTCCACGGTGTCCTCGTCGTGGACGTCGGCGACGGCGTACCGGGCGGTGCCACCCGCGTCGGTGATGAGCCCGACGGTCTCCTTGAGGGTCGCGGCGGTGCGGCCGGCCACCGTGACGGTGCAGCCCTGCGCGGCGAGCGCTATTGCGGCGGCGCGGCCGATTCCGCTGCCGCCTCCCGTGACGAGCGCGTACGCGCCGTCGAAAATCGTGTCGGTCCTCGCTGCCATGGTGTTGTCCTCACGTGAGTGGTCGACCCGGTGCCCGTCACGTCGCTCGCGGACACCGCTCCAGCAGACACCGTTCCGCCTGGCCGGACCGTCTGTCCTGGTGCGGTCCGCCGGGGATCGGCTGCTTCTCGTCGAGTCAAACACCGCAGGTGGCGGGGGCGGGAGACCCATCTGGTCCGGGGGTCCGGCAGACCCCCTTTCGCACGGCGGTGACGGCACGTCGCGGGTCTGCGGATGGGGGCGGGTGCGGCGCGTGCGCTCGATTGCCGCCGCGGTTGACCCGCCGTTAAAGTCGTGAACGTCTCATATCGGTGGTTCTGATCGAGGGATGTCCATGACCAAGCCCATCGCTGACATCGTCGCCGAGCACCTGACCATCTGGAACTCCCCTGCCGGTGAGGAGCGGAGCCGCTCGATCGCCGCCACGTACTCGGACGACGTGCTCGTCGCCGAGGCGGACGCCGTGAACCACGGTTACGAGGGGGCCGAGAAGGCCATCGACGCACTGCAGGCCGCCCTGCCCGGGACGCGGCTCGAACTGGACGGCCCCATTCAGACCGTTCAGGACCTGTCGACGTACTCCTGGACCCTGGGGCCGGCCGGCGGCGCACCCGTGGCCACCGGGCGGGACGTCATCACCGTCCAGGACGGCGTCCTGAAGAGCGTGTACGTCCTCATCGACGCCCCTCAGCAGTGAAGCGCCGCATGCTCACGCGCTAGACCCCTGGATCCAGCCGCTCAGGGCGCAGGGAGAGGCACGTCCTCGGCGGCCACCGGTTCCTCCTCGACCGGCTCGCGCAGGAACGCGGAGAGCAGCATCGCGAGCACCGGCACCGTGGCGAGTACCGCGAGGGCGCCCCGGGGACCGTAGTGCGTCGCGATGAGGCCCAGGAGCGGCATGAACAGCCCGCCGGCGCTCATCGCGAGGCCGAGGGTGACGCCGGCGGCGGTGCCGGGGCGGCTGGGGAGGTAGTCCTGGCCAAGCTTGATGAGGACGGCGAACGGGATGTTCGAGATCAGGCCGACCAGCAGCGCGAGGGGCAGCGCGGCGTACTTGTCGTCGCAGATCAGCATGAGCCAGAGGGCGGGCAGCATCGCCGCGTTGCCGATCTGTACGGTGCGCACCATGCCGATGCGGTCCGCCAGCCGCCCGCCGAGCAGGGTGCCGGCGACACCACCGCCGAGTTCGAGGGTCAGGGCGAGACCGCCGAGGCCGCTGCTCGCGTCCAGGTGGCGGATCCAGTACAGCGAGATGAAGGTGTTCAGCCCGGTCGAGATGGTGGACCGTACGATCTCGACGGCGGTCAGCGCCGCGAACCGGCCCGGCCGGTCCCTGCCCTGGCGTCGGACCGCCTTGGCCGCCGTGGCGGATGTGCGGTTGTGGTGGCGGAACAGGACGAAGCCCATGAGGACGGCGGGCGGGATGAAGAGAGCCGTCGCGCTCATCCCGAGGGTGTCCAGGGCCGGTGTGACCAGGGCCGGGGCGACGAAGAAGCCCACGCTGCCGCCCGCGGCGAAGTAGCTCATCGCGGTGGCACTGCCCCCGGCGGCGCGGCGGGCGTCGCGCCCCGCGGGCGGATGGAACATCGCGATGCCGACGCCCGCCGTCAGCAGCAGGGCGAAGACCAGCGGGTAGGAGGGCGTCAGCCCGGACAGGCCCGCCCCGATCCCCGCCAGGCTGACCCCCAGCGGCGACATCCAGCGCAGCCGGAACCGGTCGGCGAGCAGCCCGATCGGCACCTGCGGCAACGCGCTGCCGAGCGTCGCCGCGAGTGCCAGCCCCGAAGCCTGGACGTAACTGAAGTCGCGTTGCAGCACGAAGTAGGGGACCGCGGCCGGTACGAGGCCCTGGTAGAAGTCGTCGACGGCGTGGGCGCTCGCCCAGATCCGCATCCGGCGCCAGTGCCCGGGCGGACCACCCGCCTCACGGGAAGTGGTTGTGTCCTGGATGGTTGTCACACGTCCACGATGGGCGGGAACACCCCGGGCGTGCTTCCCGTATTCTGCCTATCCATGTCGCAGACCCGCCATGAGCCCGTCGCGCCGACCACCACCCGGTTCCTCGGCGGCGGCGAGACCATCGCCCGGCACCGCCACGACGACCACCAGCTGATCTACGTCAGCTCGGGCGTCCTCGCGATCACCACGGAACACGGCTCCTGGATCGCCTCCGACGACCGCGCCGTGTGGATCCCGGCGAACACCTGGCACGAACACCGCTTCCACGGCCGGAGCCGCTTCCACACCATCGGCTTCCCCGCCCACGGCAGGGCGCCCCTGCTCGACGCCGAACGCCCCACGGTCATCGCCGTCGACAGCCTGACGCGCGAACTGCTCATCGCGCTCGCCGGCACCACCCTCACCCAGACCGAGACCCGGCACATCGAAACCGTGCTGCGCGACCGGCTGCGCCGCGTGACGACCGAGCCCGTCGCCCTGCCCGCGGCCCGCGACCGACGGCTGGCCGACGCCTGCCGCCTCGTCGAGGAGGACCTGCACGAGCCCCGCACCCTCGCCCAGCTCGCCGCCCGCGTGCACACCAGCGAGCGCACCCTCTCCCGCCTCTACCGCGACGAGTTCGGCCTGACCTTCCCCCAGTGGCGCACCCGCGTCCGCGTCTTCACCGCGATGGTCATGCTCGCCGAGGGCGCCACGGTCACCGACACCGCCCACGCGTGCGGCTGGGCGACGACCAGCGCCTTCGTCCAGACCTTCGCCCAGACGGTCGGCGTCACCCCCGGCACCTACCGCGCGGGCACGGACCGACCGCGGGGGGAATGACGGCCGTGGACCCCGGCGAACGATCCGCCGGGGTCCACGGTGGGGGGAGGGCTGTCGGCCTGTCCCGTCAGGAGGGGTCCAGGACGTTGCCGTTCACGCAGTTGTTCACGGTGTCGCCCGCCCACGCGCCGCCCACCGGCACCGCAGCGAGTTCCTGGAAACACACGGACGCGGCGCTGAAGTTCCAGTTGTTCGCGGCGTTCACGCCGGGCCCGAAGTTCGAGTCGTTGTCGGCGTGCGCGGCGGGAGCGGCGAGAGCCAGGGCGGCGGCGGGCAGCATGGCCAGCATCATGATCTTCTTCATGCACCGGCAACGACGGGCCGGAGCCCGCGGATACGGCTGGTCACCCGCCCTGACCCCCCGTCACCCGGGCGGCCCGCCCCGCCGGGCCCGGCCGCCCGATGCGTGATCCGGTGGGACCGTGCAGCTCCTCCCCGTTCCCGTACGACGGCTCGCCGCCTGGTGCGTCGTCCTGCTGCTCGTGTCAGGGGTCGGCTACGTCGGGATCCGGCTCTGCGCCGAGCTGAAGACCGCGGTGACGCCCGTGCTGCTCGCGCTGCTCGGGACCGCGTTGCTCGGGCCGCTGTACCGGCGGCTGGTGAAGGCGCACGTGAACCGGTCCGTGGCCGCGATGATCACCTGTGTCGCGGTCGTCGCCGTGGTCGGCGGGGCCGTGTATATCGTGGTGGCTGCGCTGATCGACACCGGCGACCAGATCGTGTCCTCGCTCAAGGACGCGGGCAACTCCCTCGCCGACCACTTCGGCGCCGCCGGCACCTCGGTGGACGACCTCGCCTCCAACGCCAAGGAACTGCTCACCAAGTTCGGCGGGACGGCCGCGTCCAACGTCATCAGCGGGGTCAGCGTCGTCGGCGAGACCATCGCCATGGCCGTCCTGGCGCTGCTCCTCGTCTTCTTCTTCCTGCGGGACTCCGACCGGGCCGCCGGGCTGCTGCGCTCCCTCGCGCCCCACGACAACGCCGACCTCGTCGAGGCCATGGCCCGCCGTGCCTTCGAGGGCGTCGAGGGATTCATGCGGGGGACCACCGTCATCGCCCTCATCGACGCCCTCTGCATCGGCGTCGGGCTGCTCGTCCTGGACGTGCCGGGGGCGTTCGGCCTGGCCGCGCTCGTCTTCGTCGGGGCCTACATCCCCTACCTCGGCGCCTTCCTCTCCGGCGCCGTCGCCGTGCTGGTCGCGCTCGCCGACCGGGGTTTCGTGATCGCGCTGTGGGCCCTCGGGGTCGTCCTGGCCGTGCAGGTCCTCGAGGGACACGTCCTCCAGCCGATGATCCAGAGCCGGACCGTGCAGATGCACCCGGCGGTGGTGATGATCGCGATCACCGCGGGCGCGTCCGTGGCCGGAATCCTCGGCATGCTGCTCGCGGTGCCGCTGACCGCGGCCGCCTTCGGGGTCGTCCACGAACTGCGGGAGCGCTACGCGTCCCAGGACCCGAACTCCGGGGCTTCACCGGGACTGGCCCCGTCGCCGTCGGACTCGTAGAGCTCGAACCAGATGCTCTTGCCCTCGCCCCTCGGGTCGACGCCCCAGGTCTCGGCGAGGAGTTCGATGAGGAGCAACCCCCGCCCGGAGGACGCCAGTTCACCGGGGTGCCGCTTGTGCGGGAGGTCGTCGCCGGCGTCCGTGACCTCGACCCGCATCCGCCGCTCACCCGTGTCACCGGTCACCTCCGCCGTCAGCAGGGCGTCGGCGTCGGTGTGGACGAGGACGTTGGTGAGCATCTCGGAGACGAGCAGGACCGCCGAGTCGACCTGGTCGGCTCCGGTCCAGTCGTGGAGGAGTTCGCGCAGCTGCTGCCGGGCCACCGCGATCCGCTCGGGCTCGGCCTGCGCGACGGTGAGCACCGTACGGCGGATCTTCGGCGGGACGGTCGTCGTGTCGCCGCAGCCGCAGGCCTCGCCCTCGCGGGACAGCAGGAGTACGGCGATGTCGTCCTCGCGGCGGTCCGCGAGCGGGCCGGTGGTGTGGTGCGAGGAGGGACCGTGGACGGCCTGGACGAGCGCGTCGGCGAGTTCCTCCAGGTCGCCCTTGTGCTCCTCCAGGATGGTCCGGATGCGCTGCCACCCCGTCTCCAGGTCGTGGCCGCCGGTCTCGATCAGCCCGTCGGTGCACATCAGCATGGTCTCGCCGGGCTCCAGCGCGAGCGTGGTCGTCGGGTAGTCGGCGTCCGGGTCGATGCCGAGCGGCAGTCCGCCCGCCGTGGGCCGCATCAGCACCGTGCCGTCCGCCATGCGTATCGCCGGGTCGGGATGACCGGCGCGGGCGATCTCCAGGACCCCGGTCGCCGGGTCGGCCTCGACGTACAGGCAGGTCGCGAACCGCGGGTCGGCCTTCTCCGCGTCGCCGTTGGTGATGCCGTGCAGGAAGCGGGAGGCGCGGGAGAGGACGGCGTCCGGGCGGTGGCCCTCGGAGGCGTAGGCGCGCAGGGCGATGCGGAGCTGGCCCATCAGCCCGGCGGCCCGCACGTCATGGCCCTGTACGTCACCGATGACCAGCGCGATCCTGCCTCCCCCAGAGGGGGTGCCCCCAGGCAGCGGAATCATGTCGTACCAGTCGCCGCCGACCTGCAGCCCGCCCCCGGTCGGTATGTAGCGGGCGGCGACGCTCATGCCGGGGATCTCCGGGCCCAGCGTGGGCAGCATCGAGCGCTGGAGGCCGTCGGTCAGCTCGCGCTCGGACTCGGCGACACCGGCGCGGGAGAGGGCCTGGGCGAGCATGCGGGCGACCGTGGTGAGGACGGACCGTTCGTCGGGCGTGAAGGCGACCGGGTAGGTGAAGGCGGCCATCCAGGCGCCCATCGTCCGCCCGGCCACGGTCAGCGGCAGGAACGCCCAGGACTGCCGGTGGAAGTGCTGGGCGAGCGGCCAGGTGACCGGGTAGCGCTCCTTGTACTGCTCGGGCGTGGACAGATAGACGGCACGGCCCGTCCGGACGACCTCGGCGGCCGGGTAGTCCGTCACCATCGACATGTGCGAGAACGGGTCCTCGTCGCCCGGCTGATGCCCGTGATGGCCGACGATCGTCAGCCGGTCGCCCGATACGCCGAACACCGCGAGGCCGTCCGGTGAGAAGCCCGGCATCGACAGGCCCGCCGCGACCCGCAGCACCTCCGCCGTGGACCGCGCCTCCGCCAGCGCCCGGCCCGCGTCCAGCAGGAACGCCTCCCGCGAGCGCCGCCAGTCACCGGTGACCGCCGTCCGCCCGGCCGGGGTGCCCGGCGTGGGCTCGGCGACCTCCTGGAGGGTGCCGATCAGCTCGTACGACCGTTTCTCGGGGTTGTAGGACGGCTTGGAGCGGCTGCGGACGACGCGGATGACCCGGCCCCGCTCGTCCATGATCCGGATGCGGACCTCGGCGAGGGTGCCCTCGGCGACGGCCAGCCCGACGACCCCCGTGATCTCGTTCCAGTCCACGGGGTGGAGTCGGGCCCGGGTCTGGGCCTCCGTGAGGGTGGTCTGTTCGGGGGGCAGCCCGAGCAGCCGTGCGGCCTCGGCGTCCACCGTGACCAGCTCCGAGGCGGTGTCCCAATGCCACAGACCGGTCGCGAGGGCGGCGAGTACCTCCCCCACGGCGGGCAGGGGCTCACCAGTGCGCATTGCCCCACTGTAAGAAGAGGAGATCGAAACCTGCCACCGAGGGAGCCTTGCGTTAATGGTGGGGAGGCACTCCATGGGTGGCCGGTACCCTTGGGACGTCCGGGCTCCGGCCCCGGACGTTTCACGTGAAACACTCCCCGATCCGCGAAGGCTGGATGAACGACGATGCATCGGTACAGGTCCCACACCTGCGGCGAGCTCCGCGCCTCTGACGTCGGCACCGACGTCCGGCTGAGCGGCTGGCTGCACAATCGCCGAGACCTGGGCGGCATCCTCTTCATCGATCTGCGCGATCACTACGGCATCACGCAGCTCGTCGCCCGCCCCGGCACGCCCGCGTACGAGGCCCTCGACAAGGTGACCAAGGAGTCGACGGTCCGCGTCGACGGCAAGGTCGTCTCCCGCGGCACGGACAACGTGAACCCGGATCTGCCGACCGGCGAGATCGAGGTCGAGGTCGGCGAGGTCGAGCTGCTCGGCGCGGCCGCCCCGCTCCCCTTCACGATCAACACCGAGGACGGGGTCAACGAGGAGCGGCGCCTGGAGTACCGCTTCCTGGACCTGCGCCGCGAGCGCATGCACCGCAACATCATGCTGCGGTCCTCCGTGATCGCCTCGATCCGCTCGAAGATGGTCGCCCTCGGCTTCAACGAGATGGCCACCCCGATCCTGTCCGCGACCTCCCCCGAGGGCGCACGCGACTTCGTGGTCCCGTCCCGCCTCAACCCGGGCAAGTTCTACGCCCTTCCGCAGGCGCCGCAGCAGTTCAAGCAGCTGCTGATGATCTCCGGCTTCGACCGCTACTTCCAGATCGCGCCCTGCTTCCGGGACGAGGACGCCCGCGCGGACCGCTCGCCGGGCGAGTTCTACCAGCTCGACGTCGAGATGAGCTTCGTGGAGCAGGAAGACGTCTTCCAGCCGATCGAGAAGCTGATGACGGAGCTGTTCGAGGAGTTCGGCGGCGGCCAGCCGGTCACCTCCCCCTTCCCGCGCATCCCGTTCCGCGAGTCGATGGTGAAGTACGGCTCCGACAAGCCGGACCTGCGCGCCAAGCTCGAACTCACCGACATCACGGACGTGTTCGAGGGCTCGGAGTTCAAGGCGTTCGCCGGCAAGCACGTCCGCGCGCTGCCGGTGCCGGACGTGGCGGCTCAGTCCCGCAAGTTCTTCGACCAGCTCGGCGACTTCGCGGTCACCCTCGGCGCGAAGGGCCTGGCCTGGGTCCGCGTGACCGAGGACGGCTCGCTGACGGGCCCGATCGCGAAGTTCCTCACGGAGGAGAACATCGCGGAGCTGACGAAGCGCCTGTCGCTGGCCCCCGGCCACGCCGTGTTCTTCGGCGCGGGCGAGTTCGACGAGGTCTCGAAGATCATGGGCGCGGTCCGCGTCGAGGCCGCCAAGCGCGCCGGTCACTTCGAGGAAGGCGTCTTCCGCTTCTGCTGGATCGTCGACTTCCCGATGTACGAGAAGGACGAGGAGACCGGGAAGATCGACTTCTCGCACAACCCGTTCTCGATGCCGCAGGGCGGTCTGGAGGCCCTGGAGACCCAGGACCCGCTGGACATCCTGGGCTGGCAGTACGACATCGTCTGCAACGGCGTGGAGCTGTCCTCCGGCGCGATCCGGAACCACGAGCCCGACATCATGCTCAAGGCCTTCGAGATCGCGGGCTACGACCGTGACACCGTCGAGGAGCAGTTCGCGGGCATGCTGCGCGCGTTCCGCTTCGGCGCCCCGCCGCACGGCGGGATCGCCCCCGGCGTCGACCGCATCGTCATGCTGCTCGCGGAGGAGCCGAACATCCGCGAGACGATCGCGTTCCCGCTCAACGGCAACGCGCAGGACCTGATGATGGGCGCGCCGACGGAGCTGGACGAGACGCGGCTGCGCGAGCTGCACCTGTCGGTGCGGAAGCCGCAGCCGAAGTAATCGACATCCGGCGGGAGTTGGGGCTCGGAACCGGCATCGGTTTCGAGCCCTTTCGCTTGCCCACAGGATTCACAGCGCATTCTCATGTTCATGTCATGTCGGGCGCCCCTAGCGTCCCCGGCATGACGGATTCCCGAGTACCCCCCACGGATTCTCAACCCCCCACGGCTTCCGAAGTCCCGGAACCCGCAGGCCAGTTGGCCCGCCGCACGGTCCTGGTGGCCGGTGGCGCGGCGGTGACGGCGGTCGGCGTAGGCGGCGTGCTGTCGGCGAACGCCTCCGCGCAGGAGGCCACCCCGGCGGCCGCGGCAGCGACCTCGACCGATGACACCTGCTACACGCTCACCTCGGAACTGGTCGAGGGCCCGTACTACATCGACGCCGACAAGATCCGCCGCGACGTCACGGAGGACCAGGAGGGCATCCCGCTCACCCTCGACCTCAAGGTGATCGACGCGGACACCTGCAGACCGCTGCGCAACGCGGCCATCGACATCTGGCACTGCAACGCCACGGGCGTCTACTCGGGCTACGAGTCGACCGGCGGTGGCGGCGGCCCGGCCCCCACGGGCGCACCGCCCTCCGGCACCCCGACCGGCACCCCCACGGGCGGCCCGCCCGGTGGCGGCGGAGGCCACCAGGAACCGACCGACGACGACCGCTTCCTGCGCGGCACCTGGCACACGGACCGCCACGGCAAGGTGACGTTCAGGACGGTCTTCCCCGGCTGGTACCAGGGCCGCTGCGTCCACATCCACGTCAAGGTCCACGTCGACGGCGAGTGGACCGACGCGGGCTACGAGGGCGGCCACACCTGCCACACGGGCCAGCTGTTCTTCGACGAGAAGTCGGTCATCGCGACCTCGGTCCTGGAACCGTACGTCTCGAACACGGCGACCCGCACGACGCTGACGGAGGACGGCATCTACCCCCAGAACGGCCACGCGGGCGGCCTGCTGTACCTCCAGTACGACCGGCGGCACATCGGCCGGGGCGTACGGGCGCGGCTGACGCTGGGGGTGGCGCCGGACGAGACGAACGACGGGGAGGGCGGCGGGGGGCCGGGCGGACCGGGGGGACCGAGCGCGTCGGCGTCACCGTCGGCTTCAGCGAGCTGACGGAGGCAAGGCCTCATCCCGACCCCGTACGTCTCCCACGTCTCCCGCACCCCTTCCGGCTCACCGCCATGGAAACCTCGCAGCGGACACACAGGAATATCGATGTGCCTGCACAGAGGCAGGGCGTGTCATGGACGTACGGGGCCGGATCCGCCCGGCCCGTGACCATGTGAAGGCCTGGAGGAAGCGATGGGATACGCCGTACTGCTCGCACTGCTGTTGATAGCCGGGGCGGCGTTCGCCGTCGTCGCACAGCGCCGCTCGCGCCGGGCCCGCGGCGACTCCGACCTGTCGGACCTGGACGCGGAGGTCGAGGCCAGCGGCTGGGTACTCCGCCTCGGCGCGAGCCTGTCGGTGCCCGAGGCGCGGATCTGGGCGGGCGCCGGCGAGACGGCGACCCGGGCGCTGACGGATGCGGCGGAGTGCCACCGCGCGGCGGGCGCCCAGCTGTCCGCGGCCCACACGGCGGAGGAGTACGCCGAGGCGACGCGGGTGGCCAAGGAGGGCCTTGGCCATATCGCTACGGCGCGGGCGGCGCTGGGGGTGGCGGTAGCGGCGTAGGAGATTCAGCTACGGCGGTGTCCCGCGTACAGCCTTGAGGCGTCAGGGCTGGTCGGTGCGGGATTGGGGCTGAGATGCCTCGGGGCTCTCGACGAACAGGTCCTCCGCCGTGGAGGCGGTCAGGGAACGGTCGAACCAGAGGGTGAGGGTGTCGAGGTCGGAGCAAGAGGTGATGCGTTCCCGGATGTCGTCGGGGACGTCGATGCCGTGCTTCTCCAGTACGCGCAGGATCAGCGAGGCGCGATCCTCGGTCTTGCCCTCCAGGTACTTCTCCTCGTAGATCGTTCCGTGGCCCGGGAAGTGGGTGATGACGTTCGACATCAGCTCTCTCCATTTCTCCTTGGCCGGAGTGTTCTCCAAGCCGACTTCCGTTACTTCGAACCAGTACGCCGTGGTGTCCGGGTCGAATGACTGGAGTCCGCGGGCCAGCGTCTCCAGTATGGCGGGCGCTCGCCGGTCGTCGCTATGGAGGATGGCCGAGAGGACCGCCAGGGCCGGCTGCTGAGTCACCGTCGACTCGTCGTTGATCACCGGGACGGTGCCCGGTCCCAGTACGAACGGGCGCGTGACCTGGGTCGACCACGGGCCGACAGCGCACTCGAAGGGGCCTGCTGCCCACTTCGCCGTCGACCGGTCCCGGCAGACGGCAACCAGCAGCACCGGCATGTCGTACTTCGCGCTGAGGTGCGCCACGTAGTAGGCCCAGCTCTTCGCCTTGTCCGGGTCCTTCTTGGTCTGGGACTCGATGGCGAGCAGGAAGCTCTCTCCCATGGCCGGTTCGAACTTGAGCACCGTGTCCACGCGGCGTTCCAGGGGCCGGATTTCGGTGGCGTCGGGCGTGATCGAGCCGAAGTCCGACTTCGCGGGCGGCGGGATGCCCAGCGACTCGAAGACGAGCGTGAGGGCCTCCGGATGTTCCTGGAAGAGCCGGTGGGTCGCCTCGTGGGTTGATGTGACCATGTGCGCAACCTAGGTGGATCAAGGACCGGGTTGTGCGGCCGATCGGGAGGGGTTCACTCTTTCGAGGGGCGAGTGAACGTTCAGGCAGCCGTGGTCAGTTCGCACCAGACGTACTTGCCCTTGCTGCCGTTCCTGGACAGCGGCTGCCAGCCCCAGAGGTCGGCGCAGGCCTTGACCAGGCCCAGACCCCGGCCCTCCTCCAGGTCGAGGTGCTTGGCCAACTCCCTTGGGGGTTCAGGGGGTTCGGGGTTCGCGTCCCAGGCGCCGATGCGGAGGGTGCCGGGTTTCCAGGAGACCCGCAGGATGACGGGGCCTTGCGTGTGGCGTACGGCGTTGGAGACCAGCTCCGTCGCGAGGAGTTCGGCGGTGTCGACGAGGCCGATCAGTCCGTGCATCGTGAGGATCAGGCGGAGGGTGCGGCGGCAGACGGTGACCGCGCGGAGGTCGTGGGGGATGGTGAGGGTGTACTCCCAGGGGGCGGCCTGGGTGGCTTGAGCGGCCGGTTCTTCGGGTTCGGGCATGGGTGACTCCTGGTCAGGGAGGGGGGGTTGCGGGTCGGCGGGCGGTGGCTTGTCGCGGCCGGCATGGCATGGCATGGCGGGGCGGTGCGCTTCCGGGGTCCCGGGGTTCCGCAGGGTGTGCGTCGCGTCACTGACGGTAGAGAATAAAGTTAGTACGGCGCAACCTGTTGTCGTAACCTGGTCACCCGATGTGGTGGAAGCGGGAGGCGTAGGTGCCACGGAAGCAGCCGACAGCCCGACAGCGGCGGCTGGGGCGGGAGTTGCGCAGGCTGCGTGAGGCGGCTGGTCTGACGGCGCGCCAGGCGGCGGAGTCGCTGGGCACCATCTCGGTGACCATGAGCCAGATCGAGTCGGGGGTCGCCGGTGTCAGTGAGGCACGGTTGCGGCGGATCGCGGCTCAATACACCTGCTCAGACACCCAGTTGATCGATGCGCTGGTGGAGATGGCGACGGAGCGTGCCGGTGGATGGTGGGAGGAGTACCGGGACGGCCTCCCGCCCATGTTCCTCGATTTGGCGGAGTTGCAGCACCATGCGACGTTCCTGCACGAGATCGCCACGGCTCACGTGCCGGGACTGCTGCAGATCGAGGACTACGCGCGTGCCGTATTTGCCTACTGGCGACCTGAACTACCAGAAAGTGAGCTGGAGTTGAGGGTCGAGCACCGGATGCGGCGACAGGCAGACCTGGGGGCGGCCCCGTACACGGCGGTATTGCACGAGCCAGTGCTGCGAACCCGCGTCGCGAACCGGCGTGTGGCGCGGGCTCAGCTTGATGCCGTGTTGGAACGGTCTGACGCTCCAGGCGTCACCGTACGGGTGATTCCGTTTGACGTGGACGGCTTCGCGGGCGCGAGTGCGGAGCTCCTGTACGCAGGCGGTCGAGTGTCCGCGCTGGACACGGCTCAACGAGACACCCCCCAGGGGACCGCCTTCATCGATGCACCGGCTCAACTCCTGTCCCTGCGAACGCTCTTTCGTAAAGTGGAAGCGGTGTCCCTCGAACCGGCCCGGTCCAGGGACTACCTCCATCGTCTGGCGAAGGAGCTGTAGACGTGATCCAGTGGCAGAAGTCGACCTTCTCCAGCGGAAGCGACGGGGCCAACTGTGTGGAAGTGGCTTCCTCTGAAGGTGAGTTGCTCCTCCGCGAGAGCGACGACCCCGCCCGAATACTCTCCGTCACCTGTACCGCGCTCGCCGGACTCCTCCACCACCTACACGGGCAGCACACAGCCTCAACCTGAAGCAGTACCTCCCCGAAGTGTGACACTTCAGCCCGGAGTGTCACACTTTCGTGCCCCACCCCCCCCATCCTGAGATTTTCCGCAGCCACGGCAACCTTCTTGATCCGCGCGGCCACTGAGGAGTCGTAACCCCCTTACCGCACACCGCACTTAAGGACTCCCCCGTGGCAACCCCCTCCCACCGCCGCTCACTCCGCAAGCGCCGCACGATCGTCGTCACCGCCGCCGCGGCGGCCGCGGGTATCGGCGCCGGCATCCTCGTGCTCAACGCGAACGCGGCCAGTACCACCGCTACCGCCGCCGACCTGTACCACCAGACGCTCGCGGCGAAGGACGGGTGGGCGTCGTCCGGGACCGGTACCACCGGTGGGGCGAAGGCCGATGCCGCGCACACCTTCACTGTCACGACGCGCGCGCAGCTCGTGAAGGCGCTCGGGTCCGCCAGTGACACCACCCCCCGGATCGTCAAGATCAAGGGGACCATCGACGCCAACACCGACGACTCGGGGAAGAAGCTGAGCTGCGCCGACTACTCCTCCGGGACCGGGTATTCGCTGGCCGCGTATCTCAAGGCCTTCGACCCGGCCACGTACGGCACCTCCAAGCTGCCCTCCGGTACGCAGGAGAAGGCGCGGGCCGCCGCGCAGACCAAGCAGGGGAAGAACATCATCTTCCGGGTGCCCGCCAACACCACCGTCGTCGGTGTGCCCGGCACCAAGGCCGGGATCACCGGCGGGATGCTGCAGATACAGAGCGTGGACAACGTCATCGTGCGGAACCTGACCTTCGCCGCCACCCAGGACTGCTTCCCGCAGTGGGACCCGACGGACGGGGACAGCGGAAACTGGAACTCGCAGTACGACGCCGTGACCCTGCGCGGTGCCACGCATGTGTGGGCCGACCACAACACGTTCACGGACGCGCCGGGGCTCGACACCTCCGACCCCACCTACTACGGGCGCCAGTACCAGATCCATGACGGCGACCTCGACATCACCAAGGGATCGGACCTGGTGGCCGTCGAGCGCAACCAGTTCACCAACCACGACAAGACGATGCTCATCGGCAGCAGCGACACCGACAGCGTCGGCAAGCTGCGCGTCTCCATCCACCACAACGTGTGGAAGGGCATCGTGCAGCGGGCGCCGCTGGCCCGGATCGGGCAGATTCACATCTACAACAACTTCTACGACACCACGAACCTCAACGGGTACGTCCTCCAGTACAGCGTCAACTCGCGTGCCAAGGCGCAGGTCGTCGCCGAGGACAACTACTGGAAGATTCCCGCCAGTCAGAAGGTCGGCAAGCTGTTCAGCGGTGACGGGACCGGGTCCATCGCCGGTGGCGGCAACCTCGTCAACGGCACGGCCACCGACCTCGTCGCCGCCTACAACGCCGCCAACTCCAAGAAGCTGAAGACCACCGTGAACTGGACGCCGACCCTCACGGCCGGTCTGGAGACCTCCGCCAAGAATCTGCCGACGGAGCTCGCCACGACCACGGGTTCCGGCGTCCTGTCCTAGCGGTCGCCGGTCACTGTTCGTACCCGAGCCCCAACTCCCTCATAGCGCGATGGAGTTGGGGCTCAGCTGTCGTAACTGCCGTCCCACGGCGGGCCGAAGCAGTGCCGGTCCGGGTACAGCTCCGCCCAGGTACCCTCCTCGTCCTCCTCGATCAGCAGGCCGAACAGGACGCCGTCCACGGTGCGTTGGAACGGGCGGATCGCGATGTCGGTGTAGCTGCGGCGGGGGAGGGCGCGGAGCAGTTTCGCCAGGTGGATGCGGGCCTGCGAGAGGACCGAACCGTCGCCGTCGGGGGCACTCTGCTGCTGTGCCCAGGTGCCGGCGCACCAGATCTCCGAGTCGCGGTAGCGGCCCGCGGCGTCGAAGGTGTGGAGCACCGTGTAGAGACGTTTCTGCTCTTCCCAGCCGTCGTCGGGACGGAAGCCTTGGGGGAACGCGTAGGTGACCGACGCCAGGAACTGGCCGTCCGCGTAGCGGCCGACGGCGCCGCTGCGTTGGTTCGGCTCGTAGGCGATCGGAATGACCTCGGGGACTGCCATGGCGGCACCTTACGGGTTGGCGCGGGCTCGTCTGCGACGGGGTCGGTCAGCGAGACCGCATGGACGCGGCGAGTTGGCCCTCGGTCAGGGGCGGGACCCCGATCGGATGGGCGGCGCCGGCCCGCAGACCGTCCAGGAAGAACGCCAGGCAACGGCGCCAGGTGTCGGGCGCCGACTCCATCGACTCCCGGATCACCTGGGACATCGCCCAGATCAGCGTGACGAGATCCTGCGGTTCGAAATCGGGGCGCAACTGCCCGCTGTCCCGGGCCCGTTGGATGATCAGCTCGGCGTGTTGGAACCCGCGGTTGCAGGCCTGTTCGACCTCCCCCGCCGCCCGGAACCGTTGCGCCAGCGCGTCGTTGAGGCCGTGGTCCTCGGCCTGGAGCGCGAACAGCCCCTCCAGGTACGCGACGAAACCGTCCCAGGCGTCCGGGGCCGCCAGCGCCGTCTCGGTGAGCTGCTCCAACGCCGCCAGCCGCGCCGGGAAGATCGCCTCCCAGAACGCCTCCCGGTTCGGGAAGTGGTTGTACAGCGTGCCGATGCTGACCCCGGCCCGCCGGGCGATCTCCTCCAGCGGCGCGTCCAGACCGCGCGAGCCGAACAACTCCGTTGCGGCGGCGAGGAGTTTGGCCCGGTTGCGCGCGGCGTCGGCCCGTAGGGGCTTGGGGGTGGAGGCCGTAGGGGCGGGCGCGGGCTCGTGCATGTCCTCATCATACGGAACCCGTAGCACGGAACCTGAGGCTGCCCTCATGTTCCGTGCTACGGTCGGGAGAGGTGAAGTTGAGATAACCCTCAAGTTATTCACCGGCACGTGCACCCGAACCTGAACCCGACCCGAAGGGCACCGTCATGTCCCCCTCCGCATCGGAAGAAACCAAGGTCGCCGTCGTCATCGGGGTCGGCCCCGGCCTCGGTATGTCCATCGCCCACCGCTTCGGCCGCGAGGGGTACGCGGTGGCGCTGGTGTCCCGCAGCGACACCCGGCACGCCGGTTACGTCGCGTCGCTGGCCGCCGCGGGTGTCGAGGCCGTCTCCCACGTCGCCGATGTGCGCGACGGCGAGCAGCTCGGGTCGGTTCTCGACGCCGTCGCCGAGCGGTACGGGCACATCGACGTCGTCTACTACGGGCCGGGCGCCCTCGACCTGGACGCGCGCCCCAAGTCGATCACCGAGACCGACTCCGCCGACGTCCGGGAGGCGATGAGCTGGATGTATCCGGCCGTGGACGTGGTGAACAAGGTGCTGCCCGGCATGGTCGAGCGGGGCGGGGGCGCGCTGGTGTTCGCGGGCGGGCTCAGTGCCGTAGTGCCGATGCCCACGCTCGGCGCGCTCGCGGTGTCGTCCGCCGGCCTGCGCAACTACGCCCTGACGCTCAACGCCGCGCTCGCCGACCAGAAGATCTACGTCGGCAACCTGTGCATCGGCGGGCTCATCGAGCGGGGCGACATCCACCAGCTGATCACCGCGGACCCCGAGCGGTTCGGGAACGTCGGCGACCGGACGCTGGACCCCGACGAAATCGCCGACGCCGCCTGGGAGTTGGCGGCGCGGCGAGATCGGGCGGAGGAGACGTTCAGCGTGCTCGGGTGAGGGGCCGCGACCAGGCAGGTCAGGCCTGGTCGCCGCCGAAGCGCTCCTTGTACGTCTCCAGGTCCTCGTCCGTGAGCTTCGCGAAGAGGACCGGGGGGACGGTGAAGGGGGTGCCCGCGGGGACGGTGGTCAGGGACTTCGCCTCTTCCGGCGAGACCCAGGTCGCCGTGTCGGCCGGGAGCGCGAAGGCCGCGCGCATGGCCGCCGAGGAGGACGGGATGAAGGGTTCCGAGACCACCGCGTAGAGGTGGATCAGGTTCATCGCGGTGCGGAGGGTGAGGGCCGCGGCCTCCGGGTCGGTCTTGATCTCCAGCCAGGGGGCCTTCTCCTCCAGGTAGGAGTTGCCCGCCGACCACAGGGCGCGGAGCGCCGCCGCGGCCTTGCGGAACTGGAGGGACTCCATCTGGGTCTCGTACTCCGACAGGAGGTCGGCGATCTGCTCGCCCAGCTTCGTCTCCGGCTCGCCCGCCGCCGCGCCCGCCGGGACCTCGTCGCCGAAGCGCTTCTTCGAGAAGGAGAGGACGCGGTTGACGAAGTTGCCGAGGGTGTCGGCCAGGTCCTTGTTCACCGTGGCGGTGAAGTGCTCCCAGGTGAACGACGAGTCGTCCGACTCGGGGGCGTTGGCGATGAGGAAGTAGCGCCAGTAGTCCGCCGGGAGGATGTCCAGGGCCTGGTCGGTGAAGACGCCGCGCTTCTGGGACGTGGAGAACTTGCCGCCGTAGTACGTCAGCCAGTTGAAGGCCTTGACGTAGTCGACCTTCTTCCACGGCTCGCGTACGCCGAGCTGCGTGGCCGGGAACATCACCGTGTGGAACGGGACGTTGTCCTTGGCCATGAACTCCGTGTAGCGGACGGGGTTCTCGCCCTGGTCGGACTCGTACCACCAGGACTTCCAGTCGCGGTTCTCCGGGTCCTGGTCCGACCATTCCTTCGTCGCGCCGATGTACTCGATCGGGGCGTCGAACCAGACGTAGAAGACCTTGCCCTCCGCCGCCAGCTCCGGCCAGGTGTCGGCGGGGACCGGGATGCCCCAGTCCAGGTCGCGGGTGATCGCGCGGTCGTGCAGGCCCTCGGTCAGCCACTTGCGGGCGATGGAGGACGCGAGCTGCGGCCACTCCTCCTCGTGGGCCGCGACCCACTCCTCGACCTCGTGCTGGAGCTTCGACTGGAGGAGGAAGAGGTGCTTGGTCTCGCGGACCTCGAGGTCCGTGGAGCCGGAGATCGCCGAGCGCGGGTTGATCAGGTCGGTCGGGTCCAGGACGCGGGTGCAGTTCTCGCACTGGTCGCCGCGGGCCTTGTCGTAGCCGCAGTGCGGGCAGGTGCCCTCGACGTAGCGGTCCGGGAGGAAGCGGCCGTCGGCGGGCGAGTAGACCTGGCGGATCGCGCGCTCTTCGATGAAGCCGTTCTCGTTCAGGCGGCGGGCGAAGTGCTGCGTGATCTCCTTGTTCTGGGGGGAGGAGCTGCGGCCGAAGTAGTCGAAGGCGAGCGCGAAGCCGTCGTAGACCGCCTTCTGCGCGTCGTGCGCCTGCGCGCAGAACTCGGCCACGGGGAGGCCCTGCTCCTTCGCGGCCAGCTCCGCCGGGGTGCCGTGTTCGTCCGTCGCGCAGATGTAGAGGACGTCGTGGCCGCGCTGGCGGAGGTAGCGGGAGTACACGTCCGCCGGGAGCATGGACCCCACCATGTTGCCCAGGTGCTTGATCCCGTTGATGTACGGAAGGGCGCTGGTGATGAGGTGTCGAGCCATCGGGGGGCTGCTCCCAGGTCGGTGTGTTGCTGTTATTGCGAACCTTGAAATCGTAGCCGACACGGGTGTGCCGCCCGCCTCCCGTTTTACGGGGTGGGAAGCGGGCGGCACAGAGGTTTCGGTGTTACGGGCGCCAGTCGATCAGTACGCCGTCGTAGAGCTCCGCGTCCGTGAGCTCCAGGGGGGTCGGGCCCGCGTGGAAGAAGGCCGTGTTGTCGGTCTTCAGCTTGCGGAGGTAGTCGAAGGCCTTGTTGTCGTGGTCGCCGAACGCGACGAACGAGAAGAACACGGAGGCGTGGGACTTCGCGGCGTCCGTGAGGGACTGGGTGGCCGGGGTCTTCGCGTCCGGGGCGCCGTCCGTCTGGAAGACGACGAGGGCGGGGGTGCCGGGGGTGGCGTTCTTGTCGTAGTGCGTGAGTACGGCTTCTACGGCGGCGTGGTAGCTGGTGCGGCCCATGCGGCCGAGGCCGGCGTGGGCCTTGTCGATCGCGTTCTCGGGGGAGGTGGGGGTGAGGTCTGTCGTGCCGTCGACTTCGGTGGAGAAGAAGATGACGTGGACGTTGGGGGTGGGGTCCGGGTCCAGGTGGGTCGCCAGGGCGAGGGTCTGGTCGGCGAGGGCCTGGGCGGAACCGTCCTTGTAGTACGGGCGCATGCTCGCGGAGCGGTCCAGGACGAGGTAGAGCTTCGCTCGGGTACCGGTGAGGTTGGCCTTGGCGATCGCGAGTGCGGCGGAACCGGCCCCTACGGCCTCGGCTACGCCCTCGGCCCCGATGGTTTCCCCACCCGCACCGCCCGTGACGCTCTCGTCGTCGGGTGCGGGTGGCCCCTGTGGGGCGTCCTCGCCGTCGGCGGCCGCGGCCAGGGGGGTGGGCACGGCTGCGTCCGCGTCCGCGGCGACCGGCTCCGCTGCGGGCTCGGCAACAGGTTCTGCCACCGGTTCCGCGACGGTTTCGGGGGCGGTGGCGTCGGCTGCGACGGGCTTGGCCACCTCATCGACTACCGGCTCAGCCACCTCGACGGTCGGCTCTGCCTCGGGGGCGGTGTCTACGACAGGCTCGGCTTCCGCTTCCGGCGTGACCTCGGCGACCGGCTCCACCTCGGGCTCGGCCTCGGCCTCCGGCGTCACCGCAGCCACAGGCTCGGCTTCTGCCTCGGTCTCGGCGACCGGCTTGGCCTCCGCTTCCGCCTCCGGCGTTACCTCAACAACCGGCTCAGCTTCCGCCTCCGGAGTCACCTCAGCCACGGGCGCGACTTCCGCCTCCTCAGCCTCGGCAACCGGCTGAGCTTCCGCGACCGGCTCAGCCTCAGCCTCCGGCGTCACAACAACCGCAGGCTCGGCTTCTACCTTCGCCTCGACAACTGGCTCCGCCTCAACAACCGGCTCGGCAACAGCTTCACTCGCCGGCTCAACCACGTCCTCGGCCACAGGCTCAGCGACAGCCTCAGCCGCGGGCTCAACCACAACCTCGATCACAGGCTCAGCAACAGCCTCAGCCGCAGGCTCAACTACAACCTCGGTCACCGGCTCAGCAGTTACCTCGGTCACCGGCTCGGCAACCACCTCGGAGGTCGGCTCGGCAACAGCCTCAGCCGTCGTCGTAACCGCCGGCTCCCCCTCAGCCGCAGCCCCGCTACCCTCCACCCCCTCCACCGACGTCGCAGGCTTCGGCACGGACACGTTGTCGAAGGCCAGTGCCACCAGCTCGTGCTCGTCGTCCTCCAGCGTAGAGGACGGACGGGGCTCCGGAACCGTGGCCGTGGCCGTCGCCGCCGGTGACGGCTTCGGGGTCGAGGTGAGGTCGGGTTCTGTGGAGGGGGACGGGACCTTGGCGTCCGGTTCCACCGCCACCGCGGTCGGCTGCTCTTGCGAAGGAGTGCGTTCCGCACCCTCTGCTTCGGCGGCACGCTCCTTGCGTGACCTGCCGAATGCATTCCGCAGGAGAGTGAGAATGCCCATGTGCGCAACCCTTCGCGTGAGTTGAAGCCGTCAATCCCTGGCCAGGACGGACACGTAAGGTTAGCGGCCCCGGATGGCGATCTTAGGCATGGGCGAGGCGCGTGAGGCGCGTCTCGTCAACACCCCCTGTTTCAGCCACCACTTCGCTCGCCCGTTCACCTGCCTGTTCCTGGCGGACGCACGCCCGGCCCGCGAAACACCGTGACCACAGTGACGCCGCGACGTGATCTCAGTGCGGCGAAGCGATCGTCCGTGCCGCCGCCACCTCCTGCCGCAACGGCTCCAGCACACTCTCCGCCGGCCCCGTCAGATCCGTACGGACCTCCACCAGCACCTCCGACTCCCGTACGCCCTCCGACAACTCCCTGAGCTGGCGGGCCACTTGGGTCACCTCGGCCGCTGACGGCGCCGGTGCTCCGTGCTTCACCCGTACCCTCGCCGCCGTCGTCGCGTCGACGATCCGCTCCACGGCCACGACCAGCGGGAGCCAGCCGGCGGCCAGGCGGCCGGTGGGCGGGGGTTCGGTGAGCGCGCGCTGGAACTCCGTACGGATGACGGACAGATCGCGGTAGAGACGGCGGCGCATACGGGCACGGGCCGCCGGGTCCACCCCCGCCTCCACCCCCGGATTTACCCCCGCCCCCACCACGGGACCTTCCGACTTGCCCACCTCCGACCCCGTAACACCGACAGAACCTTCCGCCGTGCCGAACGCCGACTCCACATACGCCGCCGTGTCCGCCACCGCCTCCGCCAACCGGTCTCCCACCCGCGTGTGCCAGCTCTCCGGCCAGAGGAGATAACCGGCCACCAGCGCGATCCCGCAGCCGATCAGCGAGTCCACCAGCCGGGGCAGCAGCAGGGCCGTGCCCTGGTGGTTCAGGACGTCGGAGAGGAGCAGGATCACCGGGGTGATCGCCATCGTCTGATAGCCGTAGCCGCGCGGGGTGAGGGCCGGGATCAAGGGGGCAAGGACGAGCAGGACCAGGACCTCCCACCAACCCCTCGGCACCACCGACAGCACCGCCGCCGCGATCACCAGCCCCGCCACCGTGCCGAGCGCGCGCAACAGCGCCCGGGAGAACACCGAACCGAAGTCGGGCTTCATGACGAAGGTGATGGTCAGGGCCACCCAGTACGAGCGCGCGACCGGCACGGTCGAGACCAGGATCTGCGCCAGGCCGATGCAGACCGCCAGGCGCAGGCCGTAGCGCCAGGAGCCCGACGACAGCAGGACATTCCGCGCCGCCCTCGCCGTGCGGATGCGCAGCGCGGCCGGGCGGCCCAGGCGGTCGTCGATGCCCCTCGGGTCCACGTCCGGGGCCGTGACGACCTCGGCCGCGTGGCGCAGGGCGTGGTCGACCGCGCGGGTCGTCTCGCCGGTGGGGGTGGGGAGGGCGAGGGCTATCGGGCCCGTGTAGCCCGTCTCCACGGCGTGGGCCAGGTGGCGGACCGCCTCGCGGATCTGGGGTGGGAGGGGCCGGCCCGACTGGTGGACCGCGGGGGCCGCCTCCACCACCGGGGTGATGGCGTTCAACTGGGCCAGCAGGCGGGTGAGTTCGGGGCTGCGGCCGTGGTGGCGGGCTCGGCGGGCGAGGACGAGGTCGTACGACTGGTTCAGGGACTGGGTGACCGCCCGGCGGGCCGCGTCGTAGCCGGCCGTGGGGTCGTCGCCGCAGGTCGCGAGGAGGTCGGCGACCGTGCGGTAGGTGTTCGCCACCGCCGATCGCTCCGGGACTCCCGAACGCAACGGCCAGGCCAGCAGGGCCAGGAGGAGCACCAGGAGGCCGCCGCCGGACATCAGGGCGGGGGCCAGCCACCACGCGCCGGGGAGCGGAAGTCCCGCGCCGATCACCGAGTTGAGGAGCAGCAGCAGGCCCGATACGGAGGCCACCGCGCCGATCGTCGAGATCATCCCGGAGACGAGCGCGATGCCGGTGAGCGCGGCGACCGCGTACCAGCCGTGCCCGTACACCGCGGAGCCGAGCGTGACGCCGATCGCGCCGAAGAGCTGGGGGATCGCGATGTTGAGGATGCGCATGCGGTACGCGTCGGCGGTGTCGCCGATCACGCCGGAGAGGGCGCCCATGGAGGCGAGGGCGCCGTAGGCCGGTTGTCCGACGGCCAGGCCGATCGTGAAGGGGAGGGCCATCGCGATGGCGGCGCGGGCGATGGCCGGCCAGTTGAGGGGAGCCTGCTGGGGTTGGAGGTTCCTCACCAGCCAGTCGGGGGGTGTGAGGCCGATGGGGAACTCGCGGGACATGCGCCCATTATGAGCGGCCTCATCGCTTATTCGTGCTGGTGGAGTGCGATGTCGACCAGCAGCGCGCGGTGGTCGGAGCTGGCGATGTCGAGGAAGCGGGCGCTGTTCGCGGAGAAGTCCGGGGACAGGAGGACGTGGTCGATCTGGGTGCCGAAGGTGGGGGTGAACCGCTCCGGCCAACTCGGCGTGCGGGGGTGCCCGGCCATGCGGGCCGCGTCGCGCAGGCCCGTGTCCAGGATGCGGCGGAACGCGGCATGGTCCTGGGAGGAGTTGAAGTCACCGGCCAGGATCGTGGGGGTGGTGCGGTCGGCGGCTGCGAAGGTACGGAGTCTGCCCAGCTCGCGGCGCCAGAGACCGACCTGGTTCGGCAACGGGGGCATGGGGTGCGCCAGTTGGAGCCGTACGGAATGACCGGCTACGTCTGCGACCGCGCCCGGCATGCCCATCGTGCCGTCCACGCCCTTCGTGCCCTTGAGCGGGAAGCGGCTCAGGATGACCGAACCGTGCGAACCGGCCGCCGCCACCGCCTGCCGGTACGGGAACTCGGTGCCGAAGTCCCGCGACAGCGTGGCCTGGCACCGGTACTCGCACTCCTCCACGAACACCACGTCCGGCCGCTCCCGCCGGATCACCGGCACCAGGGAGCCCGTCCCCTGCCCGAACTCGACGTTCGAGGTCAGGACGCGGAACTCGGCGATCGCCGGACCGCTCGGGTCGGCGCTCTTCCCGTACGGCTCGATGAACCACGCCATCAGGCCCAGCAGTGCGACGCCCCACACCAGTCCCAGCCGCCAGCGGGTGAAGAGGGAGAGGAGCAGGCCGACGCCGGTCGGGGCGAGCAACCAGGGGAAGAACGCGAGGAGTTGGGGGACGGGAGTGATGGCGTCCGTGTCGGCCGTGCGGCAGCCGATGACCACACTCACGCCGATGAACAGCAGCCCGGCGCACCATCGCCAGAAGCGGCGGGCGCGATGGTGTTCGGGCACGAAGTCGGCGGCGGTCCACTCGGTGGTCGCGGTGCCCACGTGCTGGCCTTCCCGTCTTGGGAGCAAGTGCCCGAATCATCCCACGTGTTGGGAGATCATTCACGTGTTCCAGGGTTATCCCACGTGTGTCAGGAACTCCCCCAGCATCTCGTTGAACTCCTCGGGGCGTTCGAGATTCGGCAGATGGGCCGCGCCCTCGATCACCCGGAGCGTGGAGTCGGGGAGCGCCGCGTGCATCGCCTCCGCGTCGGAGACGGGGGTGTAGGTGTCGTCGGCGCCCACGACCACCAGGGCCGGGACCGTGACCCGGGTCAACAGGTCGCGGTAGTCCGGGCGTTGGGCACGGGCGCGCAGGGCGGCCGCGGCGGACCCGGGGTCGGTGGCCGTCATCATGCGGTGGACGTGCGCCTTGACCCGCGGGTCCGCCGACGGCGCCACCATCCGCTCCAGCACCTCGTCGGCGTAACCGCGCATGCCCTCCCGTAGGAACTGGTCGGCCGTCGCCTCGCGGATGCGGGCCGCCTCCGGGGTGTCCGCCGACGGGAAGGTGTCGGCGAGGACCAGACCCCGGACGCGCTCCCCGAAGCGGCCGTAGCAGTCCATCGCGATCTGGCCGCCCATCGACAGCCCGGCCAGCACGAACGTCTCCACCTTCAGGTCATCCAGCAGCGCCTCGATGTCGGTCGTGAAGTCCGAGAAACGGGTGACGGTGGACGGTGAGGGAGAAGGCCCGTAGCCGCGCAGGTCGGGTGCGATGACCCGGCGGGCGGGGGAGAACGCCTCGATCTGCGGGGTCCACATCGTGTGGTCGAAGGGGTGGCCGTGGATGAGGACAAGCGGGAGATAAGGGGAAGTAAGGGGTGGCATGTGATCGACCCTAGGTCCGCTCAACTCCTCGGTGCAATAGGATCTTTGTCCTCGGTGCAATGCAATGCAATGCAATGCAATGCAGGGAAGGGATCAGGGAGGGGAGAGCGGATGGCGGACTACCGGCGGATCGCCGACCGCATCGCGGACGACATCGCCTCCGGACGGCTCCGGCCGGGCCAACGGCTGTCCCCGCAACGGGCGTTCGCCCGTCGGCACGGGATCGCGGGGTCCACGGCGGGGCGCGTCTACGCCGAACTCGTGCGCCGGGGACTGGTGGTGGGGGAGGTCGGCCGCGGCACCTTCGTGCGGGCCGCGGCGGCGGGGCCGTACGGGCAGGCGATCGTCGAGGCGGCGACCAGCGCGCCGGTGAACCTGGAGCTCAACTACCCTTCCGCGCCCGGCCAGTCGGAGCTGCTGGCCCCGGCGCTCGCGCCGCTGCTCCGCCCGGACGTGCTGACCGAGGCCCTGCGTCCGGCGGCCGCGACGGGTACGGCGGCGGCGCGCGAGGCCGCGGCCGATCTGCTCGCCACGCCCGCCTGGCGTCCCGCCCCCGACCGCGTCCTCTTCAGCGGCAACGCCCGGCAGGCCATCGCCGCGGCCCTCGCCTCCCTCGTCCGGCCGGGAGGGCGGGTCGGGGTGGAGCCCTTGACGTATCCGCTGGTCAGGGAGATCGCGGGGCGGCTCGGGGTCGTGCTGGTCGCCTTGGAGGCGGACGGGGAGGGGCTGCGCCCGGAGTCGGTCGTCGCCGCGCATCGCACCGCACCCCTCT
Source organism: Streptomyces sp. NRRL F-525 (assembly GCF_000716605.1). Taxonomy (GTDB): domain Bacteria; phylum Actinomycetota; class Actinomycetes; order Streptomycetales; family Streptomycetaceae; genus Streptomyces. Next base: position 13,016 of record NZ_JNXE01000036.1, on the reverse strand, counting down.
CCGCGCTCTATCTCCAGCCGACGCTCCACAATCCGACCTCGGTGACGACCAGCGACGCGCGGAAGCGTGAAATCGGCGGTGTCGTACGGGAGTTGGGGCTGCCCGTTGTCGAGGACCGCATCTGGTCGTTCCTCCACCCGGACTCCCCCGCGCCGCTCGCCGCCTACGCGCCCGGGCTCGTCCATGTCGTGGACGGGCTGTCGAAGCGGGTCGCGCCGGGGCTCACCGTGGGCTTTCTTGTCGTGCCGGAGGGGCGGGTCGAGGCCATGGGTGCCGCCATCCGGTCGGGAGGGTGGAGTGCGGGGCGGTTCGCGCTGGAGGCCGGGGTGCGGTGGATGACCGACGGGACCGTGGCGCGGCTGGTCGACGCCAAGCGGGCGGACGCGGCGGCCCGACAGCGGCTGGTGGGCGAGGAGTTGGGCGGGTTCTCGCTACGGGCCGATCCGCTGACCTATTACGCCTGGTGGGAGCTGCCCGCGCCGTGGCGGGCCGACACCTTCACCGCCGCCGCGGCGGCGCACGGGATCGCGGTCACGCCCGGGACCGCCTTCGGCGTGGATCCGAAGGTGACCCCGGACGCGGTCAGACTTGGGCTCGCGTCGGCTGCTGTGCCCGATCTGCGGCGGGCGTTGCGGACGCTCGCCGGTCTCGCAGGAGGCGCAGGAGCAGGAACTCCCGTACGGGACGGGCGTATCGGGTGAGCCAGGCCAGCGCGGCCACCGTCAGGCCCACGCCCAGCAGCAGCCAGGCGACCTTGCGCAGGGTCGCGGTCAGGGCGTCGTAGATCGCGCCGCCCGCCGCGCCGGAGAGTTCGGCCGGAAGGTCGGCGACGGTGAAGTGGCGGCCGATCGCGAGTGCGAGGCCGAGCAGGGCGCCGCCGAGGGCCGTGCCGAGCGCGGTCGCCGTGATGGCGCGACGGCGGCGTACGGCGACGGCGATGCCGGTGACGGCGAAGACGGCGGCGGCCACGGGTAGCCAGAAGCCGGCGACCTCGAGCACGTGGAACTCCCTCCGGAGCGGGCCCAGTTCACCGGCCGGGAGTACCTCGACCCGGGTGTGCTGGACGGGGATGTTGTTCGCCAACGGGAGGTTCTCGTGGGCGAGTTGGTGTTTGACGCTGGCGGTGACGGGGGCGAGGTCGACGGTCACCGTGTCGGTCCGGCCCTCGTCCTGAAGGGCGTTCAGGACGGCGTCGTGCGTGACCCGGTTGCCCTCGTCCCAGGCCACGCGGAAGGCCTGGGTCTTGGTGAAGGAGCGCACCGCGTCGTGCACGAACGGCGCCATCACGCCCTGGGTCGCGCTCATCCGGACCCCGCCGACCCTGGCTCCGCCGACCTGGATCCCGCCGATCCGCACCTCGCGCAGGATGCCCGCGCCGACCGTGTCCGCGATCGCGTTCCGTACGGCCGGGTCCGCGGCGAGGGGTGCCATCGTCGTGACGTAGCGGCCGGAGTCGGTCAGGCCGTACGCCGCCCAGGCCGCCAGCGCGCCGAAGGGCGTGAGGAGGCAGGAGAGGGCGACGAGGACGGCCGACAGGGCGCTCCGGAGACGTGGGGGCACCTCCCCAGGACACGGCCGGGGGGCGTCTTGTGCGAGCGGGTCGGCGGTTTTTGACTGCGTATGGGTCAAATGTCGAACCGAATGGGTGGGCCGGGTCGCGGAACCCCTCGGCCGGGTCGCGGAACCCTTGGCGGAACTGGGGAGTCCGCTCTCGGGTGGAGGCTTCACCCGAACGGGTGTTTCCTGGAGCTGGGGAGAAGGAGGCCGATCATGCGCACCACTCCGGCCCTGCGGACTCTGGCCGCGGCCCTGCTCACCGGTGGCACTCTCGCCGTCGCGGCGGCGGGCACCACGGCAGCGGCAGCACCGACCACGTACGCCGAAGGACATGGCGGTGGCGGCGGTGGCGGCAGTCCGATCTGGGGCACCATCGTGTCCCGCACGGAACTGAACGTGCGGGAGTCGCCCACCACCCACTCACCCGTCGTCGCCGCGCTCTCACCCGGCAGTCAGGACCGCGTCCAATGCGTGGTCAGGGGACAGAGCGTCAACGGGAATCCCGACTGGTACTGGCTCGTCGGCGCGCAGGCCTGGGCCAGCGCCGCGTTCGTCGACACCGGCGGCCAGGGCGTGCCGTCCTGCTCGGACCCGTGTCCGGGCTGGCGCGACGGCGGCAACTCCAACTCGGGCGACTCCAACTGGAACAACGACCCGAACTGGAACGACAACAACTCCTCGTGGAGCACCTCGGCCTCCGGGTCGTGGAGCGCCTCGGGCACGTGGAGCTGGAGCTCCTCCGGTTCGTCGACCGGCGGCGGCATCTGGAACTGGGCGCCGTAGGGAGGCAGTAGGCACTACGTGGGCCCCGGCACCAACTCGGTGCCGGGGCCCACGTGTTGCTGTCCGTGCGGGTCAGCGGATGCGGTTGCCCTCTCCGTCCTCGCGTGTGTAGTAGCGGTAGAAGAAGACCAGGAAGACGGCCGCCGTGGTCGCGAGACCGATGGCCGCGGAGCGCAGCACGCTCTCGCCGGTCTGGCTGTAGAGGAAGCCGAGCGCCGCGCCCGCGAAGGCGGACTTGACCAGCGAGTGCAGTTCGCGCTTCAGCAGCGGCGCGAACTGCGCCACCGCCAGGCACAGCACGATGAACGCGAGCGCCGTGACGAAGCCGAACAGGATGTTCCAGCCGGTGATGGGGCCGCCGCTGCGACGGTTGGCCGCCGCCCAGTAGCCGTAGACGAGTCCCAGGACGACCGGGATCGCGACTTTCGCCACGCGGTGGACGCGTGCGTCGAAGATGTCGGGCAGATTGCTCGTGAATCCGCCCCGGCCGGTGGTGTTGCCCTGGCCGGTCATTCCGCCGGGCGTGGGTGCCGCATGAGCCATGAGAGCACTCCTCTCTCTCCCCGTACTACCAATGCACACCCCGGCGGAGGCGGTGGCAAGTCGGCGTGCGGCCTCCGTTGCGGCGTGTTTCGCTGGGGCGCATGAAGCTCGTACTCTTCGGCGCCACCGGCATGGTCGGCAGCCGGATCGCGACGGAGGCGTCGGCCCGCGGCCACCAGGTCCTGGCGGTCAGCCGCTCCGGTCAGTCGCCCGTCCCCGGGGTCACCGCCACGGCGGCCGACGCGACGGACCCGGCGAAGGTGGCCGAGGTCGCGCGCGGCGCCGACGCCGTCGCCTCCGCGTGCGTGCCGCCCCGCGACGGCAGCGATCCGCGCGGCCCCTTCCTCGCCCTGAACGAGGCCCTCGTGGCGGGCGTCCGCGCGGCCGGTGTCGGACGGCTCCTGGTGGTCGGCGGCGCCGGCGGCCTGGAGGTCGCCCCCGGCCAGGCCCTCAGCGACCAGCCCGGCTTCCCCGAGGCCTACCTCCCGGAGGCCCGCGCCCACCGCGACGTCCTCGCCTACTACCGCTCCCTCGACGACGGCCTCGACTGGACGTACGTCTCCCCCGCCGCCGAGATCGCCCCGGGGACCCGTACCGGGCGCTTCCGCGTCGACGGGGACCAGTTCATGACCGACGACCAGGGCCGCAGCTTCATCAGCGCCGAGGACTACGCGGTCGCCTTCGTCGACGAGCTGGAGCGGCACGAGCACCCGCGCACCCGGATGTCGGTCGCATACTGACACCGTGAGCGGCCGCGGACACAGACCGGTGCGCTACGGCGCCCTCGGGCGCTCCCCGCTCGACGGCGACCCCGAGGCGATCCGGCGGCAGCATCTGCTGCGGGTGCGCGGGCGCAGCGTGGCCTGGATACCCCCGCTGCTGGTGCTCGTCAGCATCCTGCTGGTCGACTGGTACACCGGCGGCGAGTTCCGGACCGTCTCGTGGATCGTGCTCGTGCCCGGGATCGCCGCGGCGATCTGCGGGGTGCGGGGCACGGCCGTGTTCGCGGTGCTGGGCCTGGCCACCTACGTCCTCGCCGACCACGCCTGGCCGCGCCAGTACCAGACCGGGCTGCCCGACTTCATCCTCGTCGGCGTCGGCGGCGCCCTCGCCGTCCTGGCCTGTGTGGTCCGGGTCCGCGGCGAACGCCGGATGCTGCGCATGCGGGACGTCGCCGAGACCACCCGCCGCACGCTGCTGCGCCCGCTGCCGCCCGGCTGGGGCGGCCTCGACCACGCGGCCGTCTATCTCGCCGCGGACGCCTTCGCCCGCGTCGGCGGCGACTTCTACGACATCCAGCCCGGCCCGCACGGCACCCGCGCCCTCGTCGGTGACGTCCAGGGCAAGGGGCTCGGCGCGGTGGAGGCGGCGGCCGCGCTGCTCGGCACGTTCCGCGAGGCGGGGTACCACGAGCGGGAGCTCGCGACCGTCGCCGCGCGGCTGGAGACCCGGATCCACCGGCACGGGCTGCATCTCGCCGCCCTCGACCGCGAGGACGACGACCGCATCGACCGGTTCGCGACAGCCATCCTGCTGAGCTTCCCCGTCGCCGAACCGGACACCGTCGAGGTCGTCAACTTCGGCCACGAACCCCCGCTCGTGGTCGGCCCGCACGGCGTACGGTCGCTGCCGCCCGGGCACGGACTCCCGCTCGGCCTGGGCGAGTTGGCCCACATGGACGGGCCGCCGCCGACGGTCCGGATCACCCTCGCGCCCGGTGAGACCCTCCTCGTGGTCACCGACGGCGTGACGGAGGCGCGGGACGGGGCGGGCGTCTTCTACCCGCTCAAGTCCCTGGTCACGGAAGGGGTGTTGGCGGATCCGCACCTCGCCGACCCGGACCGGCTCGTCGCCTACGTCCGTGACGGCACCCTGCGCCACAGCGGCGGACATCTCGCCGACGACACCACGATCTTCGCGGTACGGCGGTCCTGACATCACCCTTTGCGACAGCAGAGGTTGAGCAGAGGTTACGGTGCTGAGGTACGAAGTGAATGATGTGATCGCTGTGTTGGACGGTTCGGGGGAGGGCGTATGCCTGGAACGGTGTTGCTGCTCGCGGCCTCGCCGGTGGGCAGGGGGCGCCTGGTGGACGCGGCGTCGGTACTCCCCGTGCTCGCGGCCGTCGACCCAGCCGTGCTGTCCGGCGCGGACACCGCCAACGTTGTCGAACTCGCCGACCCGTTGGAGCCGCAGGCCGTACTGACCCGGTTGCGGGCCGCCGCCACGGCACCGGGTCCGTTGACCGTGTTCGTCACCGGCCAGCTCCAACTCGACCGGAAACAGCACCTTCCGCATCTGGCGCTGGCGCGTACGACTCCGGCGACCGTCCGGTACACCGCGTTCCCGTGGGCCTGGGTCCGGGAGGAGCTGCGGTTGCGGGCACCGGGGACGACGACGTTGCTGCTCGACCTGCACGCGGACGCGGAGACCTGGCAGTGGCTGCGCACGCATCCGCTCGACTCGGGCCGTACGAACGCCGTTTACGGTCGCATCGCACCGCCTCCCGCTCGGCGGGTGGTGGCTGTGCCGTCGTACATGAAGGCGGTCGCGACGATTCTGCGCAGTGGGTGGCGGCCGCCGGTTGAGCAGTTGCATCAGCAGGCGGTGGAGAGGCTGGGGGCGGAGGCGTATGCGGATGTGGTGTTGTCCGCGGCGGGTGTTGCTGTGCCGGGGAGCGTGGGGGCGGGCGTCCCTGGGGGCTCCGCCCCCAGACCCCCGTCGGCCCTGAAGGGGCCTCGTCCTCAAACGCCGGACGGGCTGGATTTTGCCGGCCTCAGTCGAAACAGCACAGGCCGGCAGCAGAGCGCCGACCCTCACAGCGCCATCACGGATGCCGTCCAAGCCGGTCGTCACGCCGACGCCGACGCTCTCGCCGCCGAGCACGAACAAGCCGCCGTACGCGCCCACGGCACGGGTTCCGAAGAAGCGCTGCACTGGATCGAAGTGCGGGCCGATCTGGCGATGTTGGCCGGGGATCCGGTGCGGAGTTGCCGAGCCTGGCTCGCGGTGGCTGCGGCGCGGCTGGCCGCCGGGCAGGCGCCCGGCACAGCTGCCGTCGAGGCGGCCGTGGACCGGGCTCATCATCAGTGGGGGCAGATCCACGACCCCGCGACCGCCCGTGAACTCGGCCTCACGCTCGCCGAGTTGAGGAGCCGGGTGCCGGGGCGTCGCGCGGGCGCGCTGGACCACGTACGGAAGCAGTTGCTGCAACTCCAGCCGCAGGGCTAGGCAGACCGGACGCTCACGGGGAATCCGTGCGGTCCAACTCCACCTGCAGGGCTGTCATCTGCATGTCCAGGGCGAACTCGAAGCGCTCGTCGAAGGTGCCGGCGACGACGTAGGCGGAGGCCTTGCGCAGGGCCGGGAACGTGTCGTCGTCGAAGGCCAGCACGGGGTGGGCCGCGTCGGCGGACTGGGCCTGTTGTTCCTGGGTGATGCCCAGGATCAGGTAGAACACGGTCCAGTTCGCCCAGGCCGCTGTCCGGGGTGGGAAACCCGCGTCCAGGAGAGTCTGGATCATCGTGTCGGCCAACCTGTACGTGTTGGTCTCCGTGGTCGAGAGACCTGCGAGCAGGCGTGCTCCGTCGCGGTGGGCCAGGAGGGCTTGCCGGCACCAGCGGGCGAGGGTGCGGACGCGGTCCTCCCACTGCGGGGGGAGGGTGTCGACGTCCAGTCCCGCGAGGATGGCGTCCGACATGAGGACGAGCAGGCGCTGCTTGTTCTCCGCGTGCCAGCGGACGGTGTTGTGCTGCACGCCCAGCCGGTCCGCGACGGCGCGCATGGTCACCTTGTCCAGGCCCTGCTCGTCGAGCACGTCGAGTGCCGCGTCGACGACCGCCGTACGGCTGATGCCCATGGTGCGCCTTCCTCCGTGACGTCCTTCGCGACTGCCCTCGCGACTCCTCTTGTCCGGTGGCCAACAATATAGCCGCACGCTCTTGTCCACTGGACAAGAGAGCGTTACCGTTCAGTGCCCGAGAGGTGAGGAGTGCGCTGTGTTCCTGGATCCTGAGTTTCTTCCGGTTTATGAGTCGCTGCCGGAGATGGACGTGTTCGCCGATGTGCAGGGATCCCGCGCGGCCCTGCTCGCGGCCAGCGGTGACGGCAAGTCGGACGGCGAGGTGAACGTCGAGGACCGCGAGATCACCGTGGAGGGCGTGGACGGGCACGCGCTGAGCCTGCGGATCTACACCCCCGTGTCCCGGAGCACCGCTCCGCTGCCCGTGGCGGTCTGGATCCACGGGGGCGGGTTCGTCCTCGGCGGGCCCAACGCGGAGGACGCCACCTGCCGACGGCTGACCGCGGAGCTGGGCATCGCCGTCGTCGCCCCGGACTACCGGCTCGCCCCCGAGAACCCCTACCCCGCCGCGTTCGACGACTGCTACGCCGCCCTGCGCTGGGTCGTCGACGAGGCGGACGCCCTGGGCGTCGACGCAACGAGGCTGGCCCTGGGCGGGCACTCCGCCGGCGCCGCCCTGGTCGCGGCCGTGGCCCTCGCCGCGCGCGACCGGCAGGGGCCGCGGATCAGGTACCTCCACCTCGGCTACCCGGTCCTCGACGACCGCCTGGAGACCGGGTCGGCCCGGGCTGTCACCGACCCGAAGCTCTTCAACCGCCAAGGGGCGGCGGCCGGTTGGGAGTTCTACCTCCAGGGGAGCGACCCGGAGGCCGGTTACGCCGTACCGGCCCGGGCGAAGGACCTGAGCGACCTGCCGCCCGCCTACATCCTGGCCGACGGGGTCGATCCGGCCCGGGACGAGGCGCTGGAGTTCGCCGCCCGGCTGAGCGCGGCCGGCAACTCCGTCGAGCTCCACCTCGTACCCGGCGTACCGCACATGTTCGACGTCCTGGCCCCCGCCATCCGCGCGAGCCGCCGGGCCGTGGCGGCCTGGACGACCGCGTTCGCCCACGGGATCGGAGCGTCATGAGCCCGCAGGTCGCCAAGAGCCAGCAGGTCGCCACGAGTCGGGAGGTCGCCATGAATCAACAGGTCGTCATCGCGGGAGCGGGTCCCGTCGGGCTCTGGCTGGCCGCGGAGCTGCGGCTCGCCGGGATCACGGTCACCGTCGTGGAGCCGCGACTTGAGCCCGATCCGAAGTCCAAGGCGCTCACCGTCCACCCCCGCACCATCGAGCTGCTGGCCTCCCGCGGCCTGGAGAAGCCCTTCCTCGAAGAGGGCCTGCACATCCCCAGCGGGCACTTCGCGGTCCTCGACAGCCGCCTCGACTTCGGCCTGCTGGAGACCGGCTACCCCTTCACCCTGGCGCTGCTCCAGTGCCGTACCGAGGAACTCTTCGAGATCCACGCCCGGGCGGCCGGCGCGGACATCCGCCGCGGCCACCGCGTCACCGGCCTGACCGAGACTCCCGACTCGGTCACCGTGCACATCGAGGGCCCCGACGGCCCGTACGACGAGGAAGCGCTCTACGTCGCCGGTTGCGACGGCACCCGCAGCACGGTCCGTACCAGCGCCCAAATCCCTTACCCGGGCGACGACTTCACCGTGCTGGGCTTCCTCGGCGACGTCGTCCTGGACGAGCCGCCGCCCGGTGCGGCGTTCAGCAAGACCGGCATCGACGGGCTCGTCATGATCGTCGCGCTGCCGGGCGGCCTGCACCGCGTCGTGGGCACCGTGCCCGCCGACGTCCGCACCGACTGGCCCGGCGACCTCACCCTGGAGGAACTGCGGGCGAACGTCCGGCAGGTCACGGGCACCGACTTCGGCCTGCACTCGCCGACTTGGCTGTCCCGCTACGGCAACACCAGCCGCCAGGCGGAGAGTTACGTCAAGGGCCGGGTGGTCCTCGCCGGCGACGCCGCGCACCAGCACATGCCCGCGGGCGGGGTGGGGCTCAACGTCGGCGTCCAGGACGCCACCAACCTCGGCTGGAAACTCGCGGCCACCATCCAGGGCCGGGCGCCGGCGGGCCTGCTCGACACGTACCACGACGAGCGCCACCCGGTCGGCGCGGACCTGCTGGAGCACACCCGCGCCCAGACGGCCCTGATCGCCGCGTTCACCCCCGACGGCCAGCGACTGCGTTCGCTGCTCAGCCAACTCGTCGCCGAACAGCCGTCGTTGAGCCGGACCCTCGCCGAGCGGCTGTCCGGCCTGCACGTCGCCTACGACGCCCCCACCGCCGACGCGCACCCGCTCACCGGCCGACGAGCGCCCGACCTCGCCTTCACCGACGGCGGCGACACGGTGTTCGCCCTGCTCCGGACCGCCCACCACGTCCTGCTCGACCTGCGCGGCCCCCACGACGACCGGGCAACGCCCCTGGCCACCACCGAGGACGGCCCCTTGGTCACCCGCACGGGCACGCTCACCGGGGACCACGCTCCCTGGGCCCAGGTCAGCGCGGCGCTGATCCGCCCCGACGGGCACGTGGCCTGGGCGACCGAGGAGAACGACCCCGGAAAACTCACGACCGCCACCCGCGAGGCCCTCGACCGGGCCGGCCTCACCGGCGCCGACCGGTGACGGTCCCGGCCGCCACGACCCAACTCGCCCTCTCCACAACGCCCTTGGGAGCACACATGTCCGCGGAGATGATCAACCCCCCGACGCTCGCCCCGCCCGTCATGAACCTCTACACGCAGGTCGTCGCCGCGACCGGCACCCGGTTCGTGGCCATCGCCGGGCAGGTCGCCATCGACGCCGAAGGCCGGCTCGTCGGCCCCGGCGACTTCGCCGCCCAGGCCGAACAGGTCTTCCGCAACCTCCGGGCCGCGCTCGAAGCGGCCGGTGCCACCCCGGCGGACCTGGTCAAGATGACGATCCATGTCGTGGGCCACCGCCCCGAGATGATCGACACAGTCTTCACCGCCGGCAGCAAGGCCTTCGACGGCGAGTGGCCGCTGCCGGCCAGCACGTACCTCGGCGTCGAGGCGCTAGGCCTGCCGGAATGGCTCATCGAGGTCGACGGCTACGCGGTCATCGCCTGACGCGGAGCCAATCCCGCACGGCCCACCCCGGCGACCGCGCCTACTACTTCACCGTCAGCATCTCCAACGCGCCCGACACCAGGGTCCGTACACCCGGGACGACCGTCACCAGGTCGGGTGCGAAGTTCGGGCTGTGGTTGCTGGGGACGGCGTGGAACTTCTCCATCAGGTCCGTGCCGGGCGCCGCGTCCCACACGTCCGCCGGGGTGCTCGTCACGAACCAGTAGGAGTACGGGACGCCCTCCGGCACCAGCCGGGGAAAGTCCTCGCTGCCCGTCGCCGGGCCGGGGTCGAAGACCGTGCCCGCGCCGAGGACCTCGGTGTGCACGGCGGCGATGCGGCGGTCGGTGTCCGCGTCGTTGACCATCGTCGGGAGGCTGGTGCCGATGGTCACCTCGGGCTCGCGCGGGCACCCCGCGGCGAGGCACTCGCCGGACGCGATACGGCGGATCGCGGCGATCATCCGCTCCCGCACGTCGTCGGACTGGGTGCGCAGGTTGAGGGAGATCCGGGCCTCGGTCGGGATGATGTTGTGCCGGGTGCCCGCCTCGATCCGGCCCACCGTCAGGACGGCGGAGTCACGGGCCGCGATCTCCCGGGAGACGACCGTCTGCAGGCGGGTCACCAGGTACGCGGCCGTGACGACCGGGTCGACCGTGGCCTCGGGCCGGGAGCCGTGGCCGCCGAGACCGTGGACGACGATGTCGATGTCCGTCGAGGCCGACATGATCAGACCGGGCACGTGCGGGTAGAACCCGGCGGGCCCCGGCGCCGCGTGCTGGGCGAGCAGCACGTCCGGACGCGGGACGCGCTCGTACAGCCCGTCGGCCACCATCGCCGCCGCACCCGAACCCGTCTCCTCCGCGGGCTGCCCCACCAGCACCAGCGTCCCCGACCAGGTGTCCCGCCCGGCGGCCAGCGCCTGGGCCGCGCCCGCCAGCCAGGTCACGTGCAGGTCGTGCCCGCAGGCGTGCATCGCGCCGGGGACGGAGGACTCGTACGACAGCCCCGTCTCCTCCTGCACCGGCAGCGCGTCCATGTCGGCGCGCAGCAGCACGGTCGGGCCGTCGCCGTTGCGGAGCACCCCGGCGACACCGGTGCCGCCGATGCCCTCGACGGTGTCGTAGCCCGCCTTGGTGAGACGTTCGGCGAGCTTCGCGGCCGTGCGGTGCTCGCGGCCGGACAGCTCAGGGTGCCGGTGCAGGTCCCGGTAGAAGTCCTCCAGGTCGGGGACCGGGAGGTCGGCGGTGAGGTCGAGTGCGGTGCGCGCGGCGGGCGAAGCGGCGGGGGAAGTGGTCACGGGGGCAGCGTATGCGCGCCGGATGTGCGTACGGGAGCCCCGGCGGGGACCGGTATGGACGATGCCACGCCCCTCCCACCAGGGCGATCAGTCCCGTTGTAAGGACATGGGTGGACCCGCGTCACCCACACGTCACCCAGGGGCAACCCCGCCGTTCCCTGATCATCCGTATGGTCGTCGCTCCGGATGTCGCTTTCGTCAGGTCTACGGAGGTACGCGCATGGGTCGTCCCGAGCGACCGGTCGACCCGGGGGCGGGTGCCGTGCAGGGGCTCGCGCACGCGTTGCGGGAACTGCGCCAGGCCGCGGGCGGACCGTCGTACCGGACGATGGCGAAGGCGGCGGGTTTCTCGGCGACCACGCTGTCCCAGGCCGCGGCCGGCGAACGGCTGCCGACGCTCGCCGTGGTCGAGGGGTACGTGCGGGCCTGCGACGGCGACCCGGGCGAGTGGGGCCCGCGCTGGAAGGAGGCCGAGGCGGAGGCGAACCGCGCCGCCGAGGCGACGGACCCGGACGACAACAGCCCGGCACCGCCGTACCGTGGCCTCGCCCGCTTCGAACCCGCCGACCGGCACCTCTTCTTCGGCCGCGACCGGGTCATCGCCGACCTCCACGCGCTGGTCCGCGACCACCGTTTCGCGGTCCTGTTCGGCCCGTCGGGAAGCGGCAAGTCGTCGCTGCTGCGGGCAGGCCTGATCGCATGCCTCCAGGAGGAGATAGCGTCCGGCACCTGCCCGGCGAGGCTGCGCATCCTGACCCCCGGCCCGACCCCCGCCACCACCTACGCCCACCTCCTCACCCCCGCCCCCGCCGAACCGGAGAGCTGGGTGGTGGTCGACCAGTTCGAGGAGATCTTCACCCTCTGCCACGACCCGGCCGAACGCTCCCGTTTCATCGACCTGCTGCTGGCCGCCCGCGCCGAGGACACCCGCCTGCGCGTCCTGGTCTCCGTCCGCGCCGACTTCTACGCCCGCTGCGCCGAACACCGAGGCCTGGCCGACGCGCTGCACCGGGCCGCGCTGCTGCTCGGTCCGATGACGGCGGAGGAGTTGCGCGAGGCGGTGGTGGGCCCGGCCCAGGCGGTCGGCTGCCTGGTCGAACGCACCCTGACCGCCCGCCTGTTGGAGGAGATCCTCGACGAACCCGGCGGCCTCCCGATGCTCTCCCACGCCCTCGCGGAAACCTGGCGCCGCCGCAAGGGCCGCCTCCTGACCCTGTCCGGCTACGAGGCGGCAGGCGGGGTGAGGGGCGCGATCGCCGCAACAGCGGAACAGGTCTACGGCACCCTGTCTCCCACCGAGTCCACCACAGCCCGCCACCTCCTCCTCCGCATGGTCGTCCCCGGCCAGGGCACCCCGGACACCCGCCGCCCCCTGACCCGCACGGAGTTGTCGGACTGGCCGAACCCAGCGATCCCGGCGGTCCTGGAACGCCTCACCCGAGCCCGCCTCCTCACCGCCGACGAGACCGGCGTCCACCTCGCCCACGAGGCCCTGATCACCTGCTGGCCCCGCCTCCACAACTGGATAGAACAGGACCGCGAACGCCTACGCCACCACCGCATGCTGACCGAAGCAACCCGCACCTGGCTCGACCACGACCAAGACCCAGGCACCCTCTACCGGGGAACACGCCTGTCCCGAGCGGAGGAGTTGTTCGGCGAGGACCTGGCGGCCAACGCCGAAGACGGTACGACCGCCCTCCCGACCACCCCCCTCCCGACCACCCCCTTCACGACCAACCCCCTCAGCGGCAACCCCCTAAGGGGCGCGGGGAACTGCGCGACCAGCCCCCACGCACCCGCACCCGCCACCCATCCCAAGCCCCCCACCCCCCTCAGGGGCGCGGGGAACTGCGCGACCAGCCCCCACGAACCCGCACCC
>NZ_JNXE01000035.1 GCF_000716605.1 Streptomyces sp. NRRL F-525 | reverse complement strand
CGGCGAACGCGCTCCGGTGCCCCTGGCCCCCGCCAGCACCGCCCACCCGACGCCGCACACACCCGAACCCGCTCGCACGGCAGCGGAGCCCCTTCCCTCCGGAGACTGACAGTCGCCGGGTCCGCCCCGGCATCAGGCTGTGGAGTCCAGGCAGATCCACACGGCCTCCGAGTTCCACTTCCGCACGCGACTTGGCGCGGTGCTGGAGTGAAGTGCCCGTCGCTCCGACGACCGACTGGGTCGTCAGGCGGCCCAGGGCATCGAAAGTGTGGTCCAGCGTGAGCATCTCGCCCACCTGGCGGGTCAGTTCGCGGCCCACCTCGTCGTACGTGAAGTCGATGGAGCAGCCCTTCGCCTTCGGTGCCCACATCCAGGGGCACTCCGCACGGCACACCCACAGCCGGTACCGCGGCGTCCAACAGGCGTGCTCCCCGCAGCCGTTGATACGGCCACTCGCGCCCGCCTTCACCCATCGCGATCGCGAACCTCACCAACGCCGACTCGTTGGAAAACGCGTAGATCCACCGGATACCGCCGTATGCCCCCGCCTCGCTGCCGCTCCCCATGTCGTTTCCCCCGCGATCGGACATGGGCGAAATCATCACACCAGCACATCGCGTACGGCAACGCGGACACCCGCGACAGGCCGAGGTCGGCGCCGTAAACGTCGTAAAGCGGTATAGAGCGCAACCCCATTGACAGCCCTGCGCGGGCTCATTCTTTGGCCACGGACAGCCTTCTCATCGTTCTCTTATGTCGGCCTTATGGCATCATCACGCGCCGTACCTAGCTTGCGGGCCATGTTCTTCACCTACCTGAGGCGCGAGTTGCGCCGCCGCAGAAAAGCGGCCCTCGTCGTCGCCTCCGGCCTCGCACTGGGCATTGCGCTGGTCATCGTGGTCAACTCCGTGTCCTCCGGCATGGGGAAGGCACAGGACAAGGTCCTCCAGTCGCTGTACGGACTCGGTACGGACATGACCGTCACCAAGGCGGCCACGCCGACCGCCAGCGGTTCGCAGCAGCCGCGGTTCCAGTTCGACGCCAACAACAACGGCGACAGCAAGACGCAGAGCAGCGACCGCGTCATGGTCCAGGGCTTCACCACGCTGGCCTCCAGCACCGTCACCAAGGTGGCGGGGCAGAAGGGCGTCTCCGACGCGGTCGGCGGGCTGAGCCTCAACGTCGTCAAGGTCGACGGGCAGTTCACCCGCGGCCAGTTCCAGCAGAACCAGGGGAGCGGCACCGGGGGCGGCGGCAACCGCGGCGGCGGCACCGGCGCGCCGCAGGGCGAAGTCACCGGTGGCGGCGCCAACTTCAACATCAACTCGTACTCGGTCTACGGCACGGACGTCACCAAGCCCGCGCTCGGCCCGCTGACCTCCTCGAAGATCACCAGCGGCCGTACGTTCACCACCGCCGAGGCCAACTCCAAGGTCGTCGTCGCCGACTCGGCGTACGCCAAGGAGAAGAAGCTCAAGGTCGGTTCGACGGTCACGATCAAGAGCGTCAAGTACAAGGTCATCGGCATCGCCACCGCGACGAGCGGTGACGCGGCGGCCAACCTGTACGTCCCGCTCACGCAGGCGCAGACCCTGAGCGGTGACAAGAACAAGGTCACCACGATCTACGTCAAGGCGACCGACTCCAAGCAGATCTCGGCCGTCAAGAAGACCATCACGAGCAATGTCTCCGGTACGACGGTCACCACGTCCGCCGACCTGGCCGACACGGTCTCCGGTTCGCTGTCCACCGCCTCCTCCCTCGCCACCAGCGTCGGCAAGTGGCTGTCGATCGCGGTCCTGATCGCCGCGTTCCTGGTCGCCGGACTGCTCACCTCCTCCGCGGTCTCGCGCCGGGTGCGGGAGTTCGGCACGCTGAAGGCGCTCGGCTGGAAGTCCGGCCGGGTGACCCGGCAGGTGGTCGGCGAGGCCGTCGTCAACGGTCTGGTCGGCGGTGTCCTCGGTATCGCGCTCGGCCTGGCGGGCGCGTACGTCGTGACCGCGATCAGCCCGACCCTGTCGGCCTCCCTGGGCAGCACCGGTGGTGCCGGCCGCGCTGGCGGCGGCCCCGGTGGCGGCGGCGGCTTCGGCGGCGGCCGCCAGGCCGCGGCCAAGACCCTCGACGTAGCCCTCACCGCCCCGGTCAACGCCACCACCATCGCCCTCGCGGTAGGCCTCGCGGTGGCGGGCGGCCTGATCGCGGGAGCCTTCGGCGGCTGGCGAGCGTCGCGACTCCGTCCCGCGGATGCCCTGCGCAGGGTCGAGTAGCAGACCTGGCGAAGTCAACTGCGGCCCCGTAGCGCGCTTTTAAGGGGCGCGGGGCTGTGTCAATTTGCGGCTCCGCCGCGTGGGCGCGACCAGCCACGACGCGCCCGCAGACGACTGACGGCGCCCAACCCCTTTTACCTCCCCAGGAGTTGCACGATGTACGAACTAAGAGGCGTCACCAAGCTCTACTCACGAGGCAAGGAAACCGTCCACGCCCTCGACGGCATCGACCTCACGATCGGCGACGGCGACCGCCTGGTCATCCAGGGCCCCACCGGCGGCGGCAAGTCCACCCTCCTCCAAATGATCGGCGCCCTCGACCGCCCCACCGCAGGCGAAATCATCCTGGACGGCACCGACTTGGCGAAACTCTCCGAGGCCAAGCTCACGAAGGTCCGCAGCGAGAACATCGGCTTCGTGTTCCAGTCCTTCAACCTGATCCCGACGCTCACCGCCCAGGAGAACGTAGAGACCGCCCTCGTACCCCTCGGCACCAAGGCGAAGGAGCGCCGCGAACGGGCAGCCGAGGCCCTGAAGTCGGTCGGCCTCGGCGAGCGCCTGGGCCACCTCCCCGGCGAGATGTCCGGAGGACAGCAGCAGCGCGTAGCCATCGCCCGCGCACTCGTCAAGCAGCCCAAGGTGCTCCTCGCGGACGAACCGACCGGCAACCTCGACGAGTCGATGCGCGACGAGATCATGGACGTACTGGAGCGCATGTGGAAGGAGCACGGGCTGACCTTCATCATGGTCACCCACGACTCCGCCATCGCGAAGAAGGCGCCGCGTCTCGCCACCATCCGCAAGGGCAAGATCACGGTGAAGGAGAACGCCGCGTCGAAGTAACTCGGTTGCGGCGCAAGGAAGTTCAGGGTTTCCGGCGGAGCCCTTAGCGGAGTTTGCGCGGGCTTCACCCGTCGACTGCGTAACGGAGTGCGGGCGACGGCGTAACAGTTCACGGCTGCGCTTTCTTACCCTCCTCTCATCTCTTGAGCGCGTGATCACCCCTCGGCATACTGCGTATTCCGGGGGGTGTCGCGTACAGGTGTGCGGGCTTTCCCCCGGTCGGGTGAACGGGGAATTCGCCCGGTACCTCAGCTCCAGGGGGAGCCTTGCGCAGACACGTGAAGAGAGCGTGCGCGGCCACCGTCGCCGCGTCCGCCGCAGTCGCCCTCGCCGCCGGAATGACCACCCCGGCGTCGGCGAAACCCGAACAGCGCGCGACCGGTGCCGCCCAACTCACCGCCGCACAGACCGGTGCCGTACCGACCGGTGCCGCACAGGCCCGGCTCAAGGGCGACCACCGCATCACCCTGATCACCGGCGACCGCGTCACCGTCGACGCGAAGGGCCGGGTCGCCGGTCTGCAGCCGGCGAAGGGCCGTGAACACATACCCGTTCAGGTCCGCAAGCTCGACGGGCACACGCTCGTCATACCCGTCGACGCGGCCCAGCTGATCGCGTCCGGCAAGCTCGACCAGCGGCTCTTCGACGTCACCGAGCTCAACAAGTCGGCGGAGCGCGCCTCCCAGAAGGCCGGCCTGAAGGTCATCGTCGGCTACCAGGGCGCGGCCACCGCGACCAAGGCCGACGTCCGGGACGCGGGCAGGCTGCGCCAGTCCCTGAAGACGCTGAACGCCGACGCCGTGCAGACCCCGCAGCAGGACGCCCCGGAGCTGTGGAAGGCCGTCACCAACGGCGACAAGTCGGCCGCCGGTATCGCGCACGTCTGGCTCGACGGCGTCCGCAGGGCCAGCCTCGACAAGTCCGTGCCGCAGATCGGCGCCCCGAAGGCGTGGGCGGCCGGCTACACCGGCAAGGGCGTCAAGATCGCCGTACTGGACACGGGAGTCGACGCCGACCACCCGGACCTGAAGACCCAGGTCATCGAGTCCAAGAACTTCTCCACCGCCGCCGACGCGAACGACCACTTCGGGCACGGCACGCATGTCGCGTCCATCGCGGCGGGCACCGGCGCCAAGTCGCACGGCAAGTACAAGGGTGTCGCGCCCGACGCGAAGATCCTCAACGGCAAGGTCCTGGACGACAACGGCTCCGGTGACGACTCCGGCATCCTCGCCGGCATGGAGTGGGCGGCCCAACAGGGCGCCGACATCGTCAACTTGAGCCTCGGCGGCCAGGACACCCCGGGCATCGACCCGTTGGAGGCGGAGGTCAACAAGCTCTCCGCCGAGAAGGGCATCCTGTTCGCGATCGCCGCGGGCAACGACGGCCCCCAGTCGATCGGTTCGCCCGGCAGCGCGGACGCGGCCATCACGGTCGGCGCGGTCGACGGCAACGACAAGCTCGCCGACTTCTCCTCCACCGGCCCGCGCGTCGGCGACGGCGCCATCAAGCCGGACGTCACCGCGCCGGGTGTCGACATCACCGCCGCCGCGGCCCCGGGCAGCGTCATCGACCAGGAGGTCGGCGAGAACCCGCCCGGCTACCTGACCATCTCGGGTACGTCGATGGCGACCCCGCATGTCGCCGGTGCGGCCGCCATCCTCAAGCAGGAGCACCCGAGTTGGGGCTACGCCGAGCTGAAGGGCGCGCTCACCGGGTCCGCGAAGGGCGGCAACTACACGCCGTTCGAGCAGGGTTCGGGCCGGATCGCCGTAGACAAGGCCATCAAGCAGAACGTCATCGCCGACCCGGTGTCGGAGAGCTTCGGCATCCAGCAGTGGCCGCACACCGACGACACCCCGGTCACCAAGCAGGTCACCTACCGCAACCTCGGCACCACCGCCGTCACCCTCAAGCTCACGGTGGCAGCCACCAACCCCAAGGGCCAGGCGGCTCCTTCGGGCTTCTTCAAGCTGGCCAAGACCTCGGTCACCGTCCCGGCGGGCGGCACGTCCTCGGTCGGCCTCACGGTCAACACCAAGCTCGGCGGCACGCTCGACGGCGCGTACTCCGCGTACGTGACGGCGACGGGCGGCGGGCAGAGCGTGCGGACGGCCGCGGCCGTGGTGCGCGAAGTGCAGTCGTACGACCTCACGTTGAAGTTCATCAACCGTGACGGCACTCCCGCGAAGTACTACACGGCCACGGTGGCGGGCCTGTCCGGCCTCGGCGCCGGCGGCTACTTCACTCCCTACGACGCCTCGGGCACCGTCAAGGTCCGTGTCCCCAAGGGCGGTTACGTCCTCGACACCGGGATCTTCGTGGACCCGGAGGACACCACCAAGGGCGCCGACTGGATCGCCCAGCCCAAGCTGGACATCGCCAAGAACACCTCGGTCACGATCGACGCCCGCACGGCCAAGCCGGTCGACATCACAGTGCCGGACACCGGCGCCAAGTCGGCCTTCGCGTTCCCGGGTTACCTGGTCACGACGGCGGACGGCGGCGCCTCCTTCGGCTGGTTCCTGGAGACGTACGCCGGCTTCCGCTCCGCGCACCTCGGTCCGCGGATCACCGACGGTTCGCTCTCCGAGCAGTGGGACGCGCACTTCCTCAAGGGCACCGACGAGCAGTACGACACCACGACCGGCGGCAACGTCAAGCAGCTCGCCACCGGCTTCACCAAGCACTACAAGGCGGGTGAACTCGCCACGGTGAAGACCCGGATGGGCGCCGCGGCG
This sequence comes from Streptomyces sp. NRRL F-525, assembly GCF_000716605.1. GTDB lineage: Bacteria > Actinomycetota > Actinomycetes > Streptomycetales > Streptomycetaceae > Streptomyces. The sequence continues at coordinate 110,709 of NZ_JNXE01000035.1, read as the reverse complement.
AGCGGCAAGACCGGCCTGCTCATGGCCTTCGGCTACCTGCCCGACAGTGGTGGCGGCGCCTCCGCCACCACCCGCGCGCAGCCGCTGCCCGGCACCCGCGTCCTGCACGTCTCCACGATCAACGGGGCGCAGTGGGAGCTGGACTTCGAACAGGACGCCGGAGTCGACGCGGACGGCTTCCCGATCTCGGAGGCCTTCTACGTCTCGAACGGCCTGCAGACCTTCAAGGGCGGCCAGAGCTACACCCGGACCTTCAACACCGCGGTGTTCGGCCCGCACATCGACGCCGACTACGGTGTGTTCCGCTACGGCAACGAGATCGCCGGCGTGCTGCCGCTGTTCGCCGACGCCCAGAAGAACGCGGGTTCGTCGCTGTTCACCTCGGTCAACACGACGCTGTACCGCAACGGCACCAAGGTGGGCTCCAACAAGGACCCCCTGCTCGGCGGGGAGACGTTCAAGGTCCCGGCCGCCAACGCCTCGTACAAGCTGACCACTTCGGTGATCCGCAGCGTCAAGGTCGCCGCCGCCTCCACCCGGATCGACGCGAGCTGGACGTTCTCCTCGAAGAAGCCGTCCGGGAACACCGTCGCCCAACTCCCGGTCTCCACCGCCCGGTTCAACGCGGTCACCGGCCTGGACAGCCGTGTCGCGGCCGGCAAGAAGGCGACCTTCCCGGTCACCGTCGAGGGCGCGGCAGCCGGCCGCAACCTCAAGTCCCTGGGCGTGTGGGTGTCGTACGACTACGGCCAGACCTGGAAGAAGGTCAACGTCGTCCACGGCAAGATCACCGTCACCAACCCGGCCAAGGGCAAGGCCATTTCGTTCCACGCGAAGATCGCCGACAAGAAGGGGAACAAGTCGACGATCTCGATCTACAACGCGTACTACGGCAAGTGAGCCGCGGAATGTGGTGAGTTGAGTGGCGGACGGCCCGCCGGAAGTTCACCTTCCGGCGGGCCGTCCGTGTTTTCCTGGCCCCATGACCGCCGCCGTCACCGCCATGATCACCGCCGTCGTCGGCGTGCTCGGCACCCTCTTCGCCCCCGTCCTCAGCCAGCGCCTCACCGCCCGGCAGCGCACCGAGGAGGCCCAACTCGCCGAGCGCAGGCGGAGGTTCGAGGAGCGGCGGGACGCCTACACGGCCATGAACCGGGCCTCGCGGCAGTTCCACACGCTGCTCAAGGACGCCCTGCACCGTATCCGTGACGGGGTCTACACCGAGCTGGAGCGCGACCAGCTGGAGGAGGCGCGGCGGGACTACCGGGACCGTTACGCCGAGGCGCAGATGGTCGTGCCCGAGCGGATCCTGGACGCGTCCCGCTCGGTGAACCAGGTGCTCGCCGGGGTCGACGCCGTCGTGAAGCGGCTGGACCGTGGGCTCGCCCGGGACGGCGAGAGCGCTGAAGAGGCCCTGCTGGATCTCAAGGAGGCCGAGCCGCGGCTGGCCGCGATGCGGCGGCTGATGCGGGCGGACCTCGGGGTCACGGAGTGAGGTCGGGGCGCTGGGCCGAGGTGCCCGCGCGGGTCGCGTCCGTGCCCCAACTCGCCAGCAGGCGCAGGGCGTCGGCCGATGGTGAGCCGGGCTCCGCGTGGTAGGTGATCAGGGCCTGGTCGGAGCCGTCGCTGAGGTGGAAGCCCTCGAAGTGGAGGGTGAGGTCGCCGACCAGGGGGTGGTGGAGGCGCTTGACGCCGTAGGTCTTCTCCTTGACGTCGTGCGTGGCCCACAGGCGCCTGAACTCCTCGCTCTTCACGGAGAGTTCGCCGACCAGCGCGGACAGCCGCGGGTCGTCCGGGCAGAAGCCGGCGTCCATCCGCAGCATGCTGACGATGTCCGTCGCCTTCTGCTCCCACTCCACGAACAGGTCCCGGTACTCGGGCCGCAGGAACACCAGCCGCGCCCAGTTCCGCTCCTGCGGCGGCAGCTCGGACCAGTCGCCGAAGACGGCCGCGGCCATCCGGTTCCACACCAGGATGTCCGTGCGGCGGCCCGTGATGTACGCCGGGATCGTGTCGATCGTGTCGAGCAGCTGCCGTAGCGGCGTCCGCACGTGCTGGGTGGGGGCCGACGTCTTCTTCTTGTGCTGCTTCGGCTTCGCGAGGTGGGTGAGGTGCGAGGACTCGGCGTCCGACAGGCGCAGGGCGCGGGCGATCGCTTCGAGGACCTCCGCCGACACGTTCCGGCCGTTGCCCTGCTCCAGGCGGGTGTAGTACGCCACCGACACCCCGGCCAGCTGTGCCAGCTCCTCGCGGCGCAGCCCGGGGACCCTGCGGTGCCGCCCGAAGTCCGGCAGCCCGACGTCCTCCGGCTTCAGCCGGGCCCGCCGGGTGCGCAGGAACTCGCTCAGCTCGGCCCGCCGGTCCAGCGGCGGACCGGCGTCGGCGGGGCCGGGAGCGGATTCGGGGTGTTCGTCCATACGGTCCAGTATTCCCGGTCGTACGACCGGGAGCCTGACCTCGCTGGTGGTACGCACAGCGGACGTACGCAGAAGCGTGGCCTGGGTAGCCCCGGGACTTTCGGGCAGGCTTGGCATCGTGCCCGGTCAGAAGGCGGCCGGGCGCGCATCCCCCCTAGGAGTGTTCCGGCATGACCACAGTCGCTGCGTACGCCGCCCCCGCCGCCAAGGCTCCCCTGGAGCGCACCACCATCGAGCGCCGGGCCGTCCGTGAGTTCGACGTCCTGATCGACATCAAGTTCGCCGGTATCTGCCACTCGGACATCCACCAGGCGCAGGAGGGCTGGGGCAAGGCCATCTTCCCGATGGTCCCGGGCCACGAGATCGCCGGCATCGTCTCCGAGGTAGGACCCGGCGTCACCAAGTTCCAGGTCGGCGACCGCGTCGGCGTCGGCTGCATGGTCGACTCCTGCCGCGAGTGCGACAACTGCAAGGCGGGCCTGGAGCAGTACTGCACCGGTGGCAACGTCGGCACGTACAACGCCCTCGACAAGGACGGCGAGCCCACTTACGGCGGCTACTCCGAGAAGGTCGTCGTCGACGAGAACTTCGTCCTCGGCATCCCCGAGGGCATCGCCCTCGACGAGGCCGCGCCGCTGCTCTGCGCCGGCATCACCCTGTACTCGCCGCTGAAGCACTGGAACGCGGGTCCCGGCAAGAAGGTCGCGATCGTCGGCATGGGCGGGCTCGGCCACATGGGCGTCAAGATCGCGCACGCGCTCGGCGCGGAGGTCACCGTCCTCTCGCAGTCGCTGCGCAAGCAGGAGGACGGCCTGAAGCTGGGTGCCGACCACTACTACGCGACGAGCGACCCGAAGACCTTCGAGGAACTGCGCGGCAGCCTTGACCTGATCATCTCCACGGTGTCGGCGCCGCTGGACCTCGGCGCGTATCTCTCGCTGCTGAAGACGGACGGTGCGCTGGTGAACGTCGGCGCCCCCGAGGAGCCCGTCTCCCTCAACCTCTTCTCCGTGATCGGCGGCCGCAAGACCCTCGCCGGGTCCGGTATCGGCGGTATCCGGGAGACCCAGGAGATGCTGGACTTCTGCGCGGAGCACGGTTTCGGTGCCGAGATCGAGCTGATCTCCGCGGAGCAGATCAACGAGGCGTACGAGCGGGTGTTGGCGAGTGACGTCCGGTACCGGTTCGTGATCGACACGGCGACGATCTGACGTCCGCCGTTTCACACCGGGCCCCGGAGCCGCACTGCTCCGGGGCCCGGCGCGCTGCCGAGTACGGCCCGGTGGGGGCTGGTCGCGCAGTTCCCCGCGCCCCTGAAACTGCTCCGGGGTTCTCTGCCTGGTTTGTTGGCTGCGGCGCCGGCGCCCCTGAAGCTGGTTCGGGGTTCTTCGGTTGGTTTGGTGGCTGCGGCGGCGTCGTGGTTGGTGGCGCAGTTCCTCGCGCCCCTGAAGCTGGTCCGGGGTTCTTCGGTTGGTTTGGTGGCTGCGGCACCGTCGTGGTTGCTCGCGCAGTTCCCCGCGCCCCTAAAAAGCGCCCGGCGTCTCCCCACCCAGGGGCGCGGGCAACTACGACGCACCGGCAGCCGCCACGCTTTTAGGGGCGCGGGGAACTGCGCGACCAGCCCCCACCGGCCCGCAGCCGCCGACGAACCTCAGCCCGCCACTCTGTTCCGCCCCAGCAGCCACAGCAGATACGGCCCCCCGACCAACGAGGTGAGCGCCCCCACCGGCACCTCCAGTGGGGGCAGCACCGTGCGGGCAGCGAGGTCGGCGGCAACGAGAATCACTGCGCCCGTCAACGCCGAGCACACCAACGGCAGTTGAGGCGTACGGGTGAGCCGTCGGGCCAGCTGGGGCGCGGTCAGCGCGACGAACCCGATCGGCCCCGCCGCCCCCGTCGCCGTCGCCGCCAGCACCACCCCGAGCACGGTCACCGCGAGCCGCGTCCGGTCCACCCGTACGCCCAGCGAGGCGGCGGTATCGGCGTCGAGCCCGAGCGGCCGCACGGCCCGGCTCGCCCACACCAACGCGGGCAGACACAGGAGCAGTACTACGGCCAGGGGCGCCGCCTGCTCCCAGCCCCGCCCGTTCAGGGAACCGGTCAGCCACAGCTTGACCGTCTCGGCGGCCTGCAGCTCGCTGTCCGAGAGGTACAGCTGGACTACGGCCGACAGCGCGACGCCGATCCCGACTCCCGTCAGCACGAACCGACTTGGCTGCATCCCGTGCCGCCATGCCAGTACGTAGACGAGCGCGGCGGCCGCGAGTCCGCCCAGGACGGAGATGGCCGGCATGGCGCTGGGTGAGTTCACGACTCCGGCGGAGAGGGCGAGTACGGTCGCGGCTGCGGCGCCGTGCCCGACCCCGATCACGTCCGGACTGGCGAGCGGATTCCGGGTGACGGTCTGCACGAGCGCTCCGGAGAGGCCCAGGGCGACCCCGACCAGCGCGCCCAGCACGATCCGGGGGACCCGCAACTCGTTGACGACGAGGTCGTATTGGCCGGAGTCGGTACGGAGCGTGTGCCATACCTCGGCGGGCGGGATATAGGTCTGCCCGCAGCAGGCGGCGGCGGTCATCGCAACGGCCAGCACGAGGACGAGAGTTGCGGCCACGGCGGCCGAACGGCGGTGCAGGAGCAGGGAGATGGAGGGGTGGGGGCGGAGGACGGTGACCCCAGTCGCGCTCATACGGCCGTCGCCTTCCGCCGTACCAGTACCACCAGCACCGGCACCCCCACCAACGCCGTCATCACCCCGGCCGGCACCTCGGCGGGGGAGCGCACGACCCGCCCCGCCACATCCGCCCCGACCAGCAGCGCGGCGCCGAGCAGGGCGGACAGCGGAAGCAGAGTGCGGTGGCCGCCGGAGGTGAGGCGGCGGGCGAGGTGCGGGACCGCGAGTCCGACGAACGCGATCGGGCCGGCGGCCGCCACCGCCGACGCCACCAGCAGGGTCGCCCCGAGCGCCGCACACACCCGCACGACCCCCACCCGATGCCCCAACGCCCGCGCCGTCTCGTCCCCGAGGGCCAGCGCGTCCAGCCCGCGCGCACAGGCGAGCACCAGCAGCGCCCCGGCCACCAGGAACGGCAGCATCTCCACGACCGTGTCGGCGTCCCGGCCGCTCAGCGAGCCGACCTGCCAGAACCGGAACTGGTCCAGCGTGGCCGAGCTGGAGGTCAGGACGACGGTCGTACCGCCCGCCGTCATCGCCGACAACGCCGTACCGGCGAGGGCGAGTTTGACCGGTGAGGCCCCGCCCCGGCCGCGCGCGGCGATGCCGTAGACGAGACAGGCGGCGAGGACGGCGCCCGCGAAGGCGTACCAGACGTAGCCGGTGAAACCGCTGGCGAGGCCCGTCGCGATGGCGAGGACGACGCCCGCCGCCGCGCCCTGGCTGAGGCCGAGGATGCCGGGGTCGGCGAGCGGGTTGCGGGTGACGGCCTGGAGCGCGGCGCCTGCCACGCCGAGCGCCGCGCCCGCCGTCAGGCCGATCTCGGTGCGGGGCAGCCGCAGCGACCGTACGACCAAGGCGTCCGGTGAACTCCCGCCGTGAAAAAGGGCGTTGAGCACTTCGGACGGAGGGATCGGGCGGGTGCCGACCGCGAGGCTGAGCAGCACGGCGGCGGCCACCGCGAGGGTGGCCGCCGGCCAGGCGAGACGTTTGACGCTCACTGTGCTGTTCCGTTGCTCGTCGCTCTGTCTCTCTACTTGCTGATGTCCTCGGCGAGTTGGAGGACGACCAGGCGCGCGGCGGTCGGGCCCGCGTTGAGGTACCAGGGGTCGTCGTCGACCTTCACGGCGTGGCCCGCCTTGACCGCCGACATCGACTTCCACAGGGGCCCGGCGAGCACGCTCGCGGCATCCGTCTTGGAGGCGTCGCCCTGCACGGAGTAGAAGATCCAGTCACCGTCCGCCTTGTCGATGCTCTCGGCGCCGATGTCCTCCGAAATCGCCTTGAACTGCTGGGACTTGGGCCGGTCGAGGCCCATGTCGACGGCGATGGAACCGGTGAAGGAGGAGACACCGAACATCCGGGTCCTGCCGGGTGTGAAGCGCAGCATCGACACGGAGGTCTTCGACAGCGCCTCGCCCTTCTCGCCCGCGTCCTCGACGATCCCGTCGAGCAGCTTCTGCGCCTGCTGGCCCTTGCCGATCGCGTCGCCGACGAGGAGGAGGTCGCGCTTCCAGTTGATGCCGTTGCCCGCCGTGATGACGGTCGGCGCGATCTTCGACAGCTTCGGGTAGAGGTCGCCGAGCGAGTCGTTGGCGAGGATCAGGTCGGGCTTGGCGGCGGCGAGGGTCTCCAGGTTGGGCGCCTGGCGCGTGCCCGCGTCGGTCATCGCGGCGAGCTTCGACTTGTCGGCCGGGAAGGCGTCCGCGAGGTAGTCGGGGACGAGGCCGGCGTTGTCCGCGCGGGTGGTGGCCGTCGGGACCGTACCGAGGGAGAGCAGGTCGTCGAGCTGTCCCGTGCTCAGCACAGCGATCTTCGTCGGCTTCGACTTGATCGTCGTCCTGCCCTCGAAGTGCGTGACGGTACGAGGGAAGGTGCCGTCGGTGTCGTTGTCCGAGCCCATCCCGGTCGCGAGGGTGCTGGGCGCGGCGTCCGGCCCCTCCGAGGCGCCGATCACCTTGTTCTGCGAGCCCTCGCCGGACTTCTCGGCATCGTTGTCGGCGGAGGACGACGAACACCCGGCCAGCAACCCCCCGACGGCGGACACGGCGACCATCGCCGTGACAGCCTTCCTCTTGAACGCACGCACTGTCACTGTCTCTCCGATCAAATCAGGCCAGGTAAGGCTTACCTTAACTTGCCGTCGGAGTAGCTTGGGCATGAGGAGGCCCACACGATGACCGTTCAGCTGAACCACACCATCGTCGCCGCGCACGACAAACACACGTCGGCCCGATTCCTCGCCGACCTGCTCGGGCTCCGAGTGAGCCCGCAGTACGGCCCGTTCATCCCGGTCGCGATCCCGAACGGGGTGACCCTCGACTACATGGACCAGCCCGGTTCGGGCTTCGCCGAGATCACCCCGCAGCACTACGCGTTCCTGGTCTCGGAGGACGACTTCGACGCGATCTTCGGCCGGATCAGGGAGGCGGGTCTCACGTACTGGGCGGACCCGGCACACCGCCGCGAGGGCGAGATCAACACGAACGACGGCGGCCGCGGGGTCTATTTCGACGACCCGAACGGCCACGTCCTGGAGATCCTGACACGACCGTACGGCAGCGGAGGCTGACCAACCCGGCCGTGCTCAACTCCCCTTCCGGGCAACGCTGTTCGCCGCCTCGCCGCGCAGCCGTACCGCGTCCTGCCCCGGTGGTCTCCCGAACGCGCGGCGGTATTCGCGGCTGAACTGGGAGGCGCTGTCGTAGCCGACCGCGAAACCGACGTCGGAGACGTCCCCCGCGCTGCTCATCAGCAGCAACCGGGCCTCCTGGAGGCGGATGCGCTTCTGGTACTGGATCGGGGTCAGGGCGGTCACCGCGCGGAAGTGGCGGTGGAAGGGGGAGGCGCTCATGCCGGCGAGGCGGGCCAGGTCGTCGATGCGCAGGGTCTCCGTGTGGTGGTCGCGGATCCAGTGAATGGCCCTGCCGATATGGGTGAGTTGACTGTCGGCGAGGCCGATCTGCCGTACGAGGGCGCCCTGTTCACCGGTGATCAGCCGCCAAAGGATCTCCTTCTCGATCAGCGGGCCGAGGACGCGCGCGTCGTCGGGACGGTCGCACAGCCGCAGCAACCGCACCGCCGCGTCGAGGAGTTCGGCGGGTGCGTCGCACACGGCGAGACCGTGCGGGGTGGTCGTCCCGCGGGGGAGCGGGGCGGCTCCCGTGTCGAGCAGCAGGGAGGCGATCTTCGCGGGTTCGAGGGCCAACCCGCAGGCGAGGAAGGGCACTTCGGGGCCGGCCTGGGTGTAGTGGCCGGCGACCGGGAGGTCGACCGAGACGACGAGGTACTGGCCGGCGCCGTAGTCGTGGACGCGGTCGCCCAGGGTGAGCCGCTTCGAGCCCTGCGCCACGATCGCCAGGACGGGACGCGCGACGCTCGCGCTCGGCGCCTCCGGCTCCTCGGCCCTGGTCAGCATTAGTCCGTCGACGGCGAGGGGCGTGCGGGACGCGTGCCGGTCGATCAGGGCGCGCAGTTCCGTCAGAAGCGCGGGTGGGTGCACGCCCCGATCCAAGCACCGGCAGGGACCGCCCGCAACCGTCGGCCTGCGCGGCAGATCGACAGGATCGTGCAAGCGAGCGGTGGGATCGCCCTAACGATTCCCCAGGTCACGATGGTGTCCTTGAGGAGTCGGTAGTCCACCCACCTCCCCTCAGGAGCATTCCATGGCACTCGACTCGTACGTCGGTCTCGGCCGTTCCGGACTCAAGGTCAGCCCCTTCTGCCTCGGGGCGATGAACTTCGGCGAGGACGGCGGCTTCGGCAGCGGCGTCGAGGAGTCGGAGAAGATCCTCCAGACCTACCTCGACCGCGGCGGCAACTTCGTCGACACCGCGAACTTCTACACGAACGGCCACTCGGAGGCGATCCTCGGCGACTTCCTCGCCGCCCGCCCCGCCCTGCGCGACCGCCTCGTCCTGGCCACCAAGTTCTACGGCAACCTCCACCTCGGCGACCCGAACGGCGGCGGCGCGAGCCGCAAGGCGGTCATCGGCCAGCTGGAGGACTCGCTGCGCCGCCTCCGCACCGACTACATCGACCTGTACTGGCTGCACAACCACGACCGTTCGACCCCGGTCGAGGAGACCCTGCGGACGCTGGACGACCTGGTGACGGCGGGCAAGATCCGGTACGTCGGCTTCTCGGACACCCCGGCCTGGTTCACGGCCAAGGCGCACACCACCGCCCTGTTGCGGGACTGGACCCCGGTCACCGCACTGCAGTTGGAGTACTCCCTCCTGGAACGCACCATCGAGGGCGAGTTGATCCCGCTGGCCCAGGACGCGGGGATGGGCGTGCTGCCCTGGAGCCCCCTCAAGAGCGGCTATCTGTCCGGGAAATACACGCGCGAGCAGTCAACTCCCGCCGACACCAGGCGTTCCGCGGTCCTCGGTGCCCCAACTCCCGCCCAGTTCACGGTGATCGACGCGGTCGCCGAGGTCGCGGAGGAGACGGGGGCGACCTCCGCCGCCGTAGCGCTGTCCTGGGTCCAGTCCCGTCCCGGCATCACCTCGACCCTCATCGGCCCGCGCACCCTGGCCCACTTGGAAGCCAACCTCGCGGCCCTGGACCTCGACCTCACCCCGGCCCAGACGGCGACGCTGGACGAGGTGTCCGCGCCCACCCTCAACTTCCCCCACGACCTCAACCGGCAGGTCGGCGACATGCTCAAGTACGCGGGGGCGACGGTGGACGGCGTGCCGAGCGCGGTGTATCCGCCGCTGGCGCAGAGTGCTGTGCGGTACTGAGGGCCGTGCGCTGCCGGGCGTGGGGGTCAGGCCTGCGCGGTGGGCCGTACGACGATCTCGTTCACGTCGACGGAGGCCGGCTGCTCGATGGCGAAGGCGACGGCACGGGCGATCGCGTCGGGCGGGATCGCCAGGCGGTCCCGCATGTCCGTGATCTGCTCCCTGACCTGAGTGTTCGTCGAGGCCTCGGCGAAGTCGGTGGAGATCACACCGGGCGAGACGGTGGTCACCCGCAGGGACTCGCCCGCTTCCTGGCGCAGCCCCTCGCAGATGGCCCGGACGGCGAACTTGGTGCCGGCGTAGACGGCCATGTTCGGTGCGACGCGGAGCCCGGCCGTCGACGCGGTGGTGACGAAGTGGCCGTAGCCCTGAGCCCGGAAGACCGGCAGCGCGGCGGCGATCCCGTGCAGCAGGCCCTTCACGTTGACGTCGACCATCTCGTCCCACTCGTCGACCCGCAGATCGTCGAGGGGCGAGATCGGTCCGACGCCCGCGTTGCCGAACAGCACGTCGAGCCGCCCGAACCGCTCACGGGCCAGCGCGACCAGGGCGTGCAGATCGTCCCGCCGGGTCACGTCGGTACGGATCGGTACGGCGACACCGCCCGCCTTCTCGATCCGGGCCGCCACCTCCGCCAGCCGCTCCTCCCGGCGGCCGCCCAGCACCACCCGCGCACCCCGGCCGGCCAGCAGCAGCGCGGTCGCCTCGCCGATTCCGCTGCCGGCACCGGTGATCGCCACGACCTTGCCGTCGATGCCGTCGATGCGGTCGATTCCGGACATGGTGGACCTCCTGATCTCTGTTGCTCGCTCGATCTCTTGGCCTCAGTCTGGAACGCGTTTAGCCTGGTATCCAGACCGTGTTTATTCTGGAATCAGGACTGCCACACACGATGCCGAACCATTCACGACCGTTGGTCGAGCAGCTGGACCGGCGCCAGGAACTGGGCGCGTTCCTGCGCAGCCGCCGGGAACGAGTCACGCCGGACGAGGTGGGCCTCCCGCAGACCGGCCGCCGCCGCACGCCGGGTCTGCGGCGGGAGGAACTCGCCCTGCTCGCCGGGATCAGCGCGACCTGGTACACGTACCTGGAACAGGGCCGGGAGATCCGCGCCTCCGAGCAGGTACTGGAGTCCCTGGCCTCGGTACTGCGTCTGAACGGGCACGAGCGCGACCACCTGCTCCACCTGGCCGGTCACCACACCCCGCCGACCGACCCCGACCCCTTCGAGCCGCTCACCACCGAGGTGGCGTCGGTCCCCCTCCTGCTGCGGCCGCACCCGGCGTACATCATCGACGGCAACTACGACGTGCTCACCCACAACCAGCCCGCCGCCGACCTGTTCCCGAACCTCACCGCGCCGACGGACCGCCCCCCGAACTTCCTGCGCTGGGTGTTCCTCGAACCCCTGGCCCGGGACGTCCTGGCCGACTGGGAACCCGAGGCGCGGGGTCTGCTGGCCCGCCTCCGCGCGCTGGCCGGCCGGCACCCCACCGACCCGCGCTACACCCGCATCGTCGACGAACTCCACGAACACAGCCCGGAGGCCCGTTCCTGGTGGCCCCGGTACGAGGTGCAGGCCCGCCACAGCGGCCGCAAACGCCTGCGACCGCCCGGCCGCACCACCCCGGTCACCTACACCTACACAGCCTTCCACCTGGCTGAACAGCCGGAACAGACGCTGGTGATCTATTTCGCCGACGCGGGGTGACCTCTCGGCTGTGTGAAGTAGCGCCGGACCCGCCCGCTCAGGGCGCGTCCCGCAGTTCCTCCTCGATCTGCCCGATGAGCGGGTGGTCCGCGGGGTGGATACGGCCGTAGATCTCGCGTGCCGTCGTCAGGTCGTCCTGCCAGCGCTGGGGCTGGCCGCCGGAGCCCTTGAGGATCAGGGCCCTGCGGTACCGGGCCTCGGCCACGTAGGGATGCTGGGCGCCGTACTTGCCGGTGTAGATCCCGATCGCGTTCGTGACCTCCGTCATCGCGGCCTCGCTGTTGCCCAGTTCGTGCAGCAGGTGCGAGTAGCGGACCAGGGCGCAGGCGCGGTCGGGGTGGTCGCGGTCGCCGTTCATGTGGGGTGCGGAGAGCACCTCGTCGAAGATGTGCTTCGCCTCCGCGAGCAGCCGCTCCGCCTCGCGTTCCCCCGGGAACGAGCGCTCACGCGCGCTGGTGGAGCGCCGGTCGCGGTGGCCGCGGAACCTCGCCGCCTGCTGCCTGAGCGTCTCGCCCAGATGCACGGACGAGGAGAGGACGACCGGGTGTCCGGCCGCGTACCCGGCGCGTTCCAGGATGTCGAGGGCGGTCCGCAGGTGCTGTTCGGCTCCCTCCAGGTCGTGGGAGTCCAGCAGGGCCAGCCCGAGCGACTGGTGGACGAACGCCGTCGGGTTGCGGCGCGCGGGTTCGCTTCCTCCGGGGGTCTGCTCCAGGAGCCGTAGCGCCTCGCGGTACAGGTCGACCGACGCGTTGAGCCGGCCCTGGCGCCAGCGGACGAGACCCAGGTCGATCAGACCGGCGGCGATCCTCAGCGGGTTCGGCTCGTGCAGCCGCCGCAGGCGCAGCAGGGTCTCGGCCGCGGCCTCGGACGCCCCTTCGAAGTCGCCGAGTTCGCGCAGGACGCGGCCGAGCTGCATCCGGCTCTCCAGCGTGCGCGAGTCGCCCTCGCCGTCGATGCGGAAGCGGATCGCGAGGGCCTCCTCGGCGAACGTGCGGGCTTCGGGCAGTTCGGCACTGAGCAGCTTCAACTGGCTGAGCGACACCAGGGTGTTGGCGACCGGCGAGGTGTCGCGGCCCCCCAGCTGCACGCGCTGTTCCAGGGCCTCGGTCAGGAGCCGCTCCGCCTCCATGCGGTCGCTCTGCACCCGGAAGTACTCGCCCATGCTCTGCAGCAGCGTCGAGGTGCTCACGTCGACGACACCGAGCTCCCGGCAGTGGTCCAGCACGGCCCGGGCGTGCGGGAGCAGCTCGACGCACTGCGGCCAGGTCCCCTCCCGGTCCGGGTCCTCCGGGAACCACCCGTTGAGCAGATGCGCCGCGGCCTTCGCGTGCTGGGTCTGCTCGGCGACGGACATCTCCTTGCGGATCACCGCCTGCACCTGCGCGTGCATCACCAGCTTCGCCTCGCCGGTCAGCAGCGAGGAGTTCCTGGCGGTCTCCCTGATCCGGCGGCCCCGCGCCGGGTGCGCCACCTCGGCGCGCAGCCGCTCCGGCAGCAGATCGGTGCGGCCCCCGTCGGCCTCGAAGAAGTAGCCGGGGATGCCCTGCGGTGCCAGGAACGCGCACAGCCGCAGGAGCAGGCCCACGACCTCGTCCTTCTCCTCGGCCTGCTTGAAGGAGAGGATCCAGGCGGGGGCACCGCTGCGGCTCGTCTCCGGGCGGGCGGACGGAACCAGCTGCGAACGGATCTCCAGGGCCCGCAGATACCCCTCGATGTCGGGATCGTCGCGCAGCGAGGCGGCCGCGGACTCCAGCGCGAGCGGCAGCCGGCCCAACTGGTCGACGATCCTGGCCAGTCCGGCCTCGTCGTCCATGCCGCTCGCGTCGCTGAGGAAGGCCACGGCCTCCTCGGTGGTGAACGCCTCCAGGGCGATGCGGTGGCGCGGTGCGCTCCGCTGCCACACGGGGTTGACCGAGGTGATCAGGACCTGGCCGCCGTCCCCGGCGTCCGGCAGCAGCTGGCGGATGGCGGAGTCGTCCTCGGCGCCGTCGTAGATCAACAGCGCCCGGGTCCTGGGCAGTTCGTTCGACAGCAGTTCCTGGAGGGTCTGTTCGGGGTCCCGGTCGTCGTGCTGCGCCGCGCTGCCCGCGGGCTGGTCACGGGACGTGTGGAGCCGGTGCGCCAGATCGAGCAGGCTCGCGCGGGCGGTGGGCGCGTGCGCGGCCTCGACCCGCCAGATGACGTCGAAGAGGTCCTCGTACCTGCGGGCGTACTCCAGGGCCAGGCGGGTCTTGCCGATCCCGCTGAGCCCGTGGATCGCGCAGGTCCGGGCGTCGCGCGAGACGTTGACCGTGCCGAGGACCTCGCGCAGCAGGGCCAGTTCCCTGCGGCGGGCCGTGAAGTGGGAGGCACCGCGCCGGTCGAAGTTGCTGATCAGCGGGCCCAGCGCCGGATAGCGCGGTTCGACCTCGCCGACGATGTGGGGGGCTGTGTACGAGGGGAGCGGCACCGCGCCCGCCTGGTGCAGCCGGGCGTCCACGGTGGCGGCCGCGTCGTCGGCGGCCCGCCCGGCCAGCGTCAGCACCTCGCAGCCGGCCCAGCGCGTCAACGGCGGGTCGTGGTGCGCCGTCACCAGAACGAGGGCCGATCTGCCGCGGCTCCGGGCGATCCGGCTCTGCCCCGGATGGTGCCCCACGTCGTCCAACATCCGGGAGACGATGATCAGTTCATGGTCGGGAGCCACCTCGGGAGGCGGCGGCACCGGGTGCTCCGCGGTCGCCCACGGCCGGGTGGAGGTCAGATACCCGCTGCGCCGTAACCGCCAGGCCAGCCAGTGCGCCCACGGTTCGTCACCGTGCGGATGACTGATCAGCACCTGCGGCGGCAGCCCTCCGGCCTGTTTCTGGAAGGCGCGCCCGGAATAGGCGCCGAGGCCGGTCCCCAGGGCCAGCAGGCAGATCACCAGGAACTGCCAGCCGCCCTCGACGAACTTGACCCCGGCGAGCGCGCCCGCCGCGATGGCGGCGCCCGCGACCGCGAGCACCTGATTCAGACGTCGTGCGCCCCGACTGTTACGGCGCATGGGATCCCCCCGCCCAACACCGTTCCCCGTTTGGAAGAACAAGTATGAGGCGGGAAGCGGCTCTTGACGCCTCCGTTGCGCAAACCTCCTGCGAACGCCCGCCGCCGCGCCGCATGATGGCTGTCGCGTCGGCGAGCCGTTATCGTGAATCACCATCAAATGGCTGTCTCAGGTGTTTTTCCGGACGTTCTCCCTCGCCGTTTCGGGAGGATGCGACGCATGCTCGACGGGCCGAGCCGGCACCGGCGCAGCCGGCCTCGCAGCGTTGTGGAAAGGTGCCACCAGTGATCGACTCCGCCTCCCTCCCGCCGGGCCGTCAGCCGTTCCTGGACGACTCGGTGGTCTGCCTGGCCGCGCCGTCGTTCGCGCTGTCGCCCCGGGACGGACAGCTGCGGGGCAGCGGGGTCGACGGCTTCTACGACCAGGACCGCCGGCTCCTGCACACGCTGCGGCTGCTCGTCGACGACCAGGAACCCGAGCACGTCGCCCATCGCCCCGAGGGCTCCCGGGAGGCGTTCTTCCAGGCGATGTGCAGGTCGTCCGAGGACCCGACCGCCGCGCCCTGGCTGCTGGTCGCCCGGGACCGCACGGTCACGCGTCCGGACGTCGCGGAGTCGGGTGACGTCGTCCGGCTGCAGAACGTCGGACCCGACGCGGCACGGTTCACGGTCTCGGTGCTGGCCGCCACCGACCTCGCCGACGTGGCCACGATCAAGGCGGGGTTCCCGGCCGCCGACATCCCCTGCGAACAGGCGGAGGGCATCGTTCCGGCGGTGCGCTGGCACTGTCCGCACGACAACAGCGAGGTCGTCCTGCGGGCCGAGCCCGTTCCGCCGCACGACGGCGGCCCCGAACCGAAGATCACCCTCGACGACCACCGGCCGGGCCGCGCGGAGTTCCGCTGGGAGCTGCTGCTGAAGCCGGGCGAGGAGTGGTCCGTACGACTGCTCGTGCAGGGCAAGACCACGACGGTGGCGGGCTACCCGGTACCGCCCCGGCGGCCCGCGCCGTGGGGGCGGGTCGAGGTGACCGGGCACGAGCACATGGCCGCCCTGCTCACCCGGGGGCTGGCCGACCTGGAGGCGTTGCGGCTGGCCGAGCCGAGCGGTGCCGCCGACGAGGCCGAGAGCCAGTTCGTGGCCGCCGGATGCCCGTGGTTCCTCGGCCTGTTCGGCCGGGACAGCATCTGGGCGGCCCGCATGATGCTGCCGTTCGGAACCGGCCTCGCCCGCGGCACGCTCCGGGCCCTGGCCGGCCGTCAGGGAACGCGGCGCGACGCGTTCACGGACGAGGCCCCCGGCCGGATCCTGCACGAGCTGCGGCCGACGGAGACCCGGCACGGCGACGGCCTGGTGCTCCCCGCGCGCTACTACGCGTCGGTGGACGCGACCCCGCTCTTCGTCGTCCTGCTGCACGAGGCCTGGAAGTGGGGTCTCGCCGAGGACGAGGTGAGGCACCTCATGCCGCACGCCCGGGCGGCGATGGGGTGGGTCGCGGACACCCTGGGCCCCGACGGCCTGATCAGCTACGGCAGGGGCAGGGCCGACGGCCTTCTGCACCAGGGCTGGAAGGACTCGCCCGACGCGGTCCGCGACGCCGAGGGACGCCGCGTCGACCCGCCCATCGCCCTGTGCGAGGTGCAGGGGTACGCCTACCGGGCCGCCGTAGGCTTCGCCGAACTCCTCACCGCGGTCGAGGACGAGAAGGAGCAGGCCGAGCTGTGGGCGGAGCGGGCGACCCGTCTGCGTACCGCCTTCCAGCGGTCCTTCTGGGTCGAGGAGCCGGACGGACGGCGCTATCCGGCCATCGCCGTCGACGGCGGCGGACGTCCCGTCACCGGCCGGACCTCCAACATGGGGCACCTGTTGAACTCCGGCCTCCTGCAAGGGGAGGAGGAACACCGGTCGGTGGCCGAGGCGCTGATGTCCGACGGGCTGCGGACACCCTGGGGGATCCGCACCCGTTCCGCGGACCTGGCCGGATTCAATCCGTTCAGCTATCACGGCGGATCGGTCTGGGCGCACGACTCCGCGATCGCCGTGCACGGGCTCGCCGCCACGGGATTCGTCGACGAGGCCGCCACCCTGCTCGGCGGGATGCTCGACGCGGCCCGGCACTTCGACTACCGGTTGCCCGAGCTCTACGCGGTCTACCCGAACTCCCGCTTCGGCCGGCCGGCGCCGTATCCGCCCTCCTGCCGGCCGCAGGCCTGGGCGGCCGCCTCGGCGGCGCTGCTCTGCTCCGCGATGCTCCGGGTGGACGCCGACGTCCCCGACCGGCGGCTGACGCTACGGCCGATCGCGCCCTCACGCATGGGTCTGCATTCACCTTACGCTGTGCGGGGGTTGAGGCTCGGCGAGCGATCCGTCGACGTGAGCGTGGACCTCCACGGCGGCACGGAGGTACGGGGCATCGACGACGAGGAGTGGCGCATCGACGCCGGAGGTTCCTGCACGACCTGAGGCAGAGCGGTCCCCGAGGAGAGGGAGACACGTGGTACGTGGCGGGCGGGCGGACATCCGGCGTTCCATAGCCCTCGTGCACTGGGCCTTTCCGCCCACGGTCGGCGGCGTCGAGTCCCATCTGGCCGACTACGCCGCCTCGTTGGCGCGGCGGGGACACCGGGTGACCCTGCTGACCGGCGAGCCCCGGCCGCAGCCGGTCGACCAGGTCGAGATCCTCAGCCACCGCCTGTTACGGCTGACCGAGTACCGCGCCGGCACCCCGGGCGGGACGCGAGGCGGTCGGAGATGGGTGACGCCGGCCGAGGAGCGCCAGGCCGCCGAACTGTACGCGTGGCTCGCGCGGGTGGTGGACAGCCACGGGATCCAGCTCGTGCACGGCCACAACCTGCACCACTTCTCCCCGGTACCGGCCCTGGCGCTCAGCCGGCTCAGGGAACGCACGGGTACCCCGCTGCTGCACACGTACCACAGCATCTGGCCCGAGGACCCGTGGACCGCCCAGTTCTGCGGTTCCTGGGACGGCCACTTCGTGGTCTCGGAGTACCTCGCGTTCGCCTGCCGGACGCACCTCGGCATCCGCGCCCGCCGCGTCTATCTGGGCATCGCCACCAGCCGGTTCCGCGATCTGCCGCCGGCCCGGGACGACGGTCCCCGTACCGTCCTCCTGCCGGCCCGCCTCATCCCGGACAAGGGCGCCGAGCTGGCGGTCCGCATGATCGGCGCGCTCAGACAGAGCGGGCTGCCCGTCCGCCTCGTCCTGACCAGCCCGCACGAGGTCGTGGACTGGCACGAGGAGCAACAGGGCTTCCTCGTCCGGCTCAACCGGCTGATCGACGACCTGCGGCTGCGGTCCCACGTGGACCTGGTACCGGCGCCCAAGGAGAAGATGCCCGGCCTCTACGCCCGCTCGCACGTCGTCGTCTACCCCTCGGACTACCCGGAGCCGCTGGGGCTCGCGCCCCTGGAGGCGATGTCCGCCGGACGCCCCGTCGTCGTCACGGCGACCGGGGGCCTGCCGGAGACCGTCGTCCACGGCCGGACCGGATACGTGGTGACACCCGGAGACCTCGGCCAACTGAGCGACCGCGTACGGACGTTGCTCCTGGACCCGGACCTCTCCCGCCGCCTCGGCCAGGAAGGGCGCAGACACGTCGAGCGCCAGTTCAACCTCCAGACCTACGTCGACAAGATGTCCGCGCAGTACTCGGCCCTCATGAAGGACAGCGTCGAAGGCCTGTCGCAGAGCGGCTGACGACGGCACGCGAGGCGCCAACTCCGTTGCGCGAAACGGTATTTCGTGGCTCCTCCCCATGGTCGTTACGGTCGGATCCATGGAGCGGAACTCATGGAATCCCCCGACCGCCGAAGAACTCGCCACCGCCCTGCGCGCCGGTGACGTGTCCTCGGCGGAACTGACCGACGAGGCGATCACCCGCATCGAGCGGCACGACAAAGAGATCAACGCGGTCTGCGTACCGGACTTCGACCGCGCCCGGACCGCCGCCCGCGCCGCCGACGAGGCCCGCGCCCGCGGCGAGGACCGCCCGCTGCTCGGCATCCCGGTGACGGTCAAGGAGTCGTACGACATCGCCGGACTGCCCACGACCTGGGGCATGCCCGCGCACCGGACGTACGTCCCCGCCGAGGACGCGGTGCAGGTGGCACGGCTCAGGGCCGCGGGCGCGGTGGTCCTCGGCAAGACCAACGTGCCGTTCGGCCTGCAGGACATCCAGAGCTTCAACGAGATCTACGGCACCACCAACAACCCCTGGGACCACGGCCGTACGCCGGGCGGATCCTCCGGCGGATCGGCGGCGGCCCTGGCGTCCGGGTTCGGCGCGCTGTCCATCGGGTCCGACCTCGCCGGTTCGCTGCGCACCCCCGCGCACTTCTGCGGTGTCTACGCACACAAGCCGACCCTCGGGCTGGCGGCCACGCGCGGCATGGTCCCGCCGGACGCGCCGGCGCTCCCGGTCGAACCCGACCTCGCCGTCGTCGGCCCGATGGCACGCACCGCCCGCGACCTCACCCTCCTCCTCGACGTCATGACCGGCCCGGACCCGCTGACCCGCGGTCTGGCCTACGACGTGACGCTGCCGCCCGCGCGCCACGAGCGGCTCGGCGACTTCCGGGTCCTGGTCCTCGACGACCATCCGTTCATCCCGACCGGGTCCGCGGTGCGGGCGGGCGTGCACCGGGTGGCCGACGCGCTCGCCGACGCCGGTGCCCGCGTCGAACGGCACAGTCCGCTGCTGCCCGACCTGGCCGAAGCCGCCCTGCTCTACACGCAGTTGCTGTTCTCGGGCTCCGTCGCACGCTTCCCCGTCGAGGAGTACGAGCACCTGCGCACCCGCGCCGCCGGACTGAGCCCGGACGACCGGAGCCTCGACGCGGCACGGCTGCGCGGCATGGTGCTCAGTCACCGGGACTGGACGGAGGTGAACAACCGGCGCGAGCTGCACCGGCACGGCTGGCGGCGGCTCTTCGGCGCGTTCGACGCCGTGGTGTGTCCCGTGACTCCCACGCCCACGTTCCCGCACGACCACGACCCCGATCCGCTGGCCCGCCGGCTCGACATCGACGGCGTGGCGCACCCGTACTTCGACCAGCTGGTCTGGGCCGGGCTGGCCACCATGCCCGGGCTGCCCGCCACGGCCGTACCGGCGGGGCGGTCGCCCGAGGGGCTGCCGGTCGGGGTGCAGATCGTCGGCCCGATGTTCGAGGACCGGACCCCGCTGCGGCTGGCCGAACTGCTGGAGGAGCGGATCGGCGGCTTCCGGGCGCCGGAGCAGCGCGTACGAGCAGGTCGGTCGAGGAATCGCGCGGACCCCTCGTGCGTTGAGCACACTGGGTGAAGGATGCCGGTGACCGACGAGCCGAGTGACCGAACTGACCCAGTGATCGAGCTGACGGAAATTGGAGGGTCGCAATGGCTGCGCAGACGCAGAGGGCCGTACTGGCGGGCGGATGCTTCTGGGGGATGGAGGAGCTGGTCCGCCGGCTTCCGGGCGTGACGGCGACCCGGGTCGGCTACACCGGCGGGGACGTGCCGAACGCGACGTACCGTAACCACGGCACGCACGCGGAGGCCATCGAGATCCTCTACGACCCGGAGCGGACCGACTACCGCGCGCTCCTGGAGTTCTTCTTCCAGATCCACGACCCGAGCACCAAGAACCGCCAGGGCAACGACATCGGCCTCAGCTACCGCTCGGCGATCTACTACGTCGACGACGAGCAGAAGCGCGTCGCCGAGGACACGATCGCGGACGTGGACGCGTCGGGCCTGTGGCCCGGCAAGGTCGTCACCGAGGTGGAGCCGGTCGGCCCCTTCTGGGAGGCCGAGCCCGAGCACCAGGACTACCTCCAGCGGTACCCGGACGGCTACACCTGCCACTTCCCGCGGCCGGGGTGGAAGCTGCCGGCCCGCACGGAGGGCTGACGTACGACAGTGTGCGCCCGCTTCCTGCGACGGAAGGGGGCGCACACTGCTGTCTAGCGGGTGGCCGTGCCGTTCTTGGCGAACGTCCACACCGCGTGGCTGCCGGGGCCGACGGTGAGGGTGGAGTTGCCGATCCGCTCCACGTGCCGGTCCTTCACGGGCCGGTTGAGTGACATGTCGACCTGCTCGTACCCCGCTTGCTCGCGCGGTACGACGTCGAACCGGATCGCGGTGCCGCCGCCCTCCGCGACGACCCCGCCGCCCGTCACGGTCCGGACGCTGAACCCGCCGGCCCGCAGCAGCGGCACGGTGTCGGCGAGGTCGCCCGGGGTGACCGCGATCCGGACGGCGGTCACGTCCCGCATGAGGTGGGTGCGGTAGTCGTCGGAGAGGTAGCGCTCCCGGCCGACGTCACCGGGGAAACTCGCCGGTTCGGTGTTACTGCGCGGGTCGGCGAAGTACTCCGGCCGGTACTCCATCCCCCAGGCGTCGAAGGCGTCGTACTCCTCGGTCGTGAGGACGGCGTCGAACCACGGCACGGGCACACCGTCACCGAAGTCCTTGGTCTGGAGGAAGTCGACGGGTGTGACCCCCTCGTCCTTCAGCCGCTCCTTGACCGTCGCCAGGTCTCCCGCGTGCTCGACCGAGAGGCCCAGTCCGGCGGCGCCGAGGGTGCCGTCCTGGCCGGGGACGTCACCGATCCCGAGCAGTTCCAGGTAGGTCTCGCGGCCCATCAGATAGCGGCCGGTCCAGACCTGCCCGCCGGAGCCCGTCGTGGTGCGGACCTGGAAGTTGGCGAACTCCCGCAGGTAGTCGGAGTGTTCGATGGCGTCGGCGGTGACCCGGTCGAAGACGCCGAAGGAGTGGTTGTAGAACAGCAGCTGCCGATCGTACGAGCCACCCGAGCCCCGGTTCCCCTCGGCCTGTGCCGTTCCCACCCCACCCCCGATCGCTCCGGCGAGAGCCACGGCGAGCACGATGATCATCCGTAGTGCGCGACGAATCAGCATGTGCGGGATCGTAGGGCGGGGAGGGCGCGGCCGCCGGTCATTCTGAACGAGGCCGAAATGCTTGACACATGGCGTTTTGGCGGGGTCGGGGCCTGTGTGGACGAGTCAGGTCCTGAACTCCGGGGGATACGGAGGATGGACGCGCGGCCTGTCACACGAGGCGTTGGTCCCGGACGGTCCAGCCCGCGCCCAGTTCGCTGCGGAGCGCCTCCAGCGCGGTGTCCGACTGCTGGGTGAACAGCTGCAGTTCCTCGTCCGACCACGGGGACGGGTCCGGCGGACAGTCCCAGTCGATCGACGACTGGTACCACTCGCTCAGCCGCGCCAGCTCGGCCTGGAGGGCCGGGGTGATCGGCAGGCGCTCCAGCTCGCAGGGATAGCCGTAAGGGCTGTCCATGTCGTCAGGCCACAACGGAACGTCTACGCCGGCCTCGAAGAAAAAGCGCAGGGAATGGATCACGCCGCACCCTTTCACGACGCCCTCTGAGTAACGGGGTCAGACGCTGTGGGGGAGGGCCACCGCGCCGACCCAGCGGCGATAGGCGTCCCCGTCGACGTTGCTGCCGCACACGACTGTGACCACATGTCGGCCCGCGAAACGGTCGCGGTCTTCCAAAATCGCCGCGATGCCGAGCGCGGCCGACGGTTCGACGACGAGGCCGGCGTGGTCGAGGAGCATGCGCATCCCGGCGATGATCGACGCCTCCTGGACGAGTACGGCGTCGTCGGCGACCAGGAGGAGATCGTCCAGGACGGCTGGGATGGGACACCGCCCGGCGACGCCGTCGGCGATGGTGTCGGTCGAGTCGGTGGTGACGACGCGCCGCTCGTGCCACGAGCGGGTCAACGCCGGTGCGCCCAGCGGCTGGACGCAGATCACCTCGACACCGGGCGCGAGGGCCTTCAGCACATGACCGACGCCGGTGGCCAGGGCTCCGCCACCGAGAGCGATCAGGACGGCGTCGAACGGCGGGGCGGGGACTGGCAGTTGGGCCTGTTCGGCTAGTTGGGCCTGGTCGGCCTGGTCGGCCTGGTCGGTGAGGTCGGCCCGTTTCGCCTGTGCTCCCGGGTTCGCTCCTTCCCGCGCTTCCACCAGTTCCAGGCCGATGGTCGCCGCGCCCTCGCAGGTCTCGAGGTCGAGGCTGTCCTCGACCAGCCGGATGCCGTCGTACCGCGCGATGGCGGCCGCCCGCTCGCGCGCCAACTCGTGGTCGCCGTCCACCAGTTCCAGCCCGGCGCCCAACGCACGGATGCGATCCAGCTTGGCCGTCGTCGCGAACCGTGACGCCACGACGGTCACGTCGAGCCCCCGGCCACGGCCGGACCAGGCGAGGGCCTGGCCGAGGTTGCCCGCGCTCGCGCACACCACGGCCCGCGGACCGTGCTCGGCGAGCAGACTCGCGACCACCTCGGTGCCACGCCCCTTGAAACTGCGCACCGGGTTCGCCGTCTCGAGCTTGATGCTCACCGCACACCCGAGACCGGGCTCCAACGCCTCGCAGCGATACAACGGAGTGCCGAGAAACACCGGGTCGATCACCCGGCGGGCGGCCCGGATCCGACCGGTGTCGAGACGCGTCTGCTGCACGACAGGGGAGCGTAGCGGCACCGGCGCAGTCACCGGTTGTTCCGTCAGAGGCCCGACGGCCAGACGGACAGCCAGTCGGCGTGCTTCGCGCGCAGGCGGTCCCGTTCCGCGGACGTGGTGAGGATGACGTCGGCGCCACCGTCGTAGGGGTGGTGGACGCGCTGAAGGCCGGTGTCGGTGACGAACACTCCGGCGAGCGCGTCGTCCGCCACGGCGCGCAGCAGTTCGTCGACGCGGCCGTGTCGCCAGGGGCGCCGGTCGGCGTAGAAGCGGGTGTGGGTGTGGAACTCCGGGTCGGGGTCGTCCTCGTCCGACTCGGTCCACCAGGGGACGCCGCCGGGGTGCAGCGTCCGGCGCGGTTCCGGGTGGGGGGCGGGCCCGGTCGGGGTGTCCGACCAGTCCACGGTCACCACGAACACCTCTGTGCCGGCGAACAACTCGTCGAGGACGGTGTTGTACCGGTGCAGCACGATCGCGTACTCGTCCTCCCCCTCCGGGTACCGCTTCGAGCCGGGAAGACTGTGAAACCGCACCCAGCGGTCCGCATACGTACCGCGGAACGTGTGGGCGACGGGCGGACCCGCAGGCCGCCGCTCCCGCCACAGCGCCGCGAGCGGTGTCGGTACGTCGTCGCCGGTGCCCATCCGTCATCCCCGCAGGTGGGCGAGGAGTTCGTCGCCCAGTGGGTAGGGGCGTTCCCGGGGCAGGAGTTGGGCGGCGGAGTCCGGGTCGCCGCCGCTGACGAGGGCCCGGATCTCGTGGGCGAGCGGTGTCACGTCGCGGATGGCGACCGTCCACTCGTCGGCGTAGCGGCGCACGGCCTCACCGGACAGCCCGAGCTGCAGCGCACGGTGGGGCAGCGGCCGTAGGCGCAGATCCCGCTCGGGATCCCACTGCACCCGAGCGGGCGCACGCTTCAACTGACGCTGCCAGGCGGCTCGGTCGGGGTGCACCCCCCTGACGTAACTCGACAGACACGCGTGCCGCAGCGCCCACTCGAAGCCGTCCCGCGTGATCTCGACAGCGAGGACTGTCTCCTGGCCTGCCTTCGTACCCCAGCCGCAGCGGTACATCATCCACAGGAACGACGGCTTGATCCATGTCATCCGGTCCCGCTTCCACGCAGCCGGGAAGCGGCCCTCGCGGGCGGCGGGCAGGCCGATCTCCGGGGCGTACGCCTGGTAGACGGTGACCGTGGACTCCGAGTGGACCGCACGGATTCCGCGCTGCGGTTCTTCCATGGCGTACAGGGTGGGGGCCGGGCGGTTCATGAAGCCACCGGTTTTCGACGGCCGTTCAGTTGCCCGGCCCCAGCACCACTCGCCTGCCGGCTCAGCAACTCGGCCGCCCAGCCCGGTACTTCACGAACGCCGCCGCTCCCGGATCGCCGGCAGCGCGTACTCCGTCACCGCGCTGATGACCCCGCGGGCAACCGGCTCGGGGTCGGTCGTGGGTGAGATGGTCCACCAGGTGTCGCGGTTCGCGGGGAGGAGGCGGCCTATGCGGCTGTGCCAGGCGTCGGGGCCGTAGACGGTGTTGGGGCTGGGGCGGGCGGGGAGGTGCGGCTCGCGTCTGCGGGCCTGGGCCCACCCGAGTTTGTCGGCCACGGTGATGTTGAGGGTGAACTCGACCTGCCCCGCGGTGTTGTGCGCGGACTTCTGGAAGCCGATGAGGGCCCAGGTCTCGAGATGGGGGAGTTCGTACGTCTGCCCCGAACCCTTGAAGCCGAGCGCGCGCAGCCCGGGAGCGATCCGTGCGCGCATCAGCGCGGTGAACGCCTGCTGCGCGGTGGGCGCGGAGCCGTCAGCCATCGGACGGCGCTACGACGGTCGGGCGGGACACTCCGGTCCCGGCGGGCCTGCGCTGCCGTATGACCCATCGGTCGCGGCCGGCTGGTGAGTGAAGCAAACCGTCATCCCCGTAGGTGGGCAATAAGTTCGTCTCCGACAGGATATGGGGGTTCCTGTGGCAACAGCCGGGCGAGGAGCCCTGGCTGTCGCAGCCGACGCGGCCTCGGCTGTCGCGAACCGGCGGGTCCGTCGGCCGCAGTCGAGGCGAAGCGGCGCAAATCGACGCGGTCGGCCGACGCCCTGTCATCGAAAGCGACAAGAAACCGTTTTGCCGTACAACCACAGGCTGCTCTCATGAATCCCTCTTCCCGGTAGGACTGCCTGCGGGGCAGCCACGTGTCCAAAAGGGGACTCAGTGAGCAGTGTCGGAAGATCCCGTCTGGCCGCCGCGACCGCGGTGGTGACCGTGCTGACGGGCGGTCTCGCCGCGGTGGCCACCTCGCCGGCGTCGGCGGCGGCCTGCACGACGAACACCTACACTCGGCAGGTCTTCGCGAACACCGCCTTCTCGGGTGCGGCGAAGCGCACGGACTGCGATACGGCGATCAGCGAGAACTGGGGCGCCAACGCGCCAGGCGTGACCGGCGTCGGCAAGGACAACTTCGGCGTCCGCTGGACCGTGACCCGCGACTTCGGCTCCGGGGGGCCTTTCGCGTTCGCCGCGTCCGGGCAGGACGGCATCCGCGTCTACCTCGACGGCGTACGCGAGATCGACCTGTGGAAGAACGGCTCCAGCACCGTCTCCAAGACCGTCAACCTGACCGTCCCGCAGGGCACGCACACCCTGCGCGTCGACTACGTCAACTGGACCGGTTCCGCGGCCGTCAAGTTCGGCTACACCCCGCGCACCGGAGCCACCGTGGACCGGGTCGCGCCTCTCACACCGACCGGCCTGGCGATCGCGCGCGACGCCGGCGCCAAGCGGAACCTCCTGCGCTGGTCGGCCAACAAGGAGATGGACGTGGCCGGTTACCGCGTCTACCGCCGCACCCCCGACCAGGCCTCCTTCGGCAGCCCCCTCGCCACGGTCACCGGCACCACCTTCACCGACACCACCGCCGGCACGACCACCCACCTCTACGAGGTCCGCGCGGTCGACAGGTCGGGCAACACCTCCGCCGGAACGGCCGACGTCTCGGTCACAGGCAACCCGACCTACCTGCGCCAGTACTTCGCCAACACCACCCTCACCGGCACCCCCAAGCGCACCGACACCGACACCACGATCAGCGAGAACTGGGGCGCCAACTCGCCCGGTGTCTCCGGCGTCGGCAAGGACAACTTCGGCGTCCGCTGGCAGATCACCCGCGACTTCGGCTCCGGCGGCCCCTTCACGTTCACCGCCTCCGGCCAGGACGGCATCCGCGTCTACCTGGACGGCGTACGCGAGATCGACCTGTGGAAGAACGGCACCGCCACCGTCTCCAAGACCGTCACCCTGACCGTCCCCCAGGGCACGCACACCCTGCGCGTCGACTACGTCAACTGGACCGGCTCCGCCGCCGTCAAGTTCGCCTACACGCCCGGCGGTTCGGGCCCGGACGACGTCGCCCCGCTCGCACCCACCGGGACGAAGGTGGCGTACGACGAGGCCGCCGGCTCCGCCACCGTCACCTGGGCGCCCAACAAGGAGATGGACCTCGCCGCTTACCCGTACCAGGTCTACCGACAGGTCGCGGACGGCGGCTGGATCTCCATGGGGCCGACCAACAAGACCACCTGGACCGACCCCGACGTGGCAACCGACGGCAGGCCCCGCCAGTACGTCGTCCAGGCCACCGACCGCGTGGGGAACGGGTCCGAGCGGACCCCCGTCCTGACGGTCACCCCGCCCGACACGATCGTTCCGACGGCCCCCGTCCTCGCCGTGTCCCACAAGTCGGGGACGGTCAGCTCCCTCAACGTCAGCTGGTACCAGCCCAGCGAAGGCACCCTGAACGAGCTGCGCACCGGCGGCACCCTCAAGCTCTACCGCTCCACCGGCGACACCCTCGGCGACGACCCCGAACTCCTCGCCACGGTGACGGCGGCCTCACCGTCGATCGACACCTACACGGACGCACTGCCGGCGTTCGACGGCACCACCTACACCTACGCCGCCGTGGTCACCGACGCCGCCGGCAACGTCTCCCCGATGTCGGACCCGGTCACGGTGACCCCCGACAGCGTCCCCCCGCCCGCGCTCACCGGCCTGACCGCGACCCCGCGTGCGGACGGCATCGTGCTGAGCTGGGACGCCCCCGCCGAGAGCGGCCTGCGCTACGTCGCCGCCCGCGTCGTCCAGCGGCCCGACGGCAGCATCCACTACGACAGCACCGGGTGCAGCGACGCCGGGTCGACGTTCCCGGACCGGGACGTACCGAACGCGCTGCTGTGCGCGGGCCCCCTGGACGGCGAGACGGTGACCTTCTTCGTCGCGGCGCTCGACCGCTGGGACAACCACATTCCCTGGGCCGACGCCACCACGGTCACGATCACCGAACCCGACAACAGGCCCGACGAAGCCCGCGGCGAGAACACCGGCCCGCTCACCATCACCAACCCCGCCACCGTGGGCACCCTCGGCTACGTCCAGTGGACCTGCGACGACGAGACCCTCTGCGGCACGATCACCGAGTACCACCTGGACAAGTGGAACCCGACCACCCACACCTACGAACGAGTGAGCAAGATCGCGAGCTCCAAGGGCCCCCTCTTCAAGACCTACGTGCCGTTGGTCCACGGCGACACGACGTACTTCCGGATCACCGGAGTCCTCGCCGACGGCACGACCGCCGCGGTGACGTACGGCGCCGGGGCCTACGGCTTCTCACTGTGAGGTTCGGGGGCGTGCCCACGGCTGAGCGCTGCACGTTGTCACGTCCGTCAACCGCCGTGCCGTGTTTCCGATTGCGCTTCGCCGCTCGGAAGCACCAACAGCGTCCCTTCGGCGGAGTTGCCTTCTCCGCCTGGTCGGGGGAGACCGAAGGGCACTGCGGAGCTTGAGAGTTGAGGTGTGGAAGGACTTCAATGGAGCCGTGACCACGGCTCCGACGGACCGCACGGCCGTCATCGCTGAACGCGCCTTGCTCGACGACGTCATGGCGAAGCTCTGTCAGCAGAGGCCGGTCTTCCACTCGGAAGCCGACCTTCAGCACAGTTTTGCCCGGGTGCTCTGGGAGTTGGCGTCGGACGTGCACTCCAGGCTTGAGGTGCCGCAGCGCGTGGCGGGCAGGACCGAATACCTGGACCTTCTGTGCCTCGGTCCTGAGAGCCGTACCGCGATCGAATTCAAGTACTTCACCCGAAGCTGGACGGGCACGACCGGTACTCCGGCCGAGGACTACGCGCTGAAGGCGCATGGCGCCACTGACCTCGCTCGCCTTCACTTCGTCCGGGACATAGCGAGGCTGGAGCGCTTCTGCCGGCGGCGCGACCAGAACGGTCTCGCCCTCATGCTGACCAACGAGGCGTCCCTGTGGACTCCACCGGACCCCGGCCGCCGCCGTACTCGGGATCACGACTTCCGCATTCATCACGGGCGGGAACTCACCGGGACCCTGCTCTGGGCCGAGGGAACCTACGAGCCGAACACATGCAGTCTGCGAGGTGCATACCCTCTCGAATGGGAGACGTACTCCGAGCAGGGCGGAGCAGGCGGAGAGTTTCGCTACTTGGCGGTGTTCGTCGGTCCATCGGTTACCGGAGCCGACGAAGCCTGAGGCGCGTAGCCCGTTCGTCCTGGACGCTCTGCGAAGCGGAGCCAGTAGTCACGCCCCGAGAGAGATGAAAAACGGGTTGGCCGGTCGCCGTCGAGCTGTGAGGATGCACCTGTTTCTCAAGCGGAGGGCATTTGTTCGTCTTCGTGTGTGCCGGGTGTGACGCCAGACTCACCGCCCCCTTGTCCCAGGTCGCCCTGCCGCCTCATGCCCATCAGAAGTACGGGAACGGGATTCAGCTCCCGGTGCTCATGGAGTCGGGCACGTTCGCCGTGGATCCTGAGCCCTGGGGACCGCCGTGGCGGGCGTGGAAGGACATCGATCCGGACGAGGCGGCAGCCCGCGGCGTCTACGCGCCGGTCCACGCCCTGTCCGACGGCGCCCCCGGCGCGACAGTCATCTCACCCGGGGACGCCCGAGGCACCCTGTTGGTCCCTGAGCGGGGCGGCGGCTACTGCTGCGGCCTCGACGGGGCGGACGGCCCCAACATGGCCTGCGAGTCGTGTGGCCTGGCCGTGGCGAGCCGGATCGACGACTGCTCGCTCTGGCAGGCGGTGTGGCTTGCCCCGAACGCCGTGCGCCGCCTCCTCGTCGACGCCGACGACGCACCGCTCCCATGGGGGGAGTTGGCGGTGGAGGGGAAGGGCACACCCCCGTTCGAGCCGATCACCAGGTGGGGATCCCGGGCGGGTTCGAACCACTGGTGGTCGTGGAGCCCGCGGTGGGAGGCGGCGGCCGGACGGGCGCTTGCCCACCTGCTGGTGGCCTCGGAAGGCCGGTCCGTGACCGTCCCGGACGGCCTGATCAGCGAGGTGTTCCAACGAGCCCTCGACGCCTTGTTGCCCGGGGGCCTGCCCGCGCGGCGCGCCGTCCTCGCCGGACCGGGGCTGCCCGTCCCTGACGCGGACGCCGACATACTCCTCGTGCCGGACCACCCGCAGACGGGGGAGACCTGGACCCACACCGGCCCGGCATACGCGGTACCGCTGCCGTACGGGGTCTGGCTGTGGCTGGCCTCTCCCGAGCCGGGCCTGCCCAACCCCGCGTCGGGCGGCATGCCCCACGGCGTCCTCCGCGACAACCCGCCCACGCCGCGCCCCGGTTATCTGTTCCGGGCCGATTCGGGAGCCTTCCAGCACACGCTGGTCCGGCTGCCGGCCAGCGGCAGCCCGTGGCTGCGCGAGATCCTTGAGAACCTCACGCAGCACCTGCGCGCTGGCGCCTTCTAGGCGGCCGGCTCCGCGCACCGCGTTACCCGACGGACCTGCGACCGAACAGTGTGTCCAGGCAAGCGATCAATCATCCGTGGGAGCCGGCGTGAGACCCGTCGGGCAAGACGCCCCCCAGTTCGTCTCGAACGAGTCACCCAGCTTGACCCCCGTCCCGCCGATCCCGCAGTAGCCCGCCGGATTCTTGTCGAGGTACTGCTGGTGGTACCCCTCGGCCGGATAGAACACCCGCCCCTCGGCCGGGAGTATCTCCGTGCTGATCGTGCCGTAGCGCGCCCCCGTGAGGACCCGCTGGTAGGCCACGCGGGAGGCTTCCGCCGCGGCTGCCTGCTCGGGGGTGTGGGTGTAGATCGCCGAACGGTACTGCGTGCCCACGTCGTTGCCCTGGCGGAAGCCCTGGGTCGGGTTGTGCGACTCCCAGAACGTCTTCAGCAGCGTCTCGTACGAGATCAGCTTCGGGTCGTGGACGACACGGACCACCTCCGTGTGCCCGGTCAGGCCCGAACAGACCTCCTCGTACGTGGGGTTCACCGTGTACCCGCCCTGGTAACCGACCAACGTCGTCCACACACCCACCGGCAACCGCCAGAACGTGCGCTCCGCACCCCAGAAGCACCCCATAGCGAAGTCGGCGACCTGCAAGTGCTCCGGGTACGGACCGAGCAACGGGCCGCCGAGCACCGTGTGGCGATCGGGGACCGTGTACACCGGCTCCGGCCGGCCCTGCAAAGCCTGTTCGGGAGTGGGCAGTTGGGGCGTACGGCTGTGCAGGAACATACGATCTCCAATCGGGCCACAACGAGGGTCCGCACCTGCTGAACGGGCGAGCCCCGCCGGGAATTCCGCCGTCCTGCCGAGCACGACCCGCTTCGTGTACGACCACCCCGGCACCCGGCACCCGGCACCCGGCACTCGGCCCCGCACCCGGCGCTCAGTGCGGCAGGCTCGCCGGACTTCCGCCGTTCGCCTCGTACCCGGCCACGGCCAGCGCCCGGTACACCGCGAACTCCGCCGCCGGGTCCGGGGACAGGGTCCAGGGAAGCGCCCCGACATGGCCGTCGATGTGTATGAGCTGGTTCATCGCCTCGGACCAGCGTTCCGCGCGGACCAGGAAGAAGACCAGGAGATGGCGGACGTGCGCCAGCATCGGGTCGTCGGGGCGGGCCGCGTGGACGGCGAAGAGCGCGCCGTGGATCGCCTTCTCCACGACCTCGCTCTGGTAGAAGCTGTTGACCAGGTTCACCTCGGGCAGGTGCTCGAAGACCGCGAAGAGCGGCATCGCGGCGAGCAGGGAGCCCTGCGGGGCACGCGCGGCGGCCGCCTCCGCGAACGAGTTCGCCAGCTCGCGCGACCCGTGCCACTTCTCGCACCAGTAGTGCAGCGCAGCCAGATGTGCCCCCATGTGCGCCGGCGCGCGGTCCAGGATCTTCAGCCACAGCTGCTCGAACTCCGGCTGCGGATACGTCAGTCCGCGGGCCACCGACAGCTCGACGATGTACGGGACCGGGTCACCGGGGGAGAGGAGCGCGGCCTGTCCACAGGCGTCCCGCGCCTCCTCCATGATGATCCGGAACTCGTCGCTCCCCCGCGTCGACGTACGCCACGCCTGCTGCACCAGGAACTCCGCGTGCACGGCCGCGCCGCCCGCGTCCTTCGGGTGCTCGAGCCGCCACACCCGCAGCCACTGCCCGCCCGGCGTCTCGCTGACCCCGCCGGGCCGCTGCTGCAGCTCCAGCGACGCGGCACCCGCGAAGGCCTGCACACGCTGCCAGCGCAGCTCACCCGCGATGTCCGTGCCGGCCAGCAACTGCATCGCCGCGCGGTAGTCCTGCGTGCGCTGCACCAGGTCGAGGACGTCCAGCAGGTCCTGGTCGGGGCCGGGCATGCGGATGTCCAGCTCCTCCTCGCGCACGAAGCCGTAGGTCGCCGGGTCCGCGGCGTCCGGGTGGCCCGGCGAGACCTGCTCGATCGCCCCGCGCCTGCGCCGCAGGAACGGGACCAGCACGAAGCCCAGCATGACCAGCGCCATCAGGACCCAGAGAATCTCCATGCCACAAGCGAACCAGACGCGTCCGACAATTGGCGAACCCGGTCCACCGCCCTGTGGAAAACCACCGTCGGCCCGCCTCCCAGTCCTGTGGAAAACCTCCGCCGCCCGGCCCCCGCGGCCCTGTGAAAAATCTCCGGATCGTCGTCCACCCCGCAGGCGCACTACGCTCGGGGCTCATGAGCGACAGGCACATCAGTCAGCACTTCGAGACCCTCGCGATCCACGCGGGCAACACCGCCGATCCCCTGACCGGCGCGGTCGTCCCGCCGATCTACCAGGTCTCGACCTACAAGCAGGACGGCGTCGGCGGTCTGCGCGGCGGCTACGAGTACAGCCGTAGCGCCAACCCCACCAGGACCGCCCTGGAAGAGAACCTCGCCGCCCTGGAGGGCGGCCGCCGCGGCCTCGCGTTCGCGTCCGGACTGGCGGCCGAGGACTGCCTGTTGCGTACGCTGCTGAGCCCCGGCGACCACGTCGTCATCCCGAACGACGCGTACGGCGGCACGTTCCGCCTCTTCGCGAAGGTCGTCTCCCGGTGGGGCGTCGAGTGGTCGGTGGCAGACACCAGCGACCCGGCGGCGGTACGGGCCGCCATCACCCCGAAGACGAAGGTCGTCTGGGTCGAGACCCCCTCGAACCCGCTGCTCGGCATCACCGACATCGCGGTCGTCGCACAGGTCGCCCGGGACGCGGGCGCGAAGCTCGTCGTCGACAACACCTTCGCGACGCCGTACCTCCAGCAGCCGCTGGCCCTCGGCGCGGACGTCGTCGTGCACTCCCTGACGAAGTACATGGGCGGTCACTCGGACGTGGTCGGCGGCGCGCTGATCGCGGCGGACGAGGCGCTCGGCGACGAGCTGGCGTACCACCAGAACGCGATGGGCGCGGTCGCCGGGCCCTTCGACTCCTGGCTGGTGCTGCGCGGCGCCAAGACGCTGTCGGTGCGCATGGACCGGCACAGCGAGAACGCCACCAAGATCGCCGACATGCTCACCCGGCACGCACGCGTGACGCGCGTTCTCTACCCGGGCCTCCCGGACCACCCCGGTCACGAGGTCGCCGCCAAGCAGATGCGGGCCTTCGGAGGCATGGTCTCCTTCCAGGTCGAGGGCGGCGAGGAGGCGGCCGTCGAGGTCTGCAACCGCGCCAAGGTGTTCACGCTCGGCGAGTCCCTGGGCGGCGTCGAGTCCCTGATCGAGCACCCGGGCCGCATGACGCACGCGTCCGTGGTCGGCTCGGCCCTGGAGGTCCCCGGCGACCTCGTACGCCTCTCCGTGGGCATCGAGAACGTGCAGGACCTCCTGGAGGACCTGCAGCAGGCCCTGGGTTAGTCCCCGGCCGCTCTCACCAACCCGTCAGCGGTGGAGTCGTCTCCGACGGCGGCTCCACCCAGGGATGCACCATCAGCGCCCACACGGTGAACGCCACGACCGCCGACCACAGCAGCACCCACATCAGCCGCCGGGCGGCCCGTCTGTGGCGCAGCATCCGGCCGCCGCGCCGCACGATCTCCGCGTACAGCTCCGGCGGCACCTGCGGCGGAGTCCGCTCCATGATCCGCCGTACGGCCGCCTCCCGCTCGGGCCTGTTCACGCGCGCGTACCCCCGCTCCACGACCTTCCGGGCCTCATGACGGCACCACCTTGGCCCCGGCCACCTTCGGGGCCGGACCGCGCGGCGGATGCAGCAGCGTCGCCGTCGCCCGCTCGCAGATCGTCCGGACCCGCTCCGTGGGCAGCCCGAGCAGCGCGGCGGCCTGTTCCTCGGCGACCCCCTCGTACAACCTGAGGACGAGGATCAGCCGCTCCTGGGGCACGAGCGCGCCCAGCGGGCTGTCGGGGTGGGGGCGGCCCCGGCCGAGACCGCCGTACTGGTGCCAGGCCGCGCGGGCGAAGCGGGTGGCCAGGTACTGGCGGGCGCGGTCGTACGGGTCCTCACCGCGCAGCCGGTCCCAGCTCGCGTACGTGTGTGCCAGGGACAGCGTCAACAGGCGCCGCGCGCGCGGGTTGTCGTCCGGCGCCTCCGCGGTCAGCAGCGTGGCGGCATGCAGCAGCCGCCCTGCCGCGCCCGCGACGAACGCCTCGAACTCCCGGGCCCGGCGGGCGCCTTGGAACGCCTGCCGTTCTCGCACCGCGCAGCCTCCCGCTTGAAGGACCCGGTCTCATCTGAGGCCAGGGCCGTCGTGAGGTCAAGAGTTCGGTACGAAAGGCGGGAGTCGGGCATCACGCGTGCGTGCCCGCGCCCTTGCAGGAGTCCTCAGGAATCCGCGTCCTTCAGGAAGCCGAAGGCGTCTCCGTGCCCGGGACCGCCATCCGCGCGGAGAGGGCGCTGTTGAAGCGTGTGAGGAGCGCGCAGAACACCTCGCGCTCCTCCGGCGCCCAGTCGTGTGTCAGCTCGTCCATCAACTGACGCCTGGACGACCGCACTTCCTCCAGCCGCGACTGCCCGCGCGGGGACAGTTGCAGCACCACCGCGCGGCCGTCCTCGGGGTGCGAGGTGCGCTTGACGAGCCCGGTGTCGACGAGCGGCGCCACCTGCCGGGTGACCGTCGAGGAGTCGATCCCCATGCTCGCGGCGAGCGCCTTGACGCCCATCGGGCCTTCCTTGTCCAGGCGGTTGAGCAGCAGATACGCGGCGCGGTCCATGGAGTTGCGCACCTGTCCGACTCCGCCGAGCCGGGTCTGTTCGGCACGGCGCGCGAACACCGCCACCTCGTGCTGCAGCGTGTCGAGGAGACCGGGTTCACCGACGGTCGTCATGTCCATCGACATTTCAGGTGTTGTGGGCATGGCCGGGGGCTCGCTTCATGAAGGGGGTGCTGGGTTGGGGGACAGGGTACGCGGCCGGAAGGCAGGCCGTACCGGCGCTGCGCAAACCAGTCTCGGAGGTTGGTCACAGCCGTGGCGTGCGCCTGTGAACTGCGATGCTTGAGTCATGAGCTACAGCACGGCTGACTCCTTGCGACCCGTCACCCTCGACGATGTGCGCGGCGCCCAGAAGATGCTCACGGGCGTGGCGCGGGTGACCGCGATGGAAGGCAGCAGGCACCTCACCCAGCTCGTCGGCTCGCCGGTGCACTTCAAGTGCGAGAACCTCCAGCGGACCGGTTCCTTCAAACTCCGCGGCGCCTACGTCCGTATCGCCGGACTGCTCCCCGAGGAGCGCGCCGCCGGTGTCGTCGCCGCGAGCGCCGGCAACCACGCCCAGGGCGTCGCCCTCGCCTCCGCACTCCTGGGCGTGCGCTCCACGGTGTTCATGCCCAAGGGCGCGCCCCTGCCGAAGATCAGCGCCACCAAGGAGTACGGCGCCGAGGTGCGCCTGCACGGCCACGTGGTCGACGAGACGCTGGCCGCCGCGCAGGAGTACGCCCATGAGACGGGCGCGGTGTTCATCCACCCCTTCGACCACCCGGACATCATCGCGGGCCAGGGCACGGTCGGCCTGGAGATCCTGGACCAGTGCCCCGAGGTGCGCACGATCGTCGTCGGGATCGGCGGCGGAGGACTCGCGGCCGGTGTCGCGGTAGCCGTGAAGGCGCTGCGGCCCGACGTGCGGATCGTGGGCGTCCAGGCGGCGGGCGCGGCCGCGTTCCCGCCCTCACTGGCGGCCGGACGACCGGTGGCGATCCAGAACCCGGCGACGATGGCCGACGGCATCAAGGTCGGGTGCCCCGGCGAGGTGCCGTTCGGGATCGTCGCCGACCTGGTGGACGAGGTCCGCACGGTCAGCGAGGACGAGCTGTCCGCCGCGCTGCTGCTGTGCCTGGAGCGGGCCAAGCTGGTCGTCGAACCGGCCGGTGCCAGCCCGGTCGCGGCGCTGCTGAGCGATCCGAAGGGCTTCGAGGGACCGGTCGTCGCGCTGCTGTCCGGCGGGAACGTCGACCCGCTGCTGCTCAACCGCATCCTGCGCCACGGCATGTCCGCGCAGGGCCGCTACCTGGCCGTGACGCTGCGGCTGACGGACCGGCCGGGCGCCCTCGCGACGCTTCTCGGGGTGTTGTCAGTGGTCGACGCTAACGTCCTCGATGTGAGCCACGTCCGGACCGATCCGAGGCTCGGGCTCACGGAGGCGGAGGTCGAGCTGCATCTGGAGACGAAGGGCCCGGTGCACTGCGCCGAGGTCGGCCACGCCCTGCGCGAGGCGGG
Organism: Streptomyces sp. NRRL F-525; assembly: GCF_000716605.1. Classification (GTDB taxonomy): domain Bacteria; phylum Actinomycetota; class Actinomycetes; order Streptomycetales; family Streptomycetaceae; genus Streptomyces. Next base: position 74,660 of record NZ_JNXE01000035.1, on the reverse strand, counting down.
CTACACGGTCATCGACTGAGGTCGGAGCCCGTTCCCCACCCGTCCCCTCACCTGTCCCGTCACTCGTTCGAGAAAATCCGTTGAGACTCGCGATACATCGCGTTATGGTGTGTCTCGTGTCGCCCGCAGGCAGCAGCATGCCGCTCCCCTGGGCAGAACAAAAGACTCATACCTAGGCTTTTCAAAGAATCCCCGACGACGTGGAGACTGATATGCCAGGCGCCATCTATGCCGAAGGCCTGGTGAAAACCTTCGGCGATGTGAAAGCTCTGGACGGCGTCGACCTCGATGTCCCCGAGGGCACCGTGCTGGGCCTGCTCGGGCCCAACGGCGCGGGCAAGACGACCGCCGTCCGCTGTCTGACCACCCTGCTGCGCCCCGACAGCGGCAAGCTGACCGTGGCCGGCCTCGACGTGCTGAAGCAGCCCAACGAGGTGCGGCGCTCCATCGGCCTCTCCGGCCAGTTCGCCGCGGTCGACGAATACCTGACCGGCCGGGAGAACCTGCAGATGGTCGGCCAGCTTTACCAGATGAAGGCCAAGACCGCGAAGGCCCGGGCCGACCAACTGCTCGACCAGTTCAACCTCATGGACGCGGCCGACCGCACGGCCAAGACCTACTCCGGAGGCATGCGCCGCCGGCTCGACCTGGCGGCGGCGCTCGTCGTCTCCCCGCCCGTGATGTTCATGGACGAGCCGACCACCGGCCTCGACCCCCGCAACCGCCAGATGCTGTGGGAGGTCATCAAACAGCTCGTCTCCGGCGGTACGACCCTCCTGCTGACCACCCAGTATCTGGAGGAGGCCGACCACCTCGCGCACGACATCGCGGTGGTCGACCACGGCCGTGTCATCGCCCGCGGCACCTCCGACCAGCTCAAGGCCCGCACCGGCGGCGAGCGCGTCGAGGTCGTCGTGCACGAGCGCGACCACATCCAGATCGCCTCCGAGGTCCTCCTCGGCTTCGGCAAGGGCGACACCACCGTCGAGGAGCACACCCGCAAGCTCACCGTGCCCGTCACCGGCGGCGCGAAGCTCCTCGCCGAGGTGATCCGCGAGCTCGACTCCCGCGGCATCGAGATAGACGACATCGGCCTCCGCCGCCCCACCCTCGACGACGTGTTCCTGTCCCTGACGGGCCACCTGGCCGAGGAGAAGGCCGAGGAGAACGGCACGGAAGCGAACCAGAACCCCAAGGACCGCAAGCACAAGACGGAGGCCGCGAAGTGAGTGCCGTCACCGATGCCGCGCCGGTCGCGGCGCCGAGCAGCGCGCTGGGCCAGTCCGTGCACGACTCACTGGTCGTCGCCAAGCGCAATCTGATTCGCATGAGCCGGATTCCAGAGATGGTTATTTTCGGGCTCATCCAGCCGATCATGTTCGTGGTGCTGTTCACCTACGTCTTCGGCGGCTCCATGCAGATCGGCGGCAGCACCAGCGCCACCGACTACAAGAACTTCCTGATGGCCGGCATCTTCGCGCAGACCGTCACCTTCGCCACCGCCAGTTCCGGCGCGGGCATCGCCGACGACATGCACAAGGGCCTCATCGACCGGTTCCGTTCGCTGCCCATGGCGCGCGGTGCCGTGCTGACCGGGCGGACCCTCGCGGACCTCGTGCAGACCGCGCTGACCCTGCTGGTCCTCGCGATAGTCGCCCTGTTGGTCGGCTGGCGGGTCGGGTCGGACGGGGGCACCAACGCCGGCAAGGTGCTCGGTGCCTTCGGGCTGCTGCTTCTGCTCGGGTACGCGTTCACCTGGATCGGCGCCCTGATCGGGCTCAGCGTCCGTACGCCCGAGGCGGCCACCTCCGGCGGGCTGATCTGGCTCTTCCCGGTGACATTCATCTCGAACGCGTTCGTGGACACCAGCAACATGACCCCCTGGCTGCGCCACATCGCCGAGTGGAACCCGTTCAGCGCCACCGTGCAGGCCTGCCGGGTGCTCTTCGCCAACCCGGGACAGTCGCCCTCGGACGCCTGGCCCATGGTGCACCCGGTGTGGGCCTCGCTGATCTACTCGCTGCTGATCATCCTCATATTCCGGACCCTGGCGGTGCGGAAGTACCGCTCGGCGACGGCCTGAGGACGCACGACGAAGCCCCCGGCGCCGCAAGGTCGCCGGGGGCTCGCCGAAGGGCGGGTCCTGAGGGGTCAGCCGTTGTACGGCTCGGCCTTGAGGATCGTCACCGAGGCCTTCTTGCCGTTGGGCAGCTCGTACTGCGCTTCCTCGCCGACCTTGTGGCCGAGCACGCCGGAGCCCAGCGGGGACTGCGGCGAGTAGGTCTCGATGTCGGCGCTCGCGTACTCGCGCGAGGCGAGCAGGAAGGTCGTGGTGTCGCTCTCGTCGCCGTCGAAGGCGATCGTGACGACCATGCCGGGCGCGACCGCGCCGTCCGACGACGCCGGAGCCTCGCCGACCTTGGCCTTCTCCAGAAGCTGGGTCAGCTGGCGGATGCGGAGCTCCTGCTTGCCCTGCTCCTCCTTGGCCGCGTGGTACCCGCCGTTCTCGCGCAGGTCGCCCTCCTCGCGAGCGGCCGCGATCTTCACGGTGATCTCGGCGCGCGCGGGACCAGACAGGTACTCCAGCTCGTCCTTGAGCTTGGTGTACGCCTCCTGCGTGAGCCAGGTGACGTCTTCGCTGGTCTGGGTCACAGGTGCTCCTCGTAGGTACTGGGAATACAAAGCATCGCCCTACCCAGAAGAATGTTCCTTCATGGAAGGGCGAAACCACGAGCCTAACAATTCAACGGCGTCAGGGGGAGGACATAAGCCGTCAGACATACGTCAACGCTGGTCAGCGCCTACGTAACAAGGGTGACGTCAGTCGGAGTGGCAGCCCAGCAGCTCGGCCGTGGTGCCCCTGGCCGTGGTGCGCAGGGTGACGACCCGGTCGATGCGGGTCGCGGAGCCGCCGAAGTGGAAGTCGGCGCGGCCCACCTCGGACTGGTCGGCGGCCTGGGAGCGCAGGGTGCAGTAGCCGGTGGTCCCGGAGTCCTTGTGGACCTCGAGATGCACCTTGACCTCGTTGCCCGAGGCCTGGAAGGTGATCACCTCGGCGCTGATCTTCGCCTCGACGACGTAGTGGTAGGCGAAGTACCCGACGAGGGCGAGCAGCAGTGCCGCGAGGACGGTGCCGGCGATCTTGAGCTTGTGGTCGGCGCGCTCGTCCGACGAGCGGCCGTAACGGCCCTCGGGCAGTCGCGCACTCGCCGTACTCATGATCGTCCTTTCGGCAAGGGGCCGTAGAAGCGGGCCCCCGGAATTATTCGCCCCCGGATTCGGTCACTATAGAAGCCTCCCACCCGCCGCCCGACCACCGCCCCTCAACGACGTCCCTGCGGGACGCCACCTGTTGAATTGCACCCCAGGACACCGGGGCGCCGACTTACTGAGGATTGAGTCTTGACTGACCAGCTGCGACTGATGGCCGTCCACGCGCACCCCGACGACGAGTCGAGCAAGGGCGCGGCCACCATGGCGAAGTACGTGTCCGAGGGGGTGGACGTGCTGGTCGTGACCTGCACGGGCGGGGAGCGCGGCTCCGTCCTCAACCCGAAGCTCCAGGGCGACACGTACATCGAGGAGCACATCCACGAGGTGCGCAAGAAGGAGATGGACGAGGCCCGCGAGATCCTCGGCATCAAGCAGGAGTGGCTCGGCTTCGTCGACTCGGGGCTGCCCGAGGGCGACCCGCTGCCGCCGCTGCCCGAGGGCTGCTTCGCGCTGGAGGACGTCGACAAGGCGGCCGGCGAGCTGGTGAAGCAGATCCGTTCGTTCCGGCCGCAGGTGATCACCACCTATGACGAGAACGGCGGTTACCCGCACCCCGACCACATCATGACCCACAAGATCTCGATGGTGGCGTTCGAGGGCGCGACGGACACCGAGAAGTACCCGGAGTCCGAGTACGGCCCGGCGTACCAGCCGCGGAAGCTGTACTACAACCAGGGCTTCAACCGGCAGCGCACCGAGGCCCTGCACCACGCGCTGCTGGCACGCGGCCTGGAGTCGCCGTACGAGGAGTGGCTCAAGCGCTGGAACGAGTCGGGGCACACCGAGCGCACGCTCACCACGCACATCCCCTGCGCCGAGTTCTTCGAGATCCGCGACAAGGCGCTGCTCGCGCACGCCACGCAGATCGACCCCGACGGCGGCTGGTTCCGGGTCCCGATGGAGATCCAGAAGGAGGTCTGGCCGACCGAGGAGTATGAGCTCGCGAAGTCCCTCGTCGATACCTCCCTCCCCGAGGACGATCTGTTTGCGGGCATCCGCGACAATGCCTGACATGAGCTCAAGCGCAGCCCTGGCAATGACGCACCTGGTCCCCCTCGCCGAGGTCGACGAGAACAAGGTCACCCCCGGCGTCCTCGGCTTCATCGTGTTCGCGGTGATGGCCCTGGCCGTCTGGGGCCTGATGAAGTCCATGAGCAAGCAGATGAACAAGGTCGACTTCAAGGAAGGCGCGGACCCGAAGGCCGAGCCGACCGCCGAGTCGAAGGCCGAATCCGGGGCCGCCCCGGCGGAACCCAAGGCCAAGCAGGGCTGACGCGGCCGCCTGCGCGAGCGGTGCTCAGGGGGTGCCGGACACCGCCACCCCCATCACCTCCCGCGCATGCCGGCTCGGCACCATGCCCAGCCGCCACGCCTGCCAGCCCGCCTCCAGGTTCACGCCCCGCTCCAGCAGCAGCTGGTACGCCTCGACGTAGTCGCCGAGTTTCTCGTCGCGGTACGGATGCCGGGTGCGGGACAGCTGGGCCAGTTCCTCCTGGGCGACCGCCGTGCCGACCTCGACCCCGCCGGGGGCCGCGTACGGCAGCAGCGTGGCGCGCAGGAAGTGCGCCCAGTCCTCGCCGCGGTGGTCGCCGTACGAGGTGAACAGGCCTACGGCCTCGTCGCACAGCGTCAGCGCCTGTTGGGTACGGGCGTTGCCCGCGTCGACGACCGCGAGCTCCAGGCAGGTCCAGGCCTCGCCGTGGGCGACGCCGATGCGCTGGAAGTCGGCGCGGGCGTCGACGAGGAGCTGGCGGGCGAACCCGGAGTTGCGCAGCGAACCCGTCTGGGCCGCGCGCTGGTCGCGGGTCACGCGTGCCGAGTGGTGCCGGGCGCAGGCGAGGCCGTAGACGTCGCGCATGCGGGAGAACATTGTGCGGGAGCGTTCCAGCTCGCGCACCGCGAGGTCCAGGTTGCCGGTCTCCTCCAGGGCCTGGCCGAGGTAGTAGACGGTCCAGGCCTCGCCGCGCGCGTCCTCGTTGTCGCGGTGCCGGGCGGCCGCCTGGCGCAGGCCGTCGATCGCGGGGGACGGGTCGCCGGCGACGAGGCGGGCGCGGGCCAGCTGGGTCAGCGCCCAGGCCTCGCCGCGGGCGTCGCGGGTGCGGCCGTAGAGGCCGAGGGCGGTGGTGAGTTCGGACTCGGCGCGGGGGATGTCGCCCATGCGCAGGCCGAGTTGGCCGAGTTGGAAGTGGGCCCAGGCCTCGCCGTGGACGGACTCGCCGGCGCGGTGCAGGACCAGGGACTCGGTCAACAGCCGCATGGCTTCCGGGAGTCGGCCGCGATCCCGTTCCACGGCGGCCAGGGCGTGCATCGTCCAGGCGCGGTCCGTGGCGAGTTGGGGCGGGGCTTGCAGGTCGAGGGCCTCGCGGAGTTTCGCCGCCGCCTCGGTGAGGTTGCCCTGGTGGTGGAGGGTGATGCCCAGCGAGCAGAGGGCGCGGGCGGCGCCGGCGTCGTGATGGGCCTCCATGTAGAGGTCGACGACGGAGGTGAGGGTGGTGCGCGCCTTGTCGAGTTCGCCGAGCTGCCGGGCCGCGATGCCGGTGCGCCACTGCACCGAGCGGACGAGCAGTCCTTGGTCGACGGCCTGCGCCAACTCGCTGATCTCACCGAGCCGGTAGAGGTCGCCGCGCAGCAGGCAGTAGTCGCACAGCGCGCCCAGCAGATTCAGTACGGCGCCCTGGTCGACGCCCTCCGCGTGCCGGAGCGTCGAGGTGATGAAGCTCGACTCGTCGTCCAGCCAGCGCAGCGCCTCGTCCAGGGAGGTGAAGCCGTGCGGGCCGAAGCGGTCCGAGCGCGTCGACATGTTGCCGTCGACCAACCGCAGCACGGAGTCGGCGAGTTCGCCGTAGTTCACGATCAACCGCTCCTGCGCGGCGGTACGTTCGGCCGACTCCTCCTCGTCGAGGAGGCGGGCCTGGGCGAAGGCGCGGACCAGGTCGTGCAGGCGGTAGCGGGTGCCGCGGACGTGGTCGATGAGGCCCGCCCGGGACAGGGCCGTCAGCTGGCGGGTGGCCTCGGTCTCGTCGGCGCCCAACAGGGCCGCCGCTGCTGCCGCGCCCAGCGAGGCCCGGCCCGCCAGCGCCAGCCTGCGCAGCAGCGTGCGGGCCGGGTCGGACTGGTCGGTGTAACGCAGCCACAGCGCCCGCTCGACCGGCTCCACCGGGCCGTACGCGCCCAGATCCGTGGCCAGTTGACCCGGTGAGCGCGCACCGAGGGACGAGCCCGCGATCCGCAGCGCGAGCGGCAGCCCGCCGCACAACTCCCGGATCCGGTCGGCGGATTCGGCGTCGTACGGCTCCGAACCGTCCTGCGCCGCCGCCCCCAGCAGCTCCTCCGCGCCCGCCGCGTCCAGCGACTCCACCGGCAACTGGTGCACCCAGGCGGCGAGTTCGGCGGGCAGGTCGAGGGGTTTGCGGGCGGTGACCACGACCAGGCTGTCCGAGCGCTCGGGCACCAGCGTGGCCACCTGCGCGACATCGGAGGCGTCGTCCAGCACGATCGTCACCGGCAGTCCGGTGAGGTGCTGGTGGTACAACTCGCCCAGCCGCTTGACCTGTTGGTCGGGCGAGGAGCGCTCACGGAACAGCAACTGCTCGCGCGGTGCGCCGAGCCGGTTCAGCAGATGCAGCAGGGCGTCACGCGTGGGCAGCGGCGGCTCGCCCGGGCTGTCGCCGCGCAGATCCACCACGCAGGCCCCGCGGAACTGGTCCCGCAGATCGTGCGCGGCCCGCACCGCCAGGGTGGTACGCCCCGAACCGGGAGCGCCGTGCAGGACGACCACCGTAGGCCGGGTCTCCGTACTGGCCCGCCCCGCCTGCACCAGTTGCCGGATCCGGGCCAGCTCGGCCCGCCGCCCGGCGAACACCCCCACGGCATCCGGGAGTTGACCGAACGACTGCTCCAGCACACTCCGCCGCCGCGCCGCCGCGCTCTTGTCCGCACCGCGCAACTGCGGCCCCGGCTTCCGCGTCGGCCCGGTCGACGCGGCCAGCACCCGCTGCTGATCCAGGAACGGCCGGATGCCCCGCACCTCCAACGCCGTCAGCCACTGCAACCGCAACTGCTCAGGCCCCCCGGGCTGACTCACGGCACCGGCACGGTGATGCGCGGCGGGCAGATGGGACGCGGTCACCTTCACGACGGTCGCCGCGGCGCCCACGACACCGACGGTCACGCCGGCGCCGAAGGCCGTACCGGTCCCGGTGCCGAGGGCGAGGTCGGCCACCACAGCGGCGACCGCGCCAACACCAGCCACCAACAAGGGAGTTGTCCCACCCTCCCGCGCATACCGCTGCCCGAAGGTGAGCTGCCCCGCCGACGCCTCGTCCAGCGCCCCCGTATAGGCCGCGTACTCCTCGGCCGCCGTCTCCGCCATGGCGTCCAGAGCGGCCCGGGACCGCGCCAGCAGCACCTGCCCGTCCGTGCGCCCGCCGGAGCGCCGCACCTCCTCCTCCACGGCCCGAGCCAACAGCCGCTCGGCATCGGTCCGATGGCCGTCCCGCATGTCACGTCCCCCTCCGGCGGCAACTGCTTGGCCTATGAGTGTCCTTCGGGGGAGGCTCGAGCGCGAGAGGGCGACGATCATCTGTTTGCGGAGCGGAACCGGAACCGGAAGGCGCGGCCGGTCCCACGGCCTCCCACTCCGGTCAGGCACGATGGGGGCATGCCGAACCGACTGGCCCACGAGACGTCCCCCTACCTCCTCCAGCACGCCGACAACCCCGTCGCCTGGTGGCCCTGGTCGGCCGAGGCCTTCGACGAGGCGCGGCGGACGAACAAACCGGTGCTGCTCAGCGTCGGGTACAGCAGCTGTCACTGGTGCCACGTCATGGCCCACGAGTCCTTCGAGGACCACCCCACCGCCGACTACCTCAACGAACACTTCGTCAGCATCAAGGTCGACCGCGAGGAACGCCCGGACGTCGACGCCGTCTACATGGAGGCCGTGCAGGCGGCCACCGGTCAGGGCGGCTGGCCCATGACCGTGTTTCTCACGCCGGACGCCGAGCCCTTCTACTTCGGGACGTACTTCCCGCCCGCGCCCCGCCACGGCATGCCCTCCTTCCGGCAGGTGCTGGAGGGTGTGCGCAGCGCGTGGACCGACCGGCGGGACGAGGTCGCCGAGGTCGCCGGGAAGATCACCCGGGACCTGTCCCAGCGCGAGATCGACTACGGCAGCACCGAGGCTCCCGGCGAGGAGGAGCTGTCCCGCGCACTCCTCGGGCTCACCCGCGAGTACGACCCCCAGCGCGGCGGATTCGGCGGGGCGCCCAAGTTCCCGCCGTCCATGGCCCTGGAGTTCCTGCTCCGCCACCACGCCCGCACCGGCGCCGAGGGCGCCCTGGAGATGGCCCGGGACACCTGCGAGCGCATGGCCCGCGGCGGGATCTACGACCAGCTCGCCGGCGGCTTCGCGCGCTACTCCGTCGACCGCGAGTGGACCGTCCCGCACTTCGAGAAGATGCTCTACGACAACGCCCTGCTCTGCCGGGTCTACGCCCACCTGTGGCGCAGCACCGGTTCCGAGCTGGCCCGGCGCGTCGCCGTCGAGACCGCCGACTTCATCGTGCGTGAACTCCGCACCGACGAGGGCGGGTTCGCCTCCGCCCTCGACGCCGACAGCGACGACGGGAGCGGTAAGCACGTCGAGGGCGCCTACTACGTCTGGACGCCCGCCCAGCTCACCGAGGTCCTGGGGGAAGAGGACGGTGGACTCGCCGCGCAGTACTTCGGTGTGACCGAGGACGGGACTTTCGAAGAAGGGCAGTCCGTCCTCCAACTCCCGCAGCACGAAGGTGTCTTCGACGCCGCGAAGATCGAGTCCGTCAAGAGCCGTCTCCTGGACGCCCGTTCACAGCGTCCCGCCCCCGGCCGCGACGACAAGGTGGTCGCCGCCTGGAACGGCCTCGCGATCGCCGCGCTCGCCGAGACCGGCGCCTACTTCGACCGCCCCGACCTGATCGAGGCCGCCGTCTCCGCGGCCGATCTCCTCGTACGGCTGCATCTCGACGAGCACGCCAAGCTCGCCCGCACCAGCAAGGACGGCCAAGTCGGCGCGAACGCCGGGGTGTTGGAGGACTACGCCGATGTCGCCGAGGGCTTCCTCGCGCTGGCGTCGGTCACGGGGGAGGGGGTCTGGCTGGAGTTCGCCGGGTTCCTGCTCGACCACGTCCTCGCCGGGTTCGTCGACGAGTCCGGGGCGCTCTACGACACCGCCTCCGACGCCGAGCAGCTGATCCGGCGGCCGCAGGATCCGACCGACAACGCCACCCCGTCCGGGTGGACCGCCGCCGCCGGTGCGCTGCTGAGCTATGCCGCGCAGACCGGCGCCGAGCCCCATCGCACCGCCGCGGAACGGGCGTTGGGGGTCGTGAAGGCGCTCGGGCCGCGTGTGCCGCGGTTCATCGGGTGGGGGCTCGCCGTCGCCGAGGCGTATCTCGACGGGCCGCGCGAGGTGGCCGTCGTAGGGCCGTCGCTCACTGACGAAGGCACAAAAGCCTTGCACCGTACGGCACTTCTGGGGACCGCGCCCGGGGCCGTGGTGGCCTTCGGGGTAGCGGGGAGTGACGAGCTGCCGTTGCTCGCCGACCGGCCCCTGGTCGACGGTGGGCCGGCCGCGTATGTCTGCCGTAACTTCACCTGTGACGCGCCGACGACCGACCCGGAGCGGCTGAGCACCGCGTTGAACAGGTGAAATGTCATAGGCGTAACCGTCCCAAACGAGACCAGTGCGAGAAATGCTCATCTGGGAGCCTCATTGTGAGGAAACACGCTCTTCACTGAAATCACCTGCTCGCTTCACAGACCGCCCATAGTCTCTGCCTCGTGACGCGACGGATGTAACTCACCGTCGCGCCAGGGGGTATTGGGATCTGGGGGGATCTGTCTTGCTGACGTCTGTCTTCATCGCCGTCGTTTCGCTGGCCTTGTTCTGGATGGCCGCCTTCACCCTGTGGTGGCAGATGCACGCGTGGCGTACGCCCGAAGTGCTCGCCTCCACCCGATTCAGCAGCCCGGACGGGGACGAGCACGTCTCGTTCTCGTTGCTGCTGCCGGCCCGGCACGAACAGGCCGTGCTCGACCACACCATCCAGCGGCTGCTGGAGTCCACGCACACCGACTTCGAGATCATCGTGATCGTGGGGCACGACGACCCCGAGACCGCGGCGGTGGCCGACAGCGCCGCCGAGCGCGACCCGCGCGTCCGCGTCGTCGTCGACACGCACGAGAAGAAGAACAAACCGAAGGCCATGAACACGGCGCTGCCGCACTGCCGCGGCGATGTCGTCGGGGTCTTCGACGCCGAGGACCAGGTCCATCCGGCGCTGCTCGCCCACGTCGACCACGCGTTCCGCACGACGGGGGCGGACGTCGTCCAGGGGGGCGTCCAGCTCATCAACTTCCACTCCAGCTGGTACAGCCTGCGCAACTGCCTGGAGTACTTCTTCTGGTTCCGCTCCCGGCTGCATCTGCACGCGCAGAAGGGGTTCATCCCGCTGGGCGGCAACACCGTCTTCGTACGGACCGACGTCCTGCGCGAGGCCGACGGCTGGGACCCCGACTGCCTTGCCGAGGACTGCGACTTGGGCGTCCGGCTGTCCAGCGTCGGCAAGAAGGTCGTCGTCGCCTACGACTCCGACATGGTGACCCGGGAGGAGACCCCGGGCTCCCTGATGTCGTTGCTGAAGCAGCGAACTCGCTGGAACCAGGGCTTCCTTCAGGTCTACCGCAAGCAGGACTGGAAGCAACTCCCGGGATTCGGGCAGCGGTTGCTCGCCCGCTACACGCTGATGACGCCGTTCCTGCAGGCCTTCTCCGGGGTGATCATCCCGCTGAACGCGGCGGTCGCGCTCTTCCTGGACGTGCCGGTGGGCATCGCGTTCCTCACCTTCCTGCCGCTGGTCACCGCCGCCGTCACCTTCGTGTTCGAGGTCGTCGGCCTGCACGACTTCGGCAAGCAGTACGGACTCCGCGTCCGCGCCGTCCACTATCTGAAGCTCGTCGTGGGCGGCCCGTTCTACCAGGTGCTCCTCGCCGGAGCCGCGATCCGCGCAGTGTGGCGTGAGCAACGCGGCCGGAACGACTGGGAGTTGACCTCCCACGTCGGCGCGCACCTCACCGAAACCGCAGTGATCCGAGAGGACGTTCCTGCGTGACTTCCACACTTCCCGCGGTGACCACCACGGTCCCCGCGCAGCGGCAGCCTGCGCCTGAAACCGGTTCGGCCAGTCGAACAGCGCCACCTTCACGGCTCCGTTCCTCCCGCCCCGACCTCCTCCTCTGCGGCCTGCTCCTCACGGCGATCCTCGTCGTGCAGGGCTGGAACATCGCCGACTACCCGACGCTCAGCGACGACGAGGGCACCTACCTCGCCCAGGCCTGGGCCGTCCAACAGGGCACCGGGCTCGCCCACTACACCTACTGGTACGACCACCCGCCCCTCGGCTGGATCCAGATCGCCCTGCTCACCTGGATCCCCGCGCACTTCAGCCCCGACTCGATGACCGTCGGCACCATGCGCCTCGCGATGCTGGTCATCAGCGCGATCAGCGCGGTCCTCGTCTACGTCCTCGCCCGCAGGCTCTCGCTCCCGCGCTGGGCGGCAGGCCTGGCCATGGTGCTCTTCGGCCTCTCCCCGCTGTCCGTGATCCTCCAGCGGGAGATCTTCCTCGACAACATCGCCGTGATGTGGATGCTGCTCGCGTTCTGCCTGGCCGCGTCCCCAAGTCGCCATCTCTGGCACCACTTTGGAGCGGGCCTCGCCGGAGCGGCCTCGGTCCTCACCAAGGAGACGATGCTCGTCATCCTCCCGGCGCTGCTGCTCACGATGTGGCGCCACGGACACCGCGACACCCGCAAGTTCGCGCTCACCGGAGCCATCACCGCCTGCGCCCTCATCGGCCTCGCGTACCCCCTCTTCGCCCTGCTCAAGGGCGAGTTGCTGCCGGGCAGCGGCCACGTCTCGCTCTGGGACGGCCTCAAGTACCAGATGACGAGACCGGGTTCGGGCTTCATCCTCGACCAGGGCACGGGCTCCTACGGCGTCCTCCACTCCTGGCTGTACTACGACCGCGTCCTGCCGCTGGGCGGACTCGCCGGGGCGCTGCTCCTGCTGCTCACCTGGCGCTGGTCGGTCACCGCCCGCTCCCTCGCCGGACCGGCCATGACCGTGGCGATCCTCGCCCTGGTCTCCATGCGCCCCAACGGCTACCTGCCCGCGATGTACATCATCGGCGCGCTGCCCTTCCTCGCCCTCGTACTGGCCGGGGGCACCGCCTCCGTCGCCCACGCGGTGCTGCGCAGATGGCGTGGGGAAGGGGAGAAACGATACGTCACGGGAGGCAGGTACACCCTCGCCGTGGTTCTCGCGATCGCGGCCGGCGCCTATGTCGTACCGAAGTGGTACGACGGCGACCGCACCGCCATGACCACCGACGCCAACGCCCCCTACCGCGCCGCCTCGAAGTGGCTGTCCACCGAGGTCGCCGACCCGAAGGACACCCGTGTCCTCGTCGACGACGCGCTCTGGCTGGACCTGGTGCACGCCGGGTACCGGCCCGGGCTCGGGGTCATCTGGTTCTACAAGGCCGACCTCGACCCGGCCGTCACCAAGACCCTGCCCGACGGCTGGAAGGACATCGACTACGTCGTGGCCTCCCCGACGGTACGGCGCGACGCGGTCGACCTGCCCAACGTCAAGGCGGCGATCGAGCACTCCACCCCGGTCGCCACCTTCGGCACCGGCGACGACCGCATCGAGATCCGGCAGATCCAGTCCGAGACCGTGGGAGCCCAGTGATGAGCCAAGAGTCCACAGTCCCCGGGGAGTTGGGCGATCCGGCCGTACGCGGTGCGGAGCTGGCCGAGCCCGGTGCCGTCACCATCGTCGTCCCGACCTTCAACGAGTCCGCGAACGTACGGGAGTTGCTCCACCGCATCACCGAATCCGTGCCGACCAGGCTCCCTTGTGAGGTCGTCTTCGTCGACGACTCCACCGACGACACCCCCGAGGTGATCTCCCAGGCGGCGCAGGACTGCCCGTTCCCGGTCACCGTGCTGCACCGGGAGGAGGCGGTCGGCGGGCTCGGCGGCGCCGTTGTCGAGGGGATCAAGGCGGCGACGTCCGACTGGATCGTCGTCATGGACGGCGACTTGCAGCATCCGCCGTCCCTGGTACCGGAGTTGGTCGGCACCGGCGAGCGCGCGAACGCCGGGCTCGTCGTCGCCTCCCGGTACATCAAGGGCGGCAGCCGCGAGGGACTGGCGGGCGGATACCGCATCGCCGTTTCCCGCGGGGCGACTTGGCTGACCAAGACGCTCTTCCCGCGCAAACTGCGGGGCATCAGCGACCCGATGAGCGGCTTCTTCGCGATCCGGCGCAGCGCGGTGACGGCGGAGGCGCTCAAGCCGCTCGGCTACAAGATCCTGCTCGAACTCGCCGTACGCAGCCGTCCGCGCCAGGTCACCGAGGTGCCGTTCGTCTTCCAGGACCGGTTCGCCGGGGAGTCCAAGTCGACGGCGCAGGAAGGCTTCCGCTTCCTCCGCCACCTCCTCGGCCTGCGCACCGCCTCGCCGGTCGCGCGCATGGTGGTCTTCGGCCTGATCGGCGCCACCGGCTTCGTCCCGAACCTGGTCGGCCTCTGGGCGCTTACCAAGACGGGCATGCACTACGTTCCCGCTGAGATCCTCGCCAACCAGCTCGGCGTGGCCTGGAACTTCTACCTCATCGAACATCTCCTGTTCCGCGACCGGCGCCGGCACCGCAACTGGTGGGACCGGGCAGGCCGGTTCGCACTGCTCGCCAACGCCGACCTGGTGCTGCGGATCCCGCTGATCGCCCTGTTCATCCACAAGTTCGGAATGGGCGCCGTGTCGGCGACCGCGCTCGCGCTGGTCATGACGTTCGTCCTGCGCTTCGTCGGAACCGAGGCACTGGTCTACCTCCCGCGCCGCAAAGGGAGTTGCAAGCAAGCTAGGAGAGCCGTGTGAACAAGTACCGCAGAAGAACCGCCTTCGTCGGGGTGGGCGCCCTGACCGCCGGACTGCTGCTCGCCTCGCCGCAGTCCGCCGAGGCCGCGAACCTCGTCCTCAACCCGGGCTTCGAGACGGCGGGCAGTGACGGGATGCCGTACTGCTGGGAGAAGTCCGGGTGGGGCGACAACGACTTTGATTTCTCCACGACTTCGGACGCGCACTCCGGTTCGAAGGCCATGAAGGTCACCGTCACGCGGCGGGTGGACGGTGACCGCAAGGCGCTGATCACCGAGTCGACGACCTGCGCGCCGGTGGTGACGGCGGGCAAGCAGTACGACCTCGGGCTCTGGTACAAGACGACGACGCCGGACGCGAACATCACGCTGTTCCGGCACGACGCGACGGCCGGGTGGCAGTACTGGACCGACCTCAAGACCCTGGACATGCAGGGGAGTTGGACCCAGGCCACGGTCCGCACACCCGAGGTGCCCGCCGGTACCGACCGGATCACCTGGGGTGTCTCGGTCTACGGCACCGGGTCCGCGACCACCGACGACTACACGATGGACCAGGTGCCCGACACGCTTCCGCCGGCGACCTGCCAGGCGACCGCCGAGGAGTGTGCGAACGGGCGTTGGGACGTGCTGCCGACGCAGAACCCGGTGCGCTCGATGCACTCCGTCGTCCTCAACAACGGCAAGGTGCTGCTGATCGCGGGGTCCGGGAACAGCGAGGAGCAGTTCGACGCGGGGACGTTCACGAGCGCGGTGTACGACCCGGTGGCCGGGACGTACAAGGTGATCCCGACGCCGAAGGACATGTTCTGCTCGGGGCACATCCAGTTGCAGGACGGCCGGGTGCTGGTGCTCAGCGGCAACAAGGCGTTCCCGGCGGCGGACGGTTCGCACGGGTACGAGGGGTACAAGGACTCGTACATCTTCGACCCGGTGACCGAGACGTACAGCAAGACGAACGACCTCAACGACGGTCACTGGTACCCGTCGGCGACCGAGCTGGGCAACGGTGACGTCATCTCGTTCGGCGGGCTGCGCGAGGACTCGACGGGTTCGGTGACCGCCGAGTACTGGTCGGACGCCCAGCAGAAGTGGCTGCCGTTGTCGCAGGTCAACCAGACGTGGTCGTACTGGGGGCTGTACCCGTCGATGGTCCTGATGCAGGACGGGCGGCTGTTCTACACGGGCAGCCATGTCTTCGGGAACAACATCCCGGGGACGGGCAGCGCGATCTACGACTACTCCGCCAACACGATCACGTCGGTGTCCGGGCTGCAGAACAAGGACGAACGCGACCAGTCCGCAAGCGTGTTGCTGCCTCCGGCGCAGGACCAGAAGGTCCTCACCATCGGCGGCGGCAACATCGACTCCAACCCGGACGCGAACCGGCTGACCGACATCATCGACCTCAAGGCCGCGAACCCGACGTACACGGTCGGTCCCCAGATCCCGCAGGGAACGGTCGACTTGGGGAACGGTCCGGTGGCCGAGACGGGTGCTCAGGGCAAGATGTACGTGTCGGCCGTAGTGCTGCCGGACGGCACGGTGCTGGAGACGGGCGGTGCGCTGCACAACCGCGCGAACCCGGTGTACGAGGCGTCGATCTTCGACCCGGCGACCACGACGTTCGATCCGGTGGCCGCCGACCCGGAGGCCCGGGGCTACCACTCCTCCTCGTTCCTGCTGCCGGACGGCCGGGTGATGTCGACCGGTGACAACCCGGGCAACGGCACCTGGAACCACAACGTGTCGATCTACACCCCGCCGTATCTCCTCAAGGGCACGCGGCCGACGATCACTTCGGTCATCGACAACGAGTGGGAGTACGGCGACACCCAGACGATCACCGTCGACCGGCCCATCGCCAAGGCCGAGTTGATCCGCCCGGCCGCGGTCACGCACTCCTCGGACCCGAACCAGCGGTTCGTGGATCTGCCGCTCTCGGTGGACGGCAACACGGTCGACCTGAACGTGACGAGCAACCCCAACCTGGCCCCGCCCGGCTGGTACATGCTCTTCGCGGTCGACGCCAACGGGGTCCCGTCGGTGGCCAAGTGGGTCCATCTGCAAGGCCCTTCGGCCCTGACCACGGACACCGCCTCGGCCCATGTCCACTCCTTCGCGGACTCCCTGCAGGGCAAGGTCACCGAGCCCGGCAAGAAGCGCACCTCGCAGAAGGTCAGCCCGACCATCTCCGGCTGCGACCGCCACTACGGCACGATCAACGTCTGCGTCCCGACGGTCTTCCCGTCGGAGGTCAAGTCGACCACTGCGGCCCGCTGTTCATGGCTCCAGCAGAACGACTACGGCCGCCTGAAGGTCAACGGCAAGGACGACCCGCTCCGGCTCGACCCGAACGGGGACGGGGTGGCTTGCGGGAAGGGTGACGTCAAGACCGTGAAGAAGAAGGGGTAGCAATCGCCTGCGAACTGGGCGTGGGCGCCACCCTGTTCGGGTGTGCGCCCGCGCCGGGTTCACAGGTTTTGATGTCGAGGGCCGAGGTGTCGTTCGTGTCGAGGGCCCTCTGCGACTCGGTGAGCCGTGGAGGATGCGCAGAGCGTCGGGCCGGGGAATCTTCAGCGATGTCGACGACCTCCTTTTCGATCACCGGCCCGCTCGGGTCACGAACGTGCCGGACACGCACCGGGGTTCAGTCGGTGAGCCCGTGCTCCAGTACATCCATCGTGCGGTCCACCAGCCCCGCGAAGTCCTCCCGGTGGCCGTTCTCCGCCCAGTACAGGGACGTCTCCATGAGGCCGCCGACGAGAGACATGGCGTAGACGCGGACCTCCAGGCTCTCCGGGTCGCGGCCGGTGCGGGTGGCGATGGCCTCGCAGAGCATGGTGCCGGTGACCGACATGCTCTCCATCATGCGTGAGCGCACCGCCGGGACCTGGACCATCAGGTGGGTGCGGAGCCGGGAGGTCTCCTCGTCCTCTTTCATGCCGTACTTGATGGCCTTCTGCATCACATACCGCAGCGTGACCATCCACGGCTCGTCGGCGGGGCGGGCCCGCAGCTCCTCCATGATGATCGGGTCGAACTCGTCCGTGATGACGATGTCTTCCTTGGTGGGGAAGTAGCGGAAGACGGTCGACGGCGACACCTCGGCGCGCTCGGCGATCTGCTCGATCGTGGTCGCGTCGTAGCCCTGCTCCTTCACCAGTGCGTACGTCGCGGTGCGGATCGCCTCGCGGGTCTTGATCTTCTTGCGCTCGCGGAGGCCCAGTTGAGGGCGGTCGGCGGGGCTGAAGGGGGAGGGTGTCGCCGTCATGGTGTTCATTGTCCGGCATCCGCCAGAGCGATGGCCACGGCTGTGGCCGGGTCTTCCTCAGCCTCCTCCTTGGAGGGCGCGGCCGGCGTGTTCGGCAGGAACGCCGCCGACAGCAGCGCGGTGACCAGGGCCGCGACGCCGCACACGATCAGGACCAGGCCCATGCCGTGGACGTAGGCGCTGTTCGCGGAGGAGATGAGGTCCGTAGAGCCCGCCTTCTGCGCCACCATGTGCGCCGCCACCACCGACTCGCCGGCCGTGTCCGCCGCCTTCGCGGGCAGGCCCGTCACGTCGAGGCGGTCGCGGAACGTGCTCGCGAGCAGGCTGCCCAGCAGGGCGATGCCGATCGCGGCGCCGACCTGGCGCATGGTCATCAGGAGCCCGGCGCCGCTGCCGGCCCGGTCGCGGGGCAGTGCGCCCAGCGCGCCGTCCATCGCCGGGACGATCGAGAAGCCGAAGCCGAACCCGGTGATGGACAGCCACAGCGCAGTGAAGCCGTAGCCGGAGTCGACCGTCGTACGGCTGCCGAGCAGGGCGGCGAAGGCCAGGACCACCAGGCCCGCGCAGACCACGGCACGGGAGCCGAACCTGTTGACGAGCGGCTGTGCGGCCCGGGCCGCGACGATCAGGCCGCCCATCATGGGCAGCAGCCGGACGCCGGTGCCGAGCGCGTCGTTGCCGAGCACCGCCTGTAGGTACTGCGGGAGCACGAACAGCAGGCCGGACAGGACGAACATCACCAGGGTCGCCGCGATGGAGCTGAAGAGGAAGCCGCGGTGGGCGAGCAGGGTCATGTCGAGCATGGGGCGTTCCATGCGCCGCTCGCGCAGCACGAGCGCGGTGATGAGGATCGCGGATCCGATGAGCATGCCCACGATCAGCGGGTCGCCCCAACCGCGGCTGGGCGCCTCGATGATCGCGTAGATGAGGGCTCCGAGGCCGGCCGCCGTGAAGGCCGTGGAGAGGGCGTCGACCCGGGGCGACGCGGGGTCCTTGGTCTCGGGGAGCAGGAAGACGCAGGCCGCTATGCCGATCGCGGCCATCGGGATGTTGACCAGGAAGACCGAGCCCCACCAGAAGTGGTTGAGCAGCCAGCCGCCGATGATCGGGCCGAGCGGCAGCCCGAGCGAGGAGGCCGCGGAGATGATGCCGACGGCCTTGGTGCGCTCGTCGGGGCCGAAGAGGGAAGGCAGTACGGACAGGGCGAGCGGGGTGACCAGGGCCGCGCCGACGCCCATCACCGTGCGGGCCGCGATGACCCAGGTGACGTCACCGGCCAGGGCGCCCGCCACGGAACCGGCGAGGAAGATGCCGAGCCCCGCGATCAGCATCCGGCGCCGTCCGAAGCGGTCGCCGAGCAGTCCCGCCGGGAGCATCAGCGCGGCGAAGACGATGACGTAGGAGTCGGCCATCCACTGCTGCTGGCCGGTGGTGGCGCCGAGTTCGCCCGCCATCGTGGGCAGGGCGACGTTGAGGATCGTCGTGTCGAAACCGAGCGTGAGCATGCTCGCGACCAGGGCCCCGAGGGCCCACCAGCGGCGCGGGTCGCGTCGCACGTCGTTGGAGTGAGTGACAGTAGCCATGAAATGAGAGTAGCTGTCAAAAGGTGGTGGATGTCAACAGGGATCGACTGTCAGGGAGTGGAACCGGACATGAAAAATGGCCACGGCTCGAAAGCCGTGGCCATGAACAGAGGTGTCCCGGTGGGTGCCTCAGGTGCTACCCGTGCTGGTACGCCACAAGGGAGATCCCCACGTAGTGCACGAGGAACGCCGCCACCGTGAGCGAGTGGAAGACCTCGTGGAAACCGAACCAGCGCGGTGACGGATTCGGGCGCTTGATGCCGTAGATCACGCCGCCCGCGCTGTAGAGCAGTCCGCCGACGACCACCAGGACCAGGACGGCGATGCCGCCCGTGCGCATGAAGTCGGGGAGGAAGAAGACGGCCGCCCAGCCCATCGCGATGTAGCAGGGGGTGTAGAGCCAGCGCGGTGCGCCGACCCAGAAGACGCGGAAGGCGATGCCGGCCGCGGCCGCGCCCCAGATGCTCCACAGCAGCCACTCGCCCTTGGCGCCCGGCAGCAGCAGCATCGTCAGGGGCGTGTACGTGCCCGCGATGATCAGGAAGATGTTGGCGTGGTCGAGTCTGCGCAGGACGCCGTCCATGCGCGGGCTCCAGTCGCCCCGGTGGTACAGGGCGCTGACCCCGAAGAGCAGGCAGGCCGTCAGGGCGAAGATCCCGCAGGCGATACGGGCCCGGGGCGTGTCGGCGAGAGCGGTGAGCACCAGGCCGGAGACGAGGACGGCCGGGAACATGCCTAGGTGCAGCCAGCCGCGCAGCTTCGGTTTGACGTGGTCGGGGAGGGAGAGCGCGGAGGGACCGTGGCCGTCTGTCGGCGTGTCCGTGTGCGCGTCGGGGACGGACGCAGTCATGCGCTCAATCGTACCTACGGAACCGTAAGTTACGTATCAGTGCGGCGAGATGAGGGTCCAGAAGTGGCCACTCTCTCATGTGTGGTCGGCGGCCGGGTACCCGGGGTGAACCGATGGTGACGCACGGAAAACATGTCGGTGAGGGGTGGATGAGTGGCGATCCTCACGTCGCTCGTATGTGAGGCCCTCTGGACATATGGGCGGACGCGTCGGATGATCAAATGAGTGCGGTCGGCACCGGATGAGCGCCAAGATCGACCATCGTGAAGCATCCGGGTCGCGGCCCCCACGGGGCAACAAGGACAAAATCCCTCATCATAGGAGCAATCGTGGCGCGCGACATCGCGGCTCCCCCCGTCATCCCAACCGAGCACAAGGAACTGATCTCGTGGGTCAACGAGATCGCCGAACTGACCCAGCCGGACAGCGTGGTCTGGTGTGACGGATCCGAAGCGGAGTACGAGCGGCTCAGCGAGGAGCTCGTCCAAAAGGGCACCTTCAAGAAGCTCGACCCGATCAAGCGCCCCAACTCGTACTACGCCGCCTCCGACCCGACCGATGTCGCCCGGGTCGAGGACAGGACGTTCATCTGCTCCGAGCAGGAGCAGGACGCGGGTCCCACCAACCACTGGAAGGCTCCTGCGGAAATGCGGGAGATCTTCGCGGGAGAACAGGGCATCTTCCGCGGCTCCATGAAGGGCCGGACGATGTACGTCGTCCCGTTCTGCATGGGCCCCCTCGGTTCGGACCTCTCCGCGATCGGCGTCGAGATCACCGACTCCGCCTACGTCGCCGTCTCCATGCGCACCATGACCCGCATGGGACAGCCCGTCCTCGACGAACTCGGTACCGACGGCTTCTTCGTGCGTGCTGTGCACACGCTCGGAGCGCCGCTGGCCGAGGGCGAGGCGGACGTGCCGTGGCCGTGCAACTCCACCAAGTACATCTCGCACTTCCCCGAGAGCCGCGAGATCTGGTCCTACGGCTCCGGCTACGGCGGCAACGCGCTGCTGGGCAAGAAGTGCTACGCCCTGCGCATCGCCTCGGTGATGGCGCGGGACGAGGGCTGGCTCGCCGAGCACATGCTCATCCTCAAACTCACCCCGCCGCAGGGGGAGTCCAAGTACGTGGCGGCCGCCTTCCCTTCGGCCTGCGGCAAGACGAACCTCGCGATGCTGGAGCCCACCATCTCCGGCTGGACCGTCGAGACGATCGGTGACGACATCGCCTGGATGCGGTTCGGGGAGGACGGCCGGCTCTACGCGATCAACCCCGAGGCCGGTTTCTTCGGCGTCGCGCCCGGCACCGGCGAGCACACCAACGCCAACGCGATGAAGACGCTGTGGGGCAACTCCGTCTTCACCAACGTGGCGTTGACCGACGACAACGACATCTGGTGGGAGGGCATGACGGAGGAGACTCCGGCCCACCTCACGGACTGGAAGGGCAACTCCTGGACGCCGGAGTCCGGTTCGCCCGCAGCCCACCCCAACGCCCGCTTCACGGTGCCCGCTTCGCAGTGCCCGATCATCGCGTCCGAGTGGGAGGACCCCAAGGGCGTGCCGATCTCGGCGATCCTGTTCGGCGGCCGGCGCGCCTCGGCCGTACCGCTGGTGACGGAGTCCTTCGACTGGAACCACGGTGTCTTCCTCGGCGCCAACGTGGCCTCCGAGAAGACCGCCGCCGCCGAGGGCAAGGTCGGCGAGCTGCGCCGCGACCCCTTCGCCATGCTGCCGTTCTGCGGCTACAACATGGGTGACTACATGGGCCATTGGGTCGATGTGGCCAAGGGCCGCGACCAGGCGACGCTCCCGAAGATCTACTACGTGAACTGGTTCCGCAAGAACGACGCGGGCAAGTTCGTGTGGCCCGGCTTCGGCGAGAACAGCCGGGTCCTGAAGTGGATCGTGGACCGCCTGGACGGCCGCGCCGAGGGCGTCGAGACCCCGATCGGCGTGCTGCCGGCCAAGGGTGCCCTCGACACCAAGGGCCTCGAACTCTCCGAGTCCGACCTGGACTTCCTGCTCACCGTCGACAAGGACGTGTGGCGCGAGGAGGCCGCCCTGGTCCCCGACCACCTCAACACCTTCGGCGACCACACCCCGAAGGAACTGTGGGACGAGTACCGCGCCCTGGTGGAGCGCCTGGGTTAGACACCCGCCGAAAACTCCGCGGCCGGCCGCCGATTGTGCCCTGACCAGCAATGTCGTCACAGGCCGGCCGCGGTGCCAGCACAACGGGCAGGGTCCCGCACAACGGCGTGCGGGGCCCTGCCCGTTGCCGTTACACCACCAAGGGTCCACGGCGCACCTCTGACCGCCATTTCGCGCATCCCCCCTGCCCAAGACGGGATTTCGGGGGACACTCGGGACAACCTGCAACGAACCCCGAAGTGAGGTGAGCGGGGTGCGCACTCCGGTCAGCGATCCCCTGAGCGTGGGGCCGTACCGGATCGCCGGGCGGCTCGGCTCCGGCGGGATGGGCTGGGTGTATCTCGGCCGTTCACCGGCTGGCCGAGAGGTGGCGGTGAAGGTCGTACGGCCCGAACTGGCCGCCGAGCGCGAGTTCCGCGAGCGCTTCGCCCGCGAGGTCGCCGCCGCCCGGCTGGTCAGCGGCGCCTACACGGCGGCCGTCGTCGACGCGGACACCGAGGCCGAACTCCCTTGGCTGGCAACGATGTACGTGCCCGGCCCGTCCCTCGCCGAGGCCGTCCGATCGGACGGCCCGCTGCCCGAGGCGCAGGTCCGCAGGCTCGGCGCGTTCCTCGTCGAGGCGCTCCAGGCGATCCACGCGGCCAGCCTGGTCCACCGCGACCTCAAACCGGCCAACGTGCTGCTCGCCTCCGACGGCCCCCGCGTCATCGACTTCGGCATCTCCCGCGTCGAGGGCGCCCCGAGCCTCACCCAGGCCGGGATCGTGGTCGGCACCCCGCCGTTCATGTCCCCGGAGCAGATGACGGCGGGTCAGATCGGCCCGCCCAGCGACGTGTTCTCCCTCGGCGGTGTCCTGGTCTACGCCCTGACCGGCCGCCCGCCGTTCGGCACGGGCGAGGCGGTGAGCCTGCGGGTCGTGCACCGCCCACCCGAACTGGACGGCGTACCACCGGGTCTACGGCCGCTGCTCGCGCGGTGTCTCGCGAAGCGCCCCGAGGACCGTCCCCAACTGGCCGCCCTGCTCAGCGAGTTGCTGGCGCAGCCACGCCCCGCGACCTGGCCGCCGCCCGCCGTGGCCCGCACGATCGAGGTCCGCCGCAGCGAACTCGCCGCCCGGCGCGGGGGCGGCACCAGCCTGCCGGTGCCGTCCTGTCTGCTGCTGCACGCGCAGGCCCTGCTGGACGCGGGTCTCACCGACGACATGATCGCGCAGGCGGTGGCCCGTGGCGACGCCTGAGGCCTCCCTCCCGCCCGGCCGGGACTACGACCTCGGCTCGTCCTGGCGGCAGTTGACCCATACCTGGGGCGCGCGCCGGAATTACCACGTCGAGAGCGAGGTCGATTCCGTCTCCCTGCAATTCGATCTAGAGGCGTCCGGGCGCACGCTCACCGTGCGTTTCATGACCACGAAAAGACTCCTTGTCGCCTTTGTCACCGACGGTCATTCTCTGCGCAAGGATCAATTGGCGATCGCCGCCGCCGCGTCGAACGCGTGGAACACCGAACAACTGAATCCCATGCTCTCGGTGTGGGACGTACGCGGACCCAGACCCTGCCTCGCCGGGGTCTGCGACCTCCCGCTGACCTGCCGGATCTCCCAGGCCGATTTCGATGTTCTGGCCAGTGATTGGGTGGAACGGGCGCGACAGATGTTCACCCGTTGTCATCAGGTTTTCCAGCTGTAGAAGTGAATTGAGCATTCTCAGTCAACCCCTTTCGGCCACCCGCCTGTTGGCTCCACTATGGGCGCCAACGGGGGGTCGTCATGAGACATACGTTGTTCACTGCCCTGCTGTTCGGCTTGTTGATCGCGGTGATTCCGGCGGGGCCGGCGGCCGCGGCCGGCGCGGACTGCGGCAAGAACTTTCCGACGCGGCTGGGCTGTTGGCAGGACGCGCTGGACGACGGGGCCGTGGTCACGGTCACGCTGAACAAGCCTCTGGGCTTCGACGCCGGCCAGAAGGGCGGCGAGGCCGCCGTCCGCCGGGACCTCAAGAACCTCCGGGTGCAGGTACCGGCCGGCGTCCACACCGGCCAGGGCGGCACCGCGCTGCTCGTCCTGGCGGGCCACGCACTGGTCGACCGGGACGCCCGGATCGACCGGCTGGACGCCAGAACACTGGCCGAACTCCCCGCCTGTGACGGCGACTTGTGCAAGGCGCTCAAGAATTCCTCGTTCACCGGCGGCCAGCTGATCGACAAGAAGGTGGGCGTCGCCGAACTCGGGGGCGGCCGCAAGTCCACGGACCACACACGCGTCCTGCTGCTCGCCCTGACCGCCGTACTCCTCCTCCTGCTCCTGGCCCTCCTCCTCGCCGTCCGCCGCTCCCGCACCCCGGCGACGGAGATCTCCTCCGAGGAGACCAGCGCCGAGACCACCGCCCGACTGCGCCCCGTCCCACCCGCACCGGCCCCGTCCTCCTACGGCCGCCAGGTCGGCCCCCGCACCGGGCCGTCCCGAACAGCCGTGGTCCGTACGGCCCTTCACCCGCAGGGCTACGTCGAACTCGATCACGTCCTGTACCGCGCGGTGTGGGCCGAACCCGACCGCACCCCGCCCGTCCCCGGCGCGTACGTCGAGGTCACCGACGCCCGCGAAGCCGACTCCGACGTCCTGTACGCCTTCCCGCCCGCCGCCCGGCACCACGCGCGCGGCACCTCGTGACCCCCGTACCGCCCGGTCGACCAGGAGACGCCATGCACAGCGAATACCCGCCCACGATGCCGGCGGAGTACGCCGACATCGAGTTCGAGAACAACGCGCAACGGCTGCCGCTCGTGCTGTGCCTGGACACGTCGAGCTCCATGGCGGGCGCGCCGATCCAGACCCTCAACGACGCGCTCGCCGAGTGGACCCGGGAACTCCACGACGACGTCTCCCTCAGCTACAGCGTCGAGGTCGCCGTCATCACCTTCGGCGGCCAGGGCGTCGGCGCCTGGCGCGGACCCCAACTCCTCGACCCGCGCGCCCGGTTGAGCCCCTTCGTCCCCGCGCACGCCTTCCAGGCACCCCGGTTCACCGCGTCCGGGGTCACCCTGATGACGGAGGCGCTGGAGCTGGCCATGCATGTCGTCGCGGCCCGCAAGGCGGAGCTGCGCGCCTCCGGGCTCCAGTACTACCGCCCGCAGATCTGCCTGGTCACCGACGGCCTCCCCACCGACGCCACCGGCCACATGACCGACTCCTGGCACCGCCTGCTGCCCGTCCTCGCCGACGAGCAACAGGCCCGCCGTTTCCGGCTGTACGCGATCGGCGTGGGCGGCATCACCGACCGCGGCGAGCAGGTGCTGCAGGCCTTCGCGCCGAAGTTCAACGCGCGCATCCAGGGCTTCCCGTTCCGCGAGCTGCTCCAGATGATGTCGGCCAGCGCGAACGCCGAGCAGAAGGGCGCGGGCGACGAGGTCTTCGAGAAGATCTTCAGCCAGTTCAAGACGCAGCGCCCGGCCTGGGAGAGCTGAGCGGTGGCCGAATCGCCCTGGCGCATCCACGGCCTGAGCGTCGAGGGCTACCGGCACCGCCGCACCGGCACGCCCTGCCAGGACGCCTGTACCTACACGGCCTCCGCGTCCGTGTCCGTCCTCGCCGTCGCCGACGGCGCGGGCAGCCGCCCGCACTCCGACCAAGGGGCCCTGCACGCCGTCGAGTTGGCGGCCGAGCACTTCCGGCGCCGGGCGGCCGCAGCGTCCGGCTGCCCGCCGGGGGAGGAGGTGCACGACCTGCTCGCGGACGCCTTCCACGACGTGTCCAAGATCTTCCTGGACACCTACGGCAGCACGGCCCCCGACTACGCGACCACGCTCACCGTCGTCGTCCTCACCCCCGGCTGGCTCGGCCACCTCAGCGTCGGCGACGGCTTCGTCGTGGTCCGTGCCGGAACGGAGGACGGGGAACGGCAGTTCCACCTTCTCCCGCAGCCGCCCGCCGTCAGCGAGTACAGCAACGAGACCGTCTTCCTCACCTCGCCCGACGCACCGCGCCGCCTGCGCACCGACTGCGTCGCGGACCCGCGCGTGGACGGCGTCCTGCTCTCCACCGACGGCCTCACGCAGGCGGCCCTGTCGCTCTCCGGCGGCGGCCCGCCCCAGCCCAACACCTCTTTCGTGGAAGCGGTGTTGGGCTCCCTGGACACCCCGGGACCGGTGACCGACAAAGCACACGAGAACCTTGCCGCCCTCCTCCGCTCGGACCGGCTGACGAGCCTCAACGCCGACGACAAGACCCTGCTGCGGGCCGTCCGCGTGGTGACCCCATGACCGGCCGCACGGTCCACCTGGACGGCAAGCCCGTCACCCTCGCCGAACTCCCGCTCAAGGGCGGCGGACAGGCGGCCGTCTTCCCGGTGGAGGGCGACGACACGATCGTCGTCAAGCTCTACCGAGACCGCCCGGGCCCGGACTTGGAGCGCCGCCTGGCCCGCATGCTCACGATGTCCCCCCTGGCCGCCCGCCCCACCGACGCCAACCAGCCCCCCGAACTAGCCTGGCCCACCGCCATGGCCCGCAGCCCCGAGGGCGAGTTCCTCGGCTACGCCATGCGCCGCTTCGGCGAACCCCAACACGTCCAACTGGTGGGCCTGTTCACCCGCGCCCAGCGCCTCCGCCTCTTCGGCGACCGCGCCGACTGGCGCTTCCTCCTCGGCGTCGCCTGGAACCTCGCCTTCATGACCGCCCGCATGCACTACGACAACCTCGTCATCGGCGACTTCTCGTCGAGCAACGTCGTCGTCGACGCCAACGGCTTCGTCACGTTCCTCGACTGCGACTCCATCGCCTTCACCGACCCGGTCACCGGCGAGCCCTTCCCCTGCCTGATGCACACCACCGACTACTCCTCACCGGAACGCCAGTCGGGCGCGGCGGCCACCGAGGAGAGCGACAACTTCGCGCTGGCGGTGCTGATCTACCAACTCCTCACTGCGGGCAACCACCCCTTCGGCGGCGTCCCGCACGACAGCACCCCCGAGTCCACGGTCAAGGACAACATCGCCGCGAGCGTCTCCTACGTCGTCCGCCCCGAGGCGGTCGTCATCCCCCGCGGCACGGTCGACCCCTCGGTCCTCCCGCCGGGCCTCCTCACCCTGGCCCACACGGCGTTCGGCGCGGGCGTCCACGCCCCCTCCGCCCGCCCCACCCCGGAGGTCTGGCTACGCGCCCTGGACCAGGAACGCTCCCGCGTCCAGGTCTGCCCGCAACGCCCCCTGCACTCCTACGGCTCCCACCTCCCGACCTGCCCGTGGTGCACGCGGGCGGCGGTGACGGGACACGACGTGTTCAACGTGCCGGTGCGCCCTGCGGTGCCGGTGGTACCTCCCGCGACCGCACCGGAGTCGGAGCACGGCATGGGCCCGCTGAAGGTGGCGGGCCTCGTCCTGCTCGCGCTCGTCCTGCTGATCGTCGTGCTGCAACTGCTCTGAGGAGTACGGCCGTTGCATGCCTTCAGCCGTTCTGCGAACGCCCCCGGTCCTCCAGATACCGTGTGTGCGACTCCTGCCGCCGCGCTTCGACCTCCCGCAGGTTGGCCGCCAACCCCTGCGCCTCTTCCTGAAGCACCGTCAACTGCCGTTCCAGATGCCGCTCAGGGGGCTCGGTACCGGGCGCCAACCGCGTCCACCACCGCGTCCGTACGAACGTGTCGACCGCCTCCGGTACGTCCTGCCGGATCGCCCGCGACAGGATGTGCACGCCCTCCGGGTCCTGCGCGAGGTCGTGCGTGACCTGCGGATCGAGGAGCCCGGCGAGGAGCTGGTTCAGCTCGGTGAGCCGACCGGCGGCGGCAGGCGGCAGCTCTACGCCCGCCAGATAGCCGCCGAGCTTCTCGAAGTCGTCGCGCAGTTCCTCCAGTTGGGCGGAGGGGTCCGGGAAGTCGGGGAGTGCCGGCCGCTCCGGCGGGGCGATCAACGCACCCGCGCCGTACAGGCCGACGACCACGACCGGCCAGTACGGCCCCGCCACGCCCACGAACGTCAGCACCAGCCCGACGAGCCCGCACGCGCTGCCGGTGAGGTTCTTGCGGGACTCCAGGTAGCCCAGGAACTTACTGGTAGCCACGGATCTCCTCGAAGGCGCCGTCCAGCGAGCCCTGTTGGGCGTCGAAGAGCCGGCCGCCGGTCAGGTCGGCGATGTGCTGGAGCTCCGCCTTGTCCGAGTCGCCGAAGAGGATGGGGAAGACGGGGATGTCCCGCTGGGCGGTGGGGAGTTGACCGTAGAAGCCGTCAAACTCCTTCGCCTTGGCGCCGGTTGTGTTCTCGCCGTCGGTCATCAGCACGATCGAGGTGAACGTGTCGCCGCCGGTGCCGAGATGCTCGTAGGCCTTCTCCAGCGAGGTGTAGATCGCGGTGGCCCCGTCCGCGCCGAGCGCCTTGGTGTCCTTACGGATCGCGTTCAGCCCGGCCTGCGGATCGCTCGGGCTCACCACATGCGTCTGCACGCTCTTCACGGCCGACCCGAACGGCATCAGCGTGACCTCCTCGCGCTGCCGGAAGTCCCCGGTCAGATCGGTGAGGGCCTTCTTCAGCCGGGACAGCCGGTCGCCCTCCATCGAGCCCGAGGTGTCGAGCACGTACACGGTCCGCGAGGGCCGGCGCAGCTTGTTCTCGTACGAGTCGAGGAGCCCGTCGGCGACGGACTGGCTGCCGGGGAAGGGGAGTTCACGCCGTCGGCTGGTGTCGAGGCCGGACGCGGGCGGTACGGAGGTGACGACCGGGCGGCGGTGTGTGCCGGTGGTGATCAGCTTCTGGAGGGCGTTCGTGCGCAGGTCCGTCGTCACGCGCCGGACGTTCTCGCGGGTCGTGGTGTCCGTCGAGGCGAGGGACGTCAACGGGTAGTCGGCGGTGACGACCCCGTCGCTCGGGCGGATCACGGTCAGGCCCGGGATGCCCTTGAGGACGGACTCGTAGTTGAGCAACGCGTCGACGTTTCCCCGGCGTTGATAGGCGGTCGCCAGCCACCCGGACGAACCCGAGGTCAGCTTCTGCCCCTTGAAGAACTCCTTCAGCCGGGGAGTCGCCTTGGCGACGTCCGCGTCGGTGAGCGCCGACTGGGCGCCGGAGAGGGCGGAGGCCACGGAGATGAGGGTCGAGAAACCGGAGTTGGAGCGCGCCGGGTCCGTCATGCCGTAGGTCAACTTGCCGTCCTGGACGGCCTGTTCGATCCCCGACCAGGTGACTTTGTCCGGCGTCCAGCCGAGTGCCGTGACGGTGGCCGTCTTGACGCCGATCGCGACCGGGCTGGACATGATCGAGGTCTCGGAGACGACCTTCTTCGCCGCGTCGGGCCGTAGCCGCAGATAGTCGTTCGACGACAGCCACAGGGCGTCGTACTGCCCGTCGACCTTGCCCTTCGCCAGCAGGTCCACCGCGTCGAGGGTGCCCATGTAGGTGGGGCGGATCGTGATGCCGGTGTCCTTGCGGACCTGGTCGAACACCGGGGTCATGTCGCTGAGTTCGCTGGAGGCGAGGACGCGCAGCGTGCCGGGCTTGGGGGCGTTGTCGGTCTCGGCCTTCGTGTCATGGGCCGACGACGTGCAGCCGGTGAGCAGCGCGGCCGTGCCGAGGGCGAGCGCGAGGAGACGTCTCATCCGAGACCGCCTTCCAGGGCGCTCTGCGACCGGCTGCGCTCCAAGTACGTGCTGGCGTTCTGGAGTTCGGACGTCAGGGACTCCACGGTCGCGGCCATCACCTCGGTCGCCTGGACCTTGTAGGTGTCGATCGCGTCGAGCGTGCGGTAGATCTGCTGGAAGGCGGTACGGAGCGTCTCCGCGCCCACCGCCGGGTCGGCCGCGATGCGCTGGATCTCGCCGCTCTGCGTGGAGAGCATCTCGGCGTTGCCCCGGATGAGGTCCTCGGTCGTACCGCGCAGGGCGTTGACCTGATCGACGACCTTGCGCTGGTTGTCGAGCGCGGAGGCGAGCATGACGGAGATCCGCAGGGCCGAGACGGTCGTGGTCGCCGCCCGATCGACACCCTTGATCAGCTCGTCGTTGTTGCGCCGTACGACGTCCATCGCCAAGTAGCCCTGCGCGCACACCGCGAGCTGGGTCAGCAGGTCCTGGTGCTTCTGCCGGACCGGGAAGAGGACGTCCGCGCGCAGGGTGTCGGCCTGGCTCGGGTCGGCGGCCTCGACGCCGGTGATGTGCTGCTCGACGGCCGTGTCGAGGGCCTGGGTGAGGACGACGTACTCCTGCAACTTGCCCATGGTTTCCCACAGACGGACCCGCTCGGTCTGCAACGCGGCGTTGTCACGCCGGAGTTCGTCCTGGCCGCCGCGCAACGAGCCCACGATCTTGTTGAGAGTCCCCTGCGCGGAGGCGTACTTGGCGACGTGGTCGCGCAGCTTGTTGCCGCCCGGCAGCCGGGACAGGAACTTCCGCCCCTTGGAGGCGGGCAGGTCACGCGGGTCCAAGTCCTCGACCACACGCCGGAGTTCGACGAGCGACCCGGCGACCTGCGACTGAGCGTCCCCGCCCTTGGACGGCAGACTCCGCACGGTCCGCTCCAGCATGCGGTTGGACTGCGCGGTGGCGGTCCGCATCTCACCGGCACCGAGTGCACTGATCTCCCCGACCTTGCCCGCGAATTCGGGCGACCGGGCATCGAGCGAGGCAAGCCCTTCCACATAGGCGGCGGCCTTCTGAGCCATGTCCGTACGGACGCTCTCGTCCACCGGCACCAGCCCGCCGGCCTTCTCCTTCGGCACCGGCGCGACGGCCTCCGGCGGGGTGAGGGTGAAGACGTCGTCCCCGCTCTGGGTGTGCTGACTGCTGTTCTGGCTGGTGTTGAAACTGCTGCTCATGTGGTTCCCCCCGTTCAACCGCGCGCCCGGCGCGCCATGTCGTGCAGCACCTTCGAGGTGGGCACGGGCGCCTGCCGGACACCGGTCAGCGTCTGGTTGAGATAGCTGGAGTGGGCGGCCGTGGCCGCGACGAACTCGGCGGTGTCACCCTGCGGCCGGAACCCGTGCTGTACGGCGAGCTTGCGCAACGTCGGGTCACTGCTGAGGAGTTGACCCAGCTCGCGGCCCTCCGGGGTGAGCGGCACGACGGTGTGGTCGCTGTTGGCCGTGGTGTCCGGGTAGAGCACGACGAGGTCGCCGACGGGCTGCTTGTCGAGGAGCAGCGAGGCCACCTGGGACTCGTAGACGAGGACCAGAGGATTGCCGGCGCCGCTGATGAAGTCCCTGAACGGCGCGTCCGAGCTGGACTGTTGAGCCCCCTGCACGCTGATCAGCTTGTGCATGAGCGGCGCGGTGCGATCCACATCGGCGCTACTGGCCGCCACCCGCCCGCCGTTGGCGACGTAGGAGGCGGCGGCGAGATAGAGAGCCCCCGAGTTGGAGGTCTCGGGGTCGGTGGTGGCGATGTAGAGGGTGCCGGTCAACTCCCCATGCTTGGAGGCCCCCTTGAGCTGCTGCCAGGTCAGATCCCGCTTGGCGGCGTCGAGATAGGCGGCCATCTTCAGCGTGCCGCGATCCTTGCTGCTGTCCAGCGTGGCGAGCCCGTTGTCCGCGAGCACCTGGGCGGCGCTGCGGTGGGCGACGACGACGAGGGGCGAGTAGAAGGGGCGCGGCAACGGCTGCCGCACCTTGTACTTGTCGGCGAGCGCGTCGGCCGGAGCCTGACTGGAGGGGAAGGCGAAGTCGTACCCCTTGAGGTTGAGCCCCTCCATGGCCCAGGACCCGGAGGTCTCCGTCTTCACGGTGAAGCCCTTGGCGGCGAGGGCCTTCACCACATCGGGATCGGCGAAGAAGTCCGCCTTCTCCGAACCGATCACACCACGCACGGTCTTCGTTGCCGTGCCCTTGTCCCCGTTGTCCCGGCCCGCTACGACGGCTGCCACCACGCCACCGATCAGCAACACCGCAAGGACGATTCCCGCGATACGTCTCACGAGGGGCAGCGTGCTCGCGGAACCCAACATTCCCCGAGGAAAGGGATGAACGGGAGGTGTCGGCCGGGTCCCGGATCAACACGGCTGCTTTTCAGGGCGCGGGGCTGTGTCGATTTGCGGCTCCGCCGCGTCGGCGCGACCAGCTACAGCGGACGCGCACCCGGGTTTTTCAGGGCGCGGGGCTGTGTCGATTTGCGGCTCCGCCGCGTGGGCGCGACCAGCTACAGCAGACGCGCACCCGTGCTTTTTAGGGGCGCGGGGAACTGCGCGACCAGCCACAGCGGGCCGGCACTCGCACGACGAACACGAACCCCAACGGCGATGAGGCGCGAAAGCTCAGGCCACCGGAGCAACCGCGTGGGCGTCCATCCGCTCGGCCGACAAAATCGCCGCAGCCGTATCAGCCCGCGACGCGGCAACAACCAACGCCCGCCCGGCAAGAGCATGCGCCCGCAGATGCAGCGCATCCAAACGGGACGTAGAAGAAGCGTCCGCAGCCACACCCGCCCGGCTCGGCGAAGCCCCCCGCAACCGCGTCAACTGCCCGGCAAGCCTCTCCGCAGCCACGTCCAACTCATCGGACGGCTCCAGCGCCCGCAGTTCATCGGTCACGGCAAGCAGCGCAGCAAGATGCCCCGCAAGCTGAATATCAAGCTCCTCCTCACGCGACCGGTGAGGAAAGTCGGAGGAGGACGTGCGGGCCACCGTGCTGTGGACCGACTTCGTGCGGATCGGCTCGTACATGGCATGGTCTCCTGTGCTCAGACAGGAAACCATCCTAGCTTAGATCTCGTCTAAAGTTGTGCTGGCCGAAAATCTGGCCGGAAAACCCCCAAGAAACCCGCCCCGCGAGGTTTAGAGCGGGTTCGGCCACCACTTACGGCTGGCTGTACCCGTCCAGGAAGTTCCCGATCCGCGTCACCGCGTCCCGCAGATCCCCGACCGACGGCAGCGTCACGACCCGGAAGTGATCGGGCTCGGACCAGTTGAACCCGGTGCCGTGCACGACCATGATCTTCTCCTGGCGCAGCAGGTCGAGGACCATCTGCCGGTCGTCCTTGACCTTGAACACCTGCGGATCGAGCCGAGGGAACAGATACAGCGCCCCCTTCGGCTTCACGCAGGTCACACCCGGGATCTGGGTCAGCAACTCGTACGCCACATCCCGCTGCTCCTTCAACCGCCCACCCGGCAGCACCAGGTCGTTGATGGTCTGCCGCCCACTGAGCGCGGCGACGACCCCGTGCTGCCCGGGCATGTTCGCGCAGAGCCGCATGTTCGCCAGGATCGTCAGACCCTCGATGTAGGAGTCGGCGTGCGCGCGCGGCCCCGAGATCGACATCCACCCGACCCGGTATCCGGCCACCCGGTACGCCTTCGACATCCCGTTGAACGTGAGGGTCAGCAGGTCCGGGGCGACCTTCGCGGTCGGGGTGTGCGTGGCGCCGTCGTAGAGGATCTTGTCGTAGATCTCGTCGGAGCAGACGAGGAGGTTGTGGCGGCGGGCGATGTCGGTGAGGCCCTTGATCATGGCCTCGTCGTACACCGCGCCGGTCGGGTTGTTCGGGTTGATGATGACGATCGCCTTGGTGCGGTCGGAGACCTTCCGCTCCACGTCGGCGAGGTCGGGCATCCAGTCGGACTGCTCGTCGCAGCGGTAGTGGACGGCGGTCCCGCCGGAGAGCGAGACGGCGGCGGTCCACAGCGGGTAGTCCGGCGACGGTACGAGGACCTCGTCGCCGTCGTCGAGAAGTCCCTGCATCGCCATGACGATGAGCTCGGACACGCCGTTGCCGATGAAGACGTGTTCTACGTCCGTCTCGATGCCCAGGGTCTGGTTGTGCATGACGACCGCGCGCCGGGCCGCCAGCAGCCCCTTCGCGTCGCCGTACCCGTGCGCCGACGACACGTTCCGGAGGATGTCCTCCAGGATCTCGGGCGGGCACTCGAACCCGAACGCGGCCGGGTTGCCCGTGTTGAGCTTCAGGATGCGGTGGCCTGCCGCCTCCAGGCGCATCGCCTCTTCGAGAACCGGGCCCCGGATCTCGTAACAGACGTTGGAGAGCTTGGTCGACTGGATCACCTGCATGTCGGTGAGCTTACGGCGCGGTAACGAGACTTGGCTCGTGCTTTCCGCCACATGAGACGCGCCGCGAACGGCCGGAAACCGCTCCTTGCCCCCACCCCTCTCCGCGATCACAATGCTCATGACAAAAAGACGGCGGCCGGAAGATCTCCGGTCGTCTCGTCATAAGAGGGGACCCCCACATGAACAAGCCTCTCCTTGCCGCGCTCTCCACCCTGGCCATCGCCGGGGCGGGCGTGGCACCCGCGGTCGCCGCACCCCAGGTGGCGCCGAAGGCCGCCGCGGTGACCGTCGACTTCGCCGGCATCGTCTCGCTCAGCAACTGCTCCGGCTCGGTCATCCGCTTCCCGAACTCGACCGACACCGCTCCGGCGCTGGTCATGACCAACGGCCACTGCCTGGAGACCGGGTTCCCGGAGCCCGGCGAGGTCATCACCGGCCAGTCCTCCAGCCGTACGTTCGGACTCCTGAACTCGGCCGGCACGAAGGTCGCCACGCTCCGGGCCAACCAGGTCGTCTACTCGACGATGACCGACACGGACGTGACGATCTACCGCACGACCACGACGTACGCGGCGATCAAGAGCGCGTACGGGATCAGTCCGCTCACCGTGAGCGCCTCGCACCCGACCGCCGGTACCGCGATCAAGGTCGTCTCCGGGTACTGGAAGACGATCTACAGCTGCAGCATCGACGGGTTCGTGTACCGGTTGAAGGAGGGGGACTGGACCTGGAAGGACTCGGTTCGTTACACCTCCGCGTGCAACACGATCGGGGGTACGTCGGGGTCTCCGGTGATCGATACCAGTACGGGGCAGATTGTCGCGGTCAACAACACGGGTAACGAGGACGGGGAGACCTGCACGGTCGACAATCCGTGTGAGGTTGATGAGAGCGGCAAGGTGACCGTCCGTCAGGGGATCAACTACGCCGAGGAGACCTACAACATCCCGGGCTGCTTCACCTCGGCGAACGTGCTCAGCCTTAGCGCGTCTGGGTGCACCCTGCCCAAGCCGTAGTGGGTCGTTTTTTGGCTGCGGGTGCGTGGGGGCTGGTCGCGCAGTTCCCCGCGCCCCTAAAGGACTCGGCGTACTGATCTGCCCGCCAGTTCGTTCGTTCGGTGGCCTTCCTCGATCACGAAGCGGCCGTCGATCAGCACGTGGGGGATGCCTGTCGGGAGTCTGCGGGGCTCCTCGAATGTTGAACCTGCCGCCACCGTCCGCGGGTTGAAGAGGACCAGGTCCGCCTTGTAGCCCTCTTTGACCAGGCCGCGGTCCGGCAGGCGTAGGCGGGCTGCCGGGCGGGACGTCAGGTGGGAGACGCATTCCTCCAGGGACAGGAGGCCCAACTCCCGTACGTAGTGGCCGAGATAGCGCGGGAACGTGCCGTACGCCCGTGGGTGCGGCTTCGCGCCCTGGAGGATGCCGTCGGAGCCGCCGGTGTGGACGCGGTGGCGCATGATCTGGCGGACGTTCTCCTCGTGGCCCACGTGCTGGAGGATCGACGGGGCGAGGCGGTCGGCGAGGAGGAGGTGGCGGGCCGTGGGCCAGCTGTCGAGGCGGCGGCCCACGTAGTCCGCCAGTTCGGGATTCTCGACCCCCGCGATCTCGATCGTGTCCCACTCCATCGGCACCCCGTGGCAGCCGTCCGAGCCGGTCACCTCCAGGTGGTGGCGGATACGGTCGGCGGTGTCGTCGTCCGCGAGGCGCTTCAGGATCTCCTCGGGGCCGCCCTCGCTGGCCCAACTGGGCAGCATCGCCACGAGAGTTGTGCAGCCGGGGGTGTAGGGGTAGGTGTCGAGGCTGATGTCCGCGCCGGTCGCCAGGGCCTCGTCCAGGAGGGACAGGAGCTCCGGTGCGCGGCCCTCGTTCACGCCGAAGTTCATGGTGGCGTGGGCCAGGTGCAGGGAGCAGCCCGCCTCGCGGCTCAGCTCCACCATTTCCGCGTAGGCCTCCAGCGCGCCCGCTCCGTACGAGCGGTGGTGCGGGCAGTAGTAGCCGCCGTAGGACGCCACCACCCGGCAGAGTTCGGTGAGTTCGGCGTCCTTGGCGTACATGCCGGGGGTGTAGGTGAGGCCGGACGACATGCCGACCGCGCCCTGTTCCATGCCCTCGGCGACCAACTGCCGCATCCGGTCCAGCTCTTGGGGCGTCGCCTCCCGGTCCTCCCAGCCGACCGCGAGCATCCGGACCGTGCCCTGCGGGATCAAGTAGGCCGCGTTGACCGCCACTCCACGATCCAGCCGGTCCAGGTACTCGCCCACCGAACGCCAGTCGAAGTCGATGTCGTCGCCGTAACCGTTCCACCCGGTGATCGCCCGGCGTACCTCGGCGAGGGTGCGGTCGTCGACCGGGGCGTACGACAGCCCGTCCTGGCCGATGACTTCGAGGGTCACCCCCTGCGCCGCCTTGGCGCTGTGGTCCGGGTCGCGGAGCAGGGCCAGGTCGCTGTGGGCGTGCATGTCGATGAAGCCGGGGGAGAGGACCAGGCCCTCCGCGTCCAACTCCCGGCGTGCCTTGGGGCGTTGACAGCCCGCCGCCGCGGCCTCCTGCACGATCGAGACGATCCGTCCGCCGTCGATCACCACATCGGCGCGGTAGGACGGTCCACCGCTGCCGTCGACGACGTCCACGTCCCGGATGACCAGCTCTTCCATGCCCATGCCTCCAGCTGGGTCCGATACGGCTTCTAGAAGAACGTACGGATGTAGTCGACGACCGTCCCGTCCGCCTCAGCCACCGGAATCAGCTGCCACTTGTCGAAGGACGTGCACGGGTGGGACAGGCCCATCCCGATCCAGTCACCCACCTCAAGGTCCGCCTCCGGGGCCGTCCGCAGCCAGGCGTGCTGGTCGGACAGCCCCGTCACCTCGACGCCGGTCGCCGGGTGCTCGGTGCCGTCCCGGCGGACGACCTGGGCGACGGGCAGGTCCAGGTCGTAGGCCGCGTCCCGCTTGCCCGCGTTGGCGAAGGCCTGCTCGGGGGAGGGGCGGGAGACGATCTGCGCCCAGAGCCGGAACGCGGGCTCCAGGGCGCCCTCTTCGGGGATGCGGGTGAAGGGGGTGATCTCGCGGTAGTGGCCGTCGTCGTGGGACACGTAGGCGCCGGACCGTAGCAACTTCAGCGCGGGGAGCGAGAGTTCGGGCAGCTCAGCGAAGACGTCGGCCACCGCGTCGAACCACGCACTGCCACCCGCGCTGACGACGATCTCGTCAACTCCCTTGAAACGCCCGTCCTTGTCGAACTCCACGGCGAGCGCGGTCAGTTGACGCAACCACGCGTGCACCCGCCCGGGATCAGCCTGCGGCACCTCCCCCTCGTACCCGGCGACCCCCACCAACCGCAGTGTCCCTACGGCCGCCACCGCGTCCGCGACCGCCGCGCACTCCGCCTCCGTGCGGACGCCGG
The DNA here is from genome assembly GCF_000716605.1 of Streptomyces sp. NRRL F-525. Classification (GTDB taxonomy): domain Bacteria; phylum Actinomycetota; class Actinomycetes; order Streptomycetales; family Streptomycetaceae; genus Streptomyces. The sequence continues at coordinate 37,165 of NZ_JNXE01000035.1, read as the reverse complement.
TGCGGGCGCCCTCGCCGGCGGCCAGTTCGACGACGACGTCCAGCGGGCGGGCGGCGCCGCGCAGGGCCGCGTCCATCAGCTCGACGCCGCGCACGGAGTCGACGTAGCAGATGAAGCGGAAGTCGGCGTCGGCGTCCAGTTCGGAGGAGATCCACTTCAGGGCCGACGGGTCGACCAGTTCGTTCGCGAGGAAGACGCGGTCGATGCCGAACTGCCTTGCCACGCGCACCTGGTGGGGGACCGCGAGGGTGATGCCCCAGGCGCCGTGGGCGAGTTGGCGGTGGAACAGCTGGGGGGCCATGGAGGTCTTGCCGTGCGGGGCGAAGGCGAGGCCGTGGCGGGTCGCGTAGGTCTCCATGAGGCGGAGGTTGTGGTCCAGTCGCTCGGCGGAGAGGGCGAGGACCGGGGTGGTGAAGCCGTCGGTGAAGAGGTTGCGGCGCTGGGCCGCCAGCTCGGTGAGCGTGAGGCCGTCCGCGTCCGGGGGGAGGCCCTTGAAACGGTGGTCGACGCGTTCCCCGGCGAGCCGGGCGAGCGCTTCGGTACCGGTGTCGCGGACCATGGGGCCTCCCTGAGCTGGAGTGTTGCAATCTCTGCAACCTTCATTGCGTATATCGCTTACCGCTGTCTAACATCTCGCCCAACACCGGGTCAACGGAGCCGCCGCCCCCGGCGCACCGGACGAGGAGCCATCACCATCGTGACCGCCGACGGACAGTCCACCGCCGCCCGTGACGTCGTGGACGTCGTAGCGCTGGGCGAGTCCATGGTCACGTTCCTACCCAGTCGGCCGGGCCGCCTCGCCGACGTGCCGTCCTTCGATCGCGCCATCGGCGGCGCCGAGTCGAATGTCGCGTGCGTGCTGGCGGCCGCCGGGCACAGCGTGCGGTGGGTCAGCCGGGTGGGGGCCGACGGGTTCGGTGATCATCTCGTCGAGACCATCGGGGGGTACGGGGTGGATGTGTCCGCCGTACGGCGTGATCCCGTGCGGCCGACCGGTATCTACTTCCGCACCGCCGGGGACCGGGCCACCGACGCGCACGAGGTGGCGTACTACCGGGCCGGTTCCGCCGCCTCCGCGATGGGCGTCGCGAACGTGGACCTGGCCGCCGTACGGGGTGGGCGGGTGCTGCATCTGTCGGGGATCACCCCGATGCTGTCCGAGGACTGCCTCGGCCTGGTGCGTGAGCTGACCGCGATCCGCGCGCACCGCCCGCTGATCTCGTTCGACGTCAACCACCGTCCCGCGCTGGGGCGTTCGGCCGACGGGCCGAGCGTGCTGCTTGAGCTGGCGCGTGGCGCCGACCTCGTGTTCGTCGGGGAGGACGAGGCCGCCGAGGTCTGGGGGCTCGTCGGGGCCGATGCCGTACGGGCCGCGTTCCCCGACCCCGAGACGCTCGTCGTCAAGCAGGGCGGGCGCGGGGCGACCGTCTTCCACCGGGGTGACGTCACCTTCGTGCCCGCGCCGCACGTCGACGTCGTCGCCGAGGTCGGTGCCGGGGACGCCTTCGCCGCCGGGTTCCTCTCCGCGACCCTGCGGGGACTTCCCGTACGGGACCGGCTGCGGCACGGGCATCTCACGGCCGCCGCCGCCCTCACCGTGCCCGGCGACCTCGCCGCGCCCCCGGTCCGCGACCACGCCGACCGGCTGGTCGCCCTGGACGACCAGGCGTGGGGGAGACTTCGACTCGGCCCCGGCTGGACCGACGCCGCCGACTGGGCCGACGAGGAGGTATGTACGCCATGAGTCAGACCGTCGACCGCGCGCTCAGCATCCTGCCGCTGCTCGCCGAGGGCCCCGCCGACCTCGGCCAGGTCGCCGAGCGTCTCGACGTCCACAAGTCGACGGCCCTGCGCCTCCTGCGCACCCTGCACGAACACGGCCTGGTCTACCGCCAGTCCGACCAGCGCTACCGCCTCGGCGCCCGCCTCATCGCCCTCGCCCAGGAGGCGATGGAGAACCTCGACATCCGCGAGATCGCCCACCCCCACCTCGCCCGGCTGAACGAGCAGTGCGGTCATACCGTCCACCTCGCGGTGTACGAGGAGAACGAGGTCCTCTACATCGACAAGGTGGAGAGCCGTTATCCGGTGCGCATGTACTCGCGGATCGGGAAGCCCGTCGCCATCACGGTCGCGGGCGTGGCGAAGCTGCTGCTCGCCGACCTCCCGGAGATCGAGCGCCGGGCCCTCGCCGACAAGCTCGAATACCCCATGTACACCGCCCGCTCCACCCCCAACGCCCCCGCTTTCCTGCGGGAGTTGGAGAAGGTGCGGGAACAGGGCTGGGCCACCGACCTCGGCGGCCACGAAGAGTCCATCAACTGCGTCGCCGCGCCGATCCGGGGCGCCGACGGACGGGTGGCCGCCGCGATGTCGGTCTCCGCGCCCAACGTCGTCGTCACCGCCGACGAACTCCTCACCCTGCTCCCCCTGGTCCGTCGCACGGCGGACGCCATCAGCGGTGAGTACTCCGGCCGAACTACCACCAGGGACACCGAATGACCGACAAGACCGCCCTCACCCCCAAGACCCACACCGCCCCGCCCGCGAAGTTCTCGCACGGCGTCCGCAAGGGCAACATCCTCCAGGTCGCCGGGCAGGTCGGCTTCCTCCCCGCCGAGGAGGGCAAGCCGCCGACCCCGGCCGGCCCGACCCTGCGCGAGCAGACCCTCCAGACCCTGGCCAACGTCGAGGCGATCCTGGAGGAGGGCGGCGCGAGCTGGGAGGACGCGATGATGATCCGCGTCTATCTGACGGACGTGGACCACTTCGCCGAGATGAACGCGATCTACAACGAGTACTTCGAGGGGCGCGTCGAGGTGCCCGCCGCGCGCACGACGGTCTACGTCGGCCTGCCCGCCGGGCTGCTCATCGAGATCGACGCGCTGGCCGTCCTGAGCTAGCACCGCCCCAACTCCCGCACACCGTACGACGGTTCGGCGCCCGCATCGGCGCCGAACCGCGATTCCCCCTGCCCGAAAGCCCCATGTTCTTACGACGATCAAGAGGACCCCCACATGTCGCTACCGCTCGCCGCCACCGCCCCCGCGACACCACCCCACACCGGAGGCCTGCTTCTCCTACTCGACGGCACGGCAGGCCTGTTGACGGTCGCCGCCCTCGGGATCGCGCTCCTCCTCTTCCTGATCATCAAGGTCAGACTCCAGCCCTTCGTGGCCCTCCTCGCCGTCTCCATAACCGTCGGCCTGCTGTCCGGCCTCTCGGTCACCGAACTCTTCGGCACGGTGCAGCGCTCCGACGCCGTCTCCACCATCGAGTCCGGCATGGGCGGCATCCTCGGCCATGTCGCGATCATCATCGGCCTGGGCACGATGCTCGGCGCGATCCTCGAAGTCAGCGGCGGGGCCGAGGTGTTGGCGTCCCGGCTGCTGAATCTGTTCGGCGAGAAGCGGGCGCCGCTCGCCATGGGACTCACCGGCCTGATCTTCGGCATCCCGGTCTTCTTCGACGTCGGCATCTTCGTCCTCGCGCCGATCGTGTACGCGGCGGCCAAGCGCGGCGGCAAGTCGATCCTGCTGTACTGCCTGCCGCTGCTCGCGGGTCTGTCGATGACCCACGCGTTCCTGCCGCCGCACCCCGGCCCGGTGGCCGCGGCCGGTCTGCTGCACGTCCAGCTCGGCTGGGTCATCCTCATGGGCATCGTCTGCGGCATCCCCGCCGTGCTCGCCGCGTGGGCCTACGCCGCCTGGGTCGGCAAGCGGATCTTCGTCGCCGTACCGCAGGACATGGTCGAGGCGGCGGCCGAGGCGAAGCAGGCGGTCATCGACGAACAGCGGGAGTCCGGCGTCGTACCGCAGGAGAAGCCGGTGTCGCTGGGCACGGTCCTCGCGATCATCGGTACGCCCCTCGTCCTGATCCTCGCGGCCACCTTCTCGTCGATCGCCTTCGACCCGTCGACCGGCCGCTCGGTGGTCGAGTTCTTCGGCAGCCCCTTCGTCGCCCTGACGATCGCGCTCCTCCTCGCGTACTACCTCCTGGGTCTGAGGCGCGGCTGGTCCCGCAAGTCCCTGGAGACCGTCTCCACCGCGTCCCTCAAGCCGGTCGGCAACATCCTGCTGGTCGTCGGCGCGGGCGGGATCTTCGGTGCCGTGCTGAAGGCGAGCGGGGTCGCGCAGGCCCTCTCGGACACCTTCCACGACGTGGGCCTGCCGGTGCTGGTCCTGTCGTACCTGATCTCGCTGGTACTACGGGTCGCACAGGGGTCGGCGACGGTGGCGATCGTCACGACGGCGGGCATCGTGGCCCCGCTGCTGGCCGAGGGCGACCACTCGCAGGCCTTCGTCGCGCTGGTCATCATGGCCATCTCGGCGGGGTCGATCTTCGCCTCGCACGTCAACGACGGCGGCTTCTGGATGGTCGCGAAGTACTTCGGGATCAGCGAGCGGGACACGCTGAAGACGTGGACCGTGCTGGAGTCGGTGCTGTCGGTCGCGGGGTTCGCGGTGGCCGCTGTGCTCAGTGTGTTCGTGTAAGCCGCTTGTAGGCGTCTGATAACAAAGTTGGGGCTGGCTGTGCCCGACACAGGATCGTCGACCATACTTCGCGCTGTGGAGCAGCGCATAGGTTCGAGCAGCCAGCCCCTGGAGGGCGCCGGATTCGACCCGGCCTTCGTCCCCGGGCTCACCGCACCCGCCGTGTCCTCCGACCAGCCGGAGGACACGAAGCCGGGAGATGCGGAGCCGGAGGACGCGAAGGCCGAGAAGCCGGCGGCACCGGAGGAACCGAACGAGTCGGAAGGGTCCGAGAAGTCGCCGGCCGCGAAGGCCGACCTGGAGAAGGCCGTTGCCGAGGACGATGGCGACGCCGATGCCGATGCTGATGAGGACGCCGAGGGTTCGTCCGAGAGCGACGGGCCGGTCTTCGAGGCGTCCGACCGCCGTGCGGCGATCGTCGCGGACGGGAAGGGCGTACGACTGCGCCTGGACGACCAGGCCTGCGAGTTCCGCTGGGACGAGATCGGCGCGATAGAGACCGAGTCCCCGCGCTTCGGCAAGCGGTTCACCATCACGGTGCACACGCCTGACCGCCGTTGGTACCCGATCGAGATCGAGGCGGCGGCCAGGAGCAGGTTCGCCGAGTGGGAGACGCAGCTGGACGCGGTCCTCGACGCGTACTTCGACGACGGTGACGAGGACGAGGCCGACGGGTCCGACGAGGTGGACGAGGCGGCGCTCGCCGCGGCGGAGGCAGAGGTCCGCGAGGACTGAGTTCTGTGCTCTGCCCGGCGTCGGACCAACTGCCGTGCTGATCAGATCCAGTTCGGGCTGAGCGCGATCTGCCGGAGCTGGCTCATGGTCAGGGCCGGGGCCGTGCGGGTCGCGGGGGTGTCCTGGGCGCCGGAGTTGAAGGCGCTGATCACCACCCGCCGCCCGTCGGTCCTGATGGTGTCGACGGTCCACATCACGACACCCGAGCCGCCCTTCTCGCCCGGGCCCTGATGCTCGGCGACCTTGGTGCCGTCGGCCAGGACCTCCGCGTCGGAACCGAACAACTGGCCCTCGACATCCGACATGTCGGCCTGGACGTTGACCTGGACGAAGGTCTTGCCCTTGCCGTCGTCGACGACGACGTAGCCGAACCCGGCGTCGTCGGTGTCGCTCGCCTCGGACACGGTGAGGCCCTTCGGCAGCAGGGTCCGGAGCGTCGAGGTGACGGACAGGAGAGTGCCCGTTTCGCTCGAACTGGGCTGGGTGTCCTGGGAGTTGGGGTCCACCGGCATCGCGTCGATGGCGTCCCGCCAGGCCGCGGCGGCGGCCACCTTCCTCAACTGGGCCGGGGACAGCGGCGGTTGGCTCCTGGTGATCGGTGAGTCCTTCTCGGCGGCGGCGTTCCACTCGCTGATGCTGACGTGCTGGCCCTGCGGGGTGACGAGTTCGGCGCTCCACAACTTGGTGTCCACCCGGCGGTCGGGATACTCGTACCCCTGAAGGACCATGACCACCGACCCGTCCGCCAGCCGGCTCGTGCCGCACGCGTCGTAGTGCGTGAGCGCCTTCCCCGGGCACCGGGTCGTCTGTCGCGCCTGGTCACTGCCCGGCTGCACCCGTCCCAGGCCGACCTCGACGGCCGACGCGCCCTTGCCGTCGTCGTAGACGACATGGACGTACGGCCCCGGTTCCTCGTCGGTGCCGCGGGCCTGGGCCTGCGCGAACGTGCCCTCCGGGAGCAGCTTTTCGAGCGTGTTGATGAGCGCGGCGCCGGAGACGGGGGCGGGCGCGGACGTGGCCGTGGGCCTCGCGCCGGTGGCGTGCGCGGCCTGTGCCTCGGCGGGGTTCCCGCTGGGCAGCAGCAGTGCGCCGCCCACGCCGACGAGGGCGATACCGGCGGCGCCGCCCATCACGGCGGCGTTGCGGCGGCGCAGCAGGCGCCTGCGGCCCTTGAGGGCGCCGGCGGTGGCGAGGGCTGCCCGGTCGGTCTCGAAGGCGTTGCCCGCGTCGTGCAGGCCGGCGGTGAGCCGTTCCTCGAAGGGGTCGAGGGGTTCGCTGTGCTGGGTGTCGGGCATGGCGGACCACCGTTTCGCATCAGGGGCTTGGGAGAGATTCGTACAAAGGGTTTGAAGAGGGCGGGAGTTGGCGACTGACCACAGGTGTTCAGGGGCGGGCGTACTCGTCGAGGTTCTCGCCGAGCAGTTCGCGCAGCCGGCCGAGCGCGCGGACGCAGCGGGTGCGTACGGCGGCCGAGCTGACGTGCATCACATCGGCGGTCTCCTCGACGGACCGGTCCTCCCAGTACCGCAGGACGACCACGGCGCGGTCCTTGGCGGGCAGCCGGGAGAGGGCCTGGAGCAGGGTCAGCCGGAGCGGTGTGTCGGAGCCGGGGGCGCCGGGGTCGGGCAGGTCGGGCAGGACGTCGGTGGCGCGTTCGGTGCTGCTGCGGCGCCGCTGGTGGGCGAGGTAGGTACGGGTGAGGACGGTCTGGGCGTACCCGGCGGGGTTGCCGACCCGGGTCAGCCGGCCCCAGCCGACGTACAGCTTGCCGAGGGTCTCCTGGACCAGGTCCTCGGCGAGATGCGTGTCCCCGGCGGTCAGCAGACAGGCGGACCGGTAGAGATGCCCGGCGCGCGCTGAGGCGAACTCCGCGTACTCGTCGGCACGTTCGTGTCGTCTCATGCCTGATCCCCCTGTTTTCGCGGGCTGTTGCGAGCACCGCCCTCACTTGTACTGATGCGGTGGGCCCACAGAAATGTTTCAGGTCCGGGGGAATCGCCGGGGCGGCGAGGCTCGGCAGGCGGGGCGGGTAGGGTGCTTCACCGGTTGTTTGATCTTCGCCGGAGGCTTTGTTGACCACCCCGCCGCCCGTTCCCCCCACCCAGGCGCCGTACCAGAACCCGTACCAGTCGGCGCCCTACCGGACACCGCATCCGGCATACGGCCCGCCGGGCGCCGTGCCGGCACCCGCGCCGATCGTCCCCCTGTGCCAGGTGTGCGGCGCGGGCCCCGCCGCGCGGGTCAGTGTCCGGGGCCACCAGGGCATGATCGTGATGATGCGATTCCTGCGCCACCAGGGCGTGTTCTGCAAGACCTGCGGTACGGCCATATTCCGCGGGATGCAGACGAACACCCTGATGCTGGGCTGGTGGGGCCCGTTGTCGGCCTTCATCACCCCGGTGACGCTCCTGGTGAACCTCCTCTCCGCCCGCTCCGTCCTCAACGACCTCCCCGCACCCACGACTTGGGGCTGGCGCCCGCCCCTCGACCCCGGCAAGCCGGTGCTACGACGCCCGGCGGGCCTGATCGCCCTCGTGCCGATGGCGGTGGTCGGCCTGATCGTGGCGGCGGTCTTCACTCTGTTCGCGATCGGGCTCGTCGGGGCGCTGATCTGAACCCCTCGCCCCGGCCCACGTGCGCCCCGAACACGCCCCGCCCCACGCCTCCGTCCGCCGGGGTGTCCGGGGTGGGGCCACCTTGTCCTCCGGGGCCGGGCGTGACGACCATGTCCTTGACCGCGTAAGCCTGTCGCAGCGAGGGGGACTGTCGTGTTCGACAACCTGGGAGACCTGGGGAAGCTCAAGGACAAGGCCGAGGAGATCGCCGAGGAGCACGGGGACAAGATCGCCGACGGGCTGGAGAAGGCCGGGGATCTCGTCGACGAGAAGACGGACGGCAAGCACAGCGAGCAGATCGACACCGCGGTCGACAAGGCACAGGACCTGGTGGAGCGGCTCGCCGCGCAGGCCGCGGAGGGTGGGAAGAAGGACTGACGGGGGCTGGCCAGGGGGGAACTCTCAGGCCACGGCGTCGAGTTCGTCGCTCTCTGTCGGGAGCGTGCGCATCGTGCGCAGCGGTGACAGGAAGTTCGGGAGGACGCTCACCGTCATGCCCGCCGCGCCGATCCACAGGGTCGCCGTAGCGCCGAACACCGAGCCCGACGTCCCGCCCAGCAGTCCGCCCAGCGGGATCCCGCCCCAGGACACGAACCGGGCCGTCGCGCTCACGCGGCCCAGGAGCCGGTCAGGGGTGAGGGCCTGCTGGAAGCTGGACTGGGCCACGACGCGGACGACTCCGCCGAAGGAGAGCGAGGCGAGGCCGGCCGCCGCCACGCACACGCTCCAGCCCGGGTGGGCCAACGGCATCAGGACGGTCAGCGGGCACGTCACCAGCGACGCGAGCCAGATGACCCGGCCCTGGCCGACCCACCGGGCGACCCGGGTCGCCGACAGCGCGCCCAGCAGCGCGCCGCAGCCCATCCCCGAGAGGACGAGGCCGATACCGGCGGAGTCGAGGCCCAACTCCCGTTCCAGGAAGACCAGAAGCATGGTCTGGTACATCACCAGGAAGAGGTTGAAGATCGCGTCGCTCAGCATGATCGCGCGCAGGGCGGGGTACTTGAGGACGAACCTCAGGCCCTCCTTGATGTCCCGGCCCAGCCGAGACCGCTCGCTCGGCCCCAACTCCCGTTCGGGCTGCGGCTCCTGCTTGCGGATGGTGATCGCCAGCAGCCCCGACATCGCCATCCCGGCCGCGCTCACCAACAGCGTCGCGGGCGCACCGACCCACCCGACCAGCGGCCCGGCGATCCCCGGCCCGCTGATGCTCGTCACCGAGCGGATCGCCGAGAGCTTCGCGTTCCCCTCGACGAGGTTGTCGCGCCCCACCAGATGCGGCAGGTAACTGACGTACGCCACATCGAAGAAGACCGTCAGCACCCCGTGCACCAACGCGACCGCGTACAGCCACCACACGGTGAGCAGACCCGCCCACCATGCCACCGGCACCGTCACGAGCACCAGCGCCCGCGTGAGGTCGGTGCTGATCATCACCGACCGTTTCCGCATCCGGTCCACCCACGCGCCCGCCGGCAGCCCGACCAGCAGCGAACCCGCCGTGGTCATCGCGGTCAGCAGTCCGACCTGGAACTCGTCCGCGTCCAGCGCCACGATGGCGACGAGCGGCAGAGCGAGGAAAATGATCCGGTCGCCCAACTGCCCGAGCGCGGTGGCGGCGAAGAGGCGTCCGAAGTCCGGTTCGCGGAGGAGTCCGAGCCGGGTGGGTAAAGGCATACGAGGCACCTGCCAGGAGGTCGACGTCACGGATGATCACGTCAACCTAACCGAGAGGGTGGGGAGCGCGCCCCGACAGCGGCCGCGCTCCCCACCCTCCCCGCCTACCGAGTGCTACGGCAGCGCGTGCACATGCGCTCCCACCGAGTTGGACCACGAACTCCCCGCGGCCGCGTCCCAGTTGGTGGACCACGTCATCGCGCCCCGCAGGTCGGGGTACGTCTTCGACGGCTTGAAGGTGCCGCAGTTGGTGCCGGCGGTGAGGCAGTCGAGGGCGTTGTTCACGACGGTGGGGGAGACATAGCCGCTGCCGGCCGCGCTCGTCGAGGCCGGGAGGCCCAGGCCCACCTGGGACGGGGCGAGCCCGCCCTGGAGTTGGATGCAGGCCAGCGCCGTCAGGAAGTCGACCGTGCCCTGGCCGTAGACCTTGCCGTCGCAGCCGAGCATCGTGCCGCTGTTGTAGTACTGCATGTTGACGACCGTGAGGATGTCCTTGATGTTCAGGGCCGTCTGGAAGTACGCGTTCGACGTGGACTGCATGTCGATCGTCTGCGGGGCCATCGTGATGACGAGGGACGAGCCCGCCTTGGCCGAGAGGGACCTCAACGCCTGTGTCATGTAGGTGGCGTTGATGCCGTTCTCCAGGTCGATGTCGACGCCGTCGAAGCCGTACGTCTGCATCAGGGAGTAGACGGAGTTGGCGAAGTTCGTCGCGGACGTCGAGTCGCTCACCGAGATCGTGCCGTTCTGGCCGCCGATCGAGATCACGACCTTCTTGCCGGCCGCGTGCTTGGCCGCGATGTCCGCCTTGAACTGGTCGACCGTGTAGCCGCCGAGGCCGGCCGAGTCGAGCGTGAAGGAGACCGCGCCCGGCGTCGAGGTCGCGTCCGCGAAGGCCACCGCGATGATGTCGTACTGCGAGGAGACGGCCGAGAGCTTCTGGACGGTCGCGCCGTTGTTGAAGTTCTGCCAGTAGCCGGTCACCGCGTGCTTCGGCAGCCCCGTACCGCCGTTGCCGCCGGTCGCCGTCGTCGTGCCCGTCACCGCCGTCGACTTGCCCGACTCACCGGCCGAGTTGGTCGCCGTGACCTGGAAGGAGTACGCCGTCGAGGCCGCAAGTCCCGTGATGGTGGCCGACGTTCCCGTCACCGCCGTGATCTTCGTGCCGCCGCGGTAGACGTTGTAGCCCGTCGCTCCCGACACCGCGCTCCAGGCGAGGGAGACCGACGAGGACGTCGTGGAGGGCACGCTCAGACCCGTCGGTGTCGCCGGGACCGTCGGGGCCGGGTCGCTGCCACCGCCGCCGTCGGGGCCGTAGACCGAGATGTCGTCCGCGTAGTACGCGGCCTGGCCGTACCAGCCGTGCGTGTAGACCGAGACGGACGTGGTGGACGCGCCCGTCGTGAACGTCGTCGAGAGCTGCTTCCACGACGCGGTGTCGGGGGTCCATGTCGAGACGTCCGTCGTGCCCGTGCCCGTGACGCCCAGGTAGGAGTAGCCGCCCTGCACCCAAGCGCTCAGCGTGTACGTCGAGTTGGGCTTCACCGCCACCGGCTCGCTGCACTGGGCGTTGTCCTGGCCGGCCGGGGTGCCCTTCAGGGCCGCCGCGCCGCTGTGGACCGGGGACGAGACGGTCGTGCCGCTGCCCGCCGTACAGGTCCAGTTGGTCAGGCCCGACTCGAAGCCGGCGTTCTTGGCGTTGTTGATGTCGGCGGCGGACGCCTGGCCGGTGCCCGCGAAGGAGAGGGCGAGGGCGGCCAGGGCGACCCCGGCCCACAGACGTCTTTTTCCGAGTACGGGCATGCCTGGTGCGCGGTCCACTGATGCCTCCGGTGGGGGAGTTTGGAGGGGCTGTGACTGTGACTGTGCCGACGGTGGCCACCGCTGGAAGTCCAGAGTTGGTCCAGACCAATCTGATGTCAAGAGGTCCAGACCAACTTCGCCGACGTCGGTCCCGGTGCTCCCCGCGTGATCAGATGCGCGACCTGCCCCGATTTGGCGTGTTGTGTGCGATGACAGTTGCCGCACAGCTACAGAAACGCTGTTCTCCGGTCACAGGGGCGTGGTTACAGTGCTGAGGTAGTCACGCAGTGAAGTCAACTCGGTGTGCCGGAGTAATGCCGGTGGGCCGACAGGCGTGAGACGGGGAGCTGCGCGTGCCAACTGCCATTGCCGTGACCAGCGCCGACATGGCGCTGCCGCCACAGGACGAACGGACCCTGCCCGCCGTCGTCCTGCGGGACCTCGATCAACGACCGCTGGACCAGGCGCTGTCGGAGATGCAGGCCCTGATCGACCAGCACGGACATGTCGTCGTCGTGTCCTCGCAGGCCGTGTCCGAGGGCGTCGACCGACGGCTGCACACGATCCGGTCCATCCTGGAGACCGACCGGATCGCCCTGTTCCGCCCGAATCTTCCCCCGCTCGGACTCGCCGTCCTGGCCCGGCAGTTGAGGCAGCTCGCGTCCTGCGACCTCAGTCCCGGCGTGCTCGCCTCGGCGGGCCGGCTGCTCACGCACTACATCCACGCCGGCGCGCTCCTCGGCTCGGTCACCAAGCTGGACCGGGTCCCCGTCGGCCTCAAGCAGCACGCCAAGTCCTGGGTGCCCGGCAGTCAGTTCGCGGTGATCGCCCACCCCGAGCCGCAGTTGGTCCGGGTCGGCCCCGGAGTCACCCTGGAGGGGCCGGAGTTCGGCACCTGGATGCTGGTCGCCAAGGGGCAGCTCCAGTCCGACTGGATCGGCACCACCCTCGCCCCGGCGTGGAACGCGATGGGGCTGCGCGAGGCCACCCTGCCCGCCGAATCGGTGACTTGGTGGGGTACGAACAAGCTGATCGAGTTCTGTACGTATCTGCCCGACCTGTCGGTGCTGTACCAACTGGTCACCTCTGTACGGCAGTCCGTGTGCCACTGGTGCGGTATCGACGTCATCGGCGACCGTTGTGTCTTCTGCTCCGCCACACCGCCCGTTCACGAGAACCAAACATCGAGCGGATAAGTCCTCAACTCACAGGACACGCTTACAGCACACGAATTCGCCAGACCCGGTTCGATCCGCTCATTTCCGCTCGACCGATATCCCCAATGAGGTTGTACGGTTCATGAACTCCCGTCAGCGCCGCGGCGTGATACTCCTGCTCCTGTCGGTGATCTGCGCCCTCGGCGCGTTCGCCGGCGTCCTCTCCGTCATCCGTGACGTGAAGTCCAAGGTCGGTCCCGAGGTCACGGCGTACCAGGTCAAGGACAACGTGGCGCCCTACACGGCGCTGACCGCCGCGCAGTTCAAGAAGATCGAGATGCCCAAGCGGTGGCTGTCGGACACCGCCGTGACCGATCTCCGGCAGATCCAGGGCAAGATCGCGGTGACCACCCTGCGCGGGGGCTCCCTGCTGCAGACCGACATGATCGTGGACCAGCCCGCCCTGAAGCCGGGGGAGCAGGAGGTCGCCATCATGATCGACGCGGCGACCGGCGTCGCCGGCAAGATCACACCGGGCTCGACGGTCAACGTGTACGCCACCTTCGCGGGCGCGAAAGAGGGCGACCCCGACCAGTCCAAGATCATCGTGACGAACGCGAAGGTCATCGACGTCGGCCACATCACCGCCCTCGACCCCGGCAGCAACAGCGACAAGAACCAGCAGCAGTCGACCAACGGCGTGCCGATCACCTTCGCGCTCTCCACGCTCGACGCCCAGCGGATCACCTACGCCGAGTCGTTCGCCGAGCGGGTGCGGCTCGCGCTGGTGGCACCCGGCACCGATACGACCGTCCCCGACAAGGACCGGACGTACGAACTCGCGAAGGACAAGTGAGAGGCCCGCATGCCCACCAGGATTCTTCCGGCGGTCGGAGACGCGGACGCCATCCGCGCCATCACGACCCTGCTCAGCCAGCTCCCGGACGCCGACCCGGTGGCCCCGGTGGCCGACTCGACGCAGCTCATCGACACCCTGGCCCGGCTCGCCGCCGAGTCCGTCGACGAGCTGCCCGAGGTCGTGGTGGTGCATGAACGCATCGGTCCCGTACCGGCGTTGGAGCTCGTCCGCGAAGTGGCCCTGCGCTTCCCCGCGGTGGGCGTCATCCTCGTCACCACCGACGCCAGCCCCGGCCTCTTCCAGGCCGCCATGGACTCCGGCGCCCGCGGCCTGATCGCCCTGCCGCTGAGCTACGAGGAGTTGGCCAACCGCGTCCAGGCCGTCGCCGCCTGGTCGGTGGGCGTACGGCGCCATCTGGGCCATGGCGGCGACGTGTTCACCGGTGTCGGCGGCACCGTCGTCACGGTCAGCGGCGCCAAGGGCGGGGTCGGCGCCACCCTCGCGGCGATCCAACTCGCCCTCGCCGCGCAGGTGTCGGGCCGCAGCGTCGCGCTCGTCGACATGGACCTCCAGACCGGGGACATCGCCTCCTACCTGGACGTGCAGTTCCGCCGTTCCGTCGTCGACCTCGCCGCGATCACCGACATCTCGCCGCGCGTCCTGGCCGACGCCGTGTTCCGGCACGACACGGGGATCGCGCTGCTGCTCGCCCCCGGCGAGGGCGAACGCGGCGAGGAGGTCACCGACCGGGCCGCCCGCCAGATCGTCAGCGCGCTGCGCTCCCGCTACGAGGTCGTCGTCATCGACTGCGGGGCCCAGATGAGCGGCGCGAGCGCGGCCGCCGTCGAAATGGCCGACACCGCCCTGCTGTTCACCACCCCGGACGTCGTCGCCGTACGCGCCGCGAAGCGCACCGTCCGCATGTGGGACCGGCTGCAGATCCGCAAGGCCGAGGAGACGACCATCGTCGTCAACCGCTACACACGCGGCACCGAGATCCAGCCGGCGCTCATCCAGCGCATCACCGGCACGACGGTCGCCGCCACCGCGATCCCCGCCAACTTCAAGGAACTCCAGGGCGCGGTGGACGCGGGCCGCCTGCACGAACTCGACAACAAGAGCGTGGTGAAACAGGCCCTTTGGGGTCTCGCGGGCGAACTGGGACTGGTCAAGGTCCCCGAAGTCGCCCAGAAGAGCGGGCGGTTGCGGGGCGGCGGCGACCGCGGCTCGGTGAGCTTCCGGCGTCGTAGGGAGTGAGGGGGATGGACGTGCGCGCGACCGTACGGGAACGGGACCGGGGCCAGACCACCATCGAGTTCCTCGGCATGACCCCGCTGATCATTCTGACGCTGGTGCTGATGTGGCAGTTCGTGTTGGTGGGGTACACCTTCACGCTCGCGGGGAATGCTGCGGACGAGGCGGTGCGCGCGGGCACGGCCGCCACCCGGGGCGACCGGCTGGCCGCCTGCCGACAGGCCGGTCTCGACAAGCTGGACGGCCCGTGGAAGGGGGACGCCACGGTGACCTGCGGAGGCACGGGGTTCATCACGGCCGACGTCACCCTCAAGGTGCCCGTCCTCTTCCCCGGCGCGATCGGCTTCCCCTTCACGGTGCGCGGCCACGCGGGCGCCGTAGAGGAGGAGACGAACTGACATGTCCTACGGCCTCCGAGCGCGCGACCGCGGTCAAGTCGCCATCGAATACCTCGGGTTCATCCCGGTCCTGATCCTCGTCACGCTGGCGGCGGTGCAGCTCGGGCTGGTCGCGTACACCGCGGAGCAGGCGGGGACGGCGGCCCGGGCGGGGGCGCGCAGCGCCTCGCTGCGGCAGGGTGCGCAGCCCGCGTGCAGCGAGGCCGTCAGCGACTGGCTCTCGGTCAGCTGCCCGGCGTCGTTCGGCGGCGACACGGTCTCGGTCACCGCCACCATCCACATCCCGTCGGTCATCCCCGGTTACGACGGCTTCGGGGACGCCAGCAAGACCGCCACCATGCCGCTCGACCACTGAACCAACGACAGAGAACGACAGAGCTCGACTGAACAAGGAGCGAGGAGCACAGCACTCATGGGTCTGCGGGAACGTGTCAACCATCCCGAGGAGAACGGCCATCGGGGCGAGGACGGCCACATGGTCGCCTCGTACCGCGCCAAGCTCCTGGAGGAGATCGACCTCGCGGAGATGAGCGCGCTGGCCGCCGCCGAGCGACGGGCCCGCCTGGAGCGGGTGCTCGGGCACATCATCAGCCGTGAGGGACCGGTCCTCTCGACCGTCGAGCGCTCGCAGCTGATCCGCCGGGTCGTCGACGAGGCGCTCGGCCTCGGCATACTCGAACCGCTCCTCGAAGACGCGTCGATCACCGAGATCATGGTGAACGGCCCGGACGCGATCTTCGTCGAACGCGGCGGCCGCGTCGAGCAGTTGCCGCTCCGCTTCCCCTCCCACGACCAGCTGATGCAGACCATCGAGCGGATCGTGTCGACGGTCAACCGCCGTGTGGACGAGTCGAATCCGATGGTCGACGCACGCCTGCCGTCCGGCGAGCGCGTCAACGTGATCATCCCGCCGCTGTCGTTGACCGGCGCCACGCTCACCATCCGCCGCTTCCCGCGCTCCTTCACGCTCCAGGAGATGGTCGGCTTCGGCTCGCTGGACGAGCACATGCTGTATCTCCTCGCGGGGTTGGTGCACGCGAAGTTCAACATCATCGTGTCGGGCGCGACGGGTACCGGGAAGACGACCCTTCTCAACGCGCTCTCCGGCCTGATCCCGGAGACCGAGCGCATCATCACCATCGAGGACTCCGCCGAACTCCAGCTCCAGCAGTCGCACGTGATCCGCCTGGAGGCACGCCCGCCGAACGTCGAGGGCAAGGGCCAGGTCACGATCCGCGACCTGGTGCGCAACTCCCTCCGTATGCGCCCCGACCGGATCGTGGTCGGTGAGGTCCGCGGCGGCGAATCCCTCGACATGCTCCAGGCGATGTCGACGGGCCACGACGGCTCGCTCGCCACGGTCCACGCGAACAGCGCGGAGGACGCGCTGATGCGGCTGAAGACCCTGGCGTCCATGTCCGAGGTGGAGATCCCCTTCGAGGCGCTGCACGACCAGATCAACAGCGCCATCGACGTCATCATCCAGCTCACCCGCTTCGCCGACGGCGCCCGCCGGATCACCGAGATCGCCCTCCTCGACAGCCACGGCAGCGAGCCGTACCGGCTGGCGACGGTGGCCCGCTTCAGCCCGCAGCCGATCTCCGCCGACGGCCGGGTCTACGGCACCTTCGAGTACTTCCCGCTCTCCCGCCGCACCGCCGACCGGCTCTACATGGCGAGCCAGCCCCTGCCGCAGGCCTTCGGCGTCGCCCACACCGCGGAACAGCTCGCCCTCAGAGAAGCCAGTAGGTAGGGACCGACCCCATGGATCTCCAGACGATCGTCACGCTCACCACCGGCGTCACCCTGCTGACCTGTGTCCTGGGTGTCGCCGGTGTGCACGCCTACGCCGCGGGCAAGGCGCAGCGCGCGGCCCTGGTCGACCGGCTCTCCTCGACCGGCCAGATCCAGGTGGGCCGTGTCCGCCGCTTCCGCGACCTGGACCGCAGACTGCGCCGTACGCGGCTCGGCAGGCAGCTCGAACTGCGCCTGTCGGCAACGGGGTTGGACATGACGCCGGGCGAGTTCTTCGTCTACATGCTGGGCACGGTGGCGGCCCTCTGGCTGATCGGGCAGGCGTCCCTGGCGCCCTTCTTCGGGCCGATAGCAGGGCTGTTGGGCATCGGGGTGGCGATCCAGTTCCTCAACTGGCAGCGCCAGAAGCGCATCGAGAAGTTCATCAACCAACTCCCCGAACTGGCCCGCATCATGGCCAACGCCACCCACGCCGGACTCGCGCTGCGTACGGCGATCAGCATGGCGGCGGAGGAGCTGGAGGCACCGGCGGGGGAGGAACTCGCCAAGGTGGCCAACCAGTTGGCGGTGGGCGCCTCGATGGACGACGCGCTGAGCGAGCTGGCGGACAGGCTCCCGTCCCGCGAACTGGTCGTCCTCGTAACGACGTTGGTGCTCTCCAACCGGGCGGGCGGCCAGGTGGTCAGTGCCCTGCGCAACCTCACGGAGACCCTGGAGGAGCGCAAGGAGACCCGCCGCGAGGTCCGCACCCAGCTCTCCCAGGTCAACATGACGTCGTACGCCGTCCCGGTGATGGGCGTGGGCGCCCTCTTCCTGATGAACGGCGTCAAACCCGGTGCCCTGGACCGGATGACGGGCTCCCCGATCGGCCAGGCCTGCGTGATCATCGCCTTCGGGCTCTACGCGATCGGCTTCATCCTCATCCGCCGCCTGTCCCGCATCGACGTCTGAGGGGAGGAGAACAGACATGGTCGCACTCGTCCTCGCCCTGGTCATGGGCCTCAGCGTGTGGGGCGTCTTCGCGGGCATCCGCATGTACCGCGCCGACGCGAAACTCCCCACCGACCTCGTCCTCGCCCTGGAGGTCGGCTCGACCCGCACCGGCGCGGTCGACTCCCTCATCGACCGCATGGGCATGCGCTACGCCCCGATGGTCCTGCGCCTGATGGGCCCGAAGCTGGTCGCCAAGTACCGCCGCAAGATCGACCTCGCGGGCAACCCCGGCGGCCTGACCATCGACCGCTACGCGGCCCGCCGGGCGGTCTACGGCTTCCTCGGCGGCTTCGGCGGCCTGCTGATGCTGCTGGAGGGCCACTACATCGTCGCCGTCATCCTCTTCGCCTTCGGCGCGTTCTGGACGGAGGTCGGCATCTGGTCGGCGATCCGCATCCGCCGGGACGTCATCGAACGCACCCTGCCGGACTTCCTGGACGTGCTCGCGGTCGTGGTGAGCGCGGGCCTGGGCTTCCGCCAGGCACTGGACCGCGTCGCCTCGAAGTACGAGGGCCCCTGGGCGGACGAACTCCGCATCACCCTCCGCCAGATGGACCTCGGCATGAGCCGCCGCGCCGCCTTCACGGAACTCCGGCGACGCAACGACAGCGAGCAAGTGGCCATGTTCGTCACGGCGTTGCAGCAGGGGGAGGAGCTGGGCGCGCCGATCGTGGACACGTTGGTGTCTTTGGCGAAGGACATGCGCCGCACGGACGCGCAGAACGCCCGCCGCAAGGCGGCCCGCGCGGTCCCCAAGGCCACCATGATGATCACCACGTTCATGGTCCCGGCCACCATGCTGCTCCTCGGCGCGGGCCTTCTCCTCGGCTCCGGCACGGACTTCAGCACGATCACGGGCAAGTAGGGACGGACGGGGGCGACGGGGGCCATGGCGACGACGGACGAACGCGGACGCACGAGACTGCTGCGGCGGCGTCCCCAGCCGACGGAGATCACGACTCCGCCGGCGGGGACGGTCCTGCCGGATCATGTGCGGTCGGGGGCGACGGATATTCCGGTCACGTCGGTGACGCCGGCGTTGCCGGAGGGATGGGCGCCGATAGGGGGCTGGCTTCCGGGGGTACCGAGGCCGCCGACGCAGCCGAGCGTGGAACGGCTGGCCGCAGACGGCGAGGGCGCCCCACAGGGGCCACCCGCACCCGACGACAAAGGCGAAACGGGTGGTGCGGGTGGGAGTCAAATCCCGGCCGAAGGCCGGGAAGTCGCCCTCCCCATCCAGATCAGCGCACTCCAGGCAATGTGCAGGCAGGTCTTCGGCTTCCGCCTGGCGATGATCGCCCTGGCCGCCCCCTCCGCCCTGGTGAACGCCACCCCCGGCGTAGCCACCCGCCTGGTGGGCGCAGCCGTAGTGGTCACCTTCATGGCCTCCTACGTCCTGTTCAGAGACTGGGAACGCTTCGGCCCCCTACTCCTACGCCACCCCTCCCTCCTGGCCGTGGACACCCTGTTCGGCTCCCTACTCCTGATCTCGGCAGGGCCAACCAGCACGCTCGCCTACGTCAGCGTCTGCACCCCCCTCCTCGCCGGCATCGTCTACGGCTGGCGGGGCGCCGGCTGCTTCGCCGGCCTCCAGGCGGTGATCCTGGTGCTGGCGCAGACCGCCGCGGCGGACGCCCACAGGGCCGTGGCACAGGCCTTCCTACTCCCCGGCCTGTGCGTGATCGCGGGCGCGGTGGGAGTGACCCTGCGCAACCTGATGCTCCGCTTCGGCGAGGCCACGACCGCGCTGACGACGGTCCAGGCCCGCCTCGCCGTAACGGAAGCGGTAGGAGCCGAACGGGCACGCCTGGCACGGGAGTTGCACGACTCGGTGGCGAAGACCCTGCACGGCGTGGCCCTCGCGGCGGACGGCCTGGTGGGCTCGGCGGGCGCGGACCACATGAACCCGGCCCTGATCAGACAGCAGGCGGAACTGGTGGCCCGCTCGGCGCGCAGGGCGGCGGCGGAATCCCGCGAACTCCTGGCGGACCTACGACGGGAGTCCAACCCGGACGAGGGCACGGACGTACTCGTCGAACTGGCCGCCCGCACAAGGGACTTCAGCACCAGGACCGGTCTCCCCACGACCTACCGCCCGACCGGCGACCACGGCGTACCGCCGGTCCCGCCCGCCGTGGCACGCCAGCTCCTCACCATCGCGACGGAGGCGATGGAGAACGCCCACCGCCACGCGACCCCCACGAAGGTCGACGTGGAGGCCGGGGTGCACGACAGCCTCCTGCGCATCAGCGTCTACGACGACGGCCGCGGCCTCCCCGCGGGCACGACCCTCGAACAGCTGCGCAGGGCAGGCCACTTCGGCCTGGTCGGCATGGTCGAACGGGCCGCGTCGGTGGGCGCCCGCATCCGGATCGGCCGCGGCGGCCACGACACGGGCACGGAGGTCCGCCTGGAACTCCCGCTGGGAGCCCTGACGACGTAAACCCCGTAAACCTCATCCCCCCACTCGTACAAACGACTTGAGAGACCTGAGAGGAGGCAGCCATGCCGGACCAGACGACGCCCCACCCCGGCGCGCCACAGCCGCCACCGAACCCGTTCGCCAACTTCCCGCAACCGGCCCCGACTTCAGCTCTCCGGGTCGTCGTGGCCGACGACAACCCGGTGGTCCGGGCGGGCCTGACGGCGCTGCTGTCGGGCCGCGCGGACATCACGGTCGTGGCGGAGGCGGCGGACGGCCGGGAGGCGTACGAGGCGGCGCACTTCCACCACCCCGACGTGGTCCTGCTGGACGTCCGCATGCCGGGCGTGGACGGCATCTCGGCGCTGCCGTACCTCGTGCGGATCGCGCCGGTCGTGATGCTCACGTACAGCAGGGAGTCGGAGATCGTCCAGGAGGCGCTGCGGCGCGGGGCGGGCGGTTATCTGGTCCACGGCGAGTTCACGGCGGACGAACTGGTCGCCGCCGTACGGGACATCAGGCAGGGCAGGGCCCATTTCACGCCATCGGCGGCGGGGGCCCTGCTGGCCCAGCTGCGACAGGAGCGGACAGGCCCCTCCCTGCCCGAGGGCCTGGGCTCATACGACTCTCAACTAGGTGCGGCTGCAAACGGAAGAATGCCTTCGGTGGCCCATCCTCAGCCGAATTCTCCCCACGGTCTTTCGCAATTGCAACCACCTGTGAGACAGTCATCCTCGGATAAGTCACGGTTCCAACTGAGCACGAGGGAGGCGGAGATCATGGACCACATCGCGTCCGGCATGACCAACCAGCAGATCGCCGCCACCTGCTTCATCTCCGAGAAGACCGTCAAGAACCACATCAACCGCATCTTCGCCAAGCTCCACAGCACCAGCCGCTCCGAGGCCGCGGCCAAGTGGCTTGGTACGACGCCTGGTTCGGCCCGAGGGCTGGGGTGACCGGTGACGCCGCGACGGAGGACCCAACTGCCGGGCCTACGGCCCCGGTTCGGTGACGGGCGGGCCCAGTGCGAAGTCCGGGACTCCGATTGGGCCCGATTTTGGGCCCTGGGGCCCTCTGGCGTACCCGTAGTTCGGGCATACCGTTCTCATGTCGAAAGCGGCACCGGCGACGAGGAAGCCGGGATCGAGTCTCTCGGAGGGGAACACCATGAGCAACTGGATCAACACCACCGTGACGTACCTTCAGGCCCGCGCCGCCCGCAGCGACAAGGGGCAGACCGCGGTGGAGTACCTGGGCATCATCGCTGTGGTGGTCGCGATCGTGCTGGCGATCACGGGTACGAGCATCGGTTCGACGATCCTCGACGCGATCAACAACAAGATCTCCGAGGTCACCGGCGGCTGATGCCGCCCCGTAGGTACAGCGACGCAGGGCAGGCCTTCCCCATCTACATCACGGTGGTGGCGGGTCTGCTCTTCCTCGCGTTCGCCTACGTCGCGGTCGGCCAGGCCGCGGTGAACCGGAGCGGCGCCCAGACGGCCGCCGACGCGGCGGCGCTCGCGGCGGCCCAGGAGACCCGGGACCAACTCGCGGGCCAGTGGGTGGAGGACGTACTCGATCCGACCAAGTGGCAGGACATCTTCGACGGCAACGTGCCGGGACTCGTCGACGGATGTGGGCGCGCCGGGCAGCTCGCGGGGCAGAACGAAGCCCACGTGACCGATTGCGCGCCGCCGACGGGGGTCCCCCTGCAGTACACGGTCACCGTCGAGACGGACAAGCCGGTCGGAGACTCGATCGTGCCCGGCACGGAGGACCAGCACTCGACAGCCCATGCCACCGCCGTGATCGAGCCGCGCTGCACGTTCACACCCCTCGGCGCGGACGCTGGGGACGACGTGCTGCCGAAGCTCACCTGCAAGGACGGCATCGACTGGAACCTGGATCCGCTCCACCTCACCGATCTACCGGGACCCGAGGACCTCTTCGACGTCCACCTGGCTGACTGACAAGCGAACGACGAGTGATGAGGGAAGCAGAGTCATGAGCATTCGGTTCACTTCGACGGCCCGCAGGGGGACGGTCGCCCTGGCTGTCGCGGCCGGTCTGGCCCTCGGCGTGGCCGGCTGCGGGAGTGGCGGCGACGACAACAAGAAGCCGGACACCACGGCCTCGGCCTCCAAGAGCAGCGGATCCGATCCGAGCGCTCAGGAGGGGCAGTCGGAGACGCCTCTGGCCGAACTCAGAGGGACCGACGGACTGCTCCTCCAGATCACCTCCGCCGACAGGGACTCGGGCGGGTTCGTCACCGTGAACGGGGTCCTGAAGAACGACGGTGACAAGTTGCTCGTGATTCCGTCGGCCCTGCGCGGCGACGAGACCGAGATCCTTCAGCATGGTACGTCGCTCGGCGGGGCCACCCTCGTGGACTCCAAGGGGAAGAAGCGCTACTACGTGCTGCGGGACACGGACGGCCGGCCGCTCACCACGACAGGCCTCACGACGATCAAGGCGGGCGGCACGGTGGCCGTCTTCATGCAGTTCCCGGCGCCCCCTTCGACCACCACCGAAGTCTCCTTCGAACTACCGACGTTCCCTGTCGGCACGATCAAGATCTCCGGATGAGGCGGCCGTGACCACCACTCCCCGTCTCGCCCTGGTCGTGACCGCCGCCACGATCATGGTCGCCGCGAACATCGTCGGTGCGGTGGCCGCGCACGCCGACGACACCCCGAGCCCGAGCGTCCCGCCGGGCACCGAGGCCTCCGCCTCCGCCCCGGTGCAGGTCGACCCGAACGACCCGGACCTGAAACTCCCCGAGGGCGGAACGCTCGCCGCCCCCAAGGTCCTGGACATCAAGTCGGTCGTGGAGGACCAGGGCGGTGAGGAACGCCGTGAGGACACCAACTCGGACGTGACCTTCGCCCTCCAGGCCGAGGTCCTCTTCAGCAAGGACAGCTCCAAGCTGAGCGCCGAGGCGAAGTCCCGTATCGACGCGATCGCCGAGGAGATCAAGAAGCAGAACGCGTCGACGGTCCGCGTCTTCGGCTTCACCGACAACCTCGGCTCGTCCGCCCACGGCGACATCCTCTCCAAGCAGCGCGCCGATGCCGTACAGGCGGTCCTGGACTCGGACTTGAACAACCCGAACATCACCTTCGAGGTCCGCGGCTACGGCGAGCAGTACCCGATCGCCGACAACTCCACGGAGGCCGGCCGCAAGAAGAACCGCAGGGTCGAGGTGACGTTCCCGCGGACGGAGAGCTGAGGGACGTCCCCACGTGACCGTCCTCATTGTAGGGTCTCAAAACTCGCTGCATAATCTCAGCGAGTTCTGCACGGCGGCGGCATTTATGCCGCCGCCGTGAGACTCGCAGGTCGGAGCGTCACCTATTCGGGTGGCGAGAGCGGTGATCCACCCCGCTTGCGTTCGCCGCGCTGGAACCTTTGCTGCATAGGAAGTTGATGTGCGGCTGGGGGTGTGCGGTGGGGGAATTTGCTGCGTCTGTGAGCGTCCGGCCCGAGGGGCGTGCGGTGATGGAGGACCGGCCCTGGAGCGAGGCGTCTGTCGAGCTCTTGGCATCGGCGGTGCCATGGCGAACGTTTCGCTGGTTCAAGGGCCAGAGGCACTAC
Organism: Streptomyces sp. NRRL F-525; assembly: GCF_000716605.1. GTDB lineage: Bacteria > Actinomycetota > Actinomycetes > Streptomycetales > Streptomycetaceae > Streptomyces. Next base: position 13,407 of record NZ_JNXE01000035.1, on the reverse strand, counting down.
TCGGGTATCTACTGGTCGGCGACGACGAGCGACCACGTGATCTACGAGTCACGGCTGGAGTTGGCACGTCTGCTCTTCGCCGATTTCGATCCTTCTGTACGCCACATCGTGGCCCAGCCGTTCCTGCTGAAGGCGGCACTGGAGGGGAAGGTTTGCAAGCACATCCCGGACTACTTGCTGATCACCGGGCAAGGGCTCGTGGTGGTGGACGTCAAACCGCTGTACCGGGTGTCCAAGCCCGAAGTGGCCTTCACCTTCGACTGGACCCGCAGGGCGGTGGAGTCGCGCGGATGGCAGTACGAGGTCTGGAGCGAGCCGTCACCGGCGGAGTTGGAGAACATCCGCTTTCTGGCCGGCTATCGCCGGTCCTGGCTGTTCGACACCGATCTCCTGGACGAGCTTCGTGGCGCCGATCTCGATGGTGCTCGGTTGGGGCAGATCGCGAGCCAGGTTCCGGGATACGCCGAGCCGCAAGTGCGCGCTGCTGTGCACCATTTGCTCTGGGCCCGTGAGCTCCTCGTGGACCTCGATCGACCACTCGACCCGTCCCGGGTGTGCCGGAGGCCGGCATGAGCGGTGCTGGAGCAAGGGTCGGGATCGGGACGCGGTTTCGCTACGACGGAGAGACCGTCGAGGTGGTGCAGATGGCTGCGACCACGGCAGGTAATGAAGTAGTCCTGAAGGATGGCCGGGGGCGGCTGCTGCGACTGTCACTCGCGGAGCTGCTGTTCTCCGACCGGGCGGCCGTCATCCCTGATGTGCCGGGGCCGTCGGCCGATGACGACGCAGAGATCGCGTCTGTGGTGCTAGGGCAGCTGGGGACGGCGGAGCGGGCGAAGCTTCTGGAGCGGTCCGAACATGTGCGAGAGGTCATCACCGGCTTCCGGTCGGGAAGTTCGGAGTTGGCGCGGGAGGGCGAGCCCCGCCAGGAGTACTCCCCGGATCTGTCCCGGGAATCCCGGTACGCGGCCAAGGCGGCCGAGCTGGGGGTGTCTCTTCGCACGGTGAAGCAGTGGGTCGCTGACTTCCGTAGCCATGGTGAGGCCGGTCTGGTGGCGAAGAAGGGGCTGGCCCGCAGGTCGCCGACGAAGGTGGACGAGCGGTGGGTGGAGACCGCTTTGGAGGTGATGGTCGAGCACACCGGGGAGTCGAAGCCGTCGCGGACGATGGTGATCGAGCGGACGCGGGCCCGGGTGATCGCACGGTTCGGGCCGGATGTGGTGAAGCTGCCGAGCCGTGCGACGGCGTTTCGGTTGCTTGAGGATCTGGAGCGGCAGCATCCGCTGTTCCGGCTGAGCACGAAGCGGAACCGGGACATCGCGGATCGTCCGGACGGGGTCTACGGGAAGCTGCGGCCGACACGGCCGGGCGAGTACCTGGTGATGGACTCCACGCGCCTGGATGTGTTCGCCTTCGATCCGCTGACGCTGCAGTGGCTGCAGGCTGAACTTTCGGTCGGAATGGATTGGTACACCCGCTGTATCACCGGGATTCGGATCACGCCGGTCTCGACGAAGGCGGTCGATATCAGTGCGGTGCTCTATCAGTCGTTCCGCCCCCGTCCGGCGGGGCGTGACTGGCCGCGGCACGCAGTCTGGCCCGAGCACGGCATTCCCCGGACGGTCCTGGTGGATGTCGAGGCGGTCGAGGGGCCGGGCTTCGCCTCGCCGCCGCTGGTGCCGGAGACGCTGGTGGTCGACCACGGCAAGGTCTATGTCTCGGAGCATCTCACCAGTGTCTGCCGCCGGTTGGGGATGTCGGTACAGCCTGCGAGGCTGCGGACGGGCCGGGACAAGGGGCCCGTGGAGCGGTATTTCCGGACTCTGCGGGAGGGGCTGCTGCAGGCCCTGCCGGGCTACAAGGGCCCGGACATCCACTCGCGGGGCGAGAGCCCGGAGGACGACGCGTTCTTCTTCCTCGACGAGCTGGAGGAGATCGTCCGGGAGTGGACCGCGACGGTGTACCACTGCCGGACGCATGCGGGGCTGGTCGATCCCGGAGTGCCGGGACTACGGCTTTCACCTGCCGCGATGTTCGAGCACGGCATGGCCAGGGCCGGTTACATCGAGGTGCCCCGGGATCGTGACCTGGCCTTCGAGTTCCTGCGGACCGAGTGGCGCACGATCCAGCATTACGGCGTCGAGATCGGCCGCCGCCGGTACAACGGGCCCGCGCTCAATCCCTACCGCAATGCCAAGAGCCCACATCGGGGCCCTGCCGAGGGCAGTTGGCCCTTCCAGGTCGACCCCGACGACATCACTCGGATCTACTTCCGTGATCCGGCCGATCGCCGCTGGCACCCATTGATCTGGGAGCACGCGCCGTCGGCCGACATGCCGCTGAGCGAGGACGCGCTGGCGTTCGCCCGGAAACTGGCGGCGGCGAAGTACCGCTACCCCGACGACCGGCTGGCCGTCGCCGATCTCTTGGAGCGCTGGAACCTCGGCCTGGGAACCTCAATCGCCGAGCGGCGAATGGCGCTGCGGCTGTCGCGCGAACAGGCCGGCATCGAGCTGCCGGAGACCGATGGCGAGGCGGAACGGGTCGTCTCACTGCCCTCCGTACGCAAGGCACTGGGCCAGGAGGCGGGGCCGTCGGAGCCAGTCGCAGCGGAGCCGGAACCGGAGGCCGTGGCCGAAGGCGGCGATGACGACGACGCCGATCTGGAAGACCTCACCGACGAGGACGACTTCTACGCCGATGCCCTGGAGGACGTGTGAGCCCTGTTGCCGCATTGTCGAACCTGGGCAACTTGGCTCTGTCGAAGAAGGAAGACTTCAAGGCGTTCGCCGACGCGCCCCGGCGACAGCAGCCCGAGGCGCTGACCCGGAAGCAACTCAAGGAGCTCGGCGCGCAGGCGCGGGCCGAGTACGACCGGTCGCGACGGGAATGGCATGCCAACCTAGGGCCGATCAAGACCCCGCAGATGGTCGAACTGCACGAGGACCTGTGGGACATCACCGACAGCAACTTGCAGGACGGCGACAAGGCCAAGGGGGCGGTGGCCGTCGACGCCTTTCCCGGGCTGGGCAAGACCACGTCGGTCCTGGCCTTCCTGCGCGAGTTCCACCGCAGAGAGATTGCCGAGAGAGGCGAGTTCACCGAGCAGGGCCACGAGCGGTGGCCGGTCTGCCGGGTCGGACTGACCGGCAACACCGGCATGAAGGACCTGAACCGGGCCATGCTGGAGTTCTTCGAGCATCCCGGACGGTCCCGAGGCACCACTATCCAACTCGGTCGGCGGGCTCTGGACTGCATGCTGTCCTGCGAGGTCCGGGTGCTCGCCCTCGATGACCTGCACTTCCTCAAGTGGGGCAGAACGAGCGGCATCGAGGTCAGCAACCATCTGAAGTGGATCGCCAACGAGTTCCCCGTGACCCTGCTGATGGTCGGGGTCGGACTGGCCGACAAGGGTCTGTTCAGCGAGGGATCCGCAGCGGGGGACACCGCGCTGGCTCAGACCGGACGTCGCACGACCCGACTGGACATGCGGCCCTTCACGATCACGAACGAGATGGGGCGACGGGAGTGGAACCAGATGCTCCTGGCGCTGGAACAGCGCATCGTCCTGGCTGACAAGCACCCCGGGATGCTCGCGCACGACCTGTCCGACTACCTCTTCTTCCGCAGCACCGGCCACATCGGCTCCCTCATGACGCTGATCATCCGCGGCTGCCAGCGGGCCATCCGCAGCGGCAGTGAGTGCCTGGACAAGGAGTTGCTCGACCGTGTGAAGAACGACGAGGCGTCCGAGAACGCCCGCCGCGAACTCGAAGCGGCGCTGGAAGCCCGCCGGCTGACCAGCCGCCCTCGCTCCCGAAAAGCCTCGTGACAGACGTGCCGGGAACATTCCCCATCCGGATGCAGCCCCTGCCCGGCGAGGCTCTGGACTCCTGGCTTGAGGCGTTGGCATTCCGACTTCACACCCAGGTCGGCGACGTCCTCGCGGGCCTGGGAGTCGACACCTCGGAACAGCAGACGGCAGACACGGTGTCGACGGAGACGTTGACCAGGCGCCTGGCTCCCGCGCAGGCAACGGCGATCTCCCGGACGACCGGGGTGCCCGCCGCCACCTTGCACACCATGACAATGGCCCACTACGAGGGGCAGGCCGTGGTCCTCGGGCCACGCATGGAACTCGCCGCTTCGACGCGTTGGGGCAACAGCACCGGCTCTCGCTTCTGCCCGGATTGCCTGGTCGAATCGAGTGGCCGTTGGCAGTTGAACTGGCGACTGGGCTGGACGTTCGCCTGCATCAAGCACAACCGCCTGCTGGCCGACCGCTGCCTGCAATGCCACCGTCCCCTACGGGCACGTCCCGCCGCCAGCCGAGAGATCCCGCGTCCTGGGCACTGTCCGAACACGTTCCGGAAAGGCCACGCCGATGCCCGGCCCGGACGCTGCGATGCCGACCTGACCCGGCAGGTCGCCCCAAGGCTTGAGGACGGCCATCCCGCGCTCCACGCGCAACGACTCGTGGACGCGATGGTCGAGAGTGGAACCGCTGACTTCGGCCCCTACGCAGAGCATCCACAGCCCAGCCTCGGCGCACTCGCGGACCTGCGAGCTGTCGTCGGCCAGATCTTCGTCCATGCCCCCCGCACGCAACTGGCCGAACGCCTTCCTGCCGACCTGCCCCTCACCACGGAGGAAGCGAACACCCTTCTCACCTACGCCGACTCCAAGGTCCTCAAACGCCGAGGAATGCTCGCCCCGAACAGCGCGGCGATCACCGCAGTCGGCGTCACGCTCGCCGCGGAGATCTTGACCCAACCGGACATTCAGCAAGCCGGTGCAGCTCTGCGCTGGACCATCGCTACCGGCGCTGGTCCGCAGGACTGGCAAGGACGCCCACCGCTGGGGCCCTGGGGGAAAGCCACCACCGAGACCCTTCGCTCAGTGCAGCTCGCGGCCGCTGGTCCCCGCCTTCGCGCTGTCGAACAGCTCCGGCATCGCACTATCGCCACCCGCCCGGGCGCCCAACCGCCGAGCCGGATCCGCGAGCGCTTCCGGTCTCTGCCCACCGCATTCTGGCCCGAACTCGCTCTGCCCCTCGTCCCGCCCCTGCAGCACCAACACCGGATCAGCAGGCCGGCGCTGTCCTGCTTCGTCGGCCTCGTCGGAAACCTCCACTCCGCCACAGCCGTCGCCGGACTTCTCGGGAAGGGGACAACTGGCTTCATGGCGTCTCGGATGCTCGCCCACCTGCACGATCACCAGCAATGGCCGGACATCCAGACCGCGCTCCTGCGAATCGCGGAGTACCTCGACGCCAACCCGTCACCCATCGACTACGAACGACGCAGGAGCATCGACTACACCGGTCTGCTGCCAGAAGCACAATGGACCGACATCGCACGGGAGATCGGCAGGCAGCGGGGCAGCGGTGCACTGGCCCGGCTTTTCAGGAACTTCCTATTCGTCCGAATCAGCGGCCTGCCGTCCGCGTTGGCGCCGTCCACCTGCACCCCTGCGAACACTTCCGCCCGGTCGCAGCACGTGATGCGCTACCGCCGTCTGACCCCGGTCCTCCTCACGCACCTCGACCACGTTGCCGAGGAGTTCCTCCAGCGCCACGGCGTCAGCGGTGAGCCGGTGACCTGGCACCCACCGGCCGAACTCCTGCGTGGCCTCACCCTGCCCGGACATAGCCCATCAGAGATCGACATCGCGACACTGCACCGACTGATCCGTGAATCCGGCATGACGGCGACTGATGCCGCACGTCACCTCGGCACCACGCTCGACGTCGTGCGCTGCATCCTCGACCGGCACCCAGCCCCCGACCCATCGGCCGGCACCTCACGTCCTTCTCCGGTGTCCGACCCGGTCCGCGCCACCCTGGGCCCGGCCGCGTTCGCGGACCTCTACCTGAACAAGCGCATGTCCCTCGAGGTCATTGGCGCTCTCCACGGCGTCAAACCGGACGTGATCAGAGGCATCGCAGACGAGTACGAGATCCCGATCCGTACACCCAAGGAATACCGGCACCGCCAAGAACTCACCCGCGAATGGCTCCACGAGCAATACGTCGAGCTCGGCCGCACCCTCGACGACGTCGCCGCTGAAACTGGAATGACGAGGTCGAACGTCGCCAAACGGCTTAAGAACGCGGGCATCCCGCTCCGTCAGCGTGGAGGCGCCAGCCACCGTGAAGCCCTTCGCGCCCAAGCCCAGGCGCGCCAAGCACCCCGACTTCTGCAGCCCGCGCTGAACAGCCCCGCCGCAGAGAAGCGCCTCAGGCGCTTTGTCGCAGCCTCCACCCACCCCACGCTGCACGAGGCAGCCCGCACACTCGGCCTGCACAACAGCACCCTCGTCAACCAACTCAACCGGCTGGCACGTGAGCTGGGTGGCCCACTGCTCGAACGAGCCGAACGAGGCCGCCCGATGAAACTCACGCCACTCGGCCAGCGGGTCGTCAGGGCCGCAACGGCTTGGCTATCCGCACCGTGACCCCGATGGGACTCGAAACTCAGGATCGACTCAGGCAGCACCGTGATCACGGTGGAGGTCGTACACCCCAGCAGGACTCGCTGTCAGACCCAACTGGCAGAGTGCCCAGCCATGGACACCTCTGAGTTCTGGACCATCATCGAGGCCGCCCGCTCGGCCAGTACGCCAGACAGGCCTTTCGCGGAAGCCCTAGTCAACGAGCTGGCCGCCCGTACCAAGGACGACATCCTTCGCTACCAGGAACGCTTCGACGAGGTGCATGACGCTGTGTACCGATGGGACATGTGGGCCGCCGCCTACCTCATCGGCGGCGGCTGCTCGGACGACAGCTTCATGGACTTCCGCGCCGGCCTGATTGCGCTGGGCCGCGACTGGTACGAGAAGGCAGCGGCTCACCCGGACAGCCTCGCTGAGCACCCGGCAGTGATCGCCGCCGCGGAGGTGCACCGTGACGAGGCTCTCTTCTACGAGGACGTCAACTACGCCGCCAGCGAGGCGTTCAAGCACGTCACCGGAGATGAAGAGGACTTTTACGAGGCCTGGGACGCATACAGAGCCACCCGGGACAGTTCCGAACAGGACTCCGGAGACATGGGTGAAGACTTCGACTTTGACGACCCCGATGAGATGCGAAGTCGACTCCCGCAGCTTGCTGCCCTCTACCTCCGTGACACACACTGAACGGCAAGCCCCGGCCAGCGCGTTGAGGCCGAGGAATCCAGGCGGTGAAATGCGCCGTCGAACTCTCGGGATCTGAGCAGGTCGGCGATCACTGTCACCATCCCTGGGATGCCCGGAGCCCGCACGACCAAGCCGTTGGAGCACCAGAAGTACTTGCCGCCCGCTGCTTCTTCGGTCTCTTCCCACCGCTTCATCAGCCGATCGACCTCGGCGAGAGTGAAGATCGTCGCGCTCCAGCGCGAGCCATCAGGTAGATGAACCTCGACATCAACATTGCAGACTTCGTCGAGTGATTCGTCAGGGCCGGGGAGGAACAGTGCATCGAACTCTTCGGCGCGGACGCGGTAGTACGGGCCGTCCCACCCCGCGTCGGTCTGGAATCTGCTCATGCCGGTTGTCACCGCAGGAGCATCCCAGCACCTTGGACGCCCATCCAACAGAGTTTGGGGTAGCTCCGCGGCCCCTTGCGACGAGCGGCCGGAAAAGGGTGGTCAGCATCCGTGCGGATGCTGAAGGATCGGCGCCGTGGACACAGTCATCCAGTGGGTGCGCACTTCTTGGACAAAACGATCTCGGGGTGGACCTGAAGCTTCCCGCCGGAACGCGGTCCCAACGGCCTTTCCCCTGCCGCTTCTGGCACCCCCCTACGTCCATGAAGTCCTCATGCACGAAGCAGACAGCTTCCAGCCCCGATTCGTCACCCGGGAGGGTCTGCCCGACTCCGCCGCGGACACCGGCGTGGTTCTACGCGAAGACGGCGCCAAGCTGCGCGTTCAGCCGGCCGTGACCCCGTTCGGCATGCCCCGCAGGTGGAGGCGGCCGCCAGCAGTCCGGCTGGCACGCGGCGAATGGCTCCGCTGGCAGGTCAACTACCGCTTCGCGGGCACCCACGGCGGCGAATGGACCTACCGCCTCGACACCCTCAACATCGCATACGGCACCGCAGCTTCCGAGCTGTTCCTGGGCACCCCTACTCGCTCGGTCAATGAACTCGCCGCGCTCCGGTGACCCCAGTCACCATGGGCCGATGACATGGATGCGCTGCTACTGGGACGAGGAAGACATCTGGTTCTACTTCGAGGTCGACGCAGAGGGGTGGGTGACTCGGCAGATCGAGCTCCATGGCCCCGGGCTGACCCCGATCGCAGCGGCATCCCTCAGCGAATGGCAGCAGGCGCAGGATGCGGGCCGCCTCGATGAATACGACAGCAGGTTCGGGGTCACAGCTGAACTGCCCGTCTCAGAATGGGAAGGCCACGACCCCGAGGAATTGACCTCCGACCAGTTCGAGAAGGTCTGGGACATGGCCCGCCGACAGATCAAAGCCCGACAACCGTGACTCCTGACGTGGGCCATGAGGAAATGCCACCCGTCCTGAGACAAGAGTGCTTGGCCACGGCGCGAGACAGTCCGAGAAGCTGCTGGTCAGCGCGATGCCTTATGACATGAGCCGCGAGATCCTACAGTACTTGGGTACCGATTTAGGCCCACGGGCCCATCTCGGGCACCCGTCCCGTCCCTAACCTCTGGAACCTCTGCAAGGTCTTGTCGCGCTGGGAGCGACGTCGGGGGACGGGGGAGACACCATGGCCTCGATCGGAGGAGTGCCGGAAGTGCCGGGCGGGCAAGGTGAGTTGAACGGGCGCAGGGACATGCCCGTGCCGCTCGCCGCCGCGCTGGTGCTGGTGCACGTACTCTTCGCGGTCACCCTCGTCGGCGGGCTCGGGCTGCTGATGACCGCCGGGGCCTACGACGCCCTCGACGGACAGGTGATCGCCCTCGTCGCGTACGCCGCCGCGCCCGGTGTCCTCGGTTGGTGGCTCGCCAGGCGGAGTTGGGAGGGCGGGACCTTCGTCCGGCGTGGACTCCTCGCCGTACAGGGCTGGTTGATCCTCGGCGGGGTCGTCAACCTCGTCTCCGGGTCCGCCCGCGGGGGGTTGCAGCTCCTGCTGCCGATCCTGATCCTCTTCTTCCTGTCCCGGCCCGAAAGCCGTCAGTGGTACGGGCTTTCCGGCCTGGAGCGCGTGGAGCGGCGGCCGTTCTCCCTGTCCCGGCTGATCCGTTGGCGCCGGGACGAGGGGCAGACGGCGGTCGAGTACGCCGGGTTCATCGCCATCGTCGCCGCGATCATCACCGCGCTGCTGGTCAGCGGCCTCGGCACGCAGATCTTCGGCGGCATCCAGTCGGAGGTCTGCAAGGTCACCGGCCTGGCGTGCCCGGCCGTAGCAGGCAGCGACACGGACACGGACACAACCGCCGGCAACAACAACGCCGACGGCAACGGCGGAACCACAAACGGCGGGACCACCGGCTCCACCGGCACGGGCACCACCACCGGTACCACCGGCACCACCGACGACCAGAAACCCGCCCCCGCCCCCGCCGACGACAAGAAGGACGACAACGACAACAAAGGCGACGACGGCTGCTTCTCCGGCATCGGCGCCTTCTTCGGCTGCGCCGGCAACCAGGTCAAGCAAGTGGGCCAGGGCCTCTTCGTCGACGGTGTCTGGGGCGACGTCACCGGTATCTACGACATGGTCCGGCACCCCTGGGACACCCTGAAAGGCATCGGCGACTACGGCAAACAGCTCGGCGACGACTGGTCGAAGAACTCCAAGGACGCCGGCAAGAAGTGGTCCGACGGCGACTACGGCGGTGCCCTGTGGGACTGGGCCGGTGCTTCCGTCAAGACCGGCGGCACGGTCCTCTACGACGTGTTCATCGGCGACGACGTGGCCAAGGACTGGAACAACGGCGACAAGACCCGCGCCGTCAGCCACGTCCTCTGGAACGCGGGCTCCCTCTTCATCCCGGGCTATGACGGCGCCAAGGTCGTCGAGAAGCTCGGCGACCTCGGCAAGATCGGCAAGCTGGGGAAGCTCGGCAAGTTCGCGGAGGAAGCCTCCAAGGCCGCCGAGGACGCCAAGAAGGCGGCCAAGGCAGGCGACGTAGAAGGTGCCGAGAAGGCGGCGAAGGAAGCCGACGACGCGGCGGACGAGGCCGAGAAGAAGGCTCGCGAGTCCGGCTGCACGATCGGCGCCCCGGCGCACCGGATCCCGTACGGCGACAACGGTGGCGGTGGTCCCGGGCTGCTCGGCGGCACCGGTACCGGCACCACCGTCCTGGCCGCCGGCGCGTCCTCCCCGTACGTCCTCCTCGCCGAGGACGGCTGCGACGAGGACGCCAAGAAGGAGGCCGAGGAGGCCCGCAAGGAGGAGCGGGAGGCCTACCTGGCCAAGAAGCGGGCGGAGGAGCCGGGACGCGCGGCGAAGGCCGCGGCGGCCAAGAAGGAGTACCCCGACCCCAAGCACGGCGACACCTCGGACCCGCGCAACTACAACCCGCCGGACTGGGCCGCCGACCTGAAGAACCACACGCTCGGCGACGCCGACAGCAGCGACGGCTTCTGGGCGAGCCGGGACCGCAACCCCGCGCCCAACTGGCAGAACGAGTCCTGGCTCCGCTACCAGGAGCAGGTCACCGGCACGGTCCGCGGCGAGGAGTACGTGGTCCCGTACCCCAAGAAGGGCGTGCCCGACGTCGAGTTCGACGGCTGGGACGCGGGCCGGCAGACGTATCTGGAGGCCAAGAACGGTTACGAGGGCTACCTCTCCAAGTCCAGCAAGGGGGAGCTGACCCCGTCCGCGAAGGCCGAGTTCGCCACCGAGGCGCGGCGGCAGGTGGCGGCCGCGGGCGGCAAGGCCGTCGAATGGCACTTCTCCAACCCGGACGTGGCCAAGGCAGCCAGGCGGGCGTTCCGCGACGAGGGCCTCGACATCAGGGTCGTCTACGAGAAGCAGAAGCCGGTCGGCGGAACCCGCAAGCCGGGCGCGTTCGGCTAGCTCGACTAGGGTGACGGCAGCCCGACCTGCTACGACACCCGCACACGCAGACATACGCGCGACCAGGGACCACGTACGACGGAGACGGAGACGGAGAAATGCGACGTCTGGTGAGGGGCTTCTGGGGCCCCAGGGAGGAATCGGTCGAGGAGTTGGCCGGCCGCTGGAAGGCGACACTCGACCAGGTCACCCGGCTCCTTCCGCACGCAGCCCTGCCCGCGGAGTGGACGGCGGTCTCCGCGCCGGCCTCCCCGGTGCCGTCGGACGAGGGCAGCCTGCGCGCAGCCCTCCAGGATGCCCGGGCCGCGGACGACTGGTCGAAGGGCACCGGCACCGCTCTCCGGCTCACCGCCACGGGCGCACCCGGCTGGACGGTCGAGGTGAGCGGACTGGCCGGTGGCGACTCCGGGTTCCTGCTCCAGTCACTGGTGATCGGCATCCGCTCACCCGAGGACACCGAGCTGCCCGGCACCCAACTCCTCGCCGCCGTCGCCGAGTTCTGGCACCCCGACTTCGGCGACGTGACCGACGACGACGTACTGGACGCGCTGGAGGACGAGGCGGAGTACGGCGTCGGCGACCCCTGCGTGGGCCGGGCCGGCTATCTCTCGCCAGCACGCGCCGAGTTGGTGCCGGACGACCTGACCGCACCCCGAACAGCCGTCCCCGGCGCGGGCGTTGTCCTCGACCTCGCGACGGAGGACGACGTGGACGCGGTGGTGCGGGCCTTCGAACGGCTGCGGGAGACCGGAGCGCTACGGCCCCTGCCACGCCCCATGGACCGGGCCACGCTGTGACCGCACCCGGCCGGGAACTCCGGGACCTCGACGCGCTGCTCACCGGCCCCGTACCGGCGACCGGACCGACCGTGAGCGAGGGCGACCCGGCCACGGGGGAGTGGACCCGAACCCGAGGCGAGGGCTTCGTGATCGCCCCGCTGTGGGTGGGCAGACCGCTCACCGGCGTGTACGCACCCGAGCGCAACGAGGCGGAAGAGGCGGCGGAGGCCCAACTGTCCGCCCTCGTCCGCCAGTTGGACGACCGCTACGGACCGCACCGCCAAGTCGCCATGCACGTACCGCTCTTCCGCAAGATCGCGGGAGACCCGATGCCCGCCCTCTTCCAAGCCCTGTGCGACGAGGACCTGCTGGGCGACCTCACGGTCTGGGAACCGGTACCGACCGCCCGCCCGGAAACCCCCACCCGCCAACTGGCCGTCTCCCTCAGCCAGTCCGACGGCGACGCCCCCATGATCCTCTGCGCCGTCGTCTCCGACCACCCGATCACCGAGCTCCCCGAAGACGGCTGAACCGCCGTGCCGCACAGCGATCCGTGGCACGACCCGCCCCCGGACGGGCGCCGGACACGGGAGGAACCGGCCCACACCGAAGCGAACGAGCGGGCCACCCTGGACGCGCTGGCGCGGGCCTCGACCGACCCGACGCTCGCGGGCTCGGTCCCCGACCTGCTGCGCCGGCTCCGGCAGCGGCCGTACGACGAGATCGGTGTCGCGGTGGTCGCCGAACGATGCGCCGTGCTCGGCCTCGCCGCCCACCACGCGGTGAGCCTGCTGCGGGACCTCGGTACGCCCCATGGCGAGCAGGCCCTGCTGCGGCTCGTGCGGGACGGCAGGGTGGACGAGGTGAGCCGGGCCTGGGCGAGGGACTCCCTGACGTTGCTGCGCCGCCCCGGGTACGAGGCCCGCGCACGCCAACTCCCCCAGGGGGAAAGCCCGTTGCTGCCGTCCGCCGTGCACGATCTCCCCTACAGCTGGGACACCGGCTTCCAGTGGCCGGCTCAACTCCCGGAAACCGCCGACAACATCGCCCGCGCCCGCGCGATCCTCCAGGCCTGTGCACCCGCAGCCCCCGTATCCGATCCGGTCCCCGCCCCCTCCTGGCACAGCTACGAGGACGAGGGCGAGGACCCGCCCGTCTGGCTCGAAGTCCGCGCGGTGCTGCGGGACTTCATGCCGTACGCGAGCCTGGTCACCGAGGAACGGATGGCCGAGGCGATCCGCGAGTGCGCGCTGCTCACCGTCCCCGGCGTGCCAAGGGACCCGGACAGCGAGGAGGCCGCGCGCTTCGCCCGGCGCTGGGTGACCTGGATCAGCGGCTGGATCGCCGGCGAGGTCTTCACCTGGCTCGGCATGTGCGTCGACGACGACACCCTCGTCACCCCGTGGGCGATGGAACTCGCCGAGCGGTACGCCCGGTTCGGGTTCGTCCCCGACCGGGCCGTGGCGATGCTGAACTGGCACGGCACCGTACCCCGCAGCCGCGAGGCCCTCGCCCGGCTGGCCGCCGAGGGAAGGCTGCCGTCGGACGACCGATGAACCCCACCTCCCCGGCTACTCCGTCTCGACCTCCACCTGAGCCCCAACCCCCAACCCCCACCCGGCCATGACCCCCGCCCCCGCCTCCAC
>NZ_JNXE01000034.1 GCF_000716605.1 Streptomyces sp. NRRL F-525 | reverse complement strand
CCCGAAGTCCACCCCGACTCCGAAGCCGACCCCCAGGCCCACCCCGACGCCCACGCCCACCCCGACCCCGACGCCGACGCCCCCACCCGCGCCGACGATCTTCCAGGTCAGCGAGCTCTCGTACAACGTCAACGGCGACGGCACCGCGCCGGAGATCCAGCTCGGCCAGAGCAGCTGGGTGTGGCAGCGCTACGGCGTCTCGATCGGCGGCACGCGGTACGCGCACGGGGCCACCGTGCACGGCCGGTCCTCCGTCACGATCGACCTCAACCGCCCGTGCGTCTCCTACGACGCGACGGTCGGCGTCGACGACATGATGCTGGGGATCGGCAAGGTGTACTTCGCGGTGTACGCCGACGGGGTGCGGCTGTGGCGGTCCGGGGAGATCGACGGCGGGGATCCCGCGGTGCCGGTGCATGTGGACATCGCCGGGCGCAAGACTGTACGGCTCGTGGTCGAACCGCACAGCTCCTTCGACGACCTGGCGCTGGCGGACTGGGCGGAGTCCAAGTTCACGTGCACGTAGGGCGCGGTGTCGGGAGCGGTGCCGTGGTGGGCAGGTCGGCCAGGACCTCGTCCAGGGTGAGGGTCTCGCCGCGGGCGCGTTCGGCGGCGTAGCGCCCGGGGCCCAGGGCGGTGCGGGCCGCGGTCTCGGTGTGTTCGACGTGGGCGCGCTCCGGCATGGGGCGCGGGTGGCCGCCGCGCCAGTGGTCGCCCGCGGCCAACAGGCGTACCGCGCGCGGGAGTTCGCCGAGGTCGGCACAGAGCAGGGCCGTCTGGTCCACCAGCATCGCGATCACCGCGTCGGCGCAGCGCTCCTCGACGGCCTCGCGCAGGGTGGCGACCATCAGCTCCAGGCCGTGCGCCGGGCCGGACTCGGCGGCGGTGACCAGGGCGGCGACCGCGTTCAAGCCGGCCCTGAACTGCGGTGGGGGCGTGCCCTTCTCGCTCTCCGTCCGGGCCAGGTCGCTCAACTCCCGCGCGCGTGCGATCTCCCCGTCCTCCAGGGCGATGTGCGCGCGCAGCATCAGGACGAACGCGCGGGCGTCCACCACGCCGTGCCGGTCGGCCTCCTCGGTCGCCCGGTCGAGGCCGGCCATCGCACTGTCGCGGTCGCCCTCGCGGAAGGCGAGTTCGGCGAGGCGGGCGATGAGGAACGGGGTCTCGGTGTAGGCGCCGACCTCGTAGGCGAGCTCCAGCGCCTCCTCGTAGGCCGTCCGCGCCTCCTCGAAGCGGCCGCGGACCATGGCGGCCTCGCCGACCGCGCTGGACACCTGGGCGCGTACCCAGCGGTCGCCGACGCGGCCGCAGAGTGCCTTCAGCGTCTTCAGGTCCTCGTCGATGCCCGTCATGCCGCCCGGCGAGTCGACGAGGAGGTGGGTGCGGAACATCAGCATGACGGCGTTCTCCCAGTCGCCGCCGTGGGCGCGGACGTTGACGACCGACGCCTCCATGGCGGGCCGGATCTCCATCGACTCGGTGAGGAAGTAGGCGGTGAGCGGCCAGATGAGCCCCGGCATACGGGCCGACCGCGGGCCGCCGGCGGCGAAGTAGCCCTGGATCAGCTGCATGTACCGCCGCATCCGCTCGTCCGCCAGCTCGTCGTCCGTCCGGCCCAGGAGCTCGGACTCGGCCCTGAGGAAGAGGTTCAGCAGCCGGAGGTCCATCCGCAGTGCGTGCAGGGGGTGTCGGGCGTCCGCCTCCGGGTCGGCGACGTAGGCCTCGTACGGGTCCTGGGCGGAACCCTCCGGGGTGGCCAGGTCGAGGACGCGGATGACCCATTCGGCGCCCTCGGGGCGGAAGTTGCGCAGCCACCAGAACCAGCCGAGGGCGACGGCCAGGGCGCCCGCCTCCGCCTCGTCGCGCGCGGCGAGGGAGCGGGCGAGGGCGGCCCGGATGTTGTCCAGCTCGGTCTCCAGGCGGGCTATCCACGGGAGTTGGTCGCCGGAGCGGAGGAGCGGCTCGGCCTCCTCGGCGAGGGCGCGGACCCAGGCGCGGTGCCCGCGCTCGGCGGCGGCGCGCAGGCCGGGGGTCTCGGCGGCGCGCTCCACGGCGTACTCGTGGATGGTCTCCAGCATGCGGTAGCGCATGCCGCCGTCCGTGTCGCCCGGGGTGGCCACGATCAGGGACTTGTCGACCAGGGAGCCGATGAGGTGGGCCGCGGGGCCGGTGCACACGGCCTCGGCCGCCGCGAGGTCCCAGCCGCCGGCGAACACGGAGACCTCGAGCAGCACCGTCCGCTCCGCCTCGTCGAGCAGTTCCCAGGACCAGTCGACGACGGCCCGCAGGGTCTGCTGGCGGGGCAGGACCGTGCGGCTTCCCGAGGTGAGGAGGCGGAAGCGGTCGTCGAGGCGGTCGGCGATCTGGCGCGGGGTGAGCAACCGGAGCCGGGCGGCGGCGAGTTCGATGGCCAGGGGCAGGCCGTCGAGGCGGCGGCAGATCTCCGCGACGGCCTCGGTGTCCTGGAGCACGGCCCGCGCGTCGGGGCGGACGGCGGTGGCGCGCTCCGTGAAGAGGCGGTGGGCCTGGTCGGGGACGAGGGGTTCGACCGGGCGCACGGACTCGCCGGGGACGCCCAGGGGTTCACGGCTGGTGGCGAGGATCGTGAGCCCCGGGCAGCGGGTCAGGAGGGTCTCGGCGAGGTCGGCCACGGCGCCGATGACATGTTCGCAGTTGTCAAGGATCAGGAGTCGGCCGCGCGAGGCGCAGTACTCCACCAGCAGGGCGACCGGGTCGTCCTGCGTGCTGAGCGACTCGGTGGTCAGCAGCGCGGTCTCGCGCAGACCGAGGGCACTGACCACCGCGCCCGGCACCGCCTCCGGCCGGTCGAGCCGGGCCAGCTCGACGAGCCACGCCTGCGGGAGCCCGGCGGCGGCTTCCTCGGCGAGACGGGTCTTTCCGGAGCCGCCCGGTCCGGTGAGGGTGACGAGGCGGGCCCTGTGCATTTCGGAACGGATGGCGGCGATCTCGGGTTCCCGGCCGACGAAAGAGGTAAGCCGTGGACGCAGGTTGCCGTTGCGTTCGGGACGCCCAGGCGCCGGGGGCGTCGTACTGGCGGGTGCCGTCGACGCGAGCAACTCCCCGTGCAGGGCACGGAGTTCGGGCCCCGGGTCGGTGCCGAGCCCTTCGGCGAGCGCGCGCCGGGCCGCCTCGTACGCGGCGAGGGCGTCGGCCCCGCGGCCGCAGGCGCGCAGGGCGCGGATGAGGAGGGCGTGCAGGGGTTCGTCGTAGGGATGCGCCGTGGTCAGTTCCCTCAGTTCCGGTACGACGTCGGCGGCGCGGCCGAGCAGCAGGTCGGCCTCGGCACGCGCGCGTGTGGCCTCCTGGCGGAGCGCGTCGGGGCGGGCGGCGGCGGAACGGTCCGGGAGGTCGGCGAGCGCGGGGCCGCGCCACAGGGCGAGCGCCTCGGCGAGGTCGCGGGCGGCGGCGGTCGCGTCGCCCCGGTCCAAGGCGGCCGTACCTCTGCGGGTGAGGTGTTCGAAGACGAACAGGTCGACGTCGTCGCGGGTCGCCGTGAGGCGGTAGCCGCCGGGGTCGGAAACGATCGCTTCTTTACCGAGGGTGCGGCGCAGGCGGCCGACCAGGGCCTGGAGGGCGGCCGGGGCGTCCTGGGGAGGGTCGTCCGCCCACACCTCGTCGATCAGGGTGGCGAAGGGGATGTTCCGGCCCGGGTGCAGGGCGAGCGCCGCGAGCAGGGCGCGCAGGCGCGCACCGCCGAGGGGTACGCCGGTGCCCTGTTCGTCGTCCGCCCGGGTGCTGCCCAGGATTCTGTACCGCACCGGACCATTCTCGCCGGGCGGGCGGGGCGGGGGCACGGGGTTTCGCGGCGGGGCGGTCGGATGGGGTGGTTTGGGGTGTGCTGCCCATCACCTCCCGGATCTGTGCAACGACTATGTGTGAACAGTTAATGTCCGTATACAGCCAAAGCCTTCACAGGGGCCTAGGCTGCGCAGCCGAAGCCCCTACCTGGACTTCGGCACGTTTCATGGGGGCAGGGGACGCGTTGACCGGAGCAGCACCGCAGGCTGTGCACTTCAACATCCTGGGCGCGCTGGAGATCTGGGCCGACCAGCAGCGGCTGCGGCTCGGCGGGCCGATCCAGGAACGGGTCCTCGTCACCCTGCTGCTGGAGCCCGGACGTGTCGTGCCGGTAACGCGTCTCGTCGAGGCCGCGTGGAACGAGGAGCCGCCCGCGACGGCCGTCCACCAGATCCGCAAGGCCGTCGCCGACCTCCGCCGCCGGATACCCGGCGGGGCCGGACTGCTGGTCACCGACGGGCCCGGCTACCGTGCCGCCGTCGCCGACGAGCAGGTCGACCTCAGCCGCTTCACCCGGCTCACCGGCGAGGCCCGCGAGCAGTTCGCCGCCGGGGCCGCCGCGCAGGCCGCCGATCTGCTGCGCGGGGCGCTCGCGCTGTGGCGCGGGCCCGTCCTGGCGGGCTCCGGCGGAACCACCCTCGCCGCCGCTGCCACCGCCCTCGACGAGCGCAGGCTGGCCGCCGCCGAGCAGCTCTTCCAGCTCCGCCTCGACCAGGGCGAGAGCCGCGAACTCGTCGTCGAGCTACGCGAGTTGATCGTCGAGCACCCGCTGCGCGAGACCCTGCGCGGCCAGCTGATGCTCGCCCTGTACCGCTCGGGCCGCGCCGCCGAGGCCCTGGAGGAGTACGGCCGGGTCCGCGACCTGCTCGTCGCGGAACTCGGCATCGACCCGGGCCCCCGGCTGACCAAGCTGTACGAGGCGATCCTGCGCGACAGCGACGAACTGACCGGCCCGGAGCCGCAGTTGCCCGCCGCCGCGGGACCGCAGGCCCCCGCCACCGCCCCGTCGCTGTCCACGCTCCCCTACGACCTCTCGGACTTCACCGGCCGCGAGGAGGAGCTGCGCACCCTGCTGCGGCACGCCGCCGAGCCCTGTGACGGGACGCGGATCGTCGCCGTCGACGGCATGGGCGGCAGCGGCAAGACCTCCCTCGCGGTGCGGGCCGCCCACCAGCTCGCCGAGCAGTACCCGGACGGGCGGCTCTGCTTCGACCTGCGCGGCTACTCGCCGGGCGAGGAGCCTCTGCAGCCGACCGCCGTGCTCGGCGCGCTGCTGCGCACCCTCGGCGTCCCCGACCAGCGCGTCCCCGAGGACGAGGGCGGCCGGGCGGCCCTGTGGCGGGCCACCCTCGCGGGCCGGCGGGTGCTGCTCCTGCTGGACAACGCCAGTGACTCCAGCCAGGTCCGGCCGCTGCTCCCGGCCTCGCCCGGCTGTCTGGTCCTGGTCACCAGCCGGGCGCGGCTGATGGACCTGGACGGCGCCGAGTGGATCTCGCTCGGGGTGATGCCGCCCGAGGAGAGCCTGACCCTGCTCGCGGAGACACTCGGCGAGCGGCGGACCGCGGCGGAGCCGGAAGCCGTGGCCGAACTCGCGGAATTGTGCGGCCACTTGCCGCTCGCCCTGCGCATCGCGAGCGCCCGGCTGCGCAACCGCCAGCGCTGGACCGTGCAGTACCTGGTCGACCGGCTCTGCGACGAGACGCGGCGGCTGGGCGAGCTGAGTTCCGGCGAGCGCAGTGTCGCGGCGACCATCCAGCTGTCGTACCAGGCGATGGAGGAGGAACACCGCCGGGCCTTCCGGCTGCTCGGGCTGCATCCGGGGACCGAGGTCGACGTGCACTCCGGCGCCGCGCTGCTCGGCACGGACCGGCGGACCGCCGAGGACATCCTGGAGCGGCTCCTCGACGTGCATCTGGTGCAGCAGCACACGCTCGGGCAGTACACGCTGCACGATCTGGTGCGCAGCTTCGCGCAGAGCCTGCGCACCGACGCCGCCCGGGCCACCGACCACGCCGCCCTCGAGCGGGTCCTCGACTACTACGTGGCCGCCTCCGAGCAGGCGTGCGCGGTGCTGTTCCCGCGCCGGGCCCGGCACGCCACACCGGCCCCCGCCGACGTGGCCGAACTGCCGCCGCTGCAGGGGGTGGAGCAGGCGCGCGGCTGGTTCGACCAGGAGCACTCCGCGCTGCTGTCCGCGGTGACGGTGGCCCATGAGCAGGGCCTCGACGTGCAGACCGGGCAGCTCGCCCGCAACGCCATGTTCTATCTGAACCTGCGCGGCTCCTTCGACGAGTACGAGAACGTGGCCGTCCTCGCGGTGGCCTCCGCCCGCCGGCTCGGCGACCCCTCCGCCCTGCGCGCCGGCCTGTCGAACCTGACGTCCTCGCACTGGAAGCTCGGCAAGTTCCGCGACGGCCTCGCCTCGGCCGAGGAGGCCCTGCGGATCGCGCGGTCGGCCGGCGACCTCCACGGACAGGCCGTCAGCCTCGACCAGTTGGGGCTGCTGCACAGCTGCCTCGGCCATCTGAAGGAGGGCCGGGACAACCTGGTCCGCAGCATCGAGCTGCACGAGAACGCCATGCGCAAGGAGATGGCCCTGTGCAACCTCAGTACCGTCTGCGCCTGGCTCGGCCGGTACGAGGAGGCGGCGGCCGCGGCCGAGCGGGCCGTCGAGCTGCGCCGCGCGCACGGTGAGCCGGTCAGCCAGATCCCGGCCCTGAACGACCTGGCGATCGCCCTGCTCGGCCTCGGCGAGCCCGAGCGGGCCAGGGCGTGCCTCGGCGAGGCGATGTCCGTCGGTGACGAGTCCTCGTTCCCGGAGGACCTCGCGCTCACCCTCGCGCTCGCCGCCGACGCCGAGCAGCGTCTCGGCCGGCAGCGCTCCGCGTCGGCGTACGCGGAGCAGGCCCTGGACCTGGTGCGGGAGCGCGGTACGGCGCTGCGGTGCTGCGACGTCGAGAACATCGTCGGCCGGATGCACCGGCAGCGCGGCGCGCACGCGCAGGCCCTGGAGCTGCACCGGAGCGCCGCGCGGCGGGCCGGTGCCATCGAGTACCGGGTGGAACTGGCCCGCGCCCACGACGGGATGGCGCACGCGGCCGCCGCGCTCGGCGACGGCGCGACGGCGCGCCTGCACCGGACGCAGGCCGACGAGCTGTTCGCGTCGATGGACATGCCCGCCATGTCGGAGGGTCCTGGCTGACCTTCAACTGCCCACGACGGAGCTACGGTTGTGCCCCGCACCCGGACGTACGGGCGCGGGGCACTGTCGTGCCGTAGGCGTGCCGTCAGCCGGAGATGAAGTCCGGGCCGCCGTTGTTCAGCGGGGCCGCCACCGTCGCGTCGGGGCCTCCGTTGTTCGCCGGCAGCTCGGTGGCCGTCCCCCAGCCCAGTACCAGAACCGCCGCCACGATCCCTATGAGCCCGACCGTCTTCCTGCGCATCGCTCTTCCCCCCTGTGGTGGTGATGTCGTTCGACGTCCCTCATGGTGCCGTCGAGCGATCCCGAAGCGATACCGTGCGAGTACCACTGGTCACCGGCTGTTCCTGGGCGAGGGCGCGGAACAGCCACAGATCGGGATCGACCCCCCCGCCGACGCGCGGGAGTTGCGGTTCACGACAAACTAGGGACGCCTCGGCGGCGACCACGCGGGCGCCCCGTTCGGTGAGCACCAGCCGGGTGTACGCGGGCCCGGAGCGGTAGTCGGCCAGGTCGAGCAACGCCCGTGCCGCCGCCCGCAGTTCGGACCGCACGTGGGTGTCGAGCGGCGCCGGGTACAGCTCGGTGACGGGCCCGCCCGCGGGGTGCCGGGCCGTGAGGGCGAGGACGTGGTGGGCGCCGTCGACCGTCAGGGTGTGCACGCCGAAGACGGGCCCGGCGAGGTACTCCTCCAGCAGATAGGGCCCCGGCGCCGCGTCCGCCTGCCGACGGGCCGTCCAGGCCGCCAGGTCTCCCGGGCAGTTGATCCGGGTGACATGGTGACCGCCCGCCGCGTCGGTCCGCTTGACGACCAGCGGCAGCCCCAACGCCCTTACCAGAGCCGGGACTTCCCCCACCGAACGGGCCTCCCGGGCCCGCACCGCCGAGCGGCCGTCCTCGTTCAGCAGACGGCGCATCGCGGTGCGGTCGCGGATCCGCCGCACGGACTGCGGACTGGTCGCCGACGGCCCCGCCGCGTCGGCGGCGGCGAACGCGGCGGCTCTACGGCGCCGGTCGCCCAGGTGCAGCACCTGGGCGATGCCGTGCCGGCGGGCGGTCCTGCCCAGCAGGGCGGCGAGGGCCACCGGATCGCCGGTGTCGGTCAACAGCAGTGCCTGCGAGAGCCGTTCGGTCTCGGCGAGGCAGTGCGGTGCGCACAGCGCCGGGTCCTGCACCGACCAGACCCGGAACCCGGCGGCCACGGCCCTGACCACCGAGGTGTGACAGGGCTGGACGAGGAGCAGCCGCCGGTCGGCTCCGCACCTCATGTGCCGGCCGACGACCGGTCCGGTCCGACGAGTTCGTCGGCGAGGGTGCCGCCGCTGCCCCAGTGGTCGTGCGCCACGTCCCGGACGAGGACGGTCACGGCCTCCTTGGGACAGCCCGCGATACGGGAGGCGGTGGCGGTCAGTTCGGCCACGAGTTCGGCGCGGGCGGCACGGTCGTTGCCCTGCCACCAGTCGACGGTGATCACCGGCATGTCAATGCTCCTTGCTGTCAGGGGTGTTGGGGGTGGTGTCGTCCTGCCACAGGCTGAGGTAGCGCTCGCCGGTGTCGGGCAGCACGGTGACGACGGTCCGGCCCGCGTACTCGGGCTTGGCGACGAGCCGGGCGCAGGCGTGGACGGCCGCGCCGGAGGAGACGCCGACGAACACGCCCTGGCCGCGCGCGAGTTCACGGGCCGTGTGCAGGGCGTCCGCGTCGGTCACGGTGACGACCTCGTCGATGAGGGAGACATCGGTGGTGGCCGCGACGAAGCCGCCGTTCAGGCCGGGGATGCGGTGCTGGCCCGCCGAACCGCGCGACAGCACCGGGGAGTTCTCCGGTTCCACCGCCACGACGTGCACCGCCGGGTTCCGCTCCTTGAGGTAGCGGGCGATGCCGGTCAGGGTGCCGCCGGTGCCGACCCCGCACACCAGGACGTCGACCTGGCCGCCGGTGTCCGCCCAGATCTCGGGGCCCGTCGTCTCGTAGTGCGCACGGACGTTGTCCTCGTTCTCGTGCTGCCGGGTGAACCAGGAGCCGGGCGTGGCCGCGTGGATCTCCTCGGCCCGGGCGATCGCGCCCTGGTACCCCGCCTCGCGCGGGGTGCGGACGACCTCCGCGCCCAACGCGCCCAGCAGGGCGATGCGTTCGGCGGTGGCGCTGTCGGGCAGCACGATCACACAGCGGTGGCCGCGCGCGGCGGCAAGGGCGGCCAGTGCGATCCCCGTGTTGCCCGAGGTGGCCTCTACGACCGTTCCGCCGGGCCGGAGTTCGCCGCGTTCCTCGGCGGCCCGGAGCATGAACAGGGCGGCCCGGTCCTTGATGCTGGACAGCGGGTTCACGGACTCCAGTTTGGCCAACACCCGTACACCGTCGGCGGCTTCGTCAACGCGCAGGCGGATCAGGGGAGTTGAGCCGACCAGGTCGGCGATGCTGTCGGCGATGGGCTGGGGCACGGTGTCCTCACGTGGGTCGGGAAGGGGTCAGGCGTCTTCGAGCACGAGCTGCTCCAGGAACCAGGTCTCGACCTGCCGCAACCGCTCCTCCACGGCCGCCCGGTCGGGGCCCGAGACCAGCACCGTGCACAGGAAGTCGGAGGAGGTCCGGGCCGCCGCCAGGGTCTGACCGGGCTGCACGAAGACCCGGAACCGCTCGACCCAGGGGAACTCCGGCGGCACGGCGTCCGGTACGGCGGTCACCCGCCCCGGCCGCTTCATCAGCACCAGCTGGCCGGTCATGGTGCGCGGCAACGGCCGTTCACCGGCGGGGAGTTGCTCAACGGCCACCGGCAGGCCCAGTTCGGCGCGCAGCCAGCTCTCCGTCGGGTCCGCGCCGAACAGCAGCGTCACGATGTCGCGGATCGCGGCACCGCCCGTGCGGCAGGCGATCTCGCAGAGCACCAGCTCGTCGTCGGGCGTGTGGAAGACCTCCGCGTGGAAGGCGAAGTTCTCCGGTCCGGGCAGCGCCGCGAGCAGCTGCTCGGTGAACGCGAGCAGCCGGTGCGAGAGCGGGTCGTCCACGTCGAGGGTGAGGTCGATCCGGGGTCCGGTGTCGGTGGCGAAGGTGGCGAGGGCGTACTGGTACTGCGAGGGCCAGGCCAGCGCGAGCCGGCCGCCGAGCACCAGGCCGTCGATGTGGCAGAGCGGGCCGGGGACGTACTCCTCGGCGATGAGGTTCGGCAGGTCGGGGCCGTAGAGGTCGAAGTCCTCGGCGAGGTAGGTGTCCAACTCCTCGCGGCTGCCGAGGATATGGAGGCCGACCGAGCCCGCGCTGTCGCGCGGCTTGAGGACCAGGGGGAAGCCGTGCGCGTCGGCGAACGCCACGATGTCGGTCGCCGTCTCCATCTCCCGGTACGCGGCCACCCGCACCCCGGCCGCCGCCGCCAGCTCCTTCATCAGGGACTTGTCCCTGAACGGCAGGACGGTGTCGGTGCGTTGGCCGGCCAGGCCGAGTATCTCCCGCAGTACGGCGGCCCGTTCGAGGTCCCGTTCGTGCGGGGCGACGACGTGGGTGACGCCGTGCTCGCGCGCGAGGTCCAGGGCGCGTTCCTCCAGGCGGCCGCTCGTGTCGTAGCCGTCGACCGACTCGGCGTGCGCGTATCCGGCGCCGGGCGAGGGGAGTTGCTCCCCCACCCGGTCCAGGTTCTCGCGCGAGGCGAGCAGCAGGACGTCACCGGCGTGGTCGGCGAACCAGGTGTCGTAGGGGACCGCGTTCAAGGATCCGACCTGGTGCAGGACGAGAACACTCATTCAGACCGCCTCCACGCTCTCGAACTGCCGTGCCTGTGCGCACACGAGGTGGCGTGCGTCGGCGGTGTGTCCCGTGTAGCGGACGGTGTCGACGCGCCAGGTGCCGAACTCGTCGCGTACGGCGTCGACTTCGAGCGGATGACCCGGTACGGCGGGCAGCACCGCGAGGGCCGCGTCGGTGGCGGGGGTGCCGGGGCCGTGGTGCCGGGGTCCGCTCGTCGCGGGTTCGACGGTGAGCCCGGCGGTCGCTGCTGTGGCGCCCTCGGCGAGACCGCCCCGGGCGAAGGCACGCAGCGCGCTCTCGTCCGCGAGCTCGGCGACAACCGCCCGCTCGGGGCCGCGCCCGCGCCGCACCCGTAGGGGATATCCCCAGGCGTGGGCGGCCCGGTACAGATCGGGGATCGTGGCGGCGGGCACCCGCCGCACTACGGGCACACCGGCTCCGCCGAGCAGCTCGGCCGCTCGGATCGCGTCGGCGCCGACCACGGCCTCGTCCCGGGTCTGCCCGGCGAGACCCAGGTGGTCGCGGAGCGAACCGGCGCGGATCTGGTCGTCGGGGTGCAGGGCGACCAGGGCGGTGATGTGCGTGTTCGACGCGAGACTCAGGACGGCGAGTTCGGCGGTGGCCGAGTCGGAGTCGGCGGCGGTGCTGGAGGAGTCCACCACGATCGCGTCCCCGCCGAGCCACTCCCCGTAGGGCAGATCCCCCAGGGACCGCCGGTGCAGTACGACGACCGTCATGCCCGCGCCTCCTCTTCCGTCTCCATGCGTACCGTCAGGCCGGTCGCCGCCAGCTCCTCACACAGCAGCACCGCCTTGTCGGTGGTCGGGGCGGTGACGGCGATCAGGCCGAGGCGGTCCCAGTTGTCGCGGGCGGCGCGCAGGACGGAACCCTTACGGGCCGCGATGTCGACGGCGAGGACGTCCGGGTGGGCCCGGAGTTCCTCGGCGCCGGTGATCTCGGCGACCGTGCCGGGGCGGCCGATCAGACCGCGTACGCAGCCGGCGGCGCGTGGCTCGGGGCGGGCGGGCAGCGGCTCCACCAGGCCGAAGGGCCAGGCGAGGGCGTACCGGACGAGGTCGATGCCGTAGGCCGCCTCGACGAGGGTCTGGATGCGGCCGCCGCCGTTGCGGTTGTGGCCCTCGATGACGAGCGGCCCGCGCGGGGAGAGCCTCAACTCGGTATGTCCGGGGCCGTCCTTGAGGCCGACCGCGTCGAGGAACGCGGCCACGGCCGCCTCGATGCGCCGTTCGTCCTCGGCCCGCAGTCGAGCCGGCATGGCGTGGCCCAGTTCCGCGAAGTGGGTCTCGTCGACGAGCTTCTCGGTGATCGCGACGACGACGTGCCGGCCGCCGAAACTGAAGGTCTCGACACTGAACTCGGGGCCCGGGATGTACTCCTCCATGAGGTAGCCGCCGACCTGGTAGAGCGTGGTGCCCCGGTCGACGCCGTCGGCGCGCAGCGTCTCGATGTGCCGCCACACCTCGTCGACGTCCTCGGGACCCGACACCTTGAAGATGCCGAACCCGGCGGTCAGGTCGGTGGGCTTCACCACGAACGGGTAGCCGTGCGCGGGCCCGAACGCGGCGAGGCTCTCCCGGTCGGTCAGCGGACCGGCACCGATCGCGAACTCCGGTGCCACGTGCGCGAGATGGCGGCGCATCGCCAGCTTGTCCCGGAGCAGCCGTGCCGTCTCGTAGCCCGTTCCGCCCAGCCCGAACAGGTCGTTGATCCGGCCCGCGATCTCCAGTCCCGGCTCGGTCAGGGAGAGCGCGGCGGCGAAGTCCCACACCTGGTGGGCGGCCCTGGCCAGCGGTTCCACCACGGCCCAGTCCGTGAAGTCGGCGACGAAGGTGACATCGGCGAGCTTCGCCTGTTCCGGGTCGAACTTGTCCTTGTGCTGGATCAGGATCACGTTCAGACCGAGGGACTTGGCGATGCGCAGCGGCTCGGTGAGATGGCCGAGGAGGAGCAGGGTGCGCTCGGGCACCATCGGCTGCGTGGGCTGCGTGGGCTGCGGCTGTACGGCGTTCAGGAGCGCCGAGGTGTACGTCACCCGCAGCAACTCCTTTGCCGTGCGCGCCCGTTCCTCGGTCTCCCGTGCGTCGGCTCCCTCGACCACGACGAACCCGTGGCGGCTTCCGGAGTGCACGGTGACGGGGAGTTCGTCGCCGGGACCGTAGGGGAAGCGCACGTCGTGGACGTACGCCAACTCCCTGATGGAGTCCTCGCCTTCGAGCTTCTCGATACGGCCCGGTTCCAGTTGGAAGAAGGAGATCGCGGCCGAGCGGGCGGCGGCCCCGGGTGTGAAGGGGCGGCCCGCGAGTGCCTCGAAGATCGCGGCCTCGATGTCGAAGCCGGTGGCTACGCGGATCAGGTGCGGGATGCGGTCGCCGCCGAGCCGGGCCTGCGACTCCACGATGCGTGGGCCGTCGGCGGTCAGGATGATCTCGGTGTGGGCGGGGCCGAAGCGGTGTCCGGCCGCGTCGAGCAGTGCCGTCACCAACTCGCCCATTCCTACGGCCGTTTCGGCGGGCAGCGGGGCCGGGAAGAGCTGGCCGGTCTCCACGAACAGATCGCCGTCGGTGACCTGCTTGGCGGTGATGCCGACGACCTGGTGGACCCCGGCCGCGCTGAGCGTCTCGACGCTGAACTCGGGGCCGTCGAGGAACTCCTCCACGACCACGGGACCGTCGTAGGCGAAGGTCTGCAACTCCTGTTGCCAGGCGCGGAGTTCATCGGGGGTGCGGACCAGGCGGACGCCCGCGCTGCCCTGGAGACGGGTCGGCTTGACGATCGCCGGGTAGCCGAAGTCCCGTAGGAGGGCGGGGACTTCGGTGGGGGTGTCGGTCGTGGCGCTGCGCATCGGGGAGAGTGCGTGTGCGGCGAGGAGTTCGCGCATCGCCGCCTTGTCGTTGAGGCGGCGGACGGCCTCGGGCGGGTTGAGGGCCAGGCCCAGCGCGTCGGCCTCCAGTGCGGCCGGGAGCATCGTGGACTCCTTGCCGAGGTGCAGGACGTGGGCCACGTCGTGGGCGAGGGCGCTCTCGCGGATCAGGGTGCGCAGGGCGGGCTCGTCGGTGAAGTCGGCGTACAGCAACTCGGCCGAGTGACTTGCCACTTCGCGCAGGTACTCCTCCGACTGGAGGGTCGGGTCCCAGATCGAGACGACCTCGAAGCCGGCGGCCACGGCCTTCTCCACCAGCTGGCGGTACGGCTGGACCATGAGGATCCGGTTGTTCTCGGTCACTGCTGGGCCCTTTCAGGAAGATGCGCAGGAGGGGTGCGGGATACGGCTGTTGCTGCTCAGGTGGTGGTCGGCACCGGGTGGGCGACCGCGGCCGTGCGGGCGTCCTGGGCGCGGAACAGCGACTGGTACAGGGCCATCGCGGTGAGGCCGAAGACGGCGTAGACGACGGCCATGCCCCAGGGTGGGACGAGGGCACTGACGGTCACGCAGAGGGAGCCGACGAGGAGGCCGAGGCGGACCTGGAGGCCGTAGGCGGCCATGTACTTGGTGCGGGAGGCGTCCGGCACGGAGTTGGCCAACAGGGTCTGTTTAACAGGGGCGTTCATCAGCTCGCCCGCCGTGACCACGAAGGTCGCCACGATCAGGGTCCAGGCGTCGCCGCTGACCGCCCACACCATGTAGCCCGCGGTGAACACGACGATCCCGCCCATCAGCCGGCGCCGTTCGCCGACCTTGCCGAGCAGCTTGCCGACCCACAGCGCGCAGCACACGACCAGCAGGGTGTTGACGGCCCGCATGATGCCGAGCATGTTGACGCCGTTCACGCGGACGTGCCACGGGCCGAGGTCGATGAGGTCCTGGGTCGTGAAGTGGTCGCCGAGGCGTACCGCGATCGACGACGAGATCTGCACCTCGATGGAGCGGATCAGCAGGGCGGCGACGATGAGCCGTAGGAAGACCCGGTCGCGGACGACGGAGACGTAGCCGGTGAGCGCGGACCTGACCCCGCGCGGGTTCGCCACGCCGTCCTCGGGTGCCGTCTCCTTGATGCCGAGGAACGTGGTGGTGAAGACCGCGCCGAGGCATACGGCCGCTGCGGCGAGGAGTTGGAAGAAGTAGCCGTAGTAGAAGAAGCCGCCGACCAGCGAGCCCAGCATGAACGCCATGTTCGTGGACCAGTAGTTGATCGTGTAGATGGCGGTGCGGGACTCGACGGTGGTGACGTCGACGAGCATCGCGTCGTTCGCGGGCAGCGCGGTGCCGGCCGAGCAGGCGGCGAGCAGGTACAGCGCGTAGAGGACGACTCCGTTGCCGCCACCGGCCGGTGAGGCCACGAACGCGAGGCCCGCGTAGGCGAGACAGGCGCCGAGTTCGCCGCCGAGCAGGACCGGGCGGCGGCCGTAGGTGTCGGAGAGGTGGCCGCCGACGAGGTTGCAGGTGATGGCCGCGAGCGCGACGACCAGTGTCATGAGGCCGGCGGTCGCGGCGCCGTAGAGCTTCGCGAAGTGGATCACCATCAGCGGGACGAGCATGATGTCGAAGAACCGCTGGACGAAGGCGACGCCTATGCGCAGCCGGAGGTTGGGGTGCAGCTCCTTGAAGTTCACCGGTCGGCCTCCGCGTCCTCGGGCCACCAACTGAGGTACCGCTCACCGGTGTCGGGGAAGACGGTCACCACGGTGGCGTCCAACAGGTCGTGGCGGCGGGCCAGTTCGGCGCAGCTGTGGGCGGCGGCGCCCGAGGAGATGCCGACGAGGAGTCCGGTGCGGGCCGCGATCGCGCGGGTGGCGGCCGCCGCGTCCTCGTCGGAGACCGCGATCACCTCGTCGATCAACTCGACGTCGGTGACCGGGCTGATGAAGCCGCCGTTGAGACCGGGGATGCGGTGCGGGCCGGGCGCGCCGCCGGACAGCAGTGCGGAGCCGGTGGGCTCCACGGCGACGACCCGCAGCTCCGGGTTGCGTTCGCGCAGGTAGCGGGCGGTGCCGGTGAGGGTGCCGCCGGTGCCCACCGTGCAGACCAGATGGGTGACTTGGCCCTCAGTGGCCTGCCAGATCTCTGGTCCTGTGGTCGTGTAGTGGGCGCGTACGTTGTCGGGGTTGGTGTGCTGGCTCGCGTACCAGGAGTGGGGGAGGTCGGCCGCGAGCTTCTCGGCGTGTTCCACGCAGCCCGCGAACCCGAGGGTGTGGTCGGTGAATTCGACCTCGGCGCCGAGCATGCGCAGGGTCAGGACGCGTTCCTGGGTGGCGTTGTCGGGCAGCACGATCAGGCACCGGTAGCCGCGGGCGACGGCCAACGCGGCCAGCGCGATACCGGTGTTGCCGGACGTCGACTCCACCACGGTGTCATCCGGCCGGAGTTCGCCGCGTTCCTCGGCGGCCCGGAGCATGAACAGGGCGGCCCGGTCCTTGATGCTGGACAGCGGGTTGGCGCACTCCAGCTTGGCGAGCACCCGGGCGTCCGTGCCCTCAAGGGGCAGCCTCAGGAGGGGAGTTGAGCCGACGAGGTCGGCGATGCTGTCGACTACGGACAGAGGCATGGGCGGTCCTCGGTGGGAAGCGGGCGGTGGGCGGTGCGGGCGGTCACCAGGACCCCGCCGACGCGGTCACCGCGAACAGGTCCTCCATCAGGCGGGGTTGATGCCCCTTGGCCCGGATGACGGCGGTCGGTGCGAGGACCCGGGCGTACGCGGGCACGTCCTTGTTGACCAGCGCCTGGGCGCCGATGACGGCGTGGTCGGCGATGGTGACCGGGCCCAGCACGGTGGCGTTGGTGCCGAGCACGACGCCGTTGCCGACGCGGGGGTGCCGGCGCTCGCCCTCCGGCCGCTTCACGTCGCTCCACCAGCCGACCGCGCCGAGCGTCACCTGGTGGTAGATCGTCACGTCGTCGCCGACCTGCGCGGTCTCCCCGATCACCACGGCGGCGCCGTGGTCGATGAACACCCGCCGGCCCAGCTCGGCGCCGGGGTGGATCTCCACACCGGTCGCGCGCCGGGCACCGTAGGCCAGCAGGCGGGCCGTGATCCGGTGGCCACGGCGGTGCAGGCGGTGGGCGACCCGGTGGGTCCACAGGGCGGGCAGCGCCGGGTGCAGCAGGGCCTCGCGGCGGCTGCGGATGGACGGGTCGCGCTCGACGACCACGCGGAGGTCTTCGCGGAGCGTGCGGAGCAGGCCGTGCGCCGGGGGCGGGAAGGCGGGCTCGTGCGAGCCTTCCACCGGGCGCGGGAAGGCGGGTTCACGCGGATCGTCCGCCGGGCGCGAGGGAGCCGCTCCGCGCGGCCCCTCCGTCAGGGGCGGGACGGCCGGTCCGTACAGACCCGCCGTCGGCCCCGGCACGCCACGTTCGTGGTCCCTCATGCGTTCGCCTCCGCCGGTTCCCGCAGCGCCGCCAAGGTCACGTCGATCAGCCCAGTGAGGGCCGCGACGGTCTCCGGGTCCGTGAAGTCGCCCTCGGGGGTGCGCAGTTGGCCCGCGCGGCCGACGGCGACCGGCTCGTGGTCGACCACCCGCGCGCCGCACTTCGTCAGCACCCGGGCGAGCGCGGCCTGCGCGTCCACGGCGCCGCGCGCACCCGGCGAGGCGCTGGTGAGCGCGACGGTTCTGCCGGTCAGGGCGCTGTCGCCGTTCGGGCGGGAGAGCCAGTCGAGGGCGTTCTTGAGGACGCCCGGCATCTCGCCGTTGTAGGCGGGGGTGCTGATGAACAACGCGTCGGCCGCGCCCACGAGTTGCTTGGCGGCGCGCACGGCGGGCGAGTCGTCCGCCTGCTCGACGTCCCAGTCGAAGTGCGGGAGCAGGCCCACGGACAGCGACTCGATCTCGTACGTGTCCCCGTCCGGCCGCCCGGTCAGCAGGCGGCGCACGGTGGCGAGGACGGACGCGTTGAGCGAGTCCCTGCGGACACTCCCGGAGATGAGCACGATCTTGGTCACGGCGGCTTGCCCCTCAGTTCTCGGCTGGCTCCGAGCCTGACTCCCCCCGGTCCCGAACCCGTCCCGTGCCGGTCCCGCACCGGGCGGTACCGGCACGGGAAGCCTTCGGTAGCCCCCGCCCGCAACCTGATCAGCGGCTGATCAACAGGGGGAACCACGCCAATGAAGACCGCGAGTGCACTGACGTCCGGCATACCGCTCACGGGCAGCACCCTGCCCGACCTGCTGTCGCACCAGGCCGCCCTGCGCCCCGACGCGACGGCGGTCGACCACCGCGACACCCGGCTCTCCTACGGCGAACTCCAGCGCCGTAGCCGCGACTTGGGCGACCGTCTCGCCCGCCTCGGTATCGGCCCCGACACCCGGGTGGGCCTGTTCACGGAGCCGTCCCTGGACCTGATGGTCGGCGCGTGGGGCATCCTCGCCGCCGGCGCCGCCTATCTGCCGCTGTCCCCGGACTACCCGGAGGACCGGCTGCGCTACATGCTGGAGGACTCGGGGACCTCGGTCGTCGTCACCCAGCCGCATCTGCGCGACCGGGTCACCGCCCTGGCGCCGCGCGGTACGACGGTCCTCACCCCGCAGGACCCGCCCACCGAGGGCGACTTGGCACCGGTCGCGTCGGTGCCGGCCCCGGACCATCTCGCCTACGTCATCTACACCTCGGGCAGTACGGGTCGCCCCAAGGGCGTGATGATCGAGAACCGGGCCGTCGTCAACCAGCTCCGCTGGCTTGCCGACTGCGGTCATCTCGGCCCGCAGGTCACGGTGCTGCAGAAGACGCCGATGAGCTTCGACGCCGCCCAGTGGGAGATCCTCGCCCCGGCCGTCGGTGCCCGGGTGGTGATGGGCGCCCCCGGCATCCACCGCGACCCCGAGGCCGTCCTCGCGGCGGTACGGGCGGGCGGGGTCACCACCCTCCAGTGCGTGCCGACGCTGCTCCAAGCCCTGCTGGACACCGAGGAGTTCGGCTCCTGCACCTCGCTGGAGCGGGTCTTCTCCGGCGGCGAGGCCCTCACCCACCGGCTCGCCCGCGACCTCCTCGCCGAGCTGCCCGGGGTCTCCCTGATCAACCTCTACGGCCCGACCGAGACCACCATCAACGCGACCGCCCACCAGGTGGACCCCGACGACCTGGGCGGCGGCGCGAGCGCGACCGTCCCGATCGGCGTCCCGGTCGACGGCCTGAGCGCGTACGTCCTCGACGCGGACCGCGCGCCCGTCGACATCGGCGAGAGCGGCGAACTCCACCTGGGCGGCGTCCAGTTGGCGCGCGGCTATCTCGGCCGACCCGAGCAGACCGGGGAACGGTTCGTGGACTCGCCGTTCGCCGCGGGCGAGCGCCTGTACCGCACCGGTGACGTGTGCCTGTGGAACCCGGACGGCACGCTCCAGTTCGTCGGCCGTACCGACAACCAGGTCAAACTCCGTGGCTACCGCGTCGAGTTGGAGGAGGTCGCGGCCCGTATCGAGGAGCACACCTGGGTGCGCCGCGCGGCCACGCTCGTCACCGACGACGCCCGCACCGGCCACCAGGCCCTCGTCGCCTGCGTCGAGCTGAACCCCCGCACCGCCGCCGTCATGGACCAGGGCGCGCACGGCGCCCACCACCAGTCCAAGGCGTCGAAACTCCAGGTCAGGGCCCAGCTCTCCAACCCGGGCCTGCGCGAACCCGCCGAGCTGGCGGGCCGCCCGGTCATCGCCCTCCCGGGCCGCGAGGCGACCCCGGAACAGCGCCGCGCGGCCTTCGCCCGCAAGACCTACCGCTTCTACGAGGGCGGCCCGGTCACCCGCACCGACCTCCTCGACCTGCTCGCCCCGCGCCGGACGCCCCGGCACCCGCGCCCGCTCGCCGATCTCTCGATCGACCAACTCGGTTCTGTTCTCCGCTGGTTGGGCCCATTCCGCAGCGAGGAGCGGCTGCTCCCCAAGTACTCCTACGCCTCCCCCGGCGCCCTCTACGCCACCCAGCTGCACATCGAGTCCGGCGGGGCGGCGGGCCTCGCGCCCGGCGTGTACTACCACCACCCCGCCGACCACACCCTGGTCCGCGTGGGCGACCCGAGCGGCCACTGCCCGGACGGCGGGCTCGTCCTGCACTTCCTCGGCAAGCGGCGCGCGATCGAGCCGGTCTACAAGACCAACATCCAGGAGGTCCTGGAATTCGAGACCGGCCACATGGTGGGGGTCCTGGAGGAGGTGCTCCCCGAACACGGTCTGACCGTACGGCCGTTGGGCCACTTCCCCGCCGTCAAGGACTCCCTCGACGTCGCCGACGAGGACTACTACCTCGGCACGTTCGCGATCACGCCGGACGACGACGAGGAGCCGCACCACGACTCCACCGAGCTGTTCGTGCAGGCGCACCCCGGCCGCGTCGAGGGCCTGCCCGGCGGGCAGTACCGCTACCGCGAGGGCCGACTGGAGCCGCTGGGCGAGGAGTTGATCGAACCCCGGCACGTCATCGCCATCAACCAGGGCGTGTACGAGCGCGCGAGCTTCGGCGTCAGCGCGGTCGGCCGGGCCGCCGAACCCTGGCTGGAGTACGTCGAGTTGGGCACCCGGCTGCACCACCTCCAGCGCACCCCGGGCTTCGGCTTCATGTCCTCGGGCTACTCCTCGAAGACCGGGCACCCGCTGCCGGCCGCCCGCCGCCTGAACGACATCCTCGCCGCCGCCGGCATCGCGAGCGGGGCGTCGTACTTCTTCCTCGGCGGCCGGGTCAGCGCCGAGCAGGTCGCCAGCGAGGGCATGCGCGAGGACGCCGTGCACACCAAGGGTCCCGCCGAGATGATCCGCGACGAACTCGCCCGGTCCCTCCCGGACTTCATGCTCCCGAGCCGTGTCCTCGTCCTGGACGTGCTCCCCCTGACGGCCAACGGCAAGATAGACACGAAGGCCCTCGCGACCGCCCCCGAGGTCACTTCGGCCCGCGCGACGGGTCCGTACGTCGCACCGGAGACCCCCACGGAGGTCCGCCTGTCGGTGACTTGGGGCACGGCGCTCAAGTACCCCGACCCGGCCGAGGTCTCCACCGAGGACAACTTCTTCGCCAGCGGCGGCAATTCACTGATCGCGGTCGCCCTCGTCAACCGGATCAACAGGGAGTACGGCACGAAACTCCCCCTCCAGGCCCTGTTCGAGGCACCGACCCTGCGTGAACTGGCCGCGCGCATCGACGAGGCCCCGACCACTCCCGTGTCCCGCCTGATCCCCCTGGCCCGCGAGGGCGGTTTCGCCCCCGTCTTCTGCTGGCCCGGGCTCGGCGGCTACCCGATGAACCTGCGTCTCCTCGGCGGCCAAGTCGCCCTGGACCGCCCCTTCTTCGGCGTCCAGGCGCACGGCATCAACGCGGGCGAGACCCCGTACGCCACCATCCGCGAGATGGCGAGCGCCGATCTCCGCGAGCTCCGGCGCGTCCAGCCGAGCGGGCCGTACACCCTGTGGGGCTACTCCTTCGGCGCCCGGGTCGCCTTCGAGGCCGCCTGGCAGCTGGAGCGGGCGGGCGAGAAGGTCGAGCGCCTGCTGCTGATCTGCCCCGGGAACCCGGAGGTCCGCCGGGCGGACGGACAGACCTGGGGCCGCGACGCGTCGTACACGAACCCCGCGTACGTGACGATCCTCTTCTCCGTCTTCGCGGGCACCATCCACGGCCCGGCCCTGGACGCCTGCCTCGCCGCCACCCGGGACGAGGACAGCTTCGTGTCCTACGTGGGTGAGTTCCTCCCGGCCCTCGACGAGGAGACGATCCGCCGCATCACCCGGATCGTCGCGACGACGTACGAATTCGACTACACGTTCCGGGAGTTGGCGGAGCGGAGGGTCGAAGCGCCGATCACCGTGTTCAAGGCGCGGGGCGACGACTACTCGTTCCTGGAAGGTGCGTCCGGGTACTCCGCCAAGCCGCCGGTCGTGGTCGATCTGGAGGGGGATCACTACGAGGTGCTCAAGGAGCGGGGGGTGGGGGAGCTGGTGGCCGCGGTGCGGGCGGCCATGGGGAGTTGAGGGGTGCGGGGTGACCTTCTGGGCGTCGGGGCGGGCGGCTTCAAGTCCCGGCCCCGGGGCTCTCGTTCGAGCCCTGGCCACCGCTCCCGTTCACGCGCCCGAAGCCAACGCCCCCCGCTGCGGCCTGATCCCCTCCGGGACCGCACGCGCGCGGGCCGGTGTTCCCGTCCAACAAGTGCCCCGGCGGGCCAACAGCCGCCCCAGCCACAGTTCCAGGGACACCAGGTCGGCCAGACCGTCCAGCGGCAACGGCTCGCCCTGGGCCGCCGCGCGCAGCGCCTTGCGGACGACGCGGGCCTCCACCAGACCCGCCTGCGCGAGCAGCGGCGTGGCGAAGAGGTCCATCAGGGGGTCCGCCGCGACCCGTAGACCCTTACGGGCCGCGGCCGCCGCCGAGGCGTGGGAGGGGGCGCCCCAGCCTGGCGGGAGGTCGCCGACGCCGGCGCCCTCCAGGACCGTGCGCAGGATGGCCGCGCGGGCGCCCGGCTGGACCCGTAGCGCCTCGGGGAGGGAACGGCAGGCGCGGACCACCTGGTTGTCGAGGAAGGGCGTGTGCAGGCGCTGGGAGCGGATCTCGGCGGCCTGTTCCAGGACGCGGAGGTCGTTGGCGTGGCGGGCGAGGGCGGCACGCGCGCGGAAGTCTCCGGGGCGTTGGCCCGGGCCGCTGCCCTGACGGCTGGGCGCGCTCTGCAGGCGAACCGATACTTCAGCCAGGGCCTCACCGGTCAGCCAGCGCGCGGCGGGCCCCGGTCTGGCCCAGGTGAGCGCCGCGAGGGAGGCACCGACGGCGCCTCCGGGTTCGTCGAAGCGCTGGTTCATCAGCCGGTCGGCGAGGACCTCGAGTCCCGCGCCGTAGGGCGTACGGGCGAGGCGGCGGGCAGCGCCGTAGACGCGCCCCGGGACCATCACCGAACCGTCCGCCTTCGCCAACGCCGCGACCGGGCGCACCAGATGGCGCCGTTTGCGGTCCATCAGGAGGTCGGCGAGGCGGGCCGGGTGGGCGTCCAGGACCTGGCGGGCGCCGTAGCCGGTGAAGTGGTCGGCGCTGCCCGCGGCGAGCCGGGCGCGGTGGCGGGCGGCGACGATCAGGGAGGGGCCCGGTTCGTCGGTGAGGGGGCCGTCGAGTTCGGCGTACGGCAGGACGTCCTCGGCGCCGGTGACCACCACGTGGTGCAGGCGGGGGTTGGCCGCGAGGGTGCCCGCACGCTCCACCTCGGACTCGCGCCCGGGGACGGCGAGATCGTTGAACGTGACGGCGAGGAGCCGCTCGCCCGCGCCGGTGCCGTGCCCCAGGACCGTGCCCGGCGCCCCCGGCAGCCCGGCGGCGAGCAGGGCCAGCGTCCCGGAGGCGGGCCCACCGGAGAGGTCGGCCCCGATGCCGGGGACGGGCATCCCGCGCGCGGCACGTCGTTCGGCGGGACCCATGCCGGGTACGGGGCCCGGGTCTATGTCCGGGACGTGGCGAGGTGCGGAGAGCCGAGCCCGCACCGCGTCAACCAGCGCGTCCCGTACGGCGTCCACCGCGCTGTCCGGGTCGACGGCCGCCGCCGCGACCGCGAGGGAGGCGACCGGCTCGTACCCGGCGATCTCGCGCGCCCCGGCGCGCAGCACCAGCGCATGCCCCGGCGGAATGCGCCGTACGCCGTCGTAGGGCGTCGAGTCGTGCAGGGCGGCGGGCACGTCCGGGGCGGCGAGCAGCGCGGCGAGGTGGCCGAAGTCGAGGTTGGCCTCGATGAGGTCGGCGAGCGGGAGCGCGGCCGTGGAGTACGCCGTACCGCCGGCCCAGGGGGTGTAGAACACCGGCTTGGCGCCCGCGAGATCACCGCAGACCATGGTGCGGCGGCCGACCTTGACGACCGCCGTGTAACTGCCCGACCAGGCCGTCAGATGCCGAAGTGCCCCTCCGCGCGCGGAGAACAGGCTCAGGCGCAGCTCCTCGTCGGAGGCACCGCACGTACCGAGGACGGCGATCCGCGTCTCCGCGTCGACCTTCACGACCCGCACCTCGTCGGGCCGCCAGTCGCCGACCGCCCACAGCGGATCCGGGTCGCCCCACAGGAGTTGGGACCCCACCGGGTGGACCGTCTCACCGTCGAGTCCGGTCGCCCCCGCGGAACCGATCGCGGCGGCTCCAGCGGCGGTACTGCTCCATCCCACCAACCACCGCATCGACGCCTCCACAGGCTGTGGACAACCAGTGCACCGCACGAACTGGGCACCATGCTGCCATGAAGGACGCCTTCCGGAGGGCCGGAGAAGCCGCTTGAGATCGCGTGAAGACGCCCTGGACGAGGGACAACCGGACAAGGAAGACCCTACGTCCACGACGCGAATGCGCCCCCGATACGCTCCCCCAAAACACCTAACGCGCCCTCAACTCCCATGGTAGGAGCGGTATTCGACATCGGGAGGCAGGGGCGGTTTTCGGCCAAATCGGCGATACAGGGACAGGCTCGCGCACGCTCCGTACATGCCGTGCGCACCGCTTCGCACCGCACACAGTCCGGGAGGCGGAGTACGCCTCCCGGACCGGTCCGCCGCCCGCGGGGATGTAGGCGGCGGTGTCCCCCAGCCCACTGGATCCAGTACAGCGGGCCGACCCACGCACGATCCATCGAAGCGCTCCCGTGATGGCCGGAGAAGAGCGCACACACGGGCGCACGGCCACACGACGGGGGCACGTCGCAACCCTGCGTGCAAACCCCGCACTCGCGTACGGACCACAATCCCGCCAACCGGAACAATGCCCCTTAACGCTTGGGATGCGGCGAACTACGCTGGGTTTACGAATGCCGGGTGGTTATGCCAGCGCGGCAGCCGTCTGTGTCGAGGGGTGGCGCATGTCCAGGGAGCAACGCGGGCCGAACGAAAAACTCGGCACCGTTCTCGCCCTCGCGGGAATCAGCAACGCAGGACTCGCGCGTCGCGTCAACGATCTTGGCGCTCAACGCGGGTTGACACTTCGCTACGACAAGACGTCGGTGGCGCGCTGGGTGTCGAAGGGAATGGTGCCCCAGGGTGCCGCCCCGCACCTCATCGCGGCCGCCATCGGCCAGAAGCTCGGCCGCCCGGTGCCGCTCCACGAGATCGGCCTGGCGGACGCGGATCCCGCACCGGAAGTGGGCCTCGCCTTTCCCCGGGACGTCGGCCAAGCCGTGCGTTCCGCAACGGAGTTGTACCGCCTCGACCTCGCCGGCCGCCGTGCGGGAAGCGGCGGCATCTGGCAGTCCCTCGCCGGGTCGTTCGCAGTCAGCGCATACGCAACGCCCGCCTCACGCTGGCTGATAACCCCGGCCGACAGTTCGGTGGCGCGCGAGGCCAACTCCGCGGAGAGCTCCGGGACACCGCTCAAAGTCGGCCACAGCGATGTGCAGAAGCTGCGGGAGGCCGCGGAGGACGCCAGGCGCTGGGACTCCAAGTACGGGGGCGGCGACTGGCGTTCGTCCATGGTGCCCGAGTGCCTCCGGGTCGAGGCGGCACCGCTGCTGCTCGGCTCGTACTCCGACGAGGTCGGCAGAGCGCTGTTCGGTGCGAGTGCCGAACTCACCCGCCTGGCCGGGTGGATGGCCTTCGACACCGGGCAACAGGAGGCGGCGCAGCGGTACTACATCCAGGCGCTGCGTCTTGCCCGCGCGGCGGCGGACGTCCCGCTGGGGGGCTACGTACTGGCGTCGATGTCGTTGCAGGCGACGTACCGCGGCTTCGGCGACGAGGGCGTCGATCTCGCGCAGGCGGCTCTGGAACGCAACCGGGGGCTTGCGACCGCCCGCACGATGAGTTTCTTCCGGCTGGTCGAGGCGCGGTCCCATGCGAAGGCGGGGGACGCGCAGGCTGCCGGGGCGGCGCTGAAGGCGGCGGAGGGGTGGCTCGAGCGGTCCCGGGAGGGGGACAACGATCCGTCCTGGCTGGGCTTCTACGGCTATGACCGGTTCGCGGCAGATGCTGCCGAGTGCTACCGGGACTTGAAGGCGCCTCGTCAGGTGCGGCGGTTCACTGAACAGGCGTTGTCGAAGCCGACGGAGGAGTTTGTGCGGTCGCATGGGCTTCGGTTGGTCGTCTCGGCTGTGGCTGAGTTGGAGTCCGGGAATCTTGACGCGGCTTGTGAGCAAGGGGTTCGGGCGGTGGAGGTTGCGGGGCGGATCTCTTCGGCGCGTACGACTGAGTACGTGAAGGATCTGCTGCACCGGTTGGAGCCGTACGGGGATGAGCCTCGGGTTGTTGAGCTGCGGGAGAGGGCTCGGCCGTTGTTGATGGCGCCCGCCTAGGCGTCTGCCGGGCTTGTGCCGTCTTGCGGGTGCGGGTGCGCTGTGGCTGGTCGCGCAGTTCCCCGCGCCCCTTGCGGGGTTCTGGCTTCCCGGGGTTTGAAGGCATTGTCAGTGGTGCAGTGCACTATCGAAGCCGGGAGGTGGTGCACGTGCGGGCTGGGGTCGGGTACGACTGTGACGTGCTCGTGGTTGGTGGCGGGATCGTGGGGCTGTCCACGGCGTATGCGATCACGCGGGCCGCGCCGGGCACGCGGGTGACCGTGCTGGAGAAGGAGGCCGGGCCCGCCCGGCATCAGACGGGGCGCAACAGCGGGGTGATCCACAGCGGGATCTACTACCGGCCCGGGTCGCTCAAGGCGCGGTATGCGGTGCGCGGGGCTGCCGAGATGGTCAAGTTCTGTGCGGAGTACGGGATTTCGCATGCCGTCACCGGGAAGCTGATCGTCGCGACGGAGCGGGCGGAGCTGCCCCGGCTGCACGCGCTCGTGCAGCGTGGGCGGGAGAACGGCATTCCGGTGCGGGAGTTGGGCGCCGCCCAGATCGCCGAGTACGAACCGGAGGTGCGTGGCCTCGCCGCCATACACGTCGGGACGACCGGGATCTGCGACTACACCGCGGTCGCCCAGCACCTGGCGGACGCGTCCGGCGCCGAGATCCGCTACGGCGCGCGGGTCGCCCACATCGACCGGCGACCGGAGCGCGGGGTCGCCGTCCGTACGGTGACCGCGACCGGCGGTGACGTGGTCCGCGCCCGTGTGCTGGTGAACTGCGCCGGCCTGCACTGCGACGAGGTGGCCCGGCTCACCGGCGACGACCCGGAGATGCGGATCGTGCCGTTCCGGGGCGAGTACTACACCCTCACCCGCCCCGAACTGGTCCGGGGCCTGGTCTACCCGGTCCCCGACCCCGCCTTCCCGTTCCTCGGCGTCCACCTCACGCGCGGCATCGACGGCAGCGTCCACCTCGGCCCGAACGCGGTCCCGGCCCTGGCCCGCGAAGGCTACGACTGGGGCGTCGTACGCCCCCGTGAGATCGCGACGACGGCGACCTGGCCCGGCACCTGGCACATGGCCCGCCGGCACTGGCGCTACGGCGCGGGCGAGCTACGCCGGTCCCTCTCCAAGACCGCGTTCACCGCAGCCGTACAACGCCTCCTCCCGGCGGTGACCCCGGACGACCTGACCCCGTCGGCGGCGGGCGTACGCGCCCAGGCGGTCCTCCGCGACGGCACCCTGGTGGACGACTTCCTGATCAAGGAGGGCCCACGGGCCGTACATGTGCTGAACGCCCCCTCGCCCGCGGCCACGGCCTCGCTGCCGATCGGGCGGGAGGTAGCCCGCCGAGCATTGGCTGTACTGCACCAAGACCGCCGCCCACTCCAAACCCCGGACAGGGCAACCCCTTAAGGGGCGCGGGGAACTGCGCGACCAGCCACAACGCCCCCGCACTCGCCAGACCACACAAGCCACGCAGACGCAAAGGCGCACGCCCAGTAAAATCACCGCATTGTGTCTGACTCCCCCAACACCCCCGAACAGCGAACCCGGCCCAAGGGCGAACCCCGTTTCCCCGGCGGGCCGACACCCGACCCCGCCGGCTCCCACCACGAACGCCGCATCCGAAGCTTCCAGCCCCGCAGAAGCCGCGTAACAGCCGGCCAAGCAGACGCCCTGGAACGCCTGTGGCCCAAGTGGGGCCTCGACATCGACGGCCAACGGAACCTCGACCTCCCCGAGCTGTTCGGAAACGACAACCCGGTCGTCCTGGAGATCGGCTTCGGCATGGGCGAGGCCACCGCCCAGATGGCCGCCGACGCCCCCGCGACGAACATCCTCGCCGCCGACGTACACACCCCGGGCCAGGGCAACCTCCTCGGCCTGGCCGACCACCACGGCCTGACCAACATCCGGGTCGCGAACGGCGACGCGATCATCCTGCTCCGCGAGATGCTCACCCCGGACGCGCTCGACGGCCTCCGCGTGTACTTCCCGGACCCCTGGCCCAAGAAGCGCCACCACAAGCGCCGCCTGATCCAGCCGGAGTTCCTCACCCTCGCCGCGACCCGCCTCAGGCCAGGGGCCACCGTGCACTGCGCGACGGACTGGGAGCCGTACGCGGAGCAGATGCTCGAAGTCCTGGACGCGCACCCGGACTTCGAGAACAGCCAACCCGACGGCGGTTTTGCGCCCCGTCCGGAGTTCCGGCCGCTGACCCGTTTCGAGGGCCAGGGACTGGACAAGGGACATGTCGTGAACGATCTGCTCTTCCGTCGCGTACCCCACGACGACCAGCGCTGACGCCAGGCTCCCTCGCGGGCCGTGCCCTTACCTCGTTAGGGTCGATGCCGTGGCCACCTTTCCGCCGTACCCCCCACACCCCGGCCACCCCGCCGGTGGTGTGCCCGGGCACGGGCCGCGGGTGCGCTGGTGGCAGCGGAACTGGGTCCGCTACGGCGCGCTGATCGCCCTGCTCACGCTCTCCGGGCTGGTCATCCTCGCGCTGGTCCGCCAACAGACCGGCACGGAAGGGTTCTTGGTCGGGCTCGGGCTCGCCGTACTACCCGTACCCCTCCTCGTCGCCGCCTTCCGCTGGCTGGACCGCGTCGACCCCGGCCCCTGGCGGAACCTGCTCTTCTCCTTCGCGTGGGGCGCCTGCGCCGCGGCCCTGATAGCGATCGTCGCCAACAGCTTCGCGACGAGATGGATAGCGACCACGACCGCGGACCCCACCAGCGCGGACACCCTCGGCGCCACCGTCATAGCCCCGATCGTCGAGGAGTCGGCGAAGGCCGCGGCCGTCCTGCTCGTGTTCCTGTTCCGCAGACGGGACTTCACCGGGATCGTCGACGGGGTGGTGATAGCCGGGGTCACCGCCACCGGCTTCGCGTTCACCGAGAACATCCTCTACCTCGGCACCGCCTTCGGCACCGACCAGCTCACCGGCGACCGCGGCTTCACCTCCGTCACCGCGGCGACCTTCTTCGTGCGCATCGTCATGTCCCCTTTCGCGCACCCCCTGTTCACCGTCCTCACCGGCATCGGCTTCGGCCTCGCCGCCCTCTCCCCCGACCGCCACCACGTCCGCCGCGTTCTGATCCCCCTGACCGGCCTCCTCCTCGCGATGGGCATGCACGCGATCTGGAACGGCTCCTCCACCTTCGGCCAGTACGGCTTCTTCGAGGTCTACGGCGTCTTCATGGTCCCCATGTTCGGCCTGCTGACCTGGCTCGCGGTCTGGACCCGGCAACGCGAACTGCGCAGTGTGCGCGAGGAGTTGCCCGCCTACGTGTACGCGGGCTGGCTGATCCCGGCCGAACCGTTCGTGCTCGGCTCGATGAAGGCACGGCGCCTGGCCCGCGAGTACGCCCGCCACCACCTCGGCAGGCAGGCGGCCCGCTCGGTCGCCCAGTACGAGGCGTACGCGACCTCCCTGGCGTTCCTCCGGCACCGGGCCGGGCGGGGCCGCGCCGGCGCCGATTTCGTCGTACGGGAAAGGGAGTTGCTGCACGAGCTGTGGCTGCGCCGGGAGGTGGCGCGGCCCGCGCTGGACTACGCGGCGCGGCGGACGGCGCCGCCGGTACCGGTGGTGGTGCCGCCGTGGCCGCCGGTGTACGGGTCGTACGGGACTCCCCTGTACAACCCGTACCGGTCATAGCCGCGAGGGCACTTACGCCGACGCCTCCGTGAGGCGGGCGATCTCCGCGTCCGTCAGCTCCAGTTCGGCCACGCCCAGCAGGGCGGGGAGTTGCTCCACCGTCCGGGCCGACGCGATCGGGGCCGCGACCGTGGGCTGGGCGGCGAGCCAGGCGAGGGCCACCGTGGCGACCGGGGCGTCGTGGGCCTGGGCGACCTCGTCGAGGGCGGTGAGGACCTTCTGGCCGCGCTCCGATTCGAGGTACTGGGCCGCACGCCCGGCGCGTGGGCTGTCGACCGTCGTACCGGGGCGGTACTTGCCGGTGAGGAAGCCGGCTGCCAGCGAGAAGTACGGGAGGGCCGACAGGCCGCCGCGTTCGGCGACGTCCCGCAGCTCGCCCTCGTAGGTGTCGCGGGAGACGAGGTTGTAGTGGGGCTGGATGGCGACATAGCGCGCCAGGCCCTCGCGGTCGGAGAAGTCCAGGGCCGCCTGGAGGCGCTCGGGCGAGATGTTGGAGGCGGCGATGTGCCGCACTTTGCCCGCCTTCACCAGCTCGTCGAGCGCGCCGACGATCTCCTCGACCGGCACTTCCTCCTTGTCGAAGTGCGGGTAGTACAGGTCGATGTAGTCGGTGCCCAGGCGGCGCAGCGAGGCGTCGGCCGCGGCCTTGATGTTGGCGGC
The DNA here is from genome assembly GCF_000716605.1 of Streptomyces sp. NRRL F-525. GTDB lineage: Bacteria > Actinomycetota > Actinomycetes > Streptomycetales > Streptomycetaceae > Streptomyces. The sequence continues at coordinate 76,821 of NZ_JNXE01000034.1, read as the reverse complement.
GGACAGGCCGGGGTACTCGGGGTGCTGGCTGACCTTGGTGGCGATGACGACGTCGGAGCGGTTGCCGCGGGCCTTGAGCCACTTGCCGATGACGGTCTCGGACTCACCGCCCTTGTTGCCCTCGATCCACGCCGTGTACGAGTCGGCGGTGTCGACGAAGTTGCCCCCGGCGGCCGTGTAGGCGTCGAGCACGGCGAAGGAGGCCGCCTCGTCGGCGGTCCAGCCGAACACGTTGCCGCCGAGGTTCAGCGGGAAGATCTCCAGGTCGGACCGGCCCAGCTTGCGAAGAGAAGTCATGCTTCACCTCAACCGCCGGACCGGAACCGGATATTCCAGACCCTCAGGGGTTGAGGCCCTTGCTGCGCAGCCAGGGCGCCGGGTCGCTCGCGGTGGCGGCGCCGTTGATGTGCACCTCCAGGTGGAGGTGCGGCCCGGTCACGTTGCCGGTCGCGCCCACCCGGCCGATGACCTCGCCGGTGGAGACCTTCTGCCCGACGCTGACGTTGATCGAGGACTGGTGGCAGAACCACAGCTCGGTGCCGTCGTCCAGGGTGAGGATCGTGCGGTACCCGTACGACCCGGCCCAGCCCGCCTCGGTGACCGTGCCGCTGTGGATGGCCTTGATCAGCGTGCCGGTGGGCGCGGCGAAGTCGAGGCCCGTGTGATACCCGGAGGACCACATCGAACCGGCCTGGCCGAAGGTGCCGGTGATCGTGTACGAGCCGACCGGCAGCGTGTACTGCTTGGCCAGCGCGGCGAGCTTCGCGGCCTCCGCCTTCTTCGCGGCGGCGGCCTCCGCGGCCTTCTTCGCGTCGGCGGCCTTCTTCGCGGCGTCCTTCTCGGCCTTGGCGGCGGCGTCGTCGACCTGCTTGGCGACGGCGGCCTCGACTGCGGCCTTCGACTTGCCGTCGACCTGCACCTGCTGCGACTCGGCCTGCGCCATGATCCGGTTGCGCAGCAGCTCACCCGCGTCCGAGGCGCCCTTGGCGGTCTCGGTGGTGGAGACGCCGACACTGCTGAGCGCGGTCGCGGAACCCTTGGGGGTACTGCTGGACGAGTCGTCCAGCAGATGGCCCACCGAGGGCAGGTCGGGCAGGGAGATCGAGACCGGCGGCTTGCCGGTGTTGGCGCTGGCCATGCCGCCCGCGCTGACGGCGGCTATGACACCGACGCCCAGGACGGTGGAGCTGCGGGCGAATCCCCCGCCACCACGCTGCTTGGCGACACGGTGCTTGCCGCGGTTGGGAGCAACGGACTCCGCGCTGGGATTCCACTCCTCCCAGGGGCCCTCGTCGGGGCGGTAACCGCCGTAGACGACAGGGGCTTCTGGGGCAGCCTGGTTGGACGCCACGTGGGCGTGCTCCTTTCCTTCCTTCTCGCCTACCGGGTTAGCTGACGGGTTCGGAGCAGGAAGGTCTCCTACGCGCGTAAACCGGCCGTGTTTCCACGGCAGTCGACGAGCGATTCACCCCAAGTGGTGGTTCCCCGGTTCCCTCGCGGGATTCGGCGCGTGCGCACGGAGCCATCTCTTGTGACGGCTGGGACGACCGCGCTGCGTTATCGAACGTTAATAGACACGGGCGCCCGTTTCCAAGCTGTTCGGCTTGATCATTAACCTTTCCTTGCTGGACGAAGGGCCCACCACCGGCGAAAAACGGGCGAGTTGGCCAAGTCTCAGAATTCCCACAGGTATTGACGGCATGTCAGTTGTTATGCGGAGGGCTCCCACCCGATCACCCCCCGTAGTAACGGTCATGGATGGCGTACGGCGATCATCGCCATGTCGTCCGTCATCCAGCCCCCGGAGTACCGGCGCACCTCCTTGGCGAGGATGCCGAGCAGTGCCCCGGGGGTGCGGAAGGTCCGGCCGGCCAGCCGTGCGGCCGGGTCGTAGAAGACCCCGCGGGCGTCCCGCGCCTCGGACAGCCCGTCGGTGTACACGAGAAGAGTGGCCCCGCCCGGGAACGCGAACTCCTCGGCGCGGTCGGGCCAGACCCCCAACTCACCCATTCCCAGGGGCAGTGCGGGCTCCTGGACCTGCAACGTGCTTACGGTGCCGTCCACTTGAAGGAGCAGCGGCGGCGGGTGCCCCCGGTCGACGATCCGTACGACGCCGTCGCCGTGCGGGAGTTCGGCGAGGACGGCCGTGGTGAACCCCTCGAAGGCGTCGAGCCCGTCGCGCCGGGTGCCCTCGCGCGCCAGCGCCCGCTCCAGCCGCTGCGCGACCGCCTCCAGGGTGGCCTCCTGCTCGGCGGCCTCCCGGAACGCCCCGATGACCACGGCGACGGCGGCAACCGCGCCCATGCCCTTGCCGCGCACGTCCCCGACGACCAGCCGTACGCCGTGCGGGGTGTCCTGCACCGCGTACAGGTCGCCGCCGATGAACGCGCCCTCCTGCGCCGCCTCGTAGCGGGCCGCGATCTCGAACCCGCCGATGCGCTCGGCCGGTTCGGGCAGGACGGCGCGCTGGGCGGCCTCGGCGATCTCGCGCGCGGAGGCGAGCTGTTCGCTGCTGCGGCGGACCAGGGCGTTGATCAGCACGGCGAGGACGGCGACCGTCGCGACGGTGGCCGCCTCGGTGATCGCGTCGGTGTGCAGGACGATGCCGAGCCTGAGGTGGATCGCGAGGACCACGGCGACGGAGGCCAGACCGGTGAGCACGGTGCCGCGCCGCGAGTAGAGCGGGGCGGCGACCAGCGGGGCGGCGGTGAAGAACGGGGCCGCGGTGAAGTCCTGCGGGGTGAAGTAGTCGTAGAACGCCCCGACGATCAGCAGCAGCGCCGGCAGCCGGTGGACGAAGGTGCGGGCGTAGGAGATGCGCCGTCTCTCGACGGGGCCGAGGCCCGGGTCGGGCACGGGATCGCCGGGCAGGCGCCCGCCGGCTCGCACGTACGGACCCTCCTCCTCCACGGATCCAGTTTTTCGTGGTGGGGAGGGGGCGGCGAGCGGTGTGGGCCGATCGAGGAGACCGAGAGGGAAGGGGAGAAACACCAAGGGCCGGAATCCATTTCTGGATTCCGGCCCTTGGCCTTAGTAGCGGGGACAGGATTTGAACCTGCGACCTCTGGGTTATGAGCCCAGCGAGCTACCGAGCTGCTCCACCCCGCGCCGTTGTGATTGCAACTATACGCCATCCGCGGGGTCCGATGTCACACAGGTTTCAGTCGGCGGTGTTACCGGCGTGCGTGAGGGTCTCCCAGGAGACGAAGAGGTCGTCGCTGCCGGCCGGGCGGGTGGACTCGACGAGCTTGTGCGCGGCGGGCACCTTCACGCCGAGCCTGCCCTCCAGGTGGTTGACGGCGACCTCCAGGTCGGGGCCCATGTTCCGGTCGACCTTGCCGCCGCAGAGCCAGGCGGGCGCGGGCTCGCCGAGCTGGTAGCGGGCGTGGAACTCGAGCGCCGCCTTCAGCCGGTCCTTGACGCCGTCGTAGAGGTCGACGCCCTGGTGCCAGGCGGTCTCGGCGATGTGCGCGGTGGCGGCGAGGGAGTACCCGACGTGCTTGAAGTTGCGGCAGGTCTCCTGGGCGACGCCGTCCTTGAACGTCGTCTGCTTGAACCAGTACGTCGTCAGCTTCTGCGGGGTGGTGAGTTTGGAGCCCACCGGGGTGAGCGGGACCTTGCCGTCCTTGGCGAGGTAGAAGTAGGCGGGCACGCGGTCCTGGAAGCGTTTGACGGCGGCGTCGAAGGCCTTGTGGTCGTCGAGGAAGACGGCGATGCCGATCGCCGCGTCCGTCATCGCGAGGTCCCAGTTGCCGTTGTAGTCCGGCAGGTCCTTGGTGACCTCGGGCTCGTAGGCGGTGCGCAGCATCGTCCCGAACCGCTTGACCCGGTCCGCCGGCCAGCCCGCGCCGGGCGCGTACCGCACGATCTCCGCCGCGCGCGCCCAGGTCGAACCGGCCCACGCGGTCTGCAGTCCGGCGTCGTCGGAGGTGTGCTCCTTCATCTTCGCCGACCAGTCGTCCATGATCTCGCGGGCCTTGAGCGCGTGGTGCTGCTTGCCGGTGATGCTGAACAGCAGGGCCTGCGTGTACGCCGCGATCGCGTCCTCGCGCTCCTCGACGCAGCCGTGCGCGGCCTTGCCGTTCCAGGGGCAGTCGACGTCGGCGTACGGCTTCGCCGTGTACTTGTACGACCCGTACTTGCTGTCCCGCATCCCGAAGTACGCCTTCAGCCAGGGCTGTTTGCCGGCGGCCACGTTCTTGCGTACGGCGTCCAGCTGGCCCTTGCTGACGAGCACCCCGGGGTGGGTGAACGCGGCGCTCGCGGGGAGTGCCCGGGCCATGGTCCGGCTACCGGTGTCCGCCGATCCGCAGGAGGCGAGTAGCCCTACGGCTACGGAAGCGCCCAGCACCGCGACTGCCCTCATGTGTCCTACCTCCGCGTCGTCCTCCGCACCGGTCCTTTGTGAGCGTTACCTGGGGGGCGGTGGGGCGCAGGATTTGATGGGCCGGTCGGGGAGCCGGGGGGGGAGGTAGGTGTTCTGGAAAAGCGTGACACTTTTCGCGGAAGTGTCACACTTTTCCGGGGAAGGGGTCCCGGGTCAGCCCAGCAGATGACGGTTCGGCGCCTTCGCCCGCTCCCCGTGCTCCGGCAGTACGACCACGGAGACCCCCCGCGCCGCCAGCATCCCGCTGCCGTCGGCCGCCGTCACGAACGTGTCCGGCTCGCGCCAGGCCGTCACCACGCGCCGTACCCCCGCGTCGAGGATCAGCCGGGCGCAGGGCTTGGGGCGGGAGGCGCGGTGGGTGCAGGGTTCGAGGCTGGTGTAGACCGTGGCCGTGGGGAGGCGGGGGTCCGCCGGGTCGATCTTCGCCAGCGCCGCCTCCTCCGCGTGGACCACCGGGTCGCCGGCCTCGCGGGAGTGGCCCCGGGACAGTTCCGTGCCGTCCTCCGCCACCACCACCGCGCCGACGCTGAACGCCGTCTCCGAGGGCGGGCACTCCGCCGCCAGGTCGCAGGCGAGGTCGAGCCAGTGGTGGTCGGCGGCGGAGGGAAGGGCGTCGGCGCCGGGGGCGGTGGGCTCGTAGCGCATGAGTACTACGTCCTCGATGGGGCGGGTCTCGACGAGACGCAGGCGGCCTGACTGGTACCTGCCCGGGCCGAAGAGGCGGGGGGCCTTGTCGTCGCCGACGAACAGGGGGGAGAGGACCAGGTGGAGTTCGTCGGCCAGGCCCTGCTGGAGGAGCTGGGTGTGGACCGTGCCGCCGCCCTCGACCATCAGGCGGTCAACTCCCCTTACCGCGTGCAGGTGTTCAAGGAGGGCGCGCCAGTCGAGGGTCGGGCCGAGCGACACCACGTCCGCCGCCAGGGCCAGTTCGCGTACCCGGTCCGCGCCCCCGTCCGTCGTATAGACGAGCTTCTCGCCGCCCGTGTGCCAGAAGTTGGCCGTCGGGTCGAGGTCGCCGGAGGCGGTGACCGTGACCTTGAGGGGGTATTCCGGCTTGCCCTCGGCTACTCGACTCGCCCTGCGCTCAGGCGAGTTGACCAGGAGGCGGGGGTTGTCCGCGCGGATCGTGCCGGCACCGATGAGGATCGCGTCGACCGATGCCCGGACCTCGTCGACGCGGTCGAAGTCGGCGGGGCTGGAGAGGAGCAGGCGGTCGGGGCCGGTGTCGTCGAGGTAGCCGTCGAGGGAGACGGCGGCGGACAGCAGGACGTAGGGGACGTACGGGTGGGGCATCGACGCGCTCTCTCTCCGAGGCGGGCGGGGCTGGGCGGAACGGTGGGGCTTGGTTCAAGTTTGAAACAAAACTACACTGGGGGCATGACGACCCGCTGGCTCACCGCCGAGGAGCAGCGCGCCTGGCGCGCGTACATCGCCGCGACGCACCTCCTGGAGGACGCGATCGACCGGCAGCTCCAGCAGGAGGCCGGCATGCCCCACCTGTACTACTCCATCCTCGCCAACCTCTCCGACGTCCCGGACCGCCGGCTGCGGATGACCGACCTCGCCGAGAAGTCGAAGATCACCCGGAGCCGGCTGACGTACGCCGTGACCCGGCTGGAGAAGGACGGGCTGGTGCGGCGGGAAGGGTGTCCGAGCGACAAGCGCGGCAGTACCGCCGTCCTGACCGACGCGGGGATGGAGGTGCTGGAGCGTACGGCGCCGGGGCATGTCGAGACCGTACGGGCCGCGATCTTCGATCACCTCACCCCGGAGCAGGTGGGGCAGCTGGAGGAGATCAGCGCGGGGATCGCGCGGGCGCTGGAGGAGCCGGAGGACGTGCCGTGGCGGCGCCGTTCCACTCCCTCCTGTTCGTGACCCGTCCCACAATTCTGTTGCTTCAAATTTCAAGCATGAGGTAGTCTCCGTGATCGTGGATGTGTTTCAAAACTGAAGCACATCAATGACGCACATCCGCGTACCTGCCGCCGGACCACGGAGACCCGCATGCCCGACTTCCCCGCCGCCACCCCGCGTGCCCGCGTCCGGGTACCGCTGCGCTTCCAGGACGGCTACGGCGTCGACGCCGAACTCGTCACCTTCCACGGCCTGACCGACGGCCAGGAACACGTGGCGGTCGTCCTCGGCAACCCCGCGCCCGGCACCACCCCGCTGGTCCGGCTGCACTCCGAGTGCCTGACCGGCGACGTCTTCGGCTCCGCCCGCTGCGACTGCGGCCCCCAGCTGCGCGAGGCCGTCGAGCGCATCGCCGACCGCGGCGGTGTCCTGCTCTACCTGCGCCAGGAGGGCCGCGGCATCGGCCTCTACAACAAGCTCGACGCGTACGCCCTCCAGGACCAGGGCCTCGACACGTACGCCGCGAACACCGCGCTGGGCCTGCCCGAGGACGCCCGTGACTACACGGCCGCCGCGCAGATGCTCACCGCCCTCGGGATCACCTCCCTGGACCTGCTCTCCAACAACCCCGACAAGGCCGACCAGTTGCGCGGTCTCGGCATCGACGTGCACGACCGCGTCCCGACCGGCGTGTTCACCACCCCGCACAACGTCCGGTATCTACGCGCGAAGGTCCTGCAGACCCAACACACGCTGCCGCTGGGCCAGTTGACGGAGCTGAACGCGGGCTGACGGGGCCGGGCGGGGGCTGAGCCGCGCGGCGATGGTGTAGCGGGCTACACCATCCATTCGGGAGGGCACTCCCTCGTGCCGTGGAGCGGCCGACGGAAGGGTTGAGACCACGATCTCGACCGACCGCCGACGTGGAGGCCTTCCCCAGCCATGGCTACTCTCCTTTACCGCTTGGGCCGTGTGGCCTTCCGGTGGCGCTGGTTCGTCACCCTGTTGTGGGTGGCGGTCCTCGGCGCCGTCGGTTTCGCCGCCGCCAAGGCCCCGGCCGCCCCGGACGACGGCTTCACAATGCCCGGCATCGAGTCGCAGCGCGCCTTCGACCTGCTGGAGCAGCGCTTCCCCGGCACCGCGGCGGACGGCGCGAACGCCCGGATCGTCTTCGTCGCCCCGAACGGCGAGAAGGTCACCGCGACGGAGAACAGGGCGGCGATCGAGAAGCTGGTCACGGAGGCGGCCGACGGTTCCCAAGTCGCCTCCGCCGTCGACCCGTTCGCCGCGAAGGCGGTGAGCAAGGACGCGTCGACGGCGTACTCCACCGTCACCTTCAAGGTGAAGGCCGACGACCTCACCGACGCCGCCAAGACCCATCTGGAACGGGCCATCGACACGGCCAAGAAGGCGGGCCTGACCGTCGAGGTCGGCGGCGACGCCCTCGCCACCCAGCCCGCCGCCGGCGGCAGCGCCGAGGCGATCGGCATCGCGATAGCGGCCGTGGTCCTGCTCATCACCTTCGGTTCGCTGGCCGCGGCCGGCCTGCCCCTCCTCACCGCGATCCTCGGCGTCGGCATCAGCATGTCCGCGGTCCTCGCCCTGGGCAGCGCCTTCGGCCTCTCCGAGACCACCGGCACACTGGCCACGATGCTCGGCCTCGCCTGCGGTATCGACTACGCGCTGTTCGTCGTCTCCCGCTACCGGGAGGAGCGGGAGAAGGGCCACGCGCCGCGCGAGGCGGCGGGGCTCGCGGCCGGTACGGCGGGTTCGGCAGTGGTGTTCGCCGGACTGACCGTTGTCATCGCCCTGGCCGGTCTGTCCGTCGTCGGTATCCCGATGCTGACGAAGATGGGCCTGGCGGCGGCGGGCGCGGTCCTCCTGTCGGTCCTGATCTCCCTCACCCTGGTCCCGGCCGTCCTCGGCTTCTGGCCGAACGCCGTCCTCTCGCGCCGCGAACGGAAGGGCAAGGCCAAACGGGGTAACGGCGAGAACGGGGGCAGCCGTTGGGCCCGCCTGGTCGTCCGCCGCCCGATCCCCGTCCTGCTGCTCGGCGTCGTGGGCCTCGGCGCGATGGCCCTGCCCGCCCTCAACCTCCAGCTCGGCATGCCCGGTGACGAGGCCAAGTCCACGGCCACCACCGAACGCCGCGCCTACGACGACCTCGCGAAAGGCTTCGGCCCCGGCTTCAACGGCCCCCTGACCATCGTCGTGGACGCGAAGAAGGCGGACGACGCGAAGAGCGCTGTAGCGACGATCTCGAAGGAGATCGCGGCGACGGACGGGGTGGTCTCCGTCTCACCCGCGCACTTCAACTCGGCAGGCGACACAGCGGTGTTCAGCGCGACCCCCGCGACCAGCCCCACCGACGAGAAGACGAAGGAGCTCGTCCAGACGATCCGCGGCGAACGGCCCGGTATCGCCTCCGACGCGGGCGCGAGCTTCGAGGTGACCGGCACCACCGCGCTGAACATCGACGTGGCGCAGAAGGTCCAGGACGCGCTGATTCCCTACCTGGCACTGGTGGTCGGCCTGGCGATCGTCCTCCTGCTCCTCGTCTTCCGTTCCCTCCTCGTCCCGCTCAAGGCGGCACTCGGCTTCCTGCTCTCCGTGCTCGCGGCGCTCGGCGCGGTCGTCGCGGTCTTCCAACAGGGCCACGGAGCCTCGCTGTTGGGCGTCGACCAGACCGGCCCGATCATGAGCCTGATGCCGATCTTCCTGGTGGGCATCGTCTTCGGCCTCGCCATGGACTACGAGGTGTTCCTGGTCTCCCGGATGCGCGAGGCGTACGTCCACGGGGACGGGCCCGGTCAGGCGATCGTCTCCGGGTTCCGGCACAGCGCCCGGGTGGTCGTGGCCGCCGCGCTGATCATGATGGCGGTGTTCTCGGGCTTCATCGGCGCGGGCGCCTCGATGATCAAGATGATCGGCTTCGGGCTGGCCATCGCGGTCCTGTTCGACGCGTTCGTGGTCCGGATGGCGATCGTGCCGGCCGTCCTCTCCCTGCTGGGCAACAAGGCCTGGTACCTGCCGAGTTGGCTGGACCGCCTCCTCCCCCGCATGGACGTCGAGGGCGAGGCCCTGAGCCGCAAGGTCCCGGCGCCGGTCACCGACCCGCCCACCGCCCGGCTCACTCCGGTCCCCTGACTCCCCCCAGACCGGGGCCGCCAAGAGCGGAGGCGGCCTCGCGGTGCCGGATCCCGTGGGGACGGGGACCGGCGCAAGTCCCGGGCCCGGCGACGGGGCACTCCCCCCGCCCGTCGCCGGGCCCGCGGACGTCCACACCTCACCAACTCGCCCACCAGAGAGGGCACTTCGATGAAAACCTCAGTGCAGGCCGGCGTGGCCGGGCTCCTCGCCTGCGGCACCCTGCTCACCGTCGTCCTGGTCACCCGCGACGGCGACGGCAACGGCGACAGCCACACCGGCATCGCCTACTCGGCCCAGTCCAAGGGCCCGTACGTGGCCCTCGGCGACTCCTACACGGCCGGCCCCGGCATCACCGACCCCACCGGCACCCCGGCGGGCTGCGACCGCTCCGCCGGCAACTACCCGGCCCTCGTCGCCGCCGAACTCGGCCTGAAGGGCGGGAACTTCCGCGACGTGAGCTGCAGCGGCGCCACGACCGCCGACCTCGCGGGTTCGCAGCACACGGACGACGGCACCAACTCCCCCCAGCTCAGGGCACTTTCGTCCACCACCCGCCTGGTCACCGTAGGCATCGGCGGCAACGACATCGACTTCAGCTCGATGATCAAACGGTGTGTGGCGATGGGCGCGCTGTACGAGATGACGGGCAGCGGCAAGTACATCACCGAGGACGCACCGTGCGAACGGAACTACGTCAGGGGCGACTCCGACGCGGTGAAGACGAAGATCGCCACGGCGGGCGAACGCCTCACCCGGGTCCTGACCGAGGTCAGGCGCCGCGCCCCCGAGGCCCGGGTCTACGTCGTCTCGTACCCGGCGATCCTGCCGGCCGACAGCGCCGACTGCGGCCGGGAGATGTCCCTCGCACCGGGCGACGTGACCTTCCTCCGCGAGAAGGAGCAACAGCTCAACTCGATGCTGCGGCAACGGGCTTCGGAGGCGGGAGCGGCCTACGTCGACACGTACACGCCCTCCGCCGACCACAACGCCTGCACGGCGAAGGACACCCGCTGGATCGAACCGCTCGTACCGCAGAGCCCGGCGGCGCCGGTGCATCCGAACGCGCGGGGTGAGCGGGGCATGGCGGACGCGGTACTGCACACGATCAAGTCGGCGCTGTAGGGCGCTAGTTCACGCTCCAAGATGTCAACCCGCGAGTACGCAACCTAAGTTGCACCCGTGGGCACTGTGAGTCACGACAACTCCCTAGGCCGTACGGCCAAGCCCGGCCCAGCATGAGGCGACTCGTCCTCAAGTGATCGGGAGACCCAGTGAACTCCTCCCCCACCGGTACCGGCCGCCGCGCCTTCCTCGGCCGCACGGCAAGTCTCACAGCCGGCGCGGCCCTGCTCAGCACCCTGCCCTCCACCCTGGCATCAGCCACCCCCCACCACGACACGAGCCACCCGGTAAGAACCCAGTCCGGCCTGGTCACAGGCACCGCGTCCGCCCTCCCCGGCGTCACCGTCTACAAGGGCATCCCGTACGCCGCCTCCACAGCAGGCGAGAACCGCTGGCGCGCTCCGCGACCGCCCGCGCCCTGGCAGGGCATCCGCAAGGCAGACACCTGGGGCGCCGCCTGCCCCCAACCGGTCACGGGCATCACCGCCGACAAGGTCCCCCCACTGAGCGAGGACTGCCTGAACCTCAACATCTGGACAGGGGCGGGCAGTTCGACATCCTCCCGGGACCTCCGCCCGGTCTTCGTCTGGATCTACGGCGGCCGCAACAGCGCCATGTGGGCCTCGCAGCCGGTGTACGACGGGGCGAACCTGGCGGCCAAGGGCGCGGTCGTGGTGACGTACAACCACCGCGTGGGCGCCTTCGGCAACCTCGCGCATCCGGCGCTGAGTTCGGAGGGCGGGCACGGTGGTTCCGGGAACTGGGGCGTGCGGGACACGGTCGCGGCGCTGAAGTGGATCCGCCGCAACATCGCGGCGTTCGGGGGCGATCCGGAACGGGTGACGCTCGCGGGCTGGTCGCACGGCTCGTCCTTCGTGAACATCCTGATGATCTCGAAGCTGGCGAGGGGCCTGTTCCACCGCGCCGTGCTCTCGGCGGGCGTGCAGTACACCAAGGACCCGGCGCTGGGCCATGTGGCGGGCGGCTACGCGGAGTTGGCGACGGCGGAGGCCAACGGCACAGCGTTCGCAACGTACATGGGCGCGTCCACACTGTCCGACCTGCGCGCGCTGCCGGCCGACGAGATCGTGACCAAGGTGTACGCCCAGGGCGCCCCGGCGGCGGGCACGAGCTTCGGCAACGTCCTGGACGGCTACGTCCTCCCGAAGTCGTACACGGCGGCGATGAAGTCCCGTACCGAGTACGACATCCCGGTCCTCACCGGCAACAACAAGGACGAGAACGGCGCGTCCCCGACACTGACGATGACGGTCGCGGCGTACGAGGCGTACGCGGCGACGACGTTCGGCGATCGGGCGGCCGACTTCCTGTCCCCCTACCCCGCGACGACGGACACGGAGGCGGCAGCCCAGTACAACAACTACGCCCGCGACGAGGAACGGGTCTCCACGTTCCTCTGGGGCACGCAGTTCAAGGTCACGGCCGCCAACCGCAGCCCGGTCTACACTTACTGGTGGACCCACGTCCCCCCGGGCCACGACACCACCAACCCCATCGAACCGGCGGACGGCGTCGGCGCCTACCACGGCGCCGAGAAGTACTACTTCTTCGGCAACCTGTACGGCACGGACCGCCCGTGGACGTCCACCGACTACGCCATCGCCGACCGGACGTCGTCGTACGTCGCGAACTTCGTGGCAACAGGCAACCCGAACGGCCACGGCCTGCCGACATGGCCGGAGTTGCGCACGTCGAGGCCGGTGTCGATGGAGTTGGGCGACCATTTCGCACCGTTGCCCGCGGCGGACACGGACGCCAAGTACGCGTTCTTGAAGGGGTACTTGGAGTCTCAGGTGACGGAGTACTGAGCGCGGTGTCGAGTCAACCGTGCGCTCGTGCGGTGAGATAGGGGTCCCGGCGGAGGGCTTCGCGGCTTCCGAAGAGGGTGCCGACGGCCAGGCCGGCAGCGGGCAGCAGCAGCGCCGCTCCGGCCCAGGCGGGCCCGGGCAGGGCGTCCGTGACGGTGATGGGCAGGCCGAGCACATCGCTGAGCGGGCCGGCCAGCGACGCGGACAACGCCGTGCCGACGGCCGCGCCGAGCACCCCCGCCACCCCGCCGGACAGCACGGCCTCGCCGAGCAGGATCCGGCGTAGTTCGGGCCGTCCCGAACCGAGGATCCGTAGGACGGCGAACTGGCCGATCCGTGCCCGCGCGCTGTCCGCGGCCCGGACGACACCGAGCGCGAGGGCGCCGAGCGCCAGGACCAGCACCCCGACGCGCATCGCGAGATCCGCCGCACCGAACAGACCGGGCAGGTTGCGGACCCGGTCGGAGACCGCGGAGGCCGAAAACCCCTTGTTCTGCAGGGCCTTGGTGACCGCGGCCACCTGCCGCTGGTGCTCGACCACCACGACGGCGGACTGCGCACCCTCCCGGTCCCGGAAGGCTTCCGCCGGTTGACCGGCGCGGGCTGCGGCCAGCAACGCGGCGGTGTCCTGCGAGAGATAGGCGACGCCGGGTCCGTCGGCCTGCCAACTCGGGTCGTACAGGGCGACGATCCTCAGCTTGATCACAGCGCTGGTGCCGGACGCGGCACCCGTCGCCCTGGTGTACCCGAAGGCGACGGACCGGCCGAGGAGCGGGGCGAAGTCGGTCCCCTGCGCGACGGCGGGCAGTACGACCTCGTCCGGGCCGAGGGGCGCGGAGACCTTCCCCTTGGTGAGCGGCAGATCGTCACCCGGGGTCAGGGTGTGGCTCGCCAGGTCGTACGTCCCGTTCTCCTCGGCGTACAGCACGGAGGAGTAGTCGGCGACAACCTGCCGAACTCCCTTTGCCCGCGCGGCTTCCCGCAGTGCCGAGGTGGTGAGCGGGCGGACCGACGCATCGCCCTCGAAGGAGGAGAGTTCGATCTGCGTGAGGCCGCCGGAGCCCAGCACGTCCCGCTCCACGGCACCGGCGGCACCGGCCGCGACCCCGGCGGACGTGGTCAGCAGCGCGGCCAGCACCGTGAGCGTGGGCAGCGCCCGGCGCAGCGAACGCCCGTCGCGCTTCCAGGTGTAGAGACTCCAGCGACTCATCCCAGCGTCTCCCTACGGGCACTTCCCTGACGGAGGTTCTCCTCGCGGACGGGCGACAGCACGCCGTCGTCCAGCACATAGCGCTGATCGCAGGCCTCGGCGACCGCGGATGCGTGCGTGACGAGCAGTACGGCCGCGCCCCGTCCGGCGCACGAACGCAGCGCATCCATCACGGAGTTGGCGTTCTTCGGGTCCAGTCCCGAGGTGGGCTCGTCGGCGAGGACGAGCAGCGGTTCCTTCACGGCCGCCCGGGCCACCGCGATGCGCTGCCGCTGGCCGCCGGAGAGTTCGGTGACCGGGGAGTCGGCCAGGTGCTCCATGCCGAGGTCGCCGAGCAGCGCCCGGGCCGTCGTACGGTGCCTCGACAGCCGCGGTCCGAAGGCGGCGGCGACGTTCTCCCAGGCGTTGAGGAACGTGAGGAGCCCGAGGTCCTGCAGCACGATGCCGATCGAGCGCAGGCGCAGCGCGTCCCGGTCGGCGGGTGACAGCGCGCCGGTGTCCGTGCCGCCGATGTGGAGGGAGCCCGCGCTCGGCGAGAGGATGAGCCCGAGGAGGGCGAGCAGGGTGCTCTTGCCCGAGCCGGACGGCCCCTCGACGGCGGCCATCGTTCCCGCCCGGAGGGTGAGATCAGCCCGGCTCAGACCACCACCGGCCGCGTATCTGAAGGACAGGCCTTCGCCCAGGACGATCGGCGGGGAGGCGGTGTTCATACGGCGGGTGCCCTTCTGGGGTGAGGAAGGCGGGGCGGGTACGAGGGAGGGCTCAGGCGAGGAGGTAGTACGCGGCTCTCGTGGCGTCGGCCGAAGCGGCACCGCCCGGTGAGTCGGCGTAGAGGTCGGGGAACTCGGCGTCGCGGTAGGGCTTCAGCAGTGCCGGAAGGTCGTTCCAGAAGGTCTGCGTGACGTTCTGGTCGGCGGCCAGGGCCGCCTGGATCGCGTCGGAGGCAGTCACCAACTCCCCGTCGCGCAGGGCCTTTTGGGCTTGCGCGACGAGGTCGGTCCCCGCCGTGAGCCGTCGCGCCTGGGCCGCGCACCCCGCGTCGGCGAGCACCACCACGACGCGCAGGGAAGGGGCGGGAAGAGCGCCGCCCCCGTGCGCGAGCGACTCGACGGAGGTGCGCGGACACCCCAGTCCGAACTCGGCACGAGCGGCCGTGGCGCCGTACCAACTGTGCTGGTTCGCCGTGGTCAAGCGCGCCGGTACCGCGCGTTCGGCCGCCGCGGCCCTGGCCCCCTCGGCGGCCCGCGGTCCGCAGCCCAAGGACAACCGGTGGCAGGTCATGGCGAGCAGCAGCCGGTCGGACGGGTCGAGCCCGGGGTCCGAGCCCAGCCGCTTCAGCCCCTTCTCCAGCCAGTCCGGTGCTCGCTCCCGCCCGCCGCTGGCGGTCAGGGCCCGCGCGGCGTTGTACGTGGCGGTCAGCGTGCCGAGTTGGGTCGGGGACTTGGCCACGAGACCGTCGGACCGAACGGCCGCCGTAGGCGCGGGAATTGGCGGGTCAGACGCGCCGAGGGCGAGCGCCCGCCGGACCAGCCACCGGGTCTGCGTGTCGGGATCGTGCAGCGCGGGCAGCAGACAAGCACGCGTCTGGGGCGTCAACTCCCGCCGCAGCAGGGCTGATGCGGCCCGCTGGATGGATTCGGACCCGGCGCAGTCGGCCCGCCGGAGATCAGCGTCGGCGTGGCGGAGAACGCGTGTGGCACGGGCCCGCACCCCGACGGCCCGGAGCGCCTCGACCGCGTACAACGCCGGTACGGGCTGGTCGACTTGAGCGGTGTCGGCGGCGAGGCGGGTCAGCGCGGCGGGGGCCACCTGGTCGTCGCGGCCGAGGCAGGCCAGGGTCTGCAGGAAGGCGGCGCGGGTGGCGAGCGAGGTCGTGGCGTCGTCCTCGGGGTCCGGCGCCCGGAGATAACCGAGCGCCTCGGCCTCGGCCTGCGCGAGAAGCCCCGCCCGTTCCAGGACAGCGGCCGCGCTGGTGGCTCCGGGGGCGCCGGAACCTTGGGGAACCCGTGAGGCTTCAGAGGCCGGGGAGGTTCCGGCGGCCGACAGCGACAGGCACACGTACTGCGCCCGCCAGGCGGGGGTGTCGAGCATGTCGGTGCGGGCGAGCCGGGCCAGGGCGGCCGGGCGGATCCCGGGGACGGGCGGCTCGGCGCCGGTCCGGTGCCCGGCGGGGAGCGCGGCCTCCAGGCGCCCGTACGCGGTCGGGTACAGCGCGGGATCACGTCCGACCTCGGCACGGGTGGCTCGTACGAGATCGTTCGCTCCGCGCAGAGCGCCGAGTTGCGCGGCCAGTTGACTGCCGGGCCGGTCGGGCCGCTCCACCGGCCCGCCGCCGAACTTCGAGACGCCGAGGGCGGCCACCCCGGCGATCGTCGCGGCCGCGGCGACCACGACACGGCTACGGCGGCCGGTACGCCCTGGCAGGAGGTCGCGCTGCACGGCGCTCAGTCGTTCGCGCAGGCCGAGGCGAACGCCTTGACGCCGGACTTGAAGGCGCCGCCGTCGGAGCAGGTGGTGATGCTCGTGTTGAGCGAACCCCCGGGGTCGGCGATGCCGCTGACGTCGGCGATCCAGGTGTTCTGGTTGGTCCAGCTGACCTGCCGGGTGCTCTCACTCACCTGCGTACCGCTGGGACTCAACGCGAGCGTGGCCTGCCACCCGTTGGCCTTCACGGTCGCCGTGTTGCTGATCTTGCTGACCTTGTACTTCGCGTTGCCCTTCTTCGTCTTCGTGGACGTCTTGAAGGAGCACTTGTCGGCGTAGGCGTTGCACTGCCAGGCGGTGACCTCGACCTTCGCACCCGTGCCGGGCAAGGGCGTCGATCCGGAGTCGGAGATGGCCATGGTCGGCGCGGCGGTCGCCACCGTCAGCAACGCGACGAGTCCTGTGGTCAGCAGGATCTTCTTCACCCGGTTCTCCCCGTTTTCGTTCCGCGTTCGTCCCCAACTGGGCGTCGAACTGTATATGTTGCGGGAATATCCACGAGTGACCGAAAAGTGCCGCCAAGTGGGCGTGGGATATCCCGGTTTCGGTGAATGAGATGCCCATCGGGGCGGCGGGCTCGACGTCTACAAATGGGGCCCTACGACCCGTTTCAGCCACCCCGGAGGCGGCCTGGTTCACACCTGTGGGTCAAAGGGGACGGCTGCCCGCCGCACTCAAGGCGCTCACGAGAGCACGACGCACCCGCGCCGCTCCAACTCCGTCAGCAGCCCCGCGGGCGGGTCACAGTCGTTCCACCGCAGGTCCAGCTTCTCCAGCGACGGCATGGCCAACACCCAGTCCGGCAGCACGGTGAGGCGGTTGCTTCGGAGGTCGAGTTGGCGGAGGAGGGGCAAGTCGGCCAGTGACTGCGGGAGTTCGGCGAGGGCGTTCTCCCGTAGGTCCAGGTGACGGAGTTCGTGGAGGTCGGCCACGGATGGCGGGAGGCGGGTGATCTCGTTGCCCCGGAGCCAGAGTTCGCGCAGGGTGCCGAGGGCGCCGATGGTGTCGGGCAGGGTGGTCAGCCGGTTGTGCTGGGCGCGGAGTTCGATGAGACCGGCCATGCGGCCGATGACCTCGGGCAGGGCGGTGAGGGTGTTCTCGCCGACGTTGAGATAGCGCAGGCGGGTCAAGTTCCCCAGGGTGTGCGGGAGTTGGGCCAGGTCGTTGTCGTGCAGGTAGAGGCAGCCGTCGAGGGCGGTCAGGTCGCCGAGTTCGTCGGGGAGCGAGGTGAGGTGGTTGTGACCGAGGTCCAGGGTGGTCAGCCCGTGCAGGCGTCCGATCGCGGGCGGGAGGTCGGTGAGCCCGTTGTCCGCGAGGATCAGGACCTGGAGTTCGGTTCGCTGCCAGACCGACTCGGGTACTTTTCCGAGCTGTTGACGCCATAAGTTCAGTACGTGGGGCACTGGTTGCTCCGCTCTTCTCGTCTTCTACGGGCGGACGGCGCCGGTCGCCGAGGCTGAGGGCATTGCCTGCCCGGCGGAGAGTCCCCGGTGGCTCAGCCCCCCGAACCCCCGTCGGCCGGGGCCCCGGTGACGGCCTGCGTCTCCTGGCCGATCATCTCCTGGAGCGGCACGCCGTCGTGGTTGCTGAGGATGATGCCGACCCAGCCGGTGTCCGGGTAGATGTCCCAGTTGGCGCCGACGCCGGGGTTGCCGCCGGCGCGCTGGTACATCCACTGGCCGCCGACGATGGAGACCGGGATCCCGTACGCCCCGAACGACGCCGATCCGTGGGGGATCTTGGCGGCGGTGAGCACGTCGGCCCAGGGCCGGTCCAGCAGCGTGCCGTCACCCAGCGCGTGCGCGAACCGGACCAGATCCGGCGCGGTGGCGAAACCGCCGTCCCCGGGGGCGTCGATGAAGGCGCGGCCAGGATTCTTGCCGAGGACGTTCGGGTCCGGGCTGCTCTCGTCCAGGTTGCGGACGGCGTCCACCACACTGCCGTCGGCCAGCTCCATGTACGGGTGCGCGATGTGCCCGTCGGTGAGCCACTGCGGCCGCGTGTAGAACCCGGAGCCGGTCATGCCGCAACGCGCGAAGACGTTCTCCCGCACGTAGTCCCAGTACGGCCGACCGCTCACGGCCTCCACGATCAGCGCGGCGAGGGTGACCTCCGCCTCCTCGTGGTCGGTGTCGGGCACGCCCGGGATGCCCACAAGTCTCGCCTGCCGGGCCCGCCGCTCGTAGTACGCGTGCACCTCGTCCCGGCTCCGGAAGACCCGTCGTACGTCGTCGTCGGCGACGTCCAGCCCGGAGGTGCCGGACAGCAGGTGGTGGACGGTCACCTGCTCGGCGATCTCCTTGGCGAGGCCCTTCAGATGGGTTCCCACCGGGTCCGACAGCCTCACCTTGCCCTGCTGCGCCAACTGCAACACGGCCACCGTGCCGAACGGCTTCCCCGCCGAACTGAGGCTGAACGCGACGCCCTCGTGATTGGCGGTCCCCTTCTCCTCGTCGGCCATGCCGTAGCCGCGGGACAGCACGGTCCGGCCCCGGTGCGACAGCAGCACCACGCCGGAGAACCTGCCCTCGGCGGCCAGCTTCGCCACGTATCGGTCGTAGGCGCCGCCGGGGCGGGTGTCGGCCGGAATCGGGTCGGTCGAGGCCTGGCCAGCCGAGGCGTGACGGCCCTGGTCGGCGTAACCGGCCTCGGCGGCGTAACCGGGCTGGGCGCCCACCAGCGACGCCCCTGCCACCCCGCCGACGGCCGCCAGCCCGCTCCACCCGAGCAGCCTCCGCCGACCGACACCGCGTACGGAATCCGAGTCCATGCGCACAGTCCTTTCCCGTTCCTGTTCCCGTTCCCTATGGACGAACTGACCGTTGCCGCACGGTGGTTCGTGCCTCCACTGAAGGCGGGGGACTGTTGCGGGGGCGTATGCGCTTTTCGATACGTCGGCGATACGCGTTCCGGTCGCGGGAAGATCGCCGGTCGTCGTACCGGTCGCCGTGCCGGCAGTACTGGACCTGCTCGCCCCCGAAAACAAAGCAGCGCCCGAGCCGACCGAAGTCGAATCAGACGCTGCACAGCAGGTCAGAGGCCATAACCCCCGCCTGCCACCGGTAGACCCTGTGGGACTCGAACCCACAACCAATGGATTAAAAGTCCTGACCAAAGCTTGCTGGGTGGTTCCGGAAGCTGACTCAGTGTCCGGATCCACCTGGTCAGGACACATCCAGAAGGATCGCCAAACCTTCCTGTGTCAGCTCGTGTTAACCCATCCGCTCACGCATCGCTCACGCAAAAGAGGTCTGGTGAACAGCACGTTCAGCAGCGATGTAGGTGCGCTGCTGCTTCTGGCTGTCGCGGTATGAGTGCACTCCGGGGTGGGAGCGAACTCGCGCCCGATCAGACCGTCCCGAACCGCCGGTTCGGGGACGACTTCGACCACCTGCGCACAGTTCAGCGGCCACCGCTTCGGTCACAGGTCGAACAGTGCGTCGCCTGCATCCGACGTCGCTTTCAGCGCCCTTGTTGCCTCTGTAGGCACAGGAAGGATGCCCGCTGTTGTCAGGTCCGTCACCGTGATCAGTGGGCCCGCACACACCTCGTTGAAGACGACGGCCTGTGCCGGCTCTTCTCTCACGAGCAGGCCGAGGACGTTGAGCAACTCCAGCAGCTCCGTGGTCCATGAGGGAAGCCAGCGCGTAGCCACTTCGTGGTCCAATTCGAGGCGTCGCTTACCCGCAGGATCCCTCCGTCGGTAGCCGAACCACTTGTCGAGAACGTTCATTCCGGAAACTTCGTACTCTCGGACCGCGCGAGGCACCGGACTGATCCGTCCAGTGCCGACCCACAGATCCTGCGTCACGGAGTCGTACGTCAGGTTCTCCGGCATGGCTTCCACATCGTCCGGGATCTCCTCCACGCACCAGGGGCGATCGCGTGGCAACAACACCCTGCCGTATGGCCTCCCAGCCGTCTCGTCGGCATACCGCTCGCCGTAGGTGTGCAGCCACAGGACTCGCCGACCGATGACGACCGCCCGTTCCCACAGGGAATGGTCAGCCGTGAGGGGTATCCGCGCGCCCGGGACTTCGAGGTCTTCCTGGAACCGAGCCGTGTACGCCGGATGGGACGCGAGCGCGGCGATGTAGGCCAAGAGGTCTTCGGCGAAGACCGGCGCGCCGAGTTGCCTGGCGAGCAGGGGGAGCAGACCGGGTGTGATGTTGGGTAGCGTGCCAGCGGCGTTGCGATAAAGAGGGCGGGCGCAACCGCTGCGGTTGTTGAAGTAGTGCATGTCGGGAATGAGGGCGCTGAAGACCAGTGCAGGTCCGTTGACCACCGGGTGGGCGTTCTGCTCAATGGTGTAGATCTGGCGGTTGCTGCGGACTCGCCAGAGGTCCGCTCTGCCGCGTTCCATCAATCGACTGTCCGGCAGAACGTATTGCCGGTCGAATGACCGAAATCCTATGCGCGCCGTTTGAGCGTTTCCCCTGTGCTCAGTGGCAAGTGTTGTCCGTCCATGAGATTGGACCCCCGGCAAGGGTGGGGGATTGTCTTCGAGCGTGCGCTCACCAGAGTCCCCGACCATCTCGGCGCGCCGCTCGGTGTCCGCAGCGACGAAGCGCTGCCACCGCCTTTGAAGCGACTCCTCGTCGGGTGCGTAGACCCACATGCGTCCGGGCGTGACGCCACGCGACGACCACGGCATCAGATCTCTCAGCTGCGCGCATGACTCCCACAGGTCACTGCCGGGCGGCAGGAAGGCATCCGTCTCGCCTGAAGCGCAGTCGCGCCACTCGGGGTCGTCGAGCCTGAGAGCCGTCAGGCGTTCGATCTTCTCGTCGCGACGCCCGCCGACCTTGAGATGTCTCACCTTTGCAATCTGCCGGTCCGTCCGTGGCCTGGGGCTGTCCCGCCAACGGACAAAGATCGCGATGCACAATTCCTGAGCGACCTCAGGGAAAATGCGGGTCGCGACATCCGCGCGGTGGCCCTCCGGGGAGAGGTCGATGATCCATCCCTCGTCGGCTGTGTTGCGCAAGTAACGCCGCATACCGGCGAATGCCCGTCCCTTGAGCCACGCCTTCGGCGTGATCAGGGCGACCACCCCGAATGGGGCGTCATCATGCGCGTCAAAGACCTTCCAGGTGGCCCAACGCCAGAAGTAGACGTAAAGGTTGGCGATCTTCGATTCGTACCTGCCGTTGCCAGGTTGCCGAAAGGCCCCCAGCGGGGCTGGGATACCCGCCTCGGGGTCGCCGCGTTCCACCCACTTGCCGGCGCCCCGTCTCACGGCGTCGTGCGGCGGGTTGCCCATGACGACCATGACACGCTCGTCCCGCTTGACCTGGTTGGCCTGTCGACGGGATTCCGCGAGCGCCCGGTAGGTATGGGGAATCCAGTTGAACTCGGCTGTCGGGCTGTCCAGGGCATCGGCCACCAGCAGTCTGAGGCCCTGGGCGGGGGCCGCGGACCCGTACTGCTTAAGCATGGCGTGCATGCGCAGTTCCGCGACGGCGAACGGACCGACCTGCATCTCGAAGCCGACCAGCCGACGCCCCACCATTTCTCGCAGACGCGGGCCCACCGCGCCTGGCCCCTCCGCCTCGGTGATGGTCCCTGCAGCGAGTTCCAGTGCCGACAGCAGGAAGGTGCCGGTGCCCATGGCCGGGTCGACAAGGACTACATCGGGAGAGGCGAAGCCGGACGGAATACGGAAGCCCTCCCGTCTCAGGACGTCCTCGACGAGCCTGGCCATGGCTGAGACGACGCCATGCGGCGTGTAGTACGAGCCTGTACGTATCCGCAGATCCGGGTCGTAGATCTGGAGGAAGTGTTCGTACAGCAGGAAGTAGGCGTCTCCAGTGCCATCGTCCAGCACGTCCCATCGGACGGCGCCGATGACGCGAAGCAGTGTGTTCAGCGTGGTGGACAGTCCAGCAACAGAGTCGCCGGCCAGGACATCCAGGGCCTGCCCCATCAACGAGTGTTTCTTGCCGAGCTTCGTGGCGATCTCGTGCACGGTCTCGCCTTCGAAAGCGATCTCCTCCACCCTGGCGAGCAGCAGTGCGAACACCACTGCCTGACCGTATTGTTCGACGAACTGGGCGTCGGTCGCTTCCGGGAACAGCAGGTGTCGCCAGTCCTTGGCGAGTGTCGTGAATGCCAGTGGACGCCGGCGGCTCTTCTCCTGTGCGATCGCCTCTCCGACCTCTTCCGACAGAAGCTGACAGAGCCCGGCGACTGCTCGGATGAGCTGACTCGTGGTGCGAGGTGTCTGCGGTTCCCAGACGAGGAATTCGCGCAGTACTCGGGCGAGTGTCCCGTCGGCGGGAGCAAGCCGGGATCCGGAGGTGAGGACCGAGCCCTTCATGTGTGCCACTTCGCCGACCCGCTGGCCCTCCTGGTGGACGGAGAACTCGTTCCCGTCGCAGAGCAGGACGTTGTTCAGCAGCCGTAGTTTTGCCCACTGCTCGGCATTGCGGCCCGTGTAGACGGAGGGGTCGGCCTGAGTGCCCGGCTTCTTGAGCTCGATGTAACCGACGAGGGCGCCCCCGACCTCAACGGCATAGTCAGGGCGGGCTCCCATATCGACGAGCGGGACTTCGCCGATGAGGGTGACGTCCAAACCCAGCCCACGACATATGGACCGGATCATGTTCTCCATCGGTCCCCGCAGCTGGTCCTCCTGCCACCCACTGCCTCTCAGCTTCGGCGTGACCTCCGCCCCAAACGTGGACACGGCGGCCTGCACCGCCTGCTCGAAGCTGTCATGAATCCTGCGACGGGACCCCATACCGCCCCCATCCCCAAGGTGGGCAGATGCGGCCGACGTCAGTTCGGTGCGGTCACCTGCCGCACCCTGCTCCCCGTCGGGGCCAGACTCTTCCGGCCCTCGCTGTTCCATGACGGTAGGAGGGGAGCGCGGGGCAGCTGGAGGGTGCATGTGGGGCGCACAGGGGCGCGTATGGATGCAACAGGCGGCGATCGGTCAGGTGATCAGGTACATGGGCGCAGCCTCGCGAGTGAACTGAGGGAACTTCAGGCACTGTTACTGCGTCGATGCCGGTATGGCTGAACCTTCACCAACTACTGCGCCGCCAGACTGGCCGCACTGCGGATACGGAGCCGATCCCGTCACTGCATCTGTGGGGTGTTGGGGCGCCAGGCTCCCCAACACCAATGAGTGCTTCGCACACGTGAGCGTTACACAACGCAGTGAGTATCTGGCGAATCTGGCGCCAGATAGCACGATCGATATGCGAGGCACATCCTTCGATGGGACTCTCCTCCGACAACTACTTCCCTCACTTCGAGAGCACAGAGGAAAGGCGATCTTCGAGCATGCCAATTTCGATGGCGCCGCATTCGATGGCGCTATATTTTCAGGTGAAATTCGATTCAGCCAAGCAACTTTTCTGGGGTACACCAGTTTCTTTGATGTTACATTTGAAAACCATTGCGACTTCACCATGGCCGAATTTGGGGAAATTCTATTCGGGGAAGTCTCTTTCGAAGGTGAGGTGAGTTTCGAACGCTGCACATTCAATTCTGCCACTACCTTCGGCTCCACATCCTTCGAAAAATGGGGAAACTTCGCTCACTCAAAGTTCACTCGCGCACATTTCAGTGACGTCACCTTCTCGGGGGAGAGCTTCTGGAACGGATCGAGCTTTAGCGATGAATGCTCTTTTGAGCGCACCGCCTTCAAAATGGGTGCAGATTTCGACAACGCAACACTCAATTCATTCTCATGCGAGAACTCAACATTCCACGATGAAGCGCGTTTTACCGGATGCGCCTTCACTGGAGACAATGCATACTTTCGAGACGCGTCTTTTATATCGGGATGCGATTTCGCGAACGTAAGATCAACCGCACTCACAGAATTCGAGCGATGCATATTCGACGGCCCAATCAGATTCAATGGGGCTATATTTGAACACTCCCTCAGTTACGATGGCTCAGAGTTCAGGAGCCCCCATACCCTTGGCCCATTGGCCTGCCGGGAGACTGTATCCCTCCATAGAACTACATTCACTGAACCCGTAACAATTTCCATTTTCGCTAACAACCTTTCATGCTTCCGCGCCCGCTGGGAACACAGCGCACGACTAGTTATCGGGAATTCGAAAATATCTCTCAACTACGCAGTCTTCATGCAGCCTATAAGCATAATCCCACACTCACATTCCTCGCGAATTGAATGGTTTCGGGATGGAATCGCAGGACCATGGGAGCAAAATGAGGTCAGCATCGAGTCACTGCGGGGTGTTGACTGTGCCATGGTTACACTCTTCGATGTCAACCTAGCGAGATGCGTTTTTTCGGGCGCACTTCATCTTGACCAGCTACGTCTTGAAGGTCGCCGTACTTTTGCTGCTCCACCGATGGGACGCCAATGGCGCTGGGGAGTTCCCTTCACCTGGACCCAACGCCAAGTTATCGAGGAGGAGCGGAGGTGGCGTTCCTTACCTGATCGCTCATCAACTCCTCGGCATGGATGGATTAATCCACCGTCGAACAGAGTGGATGCCCCCAGCCTGGCTGCACTAGAGATAATCTACCGCCAACTCCGCAAGGCCCGAGAGGACGCGAAGGACGAACCTGGTGCCGCTGATTTCTACTATGGTGAAATGGAGATGCGACGCCACAGTCGTAGGTGGAACGAGGCAGAACGTTGGCTTCTTCAGTCATACTGGTTGCTCTCCGGCTACGGCCTGCGAGCTTCGCGCGCCCTGATCTGGCTGGCACTCGCGATGATGACCACGATCCTGCTGATGACAGGCTTCGGACTCCCCCAGTCTTCGCCAAAGCAGGAAGCCGCGGGCGTCGTCCCGCCCGGCGGAGGAAAGGTCACCTTCGAGATCGACCAAGAGAATCCCAAAAACCCCACCAGAGACCAGTTCACTAGCGAGCGCTTCGAAAAGGCACTAAACGTAACCCTCAACTCGGTGGTTTTCCGATCTAGCGGGCAGGACTTGACCACGGCTGGCGGGTACATCGAAATGGCATCCCGGTTTTCGGAGCCTATCCTTCTCGGTCTTGCAGCCCTCGCACTCCGAGGTCGTGTGAAGCGTTAGAGGGCGGCAGGATGAACCCCTCTCAACTAATTAGGCAATGGCTATAAAGCCCAAGTATGTGCGCCGGTCCGCCCCGCGCGTGCCCAGCTCTTCTCAACCACAGCCCGGCTGGCACGGGGCGGGCTTGCAAGCAACCCGATAACCTAGCTTGAGTACAAGGCTGGCACTATGAACGTCGACCACTCGGCCACGCGGCCACGGCCTCCTCAGGCCGATGCCTCTGTAGCCACTTGCGTGCGGCCTCTTCGCCGAAGCCGTGTGACAGGAGGACTTCAAG
The DNA here is from genome assembly GCF_000716605.1 of Streptomyces sp. NRRL F-525. Taxonomy (GTDB): domain Bacteria; phylum Actinomycetota; class Actinomycetes; order Streptomycetales; family Streptomycetaceae; genus Streptomyces. The sequence continues at coordinate 51,479 of NZ_JNXE01000034.1, read as the reverse complement.
AGCGGCTGTTCGTATGGTCCGTTCCTTGTCTACGCGGTCCAGGTAGGCCTTCATCCGCGCCACCACGTCCTCGTAGTCGTAGTCGTAGCGGCCGTTGACCTTCTGCGCAAACAGCGGCAAGAGCTTGTAGTAACGGCGTTCGCTAATTCCAACCTGCGTCCAGGGATACCGATCCGGTGCTTCGCCTTTCCTGTACTGCATTACCGCAATGCTGGCCTTTCGGCGCACGTACCGTCGGGTCGCCTCCGCACCCTGCCCTGGGTCGAATCCAGGGCTGACCAGTTGCTCGAGCAACGTCGCGGCTGCCGAATCCCTATTCGGGGCGCAGGTCTCACGCTCAATGTGAGCGACCTGTCGCGGATACGCCGTCGCGACTGCCTGTGCCAGGGCCGGCTCATCGCCCTTGACGTAGCCGTGCCAGTAGCCCTTCAAGACCACCTGGCAGGCGATCTCATGAGGAGTCGAGGCGGTGTCGAGAGTGATGGTCGGTATGCCGTGGCCGTGGATAGCCCTCGCGAACCTGCTCCACTGCCGATCGGTGGGCCGTTGCACCTGCTCGGTCCAGATGCGCGCGGTGAATGCCCAGCCTGCGGGTTGCTGTGTCATGGGAGCCGCGATCAGCATCGCTTCGGCGGCTACAAGCGGTGGAATCTTGTCACCGGTCGTCTGATCCATGAGCGGTTCGAAAAGGCGTCCTTCGTCCTCGGTCTCGTTTGTCATCCAGAGAAGCCGACGAGCGATCTGGAACCACCATCCGTCGACAGAGACCGCGAGGATGGGTACATGAAATCGAACCTCAGGGTTCATGACACGACGAAAGAGTTCCACTCGCTGCTCGGGCGAGAAAAATGAACCTAGCCATCCAAGGACATACTCACCTGACAGTTGCCCTCTCTGCGACGCTACGGCGACGAGCTGGCCGGCAATCCAGAGTGCGTCTGCAATAGACGCGGCCTTAGGGACAGGGGCAGCCAAGGGCGTGACCTGCAGGACGGTTGCCATCTGGGGGTTCACCGGGTCAGGGACCTCCCAAACCATCGACTCTGGTTCCATCGAGCCGACCTGCAAGTCGGGAATGTCCACAAAAGGTAGACCATTGGGTTCGAAGACCGCGGTCGCTCGGCGCATCGGCCGGAAGCTACGGCCTGACAGAACCTCAATCTCGCGGCCAGCCTGAGCGAGCTTGTCCTTCAGTCGACGGCGGTCGGGGCTGCCTCCGACCATCCGCGCGACTTCGTCGACAAGACCCTCGGACCAATGTCCCATCTGGGCAGTATACGAGGGCATGGAGAACCAAGACCCTGGTCACGAGCGGGCGCGATCGTACAAACCTGAGCACGAGAGCATTCGCGTGCCTGAGAACGCATCCGACTTGACGCCCCGCTTCAAGCTGATCTTCTCTACAGTCGCCGCGCTGACAGCACTAGCTCTGATCTTGAACGTGCTGCTGGCTGCGTTCGGCGGCGATTCCGAGCAGGTGAAAGGTGCCGTAGAGGCATGCTCCACCACGTACATGATGGGCTTCGGGGCGATTGTTGGACTCATCGGCGGCAAGGTGGCGTAGCTCTTCCTTCTGAGGGTTGAGCGAGTACGCCGCCGCTCGTGCGGATGGAGACCTCAACCTTCGCGTAACTACCTGCCGTTGGAGTCTCCTTCGACCTGGCGGTGTAGGTCGGGCCGCTGTCTCAGCCGAAGGCAAGTTCACGGAAGGCGTTGCGGATCTCAGTGAGGGACTGGCTGTCGCGGGTGTAGTAGAGCTTGTTGGTCAGCAGTGCGGCCCAGCGCCCCTGGTCGGGTGAGATCCACATGCCGGTTCCGGTGAAGCCGTAGTGCACCCAGACATCCTGGGTCGGCTCGGTACCGGGAGCCGGGTGCCAGAACAGGCCGCGTACGGGCTCCAGTTCACCGGTCTGGATCGTCAGCGACTCAGTCACCCAGGCCAGCCCGAAGCCAGCCTGCTCAGATGACGAGGTGCCGCCCAGCATGTACCGCAGGAAAGCAGCGAGGTCGTCGAGGACGGTGAAGGCGCCGGCGATGCCGCACACGCCGCCCAGGAGTCGTGCGGAGAAGTCGTGGGCGACGCCCTTGAGGTGAGCGCCGGTGTCCTCGTCGAGTTCGGTTGGTGCGCACCGTGCGGCGATCTCAGAGGACAGCGGCCCGAACCGGGTGGTGTTCATACCGAGCGGCTGCCAAATCCGCTCCGTGGCAAGTTGATCGAGGCGTCGACCCGAGATGTGTTCGGCGAGATAGCCGAGGATGAGGGCGGCCCGGTCGGTGTACTCGACAGCCTCTCCGGGCTGGCGGTGCAGTGCTTCTCTCAGTACGCCGTCGCGGATGTCCTGCGGGTCGGTGCCGTAGAGGTTTCTGAGTTGAGCCCGCAGGGGGACGCCGGCCGTGTGGGTCAGCAACTGGCGGGCGGTTGCCGATCCGAGCGCGTGGTCTTCGACCTCGGGCCAGAAGGTACCGAGGGGAGAGTCGAGGTCGAGTTTGCCCTCTTCCCAGAGGGAGCCGATGGAGGACCACACAGCGAGGATCTTGGTGAGGCTGGCGGCGTCAAAGACGGTGTCGGGCCGCATCGGCACGTCCGGTTGTTCGGGGTCGAGGACACCTGCGGTGCCGTGGGCGCGGGTTCCGGTGACGCCTCCGACGGCCCATACGGCGCCGGGGTAGACCTTGTCGCGGACGCCTTCGCTCAGGAGCTCTTCGATGCGGTCGGTGCGGTACGTCATGGTCTCCCTGTTCGCAGTGGGCATCCCGTCGGTCAGCGTAGTGACGCGGGTGGGGTGAGTGGAGGAACGGCGTGCGGGGCTGCCCTCGCCCCGCCGGATGGCCGGTTTCTGTACCTGCTCAGGAGAGTTGGTGGCCGAGGTCGATCAGAGCTTGTGCGGCAACCGACAGTGGGTAGCGAGCAGCGTTCGCGTAGCCCGACTGCCGCAGCGCGGAGAGTAGGCCCGGAGAAGTTCGCAGCTGATCCAGATCGCGGGCGAGGGCGGCCGAGTTGGTGAAATCTGTGGCCATTCCGGAGGCGGCGAGGGCCTCGTTGAGGCCGGGTACGGGTTGGTAGAGGACGGGCAGTCCACAAGCTTGGGCCTCCAGCGCGACCAAGCCCATGGCCTCCAGGGTGGTGGACGGCATGACCAGTACGTCGTGCCCGGCGAACGTCTTCCACAGTTGTGGACGGCGTAGCCACCCGAGGTAGTGGGCCCTCACGCCGGCCCGTTGCAACAGCGGGGCCAGGGTGTGGAATTGGGCCCAGGGCGCGGCGATGCTCAGCTCGACACCTGGCACAGGAGCCAGGCTCTTGATCAGAGCCGCCACTCCCTTCTCGGCGGTCAGCCGTCCTGCGTACAGCAGTCGTAGGTGGCTGGTGGAGGCGCGGGTTGGTCGGGGCGGTGGAGTGGTGAGCAGGTGGTCGGGGATGCCCCAGGGGATGTGGGTGATCTTCCTGCGGTCGATCTGCGGGGCGAGCTTGAGCAGGCGGTCGGCCATCGCCACCGTCGGCACGACGATCGCGTCTGCGGCTCTCGCGGTCTCGCGCAGGACGCGGAGTTGATCGCGGTGGGCCCCGGCGAAGATCAGGTCGGTGCCGTGTACCAGAGCGATGCGGGGATGCAGAGGCAGGGCTCGGATCAGGGCTGGGGTGGCGCCGAATGTCAGGTGCTGGAGGTGCAGGACGCCGATCTGGTTTGGGTCGATCGCGGCTGTGAGTGCCCTGCGTAGGGCTGTGACGTAGCTGCCGAAGGCCGGGCCTTCCAGGCACTTGCCGGCCACGGGCAGCAGGTCGAGCCCAGCGGGGAGAAGACGCCTCGGGTTGGACGGGCCGAGCATGAACGCCCGTGCGGGGATGAGGGGGCACTCGCCCGTGTAGAGGTCGAGGAAGAGTTCGACGCTGCCGCCCGGACTTCCGGCGGGCAGGTCCAGCAGGGTGGCGGCCAGTGGCCCGGCGGCTGGGCGGGGACTCACAGGACTCCTCCGGGGATCTCCTCGTAGAGGCGGGAGATGTCGATGCCGTCCGTATCCGCGTACTTGGAAAGCTGCTGCTGGTAGCTGGTCGGCGTGCCGAAGGCGGTGAGGAAGACGAGCTTGCCGAAGGTCATCCCCGGATAGACCCGGACGGGCTTGGCGGCGCGGATCTCCAACGTCCAGCGGATGGCGTGGCCTTGGTGGCCGAGCGGGGCGGAGACGTGGACCCAGATGCCGAGTGCGCCGATGGTGCGGTCGCCGTTGAGTATCTGCGCGTACGTCTCCGAACCGGTCTTCTCCAGCGTGATGCCGAGGTAGAGCACCCCCGGCTTCAGCACCAAGCCCGTTACAGGGATGGTCTGTTCGACGAATGCGGTCGGGGCGGCGGCGTCCAGGTCACCGGTGCATACGCGGAGCGTGTCGCCGAGCCGCCAGTCGTAGGCATTCGGGGAGAGGCGGGCGGGGTCGTAGGGGTCGATCGTGATCTCGCCGGTCTGGAGGGCAGCACTGATCGCGGGGCCGGTGAGGATCACGAGGCGACCGCCTTGAACCGGGCGGCATCCCGCCAGTACTTCGACGGCTGCGGGCCTGCCGCGGCCTGGTACTTGCCTTGGTAGGGGTCGATTTCACCAGTGGAGACGAAGAACATGATCTGCGCGATCTTCATACCCGCGTACACCCGTAGCGGACGGACGGGCGAAAGCATCAGCGTCCACTGGCCGTGGAAGCCAATGTCGCCGATGGGGGCGGTGATTTCGACGAAGAGGCCGAGCCTGCCGACCGAAGAGCGGCCGAACAGCAGCGGTACGAAGGAGTTGGAGCCGACCTGTTCGAGGGTGTGCCCGAGGTACAACTCGCCGGGTTGGAGCACGTGTCCGTCCGTCCCGATTTCCATCTCACGCGTGAGGTTGGGGCGGTAGGAGTCGATCACGGTGTCGGCGTAGGTCAGCAGGGTGGGGCCGAGGCGGACGTTGTAGCTGTTGGGGTTGACCTGCTCCAGCTCGAAGGGGTCGATGGTCAGGCGACCGTCGCGGGCAGCGGCGGTGATCTCGGGGCCGGTGAGGATCACTGCTCGCCTCCCTCGGTGGCGCCGCCGGGCAAGGTGGTGGCCAGGACGCGGCGTACTGCTTGGCTGAGCCGGAGCCCGGCTTGATGTGTTCGGCCGCCCAGATGGCTGTCGGCGAGGTAGCCCGTCGTCAGCACGCTGCTCATCACCGACGCAAGAGGCGTGGGAGCGATGACCAACGGGCCCACGCATTCAGCGAGTTGCGTGAGCAGCTTGTCGTGGTCCTGGGCGTGCTCGTCAGGAAGGACGGCGTGGACGAGCTGGTTGCCGAAGGGCTCGATGGCCAACAGGTCGCCGAGGGTGAGCACTTCGCCGAGCGGTACGGATCGGAGGCCGGTCTCGTTGAGGATCACCGCGTCTGCGCCGAGGCCGGAGTGGAGTCGGCCGGCGATCTCTCGCAGCAGACGGCTGCGGTCCAACTCCCCATTGCGATAAGGCTCGTTCACGGTTCCGAGCGGACTCGCCAACTTCCGGCTGAAGAGGGAGATCTTCTCCCGCACCGTGGCGAGGTCTTCGGGAACTGCGGTGGCGTTCGGAAAGGTGCATGTGCGGGCGGCCCAGCCGCTGCCGACCGGTTCTGCGGTGGCGTAGCCGACGCCGAGTTCGCGTCCCTTGACGACCAAGGTGTCGCCGATGCGCGCGGGACCGTAGATATCGCTGTGGCAGTGGCCGGCGAAGATGACGTCCGCGAACGGGCAGGCGGCGGCCAGTTTCAGATCCTCCTCGAAGCCAGAGTGGGACAACACGATCCAGGCGTCGGCTCGATGGTGGTTCTCCAGCATCACCTCGCGCAGGGCGTGAGCCGGGTTGGTGACGTGATGCCGGTCGCGGTCGCGGGTGGGGATCGTGTTGAACGCCTGGGGACCGATCACCGCGGTGATGGCGACCCGTTGGCCGTCGATCCGCTTGATGCGTACTCGGTCGAAGAGGGGTTTGCCGTTGGCGTCGGAGGCGTTGGCGCACACGGTCATCTCGTGTAGCCCTGGCTCGAAGTAGTGCGGCCAGCCGTGATTTCCGGGCGCGAGCAGGTCGTACAGGCCGATGAGGATCTCGCGCTCGATCCGGCCCTTGCCGAAGCGGTAGTAGCCGCTTCCTTCGAAGAAGTCGCCGCAGTCCACGATCAGGCTCTCGGCCCGGGCGGTGTGGAGGTGGGTGAGCATCGGTGTGGCCGTGTCGAAGGCCGAGTGGACGTCGGTCGTAGCGATGATCTTCTGTAAGTGTCGGCTCATGGGGTGACCTCGCAGATGTCGGCGCCGAGGGCGTGCAGTTTGGTTGGCAAGTCGGCGTGTCCGCGGCGGAGTTGATCGAGGCCGCCCAGCGTGGTGACACCGCGTGCGGTGAGGCCGGCGATGAGCAGGGCCGAGCCTGTGCGGATGTCGGTGGCCTCCACTCCGGTGCCGGTCAACTGCTGCGGACCGGTGAGACGGCACTTGGTGGGCGACAGGTCGTGGATCTCGGCGCCGAGGCGGGCGAATTGGGGCAGGAGGTTGCCGTGGCGGCCGGGATTGATGGTGTCGGAGAAGAGATGGGTGCCGGGGCGGGTGAGGGCCAAGGCCATCAGGGGCGGTTCGAAGTCGGCGTCCAGGCCGCGGGGGGCGAGGGAGGCGACGGCTCGTAGCGGCCGGCTGGTGGGGCGGGTGTCTTGGGCATGGATGGTCAGTACGTCGTCCTCGGTGCTCGCGGGCACACCGAGCTGTCGTAGAGCGCTGACCAGGGGAACGACGTCATCGCCGCGTACGCCGCAGATACGTGCCTCGCCGCCCGTCACTGCGACGGCACAGGCCAGCGTGCCTGCCTCGATCTTGTCGCCGGGCACCTTCCAGGCGATGGTCTCCGTGGGAGTAGATGGGGGCGGCGCGAGCGAAAGAAGAGACTCGCCGGCCCGGCACTGCCATCCAGCCAGCCGTATCGCCTCTACGACGCTGAGGACTTCCGGCGAGAGGTTGGGCCCTCCCAGCCGCAGTGGCCGTCCGCCCACGACGGCGCGCAGGACGGCGGCGATGGTCGCGCCTCGGGAGCGGAAGGGCAGCATGATCGAGACCGTTCCGGTCCGTGCGGCGGCTGCTTCCACGAGGTAGCCCCCGTCGCCGACGGTCGTACGGTCGCCGAAGTGCTCGTAGACCGTGAAGTGCTGTTCCATGCCGCGTTCCCCGATCCGGCATCCGCCTGGCCAGGGAAGTCGGGCCCGACCGTAGGCGCCGAGCAGCGCTGGTACGAGGTAGTACGAGGCTCGGATGCGTGCGGCGGTTTCGGGGTCGGGCCCCGGTTGCGGCCTGTCGCTGGGCAGGATGACCGTGGTGTGCGGATCGGTGACGGGGCGGGCCGTGTGCCAGCCGGACTGCTGGAGCAGGGTGAGCATCGTTTCGACGTCGGTGTTCGCCGGGACGTTGCCCAGGTGTACCGGACGGTGCAGGGCCGCGGCGGCGGCCAGGAGGGGCAGGGCCGCGTTCTTGGACCCGTCGACTGTCACGGAACCGGTGAGAGAGGTGCCGGGCCGGATGGCGACCACTTCGGCAGCGATTGGGGGAATCCGTACGGCTGTCAACCGTCAACTCCTTTGCAGGGGAAGGCATCGTGAGGGCTGGTCCGGGCCGCTGACCTTGAACTCGGCCCAGCACCGCTTGCCGGATGGCAGTGGTTCGATCCCGTGGCGGTCCGCGAGGGCGGCGACGATGAACAGGCCGCGCCCGCCTTCCTCTTCCGCGTCCGGCAGTCCGACCTGTGGGGCCTTGGAGCTGGCATCGGTCACCTCGATCAGCAAGCGTTCGTCGTTCAGGCGAGCGCCAGCCGAGATAGGGCCGTGGCCCGCGTGCCGTACCGCGTTGGCGAGCAACTCGGCAGCGACCAACTCCGCTGTCTCCAGGAGTTCCTGATCGAGCGAGGCGTCCCAGGCCCGTATCCCGATGGCGAGTTGCCGGCGCGCGGAGCTGGCGGCAGCAGGTGTGCCGTGAACGGGGAAATGGATCTGATGCGCTTCCATGAGCGGCCTCCTGGATCGGTGTGGCAGCTCCACGCAACCGCTTCGGAGGCAGGCGGGGCCACGCCGTGTGCCGGCGCCGCATGACTTATGCAGGAGCTGCATCGCGGTCAATTGCCGCTCGGTTACGCTCGGTTGAGCAGGCAGGATCGGCGACGGCAGAAGGGGCCGTGGCACAGATGGCCGAGGCACAGAGTGAAGCGAGACGGATCGGTGAAGTGATCCGTCAGGCCCGCGTGTTACAGCGGCGTTCGCAGACGGAGGTTGCCGCCGCTCTGGGGTACCACCAGTCGAAGGTGAGCCGTCTGGAGAGCGGCAGGGGCACCGAGGACGTGCGCACGCTGCGCGAGATCGCGCAGGTGCTGGACATTCCACCGCACCGTCTAGGTCTCGCCGCCTCCTCCGACACCAGCCCCGCCGACCCCGGAACAGAGGACATGCACCGCCGTACCTTCCTGGCCGCGAGCGTCGCAGCTCTCGCGGCTCCGCCGTCGTCCACCGCAGCGCACTTCGACCTGGTACAGGTACTGCTGCCAAGCACGAGTCCTGCTGCCACCGGGCAAGCCCTGGACATCGACGAGCTACGGGACCGGACACGGGACGTACGCCGGATGTTCTGCACGTGCGACTACACGGATCTGGAACGGACACTGCCGGGTCTGATCACCGACCTGCGCCATGCCGCCGGAGGCTCATCCGGCTCGGCGGAGGCATCCGGGTTGCTCGCCACCGCGTACCAGACGTCGGTAAGTCTGCTGCTGAAGCGAGCCGATCAGGGCAACGCCTGGCTCGCGGCCGGTCGGGCCATGGCCGAGGCGGAGCGATCTGGGGATCCCATCGTCCTCGCCGCCAGTGTCCGCGTTCACGCCCACGTCCTCGTGCGCGAGAAGCACACCGCCCAGGCCGTGAACATGGTCCGCCACACTGCCGACCAGCTCACCGGTTCCTACGACCAGCGCTCGCCCCGGTACCTGGCAGCGGTCGGTCTGCTGTTGCTCCGCGGTGCGACTGCCGCCAGCAGAAACGGCGACCGCGCCACCACCCAGGACTTCCTCGCCGAGGCCAAGGAAGTGGCTCGCTACGTCGCCTTCGACCGGCCCGACGCCTGGGCGAACTTCAGCCCCACTAACGTCGCCCTGCACGAGATCAGCGCGGCCGTCTCCTTCGGCGACGCCGGCATCGCCCTGCAAACCGCGCGCCCCCTCATGCGGCGGCACATTCCCGTCCCCGAACGCCGGGCCGCGCTCTGGGTCGAGACCGCCCGCGCCTACAGTCAGCAGGGCAGACTCGCCGACGGCTACCAGGCCCTGCGCATCGCCGAGAGCTGTGCGGCTCAGGACATCCGCCGCCCGGCCGTACGCGAACTGGTCGCCGACATGGCAGCCCGCGACCGCCGCCGGGCACTGCCCGAGCTGCACCACTTCAGCCGCCAACTGGGAGTGCCCGCGTGAGTGACCAGCCCGACAAGCCGTTCCTCCAGATCGTCGTCTGCGCGGCCGGGGTGGCCGCCGACGTCGGCAAGCTGATCACCGCGGCACAGGAACGGCACTGGGACGTTGGCGTCGTCGCCACCCCGCAAGGACTTGGCTTCCTCGACGTCGAGGCGGTCGAGGCACAGACCGGCCTCCCCATCCGCTCGGCCTGGCGGACACCGGACCAACCGCGCCCGACCCGACCCGCGGACGCGATCGCAGTCGCACCGGCCAGCTTCAACACCGTCAACAAGTGGGCCGCCGGGATCTCCGACAACCTCGCGCTCGGCATCCTGTGCGAAGCACCCGCCATGGGCGTACCGGTCGCCGTGCTGCCGTACCTGAACTCGGCCCAGGCCGCGCACCCCGCGTACCGCCAAAGCCTGGAGCGGTTGCGCGAGATGGGCGTCCTGATCGGGTCGTACGAGCCGCACCGGCCGAAAGCCGGCGGCGGTGCCGATCGGTATCGCTGGGAGGAAGTGCTGGAGCTGCTTGCCCCGAGGCTGTCCGCACGGTCGTGATGTCAGGCCAGCACGCTACGCACTCGGGCACGCAAAACCCCCGAAAACAAAGCAGCGCCCAACCCGACCGAAGTCGAATCAGACGCTGCACAGCAGGTCAGAGGCCACAACCCCCGCCCACCACCGGTAGGCCCTGTGGGACTCGAACCCACAACCAATGGATTAAAAGTCCACTGCTCTGCCAATTGAGCTAAGGGCCCAGGCGATGTTGCCTCCCCGAGCATAGCGGGAGGTGGCCGTGTCTCCGATCGGGTATCGGGGACACGGCCGCGCCGGACGGTGAAACAGGGGGCGAGCAGGGCCGGAGCCGGGGACCGACTGGTCCGGAGTGTTACGGATCAACCGGTTCGGGCGCCCCGGCCCGCGCCGCCTCCCGCGCCTTCGTGCGGGCGTGTTCCGGGTTCAGGAACCAGTGCTGGGCCGAGGCGAACCACCAGGCCGCCGCGAAGCCCAGGACGACCAGGACCGCCACCGGCGCGTAGTTGAAGGTCTCCCACGTGACCGGCGACACCTGCGGCAGCATGAACAGCACGGTGATCACGATCACCCACACCACCGACACCGTCCCGATCAGCCGCGACCAACGGCCCAGATGCCACGGCCCGCGCTGGAAGTCGTCCCCCTTGCCCAGCCGTAGGAGAGTCGGGATGACGTACGCGATGTACAGGCCGATCACGGCCACCGACGTCACCGCCGCGTACGCCGTGTAATTGATCAGGTAGGGAAGGCCGAGCACCAACGCACCCCCCGCCGCCAGCCACACCGCCGCGACCGGCGTCCGCGTGCGCGGGCTCACCGTGTGCCAGACGCGCGAGAACGGGAGCGCGCCGTCGCGTGAAAAGGCGTAGATCATACGGCTGTTGGCGGTCACCGACGCCATCCCGCAGAACAGTTGCGCGCCGATCACCACCAGGAGCAGGAGCTTGCCCGACGTCGCTCCCAGGGCGTCGAGGAGGATCTGCGCCGGGGGTGCGCCCGTCGCCGATTTCAACTCCCCGTTGTACGACTGGATCGCGTACGTGAAGCCCAGGAGCAGGACGAAGCCTGCTATCCACGACGTCCAGATCGAGCGGACGATGCCCTTCGGGCCCGCCGTCGACGCGTCGTGGGTCTCCTCCGTCATGTGGGCGGAGGCGTCGTAGCCGGTGAAGGTGTACTGCGCCATCAGCAGGCCCAGCAGGACGACGTAGACCCCGCTGCCCCAGCCCGTGTTGTTCACGAACTTCGTGAAGACGAACGTCGTCGACTGGTGGTGGTCGGGGACGAAGGTGAGCGCCCCTACGATCACGCCCACCCCCACCACGTGCCACCACACGCTCACGTTGTTGAGGATGGCGACGATCTTCACGCCGAAGGTGTTCAGGAGGCCGTGGAGGATCAGGATCGCCGCGAACAGGAGCACCGTCCGACCCGGCGTCACCTTGAAGTCGAACTGCAGGTTCAGGTACGCGCCCAGGAACGACGCCGCCCCGAAGTCGATGCCCGCGGTCACCGCGACCTGGCCGAGGACGTTGAACCAGCCCGTGAACCACGCCCAGGCCGCCGCCGTGCGCGGGGGCGCCAGGCGGTGGGCCCAGAAGTACAGGCCCGCCGACGTCGGGTAGGCCGAGCAGATCTCGGCCATCGACAGGCCGACGAACAGCGTCATCAGGCCTACGGCCACCCAGCCCCAGGTGATCACGGCCGGGCCGCCCGTGTTCATGCCGAACAGATACAGCGTCAGGCAGCCCGACAGGACCGAGATGATCGTGAAGGAGACCGCGTAGTTGGAGAACGCCGACATGCGGCGGGCGAGAACCTGCGTGTAGCCGAGTTGGGCAAGCCGTTCTTCGTCGGAGAGACCGGAGTGATCGGAGTGATCCGGGTGATCTCCCTTTGACAGCCCACTCGCTATGGCGTCATCTGTCATGCCCCCAGCGATTCCCTCACCGCGGGCGTGACATGCGCCACTTAAGGAATCGATAAGGACTCGATGTGGCCAAAAAACGGCCCCCGCCCGATCACCCGGGCGGGGGCCGTCCTCTGCGCTAGTGCGCTACTGCTCCGCTGCTACGACCTGACGTCAGCCGTTGCGCTTCCAGCGCGGCTTGTCGTCGCGGCGGCCGAAGGAACCGGTGCCGGTGCCCGTGCCGGTCGTGCCGCGGTGGCCCGGACGGTCGTGGCCGCCGGCGCGGAAGCCGGGGCGGTCGCCCTGGCGGTCACGGTTGAACGGGCGGTCGCTGCCCCGGTGACCGGTCGCGGGACGGTCGTCGCGACGGTAACCACCGGACGCGGGACGGTCGTTGCCGCCACGGTCGTCGCGGCGGAAGCCACCGGAGGGACGGTCGTCACGACGGTCGAAAGAACGGCCGCCACGGTCGCCGTCACGGCGGTCGTTGCCACCGCGGTCGTCGCGGCGGAAGCCACCGGAGGGGCGCTCGTCACGACGGTCGAAAGCACGGCCACCGCGGTCGCCGCCACGGTCGTCACGACGGTCGTTGTTGAAGCCGCCCGAGGGACGGTCGTCGCGACGGTAACCGCCGGACGCGGGACGGTCGTTGCCACCGCGGTCGTCACGGCGGAAGCCACCGGACGGACGGTCGTCACGACGCTCGAAAGAACGGCCGCCGCGGTCGTTGCCGCCCCGGTCGTCGCGGCGGAAGCCGCCCGAGGGGCGCTCGTCACGACGGTCGAAGGAACGGCCACCGCGGTCGCCGCCACGGTCGTCACGACGGTCACGGCGCTCGTAGTTGCCCCGGTCGTCACGCTGCTGGCGCGGACGGTCGTAGGAGGAGGACTCCTCGCGCACCGGCGCCTGCTCCGCCACGACGGCCTCGGCGGCGGCCTCGACCACGGCCGCGGCCTCGGCGACCGCGGCCTCCGGGTCGTCGCCCCGCTCGCGCGCGGCACGGGCGATCAGGCGGTCGGACTCCTCGCGGAGCTCGGCGGCACGACGCGTGGCCCGCTCCAGCTCCTTGGTGAGCTGAGCGACCTCGCGCTCGGCCTGCTGCGCGGCGTCGCCGGCCGACTGGGCCTGGACCTCGGTCATCGAACGGGCGCCGGTGATCTCGGCGACCTCGGGCTCGAAGGCCGTACCGGTGTTGATGATGTGACGCCCGGCGTCGACGCCCGCGTCCTCCATCAGCCGGAAGATCTGGCGCCGCTGGTGCGGCAGGGACAGGGAGACGACGGTGCCCGTACGACCGGCACGCGCGGTGCGGCCCGCGCGGTGCAGGTAGTCCTTGTGGTCGCCGGCCGGGTCCACGTTCAGGACCAGGTCGATGCCGTCGACGTGGATACCGCGGGCGGCGACGTCGGTCGCGACGAGCGCGTTGACGTAGCCCTCCTTGAAGTCCGCCAGCGTCCGCGTGCGGGCGCCCTGCGTCATGCCGCCGTGCAGCGCGTCGGCCTTCACGCCGGACTCGCGCAGCTGCTCGGCGATGCGGTCGGCGCCCAGCTGGGTGCGGACGAAGATGATTGTGCGGCCCTTGCGGGAGGCGATCGCGGCGGTGACCGGCGCCTTGTCCTTGGGCTTCACGATGAGGATGTGGTGGGACATCGTCGTGACGTTGCCCTGCGCGCTGTCGACCTCGTGGGTGACCTCGTTCTTGAGGTAGCGCTTGACCAGGGTGGAGATCTCGTTCTCCATGGTCGCGGAGAACAGCATGCGCTGGCCGCCGGCCGGGATCTGGTCGAGCAGCTCGGTGACCTCGGGCAGGAAGCCCAGGTCGGACATCTGGTCGGCCTCGTCCAGGACCGCGATGCGCACGTCCTCGAGGGAGCAGGCGCCGCGGTTGATGATGTCGCGCAGGCGGCCCGGGGTGGCGACGAGGACGTCGACGCCGCGCTCCAGGGCGTAGATCTGGTTGCCCATGGACGTGCCGCCGCAGACGACCTTCATCTTCAGGCCGAGGACGTCGCCGTAGGGCTGGAGGGCGTCGGCGACCTGCATCGCCAGCTCGCGGGTCGGGGTGAGGATGATGCCGCGGGGGCGCTTCTTCTCGGTGCGGCCGCCGGACAGCGTCGCGAGCAGCGGCAGACCGAACGAGAGGGTCTTGCCGGAGCCGGTGCGGCCACGGCCGAGGATGTCCTTGCCGGCCAGGGCGTCCGGGATGGTCGCGGCCTGGATCGGGAAGGGGGCTGTCACACCGTTCTGCGCGAGCTTGCGCACGATGCCCTCGGGGAGACCGAGAGACGCGAAGGTGACCTCGGGGGCCGCCTCGGTGGTGGCCTCTACGGCCGTCTCGACGTCTTCGGTGCCCTCGTTCTCGGGCATGACGATGTGATCAGTACTGGAAATGGACATGCGAATGCGAAACCTTCCGGAGTATCCGTCGGCACGCGCCCGTCAACTCCGTGATTCGCTATCGACCGCCTCAATGCGGTCCGCCACGGCAAGGGAGAGTACGCGCCACACGGCGCGCTCTACAGTGGCGCCGGGCAATGGGATCAAACGATCTACCACCTTACGCACCCACCACCCCCCAATGCAAACCGCCCCTCATTGACGTGCGTCACACCCGTCGCTACGCCGGTGACCCGGCCGCCGGCGCCGGTTCCCGGTCCACCAGTTGCGGTACGGGGTCCTCGTGCGCGGAGGACGAGGGCTCCGCGACGGTCGGCTCGACGGAGGGCGGCGGCGGGCTCGGGGACGGGTCGGCGGGCGGGGGAGTCCGCGTCGGGGTCGGCTGCGGCGCGGCCGTGGTCGGCGCCCCCGGCTTCGCGCTCGTACCCGGTCTGGGCGCCTTGGTCGCGGCCGGACTCGCCGCACCCCCCGAAGCGGACGGCGAGGCCGAACCCGAGGCGGACTCCCCGGGCTTGGGCTTTCCGTGCCCGTGTTTTCCGTCACCCCCGGACCCGCCGAACCCGATCCCGCCCCCCGGCACCCCCGAACCACCGTCCGGCGCCTCACCGGCGTGCTGCCCGGCGGAGTGCGAGGGCCTGGCACCGCCGCCCGCGTCGTCGCCCACGCTCATGCAACCGGCGGCAGCGGCGACGACGGCGACCGCGGCGGCCAGACGGACGGGTACGTACATGGGGCGCACGGGGCCACCTCCGAGGCGGAAAAAGGGAGTCCCCCTCTCAACTCCCGCCGCCCACCGGAAGACACGCGCCGCGCGGCCGTCGCCCATTCCTGGCCGGGAATTGCCCCTTCCCCGTGCCCGCCGCACGATCGACCGTCTCCGCGACGAATCCCGAAGGAGCCACGGATGCCCGAGACCGACCCCCAGCACCTGGCAGCCCGCTACATCGCCCAGTGGACCGAACCGGACGCCGCCCGGCGCCGGGCGGCGATCGAGAGCCTCTGGGCCGAGGACGGCACGCACGTCCTCCAACCGCCCGCCGAGATCCGCGAGATCGCCGCGGGCCTCGGCTTCGACCACCCGACCCTCCGGGCCCGCGGGTACGACGCGATCGAGACCCGCGTCACACGGAGCTACGAACGGTTCGTCGGGAAGGGGGAGTTCACCTTCCGGGCGCGCACCGGCGCCGTACGCCTGGACGGCATGGTCCAGTTCCGCTGGGACACCGTGGCCGTCGGCAGCGGCGACGTGGTCGGCGGCGGTCTGGAGGTACTCCTGGTCGGCGCCGACGGCCGTATCCGGACCGACTACATGTTCCCCGGCGCCTGATCCCCCGCCCCGGCCGCGGCGACCGCCAGCGCCTGTGCCGTCGCCGCGTCCGCCGGCAGGAACGCCTCCAGTTTCAGCTCGGCGAGGGTCACGTCCACGGCGGTGGCGAAGGTCGTCACGGTCGTCATCAGCCGCAACTCCCCGTACGACGACCGCAGTCGCAACGGCACCGCGAACCCCAACTGGCCCTCTGACGGCTCCAATTCGGGCACATACCCGGCCAACTCGGCCCTCAGTTCCGGCAACTGCCCGAGCCGGGCCAGGATGTGCCGGGCCCACTCCGCGAGATTGAGGATCCGCGGCGCCAACCCGTCCGGACGCAGGGCCAGTCGGTACACGTTCGCCCCCGGCCCCAGCAGCTCGGAAGCGGCCCCCTCGGTGATCACCCCGAACGCGCTGTTCGCCGCGACCAGTTGACCACCCCGGTCCACCACCACCGCCGGATACGGCAGATGTCCCCGCAGGATGTGCCCGATCGCCCTCCGCACCGGAGCCAGCACCGGACCCTCCAGCGAACTCTCCGGATACACCGGCGCGAACCCGGCGGCCAGCAGCAGCTCGTTCCGCTCCCGCAACGGCAGTTCGAGCGCCTCGGCCAGCCGTACGACCATCCCCCGCCCCGGCGCGGACCGCCCCGACTCGACGAAACTCACATGCCGCTGCGTGGTACCGGCCCGCAGGGCCACCTCCAGCTGGCTGAGCCGACGACTCGTACGACGTTCACGCAGCACCCGGGAGAAGTCCACGCCCCAGTTCTACGACGCCCCACCCCAACCGGCCATTCCCCCCAGGGAATTGAGCCGATACCCGCCCCCGAAGACCATCGACCGCATGGACATCGGCGTACTGCTCCCGACCGGAACCGCCCAGTGGGCCAAGGACGACGACCCACGCGACCTGATCGCCCTCGCCCGCACCGCCGAACACCTCGGATTCACCTCCCTCTTCGTCAACGACTCCCTGATCAGCCCCCGTGTCGAAGCCCTCACGACGCTCGCCGCCCTGGCCCCGGCCACCACCACGGTGACCCTCGGCACAGGCGCCCTGCTCCCCTTCCTCCGCCGCCCGGTCCAGGCCGCCCAGTCCCTCGCCTCGATCGACCTCCTCTCCGGCGGCCGCCTCGCCCTCGCGGTCGGCGCTGGCTACCCCGGCCGCTTCGGACGCCCCTTCTACGACCTCTCCGAGGTCCCCTGGGCCCGCCGCTTCGCCCGCCTCGACGAGACGGTCGCGCTGTGGCGTGCCCTCTGGAACGGCGCCGACTCCTTCCACGGCGAGTTCCACCACTTCACCGACCTCCCGCCCGCCCTACGGCCGTACCGCCCCGCCGGCCCACCCGTCTGGCTGGCCGGCGCGACCCCGACGGCCCTGACCCGCACCGGCCGCCTCTACGACGGCTGGCTCCCCTACCCGCCCGACCCCGCCGACTACACGACCGGCCTGCACGACATCCGGGAGGCGGCGACGGCGGCGGGCCGCCCGCCCGGGGCCGTCACCCCGGCGCTCTTCGTCACCGTACGAATCGACGAGGACCCGCACCACGCGCACCGGGCGACGGACGACTACGCCCGCGCCGCCTACGGCATGCCCCTAGCGGAACTGGAGAAGATCCAGGCCGTCGTCACGGGCACCGCCGAGCAGGTCACCGAACGTCTCAACCGGTACGTCACCGCGGGCGCCCGGCACCTCGTCACCCGCCTGGCCGCCCTGAACCTGCCCGCCCAGCGCGAGCAACTGGAGCGCACAGCCGCGCTGATCCCCGATCTGCACCCGTGACCGCGGCCCCGAACCCGCGTTCGTCCCGGACAATGGACCCGTGCTGGAAATGACACGCGAGGCGTTCGAAGAGCTGGTGAGTGAGGCCCTGGACCGGATCCCGCCGGAGCTGACGCGGGTCATGGACAACGTGGCCGTGTTCGTCGAGGACGAACCCGACCCGTCCGACCCCGAGCTGCTCGGCCTCTACGAGGGGACCCCGCTCACCGAGCGCGGCGAGTGGTACGCCGGGGTCCTCCCCGACCGGATCTCGATCTACATGGGCCCGACCCTGCGCTACTGCGCGACCACGGAGGACGTGGTCCACGAGGTCGCCGTCACGGTCGTCCACGAAGTCGCCCACCACTTCGGCATCGAGGACGAGCGCCTGCACGAACTCGGCTGGGGCTAGGCGCTGAGCGCTCCGCTGGGTAGGCGGTTCTTCGACTGCACGCCGGTGGGGGCAAGGCGCTGAGTGGGCGGTTCTTCGGCTGCGCGCCGGTGGGGGCTTGTCGCGCAGTTCCCCGCGCCCCTATCGGGGCGCAGAGCCCCCGGCGCCCATCACACCCCGCACGCCTGACCCCACTCCCACGACTCGCCCCGCATACCCACCCCCACCCCTGGGCATACGGGACCAATGGCCCGCGTCCCCGTCGCAGCCCTGAACCGCCTCCGCCGAGCCCAGCACGCCCTGATCCGCCAGTACCGCGCCCGCCGTCCCCGCCCCACCGTCGAACTCGTCCCCCAGCCCCACCCCTGGCCCCGCGCCCTCGGCCTCGTCATGGTCGTCATGGTCGGGGCCTGGCTCGGCCTGCTGATCGTGGGCAACGTACGGGCCCAGGTCGGTCCCATGAACACGACCATGACCCTGCGCCCGTCCCTCACCGGCGGCACGAAGATCAACGTGTCCCCGCTCGGCGCCCTGTCCCTGGACAGCCACCACGCCCCGGTCCGCCTGGACGTCAACGTCGACCAGCTCGACCCCGAACGCTCCCAGGCCCTCGTCGACCACCCCGAGCGCCTCTCCGGCCTCCAGGACGAGGTCGCCCGCGACGTCGAACACGGCACCCTCGACCTCGCCGTACGGTCCTGCACGGCCGTGGTCCTGGGCGCCACGACCCTCGGCCTCGCGGTCTACCGCCGCCCCCGCCGGGCCCTCGCGGCCGGCGGCCTCGCCCTCACGCTCCTCGCCGCGTCCGGAGCGACGGCGTACGCGACCTGGAACCCGAAGTCGATCCTGGAACCGAAGTTCTCGGGCCTGCTCTCCTCCGCCCCGTCCCTGGTCGGCAACGCGCGCAACATCGTCACCGAATTCGACGTCTACCAGAAGGAGTTGGCCCGCCTGGTGACGAACGTGACGAAGCTCTACGACGTCACGTCGACGCTCCCCGCCTACCAGCCGGACCCGACCACGATCCGCGTCCTGCACGTCTCGGACATCCACCTGAACCCCGCGAGCTGGAAGATCATCGCGTCGCTGGTGGAGCAGTACAAGGTGAACGTGATCGTCGACACCGGCGACACCATGGACCACGGCACGACGGCGGAGAACGGCTTCCTCGACCCGATCGCCGACCTGGGCGCGCCCTACGTCTGGGTCAGGGGCAACCACGACTCCCTCGCCACCCAGCGCTACCTGGAGCGGATCAAGAACGTGCACGTTCTGGACGAGGGCCGCGCGGAGACGGTCGCGGGCGTGCGCTTCGCGGGCATCGGCGACCCCCAGTTCACCCCGGACCGCTCGACCGCCCCGGGCGGAAACAACGCGGAGGAACTGGCCGGCGACCAGCTCGCCTCCGCCCTCCGCGACCAGCGGGCCGCCGGCACCCCGGTCGACATCGCCCTGGTCCACGAACCGTCGGCGGCCCGCCAGACCGACGGCGAGGTCCCGCTGGTCCTGGCCGGCCACCTCCACCACGAGGGCACCGAGGTCATGAAGCACGGCACGCGCCTGCGCATCGAGGGCTCGACGGGCGGCAGCGGTCTGCGCGCCGTGGAGGGCAAGTACCCCGACCCGATCGAGGCGTCGATCCTCTACATCGACCGCGACACCCACCGCCTCCAGGCCTGGGACGAGATCAAACTCGGCGGCCTGGGCCTGACGACGGCCGAGGTGAGCCGCCACCTCCCCAAGGAGAACCTGCCGTGAGCGCACACCGCTTTTTCGGTTTGGCTACGGCCCAAACGCCGTAGTACAGTCTCGTCGTGCCCAAGGGCGCCGGTCAGGGCTTGACCGTCCGAAACTCCGCAGGGAGTCAGGAGAAGCAGCACCCTTCGGGGGAAAGCGGAGTCACATGCTTCTCACGTCCTCTGGGACACCTAGACGAAGCAGAGCAGTACGGAAGTTGGCCCTCATCGTCTAGTGGCCCAGGACGCCGCCCTTTCAAGGCGGTAGCACGGGTTCGAATCCCGTTGGGGGCACGCAATACCGTGTGCGACACTGGCTATCGCCAGTTCGCGCGCAACAGCAAGGTCCTGTGGAGCAGCTTGGAGTGCTCGCCACCCTGTCAAGGTGGAGGCCGCGGGTTCAAATCCCGTCAGGACCGCTGAGGTTCCGCGAGGAATCTCGTGGCTGGGTAGCTCAGTTGGTACGAGCGATCGCCTGAAAAGCGATAGGTCGCCGGTTCGACCCCGGCCCCAGCCACCGGATCGAAAGCCCTGTCCCACCGGGACGGGGCTTTCGTCGTGACCGGACCGGATGAACACGGGGTGGGGCGCGATGGGCCAGGACACCGACCTGGAGAAGATACGGGCGCGGTACGGACTGCTCGCGGTGGTGGGCAGCAACCTCGCGATCACCGCGGTGGCGATCTTCGGCGTATGGCAGCTGAACGGCGACCGCGCGGTGATCGTGGGCGTCCTGACCTCGGCGTTCACGGCGATGGCGGGGCTGACGACGGCGTACCTGGGCATCAAGGCCGTATCGAACACGGCCCAGTCGATGTCCAAGGAGGCGGGCCGGCAGCAGGACGCCGAACGCCAACAGGCCGCCGACACCGGATCAGGCACAGGCCGGCAATAACCGGGGGCCGGGGTGGAGCCCGCGGCGACGGCACCCGCCCCGGACAATTCATTCGCCAGGAATTTCGCCGAGGTGAGATCCTTGACGGCGTATGTCTACGCACCCCGCCTCCGCGCCCGGCTCTTCCGCCCCCGCCCTCGGCGACCTCGCCCCCCGCCTGACCGAGCTGACCCTGCGCGACGCGCACCGGCTCGGGCGCAGGCTCGAAGGCGCGCGCAAGATCCGCAAGCCGGAGGCCCGCGCCGCCGTTATCGCCGAGATCGAGACCGAGGTGGCGCGCGGCGAGGAGCGGATGGCCGCGCGGCGCACCCGCATCCCGGCGATCTCGTATCCCGAGCAGCTGCCGGTCAGCCAGAAGAAGGACGACATCGCGGCCGCGATCCGCGACCACCAGGTCGTGATCGTGGCGGGCGAGACCGGCTCCGGCAAGACCACCCAGATCCCCAAGATCTGCCTCGAACTCGGCCGCGGCGTCCGCGGCATGATCGGCCACACCCAGCCCCGCCGTATCGCCGCGCGCACGGTCGCCGAGCGCATCGCGGAGGAGATGGACACCCCGCTCGGCGAGGCCGTCGGCTGGAAGGTCCGCTTCACGGACCAGGTGAACCAGGAGTCGACCTTCATCAAGCTGATGACGGACGGCATCCTGCTCGCCGAGATCCAGACCGACCGCGAACTGCGCGCCTACGACACGATCATCATCGACGAGGCCCACGAGCGGTCCCTCAACATCGACTTCCTGCTCGGCTATCTCGCCCAACTGCTGCCCAAGCGCCCGGACTTGAAGGTCGTCATCACCTCGGCGACCATCGACCCGGAGCGGTTCTCCCGGCACTTCGGCGACGCCCCGATCATCGAGGTGAGCGGCCGGACGTATCCGGTCGAGGTCCGCTACCGCCCCCTCCTCGAAGACGAGTCCGAGGACTCCGACCGCGACCAGATCACCGCGATCTGTGACGCCGTGGAGGAGCTTCAGGGCGAGGGCAAGGGCGACATCCTCGTCTTCCTCTCCGGCGAGCGGGAGATCCGCGACACGGCGGACGCGCTGACGAAGAAGAACTACCGCTTCACGGAAGTCCTCCCCCTCTACGCCCGTCTCTCGCACGCCGAGCAGCACCGGGTGTTCCAGCAGCACACCGGGCGAAGGATCGTTCTGGCGACCAACGTCGCCGAGACCTCCCTCACCGTCCCGGGCATCAAGTACGTCATCGACCCCGGCTTCGCCCGCATCAGCCGCTACAGCCACCGGACGAAGGTGCAGCGGCTGCCGATCGAGGCGGTCAGCCAGGCAAGTGCCAATCAGCGCAAGGGGCGTTGTGGCCGTACGTCGGACGGCATCTGCATCCGGCTGTACTCCGAGGACGACTTCCTCGCCCGCCCGGAGTTCACGGACGCCGAGATCCTGCGGACGAACCTCGCCTCCGTCATCCTGCAGATGACCGCGGCCGGGCTCGGCGAGATCGAGAAGTTCCCGTTCATCGACCCGCCGGACCACCGGAACATCCGGGATGGCGTCCAACTCCTCCAGGAACTGGGCGCGTTGGACCCGGACGAGAAGGACCCGCGCAAGCGCCTCACGCAGACGGGCCGCAAGCTCGCCCAACTCCCCGTGGACCCCCGCCTGGCCCGCATGGTCCTGGAGGCCGACAAGAACGGCTGTGTCCGCGAGGTCATGGTGATCGCCGCCGCGCTCTCCATCCAGGACCCGCGCGAGCGCCCCGCCGAGAAGCAGACGCAGGCGGACCAGCAACACGCCCGTTTCCGGGACGAGTCGAGCGACTTCCTCGCGTTCCTGAACATGTGGCGGTACATCCGCGAGCAGCAGAAGGAGCGCGGCTCGTCCGCGTTCCGTCGCATGTGCAAGCAGGAGTACCTGAACTTCCTCCGGATCCGCGAGTGGCAGGACATCTACAGCCAACTCCGCACGGTGGCCAAGCAGATGGGCATCCAGTTCAACGAGGAGGACGCGGCCGAGCAGAGCGTCCACGTCTCCCTCCTCGCGGGCCTGCTGTCCCACATCGGCATGAAGGACGTGAAGGACGGCGCGAAGAACGAGTATCTCGGCGCCCGCAGCGCCAAGTTCGCGATCTTCCCCGGCTCGGCCCTCTTCAAGAAGACCCCGCGTTTCGTCATGTCGGCGGAGCTGGTGGAGACGTCCCGCCTCTGGGCCCGCGTCAACGCCAAGATCGAACCCGAGTGGGTCGAGCCCCTCGCCGGCCACCTCCTGAAGCGGACGTACAGCGAACCGCACTGGGAGAAGGACCAGGCAGCCGTGATGGCCTTCGAGAAGGTCACGCTCTACGGCGTCCCGATCATCGCCCAGCGCAAGGTGAACTACGGCCGCATCGACCCCGAGGCGAGCCGCGAACTCTTCATCCGCAACGCGCTCGTCGAGGGCGACTGGCGCACGCACCACAAGTTCTTCGCCGACAACCGCAGACTCCTCACCGAGGTCGAGGAGTTGGAGCATCGCGCCCGCCGCCGGGACATCCTGGTCGACGACGAGACGCTCTACGACTTCTACGACCAGCGGGTACCCGAACACGTCGTCTCCGGCGCCCACTTCGACTCCTGGTGGAAGCACAAGCGGCACGAGGAGCCCGAACTCCTCGACTTCGAGCGCTCGATGCTCATCAACGAGCGCGCGGGAGACATCAGCAAGGCCGACTATCCCGACTCCTGGCATCAGGGCCGGCTCAAGTTCCGGGTCACGTACCAGTTCGAGCCGGGCGCGGACGCAGACGGTGTCACGGTCCACATCCCGCTCCAGGTCCTCAACCAGGTCACGGACGAGGGCTTCGACTGGCAGATCCCGGGGTTGCGGGAGGAGGTCGTCACCGAACTGATCCGCTCCCTCCCGAAGCCGATCCGCCGCAACTACGTACCGGCCCCGAACTTCGCGCAACGCTTCCTGGCAACGGCGGTCCCCCTCCAGGAACCCCTCCCCACCACCATGGCGCGGGAGTTGAAGCGCATGGTCGGAGTCCCCTTCACCGCCGAGGACTTCGACTGGTCGAAGGTCCCGGACCATCTCCTGATCACCTTCCGGATCGTCGACGAACGGCGCCGCAAGATCGCCGAGGACAAGGACCTGGAGGCACTCAAGGTCCGCCTGAAGCCGAAGGCACGCCAGGCCATCTCCCAGGCGGCCGCGGCGACGGCCGAGCGCGAGGGCGGGGAGTCCCTGGAGCGCAAGGGCCTGACCGACTGGTCGATCGGCACGCTCACCCGCGTCTTCGAGACCCGCAGGGCCGGCCAGCCGGTGAAGGCGTACCCGGCACTCGTGGACGACGGCGACACCGTCTCCGTACGGCTCTTCGACACGGAGGAGGAGCAGGCGGAGGCGATGTGGAAGGGCACGCGCCGGCTCATCGTGCGCAACATCCCGGTGAATCCGGCGAAGTTCGCGTCCGAGAAGCTCACCAACGCGCAGAAGCTGGCCCTGTCCGCGAATCCGCACGGTTCGATCCAGGCGCTGTTCGACGACTGCGCGCTGGCGGCGGCGGACAAACTGATCGGTGACTTCGGCGGCCCCGCGTGGGACGAGGAGTCGTACCGGAAGCTCTACGAGAAGGTGCGCGCCGAGATCGTCGACACGACGGTCCGCGCGGTGGGCCAGGTCCAACAGGTGCTGGCCGCCTGGCAGGCCTGTGAGCGCCGTCTGAAGGCGGCGAACAGCCCGGCGCTCCTGCCGAACCTCGCGGACGTACGCGCCCAGCTGGACGCCCTCGTGAAGCCGGGCTTCGTCACGGCGGCGGGGATACGCCGCCTGCCCGACCTGATGCGCTACCTGGTGGCCGCGGACCGCCGTCTCCAGCAGATGCCGACGGGGGTCCAACGGGACACCACCCGCATGGAGAAGGTCCACGAGATGCAGGACGAGTACGCGTGGCTGTTGGAGCAACTCCCGCAGGGCCGCCCGGTTCCGTCCTCCGTCCGGGACATCCGCTGGATGATCGAGGAGCTCCGGGTCAGCTATTTCGCCCACGCGCTGGGCACGGCGTACCCGGTCTCCGACAAGCGGATCGTGAAGGCGATCGACGCGGCCGCACCGTAACAACGCCTGCACACCGAGTGAGTTCGACCAGGCGGGCCCCCCTCCTGTACAGTCTCATCTCGCGGCACAACGCACCATCAAGTGCCGCGAATCAAGGTCCTGTGGAGCAGCTTGGAGTGCTCGCCACCCTGTCAAGGTGGAGGCCGCGGGTTCAAATCCCGTCAGGACCGCACGTGATCGACAGAGGCCCGCATCTCCCCGGAGACGCGGGCCTTACTCGTGCACCCGCAGCCCACGACAACCGCCCTCGCCACCCTGTCGAGGCGGAGGCCGCGCCCGCGGCGCAGCCGCAATCGGGCACAGCAAATCCCGTCAGGACCGCACGTGATCGACAGAGGCCCGCATCTCCCCGGAGACGCGGGCCTTACTCGTGCGCACCCTCTTCCTTCAGGGGGCGGGTCTTTTCGTGCCCGCACGGCGACCTGTCGGCGCAGGCCCGCACCACCCAGCCCGTCCGGCGTTTGAGGACGAGGCCCCTTCAGGGCCGATGGGGGTCTGGGGGCGGAGCCCCCAGGGACGCCCGCCCCCACGCACGGACGACACCCTTGACGCCGCCCCACCCGCCAGGTACCCAGAAACCAGGCCCCGTTCAACACAGGGCCACTGGAGGTGGCGCATGGCGGCTTCGGTCAGGCACGAGACGCGGGCCCTGCTCCGTGCACATCTGTCGGCCGCCAGCTCCTACCGCCATGTGACCCGGCACTGCCCGATCTGCCACCGCCTGCTGCGGCTGGCCCTGGACGCCCCTCCGCCGCGGGAACCGGAGGACGACCCGGAGAGCGGAACCTCTTAGCGCACATAGGTCAGAGGCAACAAGCCATCTGGCATGTGACGGGTGTCACCGCATAAGTTTTTGAAACGTCGGAACTTACGACTCACCTACAACTGGTCAATTTAATATGTGCAATTGCACCCCTACGAAGGACTGCGCACAGGAGATCCGACACCCCTCCCCAGACTCCGACAAGGTCCCTCACAGGACCCCGCGCCCAGGACCTGCCGGCCGCGCACAGACCCACGACCAGGCACAAAAAAGATCGCGCTGGACCCGGCGGAGTCCAGCGCGATCTACGACGCACCCTGTTCAAGTTGGTTCAAAAGCGTTGGGCGTGGGCCCTGTTGGGGCAGAACCCGCGTCGCTTGGAGCTGTGCTGTCGGGCACCGTGGCCGGTTGGGGGACTAGCCGTCGTGCCCTTATTCAGTTGGTCAGGCTTCGCTGCGCTGCTGCGGAATGCCCGCGAGCAGGGCACGGACCTCCGCCTCGCGGTAACGGCGGTGTCCGCCGAGCGTGCGAATCGAAGTGAGCTTGCCGGCCTTCGCCCACCGCGTGACCGTCTTGGGGTCCACACGGAACATCGTGGCGACCTCAGCCGGGGTCAGCAGCGGCTCGGCATCAGGGGTGCGAGCGGTCATGAGCGGCCTCCTCGGGAGAACCGAACCTTCTCGGTTCTTTCCTCTAAATTCTGCACCTTGACCCGCGTTGCCCGAAATGGCGTGTGCGGGTCGAGTCGGTTATAGGACGAACGGCTTGTCCTCGGCACTACAACTACACCATCTGTCCAACCGCGTAGGCCAAACCGATGGAATTGCCCTCCCAGGTGTCCATCAGCGACGGAAGCCGATGGACCATGCCATAGCGGACAGTCACACCACTGTGACGATCAGTCACAGGGGCGATCAGGAGTCATCCAGACCCCCCAAAGCACGCAATGCCGAGATTCCGCCCAAAGCATGACGGATGGAGTCCTCCCCGGACTCCTTGTCCTATTTTGGCATGAGGAGGGGCAAGCGGCGCAAGGCATCTGCACGTGCGGTCCGTCACGCTTGGCATCAAACGTCCGGATCGGGACCTACGTCCCGTGTTGACGAACCGTAAGAATCCTATGCGCATCTGTTCGAAGATGTCAGCCACGTTCGAATGTGCGACAGGGGCAACCGCCGGGTCAGTTCGCCGAGCGCCGGTCCCTGACCGACCGCCAGCGCTCCACGAGCCGCCCGTACGCCTCGCCCGCCGCCGCCCCGTCCCCGGTCCGCAGCGCCTCGATGCCGGCGGCCACGTCCGCCGCCGAGTGGTCGTCCTCCAGCTCGCCGGCCGGCAGCACGTACACGAGACCGCCGTAGTCCAGTTCGACCAGGGACCGCGGATGGAACTCCTCCAGCCAGCGCCCCACGTCCACCAGGCCCTCGATCAGCGGCCCGTCGTCCATCGCGTCCTTCAGGGCCCGCAGCGCCCGCGCCACCCGCCGCCGCGCCTGCACCATCGGCGTCCGGTACCGCAGCATCGGCGGCACGTCCCCGGCGGCCTGGTCGTAGCGCCGCTCCTCGTCGCCGACGAGCACGAACCAGTTCAGCGGCACCTGCCAGGTCGCCGTGCGGATCCACGGCCGGGCGTCCGGGTTCCGGGCCAGCCAGCGCTCGTAGTCCTGGGTGGCCTGGTGCCGTACGAGCGGCGGGAGTACGGCGTCCAGGACCGGCGGCGGGAGCTCCTCCGCGAGGTCGCCCAGGGCCTGCCAGCCGCGCAGCCGGGTGCGCCAGGGGCAGACGCAGACCACGCCGTCGACCTCCACGACGAAGGCGTCGGCGCTCTCGTGCACGGGCACCGGGACCGGCGGGGTGGGCAGCAAGTCGGCCAGCGCGCGGCGGAGTTCGTCCTGGTACGACGGTCGGTCGGTACGGCGGGCGTAGCGCGTCCAGTGGCCGCGCTCGGGCTCGGGGAAGGCGGCCAGCGGCTCGTAGACGCGCAGATACGTCGCGTACGGGACGATCACCGAGGACACCTTCTTGGGCACGCCTGCTCCCTCCCCCGCCGGCCGTCGGGAAAACCTTCGGAACCCGCTCACAAACGCGCGGGAAAACTATGCAAATCGTCGCACGGACACCCCCCTTCGGTAGGTGATCCTGAACACTGCACGGATGGCGGCCCGACGCAGGCTCTACGCTCATGCGACAGGCACCCGCCACCCCTACGGGAGCCTGTCTCCAACCGCCGCCACTTACCCAGGAGTCACCACCGTGACCGACGTAGACAACGGCGTCCTGCACACCCTGTTCCACTCCGACCAGGGCGGTCATGAGCAAGTCGTGCTCTGTCAGGACCGGGCCAGCGGCCTCAAGGCCGTCATCGCCATCCACAACACCGCCCTGGGCCCCGCCCTGGGCGGTACGCGCTTCTACCCGTACGCGAGCGAGGAGGAGGCCGTCGCCGACGCCCTCAACCTCGCCCGCGGGATGTCGTACAAGAACGCCATGGCCGGTCTGGACCACGGCGGCGGCAAGGCCGTGATCATCGGTGACCCGGAGCGCGACAAGACCGAGGAACTGCTGCTCGCCTACGGCCGGTTCGTGGCCTCGCTCGGCGGGCGGTACGTCACCGCGTGCGACGTCGGCACGTATGTCGCCGACATGGACATCGTGGCGCGCGAGTGCCGCTGGACGACCGGGCGCTCCCCCGAGAACGGCGGCGCGGGCGACTCCTCCGTGCTGACCGCCTTCGGCGTCTTCCAGGGCATGAGGGCGAGCGCCCAGCACCTGTGGGGCGACCCGTCGCTGCGCGGCCGTACGGTCGGCATCGCGGGCGTCGGCAAGGTCGGGCACCACCTGGTGGAGCATCTGCGGGACGAGGGCGCCGAGGTCGTGATCACGGACGTGCGCGAGGAGTCCGTACGGCGGATTCTCGACAAGCATGCGGCAGGCGTCACGGCCGTCGCCGACACGGAGGCGCTGATCCGGGTCGAAGGGCTCGACATCTACGCCCCCTGCGCGCTCGGCGGCGCCCTGAACGACGCGACCGTGCCGGTGCTCACCGCCAAGGTGGTGTGCGGCGCGGCCAACAACCAGCTGGAGCACCCGGGTGTCGAGAAGGACCTCGCCGACCGCGGGATCCTCTACGCGCCGGACTACGTGGTGAACGCCGGTGGCGTGATCCAGGTCGCCGACGAGCTGCACGGGTTCGACTTCGAGCGGTGTAAGGCGAAGGCCGCGAAGATCTTCGACACGACGCTGGCAATATTCGCACGTGCGAAGGAAGACGGTATTCCGCCGGCCGCGGCGGCCGACCGGATCGCCGAGCAGCGGATGCACGAGGCGGCCGGCGCACGCGGACGCTGAGGTTCCGGTAAGCCGCTCGGCAGGCGTCTTCGGTACCCGTCGGCGACGACTTAGAGAGAACTCTCACGTTCGTCGGCGGGTCGCCTGCCAAGAAGTGGTTAAAATCGCGGTTGACCAGCGAGTACAGGGCACCTCGCGGGTCCTGGAGCCCGGCACGTGCTGCGGGCGACGTACCGTATGGGCGCGGGCTCAGGTACCGTGGAAGCCCTACGGACCGGTCTCTCCACGGAGAGTCCGTTCCAGATCATGAACGCGTGTCAAGACTCTGAGGCCACCGAGCCTCGTATCCGAGGGGGTCGAGCCATGGGGCGCGGCCGGGCAAAGGCCAAGCAGACGAAGGTCGCCCGCCAGCTGAAGTACAGCAGCGGCGGGACTGACCTCTCGCGTCTGGCCAATGAGCTGGGCGCTTCGACTTCGAGCCAGCCGCCGAATGGCGAGCCGTTCGAGGACGACGACGAGGAAGAAGACGACCCGTACGCTCAGTACGCGGATCTCTATAACGACGACGATGAGGACGAGGACGACGAGTCCGGTCCCCAGTCGCAACGTCGCGGTGCGTAACGCATATCGCTTGCAGCGCGCTCACCGGTTAGATCTTCCCGTCAGCTGACTGCACCTCGCCCGGTCCGGGGCATCTAGCACCGGACCGGGTTTTGTGCTGCCGTCACGGGGCTCCGCCCCAGACCCCGCTCCTCAAGCGCCGGAGCGGCTGATTTGCGCGGCCCCGAGCGGCTCATTTACGCGTAGTCGCCGACCATCTCCGCGCCCGTCGCGTAATCGCCCCGCTCGGTGATCTCGCCCGCGACCCACGCCTCGACCCCGCGGTCGGCCAGGGTCTCCAGGGCCACGTCCGCGGACTCCTCCGGGACGATCGCGATCATGCCGACGCCCATGTTCAGGGTCTTCTCCAGCTCCAGGCGTTCGACCTGGCCCGTCTTTCCGACGAGGTCGAAGATCGGGGCCGGGGTCCAGGTGGAGCGGTCCACGATCGCGTGGAGGCCGTCCGGGACGACCCGGGCGAGGTTGGCGGCGAGTCCGCCGCCGGTGACGTGCGAGTAGGCGTGCACGTCGGTCGTACGGGTCAGCGCCAGGCAGTCCAGCGAGTAGATCTTCGTCGGTACGAGGAGTTCCTCGCCGAGCGTGCGGCCGAGCTCCTCGATGCGCGCGTCCAGGGCGAGGCCGGCCCGGTTCAGGAGCACATGCCGGACGAGCGAGTACCCGTTCGAGTGAAGTCCCGAGGACGCCATCGCGATGACCGCGTCACCCGTCCGGATGCGATCGGCGCCGAGCAGCCGGTCGGCCTCCACGACGCCCGTACCGGCGCCCGCGACGTCGAAGTCGTCCGGGCCCAGCAGTCCGGGGTGTTCGGCGGTCTCGCCGCCGACCAGGGCGCAGCCGGCCAGCACACAGCCCTCGGCGATGCCCTTGACGATGGCCGCGACACGCTCGGGGTGGACCTTGCCGACGCAGATGTAGTCGGTCATGAAGAGCGGCTCCGCGCCGCACACCACGATGTCGTCCATGACCATGGCGACCAGGTCGTGGCCGATCGTGTCGTAGACGCCGAGCCGGCGGGCGATGTCGACCTTCGTGCCGACGCCGTCCGTGGCGGAGGCGAGCAGGGGGCGCTCGAACCGCTTGAGGGCGGAGGCGTCGAAGAGCCCGGCGAAACCGCCGAGGCCGCCGAGGACCTCGGGGCGCTGGGTCTTCTTCACCCACTCCTTCATGAGTTCTACGGCGCGGTCGCCCGCGTCGATGTCGACGCCGGCAGCCGCGTAGGAAGCACCGGGAGTGGAGGTCTCAGACATTGCCTGGGATCTTTCGCGTTGATTGATACAGCGGGGCTTACGGGCGACGGATCGCGTCGGCCGCTGCCGTGGCGGCCGGACCGGCCGCCAGCTCGGTCTCCAGGAGCTGCTTGCCGAGCAGTTCGGGGTCCGGGAGGTCCATCGGGTACTCGCCGTCGAAGCAGGCGCGGCAGAGGTTCGGCTTGGCGATGGTGGTCGCCTCGATCATGCCGTCGATGGAGATGTACGACAGGGAGTCGGCGCCGAGCGAGGTGCCGATCTCGTCGATGGTCATGCCGTTGGCGATGAGTTCCGCGCGGGTGGCGAAGTCGATCCCGAAGAAGCAGGGCCACTTCACGGGCGGGGACGAGATCCGGATGTGGACCTCGGCGGCGCCGGCCTCGCGGAGCATGCGCACCAGCGCGCGCTGGGTGTTGCCGCGCACGATCGAGTCGTCGACGACGACCAGGCGCTTGCCCTTGATGACTTCCTTCAGCGGGTTCAGCTTCAGGCGGATGCCGAGCTGCCGGATCGTCTGCGAAGGCTGGATGAACGTACGGCCGACGTAGGCGTTCTTCACCAGACCCGCACCGAACGGGATGCCCGAGGCCTCCGCGTAACCGATCGCGGCCGGGGTGCCGGACTCCGGAGTCGCTATCACCAGATCGGCGTCGACCGGAGCTTCCTTGGCGAGCTTCCGGCCCATCTCGACACGGGAGAGGTAGACGTTCCGCCCGGCGATGTCGGTGTCGGGGCGGGCGAGATAGACGTACTCGAAGACACAGCCCTTGGGCTTCGCATCCGCGAATCGGGAGGTGCGCAGGCCGTTCTCGTCGATGGCGACGAACTCGCCCGGCTCGATCTCGCGGACGTAGGCCGCGCCGCAGATGTCGAGGGCGGCGGACTCGGAGGCGACGACCCAGCCGCGCTCCAGGCGGCCGAGGACCAGCGGGCGGATGCCCTGCGGGTCGCGGGCCGCGTAGAGGGTGTGCTCGTCCATGAAGACGAGGGAGAAGGCGCCCTGTACCTGCGGGAGGACCGCGTGGGCGGCCTCCTCGATGGTCAGCGGCTTGCCGTCGGTGTCGACCTGGGCCGCGAGGAGCGCGGTGAGGAGGTCGGTGTCGTTGGTGGCCGCGACGCGGGGCGTACGGCCTTCCTGCTTGGGGAGGTCGGCGACCATCTCCGCGAGCTGCGCGGTGTTGACCAGGTTGCCGTTGTGGCCGAGCGCGATGGATCCGTGCGCGGTGGCGCGGAACGTCGGCTGGGCGTTCTCCCACACGGAGGCGCCGGTGGTCGAGTAGCGGGCGTGACCGACCGCGATATGACCCTGGAGCGAACCGAGCGAGGTCTCGTCGAAGACCTGGGAGACCAGGCCCATGTCCTTGAAGACGAGGATCTGCGAGCCGTTGCTGACCGCGATTCCCGCGGATTCCTGGCCTCGATGCTGGAGGGCGTAGAGCCCGAAGTAAGTGAGCTTGGCGACCTCTTCACCGGGAGCCCAGACTCCGAAGACGCCGCAAGCGTCCTGGGGTCCTTTCTCGCCGGGGAGCAGATCATGACTGAGTCGACCGTCACCACGTGGCACGACCCCGAGTGTAGGCGAGATCGACCACTGGTCCGAATTCGGGTTACTCGTCGGTAGTGGATCACCTGGCGGCGCGTGCGTGGACGATCGTGCCGTTTTCGCTGGTCAGCGCGATGGTGTCGTGATCGACTCGGTGGCCGCCCGAGCCGTTGAAGAGGCCGAGGAGCGTGCGTTCGGTGCCCATGAGTGAGGCGTCGCACATCATTCGGGTGGTGGAGGGGCGGCCTGGCGTGACGGGTCCGGTGCTTACGGTGGCCGTCGCGTCGACGGCGTCGCCGCCCAGGCGGCCGCCGACCTCGCGGGTCACCCCATGATCGGCAGCAGCCCGCTCAGATCCGACCGCTCCCCGCTCGCGCCGACCTTCGCCTCTTCTACGGCGTCCTTCCACCGGGTCCGGCCGGTCGCGAGCCGGATCCAGGTCAGGGGGTCGGTCTCTACGACGTTGGGCGGGGTGCCGCGGGTGTGGCGGGGGCCCTCGACGCACTGGACCACGGCGTACGGCGGGATGCGCACCTCCGTCGACGCTCCGGGTGCCTTCATGGCCAGGGCGTCGGCGAGGAGGCGGGTGCAGGCGGCGAGGGCCTGGCGGTCGTAGGGGATGTCGAGGCCGGGGACGGCCGCGTTGAGGTCGTCGGTGTGGACGACGAGTTCGACGGTGCGGGTGACGAGGTAGTCGGCGAGGGGGAGCGCGCCGACGTTGGTCTCCAGCAGGCGGGTGCCGGGGTGGGTGTCGAGGTGCGCGGTGAGGGTCTGTTCGATGTCGGCGAGGTAGGCGTCGAGGTCGGGGTGCTGGGCGGCGAGCGTGCGCGTGAAGTCGGCGATGGCCGAGGAGTTGGCCCCGGTGGCGAAGGGCCAGTCGAGGATCACGGCGTCCTGCCTCGGCGGGGCGGGGCGGTCCAGGGCACGGTGGATCGCGGTGAGCGCCATCCCGATGTGCGCGACCAGTTCGCGTACGGTCCAGTCGCCCAGGCGGGTGGGGAGCGCGAGTTGGTCGGGGGTGAGGGTCCCTACGGCTTTTCGTACGTTGCCGAACTGGGCCAGGACCGCGGTGCGGGTCTTGACGGGGTCGTATGTACGGGCGCGCTTCTTGGCCGGAGGCATGGCGGTGAGCCTAATCCTGGGGTGGGGTCGCCCGCAGGTGTGTTGTGGGGTCGGGGGGCGTTACCGGGCTTTGCGGGCGTAGTCGCCTAGGCCGCGTTCCACCAGGTCGAAGGCGTGGTTGGCGCGGTCGGCGGCGGTCGCGGTGACCTCTTCCACGGATTCGCCGGCGTCCAGGCGGCGGTGGTGGTCCTCTACGAGGGCGTTGCGGGCGGCGGTGAGGGTGGCGGCGGCGATGAGGGCCAGGACGGGGTCGCCGGTCTCGTCGCTGAGGAGGTCGGCGAGTTCGCGGGCGCCCTTCTCGGAGGTGAGGTAGGCACGTTCCATCAGGACCGGGGTGTCCATGACGAGGCGGCGGATCCGGCGGCCGAACGGCTCGACGTGCAGGCCTATCGACGGGTCGCGGGTCTCGATCATCTCCAGGAACTGGCGGCGTACGGCGGCCACCGCGGACTCGCCGGGGGTGCGGGAGCGGACCGCGCGGGCGGCGTCGGAGAAGTGGTCCTCGATGGGGCGGAAGACCAGGTCCTCCTTGGTGCCGAAGTAGTTGAAGACGGTCATCTTCGAGACCTCGGCGGCGTCGGCGATCTCCTGCACCGAGACGGCGTCGAAGCTCTTCTCCAGGAACAGTTCGACGGCGGTGCGGTAGATCCGCAGCTCCGTCTGGAGCTTCTTGCGCTCGCGCAGTCCCATCGTCGTCGCCTCAGCAGCAGCCATGACCTTACTGTACCAAGCTGAATTATGGGCTGGGATGAAAGATTGTCTCGGAAAAAAGATTGACCGGGTATACGCGCCTGGGTCATCGTGGGGGCATGACCGAGACCCAGCGCAGAATCGGCTTCCTCGTGTGTCTGGTGACGATCGTTCTGGCCGTCCTGGACATGCAGATCGTGTCCGCGGCGACCGTGCCGATCGTCCGCGACCTGGACCCCGGCCACGGCATCGACAAGATCCCGTGGCTGGTCAGCGCGTTCGCGCTGGCGTCGGCCGCGGTGCTCCCCCTGTACGGCAAGCTGTGCGACACCCTCGGCGCGAAGCGCGTCTTCCTGACGGCCGTGGGGGTGTTCCTGGTCGGCTCGGCGCTGTGCGGGGCGGCGCAGTCCATAGGGCAGTTGATCGCCGCTCGGGCCGTGCAGGGGATCGGCGCCGGTGGCCTGATGAGCGTCACGATGGTGGTGATCGCCGAGCTGAGAGGCCCCGGCGGGAAGGACGCCAAGGGCGCGGGCATGGGCGGGGTCGTCTCCGGTGGTGGCATGGCGGTGGGCCCGTGGATCGGCGGCCTGCTCGCGGACCACGCGAGCTGGCGCTGGATCTTCTACGTCAACCTGCCGCTCGGGCTGCTTGTCCTCGTCCTCGGCGCGTTCGTCCTGAAGCTGCCCCGGCAGCCGCATCGCCATCGGATCGACTTCCTGGGCGCGGTCCTCGCGGCCGCGTTCGCTGCGGCCCTGCTGCTCGTGACCGAGTGGGGTGGCAAGCAGTACGGGTGGTCGTCGCCGCAGATCGTGGGGCTGGGTCTGGGCGCGGTGGCCGCGCTCGGCCTCTTCCTGTGGCGCCAAAGGGTGGCCCCCGAGCCGATTCTGCCGCTGTCCCTGTTCCGTGTGCCGGAGTTGCGGTGGGGGTTCGCGATCCAGGGGCTGATGGGGGCCGCGATCGTGGGCGCCATGTACTACGTCATGGTCTATCTGCAGGTGGCCCGGGGTGTCAGCAGTTCCTCGGCCGGCCTCTATCTGCTTCCCATGGCGTTCGGCATGACGGCCGTCGGGATCCTCTCCGCGAAGCTCACGGAACGGGGCTGGCACGAGCGGACGTTCGCGATAGCCGGTTCGGCGATCGGCTCGGTGGCGTTCGTGTGCCTTTCCGCCCTCGGCACGGGCACGTCCCTCTGGTGGCTGCGCGGGGATCTGCTGCTGGTCGGCATGGGCTTCGGTCTTCTCCTCGGCCAGCTGATCCAACTGGTCCAGGAGGCGGCTCCCCGGCACCAGTTGGGCGTGGCCACGACCGCCATCCGCTTCTTCCAGACCCTGGGCACGGCGCTGGGCGCGGCGCTCTTCGGCACGGTGATCAGTCGGTTGTACGACGGTCCGGTCCCGGCGACGTCCCGGGCAGGCGTGAGCGCGTACGTCGACGCGATGGATGCGGTGTTCCTGTGCGGGGCGGTGCTGATGGCGGCGTGTGTGGTGATGGGGCTGCGGTTGCCGAGGTCTTCGGGTCCCCGGGGCACCGGGCGGGCTTTTTCCGAGGGGGCTCAGGTCGTCGAAGTCGCCGATGTTCCGGGGGAGTTGAGCCAGGCGGCGCGGCGGAGGTGAGCTGTGGGGGGAGGGTCGGACGTGGGCTTCTCCTCCGCATCCGCCCTGTGTGCCCTCTGGAAGCCGGGGTCATTTCTAACCGGTGGCGGGGGAGGACAGTGGTTAGTTTTTCCCCCGGCTTCCAGCGAACCCCGTCTCCGTGTCGGGCGTCTGTCGGAGCTGTCGGTGGCGCGTCGGGGAGTTGTCGGGGCGGCGTTGAAGCCTTGGTCGTGATCCCGCCGGGGGAGCGTCCGGCGGGCTCGTGACACGGAAGGAATCGTCATGACCACGCACGTCACGATCATCGGCGCCGGGCTCGGCGGACTGACCCTCGCCCGCGTCCTGCACGTCCACGGCATCACGGCCACGGTCTACGAGGCCGAGGCCTCACCGATGGCCCGGCTGCAGGGCGGCCTGCTCGACATCCACGACTACAACGGCCAACTCGCCCTGAAAGAGGCCGACTTGATGGACGAGTTCCGCGCCATCATCCTGGAGGGCCGTCAGGCCACCCGGGTCCTCGACCAGGACGGCACCGTCCTGCTCGACGAGCCCGACGACGGTACGGGCGGCCGGCCCGAGGTGCAGCGCGGCGAACTTCGGCGGATCCTCCTCGACTCGCTGCCGGACGACACCGTGCGGTGGGGGCACAAGGTCAGTGCCGTTCGTGCCCTTGGTGACGGGCTGCACGAGGTCGCCTTCGCGGACGGTGGTTCCCTCGTCACGAACCTGCTCGTCGGTGCCGACGGCGCCTGGTCGCGCGTACGGCCGTTGCTGTCCGATGCCGTTCCCGAGTACTTCGGTCGGTCGTTCGTCGAGACCTACCTGTACGACAGCGAGACCCGGCACCCGGTCGCCGCGCGGACGGTCGGCGGCGGCTCGCTGTTTGTGATCCCGCCGGGCTCGGGAGCGAGGGGGAAGTGGATCGGGGCACACCGGGAGAGCGGGGAGACGCTGCACGCCTATGTGACGCTGGCCAAGCCGCTGGAGTGGTTCGACGGCATCGACTTCACCGACGCCGACGCGGCCACCGCGCGGATCGCCGCGGAGTTCGAGGGATGGGCGCCCGAGATCACCGCCCTGATCACCGACAGCGACACCGCTCCGGTCGTACGGCCTCTCAACTCGCTGCCGATCAGGCACCGTTGGGACCGGGTACCGGGAGCCACCCTCCTCGGCGACGCCGCCCATCTCTCGCCGCCGGACGGCGAAGGCGCCAACCTGGCCATGCAGGACGCCGCCGAACTCGGCCTGGCCATCGCCGACCACCCCGACGACATCGAGGCCGCGCTCACCTCGTACGAGACGGCGCTGTTCCCCCGTAGCGCCACGGCGGCAGCCGATGCCGTGGCCACCAACGAGGCCATCGGACAGGAACTGATCGGCTTCTTCGCCCGGGACGGCGAGCAGGGCGCGTAACAGAAAAGCGTTCGTGGGGCGGTCTGCGTGACCGGCCCACGAACGCCCTTTCCGTACTTGGGTACCTACGCCAGCAGCGCCGGGATCGTGCCCTCGTGCGCCTCGCGCAGCTCCTCCAGGGAGAGCGCGAACTCGCCCTGGATCTCGACGGAATCGCCGTCCACTACGCCGATGCGCGTGGCCGGGAGGCCCCTTGCTCCGCACATGTCGTTGAAGCGGAGTTCCTCCGAGCGGGGGATCGCCACGACCGCGCGGCCCGCCGACTCCGAGAAGAGGAAGGTGAACGCGTCGAGGCCGTCGGGGACGATCAGGCGTGCGCCCTTCTCGCCCAACAGGGCCGATTCCACCACCGCTTGGATCAGACCGCCGTCGGACAGGTCGTGCGCCGAGTCGATCATGCCGTCGCGGGACGCGGAGATCAGGATCTCGGCCAGCAGGCGTTCGCGCTCCAGGTCGACCTTCGGGGGCAGTCCGCCGAGGTGGTCGTGGACGACCTGCGACCAGGCCGAGCCGCCGAACTCCTCGCGGGTGTCGCCGAGCAGGTAGAGGAGCTGGCCCTCTTCCTGGAAGGCGACCGGGGTGCGGCGCGCGACATCGTCGATGACGCCCAGCACCGCCACCACCGGGGTCGGGTGGATCGCCACGTCGCCCGTCTGGTTGTACAGGGAGACGTTGCCGCCCGTGACCGGCGTGCCCAACTGCTGGCAGGCGTCGGCCAGTCCACGGATCGCCTCCGCGAACTGCCACATCACCGCCGGGTCCTCGGGCGAACCGAAGTTCAGGCAGTCGGAGACCGCGAGGGGCTTCGCGCCCGTCGTCGCCACGTTGCGGTAGGCCTCCGAGAGCGCCAACTGGGCGCCCGCGTACGGGTCCAGCTTCGCGTAGCGGCCGTTGCCGTCCGTCGCGATGGCGACCCCGAGGCCGGTCTCCTCGTCGATGCGGATCATGCCCGAGTCCTCGGGCTGCGCCAGCACCGTGTTGCCCTGCACGAAGTGGTCGTACTGAGACGTGATCCACTTCTTGGAGGCCTGGTTCGGGGACGACACCAGGGCCAGGACCTGGGACTTCAGTTCCTCCGAAGTCCCGGGCCGCGCGAGCTTGTTGGCGTCGTCCGCCTGGAGCGCGTCCTGCCAGGACGGGCGGGCGTACGGGCGCTCGTAGACCGGGCCGTCGTGCGCGACCGTGCGCGGGTCGACGTCCACGATCTTGCCGCCGTGCCAGAAGATCTCCAGGCGGTCGCCGTCGGTCACCTCACCGATGACCGTGGCGATGACGTCCCACTTCTCGCAGATCTCCAGGAAGCGGTCGACCTTCGACGGTTCGACGACCGCGCACATCCGCTCCTGCGACTCGCTCATGAGGATTTCCTCGGGAGAGAGCGTGGAGTCGCGGAGGGGGACGTCGTCGAGCGTCACTGTCATGCCGCCGGAGCCGTTCGACGCCAACTCGCTTGTGGCGCACGAGAGTCCGGCCGCGCCGAGGTCCTGGATGCCGACGACCAGCTTCTCGGCGAAGGCTTCCAGGGTGCACTCGATGAGGAGCTTCTCCTGGAAGGGGTCGCCGACCTGGACCGCGGGGCGCTTCGACGGCTTGGCGTCGTCGAAGGTCTCGCTCGCCAGGATCGACGCGCCGCCGATGCCGTCGCCGCCCGTGCGGGCGCCGTAGAGGATGACCTTGTTGCCCGCGCCGGAGGCCTTCGCGAGGTGGATGTCCTCGTGCCGCATGACGCCGATGGCGCCGGCGTTGACCAGCGGGTTGCCCTGGTAGCAGGCGTCGAAGACGACCTCGCCGCCGATGTTGGGCAGGCCCAGGCAGTTGCCGTAGCCGCCGATGCCCGCGACGACGCCCGGGAGGACGCGCTTGGTGTCGGGGTGGTCGGCCGCGCCGAAGCGCAGGGGGTCCACCACGGCTACCGGGCGGGCGCCCATCGCGATGATGTCCCGGACGATGCCGCCTACGCCCGTGGCCGCGCCCTGGTAGGGCTCGACGTAGGACGGGTGGTTGTGCGACTCGACCTTGAAGGTGACCGCGTAGCCCTGGCCGACGTCGACGACGCCCGCGTTCTCGCCGATGCCGACGAGGAGGGCGTCCGACTGGGGGGCCTTCTCGCCGAACTGGCGGAGGTGGACCTTGGAGGACTTGTAGCTGCAGTGCTCGGACCACATGACCGAGTACATGGCGAGCTCGGCGCCGGTCGGGCGGCGGCCGAGGATCTCCACGACCCGCTCGTACTCGTCCTTCTTCAGGCCGAGTTCGGCCCAGGGCAGCTCGACGTCGGGGGTCTCGGCCGCGTGCTCGACCGTGTCCAGAGGCGTCCGGCTCATGCGTTGACCAGCTTCTTGAGGATCGAGGTGAAGAAGGGGAGGCCGTCGGTGCGGCCGGACCCGACGAGCGGCTCGACCGCGTGCTCCGGGTGCGGCATGAGGCCTACGACGTTTCCGGCGGCGTTCGTGATGCCCGCGATGTCGCGGAGCGAGCCGTTCGGGTTGCCGGGTTCATCAGTGGCTCCGCCACGGGCCAGGTAGCGGAAGACGACGCGGCCCTCCGCCTCCAGCTCGTCGAGCGTGTGCTCGTCGGCGACGTAGCGGCCGTCCATGTTCTTCAGCGGGATGTGGATCTCCTGGCCGGACACGTAGTCGCTGGTCCAGGCGGTGTCCGCGTTCTCCACCCGCAGTTTCTGGTCACGGCAGATGAAGTGCAGGTGGTTGTTGCCGAGCATCGCGCCGGGGAGGAGGTGCGCCTCGGTGAGGATCTGGAAGCCGTTGCAGATACCCAGGACGGGGAGTCCCGACTTCGCCTGCTCGATGACCGTCTCCATCACCGGCGAGAAACGGGAGATGGCACCCGCGCGCAGATAGTCGCCGTAGGAAAAACCGCCCGGGAGGACGACCGCGTCGACCTGGTGGAGGTTCTTGTCCTTGTGCCAGAGGGCTACCGGTTCGGCGCCGGCGAGACGGATCGCGCGCTGGGTGTCGCGGTCGTCCAGGCTGCCGGGGAAAGTGACGACGCCAATACGAGCGGTCACTTGGCCGCCTCCGCCACTTCTTCCACCTTGACGGTGAAGTCCTCGATCACCGTGTTGGCGAGGAAGGATTCCGCAAGATCGTGGATGCGGGCGAGCGCGGCCTCGTCGACCGGTCCGTCAACTTCCAGTTCGAATCGCTTTCCCTGACGTACATCGGAGATGCCTTCGAAACCCAGGCGTGGCAGCGCACGCTGGACCGCCTGGCCCTGGGGGTCGAGGATCTCCGGCTTGAGCATGACGTCGACTACGACGCGTGCCACTGGCACTCCCGGTGTTGTGGTGCTGAGCGTGTTCCTGCGGGTCTTCGACAGGTGACTTCAGACTACCCGCACAAAATTTCTACGCGAGTAGAGTTGTAGGAATCTACGTGAGGACCATCACGATCCGGTGTCGGGCGGGGGTCTTCACGAAAAGTTCAGGGAAAGATCCCGGATCGATCCCGGTTCCCTATTGCGCGGAGACACGCGGGAAGATTTAGTCGGGCTTCACATTGCATTGCCGGGCACTGTACAAATGAATTGGCAATAGCCGATACTTTGCCCAATAACAGGCGGACAGTCGACATCTCCGCACCTCCGTGACGTCTCCGTGCGTCCCCGCGGATAGTGCGGTTTCAGGTGTCGCACGAAGGGACCGATATTCGTGGCGCAGAAGGTCGTGGTCACTCTCTTTGACGACATCGACGGCTCGGAAGCGGCGGAAACGATCGCCTTCGGGCTCGACGGCAAGTCGTACGAGATCGACCTGAATCAAGCCAATGCCAAGAAACTGCGTAAGGCGCTCGCGCCCTACGTGGACGCGGGTCGCAAGCGGTCGAGGTCGGGCAAGGCCTACCGCCAGACCGAAGTCGCCCCCGACCCGGCGGCCGTCCGGGCCTGGGCCCAGGCGAACAAGATGGACGTGCCGGCGCGCGGACGCATCCCCAAGAAGGTCTACGAGGCGTTCGCCGCCGCGCAGTAGGACAGCGGCGGGACATGAGCCGACTGCCGGTCATCGGCCCCTCGGGGCAACCGACTTGCGCTGCACCCCTCCTGGTCAGCTAGAGTTCGGAGCACGCCGAGGGGCAAGGCCGAAAGGCCCAGCTCACGGAGTACATGCGGGTGTAGTTCAGTAGCAGAACATCCCCCTTCCAGGGGGAAGGCGCAGTGTGCAATTCCTGTCACCCGCTCTGCGGCATCACCGTTCGGACCACTCTTGTGGGTCGGGTAGGCTGGTGCTCGCGCCGATCAGTGAGAGCTGGTCGGAGGCAATGCGGACGTAGCTCAGTTGGTAGAGCGCAACCTTGCCAAGGTTGAGGTCGCCAGTTCGAACCTGGTCGTCCGCTCCAGCGAAAGACCCCGGTCCAGTGGACCGGGGTTTTTGCTGTGCCCAGTGCCCGTCTGACATTTGTCATGCCGAGTGATGACACCGCGCACTGCTCCCGCGCCCCCGTCGCCGGGACGCTGAAGTCATGGACACCAACGAACACGAACACGTGATTGAGGTCACTGACCTACGCCGTGTGTACGGGGGCGGGTTCGAGGCTGTGCGGGGGATCACCTTCTCCGTGCGGCGCGGGGAGGTCTTCGCGCTCCTGGGCACCAACGGCGCGGGCAAGACGTCCACGGTCGAACTTCTCGAGGGGCTCGCGCCGGCGTCCGGCGGGCGGGTGCGCGTCCTCGGGCACGATCCCTACCGCGAGCGGGCCGCCGTACGGCCGCGGACCGGGGTGATGTTGCAGGAGGGCGGGTTTCCGTCCGAGCTGACCGTCGCCGAGACCGCGCGGATGTGGGCGGGCTGTACGAGCGGGGCTCGGCCCGAGGCGGAGGCGCTCGCGCTGGTCGGGCTCGCGCGGCGGGCGGACGTACGGGTGAAGCAGTTGTCCGGGGGTGAGCGGCGGCGGCTCGATCTGGCGCTGGCGCTGCTCGGGTCGCCCGAGGTGCTGTTCCTCGACGAGCCGACGACCGGGCTTGACGCCGAAGGGCGGCGGGACACCTGGGAGTTGGTGCGGGCGCTGCGCGACGGCGGGACGACCGTGCTGCTGACCACGCACTACCTGGAGGAGGCGGAGGGGCTCGCCGACCGGCTCGCGATTCTGCGCGAGGGGCGGATCGCGGTCACCGGGACGCCCGCCGAGGTGACGGCGGGGCGGCCGTCGCGGATCTCGTTCGAGCTGCCCTCGGGGTATTTCGTGGGGGATCTGCCGCCGCTCGGTGAGCTGGGGGTCGTCGGGCACGAGGTGGCGGGGAGGGTCGTACGGCTGGAGACGCATGAGCTGCAGCGGGCGGCCACGCGGTTGCTGGTGTGGGCCGAGGGGGCGCGGGTCGAACTGCGGCGGCTCGAGGTGCGGTCGGCTTCGCTGGAGGAGGCGTTCCTCGGGATCGCGCGGGAGCAGGAGGTGGCCGCATGAGTGCTACGACGACCCCGGCCGGGCGGCTGCGGGCGCTCGGGCGGGCCGAGTTGGCGTTGCTGGGGCGGAACCGGAGTGCGGTCGCCACGGCGCTGCTCGTGCCGTTGGCGCTGCCGTTCAGCGTGCGGCCGGCCGTCGACCAGATGAATCTCAAGGGGGAGGGGCTGACGGTCGGGGCGGTGATGCTCACGGCGGCGATCGGGTTCTCGCTGCTGTTCGCCGTGTACTCGTCGCTGGTGAGCGCGTTCGTCGCGCGGCGGGAGGAACTGGTCCTCAAGCGGCTGCGGACCGGGGAACTGGGGGACGCCGAGATCCTTGCGGGGACGGGGCTTCCGGCGGTGTGTCTCGGGTTCGTGCAGTCCGTGCTGCTGGCGGTGGCGTGCGTGGTGCTGCTGGATGCGGGGGCGCCCGCGATGCCTCAACTCGTCGTCGTAGGGCTGCTGTTCGGGCTCTTTCTGTCCGCCGCGCTGGCCGCGCTCACGTCGAGCGTGACCAGGACGGCGGAGAGCGCGCAGGTGACCGCGCTGCCGGTGCTGTTCGCGTCCATGATGGGGTCCGGGATCATCATCCCGCTGCAGCTCCTGCCCGACCGGGTCGCGGACGTCTGCCAGTTCCTCCCCCTCTCCCCCGCGATCCGGCTGATCAGCGGCGGCTGGAACGGCGACCTGTCCGGCTATGACGCGCTGGGCGCCGTCCTGACCGCGCTGGCCTGGACCGTCCTCGCGGTGTTTGCTGTACGGCGGTGGTTCCGGTGGGAACCGCGGCGCTGACGTACGGGGACCACGTGATGCAGGCGACGGGCGGCTGGTGGGGGCGGAAGAGCACGCCCGGGAAGGTCGAGACGTACACGCGGTGGTCCTTCCACTTCTTCGCGATGGTCGAGGTCGCGGCCGTCGGGCTGCCGGCCTTCGCACAGGCCGGGACCGGGCTCGCGGCCTGGCTGCCGGCGGTCGTGATCGTGCACGCCGTGCTCTGTTCCCGGACCGCCTCCCAGGCCCTCGACTGGACCCGCGGCAGACGTGAGCAGCCCGTACGGCTGCTGGGGGCGCTCGGCACGGTCACCGTGCTGATCGCCGTCGGCTCGGTCGTCCTCTCGGAGCGGGGCCCCGGCGGGGAGCAGGTGGCGGCCGCCGCGAGCACGGTCTTCGTGGGGGTGCTGAGTTTCGGCGCCGGCACGCTCACGCTGGGGGTCCGCGGCCGGTGGCACGTCCTCGCGGTCGTGGCGGGGAGCGTGGCCGGCGCGCTGCTCGTGCAGCTCCCGCTGGGCGTGGCCGCCCCCGCCGCGCTCGGCACCGCGTTCGCCGTCCTCGTCACCTGCGGCGGCCTCGCCTTCACCTCCGTCTTCTCCGTCTGGCTCCTCGACGCCGTCTACGAACTCGACGAGGCCCGCGAGACCCGGGCCCGCCTCGCCGTCGCCGAGGAACGGCTCCGGTTCGGCCGCGACCTGCACGACGTGATGGGCCGCAACCTGTCGGTGATCGCCCTGAAGAGCGAACTGGCGGTGCAGCTGGCCCG
Organism: Streptomyces sp. NRRL F-525; assembly: GCF_000716605.1. Lineage (GTDB taxonomy): Bacteria > Actinomycetota > Actinomycetes > Streptomycetales > Streptomycetaceae > Streptomyces. The sequence goes on along the minus strand of NZ_JNXE01000034.1, from coordinate 7,827 downwards.
GCGGGGGCGGGCCGAGGCCGTGGAGCAGATGATCGAGGTCCAGCGGATCGCCCGGGAGTCGCAGCGGGAGGTACGCGATGTCGTACGGGGTTATCGCGAGGCCGACCTCCGCCTCGAACTGGCGGGCGCCCAGGGCGTGTTGGCCGCCGCCGGCATCGACTGCGAGGTGACCGGCGACGCGGCCGGGCTGCCGGTCGAGGTGCAGTCGGCGCTCGGGTGGGTGGTACGCGAAGCGACGACCAATGTGCTGCGGCACGGGGATGCGGGGCGGTGCGTGGTGGGGGTGCGGGTGGCTGGGGGGCGGGTTGTGCTGACCGTCGAGAACGACGGGGCGAAGGTCGGCGACGGGGGCGAGGTGTCCGAGGGCAGCGGTGGGGCCGGGCTGATCGGGCTGCGGGAGCGACTGACCGCGATCGGGGGCGAGTTGGAGGCGGGGGCTGTGGACGGTGACCGGTTCCGGGTGGTGGCTACGGTGCCGTTGCCTTCGGCGACGGGGGCGGGGGGCGGCGCTTCATGACCGCGCTGCGCGTCGCACACCCGCTGGTCGTTGGCCGGTGTGAGCGGGGCGGGGCGACTTGTGAGTGGCCGCGCCGTAGGCCTGCCGGCAGTCGTGGGAGCGGGGGCGCCTCATGACGCCTCATGGCTGCCCTCGTCGTACGTCCGCCGCCCGGCGTGAGCCAGGGCATCCCGTGACTGCTCACCCCGTACGTCCCCTGCCCGCCCTCACCAGGAGCACCCCATGACCGGCCCCGTCGTAAGACTCCTGCTCGCCGATGACGAGCACCTCATCCGGGGTGCGCTCGCCGCGTTGCTCGGGCTGGAGGATGACCTTGTGGTGGTGGCCGAGGCGGCTACCGGGCCCGAGGCGTTGGCCATGGCTCGGGCGCATGAGCCGGATGTGGCTGTGCTGGATCTTCAGATGCCGGGGGCGGACGGTGTGAAGGTGGCCACATCCTTGCGGGCCGAGCTGCCCGGGTGCCGGGTGTTGATCGTGACCGGGCACGGTCGGCCCGGACATCTCAAGAGGGCGCTGGCGGCTGGGGTGCGGGGGTTCGTGCCCAAGACCGTCAGTGCGCAGCGGCTCGCCGAGATCATCCGTACCGTGCATGCCGGAAATCGTTACGTCGACCCCGAGTTGGCCGCCGACGCGATCTCCGCCGGGGACTCGCCGCTGACCGCCCGCGAGGCCGAGGTGCTGGAGCTGGCCGCCGACGGGGCACCGGTCGCGGAGATCGCCGAACGGGCCGCGCTCTCGCAGGGCACCGTACGGAACTATCTCTCCTCCGCCGTCTCGAAACTCGGGGCCGAGAACCGTCATACGGCAGTGCGTCTCGCACGCGAGCGAGGTTGGGTATAGTTGCTCTCGCGCCACGGCGCAGCGCGGACGTAGCTCAGTTGGTAGAGCGCAACCTTGCCAAGGTTGAGGTCGCCAGTTCGAACCTGGTCGTCCGCTCAAGATGAAGACCCCGGTCCAGTGGACCGGGGTCTTTTCTTGCGCCTAGCTCCAGTTCAGGCCCGTCAGGCGCTCGTACGCCTCGATGTACTTCGCGCGGGTCGCGTCCACCACCTGCTGCGGAAGCGCCGGCGGCGGCTGCTCGCTCTTGCGGTCCCAGCCGGACTTCGGGCCGGTGAGCCAGTCGCGCACGAACTGCTTGTCGTACGACGGCTGCGCGTGGCCCGGCTCCCAGGTCTCGGCCGGCCAGAAGCGGGACGAGTCCGGGGTGAGGACCTCGTCGGCCGCGATCAGCGTCTCGCCGTCGTAGCCGAACTCGAACTTCGTGTCCGCGAGGATGATGCCCCGGTCGCGCGCGATGTCCCGGGCCCGGCCGTAGACCGCGAGGGTCGCCTGGCGCAGCTGCGCGGCGGTGTCCGCGCCGACCTGACGGGCGACCTCCTCGTACGACACGTTCTCGTCGTGCTCCCCTACGGCCGCCTTCGTCGCCGGGGTGAAGATCGGGGCCGGGAGTTCGCTGCCGTCGACCAGGCCCTCGGGGAGGGCGAGGCCGCAGACCGTGCGGGAGACGTCGTACTCCAGCAGGCCGGAGCCGGTGAGGTAGCCGCGGGCCACGCACTCGACCGGGACCATCTGGAGGGACTTGCAGATCAGCGTGCGGCCCTCCCAGTCGGCGGGGGCGCCGGGCGGGAGGTCGGTGCCGAGGACGTGGTTGGGGATCAGGTCGGCGAGCTGGTCGAACCACCAGAGGGAGAGCTGGGTGAGGACGCGGCCCTTGTCGGGGATCTCCGTCGGCAGCACCCAGTCGTACGCGGAGATGCGGTCGCTGGCGACCATCACGAGCTCGCCCGCCTCGTTCTGGTAGAGCTCGCGCACCTTGCCGGTGTGGAGGTGCGTCAGGCCCGGAACCTGGAGCGGCTCGGGCTTTTCTACGAATCCGGACACGGGTTCCTCCAGTGGGTCTCTCCAACTGGCTCGATTGTCCCGTATGCGCGGCTGACCTCGGGTCGCGGGGTCAGTCGTGCTTGCAGATGCGGTCGAGGAGGTTGGCCGTGGCGCGCTGGATGCGGGCGTCCACGTGGCCGGGGCGGTCCAGGGCCGGTGACCAGGCGAAGGTGCCGGAGGCGAAGACGAGGGAGCCGGACGGCGCCCGGTACAGGGACGTCTCCTGGTGGCGGAGGGCGCCCTCGCCGTCCGCGTACGGGGAGTGGGCCAGCAGGATGCGCTCCTCGTGCGGGGGGAGCTGGGTACGCGGGAAGTACCGGTCGGCCTCGCCCGCGACCAGGCCCTCGACCGGGTCGCCCTCGCCGGCGCCGGTCGCCTCCCACAGCCAGTGGTCGGCGTTGCGCACGATCAGGGGGGACGGCTCGGGCACCCGGCCCGCGTACTGGATCCCCACCAACTGCTGCTCGGGACGGTCGACTTCGCGCCACAGCACCGGTTTGCCCGGGCCCCGGCGCTTGCGGCAGGTCAGGAGGCGGTCGGGGACGCCGGACGGGGAGGGCCCCAACTCCACTTGCCAGTACATGGTGTTGGCGGAGAGGAAGACGAGGGACGTGCCGTGGTCACGGGCGCGCTCGACGGTACGGCGCATCTGTGCCGACCAGTACTCGTCGTGGCCCGGGAAGACCAACCCCCGGTAGCGGGTGGGGTCCACGCGCCCTGAGTGCAGGTCGCGGGCGTCGGCGTAGGCGAGGTCGTAGCCGTAGCGCTCGGCCCAGCGGATGAAGTCGTAGGCGTGGCCGACGTGGAGGGGCAGGCCCGCGCCCGCGTACGGGCGGTCGAAGGAGACCGTCGTCGCGGCCTCGGACTCGCCGAGGAGGCGGCCGTCGCCGTCCCAGGCGTGGTAGAGGCTCGCGCCGGTGTGGCCGTCCTCCGGGTAGAGGTTGTAGGCCTGCCAGGTGATGTCCGGCAGGAGGAGGAGCAGGTCGGCGGGGTGGTTGTCGCGGACCGTGAACGGGATGTGCGAGCGGTAGCCGTCGGCGGTGGTGAGGACGGCCACGTACGCGCCGATGCTCCAGAAACTCGGGATCTGCAGGCGCCAGGACAGCCACCAGTGGTGGCAGGAGACCGTGCGGTCGGCGGTGAGCGGCGGGGGCTGGACGATGCCCGAGAGGCGTGGGCTGGTGGTGATCTTGGCGGCGCCGTCACCGCCGTAGTGGCCGATGCGGTAGATGTCGACGGCGAACTCCTGGGGCGGGTCGACCGTGACGTGGAAGTCGAGCGCCTCGCCGGGGGCGACCGCGCCGGCGGAGGTGAACCCCTTGATCTGGCGGCGGACGTCGTCGGCGGAGCGCGGGCCGCCGCCTCCGGACGCGCGGGGGGCGGGGAGCTTGGGGGCGGTCCCGCCGGGGGCGTGGGCGGGGGTCGGGTCCACGTACCAGGGGACGACGTGGCCGGTGTCGTCGAAGTAGGTCTCGCTGCCCCGGAGCCAGGGGACGGGGCCCTGTCCGAAGGGGTCCGTGACGGCGTGCGCCAGCGCTCCGGACTCCCAGCGGCGGATCTGCTCCGACCCCATGATCACTCCCCTCCCTCGTGCCCCCGTGGTGGTTCTTCGTCCAACTGTCGTATGCCGTAAGCCTTTGCCAGGTACGGGACGGCGTACGGGATCGGCCTCAGCACATCACATTAAGCACGCACTCTGTCACTGGTCGTTGCGAATTGACCAAAAGTGGAGCCCCAGATTCCGATACGGGTGGGTGTCCGATACGGGTGGGTGGCGGGGTGGCTCGGGCTGTATGCCGGGTGGCGGGAATGTGGGGGCTGGTCGCGCTCACGCGGCGGAGCCGTATATCGACACAGCCCCGCGCCCCTGAGGGGGTTGGAGTGCGGCCCGGTTGATGGGGTGGGTCAGACCAGCCGTACCGGCTTCTCCGGGCGTATGCCGAGGTCGATCAGCCAGGCCCGCAGCGGGGCGGGGTCGCCGTCCTCCACGAGGCTGAGCACCCTGGGGGCGAGGTCGGCCGCCCTCTCGCCGTTGACGAGCAGCGTCGGGCCGTCGAGCCAGTCCAGGCCGGGCAGCGCGCCGGCGGTGTCCATCGCGGCGCAGCACACCATCGCCGTGACGTGATCGGCGAGCAACTCCCGCCCGGTGCGCGGTGGTTGGAGCGGGAAGAGGGGGAGCGCGGTGTCGTCCCAGAGCCCGGTGTCGGGCCCCTGCCCGGGCGGGGCCGAACTCGTCGGCGGGGTCGCGGCCTCCTCGCGCGCCAGCTCCGCGGTGAGGCCTGCGGCGAGGGCCGCGCTGTGCGGGGAGCAGCTTTCGCCGAGCTCTTCGTCGTCGTCGGCGGCCATCGCCTTGTAGGGCTCGGGGTCCGGGTGGGGGGCCTCTTCCGACTCCGGGTGCGGCTCCAACTCCTCGCGCGGGGCTTCCAGTTCGGCGGGTGCGGACGGGGCGTTTTCGGCGGGTGCGGGCGGGTCGTCGAGGGTGGCGTCCGGCCCGTACGGATCGGTGGCGCCGTCGGCCTCCCCGTACCGGTCGTCGCCCGGTGCCGTCGCCGTCGGGTCCGTCAGGTGGTCCACCACGCGGGCCAGGGTCGGGGCGTCGTGGTGGGGCGGGGTCGGGTCGGGGGCGCGGCGGACGCCGAGGGTGTCCAGGACGCGGTGGAGGCGGGCCGCGTCGGTGCGCCATTTGCGGTCGACGACCTCCTCCGGGTACTCCTGCCAGCTCACCGGCGCCCAGTCGGGACCGGTCTCGGCGGGGCCGCCGTGGAAGAGGCGGGCGGCGAGGAGCGAGGTCGCCTCGTCGATCGTGCCGGGCTCTTCGAGCAGGTCACAGGCGGGGCGCTCGCCGAGCCGGGAGGCGAAGCCCTCGGCCAGACGGTCGCGGCGGGACAGCTCCGTGAGCGCCGCGACGACGCCCGCGTCCAGCCGCGACGGCCAGCGGCCCATCCGCCACGCGGGCAGCGCGACCCGGGTCAGCAGCCGGTCCCAGCCCGCGTACGCCAGGCCCACCTGTTCCTGCGCGACGATCCGCAGGCCGTAGTCCACAGCCTGTGCGCGCTCGGCGGCCGCGGCGGCCACGCCCCGCTCCATCTCGGCCGCGTGCCCCCGGCAACTGCGCAGCAGCAGCCGGGCGACCCAGCCGACACCGGCCAGCACCGAACGGAACACGGGACCGCGCGGTGCCGAGGTCACGGCCACCGCCGCGTCCAGGCCCCGTACGAAACGGCGGGCCGCGGCTATGTCCGGGTGCGCGGAGGGTCCCGTACCGGCGACGACCGGCGCGAGCACCGCGCGCAGCTCGCCCACCCGCATCCACCACAGGAACGGCGAGCCGATGACGAGGACGGGCGAGGCGGCCGTACGACGGGAACGGCCCGGGGTGAGGCCGCGTACGCCGGTGATCTCGTCGCGGTTCTCCTGCGGGGGCGGGCCGTGGGCCGGGTGGGTGCGGTCCTCCAGCCAGCTGTCGCAGTCCGGGGTGAGCGCTATCGCGGACGGCGCGGGGACGTCGAGGCGGTCGGCGAGGTCGCGCACCAGGCGGTACAGGTCGGGGGCCGACTCCTCGGCGATCGCGACCGTAGGACTCACGGCCGGGCGGGCCCGCGCGACGACCAGCGCGATGGCGCCGGCCGCGAGCAGCACGACGACCGCGGCCACGCCCATGATCCAGCGGGAGAGGTCCCAGCCCCGGCCCACGAGATGGCCGGTGGAACCGCCCGCGAACAGGATCACCGCGACGGCGGCGGGCAACAGGGCGACGGCCAGCGCCCGGCTGCGGATCCGCAGCACGGCCAAGGCCCGGGAACGCGCCGCCTGCGCGCCCGCCTCCACACCCACACCCATACCGGTCACGACCGGACCTCGCCCCCTCCGTGCTGTCCCGTTCCGCTGGCGTTGCTCACTCCCCCACTGTGGCACCCGCCACTGACATCGCAATGCCGGTGGGCCAAGTGCCGGAACGCTTGCGCCGCACCATAGTTGGGGCCCCGGTCCCCGTCAGCCGGTTGGGGCATCGGTCACTCGATGGAATGGCTCAGGGGAAAGGTGGATGACAGAGGGCAAGGATCAGGCCCCGAATCGTGAGACGGATTCGGGGCCTGTCGGGTTTACCGGTGGGCGGGGGCGCTTGGGGTTACTCGCCCGTCGCCGCCTTCGCCGCGATGTCCGTGCGGTGCTGAGAACCGTCGAGGCGGACGCGGGCCACGGCCGCGTACGCGCGCTCGCGGGCCTGGGTGAGGTCCGTGCCGGTCGCCGTGACGGAGAGGACGCGGCCGCCCGCGCTGACGACGTCGTCGCCGTCGTACTTGGTCCCGGCGTGCAGCACGTACGCGTGCGGGGCGTCCTGCGCGGCCACCTCGTCGAGGCCGGTGATCGGGTCGCCGGTGCGGGGGGTGCCGGGGTAGTTGTGCGAGGCGATGACGACGGTGACCGCCGCGTCCTCGCTCCAGCGCAGGGGAGCCAGGTCGTCGAGGGTGCCGTCGGCGGCGGCGAGCAGGACGCCGGCCAGCGGGGTCTTCAGGCGGGCCAGGACCACCTGGGTCTCCGGGTCGCCGAAGCGGGCGTTGAACTCGATGACCCGGACGCCGCGGCTGGTGATCGCGAGGCCGGCGTAGAGGAGGCCGGAGAAGGGAGTGCCGCGGCGGCGCATCTCGTCGACGGTGGGCTGGAGGACGGTCTGCATGACCTCGTCCACCAGCTTCGGGTCGGCCCACGGCAGCGGGGAGTACGCGCCCATGCCGCCGGTGTTCGGGCCCTCGTCGCCGTCGAGCGCGCGCTTGAAGTCCTGCGCGGGCTGGAGCGGGACGACCGTGACGCCGTCGGTGATCGCGAAGAGGGAGACCTCGGGGCCGTCGAGGAACTCCTCGATGACGACCCGCTCGCAGGCGTTGGCGTGCGCCTTGGCCGCGTCGAGGTCGTCTGTGACTACGACGCCCTTGCCGGCGGCGAGTCCGTCGTCCTTCACGACGTACGGCGCGCCGAAGGCGTCGAGGGCCTCGTCGACCTCTTCGGGGGTCGTGCAGACGTAGGAGCGGGCGGTGGGGACTCCGGCTGCCGCCATCACTTCCTTGGCGAAGGCCTTGGAGCCCTCCAGCTGCGCGGCTTCCCCGGAGGGGCCGAACACCGGGATGCCTGCCTCGCGTACGGCATCGGCGACCCCGGCGACGAGGGGTGCCTCCGGGCCGACCACGACCAGCTCTGCGCCGAGTTCGGTCGCCAGCGCGGCTACGGCTGCGCCGTCGAGGGGGTCGACCTGGTGCAGCTCGGCCACCTCGGCGATGCCTGCGTTGCCGGGGGCGCAGTGCAGGGCGGTGACGTTGGGGTCGTTGGACAGGGAATGGCAGAGGGCGTGTTCGCGGGCGCCGGTACCGATGACGAGGACCTTCACGGGGTCAGCCTAGGTCACGGTGGGGCGGGGTGGAGCGGGGTGGGGT
>NZ_JNXE01000033.1 GCF_000716605.1 Streptomyces sp. NRRL F-525 | reverse complement strand
CCTTCGTCGGCAGCGTCAGATGTGTATAAGAGACAGCACGTCAACTCCACCGCATCCCCCTCCATCCCATCCCCGAACACGACCAACCCCTCCGACTCCACGGTGAGTTCAAGCACGGCCGCCCCGACCAGCTCCCCCGAAACCAGCGACGTCCCCGTCACCGGCGAAGGCCACGCCTCCCGTACGAACCACACCAACCTGCCCTCCGAGGGGTGTGGCAGGGCGAGGGCACTGCCCCGCTCCTGCCACACCGACCGGAGCCAACCCGTGGCCCCGGTGCCCGTTCCCACGAGCACCCCGGAGGACGCCTGGGCCTCGACGACACCCCCGTCGCCCTCCAGACCCAGGCGGTATCGGGCCGTCTGATGACCGACGGCTCCCAGATAGATCTCGTTCAGCGCGACCAGTCGCTGTGTGTCATCGGCGACGGCCTCGACCATGGTCAGTTCGTCCACACCGGTACCGACCACGTGCACCGACCGCAGCAGCGTGGCCGCGGCCGCCGGCCGGTGCCGTACCAGAACGCCCGGGTTACGCCCAGGATCCGTGTCGAAGCCCAACACCGGTTGCCCGGCGAGGTACTTGGCGACGTTCGCGACCAGCCCGTCCTGCCCCACCACGACCACCACGTCCTCCGGCGCGAACAGGAACCGGTCCAGGTCGCCCCGCTCGACCTGGGTCTGACGCCAGGTCAGGGGGATCGCCGCCGAGACTTCGGCCAGCGCCCGCCGGGTCCTGCGGTGCCGTTCGGCGACCTCCTCGATGTCCCGGCCCCGCGACCGGAGGAAGTACGCGGCCTGCCCGTGCGTCCCGTGCCGGGCCACCAACTCCTCGTACTCCGTGGTCCGATGGACGAGGACGGCCCGCGGCGCGAGACTCACGCGCCGGCCTCGCCGCCACCGGCACCGAGCCTGCTGAGCAGCCCCGTCAGCACGTCCGGCGAGATCGTCACGCTGTCGATGTTCGGCAGGTTCTCCGCGAGCCGTGTCCCGGTGAGCGCGTTCAGGGTCGCCACGTCGACGTCGGCGTGCACCCGGAGCCACGCCGCCTGGGCGTGCGCCCGCGCGTCGCCCACCTCGCGCGCACCCTCGGCCTCGGCACGGGCGAGCCGTACGGAACGCGCCGCCTCGGCGTCGGCGAGCCGTACCGTACGGGTCGCCTCCGCCTCGGCCCGTACACCGTCTGCGGCCGCGTGCTCCTCGGCCTCGCGGCGCGTGTTCGTGCCGCGCTGGTCGACCAACTGCTCCTCGCGGCGGGCGAGTTCGATCTGGCTGTCGAGTTCGTTCTCGGCGATCGCGCGCTCCCGCTCGACGGCGACGGCCCGGCGTTCGTAGGTGGCCTTGTCCGCCTCCTGCTGGATCTGTTCGCGGGCCGGGGTGCGCAGCGCCCGCTCCACCTCGGGCTCGGGGCGGATGGCCATCACGCGGACGGCGACCACCTCGATGCCGGTGGCCGGGAGGCGGGGTTCGGCCCCGAGGCCGGTCGCGATCCGCTCCCGTACCGCCGTCACGCCGTCGACCAGCGCCGAGGCGAGGGGTGTGCGGGCGAGGACGGCCAGCGCGTGCTGCTGGGCCGTCTCCGTGAGCAGGGTGCCGAGCTGCTCCAGAGGCGAGCCCCGCCACACGCCCGTGTCCGGGTCGACGGAGAAGTCGAGGCGGGCGGAGGCCAGGGCCGGGTCGCTGATCCGGTACGTGACGGTCGCCTGGACCGCCACGTCCTGGAAGTCGGACGTGCGGGCATGGAAGGTCATGGCCAACTCCCGGTCGTCGACCGGCACTTCGGAGAGCGCGGCGGTCAACGCGCGGAACCAGAAGCTGAGTCCGGGACCGTCGTGCAGCAGCTTGCCCGAGCGGTGGTGCCGGATGTGTGCCGTAGGAGCCCCGCGCAGATGGCGCCAGCCCAGGCGCCGGGTGATGTCGGCCATCAGAGTCCCTCAGATCCCGTCAAGTCCCGTGGGATCCGGTCGGATCCCGCATCGATCTCGTCAGTAAGACGATAATCGTGAGGCCCGCTTGTCGTCAAGGGGACGAAAACAAAAGCCGGTACGCGAAGCCGTGGCGGTATGTGAAGTAAGGGGGTGAACTCGGCCCCGGATGGTCAGGATGGAGACATGGCACTCCATGTCGACTCCGAGACCGGGCGGCTCCGCCGCGTCATCCTGCACCGGCCGGATCTGGAGCTCAAAAGGCTCACCCCCGGCAACAAGGACGCCCTCCTCTTCGACGACGTGCTCTGGGTGCGCCGGGCGCGCGCCGAGCACGACGGCTTCGCGGACGTGCTCCGCGACCGGGGCGTCGCCGTCCACCTCTTCGGCGACCTGCTCGCCGAGTCCCTGGCGATCCCGGCGGCCCGCGCGCTCGTCCTGGACCGCGTCTTCGACGAGAAGGAGTACGGCCCCCTCGCCACCGACCACCTCCGCGCCGCCTTCGAGGCGCTGCCCGCCCCCGAACTGGCCGAGGCGCTCGTCGGCGGCATGACCAAGCGGGAGTTCCTGGAGGCCCATGCGGAGCCGACCTCCGTCCGCTTCCATGTCATGGACCTCGACGACTTCCTCCTCGCCCCGCTCCCCAACCACCTCTTCACCCGCGACACCTCCGCCTGGATCTACGACGGCGTCTCCGTGAACGCCATGCGCTGGCCGGCGCGGCAGCGCGAGACCGTCCACTTCGAGGCGATCTACCGGCACCACCCGCTCTTCCGGTCCGAGAAGTTCCATGTCTGGTCCGAGGGGCAGGCCGACTACCCGTCCACCATCGAGGGCGGGGACGTACTCGTCATCGGGAACGGCGCGGTGCTCATCGGTATGAGCGAGCGGACCACCCCGCAGGCCGTCGAGATGCTCGCGCACAAGCTGTTCGCCGAGGGCTCCGCGCAGACGATCGTGGCGCTCGACATCCCCAAGCAGCGCGCCTTCATGCACCTCGACACGGTGATGACGATGGTCGACGGCGACACCTTCACCCAGTACGCGGGGCTCGGCATGCTGCGGTCGTACACCATCGAACCGGGCGTCGGCGACAAGGAGTTGAAGGTCACCGACCATCCGCCGGAGCACATGCACCGCGCGATCGCCGCCGCCCTCGGGCTGAGCGAGATCCGCGTCCTGACCGCCACGCAGGACGTGCACGCGGCCGCGCGCGAGCAGTGGGACGACGGCTGCAACGTCCTCGCCGTCGAGCCCGGCGTCGTCGTCGCCTACGAGCGGAACGCCACCACCAACACCTATCTGCGCAAGCAGGGCATCGAGGTGATCGAGATCCCGGGGAGCGAACTGGGCCGGGGCCGGGGCGGGCCGCGCTGCATGAGCTGCCCGGTCGAACGGGATGCCGTATAGAAATTCTATGTATCGTATAGAATTCCAAAAGCAAGCACCTGTTCCCCCGTACCTGCATCGATGGAGCGCCCCCATGGCGACAGTCCCGACCGCCCTCGCCGGCCGCCACTTCCTCAAGGAGCTGGACTTCTCCGAGGAGGAGTTCCGCGGCCTGATCGAGCTGGCCGCCGAGCTGAAGGCCGCCAAGAAGGCCGGGGGCGAGACGCGGTACCTGTCGGGCAAGAACATCGCGCTGATCTTCGAGAAGACCTCGACGCGCACGCGCTGCGCGTTCGAGGTCGCCGCGGCCGACCAGGGCGCCTCTACGACCTACCTCGACCCCTCGGGCTCACAGATCGGGCACAAGGAGTCCGTGAAGGACACCGCGCGCGTGCTCGGCCGTATGTTCGACGGCATCGAGTACCGCGGGGACAGCCAGGCCGCCGTGGAGGAACTGGGTGCCTACGCGGGGGTGCCGGTATACAACGGGCTCACCGACGACTGGCACCCCACCCAGATGCTCGCCGACGTGCTCACCATGACCGAGCACAGCGCCAAGCCCCTCAAGGAGATCGCTTTCGCCTATCTGGGCGACGCCCGCTTCAACATGGGCAACTCCTACCTGGTCACCGGCGCGCTCCTCGGCATGGACGTACGGATCGTCGCCCCGAAGTCGTACTGGCCCGCCGAGGAGATCGTCACCGCCGCCCGCGCGCTCGCCGAGCGGAGCGGCGCGCGCATCACGCTGACCGAGGGGATCGAGGAGGGGGTCGCGGGTGCCGACTTCGTCGTCACCGACGTCTGGGTCTCCATGGGCGAGCCCAAACAGGTCTGGGACGAGCGGATCACGGCCCTCGCGCCGTACGCCGTGACGATGGACGTCCTGCGGGCCACCGGCAACCCGGACGTCAAGTTCCTGCACTGCCTGCCGGCCTTCCACGACCTCGGCACCAAGGTCGGCCGCGAGATATACGAGACCCATGGCCTCGACTCGCTGGAGGTCACCGACGAGGTCTTCGAGTCCGCCCACTCGGTCGTCTTCGACCAGGCGGAGAACCGACTGCACACGATCAAGGCGGTACTGGTCGCCACACTGGCCTGACCAGCGCGTATGTCCTACGGCGGCTATCCCGCCGGATGCCACTGCGGCGGTACGACGGGCAGCCTGAACCACACCGCCTTGCCGGACTCGGTCGGGCGGTGGCCGCAGGACGAGCTGAGGGCGCGGATCAGCAGCAGCCCGCGCCCGTGCTCCTGCCAGGGGTCGGGCTCCTCGGCGACGGGTTTCGTGAGGCTTCCCGGCGGCTCCGGGTCGGGGTCGTGCACCTCGACCTGGCAGCCGGTGGGCAGCAGCTCGACCACGAGCTCTATGGGGGCGTCACCGGCGGTGTGCTCCACCGCGTTCGCGACCAGCTCCGCCGTCAGCAGCTCCGCGGTGTCGCTGTCGGCCGTGTGCTTCACCTCGGACAGAGCCGTACGGACCAATGCGCGGGCCACCGGCACGGCCGCGGCGGTGTGCGGCAGTGCGATGCGCCAGGAGGCGGAGGCGGAAGGGCGTTCTTGCAAGGCGGGTCCGTTCATGGAGCAGGCTGTCCTGCTTTCAACTATATGTATGGTACGGCGCCCTTTGTCAGAGTCTCTCGGCGGGCACCGGACGGGACCTTCGGCCCCGGTACCGAGCGGCATACCCCGTTCAACGGCCACTCCCGCACAGCAGCTCCCCTTGTTACCGCGCTATTGACGACTCGTGACGGATGCGACGGCTACAGGTCATTTCGACATGGCACGGAAAACGCCCTCGGGGCCCGTTTCGCAACGGGCCCCGAGGGCGTTCCGCGGTCTTCGCGGGCGAGGATCAGCCCAGGTCGGCCATCCCCGCGGTGAGCGTCGCGCCGTCCGCCGGGTCGATCACGAGGAACGCGCCCGTGCGGCGGGAGACGGCGTAGTCGTCCAGCGCGAGCGGCTCGGCGGTGCGCAGGGTGATCCGGCCCAGGTCGTTCGCGGTCAGCTCGGCCGCGCCGCTGAGATCCTTGACGATCGCCTTGACCGTGCGGGTCGTGTGCCGCAGCAGCACCCGGTCGCCCACCCGCAGCGGCCGGTCGGCCAGATGGCATACGGCGGCCCGCACGTCCTGCGTGAGCGCGGGCGCGTCGGCCCCGGCGGTGATCATGTCGCCGCGCGACACGTCCCGTTGGTCGGCGAGGCGCAGGCTGACCGACTGGGGCGCGTACGCCACGTCGGCCTCGGTGCCGAGCACGGAGATCCCGGTGATCTCGGAACCCTCCCCGGAGGGATGCACCGTCACCCGGTCACCGACCCGCAGCGAACCGGACACCAACTGCCCCGCGTACCAACGGACTTCACCGTCCCGGATGACGTACTGCACGGGGAAGCGGGCCGGTGCGTCGGACGGGTCCGCGCCGACCGGGACATCCTCCAGGAACTCCAGCAGCGCCGGGCCCTCGTACCAGTCCATGTGCGCCGAACGGTCCACCACGTTGTCGCCGACCAGCGCCGACACCGGGATCGGCGTGAAGCCGGGCAGCCCCAACTCGGCCGCGTGGCCCGCGAATTCCTCGACGATGCGCTCGAACACGCCCTGCTCGTACCCGACGAGGTCCATCTTGTTGACGGCCAGGACGACGTTGGGCACCCGCAGCAGCGCCGCCACGGCGGCGTGCCGCAGGGTCTGCTCCACGACCCCGTTGCGCGCGTCGACCAGGATGATCGCCAACTCGGCGGTGGAGGCGCCGGTGACCATGTTGCGGGTGTACTGCACATGGCCCGGGGTGTCGGCGAGGATGAACCGCCGTCGCGGGGTGGCGAAGTAGCGGTACGCCACGTCGATGGTGATGCCCTGCTCGCGCTCGGCGCGCAGCCCGTCCGTGAGGAGGGCGAGGTCGGGCGCGTCCTGCCCGCGATCGGCCGACACCCGCTCCACGGCCTCCAGTTGGTCGGTCAGCACCGACTTGGAGTCGTGCAACAGCCGCCCCACGAGCGTGGACTTGCCGTCGTCGACCGAACCGGCCGTCGCGAACCGCAGCGTGTCGATGGTGGTGCTGGTCATGTCTAGAAGTACCCCTCGCGCTTGCGGTCTTCCATCGCGGCCTCGGAGAGCTTGTCGTCGGCACGGGTCGCGCCGCGCTCGGTGACCCGGGAGGCGGCGATCTCGGTGATGACCTGCTCCAGGGTCGCCGCGTCGGAGTCGACGGCACCGGTGCACGACATGTCACCGACGGTCCGGTACCGCACCTGCCGCTTCTCGACGGTCTCGCCCGCCTTCGGGCCGCCCCAGTCACCGGCGGTGAGCCACATGCCGTTGCGGTTGAAGACCTCGCGGTAGTGGGCGAAGTAGATCTGCGGGAGGTCGATGCCTTCGCGGGCGATGTACTGCCAGACGTCCAGCTCGGTCCAGTTGGAGAGAGGGAACACGCGGACGTGTTCGCCGGGAGCGTGCCGGCCGTTGTAGAGGTTCCACAGCTCGGGGCGTTGCCGTCGAGGGTCCCATTGCGAGAACTCGTCCCGCAGCGAGAACACCCGCTCCTTCGCCCGGGCCTTCTCTTCATCCCTACGACCCCCACCGAAGACCGCGTCGAAGCGCTCGCTCTGTATCCGCTCGGTCAACGGCACGGTCTGCAGCGGGTTCCGGGTCCCGTCGGGACGCTCGCGCAGCACACCCCGGTCGATGTAGTCCTGTACGGAGGCCACATGGAGCCGCAGCCCATGTGCGGCGACCACACGGTCCCGGTACTCAAGGACCTCGGGGAAGTTGTGTCCGGTGTCCACATGCAGCAGGGAGAACGGCACCGGCGCGGGCGCGAACGCCTTCAGCGCCAGATGCAGCATCACGATGGAGTCCTTGCCGCCGGAGAACAGGATCACCGGCCGCTCGAACTCACCCGCCACCTCACGGAAGATGTGCACCGCCTCGGACTCCAGAGCGTCCAGGTGCGAGAGTGTGAAGGCTTCTGTGGTCGTCGTCACCGCGCTCACACCAACCCCCGCTCGGACAGCACCGCGTACACCGCGTCCGCCGACTCCTGCGGGCTCTGCGTCTGCGTCGGCAGGGTGAGCGCCGGGTCCGTGGGCGGTTCGTACGGGTCGTCGACGCCGGTCAGGCCGGTGAGGTGGCCCGCGGCCTGGCGGGCGTAGAGGCCCTTCACGTCGCGTTCGCTGCACACCTCGACGGGGGTCGCGACATGCACCTCGATGTACGGCGTCCCGCTCGCCTCGTGGCGCTTGCGGACGGCCTCGCGGCTGTCGGCGTAGGGCGCGATGACGGGGACGACGGAGAGGACGCCGTTGCGCGCGAGGACCTCGGAGACGAGGCCGATGCGCTGGACGTTGGTGTTGCGGTCCTCGCGGGAGAAGCCGAGGCCGGCCGAGAGGAAGCGGCGCACCTCGTCGCCGTCGAGGACCTCCACGCGATGTCCCTCGGCTCTCAGCCGCTCCCCGAGACGCTGGGCGATCGTCGTCTTACCCGCGCTCGGCAGTCCGGTGAGCCAGACGGTGGCTCCCTGAGCCCTTGCCGTGGTGGTCATGCGCAACAGTCCTCTTTCTTACCCGACGAGCGACGTCGTCGAAGGTTAGGTAAGAACTCTGAGAGGACGTGCTAAAGAAGCTGAGGTTTAGCTGAGTGACTGGTGGTGCGCAAGAGGTCACGGGCTCCTGCCATGAACTGTTCACAATCAGCCGCTACGGCCGCTGCCGTCACACGCCCGCGAACACCGCCCCCGCGTCCCGCAGCCGCTCGTGCAGCGCCCGGAACACCTCCGCCGAGCGGGCGCCCGGCCAGTCCCGGGGGAGCAGGCTCGCGGGCAGTCCGGGGTCGGCGTAGGGGAGGTGGCGCCAGGAGTCCAGGGCGAGGAGGTAGTCGCGGTAGGCGTCCTCGGGCGGGGTGTCCGCGCGCTGCTCCCAGGCGTGCAGCACGGGCGCGTGGCGGTCGAGGAACGCCTGGTGCTGGGCGGCGATCGCGGGCAGGTCCCACCAGCGGGCCACGGCCTCGGCGGTCGCCGCGAAGCCCAGGTGCTCGCCGCGGAAGAAGTCGACGTACGGGTCGAGGTGCAGCCGCTGGAGGATGTGCCGGGTTTCCTCGTAGAGGCGGGCGGGGGCGATCCACACGCCCGGGGCGGCGGTGCCGAAGCCGAGGGCGGACAGGCGGGAGCGCAGGACGTGCCGCTTCTGGCGCTCCGACTCGGGTACGGAGAACACCGCGAGCACCCAGCCCTCGTCCTCCGGGGGTGCGGTGGCGTAGACGCGGCGGTCGCCGTCGTCCAGCAACTGCCGTGCCTCGGGGGAGAGTTGGTACCCGGCGGCGCCCTCTGCCGTGCGGGCGGGCAGGAGCAGCCCGCGCCGTTTCAGGCGGGACACCGACGAGCGCACGGAGGGCGCGTCGACGCCGGCCGCGGCCAGGAGCCGGATCAGTTCCGCAACGGGAACCGGGCCGGGCACGAAGCGGCCGTACGCGCCGTAGAGCGTGACGATGAGAGACCGTGGAGCATGCTGGTCGGACACGTTGATCATCTTAGGCCGACGGCATCGCTGCTGGTCACCTCGGGTGCGTAACCTGAACTTTCACGGTCTGCGGGTCACCCGAGGGGCGGGAACGGTCAGGCGGCGACGGCGAGTTGGTCCGCCGGTACCCGGTGCGGGGCGACGATCCGGCCGTCAGGGAGAACGGCGCCCGTGTCGTCGAAGACGATCGCGCCGTCGCACAGCAGCGTCCAGCCCTGCTCGGGGTGGGCGGAGACGATGTGCGGGGCCTCGGCGACGGTGTCGGTCACGGGGCACGAGGGCTGGTGGGAACACATGGCGTACCTCCACGTCGGATGCGATCCGTTCCGGCGGCTCCGTCACCGCCCGCATCGCATATACAGACCATCCTCCCGGCGCGAACTCATCGGAACAGCCCGCTGTGAAGCGTGACAACACGCGGACAACACTCGGACGGTTCCACGACGCCCGGTGCGGAGCCGGCATCCAAGGAGTGACGACCGTGACGCACGGTGCGGACTCGCCACCGAAGGAGTGAGGGTCACGGGAGTCGGGGCCGTCGCCCGGTACCAGTGGAGGCCCCAACTCCAGGAGGTACTCCCATGTCCCTGCGTTCCGTCCTCGGTACGGCGGCCGGTGCCGCGCTGCTCCTGCTGGCCGCCGCCCCCGCCGCGACCGCCGACTCCTACGAGACGGTGACGGTCGACCCCACGGGCAGCATCGCCCCGGACGGCACCGTCACCCTCTCCGGCACCTACCGCTGTCTCGGCAACTCGGGCCCGGCGTACGTCAGTTCCTCCGTCTCCCAGGGCGACCCCTCGGTCCGGCACGGCATCGGCGGCACCGGCGCGGTCTGCGACGGCATGGAGCACAGCTGGGCGAACTCCGGCAAGCCGTCCCGCCCGGTCACTCCCGGCGCGGCCCGGGTCGAGGCCACCGTGATGGAACTCTCCACCGGTTCCGGCCTCCCGCTGCCCCGCTTCCACGCCGTCCAGCAGCAGGACATCACCCTCACCGCGAGCTGAGCTCCACGGCTCCGGCCCGGCCCCCGAGTGGGGCCGGGCCGGAGGGAGTTCAGCTCGTTCAGTGCTGGGTGTTGCTGGCCCAGATCGCGGTCGAGCCGCCCGAGTAGATGACCATGTTGCCGTCGCCCTGGAGGCGGAGGATCGAGCCGTCGTGGCCCTGGGTCTGGCTGGCCCAGACGGCGCGGTTGTCGGAGGTGTAGACGACGAGGTTGCCGTCCGCCTGGAACACCGCGTGGAAGTTCGAGCCGAAGGTCATGGTGGCCCAACGGGCCTTGTTGTTCTCGTCGTAGAGCACGAAGTTGCCGTCGGTCTGCATGCGCAGCCGGGCCTTGTTCGCGTTGATGGACTGGCCCGCCTTCAGCACCCGGGTGGCCGTGATGAGGACGTCCGAGGGATAGCTGGACTTGGTGGTCGACTTGGTGGTGGAACTCGACTTCGTCCCGGACTTGGTCGTCGTGGACTTCTTCGTCGCCTTCGCCGTCGGCTTCTTGGTCTTCTTGACCGTCGTCGGTTCGCTCACCGGCTGCGCGACGGTCTTCTTGCCGGTCGTCTTGTGCGGTGTGGCGATCTTCGGTGTGGCGTGCCCGGTGGGAGCGGTCGGAGTGCCCGAGGCGTACGCCCCGGCGCCCGGCGTCGACGCGCCGTCGCCGAGGATCGTGCCCGCCTGGTCGGCGACCACCCGGTCGTGGCTCTCCGGCGTCCGGTCCCGGCTCATCAGCAGTCCCGGTACGGCGATCAGCAGCGCGCCGAGCACGGCGGCGCCGGCCAGCAGCGGGCGGCCCGGGCGGCCGACGGACGCGGCCGCCGTGTCACCGGGGGTCGGCCCGTCGCCCTCGGGCACGCTCACGGCCAGCGCCCCGGCGGGCGCCTCGGCCTCGGCCTCCTGCCGCGCCGACCGGGCGGCGGCAGCGGATGCCGGGCCGGCCGACCCCGAAAGTTCTTCTGTTGTACGGCTGTTGGCGAGCGCCGCGGCCTCCGCCGACGGGGTCGCGGGACGGCTCGGCTCCGCCGCCACCGGCTCCGCCGAGAGTTCCGCCGCGACGGCCTCCGCGGAGAGGGTCCCGGGGGAACCGGCCGCCCCTGAACGGGACTTGGACGCCTCGCCCGCCGTGCTCGCCGCCGCTGACTCACTGACCGCCGAGGTCGCCGCCGTCGCTTCCTCGGCCGTGGCGCCCGTCACAGAGTTCTCTGCCGCCGTTTTCCGCGCGGCCGGTCCGGTTCGGTCTGTCATCCGCCCTGTCCGCTCTCATTCGCCCAGCAGTTCGTCGTACGTCTGTGTGCGCAATCCTATTCACGTCCTTTCACGCGCATGCGCCAACAGCGGTTCCTTTCACCGGAGTTAACAATCGTCACGCACAAGCCCCGGTGCTGGTACGGCCGTTGCGCAACAGCCCATAATTCGCCGTACGGCACTGTTGTGCCGCACCGCGCGCACCCGCCGCGAACGTTCCGCTTTCCGGACCGGAGTGGGAACGCGCGTGCGGGGACGGCATGATGGGGTTGCCGCAACCGACAGGTGCCGACACGAGGAGGTCAGCTGAGTGCGCCAGGTACTGACGGTCTGTCCGGAGGGCACCGGGGACGCCCGGACGATCGGAGAGGCCCTGGCCAGGGCGCGCGGAGGCGCGGTGCTGAGTGTGCGCCCGGGGACGTACGAGGAGAACCTCGTCGTCACCACCCGGGTCACCATCGTCGCCGAACAGGCGCGCGGCACCGTCCGGTTGGCCCCGCGCAAGGGCACCGTGATCTCGCTGCGCGTCGACGCGGTGATGCTGACCGACCTCGTGGTCCAGGGCCACGACGAGGAACACCCGGCCGTGGACGCCTCGCACGGGCAGGTCGCCATGCAGGGCTGCGATCTGTCCGGCGCCTCGTGGACGACCGTACTGGCGCGCAACTCCGGCTCGTTGGCGATGCGCGAGTGCCGGGTGTCCAACCGCACCGGCGCGGGAGTCGTCGTCACCTCGTCCACGGAGAGTTCGCTGGAGTCCTGCACCCTCGAACACTTCGGCACCAGCGGGGTGGTGATCGGCGAGCGCGGCCGGGCCACCCTGCGCGGCTGCACCGTACGGGACGCGCGCGGCAACGGCGTGCTCGCCAACGGCGACGCCCAGGGCTCCGTGGAGGACTGCGACCTCGCCTCGACGGACAAGCCCTCGCTGGCACTTGAGGAGCGCAGCGCGATACGGGTGCTGCGGACCGTGGTCCGCGACACCTCGATCGGCGTGCACATCACCAGCACCGCCCGCTGCGAACTGGAGGAGGTGCGGGTCACCGGCAGCAGCGGCCCCGGCATCATCGTCTCGCACGGCTCCGACCCGGTGCTGCGCCGCTGCCGCACCGCCCGCACCACGGGCAACGGCCTGCTGGTGACGGACCGTTCGCGCGGCACGTACGAGGACTGCTGGCTGACCGGCGCCCAGATGGCGGCGCTGCGGGTGGCCGGTGCCTCCTCGCCCACGCTCACCTCCCTGACCGTCCGGGACGGCGAGAGCGACGGCGTCCTGCTCGAAGAGGACGCGGCGGCCGAGCTGGAGCGCGTGGAGATCATCGACGTCAAGGGCGCCGGTGTGGTGATCCGCGGCAACGCCAACCCGCTGGTGCGGCGCGCCCGGATCACCGGCGCGGGCGGCTCCGGGGTCTCCGTGCGCGACGGCGGGCGCGGCCGGGTCGAGGACTGCACGGTGGAGGCACCGGGCGGCGCGGGCGCGGAGGTCGCGGCGGGCGGCAACGTCTATCTCGCCGGATTCCGGGTCAACAACCCGGGCGGCGCCGGTCTGGAGATCGGCGGCGAGGGCACGGCCGCGCTCCGGGACGGCGAGCTGGTCTCGGCCGGTGGCTGCGGTGTACTCGTGGACACCGGCGGCGAGTTGACGGCCAACCGGGTGCGGACCGCCGCGTCCGCCGAGCACGGCTTCCTGGTCCGCGACGGCGGCCGGGCCTCCCTGAACGGCTGCGAGGCCGCGGGCAACGACCGCGACGGCATCCGCGTCGAGTCGGAGGCACCGGTGTCGGTCGTGGGCTGCACGGTCCGCGACAACAAGGGCGGCGGCCTCGTCCAGGCCAAGGCGGGCGGCCGGCTCGCGGTGGAGAACCTCACCAGCACCGGCAACGAGTCCCGCGACGCCTGGGGCTTCGGCGAGGCCGAGGGCACCGACCCGGCGGGCACCGTCTCCGCCTCCGACGGTCCCGGCCGCCCCGACGGACCGATGGCCGCGCTGGAGGGCCTCATCGGCCTCGACAACGTCAAGGAACAGGTCCGCACCCTCGTCAACCTCACCCAGCTCGCCGCCCGCCGCGCCCAACTCGGCATGTCCGCACCGCCGATGAGCCGCCACCTCGTCTTCGCCGGTCCCCCCGGCACGGGTAAGACGACCGTCGCCCGCCTCTACGGCACGATCCTCGCCGAGCTGGGCGCCCTGCGCTCCGGCCACCTCGTCGAGGTCTCCCGCGCCGACCTCGTGGCCCAGGTCATCGGCGGTACGGCCATCAAGACCACCGAGGCCTTCGAACGGGCCCTGGGCGGCGTCCTGTTCGTCGACGAGGCGTACACCCTCACCTCCGACTCCCGTGGTTCCGGGGCCGACTTCGGGCGCGAGGCCGTCGACACCCTGCTGAAGCTGATGGAGGACCACCGCGAGGACGTCGTCGTCGTCGCGGCGGGCTACTCCGACGAGA
The DNA here is from genome assembly GCF_000716605.1 of Streptomyces sp. NRRL F-525. Classification (GTDB taxonomy): domain Bacteria; phylum Actinomycetota; class Actinomycetes; order Streptomycetales; family Streptomycetaceae; genus Streptomyces. The sequence goes on along the minus strand of NZ_JNXE01000033.1, from coordinate 178,443 downwards.
TGCGCAGCTTCCTCGGCTCCAACCCCGGTCTGGCGTCCCGCTTCTCACGCACCGTCGAGTTCGAGAACTACTCGGTGCCGGAGCTGGTCGAGATCATGGAGAGCATGTGCGTACGCCACCAGTACGCGCTCGCCGACGAGACCCGGCACGCGCTCGCGGTGCACTTCGAACGCCTACCGAAGGACGCCGGGTTCGGCAACGGCCGTGCGGCACGGCAGGTGTTCGAGGAGATGGTGGACCGGCAGGCGGTGCGCCTTTCCGCGCTGACCGACGTCACCGAGCAGGACCTCTCGCTGCTGCTGCCGCAGGACATCAGCGAGGAGGCGGCCCGTACCGCCGCCGACGGCCCGAACGCGGTCGACCCCGGCGACGACGCGCTCAGCAGGCTGGACGCGCTGGTCGGACTGCACGCGGTCAAGCGGGACGTCACCGACCTCGTCAACCTGGTGTCCACGGCCAAGCAGCGCGAGGCCGCCGGACTCCCGGTGCCGCGCCTCAGCCACCACCTCGTCTTCACCGGCCCGCCCGGCACCGGCAAGACCACGGTCGCCCGACTCTACGGCGAACTCCTCGCCTCCCTGGGCGTGTTGCCGCGCGGCCAGCTCGTCGAGGTGTCCCGCGCCGATCTCGTCGGCCGATACGTGGGCCACACCGCGCAGTTGACCCGCGAGGTCTTCGAACGGGCCCTGGGCGGTGTGCTGTTCGTCGACGAGGCGTACACCCTCACCCCGCGCGAGGCGTCCGGCTCCGACTTCGGCCGGGAGGCCGTGGACACCCTGCTGAAGCTGATGGAGGACCACCGCGACAAGGTGGTCGTCATCGTCGCCGGCTACACCCAGGAGATGGAGACGTTCCTCGCCTCCAACCCGGGTCTGTCCTCCCGCTTCTCGCGCCGGGTCGAGTTCGCCGACTACTCCTCCGACGAGCTGGTCACGATCGTGCGCGAGCACGCCGTACAGCTCGGCTACGAGTGCGCGGCCGGGTTGGGACCAGTGCTCCGGCAGTACTTCGACTCGCTGCCCCGCGACCGGTCGTTCGGCAACGCGCGCACCGCCCGGCAGATCCTGGAGCGGATGATGACCCGACAGGCGGGCCGGCTCAGCAGACTGGCCGTCCCCAGCCTCGACGACCTGCGGCTGCTGCTCCCGGAGGACCTCGCCGATCCGACGGCCGCGTCTCCCACTTCCAGTGGGGCGGCCCGGGCATGACGACGACACATGGCAAGGCCGTCGCCGCCGGTCTGGCGCTGCTGCTGACGGGGGCCGCGAGCGCGATCGGCGCCGGGTCCGCGTCGGCGGCGGGCAGTACGGTCCAACTCCCCGTACTGTCCTCGCAGTTGGACGCCGACGCGGACTGTGCGACAGGCTCGGACCGGCGCGCCACCGATGTGCCCTGGGAGCAGGTCTCGCTCCAGCTGAGCCGCACCTGGCCCTTCGCTTCGGGCACCGGGGTGACGGTGGGCGTGGTGGACACCGGGGTCTCGTCCTCCGCGCCCGCGCTGAAGGGGCGGGTCACTGCGGTCGGCGACGCCGGGACCGACTGTGTGGGACACGGCACCTTTGTGGCCGGGCTGGTCGGTGCGGCCGTGGAGGACGGTGTGCGGTTCGCGGGGGTGGCGCAGCAGGCGCGGATTCTCGCGGTGCGGGGGAGTGACGCGCGGGGGAAGGTCACCGCGGGGCAGGTCGCGGACGGGATCCGGGCCGCGGTGGACGGCGGGGCGAAGGTGGTGACCGTGTCGGCGGCGCTCGCCGGTGACACCGCCGCGCTGCGGTCGGCGGTCGCGCTGGCCGCGAAGAAGGACGTGCTGGTGATCGCGGCGGCCGTACCGGACGCGCCGTCGACCGCCGGGTCGTCGACGGAGAGTCCGCCTGCCCGTGACTACTTCCCGGCCGCCGACGAGGGCGTGCTCTCCGTCCTTGATGTCGATGTCTCCGGCAAGCGGCCGACCGGCGCGTACACGACGTCCAGTGCGGCAATTGCCGCCCCTGGAGACGGAGTTGTCGGTATCGGCCCTAAGAAGGCCGGGCACTACATCGGGTCGGGGGCGTCTCTGGCCGCCGGGTTCGTGGCGGGGGCGGCGGCGCTGGTGCGCTCCGTCCATCCGGACCTGACGGCGGCCCAGACCGCGGCCCTGCTCCGCAGCTCCGCCTACCCGGCCGACGTGCCCCGCCTCGACCCGTACGCGGCGGTCACCTCGGTCCTGACCGGTGCCGCCGCCGCGCCGTCCCGGGGCGATGCCGGTACCCCGGTCCACCTGCCTGCCGACAAGGCGGCCGGGCCGTTGCGGCGGGCGTTGTGGCCTGCGTCGGCGGGGCTTGCCGTGATCGTCGCGGTGGTGTGGTTGGGGTTGATCCTGCCTCGGGGGCGGCGGTTGGGCTGGAAGCCGTCTGTCCGGACGGAGGGTGCGGAGAACGCGGTTGCCGTGGAACCGGCGGTCCCGGCGGGTGCGGGCACGTCGCTGGAAGGGTGAGGCCTTCGGCGGTGCCGGGTCGGGCAGTGGGTATCTGCGGGCCGGTGGGGGCTGGTCGCGCAGTTCCCCGCGCCCCTTGGTTGGCTGCCGCCGTCCGGGGGCGGTAGCGCCCCTTGGACACCGCGGGCACAGCAGCGACCTCGGCCTCGGCCGTCGTGCACGCTGAACGGGACGGCCCCGGGTGACGAACAGTCACCCGGGGCCGTCCCGTTTCAGTGCGGGTTTCTCACTCCGCCGCCGCCCCCGCCGCCAGTGCCGTCTGGATGAGGGACGGCTTGCGGCGGACGATGTGGAGGGCTCGGCCTGGGGGGAGGACGCGGGGCTTTACGTTGCCGAAGACGTAGCCCTCGGACGGGGAGCAGGACATCAGGATGCCTGGGGTGTTGACCTCGTCCATGCGGCGGAGGAGTTGGTCGTTCAGGCCGCGGCCCGCGCCTGTCGCCGAGCGGGCTACCACCACGTGCAGGCCCAACTCGTGGCCCAGGGCGAGGTGTTCGAAGAGCGGGGCGAAGGGGTGGTCCATGACCGTGCCGCCGCCGACCATGTCGTAGTCGTCGACCAGGACGAACAGGCGCGGGCCCGTCCACCAGTCGGCCTGGCGCATGCGGGCCGGGGTGATCTCCTGGCCCGGGACGCGGGTGCGCAACGCCTTTGCCGAGCCGCCTACCAGTTGTTTGAGAGCCTCCAGGGCTACTGCGTGGCCCAGGCGGTATTCCTCGGGGACCGCGTCCACCAGGCCGCGGCGGTAGTCCACGACCAGGATGCGGGCCTCGGCGGGGGTGTAGCGGGCGACGACCGAGTCCGCGACCAGCCGTAGGAGGTTGGTCTTGCCGCTTTCCGTGTCGCCTACGGCCACCAGGTGCGGGGTGCGGGAGAAGTCGTGCCAGACCGTGCCGAGGGTCTCCTCGTCCTGGCCGAGCGCGATCTTGAGGCTGACGCCGTCGCCGAGTTGGGGCTCGGGGAGTTCGGCGGCGGGGAGTCGGTGCGGGAGCATCCGGACCTGGGGGGCGCGCGGGCCGTGCCAGGCGGAGGCGATGCGGTCGACCAGGTCCGCCACGCCCTCGGAGAGGGTTTCGGGGTCCGTGGAGCCGTCGCCTCGTGGTAGCGCCGAGAGGAAGTGGAGTTTTGTCTCCACCGTCAGGCCTCGGCCGGGGATCTGGGGAACAGCGCTCGCCTTGCGGATGTCCACGACGGAGTCCATCGTGTCGCCGAGCCGGAGTTCGAGGCGGGTCGCGGACTGGTCGCGGACGGGGGCGGTGAGTTCCAGCCAGCGGGCGGTCGCGACGATCAGGTGGATGCCGTAGTTGAGACCGCTGGTGGCGATCTGGTTGAACGTCGGGATGAACTGGTCGAAGTTCTGCCGTACCGCCGACCAGCCGTCGATCACCAGGAAGACGTCGCCGTGCGGTTCGTCGGGGAACTCCCCGGCCGCGCGGCGGCGCCGGTACGTCGACATCGAGTCGATGCCGTTGTCGAGGAAGAACTGCTCGCGCTGGGTGAGGACGGCGGTGACCTCGGCGACCGTACGGCTGATCCGCTCGGTGTCGAGGCGGGCCGCGACCCCGCCGACGTGCGGCAGACCGGTCAGCTGGGAGAGCGTGCCGCCGCCGAAGTCCAGGCAGTAGAACTGGACTTCGCGCGGGGTGTGGGTGAGTGCGAGCGCCATGATGAGGCTGCGGAGGACGGTTGACTTGCCGCTCTGTGAGCCGCCCGCGACGGCGACATGGCCGCCCGCCCCGGCGAGGTCCACGACGAGGGGGTCACGGCGCTGGTCGAAGGGCTTGTCGACCAGGCCGACCGGGACCCGGAGCTTTCCGGCGCCGTTCCAGCGGGACGCGTTCAGACCGCGGTCCGGGTCCTCGGCCAGACCGCCGAGCAGCACGTCCAGCGGGGACGCGGTGTCCAGCGGCGGCAGCCACACCCGGTGTGCGGGCGGCCCGGAGTCGCGCAGCCGGTCCAGCGCCACCGCCAGCAGGCTCTCGGCGCTCTCCTCCGCCTCGGGCTCCGGCACGATCGCGGCCGGCGCGGGAGCGCGCGGCACGATGTACCCGGTCGACCAGGGCACCACCTGGGTGGCGACCCGGGCCTGCGCGACCGCGCCGCCGCGCCTGCGGTACGGGCCGGAGACGTACGCGGCGCGGAAGCGGGTGAGCGCCTCGATGCCGGACTTGAGGTAGCCGCTGCCGGGCTGGGAGGGCAGTTCGTAGGCGTCGGGGACACCGAGGACACCCCGGGACTCCATCGCGGAGAAGGTGCGCAGACCGATCCGGTAGGAAAGGTGCGACTCCAACTGGTGCATCCTGCCCTCGTCCAGGCGCTGCGAGGCCAGCAGCAAATGCACGCCCAGCGACCGGCCGAGGCGGCCGATCATCACGAACAGCTCCATGAACTCCCGGTGCGAGGCGAGGAGTTCGCTGAACTCGTCCACGACGACGAACAGGCTGGGCATCGGGGCGAGATCGGCGCCGCCGGCCCGCGCCTTCTCGTACTCCAGGGCCGAGGTGTAGTTGCCCGCCGACCTCAACAGCTCCTGGCGGCGGATGAGTTCGCCGTGCAGCGCGTCCTGCATGCGCTCCACCAGGGCGGCCTCGTCGGCGAGGTTGGTGATGACGGCGGAGGTGTGCGGGAGTTCGTCCAGGCCGAGGAAGGTCGCGCCGCCCTTGAAGTCCACCAGGACGAAGTTGAGTGTTTCGGAGGAGTTCGTGAGCGCGAGACCGAGGACCAGGGTGCGCAGCAGCTCGGACTTGCCGGAACCGGTCGCGCCGATCAGCATGCCGTGCGGGCCCATGCCGCCCTGCGCGGACTCCTTGATGTCCAGCTCCACGGGCCGCCCGTCCGCGCCGACCGCGATCGGGACACGCAGCCGGCCGGAGCCGGTGTGCCGCCGCCAGATCGTGTCGGGGTCGAGCCGGTGCAGGTCCGCGATGCCCAGCAGGGTCGTCAACTCGGTGTCGTTCGAGAGCGGTTCGACCGCGTCGGAGGAGAGACTCATCCGGTACGGCGCGATCAGCCGGGCCAGCGCCTCGGCGGCGACCGGACCCACCCGGTCGGGGCGGCCCAGCACGGTGGCCTGTTCCTTGCGGCTGCGGTCGGTGCGGACCAGGGAGACCGAGTCCGGGGCGACGTCGAGGCGCAGGGTGGTGCGGCCGGGGCGCCAGGTGAGGCTGTCGGAGAGGTCGAGGACGACGGCGTTGCGGAAACCGGGGCCGTCGAAGCGGTGTCCGGCCGGGATGCCCGCGCCGTCCACCACGACCACCACCAGCGGCTCGTCACGGCCGGGCACGGCGTCGGGGTCGAACGCGGGCCGCTCGGAGAACTCGCTGCCGAGCTGGTCCTCCAGGTCGGTGAAGGCGGAGGCCACCATGCGCAACGGGCCCGCGCCGTCGGTCTCCTGGGGGTGCTGGTTGTGCGGCAGCCACTTCACCCACTCCCACTCGGCGCGCACCTCGTCACCGGCGCAGACCGCGATCCACAGCTCCTCCGGCGGGTGGAACAGGGCGAGTTGGGACAGTGCGGCACGCAGCATCCCGCGCGCGGCGTCGTGGTCGCCGTGCACCAACACCCGTGACCAGGACCGCAGATACAGCGCGATCGGCTGGCCGGGAACGGTGCTGTAGGCGCGGATGAAGCGGCGCAGGGCGTGCGCGCACAGCGGTTCCAGGTCCTCAACGGGCTTGCTGGACACGGGAGTCAGCCGCATCGCGAGCTGCTGGTCGCCGACGGCTATCCGCACCTCGCCGAAGTCCTCGTCCTTGACCCGGCGCTCCCACAGCCGTGTCGTGCGGACCATGGTGCGCAGCACCCGGGGCTCGGGATGCCGCCAGGCCAGCGCGAGCTGCTGCTCGACCACGGCACGCTGCACCGTACGTCGACTTTGCGCCAAGTAGCGCAGATAGTCCCGGCGTTCACCGCGCAGCCGCTGCTTGCGGTCGCCGGCCTTGCGCATGACCTGGCCGATCATCATCGCGCCGGCGGCCATCACCATCATGCCGAGCGCGATGTACATGAAGACACCGCTGGACTGGCCGCCCGACCGCAGGAACAGCATCATCATCGAGACCGACATCATGGCCATCGGCAGATACGTCCACACCGCGGACGTGTCCGGGACGGTCTCCATGAGGGTCGGCGGTTCCTGGAGGACCAACTCGCCTGCGGGCATGTCGGGTCCGCGGCGGCGGGCAGGACGACGGAACAGGACCACGCTCAACGCTTGGGGCTCCTAACGGACTTCACGCACCGTGGCGGCATGTGGGGGCATGCACCGGAACGGGCCTCGGCACTGGCACGGTGGAGGACGCTGTCAACACCGTTGGTGGGGGCTCCCGTTGACACGCGTCGTAGGGAGTGTCAGTAGTGTGCACCCCGTCAACTCTGTACGTCCATGTCACCCCCCGCTTCACCGGCACCCTGTTTCCCTCAGTTCCCCCCACCCCCGCACGCCGCGCCGCGTGCCCCCGTTTCGATGTCCAGGAGACGTGAGCCCCGGTATGACCGACACTTCCGTGACCGGCCTGTGCCATCTGACCGTGCGGGCCCCGGCCCGCACCATCGACCTCGCCGTGCCGTCCGACGTGCCGGTCGCCGACCTGCTGCCCACCGTGCTGCGGTACGCGGGGGAGGAGGCCGAGGAGACCGGTCTCGAACACGACGGCTGGGTACTCCAGCGCCTCGGCGGCCGGCCGCTCGACGACGAGGCGACGCTCGCCTCGCTCGGGTTGACCGACGGCGAGGCGCTCCATCTCCGGCCGCGCACCGAGGCGTTGCCCGAGGTACGCCTCGACGACCTGGTCGACGGGATCGCCGCGGTCACCCGGGACCGGCTGCACGGCTGGAGCCCCGAGGCGGCCCGGCGCCTGCTGCGCGGCCTGCTCGCGGTGGCGGTGCTGGCCGGTCTTGTCCTGCTGGCGCTGCCGGGCGCCCCGGCGTCGCTGCGCGCGGCGACCGCCGTAGGAACCGGTCTGCTGCTGCTGGCCGGGGCCGCGTCGGCGAGCCGGGCCGTGGACGATCCGGCGACCGGGGTGATCCTGGGCCTGCTCGCGTCACCGGCGCTCGCGCTCGCGGGCTGGCTGGTGCCGGGCGGTGAGCTGAGCGGTCCGCAGGCCCACCAGGTGCTGGGGGCACGGCTGTTGGGGGCGGCGGCGGCCTGGGCGGGCGGCGCGGTCCTCGCCCTCGCGGCCTCCGCGGCCCGCACCCCGCTGTTCCTGGCGTCGGCGCTGGTGGCGCTCGCTACGGCGGTGGGCGGTGTGCTGATGACGGTGTTCGACGTGCGGGTGGCGGCCGCGGCCGGTGTCGTCGCCTCGCTCACCGTGCTGCTCGGCGGTCTGGTGCCCTCGCTGTCGTTCAAGTTCGCCGGGATGCGCATGCCCGCGCTGCCCACCAACGCGCAACAGCTCCAGGAGGGCATCGAGCCCTACCGGGGCAACGACGTCGCCGTACGCACCGAGCTCGCCGGCGAGTGGATGACCGCGCTCTACGGCGCCACGGGCGTCCTCTCGTCGGCCTGCCTGGTGGCCCTGGCCCGCCGCCCCAGCCTCCCCGCGCTGCTGGTCGCGCTGGTCCTGTCGCTGCTGCTGCTCCTGCACGGCCGGGGCCTGGTGAACACCGCGCAGCGGCTCGTGCTGGTGCTGCCGGGCGCCTGGGGTCTGCTGCTGCTCGCGTTCGGCTGGGGGCTGCGGCTGTCCGGCACCGAGCGGACGCTGCTGGTCGCGGGCCTGCTCGCGGTGGCGGCGGTGCTCACGGTCGCGGTGTGGACCGTACCGGGACGGCGCCTGGTCCCGTACTGGGGGCGCGCGGCGGAGATCCTGCACTCCCTGCTGGCGATCGCCCTGCTGCCCCTGACCCTGTGGCTGCTGGGCGTCTTCGGCACCCTCCGCGGCATGTTCGGCTGACCGCCCGCCAGGGCCGAGCGAACCAGAACACGAACGACCGAGCCAGGAGGAAAGCGTGCGGTCGAAGCGCGACCAGGTGCAAGCGCACACGTTCATGATGGGCCGCCTGACCTCGGGCATGCTGCTCGCCGACCCGGACGCACCGGAGAGCCCGCTGGGCCGTACCAGCCGGGGCGCGCTGGTCGGCCTGATCGTCGGCGTGCTGTTCTGCGCCGGGGCGCTGGTGTTCGGGCTGCTCAGGCCCGGCGGCAACGACGCCTGGCGCACGGGCGACACCCTGATCGTCAACAAGGACACCGGCGCCCGCTACCTGTACGCCGACGGCAGGCTGCGCCCGGTGCGCAACTACGCCTCGGCCGTGCTGATCGGCGGCGCCGACCTGAAGACCACGTCGGTCGGCTCGAAGTCGCTCGCGGGCACGCCGGTCGGCCGGCCGGTCGGGATCACCGGCGCCCCCGACTCCGTACCGGGCACCAGTGACCTGGAGTCCTCGCCCTGGGAGGTCTGCTCGACCGGCTCCGGCCTGCAGACGACCCTCGTGCCGGGCGCCCCGGTGACGACGGACCCGGTCGGCGCGAAGTCGGCGCTGGTGGTCAAGGGCCCTGACAAACACACCTACTTGGTGTGGCAGGGCAGCCGCCTGGAGCTGGACGAGGACTCGGGCGCCGCGGAGTCCCTCGGCTACGCGCCCGTCACCCCCCGCCCGGTCTCGGCGGCCTTCCTCGACGCCCTGGTGACCGGCCCCGACCTGGCCACCCCGAAGGTCGAAGGCCGCGGCACCACCGGGCCCGAACTGGGCGGCAGGGCAACCCGGATCGGCCAGGTGTTCCGCGTGGTCGCGGGCTCCGGCAACCAGGAGTACCTCCTCCAGAAGGACGGCCTGCACCCGGTCACGGACACCCAGTCCGCGCTGCTGCTCGGCGATCCGGACACCCGCAAGGAGGCCTACGACGGAGGGGCGCCGAACGTCGTCACCATCGACGTGTCCGACCTGCGCGCCCACCAGGCACCGGGATCGGCGGGCACCGACCCGTCGGTGGCCGGGCTGCCGGACACCCCGCCGAGCGCGCTGGCGCTGGCGGCGGGCCAGTCGGTGTGCGCCCAGGTCGACCCGGCCGACGGACAGGTGCGGGTGACCTCGGTCCGGGTCGCGGAGACCGCGCTGTACCCCGAGGCCCAGGCGGACCCGACGGCGCTGACCGCGGCCTGCGTGAACGTGGACCGGGTGGTGGCACGGCCCGGACACGGCGCGCTGGTACGGGCGTTGGGCGCGGCCGGCGAGACCGTCGGCGACACCACCTTCCTGGTCGGCGACGACGGCGTGAAGTACCGCATCCCGGACGCCAACGCCCTCGCGGCGCTCGGCTACGGCGGGGCCACGCCGGTGAAGGTGCCGTCCACGCTGCTGTCGATGCTGCCGACCGGGCCCGAACTCAGCGCCCGGGCGGCGGCGTCGGACTCCGGCTCGGTGGGCGGGGGCACGGGCGGCGCGGCGGCGCAGTGCGGCACGGGGGCCGGTGCCGGTGCCGGCGGACGGTCCGGGATCGAGGCCGGACTTCCCGCGGTACCCGGACAGGTCCCGGCGGGCGGATCCCTCAACTCGGCCTCGGGGGCCGGGAACTGACGGATTCACGCCGATGGAGATCGTGTTCACGCCAAACTGGATTCACTCCAGAACCGCCGACCACGGAACCGCGTGTTCCGGTCAAGTTGCTTACCGGTAAAAGCATCTGAACGGAAGCGGTACGCAAGCTCAGATCTTCCTCAGTTCGTTGTCAGCGCAACTTCCGCCAATCTAGGCTCAGTTGCACCTGTACATCAGATCGACTTACGAAAGGTGGGACGATGGCTGGAGATGGCCAGCAGTCAAGCGAAGGTTCGACCCGGAACGGAATCCAGGCCCTGGAGAGCGCCTTCAGCGGCATCGTGAAGATCCGTCAGGACGTCGACAGCACCCGTTCCACCCTGGGCAGCGGCTACCAGGGCAGCGACGGCGGCCAGTACGGCCAGCTCCTCGCCCAGTGGGACGGCCAGTGCAACGTCATCCTCAAGAACCTCGAGGACGTCATCGACCGGCTGAACCAGAGCCTCGTGGAACACAACAAGACCCAGGGTTCCTCGAACGACTCCATCAACCAGGCGTACAACGCGGCGCAGTCGGCCTTCGACCAGCTCGCCGGCTGACCTCGCGTCACGTCCGATCCCCCCATCGCGCAAGACTCATCGCGTTAGAGAGGCAAGCTGTGGCAGACAACCTGTCCGACGGTGTCATCTACGTCAGCTACAACCACATGTCGAACGCCGCGGACGACATGGTGGCGCAGACCAAGGCGATCGCCCAGACGCTGTCCAACCTCGAGGCCGAGCTCAGCGAGCTGTCCAAGACCTGGTACGGAAACGACGCCGACACCTACCGCCAGAAGCAGGCGGCCTGGGACGGCGCGGTGCAGAACATGGAGACGCTGCTCACCTCGCACTCGCAGCTCCTCAACGAGATCTCCAGCAGCTACAAGTACAGCGAGAACTCGCTCAGCCAGATGTGGTCCGAGGTCACCATCGGCCGCTGAGCCGGCCGGTCCCCACCGCACCGACCGGTCCCCTCGTGGTCGGTGCGGTCCAGGCTCCTTCCCGTTCCGTCGCCGCGCCGTACGCCAGGGTCGGCGCGTTCCGCCCGCGGAGGCACCCATGGCAGATCTGACCCACCTCGACTCGACCGCGCTGAAGAACTTCAAGAACACCGACGTCGCCGACTTCATCACCGATCTGGTGAACATCCGCAAGGACAACGCGGGCGTCCGGTCCCTGAAGAACCTGATCGCCGAGACCGGCGCCGGCTCCGCCCAGGGCCTCGCCAAGATCCTGCGCATCGGCCTGATGAACGGCGGCGACAGCTCGGACCCGGTCGGCGGGTCCACGCTGGTGGAGGCGCTCAAGACGCAGGCGACCGCGCTGGACAAGATCCTCACCGGTCAGAAGACGCTCTTCGACGACATCGACGACGCGCTGGACGAGACCATCACCACCCTGCTGAAGACACAGGGCGACAGTCTCGACTCGATCGACGGCGAGAAGCTGCTCGACATCTTCGACACCGTCGACGGCGACATGAGCGGCAGCGACTCGAAGACCTCCTGAGGCCGGGCCCGCGGCCCGCCGGCTCCCGCCGGGCCCCGGGCCCTGTCCCCTGGAACCCCCCACCCAGTCCCCCTCCTCCTCCGCAGCGGAGTCCGCCCCATGGCCGATACCACCACCGGGACCGCCAACTACGACCCGGACGACTACTTCGCCCAGGCCGTCACCGACTTCACCGGCTACACGATCCCGGCCCGGTCCGCACTGTTCGACAAGCTGAGCAGTTCCGCCAACGACGACTTCGGCGACCTCAAGCTGTTCCGGATGGACATCCAGGGCATCGACATGAGGTCGGTGACCGCGGCCGACTACTCGGCGATCGGCGGCTGGCAGGTCAACAAGGGCGAGGACTACGACCTGGCCTTCTACGACGCCGGCGGGGACGGCGCGCACGACAGCGTGAGCATGAAGAAGGCCCGGATCGTGATGATCGGCGTCACCGTCGACGGGAACGGCCGCGCCACGCTCTGGAGCGGCGGCGAGGTCACCGGCGGCGGCGCGTTCGAGGGCTCGTACTCGCACGTCCAGTGGGACTCGGGGCCGATGGCCCAGTACATCTCGGGCAGCAAGCTGGTCCTGGACCACATCCTGGCGTCGCCGTACTCGACACAGGGCTTCTCCTACAGCGGGCTGTCGGTCATCGACGCCAACGCCGTCGACATGCTCTCCTTCGAGAACACCGGGCAGTCCTTCGACCGGGTGGTGCAGTTCTTCAAGGACCACTCGGACATCGTCGACAAGTGGATGACCTCGCTCGGCGAGGACCAGGCGGCCTGGAAGGGCAAGGCGGCCAGCCTCTTCTGGCATCTGCTGGACGAGCTGAAGACCAACTACAACGGCTACGTCTCCCAGTTGGGCGGCACCGACTACACGCCGACCAACACCACCCTCGGCGGCTACGTCCCGAAGTCGAAGCTGAGCGACGCGTTGGCCGCCGCGCAGACGGCGCTGAAGCAGGCGGTCACCGATCTGCAGACCGCGTGGAACGACTGGGCGTCCGACGGTCAGCACGACCCGCACTACCACGTGAAGAAGATCCTCGACGAGATCAGTCAGTGGGTCATCAACAACAACATCAACCACGTGCTGTCGTCGACGACGTCCACCTACAGCGAGTACGGAGGGGGCGACTACACCTCCTACTCCACGGACGCCAACTTCAAGCAGTCCGTCCCCGAGTACGGCGACCTCACCCAGCACACCACCTGGCAGAAGGTCGCCGACGCCGCGGTCAAGAGCTGGTCCGACCACGCGGACTCCAAGCTCAAGCAGCCGTCCATCGACGCGCTCAGCAATGTGAAGAACGCCTGGGCCGACGTGCAGGACGCCTTCGACCAAGAGGTCACGAACAAGAACAACGAGACGCTCTCCGAGGTCCTCCAGAAGGAGGAGAACGAGATCGCCGAGGAGGAGGCGAAAGAGAACAACGACAAGCTCAACGACAATCTGAACAACCTCGGCGACAACCTCAACAACCTCGGCGACAACTTCAACAACCTCAACGACAACCTGAACGACAACCTCAACAACCTCGGGGACAACCTCAACAACCTGAACGACGGCCTCAACGACAACCTGAACAACCTCGGTGACGGCCTCAACAACCTCGGCACGAACCTCAACACCAACCTGAACGACAGCCTCAACAACATCGGCGACGGCCTGAACTCAAGCCTGAACAACCTGAACGACGACCTCGGCAACAGCCTGAACAACGTCGGCAGCGGGCTCGACGACCTCAACAACCTCAGCACCGACAACCCGCTGAACGGCGACGGTACGAACGGCAACGACCCGACCCAGCTCGCCAGTTCCATCCTGAACGGCGGCCTGACCCCGAACTCGCTGCTGACGAGCAACGACCCCACCAAGGACGGCTCGACCACGCTCAACTCCCCGACCGGGGGCAGCACCCAGCTCAACGGCGACGGCTCGCTCACCACGACGTTCCCGGACGGCTCGACCCAGACCATCGATCCGTCGACCGGCCTGGTCACCACCACGAACCCGGACGGCACCACCTCGGTCTCCCAGCTCAACCCGGGCAGCACCATCACCAACCCGGACGGCTCGACCACCACGCTCAACGACGACGGCACGCTCACCACCAAGTTCCCGGACGGCACGAGCCAGACCCTCAACCCGGACACCGGCCAGGTCACCACCACGAACCCGGACGGCACCGTCAGCACGTCGACGCTCAACCCGACCGACGGCTCCTTCACCACCCCGGACGGCTCGACGGCCCAGCTCAACTCCGACGGCACGCTGACCACGAAGTTCCCGGACGGCTCCACCGAGACGCTCAACCCGGACACCGGCCAGGTCACCGTCACCGACCCCTCGGGCAACGTCACCACCTCGCACCTCAACCCGGGCGACTCCTTCACCAACCCGGACGGCTCGACCACCACGCTGAACGACAACGGCACGCTGACCACGAAGTTCCCGGACGGCTCCATCCAGACCCTCAACCCGGACACGGGCCAGCTCACCACCACCGACCCGTCGGGCCACTCGACCACCACCGACATCGACGGCAGCGACCTCCCCTCGTCCTCGATCGACACCAGCGGCCTCAACGGCAACGGCATCGACACCAGCGGCATCGACACGAGCGGCCTGAACAACGGCAGCAGCCTCGACACCAGCGGCCTGAACACGAGCGGGCTCAACAGCGGCGGCCTCAGCAGCGGCGGTCTCAACTCGTCCTCCGGCGGCCTGGATTCGGGCCTCGACGGCGGCTACGACGACTACGACAGCACCCCCTACACCGGCGGCGCGCTGCGCTCCGACTCCCTCGACACCGCCGCCCTCGGCGCCTCCACCGGAGAGCAGAGCGCGTCCAGCGGCACCCCGCTCAACCCGATGGGGATGGGCGGCATGGGAGGCATGGGCGGCGGTGGTATGGGCGGTGGCGGAGGCGGTGGCCAGGGCGGCACCAGCGAGCGCACCCGGGCCGTCCTCACCGACCCGGCCAACGGCTCCACCCGGCGCGGCCGGACCAACCGGGCGGCGAACGTGGACGAGGACGAGGACGTCGTGTACACCCGGCCCACCACGTCCAGCGCCCCGTACCCGGTGGGCGGCCCCGGCGGCAACGGCGCAGGCCAGAACGGCCGTTCCACGGAGAGCGGCGACCGCGCCCGCGACGCGTGGCTCACCGAGGACGAGGACGTCTGGGGCACCGACGAGGGCGGTTCGCCGGCGGTGATCGGCCGATGAGCAGCGAGTCGATCGAGCAGCGGCTGGCCAAGGCGGTGGCCGAACTCGAGGCCACCGAGGCCGCGGTGGCCCGCGCGGAGGGTGAACTCGCCCACGCCGAGAGCACGGTGCGCTCGGCGGACCGCGCGGTCGAGGTGACCGTCTCCGCGCAGGGCGACCTGCGCGCGGTGACCTTCCTGGACGACAAGTACCGCACGATGCCCGCCGGTCAGCTCGCCGCGAGCGTGCTGGAGGCGGTGCAGGAGGCACGGGCACGGATGGCCCGGCACGTCATGGCCACCTTCGAGCCCTTCACCAAGGCCAACCCCGAGGCACCCGAGATCACCGGTTTCGACGTGGACTGGAACAAGATCTTCGGGCCCGGTGTCCTGGAGGGCCCCAAGGGCGGCCGACGGCGTGGGGCCGGCCGGCTCCGCGACGAGATCAGCGAAGACCCGGAGGACTGAGAAGACGATGGCTTCGAACGCCTACTCCGCCGCCCCGCCCGCGCTCGTCGCCGGCACCCGGCAGATCGAGCAGATCAGCCGGCTGGCCAATGAGATGATCAACGAGTTCATCACGGACGTGTCGTCCACCTCCGGCTGGCCCGGACACGACGACAGCTACGCCAAGCAGATGCTGCCGCAGGAGAAGGAACAACGGGAGGGCTCCATCAAGACCGGCTCGTCCCTCTCCGAGGCGATCGTCAGCATCGGCGACGGCACCCTCACCAACCTCAAGAGCGTGCTGGGCACGCAGAACGGCGTACTGGGCGCCATCCACGACTCCGACATCAACACGGGCGACACCGACGGTGGTTCGCACGGCGGAAAGCACTGACGCAGCGGATCGCCCCTGATGACCATCCACGCGTCGCCCCAGCTGAACAACCTCATGTTCGTGCTCATCGGCGAGAAGTTCCTCCAGGCCGACGAGGACATGGCGTTCGCCAACGGCAAGCCGTACGAGCGGCTGGGCCGGCGGATGCGTGACCTCTCGGACCTGATCGAGCAGACCGCCGGTGGGGTGGCGCGCGCGCTGCCGCCGCAGGTCGGGAACAACTATGTGCGGGCGATGCACATGTTCCTCGACAGCGGCGGCGTCAACTACCTGAAGGATTTCGCCGACCAGCTCGACAGCATCGGGCAGTCCCGCACCAAGTCCTCCATGGACATCATGGAGTCGAAGTGGCAGATCATCGCCGAACTGGTGCGGCTGCTCATCGAGTTGCTGGTCATCGCGGTGCTGTCCGCCTTCACCGGGGGTTCCGCCTCCAGCCAGGCCGCGGTGGCGAAGGCCCGCAGCCGGGTCGCCATTCTCACGCTGATGGAATGGCTGATGAAGAAGACGCATCTGATGCCGAGCCTCACCGAGGCGCTCGAAGAGGCGTTCACCACCTTCGCGGTACGGCTGGCCATGATGCTCGGTGCGCCCAAGGGCCGCCGGCCCAACGGCTTCGACTGGTCGCAGATCGTCCAGGACGGTGTCTTCGGCGCGTTCACCGGTCTGTTCCACGGCCTGCTGCACGACCTCGGCAAGGGCCTGAAGAACAACTTCAAGAACATCTTCAACACCCACAACCCGTTCAAGGACATCAGCGGCAACGGGAAGAAGTTCAACAACCACAAGTTCGACAACCCCGACCTCAACACCAAGCCGAACCCGAAGCCGACGCCGACCCCGAACCCGAAGACCACGCCCACCCCGACGCCGACCCCGCACGTCACGCCGACCCCGACCCCGACGCCCACCCCGAAGCCGAAGACCTTCGGCGACAAGGTGAAGCACGAACTCGGCGAGGACTTCGAGCACTTCCTCACCGAGGGCGGCGCGGAGACGCTCGGCGAGGTCGCCACGGCGTCCATCTTCGGCTTCCCCATCGACCCCCTGAACACCTTCCTGGGCGCCGGCCTCAGCTCGATGAGCGAACGCCACCTGGGCCAGGGCGCGGGCGCGATCGGCAACAAGTTCAACTTCACCACCCCGCCGCAGGTCAACACCCTGGGCACGGCGGACATCCCGGACGAGGAGACCAACTCCAACTCCGACTCCAACACCGGTTCCGACAAAGCCCCTTCGACCTCCTCGACGAACGGCCCGTCGTCCGACTCGTCGACCACGTCGGGCCCCGGACCCATCAACACCACGTCGACCAACGGCAGTTCCTCGACGACCACCACGCCTCAACGCACGCCGACGAACACCCCGCCGCCCGAGTCCACCGACACCCACATCGACGACGTGAAGGTCGACGGGGGAGACCTCCAGAGCAACGTCCCGCACGGGACGACGAGCACGTCGGGCGGGGGCAGTTCGCAGTCCAACACCCCTACGGCCACGAGTCATACGCCCACGGCGACGCGGAACCAGCCCGACACGAACACCACCGACGAGCCACAGGGGACCGGTCAGCAGAACGACACCTCGGACACGACCGGGTCCGGCTCGCCCTCGAACGCCGGTGGCGGCCCGCACAGCACCGAGTCGGGAACTCCGGCGCCCGTGCGGACGGTTCAGCAGCAGCCGCACAACACCGGTGACGACACGCAGAACACGCCGTCGGGCCAGGACACGGAGGAGCCCGCCCAGGGGCCCGGCCAGCAGAACGACACCTCGACCTCCTCGGACACCTCAACTCCGCTGCCCTCGCCGGACGTTCCGGTCGCGAGCGGGTCCAACACCAGCGTCGTACCGCCGACTACGAGCACGGGCACGGGCACCGGCACGAGTACGTCCGGTTCAGGTTCCGGTACGTCCTCGCACAGTGGTGGCAGTCCGCGTACTACGGCGACAGGGCGCCCGGAGAGCACGACCTCCGAGAGCACCCGCACGGACACCACGAACGGCACGGGCACGGAGGGCATCGACACCTCCCCCTCCGATTCCGGCACCGTCAGCAACACCGACACCGACACGAACACCGTGACCGACGGCGACACCGGCACGAGCACGGACACCCACACCGAGCTGCCCACTCCCGTCGCCACCACCAGCAACAGCGCGCCCCCTACGACCAGTTCGGCGCCGGAGGCGACTCCCGCGCCGGAGGTGACGCAGCCGTCCCACTCCGGCGATGTCACCCCGGCGCCGGCACCAGCTACCGTCCACACCTCCTCGGATCTCTCGTCCAGCACCCCCGGCCTCACCCCCGACCCCGTCGTGCTCACCCCCTCCGTGACCCCCAACTCCACGCCGGAGCCCGGGAGTTACGAGGAGGCGCGGGCCGGGGCGACTCCCTCGGAGCGGAGTCATACCTGGGTCGATCCGGTCTCGCGGCCGCTCGGGGCGGACGGTGCGCGTACCCAGTACGTGGTGCGGGCCGGTTTCGCCGTGCGGCGTTTCACCCACGACGGGGTGCCGGTCACCGATCTCACCGTGACCTACCGGCTCACCGGCAACCCGGGGCTGGGGGCACAGGTCGACGGTGTCCAGCAGCGGCTGACGGAAGGTGTGCAGCGGGTGTTCAACACCCCGGGCCACCGGCTGGGGGACGGGAGCCAGTTGCGCGTCACCGTCGTACCGGCCGCTCCCGGCGAGACACCGCACCTCGACGTCACTCTCACCGACCCGACGGACGGGATCCCGGCCACCCACCACTCGTGGCCGGCCGACATCTCCGACTCCGACCTGGCCCACGAGATCGGCCACCAGGTCGGCCTGCGCGACGAGAGCGGCTTCGACTCGGCCGCCCCGCACCGCGGCGGCACCAACAGCCTGATGGGCGACCCCACGCGGTTCACGCCCGCGTCGGACCCGGCGTACGGGTCGGGTGGGCTCAGGCCCCGGCACCTCGCACTGATCGGCACCCTGGTCGGCGATCCCGCGGACGACCCCCGGGGCGGTGCCGGACGTCGGGAACCGGTCAAGGGCGCGCCCGGCGCGGACCCGCCCGCCCCGCCCACCGTCGATCAGAACGACACCGCCCCGACCCCGGTGGCCACCACGTCCACGGACACGGTGGACGTCGATCCGACGGACACGCACACCGACACGCATACGGAGACGGACACCGACACCGAGACAGAGACCGTTCCCGCGGTCGTGTCGTCGGTGCCGGACATCACCCTGACCACCCCGGAGGGCGACACCACCTCGCCGACCGAGTCGGTGGTCGGAGGTGGCCGCCGTACCTCCTACCTCGGTGGCTACGGGCGGCGCCACGACGGCCAGTTGGGGCTCGTGCACGTGGAGCCGTTCGCGCCGGACCTGGTCGACGGGCTGCACCGCCAGGTGCTCACCGCGCTCGGCAGGCCCGCCCCGGGACCGGACGACCCCGTGCTCACGCAACTCCGGGACGTGCTGTCGGCGGAGCAGCTGGCGCTGAACATGCCGTATCTGCGCAGTCTCGGCGGTCACCGGATCGTCCTGGACGTCGACGGTGTCGACCGCGACGTGGACGTACGGCTGACGCTCGACAACCGGCGGCCGTCCGTACGGCAGGGCACGCTGGACACGAGCGATCCCGACAAGCACGTGGAGCGGCGCGGGCAGGGCACCCGGGAGATCGTCTCCGCGCAGCCGTCCGGCACGTTCTCGACGATCCCGGTGCCGTGGACGGGTTCGGTACCGGTCGGCGCGGCGGGCCCGGTCCGCGGGGTGGACATCGCGCTGGGCGCGACCATCACCCACAACCAGGCGGACGGTTCGACCACGGTCACCCAGGTCGTGCAGACCACCAGCGCCCAGCGCAGCAACGAGCCCTCCCGCGCCTACGACTTCGACGACAACTGGCAGGTGCGCGTGGACGCGCCGGCCCCGGGCACGGTCCAGGAGAACGCGCCGGCCGCCATCACGGACGTGGGCGACGCAGACGTAGATGCCACGGACGTCGCGCCTCCCGCCCCGGCGCGCGACTGGAGTCCGGCCGCGCAGCACGGGTCGGTCACCATCTGGTTCCCGCAGCACGTCGTGGACGCCGACAGCGATCCCGGTCAGTTGCTGCCCGCGCCCGCCGACATCAGGACACTGCCGATCTACGGCGTGGACTCGGTGCTGCATCCGCGGCGGCTGTACGAGGGGGCCGCGGAGAACTTCCGCGACGACCTGGACGCCACGTCGTCGGCCCAGCTCGCGGACTTCCTTGCTGAACCGATCCTGCGGGGCACGCTGCCGATGCAGGTCGAGGGCGGGCTGTACTCGCCGGTGCTCACCGACGCGCACGGACGCGCGGTCGGCATGATGCGGCTGGACGCGACGGTCCGGGGCACCACCCCGGTGGCGAAGAGCCTCGACAAGAAGATCAACCTCGAAAGCCATGTCGTCAACTCGGTGAAGAACGACCAGAACACGTCGTTCAACAGCGGGGTGACCTTCACCGGCAGCGTCGGACCGACCTTCACGAACGACCACAGCGCGGGACACCCGAACGCCTCCCACGGCATCGGCGGCACCGTCAACGGCAAGGGCACCGCGAGCCTCGCGGCGCAGAACGTGTTCGGCACCAGCAACCTCGCGGGCACCATGCACGCGGTGCGCACCAACCGCAGCCACCTGCTGACCGAGGCGGACGTCGAGTACACCCTCACCCTGATCCGGCCCGACGGCTCCATCTCCACCTATACGCCCGGCACTTGGACCCACGCTCTCGATCTGCGGGTGCTCAGCGCCGAGGACGCGGAAGGGCACGCACCGGAGCCGGACGAAGTGCGCGTGCTGCCGCCCGAGTTGGAGAACCTGGAGTCGATCGGCCAGTCCACCGCGCCGCTCGGGGTGGACGAGGGCGACGCGGATCCGCTGTTCGACGACGCGGAGACCTGGCTGCGGGACCACGGCTTCCTGCCGCCGCCGGCGAACGCCCCGCGCCGGGGCCGACTGCCCGACGAGACGCTGGTTCAGGCGCAGTTGAACAATCTGCGGCGGCTTCAGGAGCTGCGTTCCCCGCTCGGGCTGCGCGCGGCGACGGACTCCATGGTGGACGGCGGCCACTCGCTGTTCCTGGAGGTCCCCTCCGTGACCGGACGGCGCCGGGTACGGCTGGAGCTGGGCGCGCAGCGCGACCCGGACCGGCCGGTGGAGCACCGCACGGTGCTGCCCAACATCCAGGTCATGGGCCTGGCGCAGGCGGCGGGCGGCGGCACCGCCCGGCTCGGCAACACCTACGGCCTCGGCGCCGGGTTCGGCGGCGGCCTCACCGTGCCCACCCCGCACGGCGGCGCGTGGACCCTGAGCGCCACCGGCGACTACCAGTACGTCGGCCAGGCCACGCTCGGCAACACCACCGGCACCACGCTCGGCCACGACCAGTTCTTCATCGGGACCGGGCAGGACACCCACGAGTTCGGGGTACCGGCCCGCCTCACTCTCGACCTGTACGAGGGCTCGGGCCAGGAGCCGGTGGTCCGGTTCGGCGAGGTGGCACCGCCCGACCAACACGCCCAGCCCGAGCCGGAGTTGGGCCTTCAGGTTCCCCACGAGCGGGGTGTCGCGGGCACGATCCGGCTGGCCGTACCGCACGAGCGCACGCTGGCCGACGCGGAGCCCGCGCCGGACGGCGAGCCGTTCACCGTACGACAGGTCACGCAGCAGGACCGGGACCGGCTGGCCCTGACGGACCCGGTCAGCGGTGATCCGCACCCGGATGTCGTCCGCGTCCCGGACGACGCGCTGATCGACGTGGTGCGGGGTTCGGGGGCGCTGCAGGACGCGTTCCGGCGGATCGTGACGGGCGCCGGTGTCGACACCCACACCGATGCCGACACCGAAACCAATACTGATGAGGAACCAGCCGCCCCTCCCGGCCGCGTCTCCCGGCTGGTGGACAACTTCACCGGGTTCCTGAGCAGTTCACTGGTCGGGAGTCCGTTCGGTGACACCACCACGGTGAGTGCCGAGGCCCGTACCACCGCGCTCTCGCCCGGTTCGCTGGTCGGCCGGGGGCACCAGATCTTCAGCGGCACCTATGTGGTGGAGGGGCTGACGCTGCCCGGGCTCGGTGCCGACGGGCAGCTCGCGATCGAGATCGAGGCCGTCGCCCACACGCCCCGGCTGACGCAGAGCGTCAACCAGTACCTGGAGACCGGCATCTCCGCCGCCGACTCGGCGCAGCAGCTCAAGGGGCTTGGGAAAACACATCAGTTCGGGGTGGGCGGCTCGGCCACCCAGAACAACCCGCCGACTCCTCCCGCGAGTTCACAGCCCGCCGGCTCTCCGGCACCCACGCCGTCCACGCCGTCCCGCTTCAACCCGTCCGGGCGCTACCAGTACGACCGCAAGAGCGACAAGTCCGACACCCTCACCAGCGGCACCGGCACCAACCGGACGCCCACCCAGTCGGGCCTCCAGCACCGGATCACGGCCGACGTCACCTACCTGATCACCGTACGGTCCGGGCACCGCAACGTGGTCGCCAACTCCCTCGGGTTCGGGCCCGCGGAGACCGTCACGCTCGCCGTGGACGTGCCGCGCGGGCTCCAGTTCCTCATGACGGAGAGTCAACTCCGGCGCGACGGACGGTGGATGGGCGCCCTGCCCGAGCGCCCGGCCGACCCGTCGACGACCGGTCTGACGAGCCCGTCGCTGCCCGACCGGTACATCCACGACGGCACCCTCGGCCTGGCCGCGGTCAACTCGGTCACCGAGTTCTCCGACCCCGGCACGGGCCCGACGCCGACCCCGCCGATCGAGCAGCGCTCCCGATTCCACAACGACGTACGGCAGTTGGTCGACCGCTACGCCCCCGGCGCGACCACCCCCGGCCACGCCTCCTACCTGCCCGGGGTCGCCGCGCTGATCGCCGACAACACCGGGGTCGCCGGGAAGCGCGCGCTGATCGGGCGCGGCGGCGGACAGACCAGGTTCAGCTTCCGGCACCACCGGTTCGGCGGCTCGGCCCTGGTCGAGGTGACGTTCTCGGCCCGCCCCACGAGCACCGCCGCGCAGCGGGGCGCCGTGCGAGGCACCGCCGTACCGGGCGACAAGTCCGGTATAGAGCAGTGGGGTTCGCACACGGCGGAGGGGCGTTCGCTCTCCTCCTCGGTGGGCCGGACACACCGTTTCACCGGCAACCCGACGGCCCGGTTCACCCGCCCCGACGCCGACGACCGTACGGACCGGCTCGGTCCCTCCGTCAACGTGGTCGCCTCGTCCAGCAAGGTCGACAAGAGCGGACGCACCGCCGAGGACCGGTTCTGGCTGCGCACCGACAGCGCCGCCGACTTCGACGGCCTGGACTACGAGTTGGTCGCCACCGTCCGCACCACCCTGGTCACCGACTGGCCGCCGAACGTGGTGGGCGCGCTGGTACAGCGCGGGGTCATCGCCTGGGACGACGCCGACCCGCAGACCCGCTCCTGGATCGGCCGCACCCTCTCCGGCGAACTCGGCGGCCAGGTCCGGGTACCGGCCCAGGTGAGCCTGCGCTTCACCGGCAGCGAGACCGACGGCACCCGGCCTCCGCTGCCCGCACCCGCGCCGCCCTCGGTGTCCCGGGTCGACCCCCGCCAACTGCCCGGCACACAGCCCGCGTTGCGGGACGCCGACCTGTTCCACCCGACCGGCTCCGTCCCGGTCTACGGCTTCGACGCGTGGAGCCAGCTGTACACCGCCCTCGACGAGGTGGCCCCGGACACCGGGAGCGGCTGGCGTTCCGTGCCCGCCTCGACCTCCGACGAGAACGCGTCGGTACGGCTCGGCGAACTCATCCAGGCCGGCACGATCTCGCTGGACACACCCCGCCAGACCGGCGGGATGCTGCCGTCGATGCCGGGCGCGTTCCCGTTGCAGAACGCGCCGGACCAACGGCCCACCCTCACCGTCTCGTTGTACCGGCCGCGGGTGGTCACCGACGGCGGCGACGTGACCCTCGACCGGCTGCGGATCAGCACCCAGAGCAGCAGCACGGTCTCCGGCGCCGACACCACCGGCGGGCTCTCGCTGCCGTTCGTCCTGAGCGCCGACGACCCCGACCGCAACCTCCTCGGCGCGACCCCGCCGGTGCTCCAACGGCCCGTGGACGCAAGCAACTTCGGCAGCGGAGTCTCCGGCGGCCGCCGCGACTGGCTCAAGACCGGCAGCACCAGCCTGCCCGCCGACGGCCGCGGCACCCGCAGCTACGAGGTGCGGGCCGACGTCCACATCCAGGTCGCCGGGCCCGAGGGCGTCCGCCATGTCACCGGTACGGCCACGATCCGCGTCGAGGAACGCGACGCCCTCGGCCACGGCATCACTGAGCCCAACCCGATGCCCCAGGTCTACGACCTCCCGGCCCTGCTCACCGAGGGCACCGGCACCGCGCCGGAGGACTGGGCGACGACGCGGCCGGGGGACGTACGGAACAACGTGAACGCGGGCCTCGACCTCACGGACGACGGCTTCCAGCTCTGGGTGGCCACCGGCCCCGACGCGGACGGCTCCCGTCTGACCCTGGCCCTCTACGCCGCGTCGCGGGCGGCCCGGGACAACGGGCGCCCGGTGGAACTCGTCACCCGTGGCCCGGAAGGCTTGCGCGTCTGGACCTTCGACCCGGACGGCACGCTGACCGGGCCGCAGGCGTCGGACGCCACCACCGGGGTCGCGTCCCTGGACCAGGCCTGGGCGGACTTCGAGCGCGAGGCCGCCGCGTTCGACCAGGCCGAGGCCGACCACACCGCGGCGCTTGACGACGAGTACGAGCAGCGGGAACTGCGGCCCGACGCGCAGGACGCCCTCAACGACGCGACCACCGCGCTGACGGCCGCGGCGGACGAGGCACACCGGACCGACACGGCCGCGACCACCGCCGAACAGGACGCGGACCAGGCCGAACAGAACCTCCAGAATCTCATCACCCGCGAGAAGACCCTGGTCGGCGGGATATCCGAGGCCCGCCGCACGATCGGCCCGCTCACCGGCGCGGTCTCCGAGGGCGAGCGCCAGGAGCTACGCCTCAGCGCCCGGATCAACACCGCCCGCCGCCAGCTGGCCGACCTCACGGCTCGCGCGGCAGAGGCTTCGGCGGCGAGGGGTTCCGGCTCCGGCGACACGGATGGCGCTACGACGGTCGAGAGCGCGACGCCGGACGAGGTCGTGGCACCCGCGCCGGAAACGGTCGTAGGACCGCCAGTTGGAGACGACACCACCGCCACCGCCCCCGCCCCCGCCGTGGACCCCCGTCTCACCCAGCAGATCACCGAAGTCACCGCGGAGATCGGCAAGTTGGACGCCGACCTCGCCGAGGTGCGGGCCGGGCTCGAGCGGGACGGTGCCGCGCTCCGGGACACCCAGGCCGGCCTGGACCGTGACGTGGCGGCCCTGAACGAGGCGCGGGCGCAGCTTCCGGGCGCCAAGGCCACGGCGGGCACCCGGCGTTCGGACGCCGGCACGGCGCGCGGGCATGCCGAGGACGCGGCGCTGGTCCACGAGGACGCACGCGAGAACCATGAGCGGGCGGCGCAGACGCTCGGGGACATCGACACCCGGATCGAAAACGCCCTCGGCAGGCGCGACGACGCCGCGGCGCGCCGGGCGGCGGCGGAGACCGCGCTGCCCGGCGCGACCGGCCCGGTGCTGGCCTCCGCCCCCTCGACGCTGCCCACGTCACGCACGACGCTGGCCTCGGTCAGCCCGCGCTGGCCGGGTTCGGGCCGTCCTCGCACGGCGGGTCCCTCGACCGGCAACTCACCGCTCCCCGGCGACGGCGACATCTCCGAGAGCGACAACTCGACCACCGGGGACGAGGATTCGGGGGACGAGGACGCAGGGGGAGACGACAGTTCGGACGCGGACACCGAACTGACCACTCCCGACCCGACGACGTCCGTCATCCCGCCGAAGGACACCACCGGCGGGGACGAGGGCAGCACGTCCGGCGACCCCGGCACGACCTCCGCCCAGGACAGCGCGTTCGACGCCCTGGTCGGCAACACGATCACCACGTCCACCGACTCGCCCACCGCACCGGCGGACACGGACACCGACGCACCCAAGACAGAGGACAGCAAGGGCAAGGGCAAGGCCCCTGCCCAGGACGACACCAACGGCACGTCGTCCACCCCCGTCATCCCCACCGCCCCCCAGCCCGCCGCCTTCCAAGTGCGGGCGCCGCGAGGCAATCTGGTGCCGACCCGCGGTGACGGCCGGTGCATGCTCTACACGTTCATCGGCACCGACCCGGCACGGGTCCGCGACCGGCTGACCGGACTGCGGACCCAGGCTCCCGAGACCTACGCCTGGCTCGGCGACCCGGCCCAAGTCCGGGCCGGGCTGGCCCAGTTCACCCGGTGGCGGCCGGGCACCCCGATGCCCAGGGCCGGTCACCACCTGATGCTCGCGGCCGACCAGCTGCGCATCCTCGCCGAGGACCGCCTGCTCACCGCGCGCAGTGCACGCCCGCTGCCGCACGAGGTGGTGGGCCAGGTACGGCAGACCCTCGCGGGGTGGTTCGACGGGCGCACGGCGGCCATGAACCGGCCCGAACTCCTCGCGACCCTCGACGAGTACGGCATCACGGGGGTGACAGAGCCGGACCAGTTGGAGCGGGACGACCTCGACACGCTGTACATCGAGGCGCTGACCGGTGACAACGCGACCGGCCCGGCGGCTCCCAGCGTCCAGGACATGTTCGCCTACCTCCGCGACACCGGCCGACTGCCCACGCCGGACCAGCTCTCCGACGACCAGCTCCGCAGGCTGCTGGGGCACGGATACACCGTCAGCGACGCCCAGTTCACCGACGCCGAACTGGCCCACGCGCTCGACGCCGTCCAGAACTGGTCCAAGGCGTACGAGAGCAACCAGGGCGAGTTGTTCCTCCCGCTGCTGGCGGACACCCTGGACGTGGCCGTCGAGGTACTGCGGCCGGACCCGTCGACCGGCCTCGGCACCGTCACCCGCGTCGGCTCACCCGCGGCCACCCGGGTCCTGGAGGTCCACTACACGGGCCTGAACCACTACAACGCCACCGACGCCGGGCCCCTCACCGACAACACCCCCGCGGACATCACGCCGTCGAAGGCACCCCGGGGTCCGGAGGACGCCAACAGCGTTCAGCCGGACGGGCGTTACCGTCCCGCGCCCACGCGTGACGCCGACGACGAGCGGCCCGCGTCCCGGGTCGCCGATCCCGCGCCCAAGGACACGTGGCACGGTCTGCGCCCGTATGCCCGCCCTGCCGTTCACAGCACGGAGCGGTTCGATCCGCACACGGACCAGTCCAACTCGCCCCGGCCCGGGGTCCTCAGCGGTGCCACGACTCTCGTCCGTGCGCAGGTCCGTCGTATCCAGGCGCCCAACGGCCAGTGGATCCGCGACTACACGCTCAACCTTCCGGTCACCACGACCGACCCGGACCTCGCCCAGCAGCTCAACGAGCGCATCACGCGTCTTCTGGACTCGCACCTCAACTCCGGCCTGGCGCTGCCCAGTTCGGGCGACCAACTCCACATCAACCTGAACCTGATCGCTGACCCGGCCCACCCCGAGACGATCACTCTCACCAATACCGAGAACCCGGGCCGCGCCAACCAACTCCACCTCGACGCCAACCACTCCGACGAGGACCTCCTCCACGAGGTCCTGCACTACCTCGGCCTCCCGGACGAACAGCGCGACAACGACTTCCTGTTGCGCAACCACCCGAACAGCACGACCGTCCAGACCACCGGCGTCATGGCCACCACGCAGGCCCCCGTCCACATCCCCCGCCGCTATCTCCGCACGATCGAGAACGTCACGTCCGCGGGTCCTCAACTCCACGACCACACAGGCCAGAACGAGACGACCCCGGCCCAGGACCCCGACACCACCCCCATCCCCGCCGACGCCCCACCCACCTGGCCCACCTCCCAGGCCCCGACCGCACAGCCGCCCGCGCGGGGCCAACTCCCGTCCAGCTACGTCACTTCCTACGGCGCACTCCCGGACGGGACCGTCGGGCTCGTGTACCTGGAGCCGTTCTCCGACGAGGTGATGCAGGGGCTGCACCGGCAGGTCTACGAGGCGCTCGGGCTGGATGTCGACAACCCGCCCGAGTCGGTGCGCGAGCAGGTGCGGGACGCGCTGAGCCGGGAGAACCTCGCGCTCCAACTCCCGTATCTGCGCTCGAACGGCGGTCACCGCATCACCGTCACGGTCGGCGGACGCGACCGCACCGTCGACGTACAACTGACGCTCTCCGACGCGCGGGCCTCGTTGCGGCAAGGGCGCTTCGACCTGCGGGACCCCGACAAGCACGTGGAGCGGCGCGGGTTCGGGACCCGGGAGAACTTCTCCAGCCAGCCGTCGGGGACGTACCGCACGATCCAGGCGCCGTGGACCGGTACGTTCCCGATCACCGCGCCGACGCCGGTGCGGGCGGTGGACGGGTCGGTGACGCTGTCCATCACGCACAACCAGGCCAGTGACGCGACGACCGTCACGCAGGCCGTCCAGACGACGTCCGCCCAGCGCTCCAACGAGCCTTCTGATCCAGTGGAGTTCACCACCCACTGGCGCGTGCGCGTCGACGGTCCCGCGGTCACCGCGCCGCCCGCCGCCCCGGCCGTGCCGACCGCGCCCGCCACCGCCCCGGCGACGGACGGATGGCGCGGGCCGGTGTCGCACGGGCCGACCACGATCTGGTTCCCGCGGCACCTCACCACCGCCGATCCGGCGCCGGGTTCGCTGCCCGCGCCCGCCGCGCCGACCGATCTCCCGCTCTACGGCGTCGACTCCGTGATCGATCCCCGGGCGCTGTACGAGCATGTCCACCAGGCGTTCGGCACCCACCTGGACGCCACCGCCGCCGGGCAGGTCGCGGACTTCCTCTCCGAGCAGGTGCTGCGGGGCACGCTGCCGATGCAGATCCACGGCGGGCTCTACTCGCCGGTGATCACCGGCGCCGACGGCAACGCGGTCGGCATGCTGCACCTGGTCACCCAGCCCGGGACCAGCACCCCGCTGCGGCAGAGCACCGCGGGTCAGATCAACCTCGAGAGCCATCTGGTCAACACCGCGAAGGTGGATCTCTCCTCGAAGTACACCAGTGGGATCGGCGTCAGCGGCACCGCCGCCGTCGCCCTCACCGGCGACCACAGCCAGGGGCATCCGGACGCGTCGAGCATGATCAGCGGCAGCCTCGGTCTGCGCGTGCAGGGGCAGGCGACCGTCACCAACACGTACAGCGCGAGCAGTTCCGCCGGCACGATGCACGCGATCCGCACCAACCAGAGCCATCTGCTCGCCCCCACCGCGGTCACCTACCGGGTCACCCTGATCCGGCCGGACGGCACCGAACTGGTCGCTCCGGCGCTTTCCCGGCCGCACGGTATGGATCTGCGGCTCCTGAGCGGGACGACCGCCGCCGGGCACACGCCCACGGCCGCCGAGACGCGTGAACTCCCGGACTCGCTCGAGCGGTTGGACGGCGTCGGGCTGAGCGCGGCCCCGCTGGAGGTCACCGGCACGGATCCGCTGTTCAACGAGGCCGAGACGTGGCTGCGCCGCGAGGGCTTCCTGCCGCTCGACCCAACGGCCCCGCCCCCTACCGGAGTTGGCGGCCGGGTGAAGCAGGCCGTGCGCAACAACGAGCCCGAGCACCAGGTCCGGCTGCACGCCCAGCTCAACAACCTGCGCCGGCTGAACGAGGCGCGTTCCCGCACCGGGCTGCGCGCCGCCACCGACGCCATGGTCGACGGCGGACACGCTCTGCACTTCGAGGTGCCCAACAGCACGGACACGGGCGTCCGTCGGGTCCGGCTGCTGCTCTCCGCCGAACGGGCCACCGGGCAGCCCAGCACACATCACCTGGTACTGCCGGGCATCCAGGTCATGGGCCTGGCGCAGATGGCGGGCAGCGACGCCGAGCAGCGCGGTGAGTCGTACAGCGGCGCGTTCGGCGCCCTGGGCAGTGTCGGCGGGCCGTTGCGCAGCTGGGGGACCATCGCGTTCGGGGGCGACTACCAGCACGGCCAGCAGATCACGCACGGCGACACCGTGGGCGGCGCCACCGGCCACGACCAGTTCTTCATCGCCACCAACCAGGACAGCCACGCGTTCGACGTGCCGGTGCGGCTGGCCCTGGACCTGTACGCGGACGACCGGGACGAACCGAGCGAGCGCTTCGGGCGGAACCTGAACCAGGCCGCCGCACCGGCCCCGGCCCCAACTGTCCCCGGGGCGCCGCCGGTTGCCCCAGCGCCGCCCGTCGCGCCGACCGTCACCGGCTCGCTGCGGCTGGCCGTACCGCACGGCCGTACCCACGTACCCGCGGCGGCCCCCGCGCCGGCCGGGCACCCCGCGCCCGGAGCTGGTGCGGATACCGGACGACGCGCTGATCGACACCGTGCGCGGCTCCGCCGCCATCGAGTCCGTCTTCCAGCGGGCCGCCCGGGAGATCCGCCACCAGGCCCAGCAGGCGACGCCCCCCACCCCGGCCACCGGACCGATCCTCCCGGTCACCGCCCCCGGCACGGCCCCCGCCCCCGCCGCGCCGCAGCGCGCGAGCCTCTTCCCGCTCGCCGGGCACGGGCTGACGGACAACACGACGCGCGCCGCCGAGACCCGGCACGCGGCGATCACGCCGGGCAGTCTCGTCGCGCACGGCCACGAACTGTTCAAGAACTCCTACGTAGTTGAGGGCCTGAGCCTCCCGGGGACCTTCGCGGACGGTCAGTACTCCCTGGAGATCCAGGCGGTCGCGCACCGGCCCCGGCTGCTGGACACGACCCGGCAGTACCTGGAGACCGGCGTCTCGGCCACCGACAGCGCCCAGCAGCTCAAGTCCTTGGGAAAGTCGGACCAGTTCGGCGGCACCGGGTCGGCCACCCAGAGCGCGTCCACACGGGTGGCGCAGAGCAACACCGGTACCGAGCCGGACGGTTCGGCCTCCGCCGGCCAGAGCACCACCAAGCCGAACAAGAACCTGCTCAACCCGGCGGTACGGCTCAACAAGGTCTCCCGCACCGACACTTCGGACACCCTCGCGGCCAGTACGGGCGTCAACCGCACCCCCACCGAGAGCGGCGACCTGCACCGCGTGGTCGCCGACGTCACCTATGTGGTCACGGTCCGGGCCGGCTCCCGCACGCTGGGCAGCGGGATCCGTGACCTGGGCACGATCGACCCCGTCACCTTCTCGGTGGACGTCCCGGACGGCCTCCAGTTCCTCATGACCCAGGGCCAACTCGACCGAGACGCACGGTGGATGGGCTCGGTGACCGGTCTCACCCCGGCGCCCGTCCAGGGCCAGGCCCCGCTGCCGGCGTCGTACGTGCGCAACCGCCAACTGGGCCTCGGCGGCGTCCTCTCGGTCAGCGAGTACGAGACCGTCCCCGCCCCCGCCGTCCCCGTACCCGTGGCCCCCGTACCCGGCACCGGCGCCCCGATCCCGTTGGTGCCGCTCAACAACGAGGTGGAGCGGCGCGGCCAGGTCGGGCGCCGGCTGCGGGCCCTGGTCGAGACCGAGGCACCCGGAGTGTTCACCCCGGGGCACGCCGGCCACCAGCCCGGTGTGCTCGGCCGGATCGCCCAGCTCACCTCCACCGCCGGACTGCGCTCACTGCCCGGACGCGGCCCGGACGGCACCCCGCACCCGGCCACCACCCGGTTCCACTTCCGGCACCACGGTTACGGCGGCGAGCGGCTGGTCGAGGTCATGCTGCGGGCGAGGCCCCGGGCGGCCCAGAACCTGGCCGGTGTCCGAGGCGTCTCCACCCCCGGCTCGGGTCTCGAACAGTGGCAGTCGCACACCGCCGCGGGCCGCACCGCCACCCGCGCCTCGATCGGGCAGGCACAGCTCCCGGTCACGCCGGCGGTCCGCTATCTCCGTCCAGACCAGGGTCCCGATCCCCTCACGACGGACCGCGCGGAAGTCGGGTTCACCCCGCAGTCGGCCAGCAGCATCTCGGCCCGGCGGGCGACCACGGCCGACAACCGGTTCTGGCTGCGCACCGACAACGGCGCGGACTTCGACGGCCTGGAGTACGACTACGAGCTGACGGTCCGTTCCGCGCTCGTCGTCGACTGGCCGCCCAACGTCATCGGCGGCCTCATCCAGCACGGTGTCATCGCCTGGGCCGACGCGGACGGGGACGTACGCCAGTGGATCGACAGGCTGCTGGCGGGCGGCAACCTGCGCACCGACACCGTCCCGGTCCGGCTGGCACTGCGGTTCACCGGCACCGAGACCAACGTGCCGGTACCGGCGCCCACGGTGACCGCTCCGTCCGCCGAGTCCGGCGTCGACCCGCGCAACTCACCGCGACCGGCCGGCCCCTATCTCACTGACGCGCAGATGTTCCACCCGGTGGGGCCGACCCCGGCGTTCCACTTCGACGGCTGGGCGCACCTGGAGACGGCCCTCAACCACGTGGCGCCGCTCGGCGGTTACGGCTGGCACTCGCAGATCACGTCCGTCTCGGTGGAGGGACAGGCGGTGCGGCTCGGCCAGTTGATCCAGGCCGGGCAGGTCAGCCTCGACCGTCCACGGCTGGTCGCCGACCTCACCCGCACCATGCCCGGCAGCCGCCCGTTCGAAGGGGCACCGGAGCAGCCCCCGTCGATCGCGGTGACGCTCTACAACCCGCGCCGTTCGACCAACGCCGACGACGTCACGCTCGACCAACTCCACAACACCACCGACACGGTGAGCACCGCGGCCGGCGCCGACCACTCCCTCGCGACCTCGCTCACATACCGCCTGAGCGGTGAGGACAACAACCGCCAGCTCGGCGGGGTCAACGTCCCGGTCGCCCAGCGGCAGACCCAGCCCTCGGCCTTCGGCGGCACCACCACCGGCAGCCGCCGCGACTGGCTGAAGTCCGGCAGCACCTCCGCACCCGCCAACGGCGCGCGGGGGACGCGGAGTTACGTCGTCGACGCCGACGCGCACCTGCTGGTCGAGGGTCCCGAAGGCACCCGTCACGTCACCGGTACGGTCACTCTCCGCATCGAGGAGCGCGACCTGCTCGGCCACGGTCTGCTCACCCCGGCCGAGATGCCGCCGGACCTCCACGACCTGCCCGCGCTCGTCCCCGACTGGGCCACCGTAGAACCGCATACGCTGCCGGAACTCCTCAACTCCGCGATCCCCGCGGGCAGTCGGGGCGTGCAGGTCTGGGTCGCTCTCGGCGCCGACCCGGACGGCACCCGGCTCGGCCAGGCGCTCTACGGGGCCTCCCGCGCGGCCGTGCTCGGGAACCGCCCGCTGGAGCTGATGACGCGTGACCCGCAGGGCATCCGCCGCTGGGAGTTCACCCCCGACGGCGCCCTCGTCACCGCCGACACCGGCCTGGGCACCGCGTGGGACGCCTTCGACGTCCAGGCCGAACGCCTGCACACCGCCGCCGAAGTCCTCGCCGACACCCCGCAGTTGCTGAACGTCCTCACCACGTCCCGCCGGGAGGCCGTCCAGGAGTACACGGACGTCGCGAAGACCCACCAGGAGGCGCGGCGCGCGCTCAAGAACGCGACCGACGTCCACAAACAGGCGCAGAGGACGGCGGCCCGATCCGCCGTGGCCGCGCGCGAGGCCGGGGCACAGGTCGTACGGCTGCAACAGGAGCTCGCGGAGGCCCGGCGGACCGCCACGACCCTGCCGTCGGTCATCGAGCGGCACGAGCGGGACGAGACCCAGGGCCACCGCGACCTCCAGACGGCCCTGACCGCGCTGACGCGGGCGGAGAACGCGGCCCGCGCCGCTGCCCGACAGGCCGCAGGCGACGGGCAGTCGAGTACGCCCGCCCCCGCCGCGTCCGGCGCCCCGCGCCCGCACACCCCCGCGCCCGATGTCGCCGCCGACCCCGGCGTCCAGGCAGCGCTCCCGGCGATCACCACCGCCGAGAACGCGATCCAGCGGGCCACCACCGCGCTCACCGCAGCCCGGTCGGCGCTCGCGGAGGCGCAGGCGACCGTCGCCGACCGGCCGGCCGAGATCCGCACGGCGCAGCAGGACCACGGGAAGGCCGTGGAGAAGGCGGACGAGGACGCGGCAGCCGTGGTCGTCGCGGCCGGCGAGCTCCAGTCCGCGACGCGGGCCGAGGGCGAGGCCCAGGACCAGGTGACCGAGGCCGAGGCTGAGATCGCCCGCCAGAACGGGCTGATCGCCGCCGCCGTCACCGCGCAACAGCGGGCCGCCACGGAACAGTTGGCGGCCACCGACGCGCTGGAGGACCTGGCCGGCGACGTCCAGGACACCGCCCCGACCCCCGAACAGTCCCTGCGGACCACCTTCGCCACCACCGCGCCCCGCTGGCCCACCCCCGACGGCCCGGCCGCCCCCCTCCCGGCCGGCGGCCAGACCCACACCCCGCCCGCCGCCGGGACCACGGGGACGATCCCCACGACCACGACGAAGCAGCAGCCGAAGCCGAAGAAGAGCGGGCCGTCCAAGTCCGGTACGAGCAACGCCAAGACGGACAAGTCGGGCAAGGACAGCAAGGGCAAGGGCAAGAGCACGGGCGCCGACAAGAGCAAGGCCAACGGGAAGGCCAAGGCCAAGTCCCCGCTCGTCCAGTCGCCCCCGCTCCCGGGCACGAGCACGGCCGCCTCGCGGTCTCCCTACGTGGCCCCCGCCGGCCGCGTCGTCGAGACCCCCGGCGACGGCTACTGCCTCCTCTACGCCGTCATCGGCAGCGCGCCGGACCTGGTCCGCACCCGCCTCCAGCAGGCCGCCGCCAACGGCACCATCGAGGCCCTCGCCCCGGGCACCGCCGGCTGGCTCGCCCGGCAGGACAACGTATGGGACACCCTCAGGACACTCGCGGACGAGCCGCAGACCGCCAACCGCGGAACAGGCTATCTGCGGGCCGCGCAGCGGGGGCTGCAGAACCTGGTCAGGGCCCGGCTGGCCGCCGCGGGCAACGGCAGCCGCCCGCTCCCGCCGCAGGTGCTCGGCCAGCTCCGGGGCGTCCTCGCCGGTGAGTTCGCGGCGCTGGTGGAGGACGCGCCCGACGCCGCCGTCGACAACCAGCTGGACGTGTACGGCATCCAGGGCGTCACCCACGCCGAGGACCTGGACCCGATCGATCTCCAGACCCGCTATCTGCAGGCCGTCTCGGCACCGGGCGCACCGCCCGCGCTGACCGGCACCCCGAGCAACCGGCGGATGTTCGCCTATCTGCGCTCGACGGGCGCGCTGCCGACGCGCGCCTCCATGACCATGGACGAACGCCGGTGGCTGCTGACCGCCGGCTATCACCGGAGCACCGTCCCCCTCACCCGGGGCGAGGCGACCCTGCTCGGCAACGCGGTGGACAACTGGTCGGACTCGTGGGCGGACCCGGTCGGCGACACCTTCCTGCCCCTGCTCGCCGACACCCTCGAAGCCCCGATCCACGTCTTCGAACCGGTGACCAACACAACCGCCGGCCCCCGTGGCATCGTGCTGCGCTACGGCCCGACGAACACCAACACCCGACCGCTGGAGGTCCGTTACACGGGCCTGAACCACTACAGCGCGAGCGCCGCGAACGCGAACATCACCCCGTCGAACGCGCCCCGGGGTCCGGAGGACGCCAACAGCGTTCAGCCGGACGGGCGTTACCGTCCCGCGCCCACGCGTGACGCCGATGATGACCGTCCCGCGTCCCGTGTTGCCGACCCGGCGCCCAAGGACACCTGGCACGGCCTGCGCCCGCATGCCCGTCCCGCTGTGCACTCCACCGAGCGGTTCGATCCACACGCGGACCAGTCCAACTCGCCCCGACCCGGGGCTCTCAGCGGTGCTACGACTCTCATCCGCACGCAGGTCCGTCGTATCCAGGCCCCCAACGGCCAATGGATCCGCGACTACACGCTCAACCTCCCGGTCACGGCGACTGACCCGACTCTCACCACCCAGCTCCAGAACCGCATCACGCGCCTTCTGGACACACACCTCAACTCCGGCCTGGCGCTGCCCAGTTCGGGCGACCAGCTCCACATCAACCTCAACCTGATCAGCGACCCCGGTCACCCCGAGACGATCACCCTCACCGAGACCGAGAACCCGGGCCGCGCCAACCAACTCCACCTCGACGCCAACCACTCCGACGAAGACCTCCTCCACGAGGTCCTGCACTACCTCGGCCTGCCCGACGAACAGCGCGACAACGACTTCCTGTTGCGCAACCACCCGAACAGCACCACCGTCCAGACCACCGGCGTCATGGCCACGACCCAGACCCCGGTCCACATCCCGCACCGCTACCTCCGCGTCATCGAGAACGTCACCGCGTCCGGCCCCCAACTCCACGACCACACAAGCCAGGACGAGACGACACCGGTCCACGACCCCGACGCCACGCCGATCCCCACGGACACCCCACTCACCTGGCCCGCCTCGAACGCCCCGACCGCACAGCCGCCCGCGCAGGTCCAGCTGCCGTCGAGTTACGTGAACTCCTACGGCGCGGTGCCGGACGGGACCGTCGGGCTGGTGTACGCGGAGCCGTTCTCCGACGAGGTGATCGAGGGGCTGCGCGGGCAGGTCTACGAGGCGCTCGGGCTGGACGCGGACAACCCGCCCGAGGCGGTGCGCGAGCAGGTGCGGGGCGAGCTGACGCGGGAGAACCTGGCGCTCCAACTGCCGTATCTGCGCTCGAACGGCGGTCTCCGCATCACCGTCCGGGTCGGCGGGCGCGATCACACGGTCGACGTCCAGTTGACGCTCGCGGATGCGCGGGCCTCGTTGCGGCAGGGGCGTTTCGACCCGCGTGACCCGGACAAGCATGTCGAGCGGCGCGGGTTCGGTACGCGGGAGAACTTCTCCAGTCAGCCGTCGGGGACGTACCGGACGTTCCAGGTGCCGTGGACCGGTTCCTGGCCGATCACCGCACCGATCGCCGTGCGGGCCATCGACGGATCGCTGACGGCGGCGATCACGCACAACCAGGCGAGCGACGCGACGACCGTCACGCAGGCCGTCCAGACGACGTCCTCCCAGCGCTCCAACGAGCCTTCTGATCCTGTGGAGTTCAGCACCCGGTGGCGGGTGCGGGTCGACGCGCCCGCCGTCACCGCGCCCACCACCACGACCACCCCCGCACCGGACGGGTGGGGCACGGCGCAGTCCCACGGGCCGACCACGATCTGGTTCCCCCGGCACCTCACCACCGCCGATCCGGCGCCGGGTTCGCTGCCCGCGCCCGCCGCGGTGGCCGATCTCCCGCTCTACGGCGTCGATTCGGTGATCGACCCGAGGGCGCTGTACGAGCACGTCCATCAGACGTTCCACGCCGATCTGGACGACACCGCCGCCGGGCAGGTCTCGGACTTCCTCTCCGAGCAGGTGCTGCGGGGCACGCTGCCCATGCAGGTGGACGGCGGGATCTACTCGCCGGTGGTCACCGACGCCTCCGGCAACGCGGTCGGCATGCTGCACCTGGTCACCACGCCCGCCGTCGGCACCCCGCTGCGGCAGAGCACCCCGGGTCAGATCAACCTGGAGAGCCACCTGGTCAACACCGCGAAGGTGGACCTGTCTTCGAGGTACACCAGCGGTATCGGCGTCAGCGGGAGTGGCGCCGCCGCTCTCACCGGCGACCACAGCCAGGGCCATCCGGACGCCTCCAGCACCATCGGCGGCAGCCTCGGCCTGCGCGGCCAGACCCAGGCGACCGTCACCAACACCTACAGCGCGAGCAGTTCCGCCGGCACGATGCACGCGATCCGCACCAACCGCGGCCATCTGCTCACCCCGTCCGGCGTCACGTACCGGGCCACCCTGATCCGGCCGGACGGCACCGAGACGCGGGCACCGGCGCTCACCCAGACGCACGGCATGGACCTACGGGTCCTGAGCAAGGCGGACGCCACCGGGCACCCGCCGACCGCCGCCGAGACGCGTGAACTCCCGGACTCCCTTGAGCGGTTGGACGGCGTCGGGCTGAGCGCGGCCCCGCTGGAGGTCACCGGCACGGACGGCCTGTTCGACGAGGCCGAGGCGTGGCTGCGCCGCGAGGGTTTCCTGCCGTCCGCTCACGGCGTGCTGCGCGGCCACGAGCCCGAGCACCAGATCCGGCTGCACGCCCAGCTCAACAACCTGCGCCGACTGAGGGAAGCGCGCTCCCGCACCGGCCTGCGTGCCGCCACGGACGCGATGGTCGACGGCGGCCACTCCCTGCACTTCGAGGTGCCGAACAGCACGGACACGGGCGTCCGCCGGGTCCGGCTGCTCCTCTCCGCGAACCGTGACACCGGACAGGCCAGCACCCATCACCTGGTCCTGCCCGGCATCCAGGTCATGGGTCTGGCCCAGATGGCGGGCAGCGACGCCGAGCAGCGCGGTGAGTCGTACGGCGGCGCGCTCGGGCCGATGGCCAGCGTCAGCGGTCCGCTGGGGAGTTGGGGGTCCATCGGGTTCGGGGCCGACTATCAGTACGGCCACCAGGTCACCCACGGCGACACCGTGGGCGGCGCGACCACGCACGACCAGTTCTACATCGGCACCGGTCAGGACAGTCACGCGTTCGACGTGCCCGTGCGGCTGGCCCTGGACCTGTACGCGGACGACGGCGATCAGCCGAGCGAGCGGTTCGGGCGGAACGTGAACCAGGCCGCCGCACCGGCCCCGGCCCCAACTGTCCCCGGGGCGCCGCCCGTTGCCCCCGCACCGCCCGTCGCGCCGACGGTCACCGGTTCGCTGCGGCTGGCGGTGCCGGACGGCCGTACGCACGCACCCTCGGCGACCCCGGCGGCACCCCGCGCCCGGAGCTGGTGCGGATACCGGACGACGCGCTGATCGACACCGTGCGCGGCTCCGCCGCCATCGAGTCCGTCTTCCAGCGGGCCGCCACGGTCATCCGCAACCAGGCCCAGCCGACGCCCCCCGCCGCCACCGGCACGGGCCCGATCCTCCCGGTCACCGCCCCCGCGACCACCGGAACCGCCGCCGCCCCGCCCCCGCGTGACGGCATCTCACCCCTCGCCGGACACGGGCTCACGGACAGCAGGACGCGCGCCACCGAGACCCGGCACGCCGCGATCACGCCGGGCAGTCTCGTCGCGCACGGCCACGAACTGTTCAAGAACTCCTACGTAGTTGAGGGCCTGAGCCTCCCCGGCACGGTCGCGGACGGCCAGTACTCCCTGGAGATCCAGGCCGTCGCGCACCGGCCCCGGCTGCTCGACACGACCCGGCAGTACTTGGAGACGGGTGTCTCGGCCGCAGACAGCGCCCAGCAGCTCAAGTCCCTCGGAAAGTCGCACCAGTTCGGCGGCAGCGGGGTGGTCACCCAGAACCCGCCCCCGCAGCCGGCCGGACAGGGCAACACCGGTCCGGAGTCGGACGGTTCGGTCTCCACCAGCCAGACCAGCGGCAAGTCGTACAAGGGACTCTTCAACCCCTCGGCACGGCTCAACAAGGTCTCCCGCACCGACACTTCGGACACCCTCTCCGCGAGCACGGGCGTCAACCGCACTCCCACCGAGAGCGGCACCCTGCACCGCGTGGTCGCCGACGTCACCTACCTCGTCACGGTCCGCGCGGGCTCCCGCACCCTGCTCAACGGCGTCGGCGAGCCCGGCACGATCGACCCCGTCACCTTCGCGGTGGACGTCCCGGACGGCCTGCAGTTCCTCATGACCCAGGGCCAACTCGCCCGCGACGCACGGTGGATGGGCTCGGTGCAGGGGCTCACTCCCGCGCCCGCCCCGGCGTTGACGGCGGCCCTCCCGGCGCCGTACACCCGCAACCGCGAACTGGGCCTCGGCGGCGTCCTCTCGGTCATCGAGTACGACCGGCCCGTCGCCGCCCCCGTCCCCACGACCGGGCCCGCCGCCGGGCAGATCCCGCTGGTGCCGGTCAACCCGAGGGAGCGGCGCGGGCTGATCGGGCGCGAGCTGCTGGCCCTCGTGGAGGCCGAGGCGCCCGGAGCGGTCACCCCGGGGCACCCCGGATACCAGCAGGGCGTGCACAGTCGCGTCGCGCAGCTCACCTCGTCCGCCGGACTGCGCTCGCTGCCCGGACGCGGTCCGGACGGCACCCCGCGCCGGGCCACCACCCGCTTCCACTTCCGCCACCACGGCCACGGGGGCGAGCGGCTGATCGAGGTCACGCTGACGGCACGGCCGCGCCGGACCCAGAACCTGGCCGGTGTCCGGGGTTCCTCGACGCCCGGCTCGGGTCTCGAACAGTGGCAGTCGCACACGGCGGCGGGCCGTACGACCACCCGCGCCTCGGTCCGGCAGAAGCAGCTCCCGGTCACGCTGACGACCCGCTATCTCCGCCCGAACCAGGGGCCCGACCCGTCCAAGACGGACCGTGCGGCGCCGGTGTTCACCCCGCAGGCGGCCACCAGCATCTCCGCGCGACGGGCGACCACCGCCGACAACCGCTTCTGGCTGCGCACCGACAACGGCGCCGACTTCGACGGCCTTCAGTACGACTACGAGCTGTCCGTCCGTTCCGCGCTGGTCGCCGACTGGCCGCCGAACGTCATCGGCGGGCTCATCCAGAACGGTGTCATCGCGTGGTCCGACGCGGACAGGGACGTACGCCGCTGGATAGACGAGCTGATGGCCCGGGGCACCCCGCGCACCAGCACCGTCCCGGTCCGGCTGACGCTGCGCTTCACCGGCACCGAGACCACCCTGCCCGGCGCGGGCGGCCCGGCTCCGGTGAACGCCCCGTCGGTCGTCTCCGGCGCCGACCCGCGCAACACCGTGCGGCCGGCCGGTCCCGCCGCCGGGCCGTATCTCACCGACGCGCAGATGTTCCACCCGGTGGGGCCGACCCCGGCGTTCCACTTCGACGGCTGGGCACATCTGGAGACGGCGCTCAACGACGTGGCGCCGCGCAGTGGACGGGGTTGGCACGCGCAGATCACCTCCGTGTCGGTGGAGGGACAGGCCGTCCGGCTGGGCCAGTTGATCCAGGCCGGGCGCGTCTCCCTCGACCGCCCCCGGCTGGCCGCCGACCTCACCCGCAAGATGCCCGGCACCGCGCCCTTCGAAGGGGCACCCGATCAGGCCCCGTCGATCGCGGTCACGCTCTACAACCCGCGCCGCTCCACCCACGCCGACGACGTCACCCTCGACCAGCTCCACAACACCACCGACACGGTGAGCACCGCCGCCGGTGCCGACCACTCCCTCGCGACCTCGTTCACGGAACTCCTGAGCGGCGACGACGACAACCACGAGATCGCCGGCATCAGCGTCCCGCTCGCCCAACGGCAGACCCAGCCTTCGACCTTCGGCGGCACCACGACCGGCAGCCGCCGCGACTGGCTGAAGTCCGGCAGCACCGCAGCGCCCGCCAACGGGGCGCGGGGAACGCGGAGTTACGTCGTGGACGCCGACGCGCACTTGCTCGTTGAGGGGCCGGAGGGCACGCGTCACGTCACCGGTACGGTCACTCTCCGCATCGAGGAGCGGGACCTGCTCGGCCACGGTCTGCTCACCCCGGCGGAGACCCCGCCGGACCTCCACGACCTGCCCGCGCTCGTGCCCGACTGGGCCACCGCCGAGCCGCACACCCTGCCCGAACGCCTCAACTCCGCGATCCCGCCCGGCAGTCACGGCGTGCAGGTCTGGGTCGCCCTCGGCGCCGACCCGCAGGGCGAACACCTCGGCCAGGCCCTCTACGCCGCGTCCCGCACCGCCGTACTCGGCAACCGCCCGCTGGAGCTGATGACGCGTGATCCGCAGGGCATCCGCCGCTGGGAGTTCACCCCCGAGGGCGCCCTCGTCACGTCGGACCCCGACCTGGCCACCGCGTGGGACGCCTTCGACGCCCAGGCCGAACTCCTGCACACCGCCACGGAAACCCTCGCTGACACCCCGCAGCGGCTGAACCGCCTCACCGCCTCCCTCCAGCAGGCCAACCGGGCGCACACCACCGCCGTGGAAGCCCACGAGAAGGCGCAACTCGCGGTCACGGACGCGACCGACGCCCACGCGGACGCGAAGCAGGCGGTCGCCGACACCGCCGAGGCCGCGCGCAAGGCCGAGGCGCTGGTCGCCCGGCTGAAGCGGGACCTCGCGGAGGCCCGGAACACCGTCACGACCCTGCCGTCGGTCATCGAGCGGCACGAGCGGGACGAGACCAAGGGCCGCCACGATCTCCGGACGGCCCTGGCCGCGCTGACGCGGGCCGAGAACAACGTGCGCGAAGAGCGCGCCGCCGCGGCACGGGCCGCCGCCCAACAGGCCGCGAAGAACGGGCAGTCGAGCGCCACCCCCGCTCCGGCTCCTGTACCGGCCCCCATCGCACCCGGTGCCCCGCGCCCCCACACCGCCGCGCCCGATGTCGCCGCCGACCCCCGGGTCCAGGCCGTGCTCCCCGCGATCACCGCCGCCGACAACGCGATCCAGCAGGCCACCGCCGCGCTCACCGCAGCCCGGCCGGTGCTGGCGCGGGCGGAGCACATCGTCGAGGTCGGCCCGGACCGCATCAGCGCGGAGGAGGAGAACCACGAGGAGGCCGTCGAGGAGGCGGAGGAGGCGGCGGCAGCCGAGGTCGAGGCGGCTGCCAATGTGCAGCTCGCCACGCGGGACGAGACCGTCGCCAAGGGGCGGGTGACCGCGGCCGAGGCCGAGGTCGCCCGCCGCAACGGGCTGGTCGCCGCCGCCGTCACCGCGCAACTGCAGGCCGCCGCCGACCAGATGGCGGCCACCGCCGCGCTGCCCGGCCTGTCCGGCGACGTCCAGGACAGCGCCCCGACGCCCGAGCAGTCGTTGCGCACCACCTTCGCGACCACCCCGCCCCGTTGGCCCGCCCCCGACGGCCGCGCCGCGCCCCTCCCGGCGGGCGGCCAGACGCACACCCCGGCGCCCGCGACCACCACCGGCACCACCACGAACGCCGGGACCACGCCCACGACGAAGCAGCAGCCGAAGCCGAAGAAGAGCGGGCCGCCCAAGTCCGGTACGAGCAATGCCAAGACGGACGGGACGGGCAAGGACGGCAAGACCGGCAAGGACAAGAACGCGGGCAAGAGCACCGGCACCGGCAAGAGCACGGGTACGACCAAGGACACCGGCAAGACCACGGGCGTCGACAAGGGCAAGGGCGTCGACAAGAGCCAGGCCACGACCACGCCCCCCGCCACAACTCCCGCCGCCCCGGTGACCCCCTACGTCGACCCCACCGGCAACGCCGTCCAGACCCCCGGCGACGGCAACTGCCTCCTCTACGCCGTCATCGGCAGCGCACCCCACCTGGTCCGCACCCGCCTCCAGCAGGCCGCCGCAGCCGGTACCACCCAGGCGCTCGCCCCAGCCACCGCGGCCTGGCTCGCCCGGCCCGACGACGTACAACGGGCCCTCAGGACGATGGCGCGGAACCCGCAGGCCACCGACCGGGGATCCAATCAACTGCGCGCCGCCCGGCAGGAGTTGCAGAACCTGGTCCTCGCCCGGCTGGCGGCGGCGGGCAACGGCACCCGCCCGCTCCCGCCGCAGGTGCTCGGCCAGCTCCGGGGCGTCCTCGTCACCCCCTTCACGCGGGCGGTCCGGAACATGCCCGCCGCCCAGATCGACAACGAACTGGCCCGCTACGGCATCCAGGGCGTCACCCACGCCGAGGATCTGGACCCGATCGACCTCCAGACCCGCTATCTGCAAGCGGTCTCCATGCCGGGCGCACCACCCGCACTTACCGGCGCCGCGCCGAGCAACCGCCGTATGTTCGCCTACCTCCGTGCGGTGAACGGCCTGCCGACGCTCGCCACCATGACCACGGACGAGCGCCGGTCGCTGCTGATCGCCGGTTACCACCGCAGCACCGCCCCGCTCAGCCAGGACGAGGCGAACATGCTCGGCGGCGCGGTGGGCAACTGGTCGGCCGCGTGGGCGAACCCGGTCGGCGACACCTTCCTGCCCCTGCTCGCCGACACCCTCGACGCCCCGATCCACGTCTTCCAGCCGATGCCCGCCCCGCTCGCCGGCACCACCGCGACCGGCGGCCCCCGCGGCATCGCGCTGCGCTACGGCCCGACCACCAACACCCCCGCCCTGGAGGTCCATTACACGGGCCTGAACCACTACAGCGCGAGCGACGCGAACACCCGCACCACCTCGGCGAACATCACCCCGTCGAACGCGCCCCGGGGTCCCGAGGACGCCAACAGCGTTCAGCCGGACGGGCGTTACCGTCCCGCGCCCACGCGTGACGCCGACGATGACCGGCCCGCGTCCCGTGTCGCCGACCCCGCTGCGAAGGACACCTGGCACGGCCTGCGTCCCCATGCTCGCCCGGCCGTTCACAGCACCGAGCGGTTCGACCCGCACGCCGACCAGTCCAACTCGCCCCGCCCCGGGGCTCTTAGCGGTGCCACGACTCTCATCCGCACGCAGGTCCGTCGTATCCAGGCCCCCAACGGCCAATGGATCCGCGACTACACGCTCAACCTCCCGGTGACCACCAACGACCCTTCCCTCACCGGTCAGTTGAAGGACCGCATCACCGGCCTCCTGGACACACACCTCAACTCCGGTCTCGCGCTGCCCAGTTCAGGAGACCAGCTCCACATCAACCTCAACCTGATCGCAGACCCGGACCACCCCGAGACGATCACTCTCACCGACACCGAGGACCCGGCCCGCGCCAACCAACTCCACCTGGACATCAACCACTCCGACGAGGATCTCCTCCACGAAGTCCTCCA
The DNA here is from genome assembly GCF_000716605.1 of Streptomyces sp. NRRL F-525. Lineage (GTDB taxonomy): Bacteria > Actinomycetota > Actinomycetes > Streptomycetales > Streptomycetaceae > Streptomyces. Next base: position 134,266 of record NZ_JNXE01000033.1, on the reverse strand, counting down.
CTACCTCGGCCTGCCGGACGAGCAACGCGACAACGACTTCCTCCTCCGCAACCACTCGAACAGCACCACGGTTCACACCGCCGGCCTCATGGCCACGACCCAGACCCCGGTCCACATCCCGCACCGCTACCTCCGCATCATCGAGAACGTCACCGCGTCCGGCCCCCAACTCCACGACCACACAGGCCAGAACGAGACGACGCCCGTCCACGACCCCGACACCACGCCCATTCCCACGGACACCCCCCTCACCTGGCCCGCCTCCAACGCCCCGGTGGCGCCGCCCTCTTCGTCGTTCGTCCTCGACTACGGCTCCCACCGGGACGGCAACGTAGGCCTGGTGCTGCTCGAACCGCTGTCGGCGGAGGTCGTGAACGGGCTGCACCAGCAGGTGATGACGGCGCTCGGGCTGGGGGCCGCGCCCGACACGCACCCGGTGCGGGAGCAGCTGCGGACGGTGGCCAGTGCCGAGACGCTGGTGCTCAACCTGCCGTATCTGCGCGGGAGTCTGGGTTTCCGGATCAGGGTGACGGTGGACGGCCGGGACCGGGACGTGGATCTGCGGATGCGGCTCTCGGATCCGAGGGCGGCGGCCCGGTACGGGCAGGCCGAGGGGGCCGTGCGGGACGTACGGGTGGAGCGGCGTGGCATCGGTTCGCAGGAGTCCGTGTCGTCGGAGGTGTCCGGCAACATCCGTACGGTGATGCTGCCTTGGACGGCGCTGTTCCCCGTGACACGGGCGACCCCCGTGAGCGGTGTCGATGCCGCGGTGACCCTCGCACTGACCCTGAACCAGCTCTCGTCGAGCGCGTCGGTGGCGTCGGTGGTGACGTCGACGACGGCGCAGCGCAGCAACGAGCCTTCGGAGCCGTACGACTTCACCGCCTCGTGGGACGTACGGGTCGACACCCCGGCGCTGGCCGCGCCCGTCACCTGGTCGCCGGAGCAGTCGCACGGGCCGGTGACCATCTGGTTCCCGCAGCATCTGACGGTGGACGAGGACGGGGAGCTGCCCGAGGCGGCGGGGCTGGACGTGCTGCCGATCTGGGGTGTGGACACGGTGGCGGAGCCGGGGCGGCTGCTCGCGGAGACGCTGCGGGAATTCAGCGTCCGGCTACGGGAGTTGGGCAAGGACTCGCTGGCCGAGCTGGAGACGTTCCTGTCGGAGCCGTTGCTGCGGGGCACCCTGCCGATGCAGCGGCAGGGGGGCGTCTTCTCGCCGGTGCTGCTCGACAGGTCGGGGCGCGCGCTCGGGATGTTCCAGCTGCGGACCACGGTCACGGTGGGCGAGCCGCGGCGGCGGAGCGTCGCCGGGAAGATCAACCTGGAGAGCCACCTCACGCAGTCGGTGAAGATCGACGCCCAGTCGAAGTTCAGCAGCGGGGTCTCCCTGTCCGGGAGCGTCGGTCCGGCGCTCACCGGCGACCACGGCCAGGGCCACCCGGAGGCGACGAAGCGGGTCGGCGGCGGTGTGCTGGGGCGGGCCTCGGTCCAGGCCGGGACGAGCGACGCGCTGAACCAGAGCGCCAGCGCGTCCCTGATGCACGAGGTGCGCACCAAGCGCAGCCATCTGCTGGCGCCGGCCACGGTCGAGCACCGGCTGGTGCTCCATCTGCCGGGCGGCGGGCAGGAGATCTTCGAGCCGGAGGCGTGGCCGGCCGGCATGCATCTGCGGCTGATGACCGCCGAGGACGCCGAGGGGCACGCCCCGACGACGGCCGAACTGCGGCGGCTCCCGGCGGAGTTGGAGCATCTGCGGTCGATCGGCGCCAGCGCGACACCGCTGGCCGTGGACGGTGCCGAAGGCCTCTTCGTGCACGCCGAGAACTGGCTGCGCCGCGAGGGCTTCCTGCCCGCCGACGCCAACGCGCGCAACCGCGTACTGCCCGACGAGGCGCTGGTGCAGGCCCAGTTGAACAACCTGCGCCGGTTCGAGCAGACCCGCTCGCAGATCGGGCAGCGGGCCGCGACGGACGCCATGCTGGACGGCGGTCACTCGCTCTTCCTGGAGATCCCGACGGTGACCGGCACCCGCCGGGTGCGGCTGGTGCTCAGCGCGCGGCGCGGCACGGGTCCCAGCACACACACCAAGGTGCTGCCGCACGTGGAGGGCGTCGGCCTGGTCTCCCTGTCGACGGTCGCCACCGACCAGTCGGGCTCGCAGTACGGGGCGTCGTACGGCGCGGGCGGTTCGCTCGGGATACCGGTGCGCGACGGCGCGTGGACCCTCGGCGGCACCGCCGACCATGTGCGCTCCCACCAGGTGCAGCACGACCACAGTGTGCAGGTGGCCCTCGGGCACGACCAGCAGTTCCAGGGCACCGGGGAGGGCAACCGCACCGAGGTGTTCACGGTGCCGGCCGACTTCGCGCTCGACCTGTACGAAGGGCCGGGGGAGGAGCCCCTGGAGCGGTTCGCGCACCAGACGGTCCAGCTGCCGTACGTCCCGCACGGCGCCCCGGCGCCCGGCCCGGACGACCCGCCGCCGCCTCCGCCGCCGGACCGGGTGGCGGGGACGCTGGAGCTGGCGGTGCCGACGCTCCGTACGCTGCCCGCCGCCGACGAGCCCGTCCAGCCGGCGCCCGCCGCGCACACCGTACGGGCCGCCACCGCCGCCGACAGGACGGCGCTCGACCTGACCGCCGCGGACGGCACCCTGCTGCCGGACGCGGTACCGCTGCCGGACGACGCGATGGTGGAGGTGTTCCGGGCGTCGGCCGCGCTGGACGACGCGTTCCGCGGGGTGCTCGGCAACACCTACCAGGGGCATCCGGCGCGCGGTCTGCTGGACGGCGTACGGGACGCGGTCGGGGGCCTGACTCCCGCTCCGGTGGCCCGCGTCGGACGTGCCGTGAGCGAGTCGCTGGTCGGCGCCGCCGCCACCGACCCGACCACGGTGGCGGCCGAGCTGCTCGGCGCCGCCCGCAGCCCCGCCGCCCTGCTGGCCCGCGGCCACCAGGTGTTCAAGGGCGCCTATGTGATCGAGGGGCTCACCCTGCCCGGGCTCGCCTCGGACGAGGTGCTGTCGGTGGAGATCCGCGGCGCCCTGCGCCGGCCGCGCGCGTCGGGCGAGATCACGCAGTACTTCGAGTCAGGGCTCAACGCCGTCGACGGCGCCGGGCAGCAGCGCACGGTGGCCCGCGCCGCTCAGTGGGCGGGCGGCTTCACCGCGGTCCGCAACAACTCCTCGGCCCAGGGCCCGAGTTCCGACCAGGCCGCGGGCAACGACGGCGACATCGGCGGCCTCGGCGAGGGCGGCATGCGGCGCCGCGCCGACGAACCGGCGCAGCAGGAGGGCGGCGGCACGTCCACCTCTGCACCCCGCGCGGCGACCCTCAACCCCTCGGGCCGCTACACCCGCACCACCCGCGACGAGAAGGGCCGGGCGCTCGCCTCCTCGACGATGGCGCACCGCACGGCCACCGAGAGCGGCGTCCAGCAGAGCGTCCTGGCCGACGCGCTGCTGCTGGTCACGTTCCGGCGCGGCCACCGCAACGCCGTGGGCAACGCGATCGGACAGGGCGAGGGCCGCGACGTGACGGTGGCGGTCGAACTCCCGGACGCCGTACGGTTCTTCGTCACCCCGGCACAGATCCGGCGCCACCCCGCCTGGTTCGCGACCGTGCCCGGTCTCACCGTGCCCGCGCAGACACCGCCCTCCGTGCCGCTGCCGCGCCGCTTCATCGCCTCCCGGGAGGTGGGCCTCGGCAGCGTCCAGGCGATGGACCAGTACACCGACGCCCTGCGCACCGTGCAGCGCCCCGACCTCCTCCGGCAGCGGCTCCTCGCCCTCGTCGAGGAGGAGGCCCCCGGCACGACCGGCCCGGGCCACGCGTCGTACCTCTCCGGCGTCGACACCCGCATCGCCGACCTCACCTCCACGGCCGGCCTGCGCACCCTGGCCGGCCGCGGCCCCGGCCGCGTCCAGCGCTTCCGCTTCCGCCATGTCGGCTACGGCGGCGCCCGCGTCGTCGAGGTCACGCTCGCGGCCGAGCCGGACGCCGACGACCACACGCTGCGGCAGGTGCGCGGCCACGACGGGGCCCCGGGCGCCGGTATGGAGCAGTACCTCGGCCACACCCCGTCCGCGGTGACCGACAAGACCTCCCACAGCACCCGGCACTCCGGGTTCGTCCAGCTCCAGACCCGGCTCCCGAGGCCCACCGGCGGCCCCCGCACCGACCGGGCGGCCGCACTGCTCAGCGCCGACACCGTGCGCGGCAACTCGGCGCGGGTGACCCGGGCCGCCGAGGACCGGCACTGGCTGCGCTCCGACAACGTCGCCGACTTCGACGGCGTGCCGTACCGGATCGTCGCCACCGTGCGGTCCTCCCTCACCGCCGACTGGCTGGTGGACCTGCCGGGCAGCGTGCTCCAGCACGGCGTGCTCAGCCTCACCGACGCGGACACCCCGCTGGCCCAGCGCATCGCCCACCTCTTCGTCGGCCGCCGGCCGCGCGCCATCACCGTGCACGCCGCCGCCGCGCTGCGCTTCACCGGCAGCGAGACCGGCGACCCCGCGCAGCCCGAGGCGCGGATGGCGGTGGGCCGGTCGGCGGCACGACCGGCCACGACCGGCGGCCGCTTCCGGCCGGGCGGTCCCGCACCGGTCTTCTCCTTCGACGCGGGCACCGAACTCGCCGCCGCGCTCGCCGAGGTGGCCCCCGCTCCCGCCCTCACCCGCACCTGGCGTTGGCTCGCCGCCTCCGGCTCCGCGGACGCCACCGCCGTACGCGTCGGCGAACTCCTCCAGGCGGGCACGATCGAGCTGGACCACCCGCGCCGTCCCGCCGGCCTCACCACCACGATGCCGGGCGCCTACCCGTTCCAGGGCGATCCCGACACCCCGCCCCGGCTCACCGTGGAGCTGTACCGGCCGCGCCCGCAGACCGACACCGGCGACGTGACGGTCGACCGGGTCCGGCTCAGCACGGTCAGCGCGGGCTCCGCCTCGCACGCGGGTCTCACCGGCAGTCTGTCGGCGCAGGGCGCCCTCAGCCTGCACGACTCCAACCGCCAGCTCCTCGGCTTCACCGCGCCGGTCCTGGCCCGCCCGGCCCAGGACCCCGGCTCGGGCGCGGCCGTCGCGGGCACCCGCCGCGAGTGGCTCAAGCACGGCAACACCTCGACGCCGGAGGGCTCGCGCGGCACCCGCAGCCACGAGATCCTCGCCGATGCCGTCGTCACCGTCCACGGCCCGCACGGCACCCGGTACGTCTCCGGCACGGTCCGCCTCCGTCCCCTGGAGCGCGACCTCCTGGGCCACGGCGTCACCGCGGGCGTCACGGACCCGGGCGTGTACGACGCCGCGTCCCTGATCCGCGAGGCGGCCGACGCCCAGGCACCGGCCGCCCCCGCAGCCGAGGCCCTCCGCGACTGGCGCCAGATCTCCTTCCGCGACCTCCCGACCCTGCTGGCCGACGGCATCCAGGCGCACCCCGCCCCACCCGCCGACACCATGCTCCAGCTCTGGCTGGCCACCGACGGCACCCCGAACCAGACGGCCCGCGCCCTGTACGCCGCTTCGGGCACGGCCGCGTTGCTACAGCGGCCGGTCGAGCTGGCGCTGCGTGACGGCGAGGGCGTGCGGTTCCGGCGGTTCGACGCGAACGGGGACGCGGAGGGGACGCAGGGGGCGGACGAGCGGGGCGACGAGGAACTGGAGGACAGGGGGCCGGGCAGCGCGGGCCCGAGCGGCCTGAATCCCAACGACACGGTCCACGACGCCGGTTGGGCGGCCGTACGGAATCAGGTGCGCGCACTGGAGGAGGCCGCGCGGGCTGAGCACGCCGCGAACACGGAGGAACGTCGGCTCCAGGACCAAGTGCCGGACGCCGAAAGGCTGTTGAACGAGGCCGAGCCGCCGGTGACACAGGCGCAGCTGGACCGGGACGACGCCCACGCCGCCGCGACCGCCGCGGCCGCCGAACTCACCGCCGCCGAGCGGGCCGTCCCGGTCGCCGAACGCACCGACCAGGAACGGCGCGCCCGCGTAACGCAGTTGACCGCGGACCTCCAGGACCAGAACGGGCGCGTGACGGCCGCGACCCGGGCGGCGGGGGAGTACCACGACGCGGTCCGCACGGCGGAGGACGAACTGGCGGCGGCGGAGCGGGCCGTACGGGAGGCCGAGGAGGCCGCGCGGCAGCGGACCGCCAACGCGCCGACCCGGGGCGGGAGTTCGCGCCGCGCCGACGGCAACTCCCGCTCGGACGACCCCGGTTCCCTCGCCCGGCGCGAGGCGCACCGCAACCGGGCCCGTACCACGCTGGACCAGGCCCGGATCGAGGCCGCGGCAGCCGACCGCGCCGTCGACACCGCCCGGCACACCGCCAACGACACCGCGCACCGGCTCGGCCTGGCCGAGGACGTGGCACGCCACGCCGCCGGCGTCCTGACCGACGCCCGGAACAGGGTCGCGACGGCGACCACGGCGTCCCGCACGGCCCGGGCGGCGCTGATCGGGGCCGCCGCACGCCACGACCAGGCGGTCGCCGCACGGGACGAGGCCCAACGGGCGTTCGACACCCTCCGGCGCGCGATCGCCGACACCCTCGCCGAACAGGCCGGGCAGGCGGCCCGGCAGCGCCACGCGGAGCGGGACCTCGCCGACGTCGTCACCGTCCTGGAGACCCGGCGAGCGGAAGCGGGCGACGGCACGGCCCTCCTGACGACCGGCTCCCTGGCCGCGACCCCGGCCACATGGCCGCGCCGCACCCCTCGCCCGGCACCGGCCCGCGCCGAGGCGACCCCGGCGGCCGCCGAACCGGTGGCGGACCCACAGGAAGAACCCGAGGCAGAGCCCCAAGTAGTGCCCCAGGAACCGGAGTTCCAGCCGGTCGGAGCCGGGAACGACACCGACGAGGAGTCCGAGGACGACCAGGACGACCCGGCCGGGCAGCACGGGCAGGGTGGCCAACGCGGCCAACAGGGCGGGCACGGGCGGGACTTGGATGACGAGAGCGAGTCCGGCGAAGGCGAGTCGGACGAGGAGGACGGCGACGACGAGGACGACGGGGACGATGAGACCGGCCAGCGTCGGCAGGACTTGGGCGGTGCGAACGGTCACCGAGGTGAGGGCTCCCGCTACCGCCCCGTCGTGTCGCGAGCGCGGCGCCCCGAGACGTTCGCCCGTTCACTGGCCCAGCTGCTCTCCGACTCCGACTCCGACACCGCCCCCGCGTGGACCCGGGACCCCGACCCGCACGGCGCGCTGCTCACCTGGGTCCAGGCCGATGTGGCGGCTCACGGCGCCCCCGACGACCCGAGGTTCCCGGCCCCGGCAACGGAGGTGTCGACCGACGTGCTGGCCCAGATCGGCGCCCTCACCGAGGAGTTGCGTGCCCAGGCGATCCTCCAGAACGGCATGGTGACCGTCGCGGAGGCCGGACTGGACGACTCGGCCCGCCTCGCCCTGGTGCTGGCCAGCCCCGACAACCCCTTCTACGTGGCCACCCTCGCGGCACTGGTCGTACGCGACACCGGGCACCCGGTCCAGGTGATCGGCCCCGGCGACCGCACCCACCGCTTCGGCCCGGCCGACGGTACCCCGCTGACCTTGTACTTTGACGGCAACCGGTTCTCGGTCAACCCGCCCGCCCCGGACGACGACTGACCGGTCGTCACCCGATCACCTTTCTGGAAGGACCAGCATGTCCGGCAAGAACAGCCCGCAGCACCAGGCAGCGACGGGCGGGGCGGAGCCCACTCCGGCCCCGGACACCACCGCGGGCGGCGCCCCCGAGACCGAGGCGGCGGCCCTCCCGCCGACCAGCGGCGAGACGACGGCCGCCGGCACCGGCGCCCCGGAGACCGCGGCGAAGGCGGAAGCGGCCCTCACGCCTCCCGCGCAGCCCGCCGCGGCGGCCCAACTCCCGACCGCGGAAGCCGCCGTAGGCACCGACGAGGGAGCCACCCCCGAAGCCACCCCCGAAGCCACCCCCGAAGCCACCCCCGAAGCCGCACCCGAAGCCGCACCCGACACCCACGCCGACCCCGACCCGGGCCCCGAAGCCCTGGCCGGAGCGGCGGCGGCCGAATCCGGCGCCGGTTCGGGCACCGGTGAAGGCACCGCCGCCGCGGCCCCCGCCTTCGGCCGTCCCTCCCGAGGTCTGCTCGCCGGAGCCGCGATAGCCGGCGCGCTGCTGATCGGCGTGCCGTTCCTGGTGTCGGGCCTGCTCGGCAAGTCGAGTTCGGACAGCAAGCCGTCGGACCAAGTGGCCGACGCCGGAACGGTGTTGAACGGAGCGACGACGGACAGCGGCGCGGGCGCCTACGGTTCGGCCAGCCCGGACCCGACCTCGCCGAAGGCGACCCCCTCGCACCCGAGCGGCGGCAAGAACAACAAGGTGAAGAGCGGCGCGGGAGCGGCGGCCGCCGGTGCCGGTTCCGGTGCCGGAGTGATCGCGGGCAGTTCCGCCGAGGCCCCCAAGAAGGCGTCCTCCGGCGGTAGTTCGAAGAAGACCACCACGACCAAGGTCACCGCCACCAAGACGGTGGTCGCCGCCCCCGGCACCACCATCTACAGCCACGCCTCCAACAAGTGCATCGAGATGGTGGGTCACAAGGGCGCCGACGGTTCACCGCTGCAGATCAACAGCTGCACCGGCAAGAACTGGCAGAAGTGGGACTTCCGTTCGGACGGCACGATCCGCTCCATGGGCCTGTGCATGGACGTCGCCTGGGGCTCCTCGGCGAACGGCGCGGTCATCCAGATCGCGGTGTGCAGCGGCAACCCGGCCCAGCAGTTCCGCCTCAACTCCAGCAACGACCTGGTCAATCCGCAGGCCAACAAGTGCGTGGACGTCAAGGACCAGGGAACCGCCAACGGCACCCGGCTCCAGCTCTGGGACTGCAACGGCCAGGACAACCAGAAGTGGAGCACCCGCTGAACACGGCGGTGCCGCCGCACCCGAAAGGCACGGCGGCACCCCGGACATCCGCGACCTGCCCTAGATGTCCCGGAAGATCTCGATCTGCGCCCCGATCGAGTTGAGCCGCTCCGCCAGATCCTCGTAACCGCGGTTGATGACATACACGTTGCGCAGGACGGACGTGCCCTCCGCCGCCATCATCGCCAGCAGGACGACCACGGCGGGCCGCAGCGCCGGCGGGCACATCATCTCGGCGGCCCGCCAGCGGGTCGGGCCCTCGACCAACACCCGGTGCGGGTCGAGGAGTTGGAGCCGGCCGCCGAGGCGGTTGAGGTCCGTGAGGTAGATCGCGCGGTTGTCGTAGACCCAGTCGTGGATGAGGGTCTGGCCCTGCGCGACCGCCGCGATCGCCGCGAAGAACGGCACGTTGTCGATGTTCAGGCCGGGGAACGGCATCGGGTGGATCTTGTCGATCGGCGCCTCCAGCTTGGAGGGCCGGACCGTGAGGTCCACCAGGCGCGTACGGCCGTTGTCCGCGACGTACTCGGGTGTGCGGTCGTGGTCGAGGCCCATCTCCTCCAGGACCGCGAGCTCGATCTCCAGGAACTCGATGGGCACCCGGCGGACCGTCAGCTCCGACTCGGTGACGACGGCGGCGGCCAGCAGGCTCATCGCCTCGACCGGGTCCTCGGAGGGGGAGTAGTCCACGTCGACGTCGATGGTCGGCACGCCGTGCACGGTGAGCGTGGTGGTGCCGATGCCCTCGACCTTGACGCCCAGCGCCTCCAGGAAGAAGCACAGGTCCTGGACCATGTAGTTGGAGGACGCGTTGCGGATGACCGTGACGCTCTCGTGGCGGGCGGCGGCCAGCAGCGCGTTCTCGGTGACGGTGTCGCCGCGCTCGGTCAGCACGATCGGCCGGTCGGGGGAGACGGCCCGGTCGACCTGCGCGTGGTACAGCCCCTCGGTCGCGGCGATGTCCAGGCCGAACCGGCGCAGCGCGATCATGTGCGGCTCGATCGTGCGCGTACCGAGGTCGCAACCGCCCGCGTACGGCAGCTTGAAGCTGTCCATGCGGTGCAGCAGCGGGCCGAGGAACATGATGATCGAGCGGGTCCGGCGGGCGGCCTCCGCGTCGATCGACTCCATCTCCAGCTCGGCCGGCGGCACGATCTCCAGGTCGACACCGTCGTTGATCCAGCGGGTGCGGACGCCGATCGAGCCGAGTACCTCCAGAAGGCGGTACACCTCCTCGATCCGCGCGACCCGGCGCAGCACTGTGCGCCCCTTGTTGAGGAGCGAGGCGCACAGCAGTGCCACGCACGCGTTCTTGCTGGTCTTCACATCGATCGCGCCGGACAGCCGGCGCCCGCCGACCACCCTCAGATGCATCGGACCGGCGTAGCCCAGAGAGACGATCTCGCTGTCCAGGGCTTCACCGATTCGAGCGATCATCTCAAGGCTGATGTTTTGGTTGCCGCGCTCGATGCGATTGACGGCGCTCTGACTGGTGCCGAGCGCCTCGGCGAGCTGCGTCTGTGTCCAGCCCCGATGTTGCCGGGCGTCACGGATGAGCTTGCCGATACGTACGAGGTAGTCGTCTGCCATGAGGCCGAGGTTATCTCAGATATGAGATGGCGCCTCCTGGGGGGTCCATTCGGGTGACGACCGGTCAGCGGCGCTGCCCGTTGCCGTCAGTCGTCCTTCTTCGTGCGCGTCTTGCGCCATCCGAACGGCCCGGGCAGGTTCATCGATGTCGTACGGCGCCCCGAGGTGCTGCGCGTGTAGCGCGGGCCGCGCTTGCCCCCTGTCGTGAACGACAAGGACCCCTTGTTGATGTTCAGCCGAAGCCAGGGAAGGACCCGGAAGCTCTTACGGAACGTGAGCGGCATACCCGCCCCCTTTCGTCTGGCACCGGGTACCCCGAAGTCGGCCAATCATCCGAGGAAGAACGGGAGTTGCTCACTCCTCCCCGTTGTCCTCTAGCTGGAAGTGCCAGACGACGGCGACCGGCGAGTCGTCCAGGGCGGCGGCGGACGCCTCGGGATCCCAGTGCAGGAGGTCCCAGGACATCCAGGTCGGCAGCGGGTCCGGGGCGGCGCCGGGATCGAGGGAGCGCCGCGGTCGGCGGGGCTCTTCGCACTGCCGCACCCGGAAGCCGAGGGGGAGGGCGGCCGAGAGGTACGCGCTGAGCGGGCGGTGGTACTCGGTGAGCAGGGTCGGGCGGCCGTCCGGGCCGGGGCGCCGGGGAAGGGTGGGCCTGAGATAGGACGACATGACGTGCGCGTCCGAGATCACGAGATGCCCGCCGGGCCGCAGCACCCGCGCGAACTCGGCCAGTGCGACGGCCAGTTCGGGCACGTGTGTGAGCGCGAGCGCGCAGACGACGGTGTCGACGGCGTTGTCTGCAAGCGGCAGTCGACGCAGATCGGCCTGGCGGAGATCGACGTCCGGCAGCCGCTCCCGTGCCCGCGCGAGCATCTCCGGCGAGGCGTCGCAGCCGATCACGCGATGGCCGAGCCGGTGCAGATGGGCGGTGTGCCGACCGGTGCCGCACGCGGCGTCCAGTGCGGTGCCGACCGGCAGGCCGTCCAGGATGCGCTGGACGACGGGCTGCTCGATGTCGATCATCTGGTTGCCGGGGTCGTCGTAGTACGGCGCCCAGTCCTGATAGACGTCGGCGGTACTGATCGCGCCGGGGACCGCCGTGACGCCCTCGGCAAGCTCCGGGCTCTCCACCAGCCTGCGGATCTCGGCCGTCCGGGCCTCGACGAACGCCTGGTCGGCGCTCCCTTCCCTGAAGCCGCGCAGCAGGGCGGCGCCCTCAAGTCCCAGCAGATACCCGAGCGGGCTCAGATAGGTCACTCCGGGGACGGTACGGGCGGTCGGCGCGTCGGCTCCAGCGGTTTTCGCGGAGCCGGACGCGGAGCCGTCGTACGTGTGCCAACACCCCTTCGGCCCGCCGTAGTTGATTGACTGTCTGCCATGACCTCACCAGCGTTCGAGACCGCCACCCCCGACCGGACCGCCTACCTCGACCGGGTCGCCGCGACCGACCTGGGCCGTTCCTACAAGGGGCGCATGCTCGACGAACTCGACATCCGTCCGGGCCAGACGGCGCTCGACCTGGGCTGCGGCCCCGGCACGGATCTCGCCTCGCTCGCCCGGGCCGTCACCGCGACAGGCACGGTGATCGGTGTCGACCACGACCGGGCCACGGTCGACACCGCGCGGGAGCGCACCGCCGACCAGTCCACCGTCAGCGTGCGGCTCGGTGACCTCCACGACCTCCCGCTGCCGGACGGCACCGCCGACCGCGCCCGCACCGACCGGGTCCTGCAGCATGTCGCCGACCCCGCTCAGGCGCTCCGCGAGATTCACCGGGTGCTGCGGCCTGGCGGGCGGCTCGTCATGGGGGAGCCGGACTGGGACACCCTGGCCGTCGACCATCCGGACAGCGACCTCTCGCGCGCCTACACCCGGTTCGTCGCGGACGAGGTCGTCCGCAACGCCCGTATCGGCAGGGAGCTCCCCCGGCTGGCGGCAGCGGCCGGATTCGCGGTGCCCGCGGTCATCCCTGTCACTCCCGTGTTCCGGGACGCCGAGGCGGCCGACAGGATCCTCGGGCTGGAGCGGACGACCCGGCGTGCCGTCGCCGCCGGACACCTCACGGAGGATGGGGCGGGGCGCTGGCTGGACCACCTCTCCACCGGGCCCTTCCTCGCGGCGGTGACGTTCTACCTCGTCGTGGCCGAGCGGTCGTAGCCGCCGATCCGGCCGAGAGGGGCCGCCGGGAACGGCTCCGGGCGGGTCCGGGCATGACCAGTCCGCCCCCATGTACTAGAGTTATCTCGACATCGAGATATCTGCCGAGGTGCACCGCAGCCGCACACTCCGCCGATCCAGTAGTAAGGCTTGCCTAACTTAGCCTTACCTTAGCGGATCGGCCAAGACGTCGTAGCGGCAGGATGCGGTGGGAACGCGCACATCAATGAAGGAGACTGTCGTGTCGGCGAACAGCTTCGACGCCCGCAGCACGCTGCAGGTGGGCGACGAGTCGTACGAGATCTTCCGCCTGGACAAGGTGGAGGGCTCGGCCCGGCTCCCCTACAGCCTTAAGGTCCTGCTGGAGAATCTGCTCCGCACCGAGGACGGCGCGAACATCACCGCCGACCACATCCGCGCCCTCGGCACCTGGGACTCGCAGGCCCAGCCGTCGCAGGAGATCCAGTTCACGCCCGCCCGTGTGATCATGCAGGACTTCACCGGCGTGCCCTGCGTGGTGGACCTCGCGACCATGCGTGAGGCCGTGAAGGAGCTGGGCGGCGACCCGGCGAAGATCAACCCCCTCGCGCCGGCCGAGCTGGTCATCGACCACTCCGTCATCGCGGACAAGTTCGGCACCCACGAGGCGTTCGCGCAGAACGTCGAGCTGGAGTACGGCCGCAACCGCGAGCGCTACCAGTTCCTGCGCTGGGGCCAGACCGCGTTCGACGAGTTCAAGGTCGTCCCGCCGGGCACCGGCATCGTCCACCAGGTCAACATCGAGCACCTGGCCCGCACCGTCATGGTCCGCAACGGCCAGGCGTACCCCGACACCCTGGTCGGCACCGACTCGCACACCACCATGGTCAACGGCCTCGGTGTGCTGGGCTGGGGCGTCGGCGGCATCGAGGCCGAGGCCGCGATGCTCGGCCAGCCGGTCTCGATGCTCATCCCGCGCGTCGTCGGCTTCAAGCTCACGGGCGAGCTGACCCCGGGCACCACCGCCACCGACCTGGTCCTCACGATCACCGAGATGCTGCGCAAGCACGGCGTCGTCGGCAAGTTCGTCGAGTTCTACGGCGAGGGCGTCGCCGCCACCTCCCTCGCGAACCGCGCCACCATCGGCAACATGTCGCCGGAGTTCGGTTCCACCGCCGCGATCTTCCCGATCGACGACGAGACCCTGAAGTACCTGCGCCTGACCGGCCGTGACGAGCAGCAGGTCGCGCTCGTCGAGGCGTACGCCAAGGAGCAGGGCCTCTGGCTCGACCCGGCCGCCGAGCCCGACTTCTCCGAGAAGCTGGAGCTGGACCTCGCCACGGTCGTCCCCTCGATCGCAGGCCCGAAGCGCCCGCAGGACCGCATCGTCCTCGCGAACGCCTCCGAGCAGTTCAAGAGCGACGTACGCAACTACGTCTCGGACGACGACGAGGCGGGCAAGGAGTCCTTCCCGGCCTCCGACTCCCCGGCCGCCAGCAACGGCGTCCCGTCGAACCCGGTCACGGTGACCGCCCCCGACGGCTCGACCTACGAGCTGGACCACGGCGCGGTGACGGTCGCGGCCATCACCTCCTGCACCAACACCTCGAACCCGTACGTCATGGTCGCCGCCGCGCTCGTCGCGAAGAAGGCCGTGGAGAAGGGCCTGACCCGCAAGCCGTGGGTCAAGACGACCCTCGCCCCGGGCTCCAAGGTCGTCACCGACTACTTCGACAAGGCCGGGCTCACCCCCTACCTCGACAAGGTCGGCTTCAACCTCGTCGGCTACGGCTGCACCACCTGCATCGGCAACTCGGGCCCGCTGCCCGAGGAGGTCTCCAAGGCCGTCAACGACCATGACCTGGCCGTGACGTCGGTGCTCTCCGGCAACCGCAACTTCGAGGGCCGGATCAACCCGGACGTCAAGATGAACTACCTGGCGTCCCCGCCGCTGGTCGTCGCGTACGCCCTCGCCGGCTCCATGAAGGTGGACATCACCAAGGACGCGCTCGGCGTCGACCAGGACGGCAAGCCGGTCTACCTGGAAGACATCTGGCCGACCGAGGCCGAGGTCAACGACGTCGTCGCGAACTCCATCGGCGAGGACATGTTCAACAAGTCCTACGCCGACGTCTTCGCGGGCGACGCCCAGTGGCAGGCGCTGCCCATCCCGGAGGGCAACACCTTCGAGTGGGACGCGCAGTCGACCTACGTGCGCAAGCCCCCGTACTTCGAGGGCATGACGATGGAGACCACCCCGGTCTCGGACATCGCCGGCGCCCGCGTCCTGGCCAAGCTCGGCGACTCGGTCACCACCGACCACATCTCGCCCGCCGGTGCCATCAAGGCCGACACCCCGGCCGGCAAGTACCTCACCGAGCACGGCATCGAGCGGCGTGACTTCAACTCCTACGGCTCGCGCCGAGGCAACCACGAGGTCATGATCCGCGGCACCTTCGCCAACATCCGCCTGCGCAACCAGGTCGCGCCGGGCACCGAAGGCGGCTTCACCCGCGACTTCACGCAGGCCGACGCCCCCGTCTCCTTCATCTACGACGCCTCGCGCAACTACATCGAGCAGGGCATCCCGCTGGTCATCCTGGCCGGCAAGGAGTACGGCTCCGGCTCGTCCCGCGACTGGGCCGCCAAGGGCACCGCGCTCCTCGGCGTCAAGGCCGTCATCGCCGAGTCCTACGAGCGCATCCACCGCTCGAACCTCATCGGCATGGGCGTCGTCCCGCTCCAGTACCCGGCGGGCCAGACCGCCGAGTCCCTCGGTCTGACCGGCGAGGAGTCCTTCTCCGTCGCCGGCATCACCGAGCTGAACGACGGCACCACCCCGAGCACGGTCAAGGTCACCACCGACACCGGCGTGGAGTTCGACGCGGTCGTCCGCATCGACACCCCCGGCGAGGCCGACTACTACCGCAACGGCGGCATCCTCCAGTACGTCCTGCGCAACCTGATCCGCAACTAGCGGCTCCGGTACGGCAGTTGAGGGCCGCATCCCCGGT
Organism: Streptomyces sp. NRRL F-525; assembly: GCF_000716605.1. Lineage (GTDB taxonomy): Bacteria > Actinomycetota > Actinomycetes > Streptomycetales > Streptomycetaceae > Streptomyces. The sequence goes on along the minus strand of NZ_JNXE01000033.1, from coordinate 118,635 downwards.
GACGGGGGTGCGGCCCTTCGCCGTTGTGCTACAGCCAGCCCCGCTGCGCCGCCCGCAGCCCGAGCTGGAAGCGGCTCGCCGCCCCGAGCCGTTCCTGAAGGTCGCTCACCCGCCGCCGCAGCGTGCGCAGGCTGACCCCCAGATGGCGGGCGACCGCCTCGTCCTTCAGCCCGGCCGCCAGCAGCCGCGTCAACGCCTGCTCGTCCTCGGTGAGTTCGCCGTTCCCCGCGGGCCGGCCGAGCGGAGTCGCCTGCTGCCAGGCCAGCTCGAAGAGCTTCTGCAGGGCCTCGGTCACCGCCGAGTGCCATACGACGACGGCGCAGTAGCCGCCCGCCTCGGACGAGGTCAGCGGGAGCAGGGCCCGACGCCCGTCGACCACCAGCAGTTTGAGGGGCACGGACGGCAACACCCGGGCCTGCTCGCCGAGTTCGACCATGTTCCAGGCACGGGACAGGGCGTTCGTATCCTCCAGGGCGGTCGCCGCGTAGATGCCGCGCGAGACGATCCCGCGCTTGAGCAGATCGGCCTGGAGGTCCACCTGCGGTGCGGGCGGGGCCAGGTAGGGCGGGGTGTCGAACAGACACACCTCGTGCTCCGCGCGGGCGTACATCTCCTCCAGGCGGGCCGCGATGGCACCCTCGCCGGAGGCGACCTCGATCAGCCGGGACGGCTCCTCGCGCAGCAGCCCCGCCTCGTACGCGGTGGCCATCTCCTCGGCGGTGGCGGCGACCAGTTCGGACTCGGTCTCGCGCCGCCGGATCAGCGCACGGACCGCCACCCGCGGGTCGACCGCCCGTAACCCGCCCATGGAGTCCGGCGGTTGGAGCAGTCCCAGCGCGAGCAGCCGGTTGCAGGCCTCGCGCAGCTCGGCCGGTGTCGTCCCGGTCAGCAGCGCCCAGCCGCCCGCTCCGGCGTCGGGCTGCTGGAGGATCGCCCGGTACACCAGCTCGTCGAAGGCGGAGACCCCCACCGCTGCCCAAGGGCTCGCGGCAGGGGTCTGCCGTACAGGATCCTGTGCCGTGTTCACCATGGCTCGCCACGGTAGGGGTTCTTTGTTAAGAATCCTTACAGTGGCTCGACCCATCCGATCACTTCAGGCTCACTTCGGGCTCACTTCAGGCCGAACGCCCGCAGTACGGTCTGGTCGACCGCGTTGCCGTCACGGTCGGCGGCCCGCACGCGCAGCGACACCGACGCGGCGCCCTTCGCGGGCCTGAACCGCGCCTCGCCCTTCTCGACACGCACCGCCTTCCAGGACGCGCCGTCGTCGTAGGAGACCCAGGCCTTCAGACTGCTCGCCCGGACGCTCCCCGACTGGTTCGCGACCGGCAGCCCCACCGTCAACTCCCGCCCGCCGTCGGCCTGGTTGAGGAGGTCGAGGCCTTTCGGGGCGATGCCGACGGTGAGCAGCGGCAGTGCGGTCGCGGTGTCGGTGTGCGCCGAGGCGAAGGTCCACTCGGTGTGCGTGCTCGTGGAGTACTTCGCCCAGGCCGCCTTGCGCTGCACGTCCAGATCGAAGCGGTACGAGGCCTTCGCCGCCGGGATGTCGAAGACGCCGTACCCGCCGGACGTGGAGTCGTCGACGAACTGCCCGTCCGCGTAGAGCCCGCCCTGCGCCGTGCTGTCGACGCCGTCGACAGATCCGTAGTGGCCCGGCGTGGAGTCGGTCAACTCCGGTATCGAGAAGGTGAGTTCGTCACCGGTGCGTTCCGAGAGCCCGTACTCCTCGCTGCTTCCGGGCCGGACGACCTGGCGCAGCCAGTCCTCGGTGGGTTCGGTGGCCGCCTCGGTGAAGGTCCGCAGCGGGCTCCACTCGCCCTTGTAGGCCTTCCAGTTGGGATAGACGACATGCCAGGTGCGGGTGTCCGGGTCGACGTAGTAGTACTCGTCGCGTTCCGTGCCCAGCTGTGTGGACACGCTGGTGTCGATGCCGAAGAGCTGCCAGGGGCGGAAGGTGTACAGGGTGTCCGCTCCCATCTCGCCGGCCGTGGCACCGTAGTAACGGGCCTTCCGTTTCACCGTGTTGGAGCTGTCCAGACGGTAGGTCTGGTCCGCGCTGATGGCGCCGCTCTGCGCGGCGAGCAGGTTGTAGACGTAGGGACTGACCGGTGTGCCGCTCAGCTTCAGCGTGACCTTCCTGCCGGTCTTCAGCAGGGCGGCCAGCCCGGCGCCCTGCTCGCCGGTGGCGATCATCAGCGGGACGGTGGTCGCCCGGTCCACGGCCTCGATCCAGAAACCGGGCGTCTTGCGGTAGGCGATGAGGTAACCCGCCCCGGCCTCGGTCGCGTTGTCCAGGGCGCTCTGCGCCCGCTCGGTGGCGCCGAGCCCGACCACCGCCACCTTGCCCCTGACGTCGAGCCCCGCGAAGTCGGCCGCGGTACCGCCGCCCGCGTCCACCGCCTGCACGGTGTGGTCACCGCTGATCTTCAACGGGAAGTCGTTGTACGTCTGGGAGTAGTAGAGCGACGACAGCGAGGTCTTCTCCGGGCCGGTGACGCTCGCCGTCAACTCCTTCGCGTACAGCCGGAACTTGGCGGAGAACTCCAGGGTCCCCACGGTCACCCGCGGGGTCGGCGCCACGTAGACGTGATCGGTCCAGAAGCCCTGGCTGTAGGTGAGCCCCCAGGCGCTGCCCGGCCCCTCGCGGTGCCAGTTGGTGCTGAAGCCCCGGAACTCGGAGTCCTGCTTGGTCTTCGGCTTGATCTCCACCGCCTTGCGGGCGTCGAGGACGACCGCGGTGTCGCCGTCGACCTTGATCTCGGGGTTGCCGACGACCGAGGTGCCCACGGCCAGGCCGCTCCCGTCCCGGTCCGGGATCCAGGTCGCGATGGAGTAGATACCGGCCGGCACCTGCCAGGTCGCGCCGGTGCCGAGGAAGCCGTACTCGTCGGGGTAGGCGCCGTTCAGCTCCTGGAGCGTGTAGAGCGACGCCCCGGTGGAGGTGTTGCCCTCGCGGTCCACGATCGAGACCTTGAGGCTGTAGGTCTTCGGCGCCTTCTCGAAGCCGACGCCCGTGGTGACCTGGACACCGCCGTCGGCGGTCGCGGTGACATGGCCCGTGTACCGGCCCTCGGTCAGCTGCGCCGGGTCGACGCCGACGGAGACGGTGGCGGTGCCCCGCGCGGGCACGGTCACCGAACCGGCGCTCAGGGCGAGGTCGGCGAGCGACGACGAGAGCTTCAACTCCACCGGACTGTCAATGGTGTTGGTGTACGTGATGTCCTTGCTGACGACGCCCGTGTCGCCGTCCTCGAACCTGCCGAAGCTCAGCGCCGAGGTCGCGAAGACGTCCTGCTCGACCGCCCGTACGGCGTCGACCCGGCCGTCGCCCTGCTCGAACACGGAGTCGTCGGCGTTCGTCTTCGCCGTACTGGCCAGCGCCTCCTTGATCTGCTCGCCGGTCCAGTCCGGATGCGCCTGCACCACCAGCGCGGCGGTGCCCGCCACATGCGGCGTCGCCATCGAAGTGCCGCTCGCCGTCGTGTAGTTGTCGTCGACCGGCGTGCCCATGCTGGTGCCGGCCGCGCGGGCCGCGGTGATGTTCACGCCCGGCGCGGTGATCTCCGGCTTGACCGCGTAGTCGCCGGGGCGCGGACCGCGGCTGGAGAACGAGGCCAGCTTGTCCGACTTGTCGACCGCGCCCACCGTCAGCGCCGAGTCGGCGATGCCCGGGGTGCCCACGGTCTGCTCGCCCGGCCCCGCGTTGCCGGCCGCGATCACGAACAACGCGCCGGTGGACGCGGACAGTTGGTCGACGGTCTCGCTGAGCACGTCCGAGGGGCCGTACGCCGTACCGCCCAACGACATCGAGACGATCTTCGCGCCGGAGTTCGCGGCCCACTCCATGCCCGCGATGATCCAGGAGGCCTGGCCGCTGCCCGTGTTGTCGAGCACCTTGCCGACCAGCAGCCGCGCGCCCGGCGCCACCCCCTTGTACCGGCCGCCCGAGGCCGCGCCCGAGCCGACGATCGTGGACGCCACATGGGTGCCGTGGCCGAAGCCGTCCTGAATCGTCTCGTCCGGTACGAAGCTCTCCGAGCCGGCGATCTTCCCGGCCAGGTCCGGGTGCCCGGTGTCCACGCCCGTGTCCAGGACCGCGACCTCGACGCCCGTGCCGTCGTAGCCCGCCTTCCACACCTCAGGTGCGCCGATCTGCGGCACGCTCACGTCGAGGGACGCCTTCACCTTGGCGTCCAGCCAGATCTTGTCGATGCCGTCGCCGAGTTGCTTCGCCGCCTTCGCGGTGGGCGCGGTGCCCAGGGCCGGGGCGATGTCCGACCAGAAGGCCGTGGACTTCTTCGCGCTGAGCGCGGCGCCGTCGATCCCGGGCAGCGCCAGCGTCCGGCGCGTGCCCTCGGGGGTCTCGGCGCCCTTGCTGTACGTCGCGATGACGGGCGTGGTGCCGGTCTTCGCGTCGGTGTAGCCCTGCTTGACGAGCTGGGTGATGTTGAAGAGGGCGGGGTCGAGACGGCCCGCCTTGATGAGCGGGACGGCGTCCGCCGGCAGGACGCTGATCTCGCCGTTCTTCTCGCTGGACAGGAAGGTCGCGGCCTCGCGGCCCTTGCCTCGCCGCACGTCGACGGCGTTCTTGCCGTCCGGTCCTGCGGTGAGGGTCACGGTGTCGCCGGTGATGAGGGTGACGGTCTGCGGTGGGGCGGTGCTCGGGCCCGTGAGGTGGGTGGAGACCGTGGAACCGGCGGCTGTCGCGGGCGTGATGGCCCCCGCGAGCAGTCCGGCCATTCCGGCCACGGCCCACAGGGCGTGGAGTCTTCGCATGGGTGGACATCCTCCCCTGAACGCGGAAACGCTTCCGCACGGTGAGCGGAAGCCAGTCATCAGAGTGAGTGCGGGGTCTACGGCGGCTCAAGGGAATCAGGTGGCACAAGAGTGCCAACGCCCGCTTCGGCCAAGGAAGTTGGCGAAGCGGCTGGTCGGCGGGCCCGGTCGGCGCGGGTCGCCTGCCCGTGTCCTCCCGCCCGTTCGCACGGCTGTGGCTCAGGTGGAACACAGGATTCCCCCAGCAGGCCGGGACAGAATCGGGACATGACTGGCACATCGGGGTCCCGAAGCAGCCGAGTACGCGTGCTCATCGTCGACGACGAGCCCGCGCTCACCGAGCTGCTCTCCGTCGCGGTCACCGAGGCCGGCTGGCGGCCCTATCCCGCGCCGGACGGGCAGAGCGCGCTGCGGATCGCCCGGGCCTGCGCCCCGCACGCCGTCGTCCTCGACGGCATGCTTCCCGACCTCGACGGCGTCCAGGTGCTGCGCAGACTCCGGTACGAGAACCCCCGGCTGCCCGTCCTCATGCTCACCGCCCGCGACGCGATCGAGCACCGCCTCGACGGCCTCGAAGCGGGCGCCGACGACTACGTCACCAAGCCCTTCTCCCTGGAGGAGGTCGTGCTGCGGCTGCGCGGACTGCTGCGCCGGGCGGGCGGCGAACGCACCCCGGCCGACGACTCCGTACGCGTCCTCGGCGACCTCGTCCTGACCGGCGAGACCCGTGAGGTGCGCCGCGCCGGTGAGCCGGTCCAGCTCACCGCCAAGGAGTTCGACCTGCTCACCCTGTTCCTCGACCACCCCCGCCAGGTGCTGAGCAAGGCCCAGATCCTCGACCAGGTGTGGAGCAGCTGCTTCGACGGCGGCGGCAACCTCGTCGAGGTCTACATCTCCAGCCTCCGCCGCAAGATAGACCGCGGCCGCGCCCCGATGATCCACACCGTGCGCGGCATGGGATACGCCCTACGGCCCGTGGAGGACGCCAGATGAACCTCCGTACCCGCAACCGGGGCCGCCTGCACGGCCGTTCGCTGCGCACCCGCCTCCTCCTCTTCATCAGCGCCGCCCTCGTCGTCGTGTGCGCCGCGATGGCCCTCACCACCGTGTTCGTCCAACGCGCCTATCTGCTGGGCAATTTGGACGACCGGGTCGGCAACGCCGCCGAACGCAGCCTGGGCGGCGCCCAGCACCACCCGGACTTCGACGGCGACCTCGGGTTCCTCATGGAGAACGGCCACGCCGTCGGGACGCTCGCCGCACGGTTCGACGACAAGGGCACGATCATCGCCGCGGCCGTCGTCAGGCAGGACGCCCCGCCCCAGAACCTCACCGCCGCCCAGCGCGCGGCCCTCGCGGGCGTCACCGCCGACAGCGCGATGCACACCAGGACCGTGCCCGGCCTCGGCACCTACCGGCTCACGGCCCTCGACAGCGATGGCGTCCGGGTCCTCACCGGCCTCCCGATGGACGACGTGCAGGGCATGATCAGCGGCATGGTGGCGGTCGAGGCGGGCGTCGCCCTCGCCGGACTGACCGCGGCGGGCTGCCTGTGCGCGGTCGTCATCCGACGGCAGCTACGGCCGCTGGGCCGGGTCGCCGCCACCGCCGTCGAGGTCTCCCGCTCGCAGCTCGGCCACGGCGAGGTCACCGCCCTCACCCGGGTCCCCGAGCGGGACACCGACCCCGGCAGCGAGGCCGGCCAGGTCGGCGCCGCGCTCAACCGCATGATCGACCACGTCGAGTCCTCGCTCGCCGAACGCCAGCGCAGCGAGGAGCAGATGCGCCGCAGCGAGGAACGCATGCGCCGCTTCCTCGCCGATGCCAGCCACGAACTCCGCACCCCGCTGGCCTCCATCGCGGGCTACGCCGAGCTGATGAACCGCGGCACCGACCGCATCGAACCGGGCCTCGCCTGGCGCCGGGTCACCGCGGAGTCGGCACGCATGACGGGCCTGGTGGAGGACCTCCTGCTGCTCGCCCGGCTCGATGAGGGCCGGCCGCTGCAGTCCGCCGAGGTGGACCTCGCGGCGCTGCTCGCCGAGGCGGTGTGGGACGCGCGAGCGGCCGGCACCGGCCACGACTGGCAGCTCCAACTCTCCCTGGACGCCCCGGCGTTGGTCATCGGCGACGAGGCCCGCCTGCACCAGGTGCTGGCCAACCTGCTGGCCAACGCCCGGATGCACACACCTGTCGGTACGACGGTCACGGCGAGCGTCGAGGCCACCGCCGACCGCACCGTCGTCATCCGGGTCCGTGACGACGGCCCCGGCATCCCCCCGGCCCTCCTCCCCACGGTCTTCGAACGCTTCACCCGCGCCGACGCCTCCCGCGCCCGGGCGGGCGGCAAGGAGGGCGGCTCCGGCCTCGGCCTGGCCATCGCGACGGCGATCACCGGCGCCCACGGCGGCCGTATCGACGTGACCAGCGTCCCGGGCCGCACGGAGTTCACCATCGAACTCCCGGCCGCCGCCACCGAACTCCCGCCCGCGGAACCGGCGATGCGCGCCCGCACGGCACCGGTCTAGAGAAGCACCGGGCACCGGACGGACGCGCGTCGCCGTCGTCGCCGCAGACCTACGGCGTGGTCGTGAACGAGTCGAAGTCGGCCTCGCCGGTGGTGCCCGAGGCGTGCGAGGTCTGGGTCAGGCCGACGTCCTGGGTGGCCGCGGCGGTCGGAACGTCGATCGTCCCGACCAGGTTCCAGGTGGCGTTGTCGGTCGAGTAATAGCCGCTGTACGACGTGCCGTCACGGACGAGCTTCAGCCACGAAGGGTAGGCGGCGGTACCGGCGGAATCCTGCGAGTCGAGCTTTCCGTCGCCGTCGCTGTCCCAGTCGAGGAGGTAGCCGTTGCCCGGGGTCGCGACGAGGGCCACGTACCCGGGGGAGGTGTTGGGCTGGGTGATGTCGTTGCGGACCATGATCCCGGCCTTCGCCCAAACGTCGGTGTCCGACTGCGAGTTGAGCTTCACGGTCGTAACCGAACCGTCGTGCTCGGCACCCGGCAGATAGATCGACCCGTACTCGTTCGTGCCGTTGTACAGGTCCGCACCCTGCGCCCGGATGCCGAGTTGGCTGCCGGACTCGCTGAAGCTCGCGGTGGTGGACGCGAACGTCCGGTAAGGGGCGGTGACTTGGTGGTTGACGGTGATCGTGTCACCGGCGGTCAGCCGGGTCCTCCCCGCCGACCGGAAGCGGTAACTCGCCGTCCCCTGGAAGTCGTTGGAGGCGAAGAGCTTCGCCGAGGGCGGGATGGACGCGGAGTAGACGGCCTTCAACGCATGCCCGCCACGAACCGCCCGGGCCCGCGTGACCGAGCGAGTGGTGATCTTCGTGCCAGCCGGCCCGGTCAGGGTCAGATCGGCATCGGTGATCGACCGCGACCCGTTGTCGGACAGGACGGCGGTCACGGTACGGGTGGTGCTGTCGCTGGGCGCAGGTGCCCAGTCGAGCCCGAACGAGACGTCCGGAGCCGCGCCGGTCACCGTGCGGTGGGTGGCGTGGACCCGGTAGAGAACCACACCGTGCGCGGGCACATTGGCGGCGATCCGGCCGGAGGACTCGGTGAGTCGGTGGCTCCAGAGATCCCGCAGGGCGTAGTCGCGCGCCCCGCGTAGCCCCAACGCGCCCGCGGTCGTGGCGACTTCACGGGGAGCCGGCCCGGTGTTGAACAGACCGACCACGACATCCCCGTCGCCCTCGGTCTTGGCGAACACCTGCGAGTTGGTGTCCGAGGAGATCCGCTTGGCGTCGATGCCGTCCTGATCGACGCCGAGGACGTCGGTGTTCTTCAACAAAGCCAGGTCGGCCGGGTCGAGACGGGTCAGATCGGTGCCGAGGATGAGCGGAGAGGCGGCCAGCGACCACAGACTCATCTGCGTCCTGCGCTCGTCGGGAGTGAGGCCGTTGTTCGCGCCGTTCCCGATCTCCAGGGAGTCGTAGTCGTTGTAACCGCCGGGCCCGCCGTACGGTGCCCAGGCCGCGACCTGGTCGAAGCGGGAGGCGATGGAGGCCCAGGTGGTCAGGGGGTAACTGCTGTCGTCAGGACCGCAGTAGCACTCGATGTCGCCGCCGGTGCGCCAGCCGTTGGAGAGCTTCTTCCAGGTGGCCGCGTTGTTGATGTCGAGGTTGTTGGACAGCTCCAGATGGATCGGCCGCCCGGTGTGATGCAGGGCGTCCGACCAGGCCTGGACGTCCTGTTGGTCGGACGTGCCGACACCGTCGATCTTCAGGTAGTCGATACCCCACCCGGCGAACTGACCGGCCCACGAGTCGATGAACGTCTGCGCGCCGGGCTTGGTGTAGTCGATGCCGACCATGCCGCCGCAGTTGTAGTTGCTCTCCGTCGCCGTGGTGGCGATGTCCCGCGCGTGGTACGGCGATCCCTCGATCGCGGTGTTCTTGGCGACGGCCTGCTGGGAGATGCCGGGAGTGACGTAGAGCCCGAACTTCAGCCCCAGGGAGTGCACATAGTCGGCCACGACCTGGACGCCGTTCTCACCGCCGCGCGGCGGGAACTTGACGGGGTCGGTGACCCAGCGGCCGTACTGGTCGACGTCCGGCCCCTGGCTGCCCGGGCACTGGTACCAGAAGTCGTCGACGTTGGCGTAGACGAAGCCGTTTTTCGCCAGCCCGCTGGTCTTGAGGGCCTTCGCCTGCGCCTCGATGGTCCGCGCGGTCGGATCGCGCCGCACAAAGCTCCAACTGCTCCACCCCAGCACGGGTTTGAGCCCGACACCGTTGTCATCGGCTCGCGCGGAATGGCCGCCGGTCGCGGTGATCCCCATGGTGAGCAGCAGCGCTCCGGTGAACGCGGCCAGTGCACCGCGGATCTGTCTTCTCATGAGCTGTTCCTCCATCGCAACGCTCACCCGACTCAGAAACCGTCAAGAACCAACCCCGTGGACGCGACAAGTGAACAGGACCGAACGCCAGTCACCACATGGCGCGGTTGGCCAAAACTGGGTCAAGAGACGGGGATCTGGCACCGACTGATCGCCGTGCATAGGGTTCCCCCCGCATGAACGACGAGATCACGGCCGTGATCGGCCACCAGTTGTACTCGTTCGACGGTCGTGTACTGGAGATCTTCGGCAACCATCCCAAACGCTTCCACGTCCGGTACCTGCGCCTGAGCGTCACCGGCCCCGACCGGAAGGGGAGTCGGACCGTGGAGATCGACGCCCTGGGGGCGCGCTCCACCATGAACTACACCGCCGCGGAGTGGGAGCAGGCCCCCGGCCCGGCAACACTCCTGAAAGCGGTGCGGACAGCCATCGACGCCAACCCGAATCCCTGGCGCGGGTAAGCCGAACCGGCTCGTGATCACGGCGAATACCGCACGGCTCTCAACCTCGCGCAGGCGGCCTTCGGTGATCACCAGGTCTATGCGGCGCGGGAGCGACTCGCCCTGTCGGGCCGTGAGCAGGTCGTGGCCGTCGCGGACACGGCGTTCAACCGGCTGAAGACGTTCCGCGACGGCGAACCACGCCTGGGCACGGATGTCTCCAACTGGCCTTCCCCCACGCGGGGTTCAACGGGACAAGCCTCCGGCTCCCGAACGAGCCGCCCCGAGACCCACCCCGAACCCGAACACCCTCGCCTCCCGAACAACCCCGCCCCAAGCGCTACTTCGCACGCCCCCGCCGTTTACAGCCACCCCAGTCCGCGCTAACTTCACGGACAAGTGGGGTGGGAGCGCTCCCACCCGCCCGGCGGTCCGGAACCCGCCGGGTGGCCGGGTCGCCCCACCCCACGCATCCACCCTCGCACGTTCCTCGCACCCGCCGACCGAAGGGACGTAGAACTGTCATGCCTACGACAACATCACCCCCAACTCCCCGCTCCGCACCGCGATTACCGCGCCCCACCCCCCACCGAGCCCTCTTCCTCGTCCTCCTCGCACTCCTCACCACCGTCCCCGCCCTGGCCCTGATCCTCGCCACGGGCGGCCGCGCGGAGGCCCATGGCACCCCCATGAAACCCGGCAGTCGCACCTTCCTCTGCTGGCAGGACGCGCTCACCGACACCGGCGAGATCAAACCGGTCAACCAGGCGTGCAGGGCGGCCCAACAGGTCAGCGGGACAACGCCGTTCTACAACTGGTTCTCGGTGCTGCGCTCCGACGGCGCCGGCCGCACCCGGGGCTTCGTGCCGGACGGTTCGCTGTGCAGCGGCGGCAATCCGAACTTCACGGGCTTCGATCTCCCGCGCGACGACTGGCCGTTGACGCATCTCACCTCGGGCGCGACGGTCGACTTCTCGTACAACGCCTGGGCGGCGCACCCGGGTTGGTTCTACGTCTACATCACCAAGGACGGCTTCGACCCGACGAAGGCACTCACCTGGGACGACATGGAGGACACCCCGTTCCTCACGGTCGACCACCCGCCGCTCAACGGTACCCCGGGCACGGTCGAGGCCAACTACTCCTGGACCGGGCAGCTTCCGGCGAACAAGTCGGGGCGCCACATCATCTACATGGTGTGGCAGCGCTCGGACAGCACGGAGACCTTCTACTCCTGCTCCGATGTCGTATTCGACGGCGGCAACGGTGAAGTGACGGGTATTCACGACCCGGGCAACCCCACCGACCCGGTACCCGGCGTCTGTTCGGCCACCCGGCACACGACCGGCACCTGGCCCGGCGGCTACCAGTCCGAGGTGACCGTCACCAACTCCGGTGACGTCCCGATGCTCGGCTGGATGGTCAACTGGGCACTCCCCGCAGGCCAGTCGGTCGCCAGCCTCTGGAATGGCAACCCGACCTACAGCGGCCAGGACGTGATGGTCCACAACGCCGACTGGAACGGCTCACTGACTCCGGGGCAGAGCGCCACCTTCGGCTACGTCGTGAACGGCGACGGCGGTGACCCGGCAACTGCCCTTCCCTGCCAGGTCGGTTGAGCCAGTGCTCGGGGCGGACCCGGTGGTCGGGGGCCACCGGGTCCGCGAGCCGGGCAGGGAATGGGGGTTCAGCCTGCCCGGGTGGTGCGTGGCTTGGTACGGCACTGCGGTGCGACAACGTTGTCGAATGGTCTGTATATGACTCTACCGCCCCAACGGACAACGATGTCAACCCAGTTGGCCTGCGGGCGCCGTCCGGGTGGGCACCCCGCGTGCCCCCACCGGCACACGCGCTCTTCCCTGGTACGGGTGGCGCACGTTACTGTCCCTGCGGCTTGTGCGACCTGTGGTGCGCGACCCGTCCGAAGGAGGAGGGGCCGCGTCATGCGTTTCCGTCCCATGTCCCTGTTGCTCGCCGCCGCACTCGCGGTCGGCGGTGCCACCCCCGCCCTGGCGGCGACCGCCGCCGCCCCGCCGCAACTCGTCAAGGACCCCACGGCCTACGTCGATCCGCTGATCGGCACCAAGAACGGCGGCAACGTCTTCCCGGGCGCCGTCGTGCCCTTCGGCATGCTCTCCTGGAGCCCGGAGAACACCAGAGGCAGCGCGACCAGCACGGCCGCGCCAGGCGGCTACCAGTACGACGCCACCCGCATCCGCGGGTTCAGCCTCACCCACATGTCCGGCACGGGCTGCGCGGGCGGCAGCGGCGACATCCCGTTCTACCCGTACGCCGGTGAGGTCACCTCGTCCCCGGCGAGCGACACCAAGGACGCCGTCTACGCCTCCGACTTCAGCCACACCGACGAGACCGCCGAACCCGGCCACTACAAGGTGGGCCTCGCCTCCGGCGTCACCGCCGACCTGACGGCGACGGCCCGCACCGGCTCCGGCCGCTTCACCTACCCGGCCGACAAACCCGCCTCGTTGCTGATCCGCACCGCCAACTCCGAGGTGGGCTCCACCGATTCGTCGGTCACCATCGACCCGAAGACCAACACGGTCTCCGGCTCGGTCACTTCCGGCAACTTCTGCGGCTACCTCGACCCCGAGGGCCAACGCGCCTACTACACCCTGTACTTCACCGCCACCTTCGACCGCGCCTTCAAGACCACCGGCACCTGGCAGGACGACAAGCTGACCCCGGGTTCGACGAGCACGACCGGCGGCACGGGCGGGTTCAGCACCGGCGGCCGTCCCGTCGCGGGCAAGGGCGCGGGCGGCTACGTCGAGTTCGAGCCCGGCACCGGCCCGGTCGGCGTCAAGGTCGGCATCTCGTACGTCAGTCAGGCCGGCGCGAAGGCCAACCTCGCGGCGGAGAACCCGCCGAAGCGCACCTTCGACGCGGTCGAGGACGCGGCCCACCGCGCCTGGCGCGACCAGCTCGGCGCGATCAAGGTCGGCGGCGGCACCGACACCGAGCGCACCACCTTCTACACCGCGCTCTACCACTCCCTCCTGCACCCGAACGTCATCAGCGACGTCGATCGCAGATACACCGGCAGCGACGGCAAGGTGCACAAGGTCGGCCGGGGTCATCAAGCGCAGTACGGCACCTTCTCCGGCTGGGACATCTACCGCTCGCAGGTCCAGCTGCTCACCCTGCTCAGCCCCCGCACCGGCTCGGACATCGCCCAGTCCCTCTACGAACTCGCCCAGCAGAACGGGGGAGTCTGGGACCGCTGGCTGCACGGCGCGAGCGGCACGCACGTCATGAACGGCGACCCCTCACCCACCGCCCTGGCCGGCATCCGCGCCTTCGGCGGCACCGACTTCGACCTCAAGGGGGCCCTCGCCTCCCTCGTCCAGGCGGCGACCGTACCCACCGCCCAGGACCTGTCCTCCTCGGGCAAGCCGGTCCTCTCGGTCGGCCAACGGCCGTCCCTGGACAAGTACTTGAACCTGCACTACATGCCGTCCGTCTCCAACGCCTGGGGCGGCGCCGCCGAAACCCTGGAGATGTCCACGGCGGACTTCGCGCTCTCCCAACTCGCCACGGCGGCAGGGAAGAAGAGCACGGCGGCCGACTTCGCCCAGCGAGCCCAGTGGTGGCAGAACAACTTCAACATCGCCGCCGACCCCACCGGCGGCTACATCGCCAACCGCAAGGCGGACGGCAGTTGGGTCACCGGCTTCACTCCGGGCACCGGCAACGGCTTCGTGGAGGGCACGGCCGCCCAGTACACGTGGATGGTCCAGCACAACCCCGCCGGGCTGTTCGCGGCGATGGGCGGCACGGACAAGGCGCTCGCCCGCCTCGACTCCTTCTTCCATGAGGCGGACGGGAGTTGGGCCTTCACGGGCAGCGGCGGCGACAAGTCCGAGCTGGACAACGAGCCGTCCGTCAACGTCCCCTACCTCTACGACTACGCGGGCGCGCCCTACAAGACCCAGGAGACGGTCAGGGCGGCCATGAAGCAGCTCTGGACCACCGACCCGGCCGGCATCCCCGGCAACGACGACCTCGGCGAGATGTCGTCCTGGTACGTCTTCTCCGCGCTCGGCATGTACCCGCAGGTCCCGTCCCGCGCCGAACTCACCCTCGCCTCCCCGCTGTTCGAGCGCGTCGAGATCACCCGCCCGCACGGCAACGACATCTCCATCCGCGCGAAGGGCGCCGCGACCGACGCCCCGTACATCCAGTCCCTGAAGGTCAACGGCCGCAGCACGCAACAGCCTTGGCTCTCGTCCTCGATCGTCAGGAACGGCGGCACCCTCGACTACACCCTCTCCACCACCCCGAACCGCACCTGGGGCAGCGACCCCGCTGACGCCCCGCCGTCCTTCCGGACCGGCGAGCAGCCGTACCAGATCGGCGTCGGCCCCACCGCCGCGACCCTCGCCCCCGGCGACACCACCAAGGTCAACATCAAGGCCCTCTCCCTGAACGGCGGCACCGGACCCGAGGTCCGCTACACCGTCGAGACCCCCGCCGGAGTCACCGCAACTCCCGCGCAGGGCACGGTCGTCGACGGCTCCCAGGACATCACCCTCACCGCCGCCACCGACGTCCAGCAGGGCTTCTACGACGTGAAGGTCACCGTCACCTCGGGCGGCACGTCGTACGAGCAGCCGGTGTCCCTGACGGTGGCCGCGCCCGGCACCCTCCTCGCCGCCTACAACAACACCGGTGTCTCCGACGACACCGGCGAGCACGACGAGGCGGACTACGACGGGGGCGGCTGGAGTTACTCCCTCCAGGCACTGGAGGCGGCCGGGCTGACCCCGGGCGGCGCGGGCACGGTGGACGGGCTCGGCTTCACCTGGCCCAGCTCGCCGAACGGGCGCCCCGACAACGTCTCGGCGGCCGGTCAGACCGTCCAACTCCCGCAGGCGGCAAGCACGTTGTCCTTCGTCGGCAGCGCGGTCAACGGCAACCAGCAGACCAAGGCGACCGTCACCTACACCGACGGCAGCACCGACGTCATCGACCTGTCCTTCACGGACTGGACGGTCGGCGGAGGCGGCGGCACCGTGCAGTACGGCAACGAGGTCGTGGCCCGGACCGCGTACCGCAATGTCGCGGGTGCGGACAAAGACCCGGTAGCCACCTATGTGTTCGCCACCAAGCCGTTCGCGGCGCCCTCGGGCAAGACCATCAAGAGCGTGACACTTCCGGACGACCCGGATCTCCATGTGTTCACCCTTGCGGTGAACTGACGTCCACAATGTGTGCCCTCGCCCGTTCCGGTGGCGGGGGCACATCGGCGCGTGCGAGCATCCGCAGATGGTGAAACGGCCGCAGCTGCCCGAGGAGTTCCGGGCCGAAGCCCGTACGGCCTTCGCTTTCCTGGTGGGGGACGAGGGCTTCGCGCCGCCGGAGGACATAGACGGCGGCCTGCGTTATCTGCGCGGAGATCTGATGGTGCGCGTCTGGTTCCTGGGCGGCGCCGAATCGGAGGTCCTGACACGACTGGTCCCCCTGGCGCCGGACGGCACCAGGGGGAGCGGGGCGTGGCTCGACGACCTGTACACGGCCGCCGCGTGCGGCCCGGCCCAGGACGTCCCCGTCTTCGCGTCGACCAGGAGAGGCGTGCTCAGACGGGTCCACCAGCACGCGGAGGCGTTGCGGCGGCTGCTGCCCCGCCTCCCCGTGCCGTGACCGTGCCTCAGGCCAGCAGTTCCACCTCCGCGAGGGTCGAGGGACCGTTCAGCACCAGGCGGTAACGCGCGTACGAACCAGGCGACTTGACCGAGAAGACGCGCGTCTGCTGGTTCCAGGTGAAGGACTCGCCGGAGCGTTTGTCGAGCGTTTTCCACGTGGTGCCGTCGGCCGAGCCCTGGAGGGTCCAGCCGGTCGGCGCCAGGGTGTGGTCCTTCGACGACGTCAGCGTGTACTGGATGCCCTTGGTGGCCTGGGCGACCGGGAGGTCCACCGAGCTCACCGTCGCGTCCGTGGCCGACGTGTTGTCGAACAGGGGCCCGACACCGGCGAGTTGGTCGCTGCGGGGCGTCGGCACCTTGTCGTCCTTGGTGATCGACACCGGCGCCGCGTTCTTGCCGCTGCCCCACGACGAGGGCTTGGAGCCCATGGAGAAGTCCAGCACTCCGCCCTTCTCCAGCAGCGAGTGCGGGAGTGAAGTCTTCGTCCAGTTCTGGCCGTTGACCTTCAGACCCTGCACGTAGATGTTCTTCGTGCTGTTCTTCGGCGCCTTGACGACGAGGTCCTTGCCGTTCTCCAGGTGCACGGTCGCCTTGGTGAACAGCGGGGAGCCGATGGCGTATTCGCCGCTGCCCATCACGAGCGGGTAGAAGCCGAGCGCGGAGAAGAGGTACCAGGCCGACTGCTCGCCGTTGTCCTCGTCGCCGTGGTAGCCCTGCCCGATCTCGCTGCCGGTGTAGAGCCGCGACAGCACCTCGCGCACGTCCTTCTGCGCCTTCCAGGGTTCACCGGCCGCGTCGTACATGTAAGTGACGTGGTGGGCGACCTGGTTGGAGTGGCCGTACTGGCCCATGCGGACGTCCCGCGCCTCCGTCATCTCGTGGATGACACCGCCGTAGGAACCGGCGTTGGTGGGTGAGGCGGTCTCGGGGGTGGAGAAGTACTGGTCGAGCTTGTCGCCGAGGGCCTTCTGGCCGCCGTAGAGGTTGGCGAGGCCGCGGCTGTCCTGCGGGGCGGTGAAGGCGTAGCCCCAGCCGTCGGTCTCCGTGTAGTCGTAACCCCAGATCTTCGGGTCGTAACTCGCCGAGTCCACCCGCCAGTTGCCCTTGGCGTCCTTGCCCTGGAAGAACCCGGCCTGCTTGTCGAAGAGGTTCACGTAGTCCTGGGCGCGGTTGAGGAAGTACGCGGACTCCTCCTTGTAGCGCTTCTCGCCGGTCTTCTTGTAGAGGGCCTGGCCCATCTGGGCGATGCCGTAGTCGTTGACATAGCCCTCCATCGCCCAGGAGAAGCCCTCGCCGGTGTCGGTGCTCGTGTAGCCGAGGAAGGGCGAGGTGGTCATGCCCTTGCGGCCGACGCCGGAGGCGGGCGGGACGACGGTCGCGTTCTTCACGGCCGCGTCGTAGGCCGACTTGGCGTCGAACTTCACGCCCTTGACGTACGCGTCCGCGAACGCGACGTCCGAGGAGGTGCCCGTCATCAGGTCCGCGTAGCCGGGCGAGGACCAGCGCGAGGTCCAGCCGCCGTCCTTGTACTGCTGCACGAACCCGTCGACCATCTCACCCGCCTGACTGGGCGTCAGGAACGAGTAGGCCGGCCAGGTCGTCCGATACGTGTCCCAGAAACCGTTGTTGACGTACACCTTGCCGTCGACGATCTTGGCGCCGGTGTGCGTCGGGGTGTCCTGGCTCGTCATCGGGGAGAACGGCGACGCGTACTGGTACGTCGAACCGACCTTCTCGAAACCGGAGTTGGGGTACAGGTACAGCCGGTACATGCTGGAGTACAGCGTCGTCAGCTGGTCCGGCGTGGCGCCCTCCACCTCGACCTTGCCGAGCAGCTTGTCCCACACCTTCTGGGCCTGCTTCTTGACCGTGTCGAAGGAGGTGCCGTCCGGGATCTCCTGGCGCAGGTTGTCCTTCGCCTGGTCGACGCTGATCAGCGAGGTGGCCAGGCGCAGGGTGACCGTGTGGTCGGCGCCGGGCTTGAACTTCAGGTAGCCCTTGACGCCGCTGGAGGAGCCGTCCGTCACCGGCGCGTCGAACGTGCCGTAGACGAAGAGCCGGGTAGCGCCGGTGGACAGACCGGACTTGACGTCCGAGTAGCCGGTGACGGTCCCGTTGGTCTTGTCGAGGGTCAGGCCCGCCTGCTCGGTGACGTTGTCGAAGATGACGCTCGCGTCGTCGCCGGGGTAGGTGAAGCGCAGCGAGGCCGCGTGGTCGGTCGGGGCCATCTCGGCCTTGAGACCGTTCTCGAACGTGACGCCGTAGTAGTACGGGCGCGCGGTCTCGTTCTCGTGCTTGAACGCCAACTCCCGTGCCGTGGGATCGGTGTTGGGGGTTCCCGAGGCCGCCGACGGCATCACCTGGAAGGTCTGCCGGTCGCCCATCCAGGGGCTCGGCTCATGGCTCAGGCTGAGCGCCTGGAGCGTCGGCAGATTGTCGTCGTTGTTCGCGCGTGCGTAGTCGTACAGCCAGCTGAGCGACGACGAATTCGTCACCGGCGTCCAGAAGTTGAAGCCGTGCGGCAGCGCCGCGGCGGGGAAGTTGTTGCCCCGCGAGAAGCTGCCGCTGGAGTTGGTGCCGCGGGTGGTCAGCGCGTAGTCGGACAGATGCGCCTTCGGCTTCTCGGGCGCCACCGACTTGAGGCTCACGTCGTCCAGCCAGCCGCGGAACTTCGCCGGCCCGCTGGGGGAGTCGTAGTCCAGCAGGATCCGGTCGACGGTCTTGCCGGCCGCGACCGAACCGATCCGCGAGAGGACGTTGTTCCACTGGTTGACGTAGAGGATCTTCGCCGCGCCCTGCCCCTGCGGAGTGAGCGTGAAGCCGTGCGAATCCGTCGCGCCGAGGTCGCTGAGATACGTGCCGTCGGTGAAGGCGAGGTCGACGGAGACGTTCGTGGCGTCGTAGTCGAGGTCACCGTCGGACATCTGCGGGAAGAGCCGGTAGGAGAGCGCGGTGTCCCGGCCGACCGGCACGTTCACGTCGAAGACCTTGTTGTACGAGTAGGCCCGCCCGGTGGCCGTGTGACGGCCCGCGTAACGCAGTGCGCGCTTGCCCGTGAAGCCGGCGCCCGCCTTGGCGGTGGGGGAGCCGCTGGGGCCCCGGTCGACCAGCGAGAGCATGTCCTCGGGGATCGGGGCGGTGGTCCCGCCCGTCGAGAACTGGACGTCGGCGAGCTGCAGGATGCCGCTCGCGCCGTTGTTCTTCGTGATGTCGAGCCGGAAGTGCTGGTACTCGGCCGGCTCGGCGAGGTCGTAGGACTTCGTCTGGAACCGGTCGGCGAAGCTCTCGCCGGAGCGGGTGTCCAGGGTCTTCCAGTCCTTGCCGTCCGTCGAGCCCGACAGCGTCCAGTCCTTCGGATCGCGTTCGGCGAAGTCGTTCGCCGAAGTCAGGGCGTACGTCACTGTCTTGGCCGGCTTGTCGAGGTCGAACTCGACCCAGCCGGTGGGCTCGAAGGTCAGCCACTTGGTGCCGGACTCGCCGTCGACGAGGTTCTCCTTCACCTCCCCGCCGCCCGTGTTCTCGGAACTGGCCCGGACGTCGGTGACGTGGTCGGTCACATTGCCCGGGATCCCGGTGCTGTAGCCGCCGTCGACGCCCGAGGCCCGCTTGGAGCCGTCCGGCGCGGTGTCGACCGTGTTCAGCCAGTCCGGTGCCGGGTCTCCCGACTCGAACGAGGAGGCGAACTCCCCGCCGGTCGGGGCCTTTGCCGGAAGGGCGACCGCCGCTCCCTGCGAACCCACGAGCAAAGCCAGTGCGGCGGTCGACACGACCGCCGTACCCCACCATCTGTGATGCATACGAGGGCATCCTCCCTGCACGCTGGACAACGTTGTCAGCTTCGATGCGCAAGGAACAGTAGGGAGTCAAGTGGCCTGGTGTGTCAAGGGTGTTGAGTGAGGCATTCGAGGGCAATAGCGAGGATTTCTCCGTCATCGAACACACAGGGCGTTCATATTTCCGCGAGGTCTCACTTCGGAAAAGACCGACAACCCACCCTGCATTCGATCTTGCTCTGTCGACCGGAAGTGGACTATACCTGTCGCGTTCGACACCGCTCTCGCAGCAGCACGCACGAAGTACCTCTGCACGACCAAGCTCGACCTGACCGCGGTGCCGGGGAGGATCCGGTTCACCGCCTGAGTCCTGTTGAAGGCGAGGACTTGAGCATGGGATCCACTTCAGCCGAGAACAACGGTTCCAATGGCGTCGGCCGCCGCGATTTGATCAAGAGGTCGGCCGCACTCGGTCTGATCTCCGTACCCACGATGAGTTTCCTGTCCGCGTGTGCCAGCGGCGGCGGGGACGACAGCGGCAGCGGTGACGCCACCAAGGGCACCACGTCGAAGTCGAATCCCTTCGGTGTGAAGAAGGGCAGCACGCTCGACGTCGTCGTCTTCAAGGGCGGTTACGGCGACGACTACGCGAAGGCGTGGGAAGCCAACTTCAAGACGAAGATCGGCGTGAGCTCGACCCACACCGGAACGCAGGAGATCACCGGCAAGCTGCAGCCCCGCTTCAACGCGGGCAACCCGCCGGACATCGTCGACGACTCCGGCGCCCAGCAGATCAAGATCGACGTCCTGTACAAGAACGGCCAGTTGCTCGATCTCTCCCCGGTGCTCGACGCCCCGGCGATCGACGACCCGAGCAAGAAGGTGCGCGATCTGCTGATCCCCGGCACCCTCGACCCCGGTGTGCAGGAGGGCAAGGTCGTCGCCCTCAACTACATCTACACGGTCTGGGGGTTGTGGTACTCCGGCAAGCTCTTCAAGGACAAGGGCTGGACCCCGCCGAAGACCTGGGACGAGTTCATCGCCGTCTGCCAGAAGGCGAAGGCGGCCGGTATCGGCGGTCTCGCCCACCAGGGCAAGTACCCGTACTACATCAACGTCGCCATCATGGACCTGATCGCCAAGAAGGGCGGGATCGACGCCGTCAAGGCGATCGACAACCTCGACCCGAAGGCGTTCGTCGGCTCGGCCGCCGCGCAGGCCGGGGTCGAGGCGATCTACGAGGTGGTCGAGAAGGACCTGTTGATGCCCGGCACCAACGGCCTGACCCACACCGAGTCGCAGACCCGCTGGAACCAGTACAAGGCCGCGTTCATCACCTGCGGTTCCTGGCTGGAGAACGAGCAGCTCAAGCTGACGCCGACGGACTTCGACATGAAGTTCCTGCCGATGCCGCTGCTCGCCGACAGCAAGATGCCGTTCGAGGCGATCCGGGCCGGCTCGGGGGAGCCCTTCATCATCCCGGCGAAGGCCAAGAACCTCCCCGGCGCCAAGGAGTTCATGCGCCACATGCTCTCCAAGGAGTGGTCGACGCTCTTCGCCAAGGAGGCCAACTCGCTCACCATCCTCAAGGACGGTGTCGACTCCAGCGTCACCCTGCGCCCGGGCACCCAGTCCACGGTCGACGCGTCCAAGGCGGCCGGCGACAACACCTTCCGCTTCCTGTACCCCGACTGGTACAGCGAGATGGACACCTCCATCCAGAACGCGTCCAACGAGCTGATGTCCAAGCGCATCCAGCCCAAGGAGTGGCTGAAGCGCTGCCAGGCCGCCGTCGACAAGCAGGCCAAGGACCCGGCGTCCAAGAAGAATGTGCACTCCTGATCGCAAGGCCTGATCGGAACACCTGATCACGCTCGGGACACCAGGGGCAGGAAACGCCAATGCGCAAAGGGCAGTACAGGTTCGTCACGGGATTTCTCTTTGTTCCCGTGGCGCTCTATCTGATCTTCGTGATCTGGCCGTACATCCAGACGTTCGGCTATTCGCTGACCGACTGGAAGGGCGAGTCACAGACCTTCAAGTTCGTCGGACTGGACAACTATCGAACGCTGCTCCACGACGACGTCTTCAAGGAGGCCATCTGGCACAACCTCCTGTTCCTGGTGTTCATCCCGGTGATCACCATTCTGCTGGCCCTCTTCTTCGCCTTCATGGTGAACGCGGGAGGACACAGCAAGGCCGGCGGTGTGCAGGGTGTCGCCGGCAGCGGGTTCTACAAAATCGTCTACTTCTTCCCGCAGGTGCTGTCGCTGGCGATTCTCGCGGTGCTGTTCAACGCGGTGTACCGCAGTGACGGCGGCGGCCTGCTCAACGGTGTCCTGATCAAACTCCACCTGGTCGACGTCAACAATCCGGTGGAATGGCTCAACGAGCCCAACGTGGTGCTGTGGGCGCTGATGGCGGTCGTGGTCTGGCACGGCGTCGGCTTCTATCTGGTGCTGTTCTCCGCCGCCATGCAGTCCATTCCGCGGGACATCTACGAGGCCGCCCTGATCGACGGGGCGGGCCGCTCCCAGTCCTTCTTCCGGATCACCCTGCCGCTGCTCTGGGAGACCGTCCAGACGGCCTGGGTGTACCTCGGCATCATCGCGATGGACATGTTCGTCCTGGTCTCCTCCATGACCTCGAACATGGGCGCCTACGGAGGCGGTCCCGACCACGGCAGCGACGTCATGTCGACCGTGATGATGCGCAACTTCCTCTACTTCGGGAAGAGCGGCTACGCCTGCGCGATGGGCGTCGTCATGCTGCTGCTCACCCTGGTCCTGTCCGTGGTCACGCTGCGCGCCACCCGCCGTGAGCGCATCGAGTTCTGAGCGGGAGACATACGACGATGAGCGCACCCCTGAAGGAGACCGCCCCCGCGGGCGGCACCGTCCCGCCCCAGCCGTCGCCGGGGAAGTCCGGCGCCCGGCCCCATGAACCGCGCGGCGAGGGCGTCGTGCTGAACGCCTTCTCGCACGGCTTCCTCGCCCTGTGGGCCCTGCTGATCGTGCTGCCGCTGCTGTGGCTGGTGTTCAGCTCGTTCAAGACCGATGTGCAGATCGGCAACTCGGCCTTCGGCTGGCCGCAGAACTGGTCGTTCGACGTGTTCCGGCGGGCCTGGAGCAAGGGCATCGGCGACTACTTCCTGAACACCCTGATCGTGCTGGTCTTCTCGGTGCCGCTGACGATGCTGTTCGGCTCGATGGCCGCGTACGTGCTGGCCCGCTACCGGTTCCTCGGCAACCGGCTGCTGTACTACTTCTTCGTCGCCGGCGCGATGTTCCCGGTGTTCCTGGCGCTGGTCCCGCTGTTCTTCATGGTCAAGCGCCTCGACATGCTCAACACGTACCAGGGGCTGATCCTGGTCTACATCGCCTACTCGATGCCGTTCACGGTGTTCTTCATGCACGCGTTCTTCCGGACGCTGCCCACCGCGGTCTTCGAGGCGGCCATCCTCGACGGCGCCTCGCACACCCGGACGTTCTTCCAAGTGATGTTGCCGATGGCCAAGGCCGGATTGATCAGTGTCGGCATCTTCAACACCCTCGGTCAGTGGAACCAGTTCATCCTGCCGACGGTCCTGATGCAGCCGCAGAGCGGTTCGGACCCGGAGCGCTATGTCCTCACCCAAGGACTCATCCAGCTCCAGCAGCAACAGGGCTACGCCTCCGACCTGCCCGTTCTCTTCGCGGGTGTCACGATCGCCATGATCCCGATGCTGGTCGTCTACCTGTCGTTCCAGCGCCAGGTGCAGTCCGGTCTGACCTCGGCGACGCTGAAGTAGCGCGCCTGGAGAACGTGACAGGAAGTGATCGTTCCCCCACCGCTCCCGGCAGGCCGGGAGCGGTGGTCACGTATGTGTCCGAGACCCTCGATGCGGTTCAACCTCTTGACGGGAGGCAACCCGAACAGCTCAGCTTAGAGTTCACTAGTTGGACATAGACGGGGCCTCATCGATGCGGTCCCGCGCGCAGGAGGTCGTCGTGGAGACTCCGGGGTCGCAGTCGTCACTGCACCGAGCCAATCTCGAGCGGGTCGTGCGAGCGGTGCGGTTGGCCGGGTCGCTGACGCAGGCGGAGATCGCGAGGACGACGGGCCTGTCCGCCGCGACCGTCTCCAACATCGTGCGCGAGCTCAAGGACGGCGGAACGGTCGAGGTCACACCGACTTCGGCGGGTGGCCGCAGGGCCCGCAGCGTCTCCCTGAGCGGCGACGCCGGCATCGTCATCGGTGTCGACTTCGGGCACACGCATTTGCGCGTCGCGGTCGGGAATCTCGCCCACCAGGTGCTGGCCGAGGAGTCCGAGCCCGTCGATGTGGACGCCTCCTCGACGCAGGGCTTCGACCGGGCGGAAGAGCTGGTCAACCGGCTGATCACGGCGACCGGAGTGGACCGTTCCAAGATCGCCGGGGTGGGCCTCGGCGTGCCCGGTCCGATCGACGTCGAGTCGGGCACCCTGGGCTCCACCGCGATCCTCCCGGGCTGGACCGGCACCAGACCCGCGGAGGAGCTGGGAAGCCGTCTGGGCGTACCGGTGCACGTGGACAACGACGCGAACCTCGGCGCCCTCGGTGAGCTGGTCTGGGGCAGCGGGCGGGGCGTCAGGGACCTGGCGTACATCAAGGTGGCGAGCGGGGTCGGCGCGGGGCTGGTCATCAACGGCAAGATCTACCGGGGCCCGGGTGGCACAGCGGGAGAAATCGGGCATATTACTCTTGATGAGTCCGGCCCTGTCTGCCGTTGCGGAAACCGGGGCTGCCTGGAGACCTTCACGGCCGCGCGCTATGTGCTGCCGCTTCTCCAGTCCAGTCACGGAACCGACCTGACCATGGAAGGAGTCGTGCGGCTGGCGCGGGACGGAGACCCTGGCTGCCGTCGGGTGATCGCCGACGTCGGCCGACACATCGGCAGTGGAGTCGCCAATCTCTGCAATTTGCTGAACCCGAGCCGAGTGGTCCTCGGTGGCGATCTCGCCGAGGCCGGTGAGCTGGTGCTCGGGCCGATCAGGGAGTCTGTCGGCCGCTACGCGATCCCCAGTGCGGCGCGTCAATTGTCCGTTCTCCCGGGGGCACTTGGAGGCCGTGCGGAAGTGCTCGGAGCGCTCGCTCTCGCACTCAGCGAGATGGGCGATTCGACCCTTTTGGACGGGTCGCTGACCGCGGCCACACCTGTCTTCACTTAGAGAACGCACGACGCCGTTGCCATCTCGTTAAGTATTTACTTCTTGACGCCGAACGCGCGGCCGAGTTGACTTCCAGCCACCTCGGCCGCAACGACGCGGCCTCGTCAGGGAGGTTTCAAAGTGAACACGCGTATGCGTCGTGCCGCCGTTGCCGTTATCGCCACCACGATGGCCGTCTCGATGGCCGCCTGTGGCAAGGCAGGCGACGACAAGAAGTCCGACAGCAGCTCCAGCTCCTCGGGCGGTACGAACGCCTCGATCGGCCTGCTCCTGCCCGACAGCGTCACCGCTCGGTACGAGAAGTTCGACAAGCCGTACTTCGAGGCGAAGGTCAAGGAGCTCTGCTCCGGCTGCACCGTCCAGTACAACAACGCGAACGCCAGCGCCGCGACGCAGGCCCAGCAGGTCAGCAGCATGATCACCAAGGGCGTCAAGGTCATCGTGATCAGCGCCCAGGACTCCGCCGCGATCAAGTCCTCGATCCAGCAGGCGGTCAACAAGGGCATCAAGGTCGTCGCGTACGACCGTCTGGCCCAGGGCCCGGTCTCCGCGTACGTCTCCTTCGACAACGTCGAGGTCGGCAAGCTCCAGGGCGAGGCGCTCCTCGCCTCGCTGGGCTCCAAGGCGACCCCCTCGGCCAACGTCGTCATGATCAACGGTGACGACGCCGACCCGAACGCCGCGCAGTTCAAGAAGGGCGCCCACGAGGCCCTGGACGGCAAGGTCAAGATCGCCTACGAGCAGTCCGGCCTGTGGAAGGACAACGTCGCCGGGCAGAAGATGTCGGCGGCCATCACGCAGATCGGCGCCAGCAAGATCGCGGGCGTCTACTCCGCCAACGACGGCATGGCCGGCGGTATCGCCACCGTCCTCAAGGGCGCCAAGATCAGCGGCATCCCGCTGACGGGCCAGGACGCGGAGCTCGCCGGTATCCAGCGCATCGTCGCCGGTACCCAGTCCAGCACCGTCTACAAGGCCTTCAAGCCGGAGGCCGAGGCCGCCGCGACGCTCGCCGTCGACCTGGCGCAGGGCAAGAGCATCTCCTCGCTCGCCACCACGACCCAGACCAGCGGCTCCGGCAACAAGGTGCCCTCGCAGCTGCTGACCCCGGTGTCGGTCACCAAGGCCAACATCAAGGACACGGTCATCAAGGACGGTCTCTACACCGTCGCGCAGATCTGCACCGCCGACTACGCCAAGGCGTGCAAGGCGGCCGGTCTGGAGTAATCACCGCCCAGCGGTGACAGAGCCCCTTCGGCGTCCGCCCCGCCTTCCAACCCCGCTGCGGGGCGGGCGCCGATCGGAACCCGTGCGAACGCAGCCGTTGCCAACTGGCACCGGCCGCGCGCATGTTCATCTTGTAAATCTGTGCCTAGGCACAACCCTCCGCGGCTTTTGACAAGCGCGGCATCCCCGCCGGTCAGGCGGCGAAGGAGATGGTTCACGTGTCCGCTACGCCCGTGCTGGCGTTGCGCGGAGTCTCCAAGCGATTCGGTGCGGTGCAGGCACTCACCGAAGTAGAGCTGGAGGTCCACGCCGGAGAAGTCGTCGCACTGGTCGGCGACAACGGCGCAGGAAAGTCCACCCTGGTGAAGACCATCGCCGGGGTGCATCCCATCGATGAAGGAGTCATCGAGTGGGAGGGCAACCCGGTCAGCATCAACAAGCCGCACGACGCCCAGGGACTCGGCGTCGCGACGGTCTACCAGGACCTCGCGCTCTGCGACAACCTCGACGTCGTCGGCAACCTCTACCTCGGGCGTGAGCTGCTGCGCCACGGGGTCATCGACGAGGTCACGATGGAGAAGCACTCCCGTGAGCTGCTGAGCACGCTCTCCATCCGCATCCCGAGCGTGCGCATCCCGATCGCCAGCCTCTCCGGTGGCCAGCGACAGGTCGTCGCGATCGCCCGCGCGCTGATCGGCGACCCGAAGGTCGTCATCCTCGACGAGCCCACCGCCGCCCTCGGCGTCGAGCAGACCGCGCAGGTCCTCGACCTGGTCGAGCGGCTGCGCGAGCGCAACCTCGGCGTCATCCTCATCAGCCACAACATGGCCGACGTCAAGGCGGTCGCCGACACCGTCAACGTGCTGCGCCTGGGCAAGAACAACGGCTCCTTCCCGGTGAAGGACACCAGTCAGGAAACGATCATCGCCGCGATCACCGGTGCCACGGACAACGCCGTGACCCGTCGTGCGGTGCGCAGCACGGAGGCGGCAAAGTGAGCGACACGTCAGGCACCGTGAAGAAGGACGCGGTGGAACCCACCGCGGCTCCTGTCGAGGACCCCACGGCGGCGGCCGCGTCCGCCACCGTCGTCGACCCGCGTCTGCTGGTCCGCGAAGAGGGCTTCAAGGGCTACATCACCGAGTTCAAGCGCAAGGTCAAGGGCGGTGAGCTCGGCTCGCTGCCGGTCGTCGCCGGCCTGATCGTCATCGGCATCATCTTCCAGTCGCAGAACAGCCGGTTCCTGAACGCGGACAACCTGTCCAACATCAGCTACTACCTGTCCGCGACCGGCATGCTCGCCATCGGCCTGGTCTTCGTGCTGCTGCTCGGCGAGATCGACCTGTCCGTCGGCTCGGTCAGCGGTCTGGCGTCCACCCTGTTCGCCGTCTTCGTGGTCAACCACGGGATGAACGGCTGGCTGGCGCTGATCCTGACGATCATCACGGGCATCGGCATCGGCGCGCTGCACGGCTTCTTCTTCGCGAGGATCGGCGTACCGGCGTTCGTCGTCACCCTGGCCGGCTTCCTCGGCTGGAACGGCCTGATGCTGTGGCTGCTCGGCTCCAGCGGCACCATCAACATCCCGGACGAGGGTCCGGTGCACCTGCTCGGCCAGAGCTCGTTCTTCATGGACCAGTCCATCGCGGGCGCCTACATCCTGGCCGCCCTCGGCGTCGCCTCCCTGCTCTACGGCTCGCTCGTCGAGCAGCGCCGCCGCAAGGCCGCGGGGGTGCCGTTCCGGCCCACCAGCGAGATCGGGCTGCGGGTCGGTCTGCTCGCCGTGGCCGCGTTCGTCACCGCGTACGTGCTGAACTCGTCGGCCGGTGTCTCCAACGCGCTGGTGATCTTCCTCGCGTCCCTGGTGATCGTGGACTTCGTGCTCCGTCGTACCCCGTACGGCCGCAAGGTCTTCGCGGTCGGCGGCGGCATCGAGGCCGCGCGCCGTGCCGGTATCAACGTGTCCATGATCCGCATCACCGTGTTCGCCATCTCCGGCGGTTTCGCGGCGGTCGGCGGTATGTTCTTCGCCGGCCAGACCCAGAGCGCCACGCTCAACGCCGGTGGCGGCAACACCCTGATGCTGGCCATCGCGGCCGCGGTCATCGGCGGTACGAGCCTCTTCGGCGGCCGCGGCACCGTCTGGTCCGCCCTCCTGGGCATGCTCGTCATCCAGTCGATCCAGACCGGCCTCGACCTGCTCAACATGAACACGTCGATCCAGTACATGATCACGGGTGGCGTCCTGCTCGGCGCGGTCGTCATCGACTCGGTGTCCCGCAAGAGCCAGAAGGCGTCCGGTCGCGGCTGACCTGCCCTTCGCCCAGACTGTGCCCGGTACCGATCGCGGTACCGGGCACAGTCGTGTCGTAGGAAAGGCTGTTCGTGGGTACAGCCGATCGCGTGACGTATGACGCACAGCCCGGGCGACGTCCGCAAAGGCGGAACATTAGACTCGACAAGCCCGGCAACAGCTCGATCAGCTCTACTCGCAAGGAGGCACGGGTGCCGCTGCTGACCCGCATCAGGGGACCGCGCGATCTGGACCGGCTCAGCCTGGAGCAGCTGGACCAGCTGGCCGGGGAGATCCGGACCTTCCTCGTCGACGCCGTCTCCAAGACCGGCGGCCACCTCGGCCCGAACCTCGGTGTGGTCGAGCTGACCATCGCCCTGCACCGCGTCTTCGAGTCGCCGAAGGACCGGGTGCTGTTCGACACCGGCCACCAGTCCTACGTCCACAAGCTGCTCACCGGCCGCCAGGACTTCTCCAGGCTGAAGATGAAGGGCGGCCTCTCCGGCTACCCCTCGCAGGCCGAGTCCGAGCACGACGTCATCGAGAACTCGCACGCCTCGACGGTCCTCGGCTGGGCCGACGGCCTCGCCAAGGCCAACCAGGTGCTGAAACGCGACGACCACGTGGTCGCCGTCATCGGTGACGGCGCGCTGACCGGCGGCATGGCCTGGGAGGCGCTGAACAACATCGCCGACGCCAAGGACCGCCCGCTCGTCATCGTCGTCAACGACAACGAGCGCTCCTACGCGCCGACCATCGGCGGCCTCGCGAACCACCTGGCGACCCTGCGGACCACCGACGGCTACGAGCGCTTCCTGGCCCGCGGCAAGGACCTCCTGGAGCGCACTCCGGTCGTCGGCAAGCCCCTCTACGAGACGCTGCACGGCGCGAAGAAGGGCCTCAAGGACTTCATCGCCCCGCAGGGCATGTTCGAGGACCTCGGCCTGAAGTACGTCGGCCCGATCGACGGCCACGACATCGAGGCGACGGAGTCCGCGCTGGCCCGCGCCAAGCGGTTCGGCGGCCCGGTGATCGTGCACGTCCTCACCGAGAAGGGCCGCGGCTACCAGCCCGCCCTCCAGGACGAGGCCGACCGCTTCCACGGCATCGGCCCCATCCACCCCGACACCGGCCTCCCGATCAAGGCCTCCGGCGCCGACTGGACCTCCGTCTTCGGCGACGAGATGGTGGCCCTCGGCCAGGAGCGCGAGGACATCGTCGCGATCACCGCCGCGATGCTCCAGCCCGTCGGCCTGAAGAAGTTCGCCGACGCCTTCCCGAACCGCATCTACGACGTCGGCATCGCCGAGCAGCACGGCGCCGTCTCCGCGGCCGGCCTCGCCACCGGCGGACTGCACCCCGTCTTCGCCGTCTACGCCACCTTCCTCAACCGCGCCTTCGACCAGGTGCTGATGGACGTGGCCCTGCACAAGTGCGGGGTGACCTTCGTCCTGGACCGGGCCGGCGTCACCGGCACCGACGGCGCCTCGCACAACGGCATGTGGGACATGTCGATCCTCCAGGTCGTCCCGGGCCTGCGGCTCGCCGCACCGCGCGACGCCGACCAGGTCCGCGCCCAGCTCCGCGAGGCCGTCCAGGTCAAGGACGCGCCGACGGTCGTCCGCTTCTCCAAGGGCGCGGTCGGTCCCGCCGTACCCGCCGTGGGCCGCATCGGCGGCATGGACGTGCTGCGCGCGCCCGGCAGCGACGCCCCGGACGTCCTGCTCGTCTCGGTCGGCGCCCTCGCGCCGATGTGCCTGGAGATCGCCACGCTCCTCGACCAGCAGGGCATCACCACCACCGTCGTCGACCCACGCTGGGTCAAGCCCGTCGACGAGGCCATGGCCCCGCTCGCCGAGCAGCACCGCGTGGTCGTCACCGTCGAGGACAACTCCCGTGTCGGCGGCGTCGGTTCGTCGATCGCACAGGCACTGCGCGACGCCGGTGTGGACGTCCCGCTGCGCGACTTCGGCATCCCGCCGCGCTTCCTCGACCACGCCTCCCGCGCCGAGGTGATGACGGAGATCGGCCTCACCGCTCCGGACATCGCACGCCAGGTCACCGGCCTGGTCTCCAAGCTGGACGGCCGCTTCGAACGGCCCACCGCCGAGGTCGACTCGGTGGAGTCCGCGCGCGACTGAGGCACGGCCGCACCGCCGAACGGGCCGCTTTTACCACTCTTTGCAGTGGTGAAAGCGGTCCGTTCGCGTGAACCCGCCCGCGTCGGGGCATACGCACCACGCCCCCTCTCGATCATGTCGAGGACGCCAAGCGTGGGAGGTACAACCGTGAGCAGCACACTCTTCCGGACGAAGAGAGTCGAACAGTCCATCAAGGACACCGAGGAACCCGAGCACGCGCTCAAGAAATCCCTCTCGGCCCTGGATCTGACCGTGTTCGGCGTCGGCGTCGTCATCGGCACCGGCATCTTCGTCCTCACGGGCACGGCCGCCAAGAACACCGCCGGTCCCGCGGTCGCCCTGTCCTTCGTCGTGGCCGGCGTCGTCTGTGCCCTCGCGGCGCTCTGCTACGCCGAGTTCGCGTCCACGGTCCCGGTCGCGGGCTCCGCGTACACCTTCTCGTACGCCTCGCTCGGCGAGTTCCCCGCCTGGATCATCGGCTGGGACCTGGTCCTCGAACTCGCCCTGGGGACGGCGGTGGTGGCCGTCGGCTGGTCCGGCTACATCCACTCGCTGCTGGACAACGCGGGCTGGCATCTGCCCGAGGCGCTCAGCGGGCGGGACGGCGCCCACGGCTTCGGCTTCGACATCCTCGCAGCCGCGCTCGTCCTCGTCCTCACGGCGATCCTCGTCCTCGGCATGAAGCTCTCCGCGCGGGTCACCTCGGTCGTCGTCGCCATCAAGGTGGCCGTCGTCCTCGTGGTGATCGTCGCCGGCGCCTTCTTCATCAAGGCCGACAACTACAAGCCCTTCATCCCCAAGGCGCAGTCGGTCGAGGCGGGCGGCAACCTCAAAGCCCCCCTGATCCAGCTGATGTTCGGCTGGGCACCCTCCAACTTCGGCGTCATGGGCATCTTCACCGCCGCCTCCGTGGTCTTCTTCGCCTTCATCGGCTTCGACGTCGTCGCCACCGCCGCCGAGGAGACCCGCAACCCGAAGCGGGACGTGCCGCGCGGCATCCTGGGCTCGCTGGTCATCTGCACCACGCTCTACGTCGCCGTCGCGATCGTCGTGACCGGCATGCAGAAGTACAGCTCGCTGTCGATCGACGCCCCGCTCGCCGACGCGTTCAAGGCCACCGGACACCCGTGGTTCGCGGGCCTGATCAGCTTCGGCGCGGCGATCGGCCTGACGACGGTGTGCATGATCCTGCTGCTGGGCCAGGCCCGCGTCTTCTTCGCGATGAGCCGCGACGGCCTCCTGCCCCGCTTCTTCTCCCACGTCCACCCGCGCTTCCGCACCCCGTACCGCCCGACCATCCTCCTCGGCGTGGTCATTGCGATCGTCTCGGGCTTCACGAGCCTCAGCGAGCTGGCCGAACTGGTCAACATCGGCACGCTGTTCGCTTTCATCGTGGTCGCGATCGGCGTGGTCATCCTCAGGAACAAGCGCCCGGACCTGCCCCGCTCCTTCCGCACCCCGTTGGTCCCGGCCCTCCCGATCGTCTCGGTCCTGGCCTCCCTCTGGCTGATGCTCAACCTCCCCGCCGAGACCTGGCTCCGCTTCGCCATCTGGATGGCGATCGGCTTCCTCGTCTACTACTTCTACGGCCGCACCCACAGCCGCCTCGGCCTGCAACAGGCGGCGGAGGCGGGGGAGTCGGCGGCACCGCTGAGCGGAAACGCGTCGTAATTCCTTCGCGATCAACCCCGTTTGTCGTACGGCCCCGTAAGTCCCGCTCGCTGGAGGGGACTTGCGGGGCCGTGTGCGTGGGTCAGCCGGGGGTGCTGCGGGGCCGTAGCGCGTACGTGTCAGCCGCGTACGCTGCGCGGCCCGCTGGTTCGCACGCTCAACTCGGTTATCCTGCGGCGGAGTTCGCGGGTGGCGGTGGCCCGGGGCGGGAGCGCCCTCAGGCTGTCGGCCATCGGCCCTCGTAAGTCCCGCTCGGCGGGGGAGACTTGCGGGGTCCCCATTGCCTGCGCGTCAGCCCCGTACGCTCCGCGGCCCCGTGACCTCCGCGCCCAACTCCGCCACCCTGCGCCGCAGTTCGCGGTCCGCGGTGACCACCAGGCAGGGGCGGCCGTGGGCCTCGGCGACGAGTTCGACCATCCGGTCGTCGCCGCTGCCGGGTGCCGAGTCCACCCGTACGCCCGGGACGGACGCCACGCCACGGGCCGCGCCCTCCACGACGAGGACGAGTTCCACGGGGTCCGTGCGGCCCGGCAGGCCGTCGCTCGCGAGGCGGTCGCGGAGGCGCTCGGCGGCGCCCTTGCGGTCGCGCCACCAGCCGTCCGGCACCGAGCCGACGACGTTGGCGCCGTCGACGATCACGAGCAGGGGAGTGTCCTCGTCCATGGGGCAAGGGTCGCACGCGGGCGGGGGGTGCCCCGCGCGGAAGTGTCCGCCCCAATTACAGTGAACCGGTGAACGGCGACTGGCTCCTCCGCGGCCGTGACGGCCGGCTCAGTGTGTATCTGCCCTCGGGCGAAGCCGTCCTGTGCCGGGCGGAACGCGGCCCCGGCGGCCTCTGGAGCGCCCCGCGCACGGTCGGCGGCGACCAGAAGCTGCACCCCGGGCAGCTCGGTATCGGACAGGGCGCGGACGGCTACACCCACCTGGTGTCCTGGCGTCCCACCCGGGCCGGCGAGTCCGGGCTGGTCCACTCCACGCACTTCCGGCCCCGGCTCGCGGCCCTCGACTGGAGCCCGATCGGCCACCCGGACAAGAAGGGCGACCGCACCGGCGTACCGGCGATCGCGGTCGACGCGGAGGGCCGGGCCCATGTCTTCGTGCGCAACGCGGAGGGCGGTGTCAGCCTGCTGGCCCAACGGGAGAAGGGCGGCTGGGACCCGTGGCGCGACCTCAAGGGGAGCGACGTCCACGAGGACCTGGCGGCGGTGACGGGGGAGTCCGGCACGGTCGAGCTGTACGCGCCGGTACCCGGCGCGATCCTGCACTGGCGCCAGGAGGAGTCGGGCGAACAGCCGGTGCTGGAGGAGGCGATGGAGGCCGCCGTCCGCCCCGGCACGCTCCGGGCCCTGGCCACCTCCCCGTCGAGCACCACCCTCTTCTACACGGACGACTCCGGCGACCTCTGCGTCTGGCGCCCCGGCGCCAAGCCGATCACCCTTCTCCCCTCGGCCGGCCCCGGCCCGGTCTCCGCCGTCCGCTGCGAACTCGACGGCTACGACTGCACGTTGCTCGCCCAGCGCTCCGCGAGCGGCCGGGTCGCCTTCGCCGCGTATCCCACGGAACAGGAGTCCGCGGGCGCCTGGTGGACCGAGTCCGGGCCCCAACTCCCGGCGGACGCCGAGGTGTCACTGACGCTGGACGAGGACGAGCGGGTGGCGGCCGCGACGGTGTCGCCGTCCACCGGTCAACTGCTGGTCACCCGGCGGAAGGAGGAGGCGGGGCTGGCGCTGGAGGCCTGGCGGGAGGTCTGAGTCACCGCGCCCGATCCGCCGATCAGCCGTGGACGGACGGCAGTTGCCCCGCCCACGGCATCCGCTCCGGGCATCCACTGTGTCCCGTCAGGACGAAGTCCCGCCCGTGGCAGGGGACTTCTTCGCCGACTCGGGGATCGTCGCGTCGGTGCGGAGCGCCTTCCACAGGGTCGTCGCCTGCGGCTCCGCCGCGACCACCCGGTTCGGGTCGACCTTGTCGTACGCCACCGGGAGCATGATCGTCTCCATGGTGGACGGGTTGACGCCGTTCAGGCTGCGGCCGAACTCCGCGAGCTTGGTGAGCGAGGCGAGTTCGGAGTCGGTGGTGAGCGCGGCGGTGAGCTGGTCGGCGATCTTGTACGCCTTGACGGGGCTGCCCAGCAGATCCTGCTTCTGTATCTCGGTGAGCAGGGCCAGCATGAACTTCTGCTGGAGACCGATCCGGCCCAGGTCGCTGCCGTCGCCGATGCCGTGCCGGGTGCGGACGAACTCCAGGGACTGGGTGCCGTTCAGCTTGTGGGTGCCGGCCTTCAGGTCGAGGCCGCTGGAGGTGTCGTGGATGTCCTGGTCGACGGTGACGGTCACGCCGCCTATCGCGTCCACCAGGTCCTTGAAGCCGGCGAAGTCGACCTCGACGTAGTGGTCCATGCGGACCCCGGACATCTCCTCCACGGTCTTCACCACACAGGCCGGACCGACCTGGGAGTAGATGGAGTTGAACATCACACGCTTCGCCGACGCGACCGAGGAGCCGTTCGACTTGGTGCACGCGGGGCGGGTCACCAGGGTGTCGCGCGGGATGCTGACCGCGACGGCCTTCGTGCGGCCCTCGGGTATGTGCATCACCAGCGCGGTGTCCGAACGGGCGCCGGAGACGTTGCCGGTGTTCAGCTTCGCGTTGGCGCCGGCGCGTGAGTCGGAGCCCAGTATCAGGATGTTCTGGCCCGAGGTGGGCAGCTTCTCCGGCCGGTCGTCGCCGATCGCCTTGTCGATGTCGACGCCCTTGATGTTGCCGTCGATCCCGCTGTAGAGCCAGTACGCGGTACCCGCTCCGGCGAGGACCAGGACGGCCAGCGAGAGCAGGATCCAGCGGCCGGTGCGGCGCTTGCCGGTGCGTCCGCGCTTGCGTCCTCGCCCGCCGCCGCGCCGCGAGGGCGTGTCGGAGTCGCTGTGCTGGGGCGTCGAGACATGGCTCATCCTGCGTCGAGTCCTCGTGGGTCGTGCCCCGAAGTCGGGGCGGTGGTGTGGCGTGAGGACTCGGGTGGGGGAGGCCGGTCCCAGTACTGCTGCCCGGTGGAATCCACCCAAGGGCGGACGATCGCACGATCATGCACAACCGGTGATGTATTTGTAAACAGCAGCCAAAGAAATAGTATGCCCGCCATGACTTGGCTGATAACCGGCGGTGCGGGCTTCATCGGAGCCCATGTCGTCCGCGCGATGCTCGCCGCGGGCGAGCGCGTCGCGGTGTACGACGACCTCTCGACGGGCGACCCCGCCCGCGTCCCCGACGACGTGCCCTTCGTGAAGGGGTCGGTGCTGGACGCCGAACTCCTCCGGGCCACCTGCACCGATCTCGGGATCACCGGAGTGGTCCATCTCGCGGCCAAGAAGCAGGTCGGCGAGTCGGTCGAACGGCCGCTGCACTACTACCGGGAGAACGTCCAGGGCCTGCAGACCCTGCTGCAGGCCGCCGCCGACACCGGCGTCCGGAGCTTCCTGTTCTCCTCCTCGGCGGCCGTCTACGGCATGCCCGACGTGGACCTGGTGACGGAGGACACGCCCTGCGTCCCCGTCAACCCGTACGGCGAGACCAAGCTGGCGGGGGAGTGGCTGGTTCGCGCGGCCGGCCGGGCGCACGGCATGACCACCGCCTGCCTGCGCTACTTCAACGTCGCCGGAGCGGCGGACGAACTCCTCGCCGACTCGGGCGTGTTCAACCTCGTCCCGATGGTCTTCGAGAAGCTGAGCCAGGGCAGCGCCCCGGTGGTCTTCGGCGACGACTACGACACCGCCGACGGCACCTGCGTACGGGACTTCATCCACGTCGAGGACATCGCCTCCGCCCATCTGGCGGCCGCACGCGCGCTGTCCGCGCGGGAACCCGGCAGCGATCTGACGGTCAACATCGGTCGTGGGGAGGGGGTTTCGGTGCGCGAGATGATCACGCTGATCGCCGAGGTCACCGGCTACGGTCCCGCGGCGGCGCCGGTGTCCGCGCCGCGCAGGCCGGGCGACCCGGCGCGGGTCGTCGCCTCCGCCGACCGCATCCGTGCCGAACTCGGCTGGTCGGCCCGCCACGACGTCCGCGCGATGGTCACCTCGGCATGGGCGGGCTGGTGCCACGGCCGTCCCGAGGCCTGCCGCTGATGGCCACCACGGTGCGGGACGGTGCTGTCACGGCGCGACCGGCCGGCGGGACCGCGGCCGGCCGCACGGTGCGGTCCGGGCCGTGGCTGCTCACCGGGCACGATGGCCGCCTGATCGTCTACGCGCACGTCGACGACGCCGTGCTGCGGTGGACCGAGGCCAGCCCGGGCGGCCCCGACTGGACCGGCCCGGACGTCCTGCCGCTCAAGGGCGTCAGCGAACTCACCGTCGTCCAGGGCGCCAACCGCTACGCCCACCTGATCGGACGCCGGGTCCGCGGCACCGGTGACGCGCCTCCGGCCGTGGACCTGGTCTACGCGATCCAGTACCAGGCGGGCCGCCCGCTGAGCGAGTGGCGGTCCGTCGGCAACCCCCACGCCAAGCGGGAACGCACCGCGCAGATGGGCACCCCCACCGCTGCCGTCGACACGTCGGGCGCCCTGCACATCCTGGTCCCCACGGCCGAGGGACATCTGGCCGTACGGCGGGAGGGCGCGGGCGGCCGCTGGGAGCCCTGGCTGGACCTCAAGGTCGCGGCGGTCCGGGACACACCGGCCGCGGTGGCCACGTCCACCGGCGAGGTGCACCTCCTCGCCCCGGCGGGCACACATGCGCTGACCTGGTGTCAGCCGCGGCCGGGCGGGGCGCCGACCCGGGGCCAGGACCTCGGAGTGTCGGTGCTCCCCGGCTCCGCGACCGGTGTGGAGACCTCACCGGGCCGGGTCACGTACTACGTCACCGACGCGGTCGGCGGCGGAGTCGTCGCCGTCCGGCCCGGCGCCTGGCCGGTGCCCGTCGGCGGCAGCCCGGGCGACGGACGGCACACCGCGCTCGCCACCGTCCTCGACGGCTACCCCTGCACGGTGCTGGCCCACCGCGACACCGAGGGCCGGATCGTGCTGGGCGTGTGCGGCGCGGAGGACGAGCACAACGGCGTGTGGTGGACCGACACCGGCACCGTCTGCGTGGGCGATCCGGTGCTGGCCCGCGACGGTCTCGGCAAGATCGTGCTGCTGGCCCCGACCGAGGACCGCGGGCTCGCGCTGACCCGCCAGCAGGACGGCCCGGGGCTGACCCTGGGCGACTGGAGACCGCTGTGAGCGGGCACCGCGACAAGGACGTGAGGGCATGACACGCAGATCCGCCGCCCAGGTGCCGGAGGGCCTCGGGCACGTGGTCGCCGTCGTCGTACCGGAACCCCGGGACGCGGTGGGGCCGGTCGGTCGGGAGGCCCCCGGCGCGGAGATCGCCGTGGTCTGTCTGCGGCCGGGCGGCAAGGACGGCCGGGCGGCGCTCGACCGGGCGCTCGCCGCGGCCGAGGCCCGGGGCTGCCGGGTGCGGGGCGGCCCCCGGGTGCTGGACACCGACGCCCGGAACGCGTCGGCGGCTCTGGCGGCGGAGCTGCTCGCGATCGATCCGGAACGGCTGCACACCCTCGATCCGGACCCCGTGCACACGGGCGTCGACGAGGCGACCGGTGTCCTGTCGTACGGCGTGCCGGACGAGCACGCCGAGACCGCCGTTGTCGTCCTCGCCGCGGCCCGGGCCCATCAGGCCGCCACGGGACGCCCGTTGTACGTCGAGTGCCGTCGGGCCGAGCGGGTGCCGGGGCCCGGCGACGACACCCCCTCGCGCTACCCGGTGCCCGTGAACTGGCTCTCGGCCGGCTTCGACGGCCGGCTCAGCGCCTTCCTGCCGACGGCCGCCGGTGTGGTCCGCTGGCACGAGGAGGTGCCGGGTGGACGGTGGCGCGGCCCCGAACTCCTGGAAGGCCAGGGCCTGTTGCCGGGCCTGCTGGTGGTCCGGGACCCGCACGGGCTGCCGCATCTCCTCGCGCTGCGCCGGACCGCGCGCGGCGACGGGGGCGCGGACGTCGAGGTCGTGCACGCGGCCCAGTACCGCACCGGCCGCCCGCCGACCCCCTGGCTCACGCTCGGCGGCCCCAACTCCGCGGCCTGGCGCAAGGGGCGTGAGGTCGGGTTCCCCGCGGCCGCGTTCGACGCCGCCGGAGATCTCCACGTGTTCGTGCGCAACTTCGGACACAGCGTCAGCCACCGCCGCCGCTCGGCCGACGGCACCTGGACGCCGTGGCAGCACCTGAGCGGACTGCGGGTCGCCGACGAACTCGTGGCGGTGACCGCCGAGCACGGCGGGGTCGAGCTGTACGCCCGGGCCCGGGACACCGCGGCCGTGCTCCGCTGGTACCCCGGACCCGGCGGAGCGTGGAGCGAGGACCGTACGCTCCCGTTCGCCGCGCGTCCCGGCACGCTCGCGGCGGCGGCCGAGCCCGGTGCCGTCCTGTTCCGTGACGCCCGCACCGGCCGTACCTGCTTCTGGCGGCCCGGCGCTCCCGGTGCGTACCCGCTCGACGACCCGGCACCGGAGACCGGGGGCGAGGGGCCCACGGCCGCGGCGCCGGGCGTCGAACTGGCCGGCTGGGGCTACTCCGTGCTGGTCGGAAGAGGTGCGGACGGCGGTTGCGCACTGGGCGCCCACCCGGCCGCCCGGCCCGACACCGGGGTGTGGTGGCAGGACGTCGGCGCCCCCTCGTACGGTGCTCCCGCCGCGGCCGTGAGCCGGACCGGACGGCTCGCCGTGGCGACCCGGCTGCCCGGCGGACGCCTGCTGGTGGCGCGCCGCGACGAGAGCCGGGAGGACGGTCTCGTCCTCGGCGGCTGGCGACCCGTGGCTTGATTTCGCAAGGCAACGCAAGGGTGAGGGAAAGGCCTCACCAAGCACTGCCCATGGTTCTCCGATGTGAAGATCGCAAATGGTTGTACAGGTTGCCTGTGATCAAGGTCGCGGTCAATCACAGGTCAACGCGCGTCGACACTTAGGTGAAGGATTGTTAAAGTGCGGGGCGCTCATGTGATTGAACTGTGAAGCGACAGGCGTATCTGATGAAGGAGTGACGGGGGGCTATGGCCAGGCTTTCGCTGCGGGCTGTCCAAAAACTGACCTGCAAGAAACGCGACGCCTGGTGGACGGTCTTCCTCGTCGACCCCGTCGCCACCCGACTGCTGCTCGTCATGGCGAGGTTCCGGTTCATCACCCCGAACCGGGTCACCTGGGCCGCGCTCTTCATCGGCCTGGCCGCCGGCGGCTTCTTCCTGAAGGGCGACCGCCAGTCGCTGATCATCGGGGCCCTGCTCTACCACCTGAGCTTCATCCTCGACTGCATCGACGGCAAGCTGGCCCGCCTCAAGGGCACCGGCACCGTCTTCGGCGGCTGGCTCGACTACGTCTTCGACCGCATCCGCGTGCTGTTCTGCGCGCTCGCCCTGATGGGCGGACAGTTCTTCCCCCAGGACGACGAGCGGTACCTCGTGGCCGCCCTGGTGGTGGTCTTCCTCGACATGCTGCGCTACGTCGACGCGCTGCAGATCTACAAGATGCGCATGTCGATGCGGGCCAAGATCGAGAAGGTCACCAAGAGCCGCGCCGAGGCGGAGCAGGCGGAGCGGGAGGCCCAGGAGGCCGCCGAGGGCCCGCAGGTCGTCTTCATGGAGGACCTGCTGCGGGAGAACCCGCACACCTCCACCGAGGACCTGCGCGCGGAGGCCGGCGTCTCCAACGTGGTCGACCTGCACGAGCAGTTCCGCGGCCAGTTCCCCTGGTACACCCGGATCCGCCGGGCCATGCTGCGCACCCGGGTGCGCCCGCACCTGATCAGCGGCATCGAGTTCCAGATGTTCGTCTTCATCGTGGGCCCGCTGATCGGCCAGATCCTGTGGACCACCGCCGTCTCGGCCGGCCTGCTGATCACCTTCGAACTCGTCATCATGTACAAGTTCTGGCTCTCCACCCGTGACTTCACCCGGGTCATGGAGGAGCTGAACCCCGACGCGGACACGGCCGGCACCATCGCCCCGCACCTGCACCGCGGCCGCCACCGTCAGCGCGGTGCCGCACAGGCGGCCCTGCTCGCCGACGAGCGCTACCAGGCGCCCGGGCCGGAGGAGGACCCCTTCTTCCAGCCCTACCCCCAGCCGAACGTCGCCTCCCCCGAGTCCGACGTCCCCGACCAGACCGACGGCCTCCCGCACATCCCGAGGCCGCACGGCGACACCATGCCGATCCGCCAGTTCGGGCAGGCGCTGCCGGGCACGTCCCGCAAGGCGCCGGGGGCCTGG
The DNA here is from genome assembly GCF_000716605.1 of Streptomyces sp. NRRL F-525. Classification (GTDB taxonomy): domain Bacteria; phylum Actinomycetota; class Actinomycetes; order Streptomycetales; family Streptomycetaceae; genus Streptomyces. The sequence goes on along the minus strand of NZ_JNXE01000033.1, from coordinate 78,360 downwards.
GAGAACTCCTGATGAGAGCAGGCACGGGCCACCACCCGATGCAGCAGACGTACGACGGCGACAACCTCTGGGTCACCGTGGTCATCCCCGCGTACAACGCGGCCACCACGATCGGCAAGGCCCTCCAGTCGGCCGTGAACCAGACGTACGAGCTGGTCGAGGTGATCGTCGTCGACGACGCCTCCACCGACGGCACCATCGAGGTCGTCGCCAACTTCGCCGGCACCAATCCCCGGGTGCGCGTGCTGCGCCGCAAGCAGAACAGCGGCGGCGTCGGCGCCCCGCGCAACTGGGGCATCGCCCAGGCCGCCGGCCGGTGGGTGACGTTCCTGGACGCCGACGACGAACTCCCGCCCCGCGCCTGCGAACGGCTGGTCGCGTCCGCCCTGGAGACCGGCAGCGACATCACCGCGGGCAAGGCGCTGCGCGTCAACCGGACCACCGGCGACTCCGAACCCTGGGCGCCGGAGGTCTACGCGATGGGCCGCACGGTCACCGGACTGGAGGAGTTCCCTCTCCTCCTGTCCGACCCGATCGCCGCCGCCAAGCTCTACAGCGTGGAGTTCCTGCGCTCGTACGGGGTGTGGTTCCCCGAGGGCGTGTTCTACGAAGACACCTACTTCTCCACGGTCGCCGGCTGCCTGGCCCGGGGCATCACCGTGCTCACGGAGCCCGTCTACCGCTGGATGTGGGAGCCGGAGGGCGGTGCCTCCATCACCGGCCGCACCGGCGAACTGCGCAGCATCACCGACCGGATCGCGGTCCACCGGGCCACCGACGAGTTCCTGCTGGAGCGCGGCCTGTGGCAGCTGAAGGTCCGCAAGGACGCCAAGTTCCTCGCCCACGACCTGCGCCTGTACATGCGCGCGCTCGCCGAGGGCGACGCCGACTTCCAGCAGGGCTTCGCCGACCTCGTCAGCTCCTACCTGTTCACCCTCGGCGACGAGGCGTTCGACCTGTGCGGTCCGGTCGACCGGGTGCGCGCCTACTTCCTGATGTACGAGGAGATCGAGGCCGCCCTCACCACGCTGGACTACACCCAGCGCAAGAGCGTGTTCTCCTCCCACCTGGTGGAGGAGGACGGCCGGGTGTACTGGTCCGCCGACCATCTGCACCTGCCCGACGCCCGGCGCATGCTGGACGTCACCGAACTGGGCCTGGCCGCCGCCCCGGTGACCCAGATCCCCCTCTTCGCCCAGCTCGACACCTGGCGCGTGGCGGGTACGGAGCTGACGTACACCGGCGAACTCGTCAACCGCTTCGGCCGTATCACCGCCGCCGACTCCGTCTCCCTCTCCCTGGCCGTACGCAACCGGCACACCAAGAAGGACGTCCTGGTGCCGGTCTCCGAGGTCTCGGTCGACGACCGCTTCGTGACCTTCGAAGGCACGGCCGACCTGGTCCGGCTGCTCGGGAACGACCTCGCCGACAGCACCGTGTGGAACGTCTCGGTCGTCGTCGAGTGGAACCGCAGCCGCTCCCGTTCCGCGCTCAACGTCCGTGACATCGCCCTGGAAGGCCTCACCTTCGACCGGGACGGCGAGGAGTACGAGGGGTACCGCACCGTCAGCGGCAACCTCGCCCTCCGCTCCGCCACGGCCGGCCGGCGCACCTTCGAGACCGAGCAGAGCGACCCGAACGCCCCCTGGATGTGGTGGCGCGACCGGATCCACCCGCCGGTGCGCCGGCTCACCGGCCCCTTCGAGCTCGCCGTCGTGGTGCCCTGCTACAACGTGGCGAAGTACCTCGACGACTGCCTGGCCTCCCTCGCCGCCCAGCGCGGCTTCGCCACCGTCCAGGTCATCCTGGTGAACGACGGCTCCACCGACGAGACGCCCCAGATGCTGGAACGATTCGCCGGCTACTACGCCAACGTCACCGTCGTCCACCAGCGCAACGGCGGCCTCGGCAACGCCCGCAACACCGGCCTCGACCAGGTCCGCGCCCCCTACGTCACCTTCCTCGACTCCGACGACATCCTCGGCGAGGACGCCCTCGCCACCATGGCCGAGGCCGCGTACCGCGACGGTTCCGAGGTCGTCATGGGCGACCTCGTCAACTTCCCCGACCGGCCCTACGGCCCGTGGAAGGACTACTTCGGCGACGGCGACCGCCTGGTCACCGACTTCGCCGAGATCCCCGACATGATCTTCAGCGGTTCGGCCTGCAACAAGCTCTTCAGCACCGCCCTGCTGCGCCGCCTCGGTCTGCGCTTCGGCGAGGGCGTGCACTTCGAGGACGCCTGGCTCACCCTGCCCGCGATGCTGCGCGCGAACTCGATCGGCCTGGTCGACCGGCCCGTCTACTGGTACCGGGGCCGCCCCGACGGCTCGTCCATCATGGACTCGCTGTGGAGCAAGCCCGCCAACTACCGGGACCACCTGCGCCTCAACCACTTCCTGCTGGACCTCAGCGCCGAGGAACGCCCCGAGATCCGCCGGATGTTCCAGCGCTACGCCACCCGCACCTACAAGGGCTTCCTCTGCAACGCCCGCAACGTGATGGGCCGTTCGCAACTCGCCGAGATGTTCCCGGACATCCACCGGCACTACGCGCAGATCCCCGACGACGTCATCACCGAGTTCGTCACCAGCCCGGCCCAGCAGCTCGACCACTACGCGGCCCGCACCGGCAACTTCCCGCTGTTCTGCGACCCGGAACCGGCACTCGCCGCCGCCCCGCCGATCGTGGACGTGGACGACGACGGCTTCTACCGCACCTTCCCCGGCGGGACACGGCCGAGCAGCGCGGCCCGGGTGAAGGACCCGAACGTGGTGGTGGAGAGCGTCCGCACCCGCGACGACGTACTCGTCCTGGAAGGGTGCATGGCCTTCCCGGGCCTGGACCTCAGCGGCCCGATGGGCAACCGGCTGGAGCTCGTCTACCAGGTCCGCGACACCAAGATCACCGTCCCGCTCACCCAGGTCTACCGCCGCGACCTCTTCAACGCCCGCGGCGAGCGCGACCTGTACGCCGGCTGGTACGCGGAACTCCCCGCCGCGCAACTCGCCGAAAGCGGCTTCGGCGTCGGCGACTTCAGGCTGCGCGTGCACCGCGCCGACGGCACCCGCCACCGCAACGTGATCATGAAGGCCCGCCTGGCCCTGCACCGCCTCAAGGGCCCGGGCAAGGTCGGCCGCCACCCCTACATGCTGACCATCGGCGCCCAGGACGCCCTGCACCTGCGGCTCGTGGCCGCCGGCCGCTTCGCCCGCGCCCGGCACACGATGTGGCGGGCCGGCCGTGAACTGCGCATCCTCAGGACCCGCAACCCCGGCTGGCGCATGCGCCTCGCCTACTGGCTGACGTATCCCTTCCTCAACGGCAAGGAGATCTGGCTGATCGGCGAGCGCTCCGACACCGCGCAGGACAACTCGTACCACTTCTTCAAGTGGATCCGGGAGAACCGCAAGCGCCGCAAGGCGTACTACGTCATCGACGCGTCCTCGGCCGACCACGCCAAGATCGCCCCCTACGGCAACGTCCTGAAGCTGGGCTCCTTCAAGCACCGGACGTATCTGCTGCACGCGACCAAGCTGATCGGCTCCTACGACTCCGAGTCCTACCTCGTCCCCGAGGGCTACAAGAAGGCGCTCTTCCTGCACCGCTTCGGCGAACTGGTCAAGTACCAGCGGGTGTTCCTCCAGCACGGCGTGACCTACAACGACGTCACCTCCGGCGCCGACCAGCGCATCGCCAGCTACGACCTGCTCGTCACCGCCGGCCGTCAGGAGCGTGACTTCATGGCGCTGGAGGCCGGCTACGGAGACCGGGCCCAGCCCGTCGGCTTCCCGCGCTTCGACGCGTTGAAGCGGGAACCGCGGGACAAGCCGCGCATCCTGCTGATGCCGACCTGGCGGCAGTGGATCGTCACCGCCTCCTACAAGAAGTCGGCCGGCCCGGCGAAGACCAGCTTCACCCAGTCCGAGTACTACCGCTTCTACAAGACGCTGCTCTCCGACCCCCGCCTGGGCCGTGCGCTCGACCACTTCGGTGTGGACCTGGAGTTCTTCCCCCACTACGAGATCCGCCCCTACCTCCACACCTTCCAGTTCTCCTCACCGTCCATCCAGGTCGCCGACCCGCACACCCGCAATGTCCAACAGGCCATGAAGGAGTGCTCGTTGATGGTCACCGACTACTCGTCGGTCTTCTTCGACGTGGCCTACATGGGCATTCCGCTGGTCTACGTCCCCTTCGACGAGGAGGACTTCTACGGACGGCACTACAAGCGCGGCTACTTCAACCTCACCGAGGACGGCTTCGGCCCGGTCTGCCGGACCGTCGAGCAGGCCGTCGACGAGATCATCGCCGCCGTCCGCCGGGACTTCACCGTCGAGCCCGTCCACCGCGACCGGGTCGAGGAGTTCTTCGTGCACCGCGGCGGCGGCAACTGCGAGCGGGTCTTCGAGGCCATCGACGCCCTGGGCACCGCCTCCGCCGCCGAACTCGCCCCCGAGGGACCGGTGGGCGCACTGCCGGCCGCCTCCCGGTGGATCGACGCGGCCTGACCTTTGGGGCGTGGCCCCTGTACCGCGTTCCCGGACCACCTCTCAACTGTCAGCAGGAGGAAAGCACTTGAGAGCACGCACCTGGCTCGCCACCCTAGTGACGACGGCGCTCGCCGTCCTGCCGGCCACCGCCCACGCCGACGACACACCACTCGTCACCACCGGCCCCGTCTTCAACGACCCCTCGGGCGACGCCACCGCCCAGAAGGAGATCCTCACGAAGATCGGCCGGCTGGCGCAGGGGGCGACCGCCGGGTCACGGATCAGGGTGTCGATCTACCTGATGTGGTCGCAGTGGATCGCCGACGAACTCGTCAAGGCGGCCGCACGCGGCGTCTCCGTCCAGGTGATCGCCGACTCGGACAGCAACAGCACCGCGTACACCTCGCTGAAGAACGCCCTCGGCACCGACACCACCGCCGACTCCTGGGTCCTCACCTGCCCCCAGGACTCGGCCTGTCTGTCCCGCGACCCGAACCCCGACGACGCGTACACCACCGTCAACCACAACAAGTTCTTCCTGTTCAGTGAGACCACCGGCACCTCGGCGAGCGGCGCCACCCCGGTCCGGGACGTGGTCCTGCAGACCTCCTCGAACCTCACCGGCGACGATCTGACCCTCGCCTGGAACGACGCCATGGTCGTCGTCGGCAACAGCGCCCTCCACCAGGCCTACGCCGACTACTTCGAGGACCTGCGGGCCGCCGGGAGCGGTGAGACCGCACAGGTCGCCGACTACCCGGTGGAGACCCAGGCCGGCGTCGCCAAGCTGTATCTCTTCCCGCGCGCGAGCGCCGACCCGGTCGTCAACATCCTCAGCACCGTGGACGACCCGGTCGGCACCAACGCCGTCTGCCACGGCAACTCCACCGGCTACGGCACCTCCGACGGCCGCACGGTCATCCGGATCGCCATGCACCAGATCAGCCGGCTCGCGGTCGCCAAGAAGCTCTGGGAGCTGGACAACGCGGGCTGCTACGTCGACGTCGTGTACCACTGGCTGGACGAGGCGGGCTCCGGCGCCGTGGCCGCGCAGCTGGCGGCCCCGACCGCGTACGGCGGCATCGCGCTGCACCGGATGGACGAGAACACCGACGGCTTCTACACCCACAGCAAGTACCTTCTGGTGGAAGGCACTTACAAGGGAAAGGCCGACCAGAAGATCGTCTGGACCGGCAGCCACACGTACACCGTGCGCGCGCTCCAGGGCAACGACGAGGCCCTGCTGAAGTACGACGACCCGGCCGTGCACGACGCCTACCGCCTCAACTTCTGGCACCAGCGTTCCGCCGCGGACGTGGCACCGTGACCACACGAGGACCCGAGTAAAGGGAATTCGACGGCCGACACATGAGGGGAGGGCCCCCGCCCGAAAGCGGAGGCCCTCCCCAAGTCACGTCCGTACGGCGGTGGTTACGCCGGAACGCTGGCCACACCCGGCGCCAGGAACGGCTTGCCGTTGACCCGCTCCGACACACCCTCCCGGTCCAGGTACGGCGTGATGCCGCCCAGGTGGAAGGGCCAGCCCGCGCCCGTGATCAGGCACAGGTCGATGTCCTGCGCCTCGGCGACGACACCCTCGTCGAGCATCAGACCGATCTCCTGCGCCACCGCGTCCAGGACCCGGTCCCGCACCTGCTCCTCGGTCAGCACGGAGTCGCCCTGCTGCAGCAACGCCGCGACCTCGGGGTCGAGTTCGGGCTTCCCACTGTCGTAGACGTAGAAGCCGCGCTTGCCCGCCTTGACGACGGCCGCGAGGTTGGGGGAGACCGTGAAGCGGTCCGGGAAGGCCCGGTTGAGGGTCTCCGAGACATGCAGCCCGATGGCCGGACCGACCAACTCCAGCAGAACCAGCGGGGACATGGGCAGCCCGAGCGGTTCCACGGCCTTCTCGGCGACGGCGACCGGGGTGCCCTCGTCGATGACGTTCTGGATCTCGCCCATGAAGCGGGTGAGGATGCGGTTGACGACGAACGCCGGGGCGTCCTTCACCAACACCGCTGTCTTCTTCAGCTTCTTGGCGACGGCGAAGGCGGTGGCCAGCGACGCGTCGTCGGTCTGCTCACCGCGCACGATCTCCAACAGGGGAAGAATCGCTACGGGGTTGAAGAAGTGGAAGCCGACGACCCGCTCGGGGTTCTTCAGCTTCGACGCCATCTCGGACACCGACAGCGAGGAGGTGTTGGTGGCGAGGATCGCGTGCGCCGGGGCGACCGCCTCGACCTCCGCGAACACCTGCTGCTTGACGCCGATCTCCTCGAAGACGGCCTCGATGATGAAGTCGGCGTCGGAGAAGCCCTCGGCCTTGTCCAGCACACCGGTGACCAGGGCCGTGAGGCGGTTGGCCTTGTCCTGGTTGATACGGCCCTTGCCGAGCAGCTTCTCGATCTCGGCGTGGACGTAGCCCACACCCTTGTCGACGCGCTCCTGGTCGATGTCCGTGAGGACGACCGGCACTTCGAGGCGGCGGAGGAAGAGGAGCGCGAGCTGCGAGGCCATCAGACCGGCGCCGACCACACCCACCTTGGTGACCGGACGCGCCAGCGACTTGTCGGGCGCACCCGCGGGACGCTTGCCGCGCTTCTGGACCAGGTTGAACGCGTAGATACCGGCGCGGAGTTCACCACCCATGATCAGGTCGGCGAGCGCCAAGTCCTCGGCGTCGTAGCCCTGTTGGAGGTCGCCGTTCTTCGCGGCGCCGATGATGTCGAGGGCGCGGTAGGCGGCCGGGGCGGCCCCGTGCACCTTGGAGTCCGCGACGAAACGGCCCTTGGCGACGGCCTGGTCCCAGGCCTCGCCGCGGTCGATCGCCGGACGCTCGACCTTGATGTCGCCCTTGAGGACGTTGGCCGTCCAGATCAGGGACTGCTCCAGGAAGTCGGCGCCCTCGAAGAGCGCGTCGGCGATCCCGAGGTCGAAGACCTGCTGGCCCTTGAGCTGCTTGTTCTGGTTGAGGCTGTTCTCGATGATCACCGAGACGGCCTTGTCGGCGCCGATCAGGTTCGGCAGCAGCGTGCAGCCGCCCCAGCCGGGGACGAGGCCGAGGAAGACCTCGGGCAGCGAGAAGGCCGCGATGTGCTTCGACACCGTGCGGTACTCGCAGTGCAGACCGACCTCGACACCGCCGCCCATGGCCGCGCCGTTGTAGTACGTGAAGGTCGGGACCGCGATGTCCGCGAGGCGCTTGAAGACCTCGTGGCCGCCCTTGCCGATGGCGAGCGCGTCGTCGTGGTTCTTGAGGAGCTCGACGCCCTTGAGGTCCGCGCCGACGGCGAAGACGAAGGGCTTGCCGGTGATGCCGACACCGACGATCTCGCCGGCCGCCGCCTCCTTCTCGACCTGGTCGATGGCGGTGTTGAGGTTCGCCAGCGAGGCCGGGCCGAAGGTGGTCGGCTTGGTGTGGTCGAAGCCGTTGTCCAGCGTGATGAGCGCGAACCGCCCGGCGCTGTACGGCAGTTCGAGGTGACGGACGTGCGCGGACGTCACGACCTCGTCCGGGAACAGCTCGGCCGCACCCTTCAGAAGCTCGGTGGTGGTGCTCACTTGTCCCCCTCGAAGTGCGGGTTCTCCCAGATGACCGTGGCGCCCATGCCGAAGCCGACGCACATGGTCGTCAGGCCGTAGCGGACGTTCGGCTGCTCCTCGAACTGCCGGGCCAGCTGCGTCATCAGACGCACACCCGACGAGGCCAGCGGGTGACCGAAGGCGATCGCGCCGCCGTACTGGTTGACGCGCTCGTCGTCGTCAGCGATGCCGTAGTGGTCGAGGAAGGCCAACACCTGGACGGCGAAAGCCTCGTTGACCTCGAAGAGGTTGATGTCCTCGATGCCGAGGCCCGCCTTGGCGAGCGCCTTCTCGGTCGCCGGGATCGGGCCATAGCCCATGACCTCCGGCTCGACGCCGGCGAAGGCGTACGACACGAGACGCATCTTCACCGGCAGGTTGTGCTCGCGCGCGAAGTCCTCGCTGGCGATGATCGAAGCGGTGGCACCGTCGTTGAGCCCGGCCGCGTTGCCGGCGGTGACCCGCCCGTGCACACGGAACGGAGTCTTCAGACCGGCCAGGTTCTCGAGGGTCGTCCCCGGACGCATCGGCTCGTCGGCGGTGACGAGACCCCAACCGACCTCGCCCACCTGCTCGTTGGTGTTGCGCACCGAGATCGGCACCAGGTCCTGCTGGATCTTGCCGTTGGCGTACGCCTTGGCGGCCTTCTCCTGCGAACGCACCGCGTACTCGTCTGCACGCTGCTTGGTGATGTGCGGGTAGCGGTCGTGCAGGTTCTCCGCGGTCATGCCCATGAACAGCGCGGAGTCGTCGACCAGCTTCTCGCTCACGAACCGCGGGTTCGGGTCCACGCCCTCGCCCATGGGGTGGCGGCCCATGTGCTCGACACCACCGGCGATGACGGCGTCGTAGGCACCGAAGGCGATGGAGCCCGCGGTGGTCGTGACGGCGGTCAGCGCGCCCGCACACATGCGGTCGATGGAATAACCGGGGACCGACTGCGGCAGCCCGGCGAGAATGCCCGCGGTCCGCCCCAGGGTCAGCCCCTGGTCACCGATCTGCGTGGTCGCGGCGATGGCGACCTCGTCGATCTTCGCGGGGTCGAGTCCCGGGTTGCGGCGCAGCAGCTCCCGGATCGCCTTCACAACGAGGTCGTCGGCCCGGGTCTCGTGGTAGATGCCCTTCGGGCCCGCCTTGCCGAACGGGGTGCGGACGCCGTCGACGAAGACGACGTCCCTGACGGTACGAGGCACGATTGGCTCTCCTCCAGGGTGCGGGATCGGCACTGCCGCGATGCGCTGAGCGCGCGCTCAGTACCCATGCTACTTGCGAGTAACCACCCTGCCCACCCCCGGGGCCGGGAGCGGCGAACGTCACACCCCGACCGCGTCCAGTTCCCTAGGCGCTATCTGAGGATCTTGGCCTGATCTCGACGCTCCGGTTCCGCTTCCGAGGTCTTTTGTCTTTGGGGGCGCGGGGAACTGCGCGACCAGCCACAGCGAGCCCGCACCCGCAAAACAACACAGACCCCTACGGCGCCTTCGCGGTCAACGCCTCCACCAAAACCGGCGCAACCTGCTCAACCTGCCAAGCCCGAGCCCCGTACCCGGCAAGAGCCGCCCCCACAGACTCCACATCCACACTCTTCGGCGGCTCCCAGCAAACCCGCCGCACAGTATCCGGAGTAATGAGGTTCTCCTGAGGCATGTTCAGCCCCTCAGCCACCGCAGAAACCGCCGCCCGCGCCGCGGACAACCGAGCCGCAGCCTCAGGATCCTTGTCCGCCCAGGCACGCGGTGGCGGCGGCCCGGTAACCGGCTGCCCAGGCTGCGGAAGCGCCGAGTCGGGAAGGGCCTTGGCCCGATCAACGGCCGCCTGCCACTGCTCCAGCTGCCGCCGTCCCATCCGATGCCCGAACCCGTTCAACGCGGCAAGAGCCTGCACGTCAACAGGGAGAGAGAGCGCGGCCTCCACGATCGCCGCGTCCGACAGCACCTTCCCCGGAGACACATCCCGCCGCTGCGCGATCCGGTCCCGCGTCTGCCACAGCTCCCGCACGACACCGAGCTGCCGGCGCCGCCGTACCTTGTGCATCCCGGACGTACGACGCCACGGATCCTTGCGGGGTTCGGCCGGCGGCGCCGCCGCGATCGCGTCGAACTCCTGGCGGGCCCAGTCCAGCTTGCCCTGCCGGTCGAGTTCCTTCTCCAGCGCGTCCCGCAGATCGACGAGGAGTTCGACGTCGAGGGCTGCGTAGCGCAGCCAGGGTTCGGGCAGCGGGCGGGTGGACCAGTCGACGGCGGAGTGCCCCTTCTCCAGGACGAAACCGAGCACGCCCTCGACCATCGCGCCCAGTCCGACCCGCGGGAATCCGGCGAGCCGACCCGCCAGCTCGGTGTCGAAGAGCCGCGTCGGCACCATGCCTATCTCGCGCAGACACGGCAGATCCTGGGTGGCGGCGTGCAGTACCCACTCGACGCCGGAGAGGGCCTCACCGAGACCCGACAGGTCGGGGCAGGCCACGGGGTCGATCAGTGCGGTGCCCGCGCCCTCACGGCGCAGCTGAACCAGATAGGCGCGCTGTCCGTAGCGGTAGCCGGACGCGCGCTCGGCGTCGACGGCCACGGGACCCGTGCCGGCGGCGAAGGCCGCGATCACCTCGGCGAGGGCGTCCTCGTCGGCGATCACGGGCGGAATGCCCTCTCGGGGCTCGAGCAAAGGGATCGGCGCCGTTTCGACGTCGTCCGGAGGGGCGCCTCCGGTGGTTCGCAGTGAGCTGTCTGCTGCGGTTTCTTGGGCGTCGGTCACCTGTCAAGGGTATCCGTGTATGGACAACGCCCGCCGACGGAACGTTCCGTCGACGGGCGTCTGGGGGTCGTAAACCAGTCAGGTAAGTGAAAGATCCGGTTGGCTCGAAGGGGGAGCGGAAGGAGGGGTGGGGACGGGGTTACGGGGACGGGGTCAGTGGATGATTCCGGTGCGCAGCGCCACCGCGACCATGCCGGCGCGGTCACCCGTGCCGAGCTTGCGGGCGATGCGGGCGAGGTGGCTCTTGACGGTCAGTGCGGACAGGCCCATGGAGACGCCGATCGCCTTGTTCGACTGGCCCTCCGCGACCAGGCGCAGGACCTCGACCTCTCGGCCGGACAGTTCGCGGTAGCCACCCGGGTGGCTCGGGGAACCCGGGGGGCGGCGGTGCATACGGGCGGCGGCGGAGCCGATGGGGGCGGCGCCGGGCCGGGTGGGGAGCCCGACGTTGGTACGGGTGCCGGTGACGACGTAGCCCTTGACGCCGCCCGCGAGGGCGTTACGCACGGCACCGATGTCGTCGGCGGCGGACAGGGCCAGGCCGTTCGGCCAGCCTGCGGCTCTGGTCTCGGAGAGCAGGGTGAGACCGGAGCCGTCGGGAAGGTGGACGTCTGCCACACAGATGTCGCGGGGGTTGCCGATGCGGGGACGAGCCTCCGCGACGGACGAGGCCTCGATGACGTCGCGCACACCGAGCGCCCACAGGTGGCGGGTGACGGTGGAGCGGACGCGCGGGTCGGCCACGACCACCATGGCGGTCGGCTTGTTCGGGCGGTAGGCGACCAGGCTTGCGGGCTGCTCGAGGAGAACGGACACCAGGCCTCCTGGGGTGTGGGACGACTTTCAAGGTCACAGTCGTCTTCGGCACCAAACCCCGGGTCCTTTAGAGAAAGATCACGATTTAGTGAGTAGCAATCAGTGCAATTCGGACACGCTGTCGATCGTTCGGTGCACGAAACGGCTCGTTCGATGGGCCACTCCTGATTGAAAGTGGCCGTATCGACAAAGACACCGGAAGCGATCGGTAAGACCTCGGTGTGCCTCGGGTAAGGCTCAGCGTGACTGCGGGCCGCGGCGCTGCGGCAGCGTGACGATGGACGCGTCGCCCGGGCCCGCCGGGGGCAGGCCCGCGACCTGGGCCAGCAGATCGCACCAGGAGGCCAGATGCGCCGCCGTGTCCGGGACGCCGCCGAGCCCCTCGCGCGGAGTCCACGAGGCACGGATCTCGATCTGGGACGCGGACGGCCGCTCGGACAGCCCGCCGAAGTAGTGCGAGCTGGCCCGCGTGACGGTGCCGCTCGGCTCGCCGTACGTCAGTCCGCGCGCCTGGAGCGCGCCGGTCAGCCAGGACCAGCACACGTCGGGCAGCAACGGGTCCGCCGCCATCTCCGCCTCCAGCTCGGCGCGCACCAGCGTCACCAGGCGGAACGTGCCGTGCCAGGCGTCGTGCCCGGCCGGGTCGTGCAGCAGCACCAGGCGGCCGTCGGCCAGATCCTGGTCGCCGTCGACGACCGCGGCCTCCAGCGCGTATGCGTAGGGCGCGAGCCGCTGGGGAGCGGGCGTCGGATCGATCTCGATCTGCGGCCTCAGCCGACTGTTCTTCAGGGCCTGGACCGCGGCCTGGAAAGCCGGCGGCGCCGCACCGCCCCCATCCCGGTCCCCCTCCTTGGAGTCGTCCATCCCGTCAGCGCCATCCGACAATCGTCCCTGAGCCGCAGCCATGCGGGAAGATTAAGGGGAACGGAGGCATCGTGCGGGACTAGACACCAGCTCTTCCGCTCAGCACACCGTGTAATCGCCTTCTGGCGCCGTGCGAGACTTGCCCCGTGAGTGCCAACCAGAGCCCCGCGGGCCAGCAGCCGACCGCCACTTACGACTCCGCCTTCATGAAGGCGTGCAGGCGCGAGCCCGTGCCCCACACGCCGGTGTGGTTCATGCGGCAGGCCGGCCGTTCGCTGCCCGAGTACCACAAGGTGCGCGAGGGCATCCCCATGCTGGAGTCCTGCACGCGGCCCGAGCTGGTCGCCGAGATCACCCTCCAGCCGGTGCGCAGGCACAAGGTGGACGCGGCGGTCTACTTCAGCGACATCGTCGTCCCGCTCAAGGCCATCGGCATCGACCTCGACATCAAGCCCGGCGTCGGCCCGGTCGTCGAGAAGCCGATCCGCACCCGCGCCGACCTGGACCGCCTCCGCGACCTCACCCCCGAGGACGTCTCCTACGTCACGGAGGCCATCGGCCTGCTGACCGCCGAGCTCGGCTCCACCCCCCTCATCGGCTTCGCCGGCGCCCCGTTCACCCTCGCGAGCTACCTCATCGAGGGCGGCCCGTCCCGCACGTACGAGAACGCCAAGGCGATCATGTACGGCGACCCCGAACTGTGGGCCGACATCCTCGACCGCCTTGCCGACATCACGGCCGCCTTCCTCAAGGTCCAGATCGAGGCGGGCGCCAGCGCCGTCCAGCTCTTCGACTCCTGGGCCGGCGCCCTCGCCCCGGCGGACTACCGCCGCTCGGTGCTCCCCGCCTCCGCGAAGGTCCTCAAGGCGGTCGAGGGCTACGGCGTCCCGCGCATCCACTTCGGTGTCGGCACCGGCGAGCTGCTGCGGCTGATGGGCGACGCCGGCGCGGACGTCGTCGGCGTCGACTACCGCGTCGCGCTGGACGAGGCCGCCCGCCGGGTCGGCCCCGGCAAGGCCCTCCAGGGCAACCTCGACCCGGCCGTCCTGTTCGCCCCCACGGAGGCCGTCGAGGCGAAGACCCGCGAGGTCCTCGAAGCGGCGAAGGACCTCGAGGGCCACATCTTCAACCTCGGGCACGGCGTGATGCCGAACACCGACCCGGACTCGCTCACCCGGCTCGCCGAGTACGTCCACACGCAGACCGCTCACTGAAGTCCGCGTTCACCACGTGTGCCGGGGCCTCGCCCGCCTGCCGAACAGCAGGCCGCGCGGTTCCGGCGGCGGGGGAGTGCCCGCCTTGAGCGGCCAGGCCAGCAGCATGCCCACGAGGAACCCGACGACATGCGCCTCGTACGCCACGGTGCCCGCGTCGGAGACGCCCTCGCCGGACGAGTAGAACGCCTGGAGCACGAACCAGAAGCCCAGCACCAGCCAGGCGGGCAGCCGTAGCGGCAGGAAGAACAGGAACGGCACCAGGACCCACACCCTGGCCCTCGCGTACAGCACCAGATAGGCGCCCAGGACACCGGCGATCGCCCCGGAGGCGCCGATCAGCGGGTCGGCCGAGTCGGCGTTGAGGAGCGCGAAGCCGTAGCCCGCCGCGTAACCGCACACCACGTAGAAGAGCGTGAAGCGGATGTGGCCCATGCGGTCCTCGACGTTGTTGCCGAAGATCATCAGGAACAGCATGTTGCCCAGCAGGTGGATCCAGCTGCCGTGCAGGAACATCGCGGTGAGGACGCTCAGCGGGGCCGACTTGTCGTAGGCCGGCGGGCCGGCCGCGCACGCCGGGCCGCCGGGGCCCGCCTGGACGGCGCCGGTCGGGACCAGCTGCGGCATCTGGTGGTGGATCAACTCCCGCGGTACGGCCGCGTAGTGGTCCAGGAACGCCTGCAGATGGCACAGCTGCGAGAGGTCGCTGCCGCCCGCCACGGAGCCCGCCATTCCGGGCGTGAACAGGAAGACGAGCACGTTCGCGGCGATGAGCGCATACGTCACCCAAGGGGTGCGGCGCACCGGGTTCACGTCATGGACGGGGATGACCACAAGGGATTAGTGCCCCCGATACGCGCGGCGAACCGGTGAACACCGCCGTCCGCCTGTGCGTATGACTCCTCAACCGCCCGCGGTGCGGGGAAGGCGTGTCGCGGGGACGACGTGAGGAACAGGCGATGAACGACCGTATTTCCCCTCAGATGACCGCCACGCCCGACGGCGAGGCCGAGATCTCCCTGGTGGTGCGCCTCCCCTGGGAGGACGTCGCCCGGCTCGGCCAGGAGGCGGGACGCATGGCCGCGCAGATGCAGCGGCCGGTCACCCTGGACGAGGCGGTGAGCAACCGGCTGCGCTCCAACGCGCTGGGCGCCCACGCGAAGCCGGCCGGGGCTCAGCCGGCCGCGATGGTGCCGCCGAGCGCGTCCGTCTCGTCCCTGCCCGCCAGGCCGCCGGCCGAGCAGGCACGGCAGGCGATAGACCGCATCAACGGCACGGCGTAAACGCTTTACCGCAGGCCCGCCTGGACCTTGGCGGCCGCTTTACGGGCCGCCACCAGGACCGGGTCCCACACCGGGGAGAACGGCGGGGCGTACCCCAGGTCCAGGGCCGTCATCTGTTCCACCGTCATACGGGCCGTGAGGGCGACCGCCGCGATGTCGACACGCTTCGCGGCGCCCTCCCGGCCGACGATCTGCACGCCCAGGAGACGGCCGGTACGGCGTTCGGCGAGCATCTTCACCGTCATGAGGGCGGCCTCGGGGTAGTAGCCCGCGCGGCTGGTCGACTCGATCGTGACCGTCTCGAACCGCAGGCCCGCGCGGTGGGCGTCCTTCTCGCGCAGCCCGGTGCGCGCGATCTCCAGATCGCACACCTTGCTGACGGCCGTACCGACGACCCCGGGGAAGGTGGCGTAACCGCCGCCCACATTGGTGCCGATGACCTGACCGTGCTTGTTGGCGTGGGTCCCCAGGGCGATGTGCCGCTCCTGCCCGGAGACCAGGTCGAGCACTTCGACGCAGTCGCCGCCGGCCCAGATGTTCTCGTGCCCGCGCACCCGCATCGCCAGGTCGGTGAGCAGCCCGTCGTGCTGCCCGACCGGCAGCCCGGCCGCCTTCGCGAGCGAGGTCTCCGGCCGGACTCCGATCCCCAGCACCACGACATCCGCCGGGTACTCCGCGTCCTTCGTGACCACGGCCCGCACCCGCCCGTCGTCCCCGGTGCGCACCTCGGTGACGTGGGCGTCGTCGACCATCGTGATGCCCAGGCCCTCCATCGCCTTGTGCACCAGGCGCCCCATGTCCGGGTCGAGCGTGGACATCGGCTCCTTGCCCCTGTTGACGACGGTGACGTCATACCCGCGGTTGACGAACGCCTCCGCCATCTCGACCCCGATGTACCCGGCCCCGACCACCACAGCCCGACGCCCACGCGTGCGTGCCAGCGAGTCCAGCAGCGCCTGCCCGTCGTCGAGCGTCTGCACCCCGTGCACCCCGGGCGCGTCCACCCCGGGCATGTCGGGCCGGATCGGCCGCGCCCCGGTCCCGATCACGAGCTTGTCGTACGACGTCCAGGACTCGTCCCCGGAATCGACGTCCCGCGCGCGTACCCGCCCACCCGCGACGTCGAGCTCCACGACCTCGGTGCGCATGCGCAGGTCGATGTCACGCTCGCGGTGCTCCTCCGGGGTGCGGGCGATCAGCTCCTCCGGGGCGGACACATCACCGCCCACCCAGTAGGGGATGCCGCACGCCGAGTACGAGGTGAAGTGGCCGCGCTCGAAGGCGACGATCTCCAGCTCGTCCGGCCCTTTGAGGCGCCGTGCCTGCGACGCCGCGGACATGCCCGCGGCGTCTCCGCCGATGACGACCAGTCGTTCTCGGGTACCCCTCGCACGGCTCATGCTCATGCGAACACGCTACGGGGACCGAGCATTTCAGTCCTGCCCGCCCTCCTCCTCAGGTCGTACCGGACGGGCTTCCGGGAGTGGTCCCACGCCGGTGGCTGCCGGAACGGCCGCCGCCCGACGCGGCCGTACGAGACGCAGCCACACGAAGAGCGCCAGCGCCGCCACGGCCGCGAACGGCAGCACCGCGCCGAGGGACAGGGCGATCCAGCGCAGCATCGTCACGAAGACGTGCCAGCCGCCCGCGACGGCGTCCACGAAGCCGGGGCCGTCGTCCTTGGCGGCGGCCTTCGCGACCGGGGTCTGCGACAGGGACAGGGTGATGGTGGCCAGGCTGGTGCGGTCCTTCAGGGACGACTGCTGGGCGAGCAGTGCCTCCAGGTCGGACTCGCGGGTGCTCAACTCGCCCTCCAGCTCCACCACATCGCTCAACTTGGTGGCCCGGTCCATCAGTTCGCGCACGCGTGCCACGCTGGCCCGTTGCGAGGCGATGCGGCTGTCCACGTCCACGACCTGGTCCGTGACGTCCTGCGCCTTCGCGGTGCGCGACAGGAGCTTGCCCGCGCCCTCCAGCTCGGTGAGGACCTCGTCGTACTTGTCGCTGGGCACGCGCAGGACGACCCGCGTGCGCTCGTGGCCCTGCCCGTCCCGGCTGGTCGACTCGTTGCCGACGAACCCGCCCGCGTTCTCGGTGGTGGTCCGCGCCTCGTCGAGGGCCTTCGGTACGTCTTTGACCCGTACGGACAGCGAGGCCGTACGGATGATGCTGCTCGCGGTGAGCTTGGGCACGGCCTTGGTGTTCCGGGCGTTTCCGCTGCCGGACGCGCCCTCCTGCCCGGCGGCGTCCGGGGCGGCTGCCTTGGCGCCCGCGCCGGAGTCGCTGGCGCTCTTGTCGCTCGCGCCGCCGCTGCATCCGGCCAGCGCGAGCGCCGAGGCGAGCAGGAGGCCGGCCAGGGCCTGGACGGATCGTACGGAGTGTCGTGCGTGCATGTGCTGGTACCCCCGAGGTTCGTCGTGACGACTGACGCACCTTCGACGCCCGGGCCGGGCGGGACGTTGGCCGGAAACGGTTCCGATGCGGTCACGGTCGGGACTCGCGCCGGACACCGCGTCGGACACCGGGCCGGAGTCGGACTGTCAGTGGGGTCTGAGAGGCTGGGTGCATGCGCGAAGTGGAGACTCGTACGGGCACAGGGCATGTCGTCGTCATCGGCGCCGGGATCGGCGGACTGGCCGCCGCACACCGGCTGCTGGACAGAGGCGTGCGCGTGACCGTCGTCGAGGCGTCGGACCGGGTCGGCGGCAAGCTGCTGCCCGGGGAGATCGCGGGCGCCCGCGTGGACCTCGGCGCCGAGTCGATGCTGGCCCGCCGCCCCGAGGCCGTCGCCCTGGCCCGCGAGGTCGGCCTCACCGACCGCCTCCAGGCGCCCGCCACGGCCACCGCGTCGATCTGGACCCGGGGTGCCCTGCGCCCCATGCCCAAGGGCCACGTCATGGGCGTCCCCGGCACCGCGTCCGCCCTCTCCGGAGTCCTCTCGGACGAGGGCCTGCACCGCATCGAGCGCGACGCCGACCTGCCCCGCACGGAGGTCGGCGACGACGTGGCGGTAGGGGAGTACGTGGCGGCACGCCTCGGCCGCGAGGTCGTCGACCGCCTCGTGGAGCCGCTCCTGGGCGGTGTCTACGCGGGCGACGCGTACCGCATCTCGATGCGCTCCGCCGTCCCGCAGCTGTACCAGGCCGCGAAGACCCACGACTCCCTCACCGAGGCCGTCCGGGGCATCCAGGAGCGCGCCGCCGCCGCACAGCAGACCGGCCCGGTCTTCATGGGCATCCAGGGCGGAGTGGGCCAACTCCCGCTCGCCGTCGCGGAGTCGGCACGCGCGCGGGGCGCCGAGATCCTCACCGGAACCCCGGTCACGGAGCTGCGCCGCAGCGGCACATCGGGCTGGCGGGTCGTCGCCGGAGACCGCGTGCTCGAAGCCGACGGCGTGATCGTCGCCGTCCCCGCACCGGTCGCCGCCGAGCTGCTACGGCCCGAAGCGCCGGGCGCGGCGGCCGAGTTGGGCGCCGTCGAGTACGCCTCGATGGCCCTGATCACCCTCGCCTACCGCCGCACGGACACCGAACTCCCCGAAGGCAGCGGCTTCTTGGTGCCGCCGGTCGACGGCCGCACCATCAAGGCGTCCACCTTCGCCTCCCAGAAGTGGGGCTGGATCGCCGACGAGAACCCGGACGTGCTGGTCCTGCGCACCTCGGTGGGCCGGTACGGCGAGACGGCGATCCTGGAGCGCGACGACACCGGCCTGGTCGACGTCTCCCGGCACGACCTGCGCGAGGCCACCGGCCTGGACGCCGAGCCCCTCGCGACCCGCGTCACCCGCTGGACCGACGGTCTGCCCCAGTACCCGGTGGGCCACCACGCGCGCGTGGCCCGCATCCGCGAACACGTCGGCAAGCTCCCCGGCCTGGCGGTCTGCGGCGCGGCCTACGACGGTGTCGGCATCCCGGCCACCATCGCGAGCGCGTACGCGGCCGTCGAGCGGCTGACCGGTGACCCGGTGCCGAGCGCCTCCGGCGGAGCGGGAGAATAGCCCCATGAGCGACGACGCCCCCACCACCGAGCCCGGCCGCATCCCGAACAAGGGCAAGCTGGCCAAGGACCTCAACGAGGTCATCCGCTACACCCTGTGGTCCGTCTTCAAGCTGAAGGACGTGCTGCCCGAGGACCGCGCCGGATACGCCGACGAGGTCCAGGAGCTGTTCGACCAGCTCGCCGCGAAGGACGTGACCGTCCGCGGCACGTACGACGTCTCGGGACTGCGCGCCGACGCCGACCTCATGATCTGGTGGCACGCCGAGACCGCCGACCAGCTTCAGGAGGCGTACAACCTCTTCCGCCGCACGAAGCTCGGCCGCGCCCTGGACCCGGTCTGGTCGAACATGGCGCTGCACCGCCCCGCCGAGTTCAACCGCTCGCACATCCCGGCCTTCCTGGCCGACGAGACGCCGCGCAACTACATCAGCGTGTACCCGTTCGTGCGCTCCTACGACTGGTACCTGCTCCCCGATGAGGACCGCCGCCGCATGCTCGCCGACCACGGCAAGATGGCCCGCGGCTACCCGGACGTCCGAGCCAACACGGTCGCCTCGTTCTCGCTGGGCGACTACGAGTGGATGTTGGCCTTCGAGGCCGACGAGCTCTACCGCATCGTCGACCTCATGCGCCACCTCCGAGCCTCCGAGGCCCGCATGCACGTCCGAGAAGAGGTCCCCTTCTACACGGGCCGCCGAAAGTCGGTTTCCGAATTGATCGCCGGGCTGGCGTAGGTCTTTAGGGGCGCGGGGAACTGCGCGACCAGCCCCCGCCGGGCGGCAGTCTACGAACTACCCGGTCGCGCAGCCTTCGGCTCAGCATGCGGAGCACACGCAGCCCGCCGCTCAGGCAACCGCCCCTCCAACAGATAAGCGTCCAGATACCCGTTGACGCACTTGTTGGATCCACCGGCGATCCCATGAGTCCCCGCATCCCGCTCAGTCACCAACACCGAGTCAGACAGGCGCCGTTGCAACTCAAGGGCCCCGTCATACGGCGCAGCCGCATCCCGCTCGGCAGCCATGATCAGCACCGGCGGCAACTCACCAGGCCCAGTCCGCACATCAAGCGGCTGCTGCCGAGGCACGGGCCAGTACGCGCACGGCAGATTCATCCACACGTTGTCCCACGTCTCGAACGGCGCCACCCGCGCAAGCCGAGTGTTGTCCCGGTCCCAGACACTCCACTCGGTAGGCCAGGCCGCGTCATTGCACTCGACGGCCGTGTACACCGCGTTCCCGTTCTCCGCCTCGACAGCCGCCCCCGGCGTGGGCCCGGCCTGCTGGATCAACGGCTTCGGGTCACCCTTCAGATACGCCGACAAGGCAGCCGCACTGTGCGGCCAGTAGTCGTCGTAGTACCCGGCGGACAGGATCGCGCCCTGCAACTGCGCAGGACCCACCTTGCCCCCCGCGGGCTTCTCCGCGAGCCGCGCCTCGGCCTTGCGATAGCTACCGAGGACCTTCTCCTCCGTGTCGCCGAGCCCGTAGACGTCGTCGTGCTTGGCGATCCACTCGCGGAAGTCCGTCCAGCGGCCCTCGAACGCGGCCGACTGGTCGAGGTTGTTGCGGTACCAGATCTGCTCGGGGTCCGGGTTCACCGCCGAGTCGAACACCATCCGCCGTACGTGCGTGGGGAACAGCGTCGCGTACAGCGCCCCGAAGTAGGTCCCGTAGGACGCGCCCATGAACGTCAGCCTGTCCTCGCCGAGCGCGGCGCGCAGGACGTCCAGGTCGCGGGCGTTGTTGAGGGAGGTGTAGAAGCGGAGCTTGCTGCCGGAGCGCTTGGCGCAGCCGCGCGCGTACGACTTGGCCTCCGCGATGCGTTCCTTCTTGTACGACTCCGAGGGGTAAGTCGGCGACTGCGAGGGCGCCTTGAAGAAGTGCTTGGGGTCCTCGCAGGACAGGGGTGCCGACTTGTCGACCCCGCGCGGGGCGTAGCCGACGAGGTCGTAGGCCGACGCGATGCGCTTCCACTCGGGGAGCATGCCGATCAGCGGGAAGTAGAGGCCGGAGGCGCCGGGGCCGCCGGGGTTGTAGACCAGGGAGCCCTGGCCGGGCACTCTGCGCTTGCTGTTGTGCGGGTCCTTGTGGGTGGCCCGGGCGCGGCTGACGGTCAGCTTGATCTGCTTGCCGTCGGGGTGCGCGTAGTCGAGCGGGACGGAGACCGTGCCGCACTCCATGGTGCCGGGCAGGTCCTGGGCGTCGGGGCACTTCCCGAAGGTGATGCCCGCCGCCCGGGCGTGCGCGGCGGCCAGCGCGGTGCCGGTCGACTCCGCGGCGCCCGGGGCACCGGTGGCCGGGGCGGCGGCGAGGGTGGTGAGGAGCAAGGACCCGGCGGCCGAGTACAGGGCGGCGGCTCGCATGGTGGGGTATCCCTTCGGAGCACGGCAGCAACAAAAGGGATGTTTCGTTCGGCTGTCGGCGAAGGCAAGCACCGTCGGGCGGTGTCGGCCCCAATGACCCCTGTGCGCCCCCGGGGAGCGCCTTCACGCTGTGGTCAGCGCCGCCACTCGTACTGCTCGCGGTGCGCGAAGGCCGCCCGCAGATCCGGCTCGCCGACCGCGCGGATGCCGCGTACGGCGACGGACGTCAGATACGTACGGTCGTCCCCGCTGCCCGCGTGCCGGGCCAGCGTGCCCAGCAGCCGCTGACCGGCCGGGGACGCCCAGCGCGAGTACGGGTGCACCTCGACCCGCGCGATGGCCAGACAGCTCAGCGTGAGGGCCAGCGGCAGCGCGAACCAGAGCGCGACCAGCCCCCGCGGCATCTCGGCCCCCGGCGTCAGCAGCGCGGTCGCGCCCAGCACGAGCACGACGAGCGCGGCGCCCCTCACCTGCCGTACCCCGGACGCGACGGTCGTAGTGCTGCCGTCCGGTACGGCCAGGCCCGCGTCGACGAGCCGGTCCGCGACGTCGCGCACGGCATCCGTGGCCGCCGCGGTGGCCCGCACCGGGCCGATCCTGGACTGCCCCTCGGGCCCGATCGCGCCTATCACCGACCGCTCGATGGCGTCCCGGCCGCGCGGGTCGACGACGGTCGCCCAGCCGGTGTGCGCGAGCAGCAGCCGGTGCTGCCGCGCCATGGAGACGAGCGTCAGATCGGCGACCCGCGCGGGACCGCCGGAGAGGAACGCCGCCTCGTAGAGCGTCAGATCGTGTCCCGTGCCCGCGTCGTCCGTGTCGACGGCCGCCGCTCTGACGGCGGCCAGGCACAGCCGCGTGCACGCCGTGCCGGCGACGGCCCAGGCCAGGAGCAGGAGAAGGACCCAGAACATGCCAAGTTTCTATGCCAAAGGCCCAGTGCGACGCCATGCCTTGTTCACAATCCGGACGGAGCGTTGTCGGTATGTGACGTTCCGAATGTCCGGAAACGGACTACTGCCGCAACGGTTCTACGGCTGCGCCGACGGCGGTGGGGCGGAGGCGGCCGGCGGGAGCGTGTAGGTCGGGGAGACCGACGGGGCCAGCGGGACCACCTGTCCGGGGTCGGCCGCGGCGGAGACGCTGGGCACCGGCGAACTCGACGCGGCCATGTCCCGGGCCAGCGCGGAGAAGTCGACGTACCCGGTGGCCTCCAGGATCTTGATGTGGTCCAGGACGGTCGTGTTCGCGTCGTCGGCGAGGGCGCGGACCAGGGAGTTCTGGGTGGTGGCGCGGACCTGCGCGACCACCGTGAACACCTTGCCGTGCGCGAGGCGCAGGATGTTGGCGAACTTGCGGTCGAAGTCCACGCCCTGCGCCGCGTTGAGCGTGGCGAGCCACTGCTGTTGCTGCGCGTTGGGCTGGTTGGGCAGCGGCACCCCGAGCCGGGCGGCGACGTCCCGCACCCGCTCGTCCAGGAACGTGTGGCCGTCGATGAGGTGCTGCCCCGCCGTCCGTACGGCCGCGGTCGTGCCCTTCTCCTCGGCCTGCTGCCCGGCCGGCAGCTCCCACAGCCCGGCCAGCCGGACCCTGGTGACGAAGTCCCGGTCCAGGGCGGACAACGGCCCGTACGGGGTGGTCACCGTCTGGTCGCTGAGCACGCTGGCGCCGGTCGTCCCGGACCGGTCGGCGTAGGACCAGACCGGGAAGACCAGCGCGGCCAGGGTCGCGGTCAGGCCGATGACGATGACGCCGGTGCCACTGACTATGCCTCGGCCCTTTACGGGTGGTCGCGGTCGCATGGGTGCCTCCTGTTACGGCACCGCACGTGAGTGTGCTTTTCGTGCGCGTCTCGTGCGGGACCGCAATATTACTGTGGAGTCACTGTCACCTTCCAAGGCCCCTGGTCGGCGCCGCCTGAGTCCCTCAACGGCGCAGCAGCACCCGCCGGGTGGCACGTGCGAGCCGGACCGCGGGCCGCGCCGAACGCGGGACGGGCCCCGACCGCTCCAGCCACCACTCGCGCAACTCCCGCCGCACCTCCGCGTCCTCCGGCCCGCCCGACAGCAGCAGCTGCCCCGCGAAGTCCAGCGCGTCCCGCCGGTAACCGCCGGTCATGGGGTGCGAGTGTGCGTACGCGAGGAAGGTCGGCCGGTACAACTCCCCGAGAATCTCCGGCAGTTCGGGTGCCACCTTCGCCACGACATCGGCCCGCTTCACCCCGAGCGCCCGCGCCTGCACCCCGAGCCGCACCCGGTCGAACCCGTCGGGGACCGGAGTCGCGGCGACCAGGGCGGAGAGAAGGGCGGTCTGAGCGAGGGCGAGACGCTGACGGGCGGCGGCGGTGGCTTCGGGCGCGGGTGCCGTCTCCGATGCCCCTACGGCGCTGATCGCCTGCCCTTCCCGCGAAGGCACCCGGCGCGCGGCCGACCGTGCCCACCCCTTGGTCAGCGCCCCCTGAATCGCCTCCAACTCCCGCTCCAGCACGGCCGGTTCGGGGAAGTTGTCGTCACGCTCCAGCAGCACCCCGGGCGGGGAGACGCGGGACGCGAGGTCGGTCAGGATGGCGAGGACCGGGGCGGGGACTGGGTGGGCGTGGGTGTCGTGCCAGACGCCGTCGCGTTCGATACCGCCCGCGACATGGACGTACGCGATGGCCTCGACGGGGAGTTCGGCGAGGGCCTTGGCCGGGTCCTCGCCGCGGTTGACGTGGTTGGTGTGCAGGTTGGCGACGTCGATGAGGAGGCGTACGCCGGTGCGGTCGGCCAGTTCGTACAGGAACTGCCCCTCGGTCATCTCCTCGCCCGGCCAGGCGAGCAGCGCGGCGATGTTCTCTACCGCGAGGGGTACGGGAAGTGCGGCCTGGGCGATGCGGATGTTCTCGCAGAGCACGTCGAGGGCGTCTCGGGTGCGCGGTACGGGCAGCAGGTGGCCGGCTTCCAGGAGCGGGGAGGCGGTCAGCGGGCCGCCCGCGCGGACGAACGCGATGTGCTCCGTGACCAGCGGCGATCCCAGCGCCTCGGCCCGCTCGGCGAGCGCCGTCAGCCTGCCCTCGTCCGGGCGGTCGGCGCCGCCGAGGCCCAGGGAGACGCCGTGCGGGATCACCGTCACGCCGCGCTCGCGCAGCCGTAGCAGGGAGTCGGGGAGGTGGCCGGGGCAGACGTTCTCGGCCACGGCCTCGACCCAGTCGATGCCCGGCATGCGCTCCACGGCGTCCGCGATCTCCGGCCGCCAGCCGATGCCCGTTCCCAGTCGCTCCATCGTCCGTCCCCGTTCTGTGTGCAGGTCATGAACTCCACAAGTCCGCTGTCCGGCGTGACGGGGGTATCGCCCACGGGCAAGGCCCCGAACCTCGGCCGCGTCACTTTCAGAGCAACATTTGAGGTTCGGGGCCAGGACTTCGGGGCCGGGACCCGGACGGCCGCGGGAGCCCTAACCCAGGACGCCGTTCGAGTCGACCGGATCCGGGCGGCCGGTGTTGACCGTGCCCGGTGCCGCCGGGGACGGGCGCGAGGTGGCGCCGATGTTGCCGCTCGCCTCGGCGGCCGGCGCGGAGGGCGCCTGCTGGCCGGGGGCCGGGGCCGCAGGGCCGGTCGGGCTGGCGGTCGAGGCGTTGGCGATCTCGTTGGCGATGGCGTCGAAGTCGACCCGCCCGGTCTTCTCCAGCACCGTGATGTGGTCGAGCACGGTCTGGTTGGCGTCCGACGCCAACTGCCGCACGAGCGTGTTCCGCGTGGTGTTCCGTACGGCGCCGATGGCCGGGAAGATCTTGCCGTGCGCGGCCCGCAGCAGGTTGGCGAACTTGTACTCGTACTCGGCGCCGGTCGCCGCGCTCATCTCCCGCAGCCAGCCCTGCTGTTGCTCGTTCGGCACGTTCGGCAGCGCGACCCCCAGCTGGGCCGCGATGATCCGCACCCGCTTGTCGAGGTCGGTGTGGCCGACGATGAGGTGGTCACCGGCCTCCTTGATCGCCTGGCTGGGCGCCCGCTCGATCGCCTGCTGCCCGGCCGGCAGCTCCCACAGCCCGGCCAGCCGCACCCGCACGATCAGATCCCGGTCGGCGGCCGTCAACGGCCCCCACTCGGTGTTCACGGTGCCCGCCGCCACGTTCGCCTGCCCGGTCCCCGCCCGGTCGGCGTACGACCACACGGGAAAGACGAGCGCACCGGTGGTGGCGAAAATGGTCGCGATGAACACAGCCGTACCGTTGATACGACGCAAGGGAGCCTCCCGGGGGAACCAACTGGTCGTTGGAGAAGTTGACGCGTGGCCAGTGCCAGGAGGTACGCGCGGAGCGGTTTCCTTGTTCAAAGGGAGGGCAGCTTTGCTCAAGGAGCAGGCAAAGTAGGCGAGTTCGGCGGCCCTTCGCCGGTCCTGTCGTCAGCCCTTGACGGGCCAGTGCTCCGGCGTCCGGCCCAGTAGCCGTAGCGTCTCGTCGAGCGGGCCGGCGTCCGGCGGTACGTCGAGCGGCGGGGCGAAGGCGAACTCCGGTCCGCGGACGGCCGGTTCGGTGGGTACCAGCCGGGCCACCACCAGGGCGATGTCCAACACGTCGTCCGACAGGTCGAGTTCGGTGCCGAGGGTGGCGGCCACGTCCCAGGCGTGGACGACGTAGTCGATGAAGTGGAAGCCGATCGCGGTCCGGCCCGGGAAGCTCGCGCCCAGCTCCGGCAGTGCGAACTCCCCCTCGGGGGCGCCGGGTTCGGCGAACGCGGCGAGGACGGCGGTGGCCGCGGCGCGGTGCGTCCGGGCCGGCTCGCTCATGTCCTCCGGCTCCCGCCAGTACGCCCTGTCCTGACCCGCGCCACGCGCGGCGGCCGCGAATCCGTGGTGCTGCGCGGCCATGTGCGCCACGAGCCGCCGCAGGTCCCACCCCGCGCAGGGGGTGTCCCGCTCCCAGTCCTCCTCCTGCGCCAACTCCACTACGCGCAGGGCCTCGTACACGGCGATCCGGTCGAGCTCGACGATGTCCGTTCCGGTGGCTGTCATGGAGCCTGAGCCTAAAACTGTGCGAACGGTCGTGCTACTTGTTTTCGGCCGAAGTGAGGTGAGGGGGAAAGTGCCGTCTGAGGGGAGGTGAAATGCCTTGTATGTCAGGGGACTTGAGGAGCCGTCGAAGGGTCCGTGGCCGCGCATCGAAGGCGGGCCGCTATGCCGACGCGGGCCCGGCGGTACGCGGTCTCCTCGTCGTGCAGGACGGAGAACGCGTTGGACGTCTCCATCAACGCGACAACCTCGAAGGCGAGTTGGGATATGTCGGTGTCCGCCCGCAGCTCGCCGGTGTCCCGGGCCTCGGCGGCCGTCCGCTCCACGAGGGCCATCCAGTCGCGCTGCGCGCCGGCCATCGCGTCGTGCACGGGACCGGAGCGGGCGTCGAATTCGGCGATGACCCCGTAGAAGAAACAGCCGCCGGGGAAGACCCGCCCCCGCGAGTACTCCAGCCACAGCTCGCACAGCCGCCACAACCGGCCCACGCCGGGCGGGACTTCGGCGGCTGGCCTGATCACCTTCTCGGTGTAGATGCGGGCGGCCTCGCGCACGGTGGCCAGTTGCAGCTCCTGCTTGGAGCCGAAGAGTGCGAAGACCCCGCTCTTGCTGAGCCGCAGCTCGGTGGCCAACCGGCCGACGGTCAGGGCCTCCAGGCCCTCGACGGAGGCGATGTCGACGGTGCGGCGCAGGACCAGTTGCCGGGTGCGGTTGCCCCGCTCGACCCGGCCGTCGGGTCGTGTCGTACCCGCGTCCTCGTCAGGTGTCCTTGTCGCTCCGCCTGCTCTCATGGTGGTCCACCCTAAGCAACACGGGGGAAACGGACCCTTCCTAGGATGCGGCGCGTGCACCTGATCGTCCTGGACGCCCCCACCGAGTGGAGCCGGTTCGCCGAGGGTTCCGTCGAGCGCCGCATGCTGCTCGCGCTCGGCGACCACCTCGGCACGCCGCTGCGCCCGAAGCCGCTCATGCTGCCCGACGGCAGCCGGGTCGAGGTCGAGGGGATCGACGCGGGCTGCCGCGTGCTCGTCCAACTGGTCGGCAACCAGGGTGCGTACAAGCCCGCCTACCGCAACAAGGTCATGGCGGACATGTTCAAACTGCTCTGGCTGCGGGAGTCCGTGCCGACCGCCGAGCGCGCGGTGCTGCTGGTCACCGAGCTGATCGTGCAGGCCCTCGGCGGCTGGGTGGCACGGGCCGCAGCCGACCTCGGGATCGAGATCCACGTCTTCGACGGCACCGCGGTCGCTCCGCTGCGATCTTCTTCGAAGCCAGACGTAAAACGCCCGTAACAGTCAACTGCGCTGTGCCGAAACACAATCTTCCTACGGTCGGGGGCACCTAAGCGGATTTCCGCGTGGCAGTCAGTCGCACTCGCTACGCACGCTCTCCGACTTCCAGGATCGGGCACTCGTGCCCGCGACATGGATGGGAGCGTGAAGGTGACTGGTACGCCAGCACTCGAACTGCGGTCGGTACGACGGGTCTACGGCTTCGGGTCCGCCGCGACCACGGCCCTCGACGACGTCCACCTGACGGTGCCGTCGGGCCGTTTCGTCAGTCTCATCGGCCCCAGCGGCTGCGGTAAGTCCACCCTGCTGCGTCTCGTCGCGGGCCTCGAACGGCCGGACCTCGGCCTGGTGTTGGTGCACGGGGTGACACCGGCGGAGGCGTGTGCGGCCAAGATGATCGGGCTCGTGCCGCAGAGCCCCGCGCTGTTGCCGTGGCTGTCGGTCCTGCGCAACGTCACGCTGCCGCAGAAGATCAACCGGGGTGCGGGGAAGCGGCGTGAGCGCATCGCCGATTTCGCCGAGCGGCGGACGGCGGTTCCCGACATGGAGGAACTCCTCGTCAAGGCCGGTCTTGGCGACGCCCTGCACAAGCTCCCGGCTCAGCTGTCAGGCGGCATGCGCCAACGTGCCGCGATTGTGCGGGCGTTCGGGCTGCAGCCCGATGTGCTGGTCATGGACGAGCCCTTTTCGGCGCTGGACGAGTTCACCCGCGAGAGCCTTCAGGACCAACTCCTCGATCTGTGGGAGGAGTTGCGGACGACCGTTCTGTTCGTCACTCACTCCGTGTCCGAGGCCGTACGGCTCTCCGACACCGTCGTCGTCATGGCGCCCAACCCCGGCCGGATCGTCGAGAGCATCGATGTCGACCTGCCTCGGCCTCGTGGTGAACGGCTCTTCGGGGAGCGGCGGTTCCACGAGTACGAGGACCTGGTTCGAGAGCGGCTGCGGCGCGCGTGGAACAGTGAAGCGGCGTGAGTGGGGGCGTGAGGGACGTGACCGTTGCCGACGAACGCACCACCGCTCCGGTGGCGAAGACACAGCCGCCTGTCGAACCGTCCCGGTTCAGCCTGAAGCACCCTAGGTCGCGGATCGCGTGGGTCCGGCCGGCCGTGTGGCTGCCGCTTGTCGTGATGCTGGTGCTGCTTGGCGGGCTCTGGCACTGGGGGGCTGAACGACTTCCCTATCTGCTACCGCCGTTGTCCGATGTCGGAAGTTCGCTGTCCGATCAACTCGGCTACTACGTGCACAACGCGCTTGTCACCCTTGGTGAGGCTACGGCCGGGCTGGGGATGGGGTTCGTCGGGGCGTTCGTCCTCGCGGTGCTGACCAGTGAACTGCCGTTGGTGCGGCGGGCGGTGATGCCGATCGCTGTCGTCCTCAATGTGACGCCGTTGGTTGCGATCGCGCCGGCGCTTGTTGTGGCATTCGGGTTCGGGCCTATGCCCAAGCTGATCATCACCGGGTTGATCTGTTTCTTTCCGATTCTCATCAACACGGCTACGGGGTTGCGGTCTGTGCCGCAGCAGGTGTTGCAGGTTTATCGGACGATGGACGCGAGCCGGGTCGAGTTGTTGTGGCATGTGCGCGTGCCCAACGCGCTGCCGTATCTCTTTGCCGCGCTGCGTATTGTCTTTCCGCTCTCGATCATCGGGGCGGTTGTCGCGGAGATGTCGGCGTCCGGGTCTACCGGGGGGCTCGGTACCGCGATCAGTGTCGCCTCCTCCATGAATCAACTCCCTGTTGTCTACGCCTCGATCCTCGTGCTTGCGGTGATGGGCGTGTTGCTGTTGCTTGCCGTGACGTTGGTTGAGCGGCGTGTGTTGCATTGGCACGACAGCGTGCAGGAGTAGTAGGGACTGTTCTTTATCTGCGGGCCGGTGGGGGCTGGTCGCGCAGTTCCCCGCGCCCCTTTGGGGCGCTCAACTCACCGGCATTCAGCCAGTTTGGAGTCCACTCATGCCTCGTTATCGCCTCACCAGATCTGCCCTTGTCGCCGCCGTTCTGGTGCTCGGGGTCGCCGGATGTGGTTCCGGCTCGGACGACAGCACCTCTGCGGGCTCGGCCGGGTCCGCGATTTCCGCGAAGCGGTGTGCGGAGAACAAGGCCGCCGGGAAGATCACGTATCTCTCCGGGTATCAGTTCCAGTCCTCCGTCTCGATCCTCGAATACATCGCGGCCGCCAAGCTCGGCTACTTCAAGGACCTTTGCCTCACCGTCGATCTGAAGCCGGGCAGTGGTGACACCGCGCAGAACACGAAATTGCTCGCCGGGGGACAGGCGACCGTGTCCGCGATCTCCGAGCAGGATCTGATCCAGGCGCAGGCCAACGGGATCGACATCAAGGGGATTTCCTCTTACTCGAATGCCGGGCTCGATATTTTGATGACCAACAAGGACATCACCGATCTGACCCAGTTGGACGGGAAGGTCGTCGGGCACAAGGGGTATGTCCCGGCTGCCGTCGAGGCGATGCTGGTCAAGGCCGGTGTGAAGTGGGACTCGCTCAAGCTGGTCAAGGAGGGGTACGACCCCTCGGTGCTGCCGCGTAAGCAGGGCGGGCTTGAGGCGCTCACCGGGTTTATCTCCAACGAGCCCAATCAGCTGAAGGCGGCCGGCAAGGACGTCACCGTATGGAAGCCGGTCGACTACAAGATTCCGAGCTCGATCGGGGCCATGGCGGTCAACCCGGCGTTCGCCAAGGCGCATCCGCACGCCGTCGAGGACATCCTGCGGGCCGCGCTGCACGCGTACGAGTACTGCTCCGCCGGCGAGGCGCACATCAGTGAATGCGTCGGGTACGCGGCCAAGTTGTCCGGGCCGACCTACGACAAGAAGCTGAACGCGACGATCTGGAAGACCGAGACGCAGGTCGTCAAGGAGAACCCGACGCCCGGACAGCCGCTCGGCGGGATCGACACCGACAACGTCACCCAACTCGTCGCCATGCTGCACCAGTTCAAGATCGTGCCGGGCAGTGTGACCGCCGCCAAGGCCACGGGGTGGTTCGACCCGTCCTTCGTCAAGGACATCTACAGCGGCGACAAGCTCGTCTGGCCCGCGCCGTAAGAACGCAAGAGACTCGCAGAGCCGTAGAAAGGTCCGTGACGTGCCCGCGAAAGAGTATGGAATCTTCCTTCCCATCGGGAACGGCGGCTGGATGCTGTCCACCACCGCGCCGCATCCCGAGGCGACCTACGCGTACAACAAGCGTGCCGCCGTGCACGCGGAGAGCATCGGGCTCGACTTCGTGATGTCGATGGCCAAGTGGCGTGGTTTCGGCGGGAGTACGGACCACTGGGGCCGTTCGCTGGAGTCGATGACGATGATGGCGGCGCTCGCCGAGGCGACCAGCCGGGTCAAGATCTGGGCGACCCTGCACGCCAATGTCCACAACCCCGCCGTCGCGGCGAAGATGCTCACCACGCTCCAGGACATCTCCGGCGGGCGGGCCGGGATGAACATCGTGAACGGATCGTACGCGGGAGAGTTCGAGCAATTCGGAGACTGGGACCCGGAGTTGAGCCATGAAGACCGCTATCGGATGACGGAGCTGTGGGCGGAGGCGGTCACGCGGTTGTGGACCGAGGACTCGGTCACGCTGCGCACGCCGTACTTCGACCTCGTCGACTGCGAGTCCCGGCCGCATCCGGCGACCCGGCCGACCCTCATCAGCGCGGGGCGGTCCGAGGACGCGCGGCGGTTCCAGGCGCGGTACGCCGACGGCGCCTTTCTCGCCGCCGACAGCCTCGACGACATGCGGTCGCTCTCGGCCGACGTGCATGCGCGGGCGAGGGCCAACGGCCGTGTCTGCAAGACGTATTCGATGCTCACCGTCGTCCAGGACGACACCGACGAGCTGGCCGTCAAGAAGGTGAAGGAGTGGGGCGTCGGCGTCGATCGTGAGGCGCTCGCCCATATGCGGCACACCTGGGGCGTCCCCGCCGACCAGGCCCGCGCGTGGGCCGACGGCGCCGACGGGGAGGCGGCCTTCCAGACGCCGTACGTCGCCGGTTCGGCCCGTACGGTCACCGAGCACATCGAGTACATCGTGCGGGAGGCCGACCTCGACGGACTCATGCTGATCTTCCCGGAGTACGACGAGGACATGCTGCTGTTCGGCGAGACCGTGCTGCCCGAACTGCGCGCCCGCGACGAGGTGGCGGCCTGATGTCCGACCTGCGCGACAGACAACTCGCCCAGCTCGCCGGGCCGTTCAGCAGGCCCGCGCTCGTCGTCGTGGATGTGCAACGTGACTTCGCCGATCCGGACCGGCTGGGTGCCTACGGCCTGACGGACACGGCACTGGCGACCCTCGACCGGACGGTCACGCGTATCGCCGAGCTCGTCGATACCGCTCGTGCCGCCGAAGTGCCGGTCGTCTGGGTCGAGTTGGGCAGCGACCCGGCACGGCCGTGGCGGTCCAGCAACTGGCTGCGCGAGGGCGACTACGACGCACCCATGAGCCCGGACGAGCCGTGCCGGGTCGGGACGCCCGGCGCCGAGTGGTATCAAATGCAGCCGCAAGAGGGGGAGTTGCGGGTCGTCAAGCGCGGCTACAGCGGCTTCCTCGGCACCGATCTCGACGTACGGCTGCGCGCCGCCGGCCACGACTGGCTCACCGTCGTCGGCCTGACGAGCGAGTGCTGCGTGTACGCCACCGCGCAGGACGCCGTCCAACTCGACTGGCCGGTCGTCGTACCGCAGGACACGACGACCGCCTACGACCACCACGTCAACGCCGCCGCCCTGTTCCAACTGGGCCTGAACGTGGCCGTGTTGAGCGACGCCGACGAAGTGGCCGAGCTGTGGAAGAAGGCCGCGCGATGACCGGAATGCACATCGGCTACGACCTCTCCTTCACCCACACCGAGGGTGCCTGGGCGCGACAGGGCTCGTGGATCGGGCGGGACTTCCCGGACGTCCGCATGTTCATGGAGCTGGCGCAGACCGCCGAACGCGCGGGCGTGGGCCTGCTGTTCTTCGGCGACGGCAGCGGCATCCCCAGCACCTGGCGGGGCAGCATCGCACCGGCCGTGGAGTGGGGCATCCAGTGGCCGCGCCACGACATGGCGCCGGTGATCGCCGCGATGTCCACGGTGACGGAGAAGGTCGGCTTCGGGCTGACGTACTCCTCGACCTTCATGCATCCCTTCTACGTCGCCCGGTTGCTGAACTCGCTCGACCATGTGACCGGCGGCCGGATCGCCTTCAACGTGGTCGCCTCGACGCGGGGTGCCGACGCGGCCAACTATGGATTCGCCGAGCTGATGGACCACGACCTGCGGTACGAGCGGATGGAGGAATTCGTCGACGTCTGCCGGGCGTTGTGGGATTCCGTCGCGCCGGACGCCATCGTCCGCGACCGCGGCACGGGGAGGTTCGCCGACCCTGAGAAGGTGCACCCCATCGACCACGAGGGGCGCTTCTTCACGGTCAAGGGTCCGCTCGCGTCCGTACCCGGTCCGCAGTACCACCCGCTCATCGTCCAGGCGGGCAACTCGCCCCGGGGCATTGCCGCTTCGGCCCGTTTCGCCGACCTCGTATTCGGCTTCGGCGGCAACCTCGCCGGCCAGCAGCGTCACCGCAAACTGCTCGACGAGGCGCTCCTCGCCGAGGGGCGGGACCCGGAACACGTGGGCATCCTCTGGGCGACCCAGGTGATCGTCGGCCGTACGAAGGCCGAGGCTTCGGCGCGCTGCGAGGCGGTGCACGAGTTCTGGAACGAGGAGGCCGTCGCCACCTACCTCTCGCACAACGCCGGTTACGACTTCTCGACGCTTCCGGCCTCCTTCCAACTGAGTGAGCTGCGCGACGAGTTGGCGGCGGCCAACGCGAGTCCCGCGGGGATCGTCGGCTCGCTCGTCGCGGAGTTCGGCGCGGACCACACCATGAGCCGTAGCGAGTTCTTCGAGCACGGGCGGGGGAGGGCGACGGGCCTGGACCACAGTGTCGTCGGCGATCCGGCCGCCGTGGCCGACGCGTTGGAGGAGACCTTCTCCTCGACCGGATCGCGCGGTGGCTTCATGTTCTCCAGTCCGCTGGCCATGCCCTCCGGCTTCGCCGGGATCAGCGAGCTGCTGCTGCCCGAACTGCGCCGCCGGGGTGCGCTCGCGCCGCCGTACCAGGGGCCGACTCTCCGCGAGAACCTGGCAGTTTGAGATGCCCGCGGTGAGAGCGGGTGGGGATGGGGGCGCGGGCGTGCGGCGCGAGTGGTTCGCGCTCGGCAGCCTCTGCACGGGGTTCTTCATGCTCCTGCTGGACAGCACGATCACCTCCGTCGCGCTGCCGTCCCTGATCAGCGGGCTGCACGCCGACGAGACCGCCGCGATGTGGGTCAACAGCGGCTATCTCATCGCCTATGCGGTGCCGTTGGTCGTCGCGGGGCGGTTGGGGGACCGGTACGGCCATCGGCGCGTCCACCTGGTCGGGCTCGCGGCCTTCACGCTCGGGTCGCTGCTGTGCGCAACCGCCGCCTCCATCACGGCACTTGTCGCGTGGCGGGTGGTGCAGGGCATCGGGGCCGCGCTGATGACACCGCAGTGCCTGACGCTCATCAAGGCGCTGTTCCGGCCGCCGAAGCTCGCCGTAGCGCTCGGTGTGTGGGGTGCGGTCGGGGGAGCGGCGGTGGCTGTCGGGCCGCTGCTGGGCGGGTTCCTTGTCGCCGCCGGAGGTTGGCCCGCGGTGTTCTGGGTCAACGTGCCGGTCGGTGTCGGCGCGTTGGTGGCCGTGGCCGTGTTCGTGCCGGTGCTGCCGCGGCAGGAGGCGCGTATCCCGGTGTGGGCGATCTGCGCGAACGCGAGCGGGGTCGGCGCGCTGGTGATCGGCATCCAGGGCACGGACGCGGCGAGTGCTGAAGTGCTGGGCGTACCAAGGTGGTTGCTCGTCGTTGTCGGTGTGGTGGTGGTCGCGGGCGTGGTGTGGTTCCAGCGCCGGGACGGTCAACGTGCCCTGGTGCCGGTCGAGTTGTTGCGCAGGCGGGGGTTCGTCGTCGCGGCCTGGGCCGGTGCAGCGGCGGCCTTCTGTTCCGGGTCGGCGATGATTCCGCTGATGCTGTACCTCCAGCGGGAGCGCGGGCTCGATGCCGGCGCGGCTGCCCTCACCCTCGTACCGATGGGCGTGGTCTGCCTGTTGGGGGCGCCGGTGTCGGCCCGGCTCAACAACGGGATCGGGGCCCGCGCGGTGGCCGTCATCGGTTCCGGCGCCCTCGTCCTGTCCATCGGGACGTCGGCGGTGCTCGTCGCGACGGACGCCCCGATCTCCGCCCTGACCGCCACCTTCGCGGTGTACGGGGTCGCCAACTCCTTTGTCTGGTCGCCCCTTTCGATCGCGGCGGTGACCTCGGTCGGGCCGGAGGAGGTGGGCGCGGCGTCCGGAACCTTCAACGCCATGAAGCAACTTGGCGCGGTGCTGGGCAGCGCGGTGTGCGCGGTCCTGCTGGCCGGGCACGGCTACGCGACGACGCTCGGCGGGCTCGCGGCGGTCGGGGTGCTCTGCCTCCTGGCGTGCGCACTCCTGCGTACCGAACCTCCTGGCAACGAACCCCTGCCGGTGTCCGCCGCGCCACAACTACCCACAGGAGTCGCGTGATGAATCCTGACGAGGCCTCATGAGGCTCGATGCGGACGGGGGTTGCACGATGACGGCAAGCGAGGGCATGGCAGGCCTGGAGGATCTGGACGGCATCACCTCGGATCCCGGGGAGATCACCAGCGCGTTCTCCGGATTCCCGTCGGGGGTCGCGGCTCTGGCCGCACGCGTCCACGGCGAACCGACCGTCATGATCGTCTCGTCGTTCGCGGTCGGCGTCTCCCACAACCCGCCCATGGTCTCCTTCGCGGCCCAACACACCTCTACGACTTGGCCGTTGCTGTCCCGCGCGCAGACCATCGGGATCTCGGTCCTGGGCGAGGGCCACAGCGACAAGGCCCGCCAACTCGGCTCCCGCAGCAAGGCGGCCCGGTTCGCCGACCTGCGCACGGTGGAGGCGGAATCCGGCGCGATCTTCCTCGACGGTGCGCCGGTGTGGCTGGAGTGCACGGTCGAGCACAGTTATCCGGCCGGAGACCACGACATCATCGTGCTGCGGGTGCTCGCGATGCGGTCCGACGACGAGAGGAGTCCGTTGGTGTGGCATCGACGGACTCTGAAAATGCTGGGTAGTTGAGACGCTTCACCTTGGGGAGCGGCTTGCGGTGGATGGCCCGCGCGGGGTCCGCCGGAGCCGTTCGGGAAGCGGCCTGCGGTAGTCGGGCAGCAGGCGCTGGGCGAGGAACGCGGACTTCAGGAAGGCGCGGACGGCACGCTCGCAGCGAGGGGAGAGCCAGCCGATCCGGTGGAGCCGGCAGACCCGCTCGCCGGCGAGATACCGGGTCAGGTCCCGGCCGAACGCCCGTAAGGGGGTGGGGAACCAGTACTCGGCGAAGTACTCCATCATCGCGGTCGCCACCCGGTGGCCGGACTCCGTCTCCTCGTACGGCCGGGACTCAAACTTCAGGGCGAACTCGGTCATCGCGTCCCAGTCCTCGGGGAAGGCCTCGTCGGCCAGCGGGCCGGACTCGCGCTCCAGGAGGCGGAAGAGGGTCTGCGCCCAGCGATGCCAGGCGGTCTTCATGGTCTCGCTCGTACCGGGCAGGCCCAGCGAGGTCTGCAGCCGGTCGGCGGACGTGGCCAGCAGGACCAGGGGATAGACGAAGTCGTCGACGTCGTCGAAGTTGCCCGGCAGGTGCGGTGTCGCACGGGCGATGGCCAGGTGGATGCGGTTGAGCCGATCGGCGGCCTCGCGGCCCGCTGCGCTGGACAGCCCGTCCACCATCCAGGCCATCAGGAACTCGTTGCCGTCCTCGAAACGCCGCCGGGGCCGCTTCTCCAGCTTCCCGGTGTGGGCGAGGGTGGCGGATCCGAAGCCCGGCTGCATCATGCGCATCGTGCCCGGATAGACCATCATCGCCAGCGCGAACTCGGGGACGCGGTGGCCGACGTAGAGCGAGATCATGCGTTCCCAGTCGGTGTCCGGGTCCATCCGGGCCAGTTCGCGGTCGACCCACTTGTAGCCACGGCGCACGGTCGGTTCCCTCTCGTGGACTTTCTGAAGGGGGACGCTCCGGCGGGGCTGTCCGATGCCGCGATCCGCCGTGATCTGGGTCACCTCGACGTCATGTCGACGTCATCTCGACCGTGGGTCATGGCGTGAGTCATGGCGTGAGTCATGGGTCTCCACCCGAGGGTGGAGCCGCTGAATCAGCCCGTGGGTGGTGGTGATCGACGCAGGTCGGGGCGCAGCCTTGTGCCATGGGCTCACTACATTCCGCACTCGTCGCTCTCACCGGCATCTGTGTCGCGATCTTCGTCGTGGCCTGGATCGCGGGCGCCGTCTACTTCGGCGTGAAGAGCGAGTCCGGGCTGAGCGGCTGGGCACACGGCCTGCGCCGCACCCTGCCCCGTCGGGCGCTGCTGCTTGTGGTCGGCTATGCCTTCTCCCTGCTGATCAGACACTCCCCGGACTCCTTCTGGCACCACCTCCAGTACTGGCAGCCCGAGCTGGCGATCCTGGGCGCGGTGCTCGCCGTCGCCTCCACCGCCCTGCTGCTGTGGGCCCGTTGGGTGCTGGGCGTCATGTGGGCCAGCATCCCGCTGGTCCACGAACACCATGAACTGCGCACGGAGGGCCCGTACCGAATAGTGCGGCACCCCATCTACACCGGGCTCCTGGGCCTGGTCCTCGGCGGGATGCTGGCCTGCGGCTTCGGTGTGTGGATCGTGTTCCTGGCCGTCGCCGTGCCGTGGCTGCTGCGCCGGGTGCGCGTGGAGGACGGGATGATGGCCGACCGGTTCGGTGCGTCCTACGACGCCTACCGCGCCCGCGTTCCGGCACTGATCCCGTGGACTCGGCCCGCTCCGGCCGGACCCAGGGCCGTCGGCAGCGGGCAGGGGTAGTCCGGGCCGGTCGTGTGGTTGTCGACGGCGTCAATTTTCGCCCGAAGAGGGGGAGTTGACGGGGTCACCTGTCGGATTGCTGTCATCCCGGTGCCACTGTTGCCCATGTCCACAGCTCGTCACTAACGTGCTCATGGAGATTTCAAAGGGAAATCTGATGGAGGGTCTGCAATGCCCCTGCCAGAACGCCCGGCCACGTTGTCCTCGGCCCTCGCGGCGACCGCTCCCGAATCGCTCTGTCCGCCGACGAGGCGCGACCATTCCGGCTGACCGGCTGACCGGCTGACCGGCTGACCGGCTGACCGGCTGACCGGCTGACCGGCCGCCGCTGACGTGCCCGTGGGCCGTGCCCCCTGAGCGGTCCTTCCTCACATCCCTCACCTGTCACCCCCCACCCTCCTCCAGGCATGTCCCCGCCCGGAGCAGAAGGAGAGTTCCGTGAACTCCACGCACAGTGAGCGTCTGGATTACCTCGTGGTCGGTGCCGGGCCCGCCGGGCTCCAGCTCGGGCAGTTACTCCAGGCGGCCGGGCACGGATACCGGATCCTGGAGAGCGGCCACGCTCCGGGCACGTTCTTCGGCACCTTCCCCCGCCACCGCAAGCTGATCTCCATCAACAAGGTGTACAACGGCACCGACGATCCCGAACTGAACCTCCGGATGGACTGGAACTCCCTGCTGTCCCCGGACCCGGACCTCCTCTTCAGCCGCTACAGCAAGCGCTACTTCCCGCACGCCGACGACCTGGTGCGCTATCTCGCCGACTTCGCCGAGACGTTCAAGCTGGACATCGCCTACGACACCCGGGCGGAGCGGATCCGCCGTGACGAGGACGGCTTCACCGTCACCGATCAGCACGGTCACGAACACCGCGCCCGTCGGCTGGTCATGGCCACCGGACTGACCCGGCCCAACACCCCCGACATCCCCGGTATCGAGACGGCCGAGGACTACTCCGTGGTCTCCGTGGACCCCGAGGGCTTCATCGACCGGCGCGTCCTGATCATCGGCAAGGGCAACTCCGCCCTGGAGACCGCTGACAACCTTGTCGAGACCGCCGCCGTCATCCATGTCGCCGGCCCGCACTCCGTCCGCATGGCCTGGAACACCCACTACGTCGGCCATCTCCGCGCGGTCAACAACAACTTCCTCGACACCTACCAACTCAAGTCCCAGAACGCCCTGTTGGACGGCAACGTGCTGTCCGTCGAGAAGGATCCCGACGGCATGTACCGGGTCCGCTTCAGCTTCTCCCGGGCCGACGAGGTGGTGAAGGAGCTGCGCTACGACCGGGTGATCGTGTGCACCGGATTCCGCTTCGACGCCTCGGTGTTCGACCCGGCGTGCGGCCCCGCCCTGGTCATCGACGACCGCTTCGCCGCCCTCTCCCCGGCGTACGAGTCGGTGAACGTGCCCGGCCTCTACTTCGCCGGAACGCTCATGCAGCAGCGTGACTTCAAGAAGTCCACCGGCGGCTTCATCCACGGTTTCCGGTACGCCGTACGCGCCCTGAGCCGCATCCTCGACGAACGCCATCACCAACAGCCCTGGCCGCACCGGCAGTTGGAGAGCGACCCGGCCGCGCTGGCGGACGCCGTGGTGGCCCGGGTCAACCGCAGCTCGGCACTGTGGCAGCAGTTCGGCGTCATCGGGGACCTGATCGTCACGACACCCGGCGGACCGGCCAGGTACCACGAGGAGGTGCCGGTCGCGTACGCGCACGAACGCCAACTCGCCGACGGCAACGACTACTTCACCGTCACCCTGGAGTACGGCCCCGACCACGACAAGGTCGACCCCTTCGACATCACCGTGCGCCGGACCGCCCAGAACTCGGTGGACGACGCCTTCGACGCGGCGTACCTCCACCCGGTGATCCGCCACCACGGCGGCGGTGGCGGTGAACTTCTCGGCACCCATCACATGGCCGAGAACCTGGAGAACCACTGGGACGACCCGGAGGTGCACCGCGCCCCGTTGGCCGCGTTCTTCGCCCGCGAGCTGGATCGTCGGCCGACTCCGGCTCGGGTGGGGCGGTGAGCGGCGTGCAGTACACCGTCCGCGACTTCGAGACCGCGGCGCGCGCCCAACTGGACCCCGTGTACGCCGACTTCATCGCCGGCGGAGCACGTGACGAGATCACCGTACGGGCCAACGAGGCGGCGTTCGGGCGGCTGCAGCTGCTGCCCCGGGTGCTGCGGGGAAGTGCCGAACGGGAGTTGGGCATCAGCTTGTTGGGCAGCCGGGCGAGCCTGCCGGTCCTGCTCTCCCCGACCGCCTTCCACAAACTGGTCGATCCCGAAGGGGAGTTGGCGACCGCCCGGGCCGCGGCCGCCGCCGGTGTGATCATGATCGTGGCCATGGCGTCCACGGTGGCGGTGGGCGAGGTCGCCGACGCGGCCCGCGCGGCCGGTGACGACGTGTCCCTGTGGTTCCAGCTCTACATCCAGCCCGACCTGGACATCACCGAGGCGCTGGTGCGGCGGGCCACCGACGCGGGGTGCAGCGCGCTCGTGGTGACCGTGGACTCCCCGGTGCTGGGCGCGGGCGAGCGCAACCGGCGCAACGGCTTCCACGACCTGCCGCCGGGCCTGCGCTGCGAGAACCTGGTGGACCTGGGCGACGGAGAGCGCGGCCACGTACGCCAGATCGCCATGTCCCCCGAACTGAACTGGGAGCACATCGACTGGCTGCGCGGCCTCACTTCCCTGCCCATCCTGCTCAAGGGCGTCCTGCACCCCGAGGACGCCCGGCTCGCGGTCCGCCACGGCGTCGACGGGCTGTTGCTGTCGAACCACGGCGGCCGCCAACTCGACACCGTCCCGGCCACGTTGGAGCTGCTGCCCGAGATCCTCGCCGCCGTCGAGGACCGCATCCCCGTCGTGCTGGACGGAGGCGTACGGCGCGGCACCGACGCGGTCAAGGCGCTGGCGCTCGGCGCGTCCGCGGTGGGCATCGGCCGGCCCGTGATGTGGGCACTGGCCGAGGGCGGCGAGAAGGGCGTACGGCGTCTCCTCGAACTGCTGCGGGACGAACTCGACGACACCCTCGCCCTGTGCGGGGCGTCCGGACTCGCCGACCTGACACCCGATCTGGTCCGGGTGCCCGCATGGGGTCCCGTGCCCGGACCCGCCGTGACGCCGGGGGCGGACCGGCGATTCGGCGGGGTGGTCGCGTGAGCACCACCGGTTGGCTCGCCCTGGGTCTGGCCGTGGTCCTGGTGGCCGGTCTGCCGTACTGGCTGCCCAGGACCGTGATCGCGCTGCGGGTGCGGATCTTCGCTTGGGTGGGCGGTGAGGAAGGGGTCCGGGCTCCGGGCGAGGAGGTGCCCGCCGAGGAGTTCAAGAAGGTGTACGGGCATCCGGCGGCCAACGGCCGCAGCCGGGGCGCCGCACTCTCCGACCTGTTCTGGTACTGGCTGTCGCCGGGCCCGGAGGTGCACCAGGAGCACCTGGAGCCGGGACCGCGCTACGACGACGTGGCCCGGACCACCCGGCAGATCCTGGCCGGGCTGTCCCGTGAGCGGTGGACGGAGCTGGTCGGCCGCTGCACCCGCCGGGTGCTCGACGAACTCGACGGCCACGCGCGCGTGCAGCGGGTCAGACTGCGCGACCTGATGATGCCGGTCTGGGCCGAGGTCTACTACGAGGTGGTCTTCCGCGCGCCTTGTCCGCGGCACGTCCGGGACTTGATCACCGGCAACGCGGACGACGTGGTCAGCGCCCTGAAGTGCACCCGCCTGCGGCACATGGACCGCCGGGCCCGCCTCACCGCCCACCTGCGGGACCGGCTCGCCCACGACCCGCCGCCCGGTCCGCTGCCGGCCACGCTCACCCCGCGCGAGCAGGCGTACTACCTCCAGGGAACGTTCTTCAACACCGCGGTCGTGCAGATGTCGGAGGCGATGGCCCATCTGCTGCTGGCCCTCGCCACCCACCGGCCGGTACAGGACCGTCTGGCGTCC
Source organism: Streptomyces sp. NRRL F-525 (assembly GCF_000716605.1). Classification (GTDB taxonomy): domain Bacteria; phylum Actinomycetota; class Actinomycetes; order Streptomycetales; family Streptomycetaceae; genus Streptomyces. Next base: position 36,824 of record NZ_JNXE01000033.1, on the reverse strand, counting down.
GGACAGCAGGACCCGGACTTCCTGGACCGGGTGATCGACGAGACGCTGCAGCACTTCCCGCTCTTCGGAGTGGCCCACCGGATCACCTCGGGGGAGATCCCCCGGGACGGACGCGCCCCCATCCCGGCCGGCTCGGTCCTGCTGTTCAACTACCCCGAGTACCAAGGCTCCGGAGGCGCCCCCTTCGACCCGGACCGATGGCTGAACCCGGACACCAGACCCTCCGCCTCCATCCCGTTCGGGGTGACCGCCAACCGTCCCTGCCCGGCGCGCGGTTTCGCCGTCCTCACCATGCGGGTCGCCGCCGAGGAGGTGCTGGGCCGCTTCCGGCTGGACTCCTCGGTGGAGCACACCCGGTCCCTGCCCAGCCGCGGTCCCTGCCTCCTCGTCGCGCGCACCGGGGCCGGGGGCGCCCGATTGCGGACCCGGCTCGCGGTGATGCGCCTCGCCGGCAGTTGGGAGGGCGTCTGGCGCAGCCTCGTCCAACTCGCCCTCGGCAGCTACATGGTGTGGGACGCCCGGCGCCAGGGCCTGTGCCGGAACTACTTCGCCGCCGCGCCCGGCGGCTCCCCCACCTCCGTCCCAGCCGGCCGTTGAGAGGACGAGACCATGACTCCCGTGGAGCTCGCTCCCGCCTTCTTCCTGGCCGTCGTCGTGATTCTGCTGACCTGCCGGCTGGTCGTCCTGCTGGCGGGCCGCTTCGGCCAGCCGCCCGTGGTCGGCGAGATGATCGCCGGGGTCCTGCTCGGCCCCTCCCTGTTCGGGCTGGTCGCCCCGGGGGCCTCCGCCCACGTCTTCCCGCCCGAGCTGAAGCCGGTGCTGTACGTGGCCGGCCAGATCGGTCTGGTGGCCCTGATGTTCGGTGCCGGTTACGAGTTCCGGGCGCACGCCAAACGCGGCCTGGCCGGCACCGCCGTCGCCGTCTCCTCGGCGGGCGTGGGGATCCCGCTGGTCCTGGGCGTGGGACTGACCCTCGTGGCCCACGGCCATGTCGGCATCTTCGTCGACGGGGTCTCGGTCTGGGTGACGGCGGCGTTCGTCGGCGTCGCGCTGGCGATCACCGCCTTCCCGATGCTGGCCCGGATCATCACCGAACGCGGGCTGGCCGGTTCGCGGTTCGGCTCACTCGCCCTGGCCTCCGGTGCCACGGACGACGCCGTCGCCTGGATCATGCTGGCGGGCGTGCTGAGCGTGGCCTCGGGCAAGGTGCGACCCATCCTGGAGGCCGTCGGCGGCACCCTGCTGTTCGTCGCCGTACTGCTCCTGCTGGGGCGCCGCCTGCTGGCCTGGATCGTGAACCGCCCGGGCCTCGGCGACGACACCCGCCTCCTCTTCACGGTCGCCCTGCTGTTCTGCGCGGCCTGGTTCACCGACATCAGCGGCCTGTACTCCGTGTTCGGGGCGTTCTGCGTGGGGATGGCGATGCCGCGAGGTGAGGCGTCCGAACGGCTGGTGCGGACCACCCAGTCCGTGACCCAGGTGGTGTTCGTGCCGATGTTCTTCACCTACTCCGGCCTGAACACCCGGTTCGACGTCTTCTCCGACCCGCCCGTGCTGCTGTTCGGGGCGGCCGCGGTCGTCCTGGCGGTGGCCGGAAAGTTCGGCGGCTGCTGGGCCGCCGCCCGGCTGCGCGGCGAACCCGGCCCGGTGGCCGTCCGGGTCGGCGCCCTGATGAACGCCCGCGGTCTCATGCAGCTGATCGCGCTCAACATCGGCCTGTCGGCCGGCATAGTCAGCGAGGAACTGTTCACCGCGCTCGTCCTCGTCGCCCTGGTCACCACGGTCATGACGGTCCCGGTGCTGAGTCTGCTGGACCGCCGCGACGCCAGATCCCCGGCGGCAGCGGAGGCACCCGAGGGCGAGGAGGAGGTGGCGGCGGCGCCGAGTTGACCGGCGGATGCGGCCTGTTGGACGGCGTGGCGCACCCGGCACGAGTCCGACGCCGGGATCGTCACCGCGTGCGGCGCCGAGGGGTTCAATGCCTGTGCGGCGCCGAGGAGTTCGACGATCGCTCGGCGCCAAAGGAGCGCCAGCTGACCAGTCGTCGCCCCGGCCGGGCACACCCCGACACGGCCGTACATTTTCCACAACGGGCCCCGCAGGCACCGCAGTTGCGCTGCCTCAGCCTCGTCGTCGCAGCGCCGGATGCTCCGTCACGACGGTCGCCGAGCCCGGCGCGATCTCCGTGAAGCCCGCGTCCTTGACCAACGGCAGCCCGCTGGCGGTGAGTTCGGCCCACCGGGCGGGGGCGGCGGTGCGGACGGAGAGCGGGAAGCCGGCCTCGCGCCAGGCGGTCCGCTCCTCGTCCGACAGTTCCCACCAGGCGAGTTGGGCGCCGTGGCCGGTCTGGGCCATGGTCTTTCCGGCGGACATGTCGAGGTCGGGGTTGAGCCAGAGCACCGGTGCCGTGGGGTCCGCGTCGGCCGGCGGTTCGGGGTCGTCGAGGTCGGTGCCGGAGACCTGGAGCCGGGCGAGGTCCTTGGGCCAGCCGTCGAGCGGAACGGGCGGGAAGACCCGTACCTCCGCCGATTTCCCGGTCACCGTGATGCCGGGCAGCGCCTCGGCCCGCCGCCACTCGGCCCCACGCGCCCGCCGGACCACCTTCCGGATCCGCGCGTCCTGCCAGTCCCGCATGACCTGCGCCCACTCCCCGTCCCCGACGGCCCGCTCATCACTCAGGATCGTCAGCACGGCCCGAGCGGCCGTCTCCAACGCGTCGGTACGGGCCGGGGGAGCGTCCCGCTCGATCCGCACGACCAGAGGCAGCACGAACTGCGGAGCCTCATCACGCACGGTGGGCTCATTGAGAAAGGGGTCGGCGCCGTCGCCGGAAACGGTGGAGTCACTGATCACCCCCATAGTCTGCCAGCCAAGGAAACGGCTCCTGGAAGCACCGCCAAGGGGCCGCACCCCAGGGGCGCGGGGAACTGCGCGACCAGCCACAACGGGCCCGCACCCGCAAACCACCCACCACCCCCACGGTGCTCACGCCAGAAGATCCACCGCCGCTCACCCCGAACAGGCGGTGCGCTGCGCCTCCTGCCACTCGCAGACGGGGCACAGCGTGATCCCCTTGTACGACTCCGGGTACTCGGTCGGTTCCCGGCACAGCACACACTCCGCGTACGCCGCCGCCGGCTCTTCGTCGCTCATGCGACCAGCGTACGAGGAGTGCGCGCCCCTCAGTCGACCTCAGCGGTGCCGGTCCGTGGCCCCGATCAGCTCGGAGACCTTCACGAACCGGTACCCCTTCTTCCGCAGCTCGGGCACGATCACGCGGACGGCGCGCTCGGTCGCCGGGGCGGCGCTGCGCGTGCAGTGCATGACGACGACAGAGCCGGGCTTCACACCCTCCAGCACCTGCTGGGCCACCGCGTCGGAGTCCGTCGCGAACGCGTCGCCGCTCACCACGTCCCACTGCACCGCCGTGACACCGACCGCGCTCAGCGTCTTCAGCGCCTGCCGGTCGTAACACCCGCCGGGGAAGCGGAAGTACGGCATCGCGTTCGGCACGCCCGCCTTCTTGAAAGCGGTGTACGCCCGCTCCACATCCGCCTTCATCCGGTCCGGGGCGACGGTCGGCAGGCCGTAGCAGTCACCGGTGAAGGCGTAGTGGCTGTAGGAGTGGTTGGCGATCTCGAACTGCGCGTCGCGTCCGATGGAACGGGCCTCGGCCGGGTACTCGTCGGCCCACCGCCCCGTCATGAACACGGTCGCCGGCACCTTCAGCGTGCGCAGTGTGGCGATGAGCTGCGGATTGTCGAAGTGCTCGCCCTTCGCCGCGCGCGGCCCCTCGTCGGCGGTCATGTCGGCGTCGAAGGTCAGCGCGACGGTTTTCCCGTCCGCCCGCGGACCGTTCTTGAAGACCGGGGTCAGACCGGCGGGACCGGGCGCGAGCGTGGGCGGCCGCGATACGGCGGCGGTGGGCGCGCTGGGCGCAGGACGGCTGGCATGGGGCGCCGAGGGGGCCCCGCAGGCGGTGAGCGCGGCGCCGAGTGCACAGGCGGCGGCGACTCGTCGTACTCGAATGGTCACCGAGCGAACGTAACGCAGCAAAAGGGATTATTCGGTTATATGCAGCCTTTCGACTCCTTGCGTCTCTTGAGCCAGGGCCAGTTCGGACCGGACCAGCTCCAACAGCCGCCCCACCCAGTTGCGCCCCCGGTCGTCGCGTTCGTCGAGCCAGAACGCCGAGTCCGAGTAGCCGGTGTAGCGGATGCGCGCATCCCCCGTGCCGAGCAGCACCGCCGCGAGTTCCGGATGCCGGGTGAACTTGGCCCGCAGCAGCCCGGCCATCACCGCGAGTCGCAGCCCGGTCCAGCCCTCCCGCCGTACGACGTGACCGCCCAGCTCCTGCGCGTCCCGGCCGGAGGGCGCCTCGCGGATACGGGCGCGGTCGGCGGGGTCGGCGGCGGACAGGGCCCAGTACCCGTGCAGGACGGAGGCGTACGTCTCACCGCCGTACGCGATGGGCACGGGGAACTCGTTCCGCAGCATGAACAGGCCCGGCTCGGCCGGCCGGCCCCGTGGGTAGACGGCCTGGTGCGAGGTGACGGTCGCCCGCCCGGCCGTGACCGGGTCGTCGGCGTGGAGCGCGGCCCGCCGCTGCTCCGCCGCCGCGATCGCCTCGGCCTGACGGCGGAAGTAGTCCAGCCCGCGCTCGTGCATCTCCGCGGTCACCAGAGGGCCGTCCCCGTCGACGTGCGCGCCCACGTCGGTGAGGAGGATCCGCAGCGGACGGTCCTGGAGGTCCATGTCGCCGAGCACGAAGACGCGCAGATGCTGCGGTACGGCGAGATACGCCGCCCGCAACAGCTCCCGGTTCGCCTCGCTCGGCTCCCGGGCGTAGCGCTCCGCGGCGTCCCAACATCGCCGTGCGGCGGTCGGCCGGCCGTTCAACTCCTCGACCCGGTCGGCGACTTCGAGCAGAAAACTCTCCGGGGTGCGCGGCTCGCCCCACCGGGACTCCCACTTCGACCGCTCATCCACCTTGACGGGAGTATCGGGAGGCGTCAGCGCGAGGCGACCGGCGTCCAGCAGCCTCTTCAGGCCGGGCAGATCCGTGCCTTCGCCGCACACGACGGTCCCGTCGGCGTACAGGAGGAGATCGTCGACGTAGTACTCGCCCCTGAAGTCGCCGCGCCGCCAGACGTGGCACCAGACCCCGTCGATCCGCTCCCCGTCCACCGTCCGATACGTCGGTCCCCGCCATGCCATGGGTGAACCGTACCGGCCCCCGCTCAGCCCGAACTCAGCAGCTCCTCCCGGCACTTGGCCACGTCGAAGTCCGCCTTCGGGTACTGCGGATCCAGTGCCGTCAGGTGGTCCAGGAGGAGGCGGCTGATCGCCCAGTTGCGGTACCACTTGCGGTCGGCCGGGATCAGGTACCAGGGGGCCTCCGGCGTGGAGCAGCGGGTGAGGGCGATCTCGTAGGCCTGCTGGTACGCGGGCCACAGGGCGCGTTCCGCGATGTCGCCGGGGTTGAACTTCCAGTGTTTGTCCGGGTTGTCGAGGCGTTCGAGCAGGCGGCGCTGCTGCTGGTCGTAGGAGATGTGGAGGAAGCATTTGACGACGGTCACGCCCTCGTCGGTCAAGGACTTCTCGAAGCGGTTGATCCGGCCGTAGCGGTCGTTGATCTCGCGGTGCGGGGCGAGTTCGCGCACGCGGGCGATGAGGACGTCCTCGTAGTGGGAGCGGTCGAAGATGCCGATCTCGCCGGGGTGGGGGAGCGCGCGCCTGATGCGCCAGAGGAAGTCGTGCTTGCGTTCCTCGGGGGTGGGTGCCTTGAAGGCGCTGATCCGGCAGCCGGAGGGGTTGAACAGGCCGATGACGTGCTTGACCGTGCCGCCCTTGCCGCTGGTGTCCATGCCCTGGAGGACCAGGAGGAGGCGTCGGGCGTCGCCTGCCGTGCTCGCAGCCCAGAGGCGTTCTTGCAGGTCCGCGAGGTGTTCGCCCATCCGGGCGGTGTCCTTGAGTCCCGCGGCCTTGTCGGCGGGGCCGCCGGGGGTGGCCGCCGCGTCGTAGGAGGAGAGGTCGACCGGGCGGCCGGCGGGGACGCGCAGGAGGTCGGCCAGGGGGATCTCCTTGCCCTGCGCCTCCTTCTCCCCGTTCTTGCGCTTCGCGCCCTTCTTGGCCATGGGGCACCTCTTCCGGTCGGCTCCCTCGATCCTCCGGCGCGGGGGCCGTGCCCGCAGCGACACGTCCTTGATCTCGACGCGGTCGATCTGCACGCCCCAGCCGATGGAGGGGCTGTCGATCATCAACTCCAGTCCCTGGTTGAGCTTTTCGCGGTTGGAGAGCAGATCGTCGAGGTCGCTCTTGCCGATGATCGACCGCAGCGAGGTCTGGGCCATCTGCGAGACGGCGAAGCGGTAGTCCTCGACCTTGACGATCGCGTCGGTCGCGTCGACGACCTTGAAGTAGACGACCGCGTCGACGCGCACGGTCACGTTGTCGCGGGTGATGCCCTCCTGCGCGGGGACGGGCATCGTCACGATCTGCATGTTGACCTTGCGGAGCTTGTCCACGAACGGGACGACCATGGTGAAGCCGGGTGCCCGCACCTCACCGGCCACCTGCCCGAGGCGGAAGACCACCCCGCGCTCGTACTGCTTGACGACCCTGGCCGCCGCAGCGACGTACACCACGCACGCGGAACCGGCCGCCGCGCCCGCCACCAGCAGTTCCTGGAGCATCCTGACCCCCTCGTCGAGAGGCCGTTCTGTCTGCTCCTGCAAGGGTATGCCCGGTGCCTGCTCCGGGGCCACGATCATCCCGGAGCAGGCACCGGCACCGCTATTTCACCGCCGGGATCTTCGCCTCCGTGACCTTCACCGGCTCGGTTCCGGCCGCGCTGTGCCGCTCCGCCCAGTTCTCCAGGGCCGTACGGCAGGCGTGGTCGAGGTGGTGCAGGCCGGAGAGGTGGAGTTCCACCGGGCGGTCCTGGGGGAGCGCCTCCAGGCTGTCGAGGATCTTCGGCAGCCGCAGGAAGGTCGCGTTGCCCGAGAGGTAGGCCTGGACCGGGCCGGCGCCCTTGTCGACGACCTCCATCTTGATGTGCGAGGCCTCCCACGCGGTCTTCGCGACGGCCAGCGCGAGGCCGATGAGGACGCCCTCGAACATGCTGACCGCGACGATCGACAGCGCCGTGACGACCAGGATCAGCGCCTCGCCCCGGTGCTCGCGCCACAGCGACACGATCTCCCGGACGGGGATGAGCTTGGCGCCGGCGTGCACCAGGATGCTCGCCAGGGCCGGGATCGGGATGTACGCGAGGACGTCCGGCAGCAGCGCCGCGAACAGCAGCAGCCAGACGCCGTGCATGACCCGGGACGCCTTCGTCCGCGCGCCCGCCTGCACGTTCGCCGCGCTGCGCACGATCACCGCGGTCATCGGCAGCGCGCCGAGCATCCCGCACAGCGCGTTGCCCGCGCCCTGCGCCACCAACTCCTTGTCGTACTCGGTGCGTCGACCGGAGTGCAGCCGGTCGACGGCCGCCGCGCTGAACAGCGACTCGGCGGACGCGATCAACGTGAACGCGACGATCGTGCCCAGCACCCCGACATGTGCCAGCTCACCGAACGAACTCAGCGGCGGCGGCTGCAACGAGCCCAGCAGCCCCTGCACTTCGACCGTCGCCACCGGCAAACCGAAGACCAGCGCCGCGAGCGTCGCGAGTCCTACGGCGGCCAACGGACCCGGCACCGTACGGACCTTGGCCGGCATCCGCTTCCACAGCACCAGGACGGCGATGGTCGCGGCGCCGAGCGCGAGCGAGGCCAGCGCCTTCGTGCTCCCGGCGGCGTCGACGAGCGCGCCGGGCAGCTCGACTATCTTGTCCAGCCCCGAGGCGGGGGCCTTCGCCCCCGCCACCGAGTACAACTGCCCGGCGATCAGCACCAGTCCGATGCCGGCCAGCATGCCCTCGACGACCGAGACCGAGATGGCCCGGAAGTAGCGCCCCAACTTCAGGACGCCCATGGCGATTTGGAGGACACCGGTGGTGAGCACGATGACTCCGAGGGCGGGCAGCCCGTACTCCCGCACCGCCTCGAAGACCAGCACGGTCAGCCCGGCGGCGGGCCCGGACACCTGGAGGCTGCTGCCCCGCATGAGTCCGGTGACGATCCCGCCCACGATGCCGGTGACCAGGCCGAGTTCGGCCGGTACGCCGGAGGCGACGGCCACGCCCACGCAGAGCGGGAGCGCGACCAGGAACACCACGAGCGAGGCCGCGAAGTCCTGCCGTAGATAAGGGAACTTGGACTTTCCGTTGTTCTTCTTCAGGTCCATGGCGCTACTCACAGGGCCTCGAACTGGTCGGTGTCCGCGCTGTGTTCGAGCACGGCACCGGTGTGTACCTCGTAGTACCAGCCGTGCACCCGCAGCCGTCCGTCCGCCAACCGCCGCTCCACACAAGGGTAGGAGCGCAGGCGCAGCAGCTGGGCGAGCACGTGGTTCTGTACGGCTCCGGCGACCGTCGGGTCGGCGGTGTCGCTCGGGGCGGGTTCGTCGGCGGCGTGCGCGAGCCAGTCGCGTACGGCGGGGACGGCGGCGAGGTCGTCGCCGCGCACCAGGGCGCCGACGGCGCCGCAGTGGGAGTGGCCGCAGACGACGACGTCCTGGACGCCGAGCACCTCCACGGCGTACTCGATGGTGGCCGCCTCGCTGGTGGGGTTGCCCGAGGCGTACGGCGGGACGATGTTGCCCGCGGTGCGCAGCTCGAAGAGCTGGCCGGGGCGGGCGCCCGTGATCAGGGCCGGGACGACCCTGGAGTCGGAGCAGGTGATGAACAGCACCTGCGGGGACTGGCCTTCAGCGAGTTTGGCGAACTCCTCAGGGCGTTGTCCGAACGTACGGGCGTACTCGATGAGGGGCTGCATGGCGTGTTTGTTCCTCCTGGCGCGCCCTCTGGGCGCGTCGGGCCTGCATGACAGTGTGTGTGGGGGAATTGACTGCCTGCTCAGCTCTCAGCAGCGGAAGACCTGAAGTGCCGCCGGAGTGTGTGCTGTCGAGGATCTCGCTGTGCGGTGCCGCGCCGCGCCGGGCGCCACCGATGTGCGTACGGCCGCCGGGTCCTCGGTGAGGAGCGGGCGTTCGGGTGTCTCGGGCCCGCAGTCGGCGGAGCGGTATCGGTCGCGCAGGCGCAGCGGGACGGTGGGAGTCCCGGAGGCGCCGCAGTCGCGGAAGGTGATCGTCTCGGCGCGCAGGGCCTTGCCGCTGAGCTTGAACCCGGGCTGTGCCTTGGCCTCCGCGTGACGCGCTGTGTGCGCGGGTGCGAAGGATTCCGCGGATGCGAAGAACTGAAGGGCGAACAGGACGGCAGTGAGGAGCGTCACGACGGTCCGAGCCGTCTTACCTCGGAACATGCGCCCCCCTTCAGCCAGTTCGTGTTCCTAGTACAGACCAAGGCCAGGTCAACGGCTGGTCAAGTAACACGGTAACCCGGTGAAGTTGTTTGCAGGGTTAACGCAGCGTTTCCGATGCAAGAGAGCGTGAAAAGCGCGCCTGGGCTGGCGTGAACTAGGCGGTTTTGACGAGGCTCTTGGCGTCCCGGGCCAACGCGGTGAGGCGGGAGATCGCGCGGAAGTACTTCTTGCGGTAGCCGCCGTTCAGCATCTCCTCGCTGAACAGCTGGTCGAAGGGCAACCCCGAGGCCAGGACGGGCACTTCACGGTCGTAGAGCCGGTCCGCGAGGACGACGAGCCGCAGCGCCGTCGACTGGTCGGGTATCGGCTGGACGTCGGTGAGGCAGACGGCCGTGAGGTCGTCGGTGAGGGCGCCGTAGCGGCTCGGGTGGACCTTGGCGAGGTGGGCGAGCAGGTGCGGGAAGTCGTCGAGGGAGGCGCCGGGGGTGGCGTACGCCGCCTTCGTCACCTGCTCGTCCGAGAACGGGGCCGGGGCCTCCGGCAGGCCGCGGTGGCGGTAGTCGTCGCCGTCGATGCGCAGCGAGCGGAAGTGCGCGGACAGGCCCTGGATCTCGCGCAGGAAGTCCACGGACGCGAAGCGGCCCTCGCCGAGCTTGCCCGGCAGGGTGTTGGAGGTGGCGGCGAGCGCCACACCGGCGTCGACCAGCTTGCCGAGCAGGGTCGACACGAGGACGGTGTCGCCCGGGTCGTCCAGCTCGAACTCGTCGATGCAGAGCAGCCGGTGGCCGGAGAGCGTCCGGACCGTCTGCTGGAAGCCGAGCGCGCCGACCAGGTTCGTCAGCTCGACGAAGGTGCCGAAGGCCTTGAGCGCGGGCTCGGCCGGGGTCGCGTGCCAGAGGGAGGCGAGCAGGTGGGTCTTGCCGACGCCGTAGCCGCCGTCGAGGTAGACGCCGCGAGGCCCTACCGGGGTCTTCGCCTTCCCCTTGCCGAAGCCCAGGAAGCCGCGCTTGGCGGTGCCGGCGGAGTGCGCCCCGCCGAGTCCGGCGGCGAAGGTCTCCAGGACGCCGACCGCCTCGGTCTGGCTGGGCTGGTTCGGGTCGGGGATGTACGTGGCGAAGCGCACCGAGTCGAAGCGCGGCGGCGGCACCATCTCGGCGACCAGCCGGTCCGCGGGGACGTACGGCTCACGGGCGCACAGGGACAGCGGGGCCGCGTCTGCTATCGGGCTGATCCCGGAGGCGGCGGAGGAGGATGACACGGTTCATCAGTCTAGGGGGCGTGCCACACTGCACGACATGCGACGCCTGTTCCCTGTGACGGATGAAACAGCAGCCCAGGCCTCGGACGGGGCCCCCGATGCGCGTGGGGCGGACCGGGAGTGGGGGCTCGCGGAGCTGGCGGAGGCGTACGCGTACCCCGCCACCGACGGCCCCTGGCTGCGCGCCAACATGGTGTCCACGCTCGACGGGGCCGGTCACCACGAGGGACGCTCGCAACCCATCTCCGGGGACGCCGACATGCGGATCTTCGGCACGCTCAGGGCACTGGCCGATGTCGTGGTCGTCGGTGCGGAAACGGTACGCCAGGAGGGCTATCGGCCCGCACGCGCGCGTGTGGAGTTCGCGGCGGCACGCACGCGTGCCGGGCAGGGGCCGGCTCCCGTGATCGCGGTCGTCACCGCGAGCCTCGACCTCGACTTCACGCTTCCGCTTTTCACCTCGCCCCTGGTGCCGACGCTGATCCTCACGGGCGCACAGGCGCCGCAGGACCGGGTCGCGGCCGCAGAGAAGGCGGGCGCCCGGGTGGTGGTCGCCGGTGACGGCGCCGGAGTGGATCCCGCACGGGCCGTAGAAGCGCTCGCCGCGCTTGGACACGCCCGGCTGCTGACTGAGGGCGGGCCGCGGCTGCTGGGGCAGTTCGTGGCCGCCGGGGTGCTCGACGAGCTGTGTCTGGCGCTCTCGCCGATGCTGGTGGCGGGGGAGGCGCAGCGGATCTCCGGAGGGCCGTCGGTTAAGGTTCCCCAGCGCTTCGAACTGGTGTCCCTGCTGGAAGAGGCCGGGTTCCTGTTCGGTCGCTACCGTCGGTCCTGAGTACGGGCGGAATGATCCGTTCCGTTTGTCTTTCGACGGGCACACTAAATCCGGCAGTACCCGTGCGATCACGGGGCAGGATGGTTTCCGCAGGGCCTGGACGGCCTACGGAGGAGAGAGGGCCCGCGGGTCCTCGAAGGAGAAGGGGCGCCTGGTGTTCACAAGCGTACTGATGATCGAGAAGGCCCTTACGTCCGCCGACGTGGAGTTCGTCACCACCTTGCACGGTGACGAGACCGTCTCCTTCCACGTGTTGCTCCAGCCCCGCGGCGACCAGGCGGACCGCCTGCTGCGGGCCATCGACGACGTCGCCCTCGGCGAACTCGACGAGGCGGCACACGAGCGGGAGACCCCCGAGGGCAAGGACGCGGCGGCCCTCGGCACGCAGGCTCTGGAGGTGTCCCTGGCGGCCCTGCACGCGGCCGGCAGCGAGGCGCAGGGGCGGCTCATCGAGGACCACCCGCTGGACGCGCTGAAGACCCTCGTGGACGAGATCGGCGCGGACGAGGTGATCGTGCTGACCGACCCCCACTACGTGGAGGAGTTCTTCCACCGGGACTGGGCCTCGCGCGCCCGTCACAAGGTCGGCGTACCGGTGCTGAAGCTGTTCTCGCACAGCAAGGAGTAGCGGTCGGCGGGTGTCGGTGATTGTCGGTGGCACCGCATAGGCTTGCCGCTGAACGTCCGCCGTACCCGTACGGAACCAGCACGCACAGGGAGACACGCATGGCACCCGGCCTTCCCACCGCCATGGACCGACCGCACTTCATCGGCATCGGCGGGGCCGGGATGTCGGGGATCGCCAAGATCCTCGCGCAGCGCGGGGCGAAGGTCGCCGGCAGCGACGCCAAGGACTCCGCGACCGCCGACGCCCTGCGCGCCCTGGGCGCCACCGTGCACATCGGACACGCGGCGGAGCACCTCGCCGACGACGCCACCTGCGTGGTCGTGTCGTCGGCGATCCGCAAGGACAACCCCGAGCTGGCCCGCGCGGCCGAGCTGGGCATCCCGGTCGTCCACCGCTCGGACGCGCTGGCCCGCCTGATGGACGGCCTGCGCCCCATCGCCGTAGCGGGCACGCACGGCAAGACGACCACGACGTCGATGCTCGCGGTGTCGCTGTCCGAGCTGGGCCTGAAGCCCTCGTACGCGATCGGCGGCGACCTCGACGCCCCCGGTTCGAACGCGCTGCACGGCGACGGCGAGATCTTCGTCGCCGAGGCCGACGAATCGGACCGCAGCTTCCACAAGTACGCCCCCGAGGTCGCGATCGTCCTCAACGTGGAGCTCGACCACCACGCCAACTACGCGTCCATGGAAGAGATCTACGAGTCCTTCCAGACCTTCGCCGGCCGGATCGTGCCGGACGGCACCCTGGTGATCTCGGCGGACCACGAGGGCGCCCGGGAGCTGACGCGGCGCATCTCCGGCTCCGTGAAGACGGTGACGTACGGAGAGGCGGAGGACGCCGACGTACGCATCCTCTCCGTCGTCGCGCAGGGCCTGAAGAGCGAGGTGACCGTCCTCCTGGGCGGTGAGGAACTCACCTTCACCGTCTCGGTCCCCGGCCGCCACTACGCGAGCAACGCGGTCGCGGCCCTCGCCGCGGGCGTCGCGCTCGGCATCCCCGCCGCGGAACTGGCGCCCGCGCTCGCCGCGTACACCGGCGTGAAGCGCCGCCTCCAGCTCAAGGGCGAGGCGGCCGGCGTCCAGGTGATCGACTCCTACGCCCACCACCCCACGGAGATGAGCGCCGACCTGGAGGCGATGCGCGCGGCGGCCTCCTCCGCGCGGCTGCTGGTCGTCTTCCAGCCCCACCTCTTCTCCCGCACCCAGGAGCTCGGCAAGGAGATGGGCCAGGCCCTCGCCCTCGCCGACGCCTCGCTGGTCCTGGACATCTACCCGGCCCGCGAGGACCCGATCCCCGGCATCACCAGCGACCTGATCATCGAGGCCGCGCGCGCCGCGGGCGCCGACGTGACCCCGGTCCACGACAAGGCGGACGTACCCGAGGCCGTGGCGGGAATGGCGAAGCCCGGTGATCTCGTTCTCACCATGGGAGCGGGCGATGTGACTGACCTCGGCCCGCGGATCCTGGACCGTCTCGCGAAGTAAGGGGCTGAGCTGCATGTCGTACGACGTCGAAAAGCCGGACGAGGAATGGCGCGCGGAGCTGAACCCGGCCGAGTACGCGGTGCTGCGGCAGGCCGGCACGGAGCCCGCCTTCGTCGGTGAGTACACCGACACCAAGACGAAGGGCGTCTACTCCTGCCGCGCCTGTGGCGCCGAACTGTTCACCTCCACCGAGAAGTTCGAGTCCCACTGCGGCTGGCCGAGCTTCTACGACCCGAAGGACACCGACGCGGTCGAGCTGATCGCCGACCGCTCGCACGGCATGGTCCGCACCGAGGTGCGGTGTGCCCGGTGCGGGTCGCATCTCGGGCACGTCTTCGAGGGCGAGGGGTATGCCACGCCGACCGATCAGCGGTACTGCATCAACTCCATCTCGCTGCGGCTGACGCCGGAAGCCGAGTGACCGCCGGTCACGAGCCGGTCGTCCCGAAGGTGACCTTGTAGTAGCAGGCTCCCTTGCACGGCATCGTCGCCCCGTCGTCGAAGGCGTACGCATAGGCGTACGGGGCGGCCCGCTTGAAGACCTGGGTGTAGTCGACCGGCCACTTCGAGGGGACGCAGTTGTCGCGGCCCGCCCAGGCGCCGCGGCAGCAGTACGTGTCCCCGCCGAACGCCGCGCAGGGCGGCTCGCAGCCGACGACCTGGCCGCCCGACACCGCTTGCATCGCGGTGGGGCAGTCGACGTCCGAGGTGCAGACGCCCTTGTAGCAGCCCGAGGAACTGACCGGGTCGGCGGTCGTGGTGTGCGAGATGTTGATGTACATCGGCAGGTTCGAGCCGTCGACCATGCTCACGTCGTAGAAATCCATCCCGGCGTACGCGTCGAACGTGAACTCCCCCAGTGTGGTGGGCGGGTTGGCGCCCTCGCACACGCTGGTGCAGTCGCCGGTCGCGCAGTGGCCGGCGGCCGTGGAGACGCAGCCCGTGCGTCCCCAGATGCGGCCGCCCCAGTTGTTCGCCACGGTCACCGACAGGCTCTGGCCCGGGGTGAGTCGGCGGCCCGCCGGGTAGACGGCGGTGTTGGTGACGACCGCCCAGACCGTCTTCGGGGTGCGGTTGACGACCGTGATCAGGCGTTTGCCGGCGGGGGCCGTCGAGGGCCGGTCCGGTACCGGTTCGTCCGCCTTGGCGGTCGGTGCGGGCGTGCTCTTCTTCGACGCGGTGGCCTTGGGGGAGCGCGAGGCCGAGGGCGAGGGGGAGGCCGAGGCGCTGTGGGCCGGGGAGGGCGAGGCGCTCGGGGTCGCGGCCGGACGCGCGGCCGTGTCCTGGTGGGCCGTCGTGCGGGTGCTCCGGGTGCCGGACGGCGTCCACACGCTGTAGGCGATCAGCACGGTGGCGGCCGTGGCGAGGGCGGCCGCCGCGACGTACCACCAGCGTCGGCGGTGCCGCTGCGGGCTCGCGCCGAGTCTTCTGCGTCCTCGTGCCATGGTCCTCGCGCCTTCCTGAAGCTCTTCGGATGCGGGCCGGATGCGGTCCTGCCTATCGGTGACCTGTTCGGCGACGGCCCGACAACATAAATTCGGACGCGACCGGCTGATTTCTTTTGTTGTCCTGTTTTCTGTAGTCCTTGCGCGCGTCGGCGGTCTCCGAAGGAGAGAGACGCCACGGCCGGACCACACGCGGAGGAACGAACGCAGATGACCGAGAAGCCCAGGAGTGGACCCGACGCGGGCGTGGTGACGGCCGCGTGCGCGGGTGACCGGCAGGCCCTGGATCACCTGCTGACGCAGTGCCTGCCGCTGGTCTACAACATCGTCGGCCGGGCCCTGAACGGTCACGCCGACGTCGATGACGTCGTACAGGAGACGCTGTTGCGCATGGTGCGGGGGCTGCCGAAGCTGCGGGATCCCGCCGCGTTCCGGTCGTGGCTGGTGGCGATCACGATCAGGCAGGTACGGGACCGTGAGCAGATACGGGCCGCCGACCGCGACCGCAGAGCGCACATCGAGGACGCCGAGGCGATCACCGACCCCGCGCTCGACTTCGCCGGACTGACCATCCTGCGGCTGGGGTTGACCGAGCAGCGCCGTGAAGTCGTCGAGGCCACACGCTGGTTGGACCCCGACGACCAGGAACTGCTGTCCCTGTGGTGGCTGGAGGAGACCGGCGAACTCGAACGGGCCGAACTCGCCGGTGCGTTGGGCCTCTCCGACCGGCACGCCTCCGTGCGCGTGCAGCGCATGAAGAAGCAGATGGAGGTCTCGCGGGTGGTGGTGCGGGCGCTGGCCGCCGCACCGCGCTGCGCGGAGCTGGACGAGACGGCCTCGACCTGGGACGGCACGCCAAGTGCCTTGTGGCGCAAGCGGTTTGCCCGTCACATCCGCGGGTGCGGGGTGTGCCAGGGGCTCGACGAGGGACTGCTTCCGATGGACCGGCTGCTGAGCGGACTTCCGCTGGTGGCCGTGCCCGCCGGGCTTGATCCGTCCCGGGTGCTGAACGCCGTTATGGGGAACGGCAGTTCGGCCTCGCCCGCCGAGCACTCCGCGGAGTCTGCGCACCGGGGTCCGCGTAGGCGGCACGGGCGCCGGTCGGGTCGTATGGGCAAGCAGGTCGTGGGTGGTTCGGCGGCGGTCGCCGTCGTGGTGGTGGCCGCGCTGGTCGCGCCCCGGCTCACCGGGGGCTCCTCTTCTACGACGGCTGCGGCATCGCCCGCTCCGGTGGCCAGCGTCACCCCGAGCCCCACGCCCACGCCCTCGGCCTCCCCGAGCACGTCGCCGAGCGCGTCCCCGAAGCCGAAGGCCAAGCCGAGCGCCTCGCCCTCGAAGCACATCGCCGCCGCGCCCGTACACATCGCCTCCGGTGCCAAGAAGGGCGTCGGGGTGTGGTCGTTCGGCGGGGTGAGTCAGGCGCTCGCCGCGAGCGGGGCGAACTGGTACTACACCTGGTCCACGCAGCACTCGGGGATCACGACACCCTCGTCGGGGTCGTTCGTGCCCATGATCTGGGGAGCGAAGTCCGTCACCGACTCCTCGCTGGCCCAGGCGCGGGAGTACGGGCCCTATCTGCTGGGGTTCAACGAACCGGACATGGCCCAGCAGTCGAACATGACCGTCGAGCAGGCGCTCCAGCTGTGGCCCCAGCTCATGGCGGCGGGCAAGATCCTGGGCAGCCCCGCGGTCGCCTACGGCGGTGACACGGCGGGCGGTTGGCTGGACCGTTTCATGTCGGGGGCGAAGACGAAGGGGTACCGGGTCGACTTCATCACGCTGCACTGGTACGGCGGCGACTTCCGCACCCCGCAGGCCGTCGAGCAGCTGAAGTCGTACCTGGCCGCGGTGTACGCGCGCTACCACAAGCCGATCTGGCTCACCGAGTACGCGCTGATCGACTTCTCCCAGGGCACCCGTTTCCCGTCCGCGCAGCAACAGGCCGATTTCGTCACCGCGTCCACGAAGGCGTTGGACGGGCTGCCGTACGTGCAGCGCTACGCGTGGTTCGGGCTGGGCGCCGATCCGTCGAAGCCGAGCAGCGGTCTCTTCACGGACGGTACGACGACCACGGCGGCGGGCCGGGCCTTCCAGTCCGCCGACTGATCCGGCCCGGCCGCCCCCGGAGTCAGGGGCTCACACCCCAGGTGATGCGGTAGCCGCACTCTCCCGAGCAGGTGAGCACGCTGGTCGCGTCGTCGTTGACGTAGGAGTAGGCGAAGGGTTCGGCCTTCTTGAACACGGCCGCCGAGTCGACGGGCCAGGACGAGGGGACGCACTGGGGGCGCGCCGCGTAGGCGCCGGTGCAGCATGTCTGGTCCGTCTTGAACACCAGGCAGGCGCTCAGGCAGGCCACGACCCGGCCGTCCCGGACGCGCTGGAGTCTGGCGGGGCAGGTCGCGTTGGCGTCCCGGGTGCACCCGGCGGCGGAGCAGCCGTTCGCGTCGATCTTGTCCTGGGACGAGCCGCCGTAACTGTTGATCCACATCGGCAGGTTGTTGCCCTCGACCAGGCTGACGTCGTAGAAGTCCATGCCGTTCCAGGCGTTCAGGTTGAACTCGGCCAGCGTGGAGGGGAATTCGCCCCAGGTCGAGCCGCACTGGAAACGGCCGCAGTCCCCGGTCGTGCAGTGGCCGGCGCCGGCCGCGTCGAAGGAGCAGCCGGTGCGTGCCCACACCCGGACGTCCCAGTGGTCGGGGACGGTGAAGCTGAGGCTGGCCCCGGGCTTCAGCACCCAGCCCGTCGCCTCCACAGGGTGTTTGGGGTCCGCGGCGATCGCGGGCCAGATCGTCTCGTCGAGGCGGTTGACGAGGGTGACGGTCCGCTTGCCGGCGGTCGCGGCCTTCGGCTGACCGGCCTCGCGGGACGGCGAGGCGCTCGCCCTGGACGGCTTTCGCGCGTCGGGGGTGGGCGAGGGGGAGGGCGTGGCGCGCGGTGATGACGTCGTCGTCGGCGACGGTCCGGGGAGGGCCGGGGTGCCGGCAACCGCCGTACCGTGCGCGGACGTTGGACCGGCGACCGTACGGTCTCCCGGCTGCGCGCGGGTCAGCAGGACGCCGGTGACCACGGCGAGGCAGGTCAGGAGGACCGCGGTGGCCACGCCTACCTGTCTGCGGACCGGGCGGGGCGCACGGCGGTGGCCCGCCATGGATCGTGCGCGCCCTTGTCGGCGGATGGACAACCGGCAACGAGGCATGTCTCAACACTCCTGTCCGTTCCCACGCTCCGCCGCGCGGTGATCCGGCCGGCGGAGTCTTCCGTAGTGGAGACCGGCGCAGGTCCTGCCGGACAACGGAAACGGGGACGGCAATACCTACCTCGCCGTGGCGGTGAGCAGTACTGGTCATAAGTCGATCAGAAGTTGGCAACCTGGCGACGAGTAATCCCCCGTACATTGCGGCAGCGGGGCCGAAAGATCATCTGATCGGCCCGGGGGTCCGGACATCCGCGACCCCGATACCCGCGATCCTGTTCAGAAATTGCTCTGGAGACTTACCGATGAAGATCGCCAAACGTCTCATCCTCACCACCGCGGCCGTCACCGCCGTGGTCGCCGGCACGCTCGTGAGCGCGACCGTCGGCCAGGCCGCCACCCCGCAGCCGCCCGTCCGCCTCGGCGTCACCGTGCCCGACGCGCTGAAGGTCCCGGACGGCAACAAGCTCACCGGCGTCTTCTCCGCCGCCGGCGTCCAGACCTACACCTGCACCAACAGCGCCTGGACGCTGCTGGAGCCGGCCGCCACCCTGTGGGCCAAGAACGACCGCGCCAAGCGTCCCGTCGCCCTGCACTCGCGCGGCCCGGTCTGGGTGTCCACGGTGGACGGCAGCGCGGTCAACGGCTCCGCGATCGCCAACTCGCCCAAGACGGGCGCCATCCCCGAGCTGCTGGTGAAGGCCACCGCCACCCGTGGCACCGGGACGTTCGCCGACGTGTCCTACGTCCAGCGCCTGGCCACCAGCGGTGGCGTCGCCCCGACCACGGCCTGCACCGGCACCAGCACGGACCAGGTCAGCGTGCAGTACACCGCCACGTACGCGTTCTACAAGCCCGCCAAGTAGTCCGGCGGGCGCGGTGACGGCAGCGGTCCCCCGTTGGCTCCCGGGGGCCGCTGCCGTCTGCTCGCCGGACTCTCAACTCCCTTGCGGAGGCTCCTGTTCGGCCCTGATCCGGCCGTGCGTCTCCCAGTCCCACACCGTCTCGCGCACCTCGTCCAGGGCGCGCGCCAGATGCCTGCGGTACGTGCTGAACGCTAGGTTGAGCTTCCGCGCCACGGCGTCCTGCGTGGACGTCGAGTGGTACGTCAGCGTCAGTACGTCGTGCAGATGCCGGGTGCGGGGATGGGCGTTCAGTCGCTGTACGGCCCTGCCGATCAGGTCGCGCAGCGCGGTCACCGGGTCGCCCTCGCTGAGTTCCTCCACCAGCCGCCCGCGCAGCAGCGGGTTGTCGGTGAGCCCGCCGGGGTCCAGCCAGCCACGCAGTGCCTCGCGGACGGCGGCGTCGGACTCCTCCCGACTCAGCGGTGTGACACGGGACTTGGGCTTCCCGGCGGTCGCGGCCGGTGCCCCGCCGAGCAGGCGTGCGTCGATGCCCTCGGCCCACTCCTCCGCCCGTGCCGCCCGCCAGTCGTGGCAGAACAGGCCGTACCCGCGATCGGCGTGGACGGCCCGGCGGGGCGGCTGGAACATGCCCAGATACGTCAACAGCGGTGCCCAGAACTTCGGTTCGGCGCTGACGAAGCAGGACCAGGCGCAGTGCTTGGCGCGCAGCACCTCGAAGACGATCCGCGTCCGCACCAGGTCCCACGACCGCGAGGGGCGGTGGTGGTGCTCCTCGTGCACCATGAACCGCGCCACACCCAGGTGTTCGCCCTGGCGCGGGGGAGTCATCGCGGAGACCAGCTCCCACGCCTCCGCCAGCACGGGATCCGCCGCCCGGGTCTCGTCGTCGAGCGTGTCGATCCTCAACCAGGCCATGAACCCGAGGAGTTGACCGGTGTCGCAGCGCCGGTGGACGTGGAACGCCTCGGGCTGACGTCTCAACCAGTACGCGACCGTACGGGCGTTGTGCTCGCCCTCGACCTTGCGGGTCAGTTCGATCAGTGCGGCGGCGTCCTCGGGGCGCATCGGCTGCTCGTGGACGTCGGGTTCGTCCCGGCCGCCCTGGAACTCCCTCAGCCACTGGGCCCGGGAGACTATGTGGTTGAACTCCCGTGCCGCGCGCAGGGCTTCCTTCTCCGGTGCCTCGCGGACGCGCTCCACGAGGTGGCGGCGGATCGTGCGGTGCATGGCCTTGTAGCGCTCGGGGTCGCGCCAGCGGAAGTCGCTGTCGAGGGCGTCGCGGACGACGTCGTAGGGGCACACCCCGAAGGGGCCCGACCTCATGAACGACAACTGCCGCAGCCAGGCGAAGAGTTCGGTGGCGTCCTCGCCGGGGAGTGCCACGCGCAGCAACTCCTCGGTGGTGTCCGCGACATGGCCGCACACCTCCAGTGCCCGCCGGTGTGCGGGGGAGGGCGGTCTGCCGACGATGTGGGTGAGCAGGCGGTCGACGACCGTGCGCAGCGGGGCCCAGAAGACCTCGTCCGTCGAGGAGTTGTCGTGGGTCGCCGCCTCCGCCACCAGGCGCAGGGCCAGCGGATGGCCCGCGGCGAACCGGAGGAGGGACGCGTGCAGTGCGGGGTCGGCGCCCCGCGAGGTGAGCAGCGCCGCCGAGTCCGCGGGCCCCAACTCCCTTAGCGGCACGACCTGGAGGACCTCGCTCCACGCGAGGTCCGCCTTCCAGAGGGGGTCGGGCGCGTGCCGTCCGGCGACGACGACCAGGGCTCCTGCGGGTAACCGCGGCAGGAAGCGGTCGCGTATCCACTCCTCCATGTCCCGGTAGCGCTCGAAGTCGTCCACCAGCAGGACAGCGTTGTCACGGGCGAAGACCTCGGCGGTCGCCTCCTCGAAGGCCGACGGCGAGAGCTCGACCGTACGCGCGTCGACGCCGACGACCGGCCGGTCCGCGGCGCGTGCCTCCGCGGCGAAGCGCTGCAGCAGCGCGCTCTTGCCCATGCCGCCCGGGCCGTGCAGCACGATGACCAGCGGGGCGCCGGGTTCACCTGCCAACGCCCGCCGGAACAGGGCGAGTTCCTCGCACCTGCCGACAAAGTTCTGCAGGCGGGCGGAGGCCAGCCGGTCGGCCAGCAGGCCGGCGGAATCGTCCTTCGCCATGCCGTTCCCCTCCCCGGAGTCGACCGCTTCGGGCCGCTGCGAAACCTACCCGTTCGGGCCGGGCCATGGAGCGGGGCCGGACCTTACGCCGGTCTTACGGACCGAGGGGCCGATCACCGGCCGGGCGTCGTAAACCTGGGAGGGGGCCGTCCGTGGAAACACCCGCCGACCCGCTTCTTTGTCCTATTCGTGCTCGTTGAGGAACGCAGAAGGGTCCGTAACCCTCCTTCTGTGTGAAGGAAACAGCACAGGCAAGGAAACCGGGGACTGAGTGGCATGGGTTTGACCAGCGAGACTACCGTTTATGTGGTGGCGGCCGTGGCTGCCGTCTGCGTGGCGCTGCTGGTCTGGGTGTGGCCGCGGCTCGCCAGTCCAGGCGTGCGGCACGTGCTCGGGCGGCTGGCAGCCATTGGAGTGACTCAGGTCACCATCATCGCGGCGTTCGCGTGCTGGCTGAACTCCTCGTACCAGTTCTTCGGATCGTGGGGCGAGCTGTTCGGCAACGTCGACACCGCCCCCGTCGGCGTGACCCAGGCCGCCGACCACAACGGCGACGGCACGGCCGCCGGTGTCTCCGTGAAGGGGGCGCTGGTGCAGCCCGCCGGTGACGAGCAGCTGAGCCGGGTCAGCGGACTGCCCACCGGCGATCCCGCGGTGAACGGCAAGGTGGAGTCCGTGAAGGTCATCGGCCGCCGTACGGGAGTGGTCGACCCGGCGTTCGTCTACCTGCCGCCGCAGTACTTCCAGAAGGCGTACGCGCGCCAGCGCTTCCCCGTCGTCGTCGCGCTCAGCGGCTACCCGGGCAGCATCTTCAACCTCGCGCAGTACCTGCGGGTCTCGCAGACCGCCGGGCAGCTGCAGAAGAGCGGGCAGATGCAGCCGACCATCATGGTGATGATCCGGCCGACGATCGCCCCGCCGCGCGACACCGAGTGCGTGAACGTCCCTGGCGGCCCGCAGACCGAGACCTTCCTCGCCAAGGACCTCCCGCAGGCCCTCAAGTCCGTCTACCGGGTGGGCCACGACGCCAGCGCCTGGGGCGTCATGGGCTACTCCTCCGGCGGCACCTGCGCCCTGCAGCTGACGATGCGCAACCCGCACGTGTACACCACGGCCGCCGCGCTCTCCCCCGACTACCGGATCAAGGACGACCCCACCACCGGCAACCTCTTCGGCAGCGGCCTCGGCCGGGTGAACCGGGTCAACGGACACGACCTGATGTGGCGGCTGAAGCACCTGCCCATCCCGCAGGTCTCCGTCCTGGTCGCCGACAGCAAGCACGGCGAGCGGGGCTATCCGCAGACCCTCGCCTTCATCAAGGCCGTCAAGGCACCCATGCGCGTCGCGTCGATCCTGCCCGAGTCCGGCAGCCACAACTTCCCCACCTGGGTACGGGAGATGCCCGCCTCCCTGAAGTGGATGAACCAGCAGCTCACCTTCCCCCAGGACGTCGTGCCCCGGCACGTCCCCAAGAAGAAGGGCAACAGCACCGTGCGGGCGGAGGCCACCGAGCCCAAGAAGCCGACCGCAGGGGCGCGCAAGTAACGCGCGGTGGGCCACCGCCCGTTACTCGTGCCCCAGCGTCCCGGGCAGTTCGCCCCGCCGCCGGATGCCCAACTTCCGGTAGGAACTGGTGAGATGGGTCTCCACCGTGCGGCGGGCCAGGTGCAGCAGATCGGCGATCTCGGTGTTCGTCCGGCCGTCGGCGGCCAGCTCGGCGATCCGCCGCTCACTGGTCGTGAGCGACCGCGAACCGGTACGGGCGGGCGCCGAGCGCCGCGCCCCGCTCTCGCCCAACGCCTCCTCCGCCAGGGCCCATTGACGCGTCGCCCCCAGCCGCTCGGCACGCTCCGCGGCCTCCCGCAGACAGGCCCGGGCCCGCCCCCGGTCCCCGGCCGCGGTCAGCCCACGGCCCCGCACGATCAGCGCCGACACGAACTCGGCCTCCGTGCCCACCGGTCCGTCCCGCAGCAGTCGTACGGCCTCCTCCGCGAGCTCCAGACCGCGTCGGCCGCCGGTCGCCGCGGCCAGGACGCGCAGTGAACGGCCCACCGCGCGGGGCGTGTTCCACACCCGGGCCAGCCGCAGCTCCTCCTCGGCCAGGGCGATGGCCTCCCGGGGGCGGGCGAGCGCGAGACGGCACTCGGCGGCCGCCGTGCGCCATGGAGTGACGACCGGGCTGAACACCTCACGGGCCGACTGCCGGCGCCCGCACTCCAGGAAGTCGTGCAGCGCGCCCGCCATGTCGCCGGTCGCGGCGCGCACCACTCCCCGCGCGTAGAGAAAGCGGTTCAACTCCCAGGATTCCGGCGCGGACCGCAGATCGAGACCGTCCGCGAGCCGCAGCGCCCGCGCCTCCTCGCCGGTCGCCACGAGCGAAAGCAGCACGTGGGCCTGCCGGTTGGAGGGGCCGGTGCGCGCCCGGTCGCGCGGGCACGGGTCCGCCAGCAGCCGCGCGTGCTCGCCGCGCGCGGCCAGGATGTCGGCCCGTACGTTGACCAGCGCCTCGTACATCGGGTGCAGCAGGTCGGGACGTTGGCCCACCAGGCCGCGCTCCACCAGCCGTTCGGCTTCCGGGAGTTCGTCGGCCCACTGGGCCACGGCGGCGGCCGTGCCGATCAGGAACGGCTCGGTCAGCGGATCGGCCGGCTGCGCGAGCAGCGCCCGCATCCGCCGCATCGCGTCCGCCGCCGAGATCAGCCCGGCCGTCGCCGCATGCCGTACGACCAGCGCGTGACCGGCCGTGCCGACCAGTTCCGGCGAGTGCTCGGCGGCGCCGCACAGCCACCGGTACACCTCCTTCCGCACCGTCTGGTCCTGCTCGGACAGCAGCACGGAGGCGGTCTGGAGGGTGCGGATCAGCTGCGGACGGTCCGTCAACTCGTCCTCCAGGGTGCGCAGTACGTCCACGGCGGCCAGGGTGCGGCCCCGGCCGGCCAGCGCCGTGCCGAGCGCGACCGCCGCGCGCACCGTGTCCTGCGGCGCCCCCGACAGCCGCAGCGCCTCGCTCAGGCGGGGGATGCCGGCCGAGGTCGTCTGGGCCTTGTACTCCAAGGAGCCCAGTTCGGTGAGGAGTTGCTGTCTGCGGGCGTCCGGGAGCGGCTCCTCCAGGACGCGGCGCAGGAAGGCGGCCGCGTCGGACGTGCGGCCGTCGCGCAGCGCGAGCGAGGCCGCGTCCTGGAGCGCGACCGCCGTCCAGGGCGCGCCCACCGGGTCGGACAGCAGCAACTGCCGGGCCACCGTGTCGGGGGAGACGCCGTGGCGCTGCATCGTCTCGGCCGCCGCCGCGTGCGCGGCCCGCCGCCGGGCCACGGGTACGCCGGTGAGCACCGCGTCGCGCAGGAGGGGATGCGCGTAGCGCGGACGCCCGTCGGGGTCGGGGCGCAGCACCCCGAGCCCGGTCATCGCGGTGAGCCAGCCGGCCACCCGCGCCGGGTCGGCGTCCGCCAACTCGGCGATCACCGCGGCCAGTTCGTCGATGGGACAGGTGTCATGGCCGCTCGGCAGCTCCTGCGGGGTGTGGCCGTCCCACCCCTCGTCCAACGCGGCCAGCGCCCGCGCGACCTCGCCGGTCGCCGGACCCGCGCTGTCCAGCCACCAGGACACGGCGGCCGGATACGCGCCCGGGTACAGCGCGGCGGACGACGTCGGCACACTCGCGTGCCGTCCGGCACCCAGGTCGTCGAGCAGGGCGCGCAGCAGCAGCGGGTTGCCCGCACCGGCCCGTACGCAGTCGTCCACCCACGGCGCGGGGGCGTCCGGGTGGGCCGAACTCACCAGCTCGGCGGCCGAGTTCGCGGTCAGGGGACCCAGCGTGAGGGTGCGGACCAGGGCGGGCGACAGGGTGTGGGTCAGGCCAGGCGCCGGCGGATCGACGTCGTACTGGCTGCGTTCCGTGACGACCAGCAGGATCCGTAATCGGTCGACGTGCCGGGCGGACTCGACCAGCCAGCGGTGCGAAGCCGGGTCGGCGAGGTGGACGTCGTCCACCGCGATCAGCAGCGGCGCCCGGTCGGCGTAGGAACGCAGCACCCGCCGGAACAGATCCGCGCTCGCCCGCTCGTCCCCGGCGAACTTCATGTCCCCGAACTCCGGTACCGGAGCCATCAGTTGCAGCACGGTGGCGTACGGCACCGCCTGGTCGCGGGGCGAACAGCGGGCCCGCAGCACCCGCATGCCGTGCGCCAGGGCGTCCGCCACGGCGTCCTCCAGCACGGTGGTACGGCCCGTCCCGGTGGCCCCGCGCAGCAGCACCAGCCGGCCGGCACCGGCCCGGGCCCATGCCGCCTCCGCCGCCAACAGCCGTGTCGCGTCCCGGTGTTCGGGCGGTATCGCGGACGCTCCGGCGTCAGACCTCGTCCTCGTCATCGCGGTCCCCCTCGTCTCCGTCGTACCCGTCGTGCCCGTCGCTTCCGCCGCCCGTGCCGCTCACTCGCCGTGGTCCGCCGTACGTCCGATCTCGTGGTGCTGCTCGTGGTGCTCCACGATTGCGCGCGCCCCACCCGCCCCGTGAGGGTGAGGAGTACACGGCCGCCACCAGCGCAACCGGGGTGGCACGTAGTTGGATGTGGATTCGAGGGAGAACGTTGCTCAGCTCATCGCGGCCCGCACACCCCGGTACCGCCGACTCCGCCGACCGGATACCCGTCGCGGTGCACGCCCCGGACCCGATCTCCCGCGAGGGAGCACTCAGCCAGTTGCGCAGATACCCGGAGATCGACCTCCGCGAGGAGAGCGACACCGGACCCGGCAGAGTGGCCCTGTTCATCGCCGACACCCTCGACGAGACCGCGCTCACCCGGCTGCGCCGACTGGTGCGCAGCGAGGGCGGGCGGGCCGTGCTCGTCGTCGGGGCGCTGCGCGAGGCCGAGTTGCTCGATGTGATCGAGTGCGGGGTCGGCGCGATCGTGTGGCGCGGGGAGGCGACCGCACAGCGTCTGGTGCAGGCCGTGGTCGCCGCGGCGCGCGGTGACGGCGACCTGCCGGCCGATCTGATCGGCCGGCTCGTCGAACAGGTGGGGACACTGCATCGCAGCGCGGCGGGCCGGTCCGGAGTCCATCCCTCGGGGCTCTCGCCGCGTGAGGTGGACGTCCTGCGGCTGGTCGCCGAGGGGCTGGACACCGGAGAGATTGCCAGCAAGCTCTCCTATTCCGAACGCACCGTCAAAAACGTCATGCACGGGCTGACCACACGCCTTCACCTGCGCAATCGGGCGCATGCCGTGGCGCATGCCCTTCGGGAAGGCTACATCTGACCGAACGGGCACTCGAAGGGGCACGTGCGGGCAGCGTGTCGTGCCCTGCCCCCGTCCCCAACGTGCTTGCCCGGACCGGAGGTTGGGACGGCACGATCGGGGGACGGCCGACAGGGCGTACCGGGCGCCGACGCGGACCGCGGGGCACGACAGCACGGCAGGGCGGGAGTTCGGCGGTGATCCACGAGGTGGACGAGGTTCTCAAGGACCTGATCGGCGGCGGCGCACTGGCCGGTTCGGGGATCGAGGTCTCCTTCGACGCCCCGACCCGCGACTGGGCCGCCCGCCGCAACACCCCTACGATCAACACCTACTTGTACGACATCCGGGAGGACGTGCACCGCCGTCAGCGCGGGCATGTCGCCGTGCGCGACGAGCGGGACGTGGTCGTCAAGCGCCGCCAGCCGCCGCGCTGGTTCCGGCTGTCGTACCTGGTGACGGCGTGGACGAAGCGGCCGCAGGACGAACACCGGTTGCTGTCCGCCGTGTTGTCGACCCTCATCCCGCGCGAGCTGCTCGCCCCCGACGAACTTCCTGGTTCGCTACGTCAGTTGGGCCTGTCCGTGCCGATCTCGGTGGCCGGCATCCAGACCGAGTCGCGCTCCCTCGCGGAGATCTGGTCCGCCCTCGGCGGCGAACTCAAGCCGTCCCTCGACCTCGTGGTCACCGCGCCCTTCCCGGCCTACCCCGAGTACGACGCCGGCCCGCCGGTCACCGAGGGTGCGGCGGTCCGCGTGAGCGGCCTCGACGGCACCGGGCCGGGCGTGGAGGAACGCGCGCACCGGCCGCGACAGGTGGCGGCGGTACGGGAGGCGCGGGAGGTCGCCCGGCGCAAGAGGGCGCCGGGGACGCCGGGGACGCCGACATGACGGTCACGGACGAGGCCGTCGCTTTCACCGCTGGGTCGGAGTCCGACGCCCTTCTCGCCCGGATCGGTCACCTCCGCGAGCGCGTCGCCCTGCTCGTCGACCGGCGCTCCGCCACCGACCCAACGGCCGGCGACCCGATGCGCGGCCTGTACCTCCCGGAGGAGGCGGTACGGCACCTGCTGCTGCGCTCGACCGAACCGGCCCCGCCGCCACCGGAGTTGGAACACGGCCCCGCCGACCGCTTCGCCGCCCTGCACCTGACCGACCTCGACACCGCCCTCCTCCTCGTCGCCCTCGCCCCCGACCTGGACCGCACCTTCGAGCCCCTCTACGGCTACCTCAACGACGACGTCGGCCGCCGCCGGGCCACCGTAGGACTCGCCCTCGACCTGTGCGGCGTACCGGCGCACCAGGCGGAGGGCAGGGCCCGGTTCCTCCCGACGGCCCCGCTGTCCACCCTCGGGCTGCTCACCGTGGAGGAACCCGAACGCCCCTTCCTCAGCCGCTCGTTGCGGGTGCCCGACCGGGTCGTGGCACACCTCCTCGGCGACGACACCCCCGACGCGACCCTCACCGGACACCTCCACCCGCTGCCGGTGCCGAGCGGGTCGTACGAGGGACAAGAGCCGGGTGGAGACGAGGAGTTCACTGTCTTCGTGGACCGGCTGGGCGCGCTGCTCGCCGAAGGCGCGCCCCTCACCGTGTATGTGAGGGAGCGTCATGAGGGTGACGGGCTCGTGTGCGTGGCGGCCGCGCTGCACGTGGCGGGGATGGGCGCCGTGCGCTACTCCGGGCCCGTGGAGCGGGTGCCGGAGCTGTTGTGCGAGGCCCGGCTGAGTGGTCGTACCGTCGTCGTGGGCGGGTTGTCCGATCAACCCGGCGCGCTGGTACGGGCGTTGACCGACGTCACCGATGTCTCCGTGTTGATCGCCGGGGCGCGGCCTTACGACCCGCAGTGGTGCGAGAGTGATCCGCTGATCCTGGAGGCGCCCCGGCAGCGGGCCGCGGCGGTGCGGGCCTGGACGGACGCCGTGGGCGAGCAGAGCGGGTTCGACGTGCGGGCCACCGTCGCGCCGTACCATCTCGGCGCCGACCGCATCGCGCGTGCGGCCCGGGCGGCACACGGTCTCGCCGCGTTCGACGGCACCGCGATGAGCGCCGCCCATCTGCGGCTCGCGGCGCGGCAGCAGTCGGCGTCGGGGCTGGAACAGCATGCCCGGCGGATCCGGCCCGCCGTCGACTGGCGGGACCTGGTGCTGCCCGAGCGGTCGCTGACCCAGCTGCACGAACTCGCCCTGCGCGCCCGTCATCGCGACCGGGTCCTCGGCGACTGGCGGCTCAGCGCGGGCGGCGGGCGGGGGCGTGGTGTGCTCGGCCTGTTCGCGGGGGAGTCCGGGACCGGCAAGACGCTGTCGGCGGAGGTCGTCGCGGCCGAACTCGGCCTGGATCTCTATGTCGTTCAGCTGTCGTCGATCGTCGACAAGTACGTCGGCGAGACGGAGAAGAACCTCGAACGGATCTTCACGGAGGCCGACCGCACCGACGCCGTGCTCCTCTTCGACGAGGCCGACGCCGTGTTCGGCAAGCGGTCCGAGGTGAAGGACTCGCACGACCGGTACGCGAACATGGAGAGTGCCTATCTGCTCCAACGCCTGGAGTCCTTCGACGGGATCGCGCTGCTCACCACCAACCTGCGCGCCAACATCGACGAGGCGTTCACCCGCCGGCTCGACCTGGTCGTCGACTTCCCGTTCCCGGACCCGGCGCAGCGGCTCGCGCTGTGGCGGCACGGGCTGACCCATGTGCCGAGCGTGCCCGGCCTCGAACTCGGGCCGCTGGCCGAGGAGTTCGAGCTGGCCGGCGGGTCCATCCGCAGTGCCGTCGTCACCGCCGCCTATCTCGCCGCCGGACGCGGGGACACGGTGTGTGCGGCAGACCTCCTCGAAGGGGCCCGCCGCGAATACCGCAAGGCGGGGCGGCTGGTGCCGGGAGAGGGCACCTGGTAGCGCCCCGCCGGTCACCGGATCACGCTGTCAGCTCGCCGGCACGGTCATCCTGATGGCCGCCAGCTGGGGGGTGTTGTCGACGGTGCCGGGGAAGCCGAGCGCGGGCCGCGGATCGGTGCAGGTCTGAGGGCCCCAGTCCCAGCCGGTGTTGCGGGAGAACCAGCAGAGCTTGCCGCTGCCGATGTTGATCGCGAAGCCCGTCATGTACGGGGCGTCCGACTTCACGCTCCCGATGTAGTTGTCCTTGCCGTCGGCGATGACGTCTGTCCACCCCGAGGGCTGGTACTGGCCCTTTCCGTCGGTCGACGCGGGGTTGTGGAGGAAGGCGTTGGCCCCCGAACCGCCGGTGCCGGAGACCGCGATGTTCACGGAAAGGATCTTCTCGTCGGTGACCGTGCCGGCCGTGGCACCGTCGCACTCCGGGGACTGCCAGCCGTCACCCTCGGCGTAGATCCGGTAGCAGATATGACGTCCGGCGTCCCGTGCGGCCAGCTTGTTCACCGCGGTCGCCGCCGTCGCGGGCTTCGGCTTGGCGGAAGGCTTGGAATCTCCCGAGCCGCCGCCCGACCCGCCACCCGCCGCGGCCGTCGAGGTCTCCGCCGCCGGGGCCGCGCTCGTCGCGACGGGCGACGGCGGGGGAGGAGCGGCGCTGAGCGTGGGGCTGGGCGCGAGCGTGCTGACGCCCGCGTCCTTGAGCTGCTCGGTGGCGGCGGTCCGCACCTGCGGCTTGTACGCGATCCACAGCATGAGGAAGGTGAGCGCGAGCGCGAGGACGGCCCCGAGGAAGGTGGCCAGCCAGCGCGGCAGGAACCCGCGCTGGAGGTAAGTCCCCTCCACGGGAAGGGGGTTGGCCCCGGACCTCAACACGCTGAGCGTGTACGGCCGTTGCTCCTTCGGCCCGAACCAGATGATCTTCCGCGGCTTCAGCGACGCCTTGACGAAGGCGGCCCGGCCCGGCTCGATCTGCACATTGCCCGGATGGATGTCGTACGACAGCTGGTCGCCGTTGTCGCTGCCGCTGATCGACGCCGTCAGCCTGGTGTTGCCCAGGTTGTCCACGGCGAGTTGGGGGCGGCCCCGGAAACGGCCCTTGACCGTCGGCGGCACCAGCTCCGCCCGCACCTCCGTGAACGGGGTGATGGTCAGATTGCCCTCGGGGACGGTGACCGCCTCCGGGTGCTCGGTCGGCGTAATACGTACGGCGTACGGGTTCGGGCCCGCCGTCGCGTCCGGGGTGCGCGGCGGCGTGAACGTCAGGTCGACCGTCCCCGTAGTACCCGGATAGAGCCGCAGCGTCTGCGGCTCCACAGCGGTCCAGGGCGCGATGCTCCCGACCGGCTCGAAGCGGTACTCGTCCACGACGTCGCCGGTGTTGCGCAGCCGCAGCCGCACGCGGGTACTGCCACCGGGATCGACGGTCGCGGACGCGGGCTCCAGGGAGGTCCACAGACTCATGGGCTGACGCTACGACGGATGGTGAGGGCGCGTCAGGAGCCGCCGGGGCAAGAGCAGTTGCCCAAAAGGGCCGCCCGCCAAACCCGCCACTGCCCCCGCGGCGACGGCATGCACCGAGATGAGACCGCCCCGAGGAGGATACGGCGCGGCGGGCTGCCCGCGTACGGTGCCGCGGACTGCCCCTGAGGGCAAGGAAGTTGCCCCAAGGCAGGCACTCGGGGACGTTTCGGCGGCGGGGTCGCGCGCGTGACGCTTGAGGGCATCCTGTCTCGTACCCCGAGGAGAGCAGAGCATGCCGTCCTATCTGTCGCCCGGCGTCTACGTCGAGGAGGTGGCCAGCGGCTCCCGCCCGATCGAGGGAGTGGGCACCTCGGTGGCGGCCTTCGTGGGCCTGGCCCCGACCGGTCCGCTGAACGAGCCGACCCTGGTGACCAACTGGACGCAGTACGTGGCTGCCTTCGGTGAGTTCACCGACGGGTACTACCTCGCCCACTCCGTCTACGGCTTCTTCAACAACGGCGGTTCGGCCGCCTACGTCGTCCGCGTCGGCGGCACCGCCGAGGGCACCTCCGCCGAGTCCAACTCCCCGTCCGCCGTGACGGGTTCGGCCGCTCCGGCCGCGCTGCCGCCCGGCGAGCCTGCCCAGCTCGGCACCTTCGCCGTGACCGCTCTGGCGCCCGGTGACCTGAGCGTCGAGGTCGCCGACGCCGAGGGCGAAGGCCCCGCCGAACGCTTCCGGCTGGTCGTCAAGGACGCCGGCAAGGACGTCGAGAGCTTCGACGTGACCACCAAGAAGGGCGGCCGCAACTACGTCGTCACCCAGGTCAAGGAGCGCTCCAAGCTCATCGCGGTGACCGAGGCCGCGCCCGCCGCGCAGCTGGCCCGCCCGGAGAACCAGACGGTCGCCCTCGCCGCGCCCGCCGCCGCCCCGGCCGCACCCGCCGTACCCGGCAAGGGAAATGACACCGCGTCACATCCCGGCCCGGCCACCTACCTCGGCGACTCCTCCGACCGCACGGGCTTCGGTGGCCTGGAGGCCGTGGACGAGATCTCCATGGTCGCGGTGCCCGACCTGATGGCCGCCTACCAGCGCGGCGCGATCGACCTGGAGGCCGTCAAGGCGGTCCAGTTGGGCCTGATCGCGCACTGCGAGCTGATGGGCGACCGGGTCGCGGTCATCGACCCGCCGCCGAGTCTGAACGCCCGTCAGATCCGCGTCTGGCGGCAGGAGACGGCCGGCTACGACTCCAAGTACGCGGCCCTGTACTACCCGTGGATCAAGACCTTCGACCCGTCCAGCGGACAGTCCCGGCTGATCCCGCCCAGCGGCCACATCGCCGGCGTCTGGGCCCGCAACGACTCCGAGCGCGGTGTGCACAAGGCGCCCGCCAACGAGGTCGTACGCGGCGCGGTCGACCTGGAGACCCAAATCACGCGCGGCGAGCAGGACTTGCTCAACCCGATCGGCGTCAACTGCATCCGCGCCTTCCCGGGCCGGGGCATCCGCGTCTGGGGCGCCCGCACCATGTCCTCCGACCCGGCCTGGCGCTACCTGAACATCCGCCGGTACTTCAACTACCTGGAGGAGTCGATCCTGATCGGCACCCAGTGGGTGGTGTTCGAGCCGAACGACCACGCCCTGTGGGCGCGGATCCGGCGCAACATCTCGGCGTTCCTGGTCAACGAGTGGCGCAGCGGTGCCCTGTTCGGCCAGCGGCCGGAGGAGGCGTACTACGTCAAGTGCGACGAGGAGACCAACCCGCCGGAGTCCGTCGACGTCGGCCGGGTCGTCTGCGAGATCGGCATCGCGCCGGTCAAGCCGGCCGAGTTCGTGATCTTCCGGCTGGCTCAGTTCTCCAGCGGCAGCGGGGAGTTGGAGGAGTAGTCCCCCACTCTCATCCGTCAGCAGTCAGCCGCCGTAACGCCAGAAGGAACGCGAATTCATGAGTCTCCAGCCGGGTGACGCCCTCACCTCACACAATTTCGGCCTGCAGATCGACGGCGTGATGGTCGAGTACCTCGCGGAGGTCAGCGGCCTCAGCATCGAGCAGGACGTCATCACGTACCAGCAGAACACCCCCAACGGCCAGAACGTCGTCAAGAACCTGCCGGGCGTGAAGAAGAACGGCACCTGCACGGTGATCCGGGGCATGACCCAGTCGGCCTCGTTCACCCAGTGGATCAACGAGTCCATCTCCGGCCAGATGACCACCGCGCGCAAGAACGCGTCGATCATCATGATGGACTTCCAGAACAACCCGGTGAAGCGCTACCACCTGCGCAACGCCTGGTGCAGCAAGATCGACGCGAGCACGGTGAAGGCGGGCGAGGCCGCCGCGCTCACCGAGTCCGTGACCATCGTGTTCGAAGAACTGGTCATCGAATAATGAGGCGTTCGGCGGCCGCGGGAGCAACTACGGCTGTGGCTGCGCCGGGTGCGGAGGCGCCGGCGGGGGTGGGTGCCGGTCCGGTAGCGACCCCGGCGTCGGCTCCGGCCGCCGCGGCGCCCGCTCCGGCCGTACGGCAGACGCTGCGGACAGAGTTCCCCTTCCAGCTGCCGCGCGGTTACGTCGACGAGTCCGGCACGGTCCACCAGGACGGTGTGATGCGACTGGCCACCGCACGCGACGAGTTGGTGCCGCTGCGGGACGTCCGCGTGCAGGAGAACCCGGCGTATCTGTCGGTCGTGCTGCTCGGCCGGGTGATCACGCGGCTTGGCAGCGTCCCCATGGTCCACGACGGGATCGTGGAGAACATGTTCGCCTCCGACCTCGCCTTCCTCCAGGACTTCTACCGCCAGATCAACGCGGAAGGCCACACCCGCGCGGCAGTTCAGTGCCCGCACTGCGCGGAGCCCTTCGAGGTGGAGCTCGGCGGGAGCCGCCTGGGGGAATCGTGACGTACGCGACCGACCGGCTGCACGAGGAGATCGCGTACGTCGCCTACCACTTCCACTGGAGCCTGGAGGACATCCTGGACCTCGAACACCCCGACCGCCGCCGCTACTTGGGCGAGATCGCGTCCCTGGTGACGCGGTCCGGGGCGGAGGGCTGAGCGGTGGGGTTCTTGGACCGGTTGCGGGGGCGGGCGGAAAGGTCTGTCGCCGGTGGGGGCGTCAACTCCGGGGTGGGTGCGGGAGTTGGCGAGGTTCCGGGTGTCGCTGAGGTGGGTGGCTCCGCAGGTCCGGTGAGTTCTGGTGCTACGGCTACGGCTACGGCTACGGCTACGGCTACGGCTGCGGTGGCCTTGGCCGCGTGGCCGGGGTTGCCGCCGATTCAGCGGGCCTCTGCCGTCGGAGGTACCGGAGTTGCCGACGCCGGGTTCGGTGCGCGTCTGCCGACGTGGCAGAACCCGTCGTTCACGGGGGCGGGGTTCCGTGCGGTGCTGGACGCTGAGCGGAGTGCCCGGATCGCGGGTTCCTCGCTGACTGTGGGGCCGGCGCGGGCGGTACCGAGTCTGGGGCTGCCTGCGGGTGAACTTCCTTTGGCTGGGCGGTCTTTGGTGGCGCAGCCGGGGCCGGTGGTGCCGTTGCGGGCGAGTGCGGGGCTTGCGGAGCTTGCGGGGCCTGTGGTGCAGCGGGCCGTGCGGGCTGTGCCTCTTGCGTCGAGGGAGGCTGTGGGTGTGCGTAGTACCGCTTCGGCTCCCGTGGTGGGTTCGGGCGGGACGGTGGGGTCGGCTTCCGGTATTCGGGTGACTGCGGTGTCGTCGTCGGAGCAACTCCGGCCGAGGACCGGGTCGTTGACGAGGTCGAGTGCGGCTGCGGTGCAGCGGCGGTTGGTTGGTCAGCGGAACTCGGCGGTTGTGGGCGACAGTTCGGGTGGCGAGTCCCCGTCCGCGTCAACTGGCGCGGGGCGAGGGGAAGATGAGCCGGGTGGTGACTCGCCTGTCCCACCTGCCCTCCCGGCGCCCGGTGACGTTGTGGAGCAACTGGGTGGTGTTGCAGGCGTAGTTCGCGGTGCGGGTCGGAATGTTTCCGGGAGCGGGGCGGACAGCGTGCAGCGTGCGGTCACCATGCCGGGTGCGGCGGCCGCTGCTTCGACGGCTCCGAAGTCCACGATGGCCTCGATGCCGATGCCGACGCAGAACTCCGCAGCGCCGTCAGCCGAGTTGCCGCCCTCCACGCCCGTCGCTCCGGCGCAGCCGACGGCCCCGAACACCTCCCGCGCACCGATGCCCGTACAACGTGCCGCGAGTGCTCCTGCCCCACGCGATGGGGATACCACCCAGCCCCAGGTCCAACCTCAGCCCCACGCCCCGGCAGTTGCGGCAGAACCGACGGACTCCGCCCGCACCCGGACCAGCAATCCAACTCCCGGACCTACGCCCCCTCCCGCACCCCAGATCCAACGCAGCGCAGCCCGTCGCCCGCCTCGCATCCCCCTCGGCGCCCCGCTCACCACGCGCCCGAACGAGACCCGGCAGTCCTCAACACCCGTACCGCCGATGCCTAGTTCGGCAACTCACCCCGAGCAGGGAAACACCCCGAACGCCCCTGCCCGGCAAGGCGATTCGCCCACTGTTCCGGCGCCCACGCCCTCCCCGGCAGCAGGTTCACCAGCACCCGCCCCCGACTCTCCGGCTCCCGTGACGCCCACTCCCGTCCGGCGCCGTTCACCTCTCGGGGCGCCGGTCACCGTCACGCCTGCGGACGCGAGGCCACTCACCGGTTCGCCGTTGCCGTCGGCCAGCACTGGGCTTCGTACGGAACCGGGTTCAAGGCCGACGGCGGGACTCGGGCCGACGATCCAACGAAGCGTCGCCCCCAACACGTCCGCGCCGCCCCCGGCCACGGCTCCCTCAGCCACCACACACCAGCCCGCCACATACCCGACGACCGCACATCCGCTTGCCGCGCCCCCAACCACCGTGTACGGGCCGACCGTAGCCCCGGCCAACCCGGCAGCCCCGGTGCCCCAGGGGCCGGGACCGGCAGTCCATCGAAGCGTGACCGCGAGTGCGCCTGTACCGGCCGAGCAGGTTCCCTCGGCCAATTCGGCGCCTCTGGTGACACCGGGTCCGGCGCCGACGATTCAGCGAAGCGTCGCCGCGAGCGTGCCTGTGGCACCTGTGGCACCTGTGCCGGCCGCGCAGGCCCCCTTGGCCCCGGGTCCCCTACCGGCAGCGTCCGCGACCACGGCAGCCCCGGCGAACCTGGCGGCTCCCATGGCACCGGGACTGGGGCCGGCGGTCCAGCGAAGCGTCGCCGCGAGTGCGTCTGCGCCGGCCGAGCAGGTCCCCTCGGCCACGGGCCCCGCACCCGCCATGCCCCCAACTACCGCAGCTCCGTCGGCACCGGGTCAGGGCCCGACGATTCAGCGAAGCGTCGCGCCCAGCGCGCCAGCACCGGGGCCAACACCGGCCCCGCAGGCTTCCTCGGCCCCCGCCCCCTCACCCGCCACACCCCCGACCACCGCAGCCCGGACGACCGCAGCCCAGGCCGCGAGCCCATCTCCGGCTGCGCTTCCGCCCTCGGGTGGTCCCCGGACTCCGGCTGTACCTGAACCCTCGGCCGCGACCCCGTCCCGGGCCGGGCTCTCACCCTCAGCCGCGACGCCGTCCCCGACCGTGCCCCCGCCCCCGGCCGGGCTCTCACCCTCGGCCGTGCCCCCGCCCTCAACCACGGCTCCGCCCAGCCCCACGCGGCAGACCCCGCCCAGCCTGACCACCCCCGCCCCGCCCTCTCCCCGTACGCCCTCCCACACCGCGCCCTCCCACACCACCTCCCCGTTCACCGCACTCCGCCCCACGCCCCAGGCCCCCACCACACCAGCGCCCTCAAACCCTTCACTCCGCACACCATCCCCGGCGCGACACACCGCACCCCCATCGCCCTTCACCCCCGTGCAACGTCACCGCCGCACGACACCCGACAGCCCCACCACACCCGTAGTACCCGGCACTCCCGCAGCCTCCAGCACCCCCGGAACACCGGGCACCCCCGCAATACCCAGGATCACCACCCTCCCCAGGACCGCAGCCCTCCCCGGCACCCCTGGATCCCCCGGCAC
>NZ_JNXE01000032.1 GCF_000716605.1 Streptomyces sp. NRRL F-525 | reverse complement strand
GACTCTATCAGACCGTTTCCGGTTCCGATTTCCTCGGTGCTTTCCAGGTTTCCGCTTCCGCGTTTCCCTTTCCGGCGGTTCCGACTTTATCAGAAGTTCTGAGTCGGATTTTCCGGCCCTTCGGGAGTGGCTCCCGTACACGCGAAGTGTCCGGGTTCCCCCTCAGGCGGAGCCGTAAACGTACTGGAGCGGGCCGCCTCGATGCAAATCGAGGCGGCCCGCTCCAGGTTCACGCGTACGAGGGGGTCGTACGACGGTCAGACCTCCACGACGACCGGGAGGATCATCGGCCTGCGCCGATAGTTGTCGGAGACCCACTTGCCCAGCGTGCGGCGGATCAGTTGTTGCAGCTGGTGGGGCTCCACGACGCCGTCCTGGGCCGAGCGTTCCAGGACCTCCGTGATCCTCGGGACGACGTCCACGAAGGCGGAGTCCTCGATGCCGGAGCCGCGGGCCTGGATGTGCGGGCCGCCCGTGATCTTGCCGGTGGACGAGTCCACGACGACGAAGACCGAGATGATGCCCTCGTCGCCCAGGATCCTGCGGTCCTTCAGCGCGGGTTCGCCGACATCGCCGACCGAGAGGCCGTCGACGTAGACATAGCCCGCCTGGACCTTGCCCGAGATCTTGGCCTTGCCCTCGATGAGGTCGACGACCACGCCGTCCTCGGCGATGACGATGCGGTCGTGCGGGACGCCGGTCATGGCGCCCAGCTCGGCGTTGGCCCGTAGGTGGCGCCATTCGCCGTGGACCGGCATCAGGTTCTTCGGGCGGCAGATGTTGTAGAAGTACAGCAGCTCGCCGGCCGAGGCGTGTCCGGAGACGTGGACCTTGGCGTTGCCCTTGTGGACGACGTTGGCGCCCCAGCGGGTGAGGCCGTTGATGACCCGGTAGACCGCGTTCTCGTTGCCCGGGATGAGCGACGAGGCCAGGATCACCGTGTCGCCCGCGACGATGCGGATCTGGTGGTCCCGGTTGGCCATGCGGGACAGGGCGGCCATCGGTTCGCCCTGCGAGCCCGTGCAGACCAGGACGACCTGGCTGTCCGGGAGGTCGTCGAGCGTCTTGACGTCGACCACCAGGCCCGGCGGGACCTTGAGATAGCCGAGGTCACGGGCGATGCCCATGTTGCGGACCATCGAGCGGCCGACGAAGGCGACCCTGCGGCCGTACTCGTGGGCCGTGTCCAGGATCTGCTGGATGCGGTGGACGTGGCTGGCGAAGCTGGCCACGATGATCCGCTTGCGGGCGTTGCCGAAGACCTGGCGCAGGACGTTCGAGATGTCGCGCTCGGGCGGGACGAAGCCCGGGACTTCGGCGTTCGTCGAGTCGGCGAGGAGCAGGTCGATGCCCTCCTCGCTGAGCCGGGCGAACGCGTGTAGATCCGTGAGACGGCCGTCCAGCGGGAGCTGGTCCATCTTGAAGTCGCCCGTGTGGACGACCATGCCCGCGGGGGTGCGGATGGCGACCGCGAGCGCGTCCGGGATCGAGTGGTTGACCGCGACGAACTCGCAGTCGAAGGGACCGATGCGCTCGCGGTGCCCCTCGGCAACCTCGAGCGTGTACGGCCGGATGCGGTGCTCCTGGAGCTTCGCCTCGATGAGGGCGAGGGTCAGCTTGGAGCCGATCAGCGGAATGTCCGCCTTCTCCCGGAGGAGATAAGGGACACCGCCGATGTGGTCCTCGTGGCCGTGCGTGAGGACGATGCCGTCGATGTCGTCGAGGCGGTCCCTGATGGACGTGAAGTCCGGCAGGATCAGGTCGATTCCGGGCTGCTCCTCCTCGGGGAAGAGCACACCGCAGTCGACGATGAGCAGACGGCCGCCGTATTCGAAGACCGTCATGTTCCGGCCGATTTCCCCGAGGCCGCCGAGTGGGGTGACCCTCAGGCCGCCTTCGGGGAGCTTGGGCGGCGGGGCGAGTTCAGGATGCGGATGACTCAAAAGACTCTCCTACCCATGCGCGCCACGTACCTGTGGGCACGTGGCGCGCATGACGTTCGTGCAAATGCAGTTGTCGGATGTGTGGTGCGGGCGCCGAAGCCCCGCGTATTCAGTTGTGAAGTCCGTTGTCAGAGCTGTACCCCGCCGGCGGCAAGATCGATCTTGAGCTGGGCGATCTCCTCGGGCGAGCACTCGACCATCGGTGAGCGCAGCGGTCCGGCGGGCAGTCCCTGGAGGGTGAGCGCGGCCTTGGTGGTCATGACGCCCTGGGTGCGGAACATGCCGGTGTAGACGGGGAGCAGCTTCTGGTGGATCTCGGTGGCCTTCTGGACGTCACCGGAGACATACGCCTCCACCAGGGTGCGCAATTCAGGTGTGACCACATGGCCGACGACCGAGACGAAGCCGACCGCGCCCACGGAGAGCAGCGGCAGGTTCAGCATGTCGTCGCCGGAGTACCAGGCCAGGCCGGTCCGGGCGATGGCCCAGCTGGCGCGGCCGAGGTCGCCCTTGGCGTCCTTGTTGGCGACGATCCTGGGGTGCTCGGCGAGCCGCACCAGGGTCTCGGTGCCGATCGGGACGCCGCTGCGGCCGGGGATGTCGTAGAGCATGACCGGCAGTTCGGCGGCGTCGGCGATCGTCTTGAAGTGACGGTACAGGCCCTCTTGCGGGGGCTTGTTGTAGTACGGCGTGACGACGAGCAGGCCGTGTGCGCCGGTGTGTTCGGCCGTGCGGGCGAGTTCGACGCTGTGGTGGGTGTCGTTCGTGCCGACGCCGGCGATGACGTGGGCGCGGTCTCCGACCGCTTCCAGTACGGCTCGTACGAGATCCGCTTTCTCCGCGTCGCTGGTGGTCGGGGACTCACCGGTGGTGCCGTTGATGATCAGGCCGTCGTTGCCTGCGTCCACCAGGTGGGTCGCGAGCCGCTGAGCGCCGTCGAGGTCGAGTGCGCCGTCCGCCGTGAACGGCGTGACCATGGCGGTGAGGACCCGCCCGAAGGGGGTCTGCGGAGTGGAGGTCGGAGCCATGGGTAACACGCTACTCGCTGCTCAATGCGGGGTCTGCCTTAGGGGCAGGCGACAAGTCGTGACAAATATGGAGC
Source organism: Streptomyces sp. NRRL F-525 (assembly GCF_000716605.1). Classification (GTDB taxonomy): domain Bacteria; phylum Actinomycetota; class Actinomycetes; order Streptomycetales; family Streptomycetaceae; genus Streptomyces. The sequence goes on along the minus strand of NZ_JNXE01000032.1, from coordinate 108,488 downwards.
CCGGCACTGCCTGCTCGGGGGTTCAAGCAGTGCCGGGTCCGTTTGATCAGGCTAGATGAACTTCTCTAAATGCCGCAATACGGACACTTCGCGCGGCCCATCCGTACATGTGTGCCCGACCGGCAAACAGAGGTGCGCTACGGGGCGACACGGCCGTTGGCATTGAAGGCGGCGTAGGTGAGCGGCATGAGCTTGGCCCACTGCTCCTCCATCTTCTCGCCGACCATCTCGATCTCCCGCTGCGGGAAGGACGGGACCTTCGCCAACTCGTGCTGCGTGCGCAGGCCGAGGAAGTGCATCAGCGAGCGCGCGTTGCACGTGGCGTACATCGACGAGAACAGGCCTACGGGGAGCACCGCGCGGGCGACCTCGCGGGCGACGCCGGCGGCGAGCATCTCCTGGTACGCCTCGTACGACTGGCGGTACGAGTCCTCCATGGCACGGCCGACCAGCTCCTGCTGAGCCTCGGTGCCCTCCACGAAGACGTACTTGCCCGGGCGGCCCTCCTGGACCAGCTTGCGGGACTCCCCGGGGACGTAGAAGACCGGCTGGAGCTCCCTGTACCGTCCCGATTCCTCGTTGTACGACCAGCCCACGCGGTGCCGCATGAACTCGCGGAAGACGAGGATCGGGGCGCTGATGAAGAACGTCATCGAGTTGTGCTCGAAGGGGCTGCCGTGCCGGTCCCGCATCAGGTAGTTGATCAGGCCCTTGGAGCGCTCGGGGTCCTTGCCCATCTCGTCCAGGGACTGCTCGCCGATCGTCGAGACGCGGGCGGCGAAGAGCACGTCCGCGTCGGACGCGGTGTGCTTGACCAGCTCGACGGTCACGTCACTGCGGAAACTGGGCTTGAGGTCGTCGGCGGGTGTGTCGGTCACGGCTCGGAGGGTCCTTCCATCACGTCTCGAGGGCGGCGCCCACTCTACGGCCCGGCACTGACATCGGGGCGTTCGGTGCCGTGCCGCGACATTCATTGGCGAACTTCTGCGAATTCGGTGAAACAGGGCACCAATTGGGGCGTTCGCTCGTCTGTCTTGGTGAGAGCCACCCGTTCGATCCCGATTCGACCCCAGAGGGGAGAAGCACCACCGATGTTCCGTCGGCGCGAACCTGTTCCGTTCGCCTTCATCGCCGAGACCGACCGCTTCCGCAGCAATGTCACCCCGCCCCCGCGTGAGCGTGCGTCCGCCGGTCAGATAACCGGGCGCTGGCTCCTGGGCCTCACCATCGTCGCCGGAATCGTGGGCTCCCTGGTCCTCGGGATGCCGGCGCTGTCCCAGAACAACCTCTCGACACAGCACCAGCAGTCCCAGGCCGCCGACAATCGCTGACCTGGCCCGCAGCCGTACAGCTGACCATGACTCATCCGGACCCCCAGCGGTGGTGAGCGGGAACACGGCCGGATAGCCTCACCGGGCACAGCCCACGCATGGATTCAGTGAGGACACCAGCCGTGCCCCTGCCCTTCCTTACGGCCGACCGCGCATTCGAGGGTGCGGACGAGCTCGCGCTGCCGTTCGACGACCGCGACCGCTGGCGGCGCCCCTACCGGCCCGGACCGTGGCGGGTGGCGGTGGCGGCGCTCGTCCTGCTGCTCGCGTCGTACGTGCTGTTCGCCGCGGTCATCATCGCGTTGACCGGCTCGCGGTCCGAGGCCGCGGTGATCCTCGGCATCGCGGTGGCCGTCATCCTCTGCGCCCTGCGGCTGCTGCGCATGGGCGTGTGGGTGAGCGCGCGCGGGCTGCGCCGGGTGCGGTTCCTCTTCACCCTGACGGTGCGGTGGGACCGGGTCGTCGCCGTGCGCACGGTGCAGCAGCCGGTGCGCTGGCTCGGACTGCCGCGCACGGTGCAGGGACAGGCACTGACCCTCGTACGCAAGGACCGTGCTCCGGAGGACGTGACCGCGCTGCTGACCACGCACGACCTCGACTTCGTGGCGCGTGCCTCCTCCTTCGACCGGGCCGCGGACTCGGTCGAGGTGTGGTCCGACGAGTACCGGCGGAGCTGACCGACCAGAAGCAGACGTGAAGGGGCCGGTCCGCAGTGAGTGCGGGGCGGCCCCTTCGGCGTACAGAAGCGGCGTACAGAGGTCGTTTCAGGCCTGGACGGGTCTGCCGTCGTGCAGGGCGATCGCGCGCTGCATCGCCTTGCGGGCGCGCGGGGTGTCGCGGGCGTCGTGGTAGGCGACGGCCAGGCGGAACCAGCTGCGCCAGTCGTCGGGGGCGTCCTCGGTCTCGGCCTTGCGCTTGGCGAAGACCTCGTCGGCGGAGTCGCGGTCGATGCGGCCGCCCGCGGTGCGCCTCAACTCGTCGACGGGCAGGCCGCCTTCGGCGTCGAGTTCGGCGGCGAGCTTGTTGGCGTTCCGGACGAACTGGGTGTTCTTCCAGAGGAACCAGATGCCGATCACCGGCAGGATCAGGACCGCGATCCCGAAAGTGACCGTGATGAGCGTGCCCGACTGTATGAGCATGACGCCGCGGCTGCCGACCAGGACGAAGTAGAAGACCAGGACGGCGGCCGTGACGGCGTAGGTGACTTTGGCGCGCATGTCAGCCCAGGTCCAGGAAGTGCTCCAGGCCGAAGGTGAGGCCCGGGGTCGTCACCACGCGGCGGGCGCCGAGCAGGATGCCCGGCATGAAGCTGCTGTGGTGGAGGGAGTCGTGGCGGACGGTCAGCGTCTCGCCCTCGCCGCCCAGCAGGACCTCCTGGTGGGCCAGCAGGCCGCGCAGCCGGACGGAGTGGACGGGGATTCCATCGACGGCCGCACCCCGCGCGCCGTCCAGGGCTGTCTCCGTGGCGTCCGGCGCCGCGGCCGTGCCCGCCTTCGCGCGCGCCTCAGCGATGAGCTGGGCCGTGCGCGTGGCCGTGCCGCTCGGGGCGTCGACCTTCTTCGGGTGGTGCAGCTCGATGACCTCGACCGACTCGAAGTAGGGCGCGGCGATCTGCGCGAACTTCATGGTGAGTACGGCGCCGATGGAGAAGTTGGGCGCGATGAGGACGCCCGTCTCCGGGGAGGCGTCCAGCCAGCCGGTCAGCCGCGCGAGGCGTTCGTCGGTCCAGCCCGTCGTACCGACGACCGCGTGGATGCCGTGCCGTACGCAGAAGTCGAGGTTGTCCATCACCGAGGCGGGGGTGGTCAGTTCGACCGCCACCTGGGCGCCCGAGGCCGTGAGCGCCTCCAGGGTGTCGCCCCGGCCCAGGGCGGCCACCAGTTCCATGTCCTCGGCGGCCTCGACGGCTCGGACCGCCTCGGCGCCGATCCGGCCCTTGGCACCGAGGACCGCCACGCGCAGCTTGCTCATCGTTCTTGCTTCCTTACCGGATACGGGTTCCGAAGGCGGGTGTCAGGCGACGGCGTCGTGCAGTCGGGCCGCCTGTTTGTCCTTGAGCGGGCCGATGACCGACAGCGAGGGCCGCTGCCCCAGGATCTCGCGGGCGACCTCGCGGACCTCGTCCGGGGTGACCGACGCGATCCGGGCCAGCATGTCGTCGACGGACATCTGCTCGCCCCAGCACAGCTCGCTCTTGCCGATGCGGTTCATCAGCGCGCCCGTGTCCTCGAGGCCGAGGACGGTGGAGCCCTGGAGCTGGCCGACGGCGCGGCCGATCTCGTCGTCGGACAGGCCGTTCGCGGCGACCTGGTCGAGTTCGTCGCGGCAGATCTTCAGTACGTCGTGGACCTGCGAGGGCCTGCAGCCGGCGTAGACGCCGAACAGTCCGCAGTCGGCGAAGCCCGACGTGTACGAGTACACGCTGTAGGCCAGGCCGCGCTTCTCCCGGACCTCCTGGAAGAGGCGGGACGACATGCCGCCGCCGAGGGCCGTGTTGAGGACCCCCAGCGCCCAGCGGCGCTCGTCGGTGCGGGCCAGGCCCGGCATGCCGAGGACGACGTGCGCCTGCTCGGTCTTGCGGCCGATCAGCTCGACCTTGCCGGTGGAGCGCAGCACGCGGCGGCCGTCGCGCGGGGCGATGGGTGCCGCCTCGGGGGTGCGGAAGGCGCCCGCCTTCTCGAAGGCCGCGCGGACCTGTCGTACGACCTTGTCGTGGTCGATGTTGCCCGCGGCGGCGACCACGAGGTGGGTCGGGTCGTAGTGCTTCTTGTAGAAGCGGCGGATGCGGTCCGCGGTGAGGGCGTTGACGGTGTCGACCGTGCCGAGGACGGGGCGGCCGAGGGGGTTGTCGCCGAACATCGTGCGCGCGAACAGGTCGTGCACGCAGTCGCCCGGGTCGTCCTCCGTCATGGCGATCTCTTCGAGGATGGCGCCGCGCTCGACGTTGACGTCGTCCTCACGGATGAGGGAGCCGGTCAGCATGTCGCAGACCACGTCGATGGCGAGCGGCAGGTCGGTGTCGAGCACGCGCGCGTAGTAGCACGTGTACTCCTTCGCCGTGAACGCGTTCATCTCGCCGCCGACCGCGTCGATCGCGGAGGAGATGTCCAGCGCGCTGCGCTTGTGAGTGCCCTTGAAGAGGAGGTGCTCCAGGTAGTGCGTGGCGCCGTTCAGCGACGGGGTCTCGTCGCGGGAGCCCACGTGTGCCCAGATGCCGAAGGTCGCGGAGCGGACCGAGGGCAGCGTCTCGGTGACGATGCGCAGGCCGCCCGGGAGGGTGGTCTTGCGGACCGTGCCGATGCCGTTCGTGCCCTGGATAAGGGTTTGGGTACGGGCGACGGCCCGCGCCTCCGAGGAGGTGCGGGCCGTCGTCGTGGTGCTGGTCGACGTCACTTGTCGCCGTCGTCCTTCTTGTCGTCCTCGGCGTTCTCTTCACCCTCGATGACGGGGATCAGGGAGAGCTTGCCGCGGGAGTCGATCTCGGCGATCTCGACCTGGACCTTCTGGCCCACGCCGACGACGTCCTCGACGTTCTCCACGCGCTTGCCGCCGGCGAGCTTGCGGATCTGCGAGATGTGCAGCAGACCGTCCTTGCCCGGGAGCAGCGACACGAACGCGCCGAAGGTGGTGGTCTTGACGACCGTACCCAGGTAGCGCTCGCCGACCTCCGGCATGGTCGGGTTGGCGATGCCGTTGATCGTGGCGCGGGCGGCCTCGGCCTGCGAGCCGACCTGGGCACCGATGTAGATGGTGCCGTCGTCCTCGATCGTGATCTCGGCGCCGGTGTCCTCCTGGATCTGGTTGATCATCTTGCCCTTCGGGCCGATGACCTCGCCGATCTTGTCCACGGGGATCTTGACGGTGATGATCCGCGGGGCGTTCGGGGACATCTCGTCCGGCGTGTCGATCGCTTCCATCATCACGTCGAGGATGTGGAGGCGGGCGTCACGGGCCTGCTTGAGGGCGGCGGCCAGGACGGAGGCGGGGATGCCGTCCAGCTTGGTGTCGAGCTGGAGGGCGGTGACGAACTCCTTGGTGCCGGCGACCTTGAAGTCCATGTCGCCGAAGGCGTCCTCCGCACCGAGGATGTCGGTGAGGGCGACGTAGTGCGTCTCGCCGTTGATCTCCTGGGAGATCAGGCCCATGGCGATACCGGCGACGGGGGCCTTGAGGGGCACACCGGCGTTCAGCAGCGACATGGTGGAGGCGCAGACCGAGCCCATGGACGTCGAGCCGTTCGACCCGAGGGCCTCGGAGACCTGGCGGATCGCGTAGGGGAACTCCTCGCGCGTCGGCAGGACCGGGACCAGGGCGCGCTCGGCGAGCGCTCCGTGGCCGATCTCGCGGCGCTTCGGGGAGCCGACGCGGCCGGTCTCGCCCACCGAGTACGGCGGGAAGTTGTAGTTGTGCATGTAGCGCTTGCGGGTCACCGGGGAGAGGGTGTCCAGCTGCTGCTCCATGCGGAGCATGTTGAGGGTGGTGACGCCCAGGATCTGGGTCTCGCCACGCTCGAACAGCGCGGAACCGTGCACGCGCGGGATGGCCTCGACCTCGGCGGCCAGGGTGCGGATGTCGGTGACACCGCGGCCGTCGATGCGCTTCTTCTCCTTGATGACGCGCTCACGGACCAGGGACTTGGTCAGCGAGCGGTACGCGGCGGAGATCTCCTTCTCGCGGCCCTCGAACTCCGGGAGGAGCTTCTCGGCGGCGAGACCCTTGACGCGGTCGATCTCGGCCTCGCGGTCCTGCTTGCCGGCGATCGTCAGCGCGGAGGCGAGCTCCGGGCGGACGGCGGCGGTGAGGGCCTCCAGGACGTCGTCCTGGTAGTCGAGGAAGATCGGGAACTCGCCGGTCGGCTTGGCGGCCTTGGCGGCGAGGTCGGACTGGGCCTTGCAGAGCACCTTGATGAAGGGCTTCGCGGCGTCCAGACCGGAGGCGACGACCTCCTCGGTGGGCGCCTCGGCGCCGCCCGCGACCAGCTGGATGGTCTTCTCGGTGGCCTCGGCCTCGACCATCATGATCGCGACGTCGCCGTCCTCCAGGACGCGACCGGCGACGACCATGTCGAAGACGGCGTCCTCGAGCTCGGTGTGCGTCGGGAACGCGACCCACTGGCCGTTGATCAGCGCGACGCGGACGCCGCCGACCGGGCCGGAGAAGGGCAGACCGGCCAGCTGCGTGGACGCGGAGGCGGCGTTGATCGCCACGACGTCGTACAGGTGGTCGGGGTTGAGGGCCATGATCGTGGCGACGACCTGGATCTCGTTGCGCAGGCCCTTCTTGAAGGACGGGCGCAGCGGGCGGTCGATCAGCCGGCAGGTGAGGATCGCGTCCTCGGAGGGGCGGCCCTCACGGCGGAAGAAGCTGCCGGGGATCTTGCCTGCGGCGTACATCCGCTCCTCGACGTCCACCGTGAGGGGGAAGAAGTCGAGCTGGTCCTTGGGGTTCTTGGAGGCGGTGGTGGCCGACAGCACCATGGTGTCGTCGTCCAGGTACGCGACGGCGGAGCCGGCGGCCTGCTTGGCCAGGCGGCCCGTCTCGAAGCGGATGGTGCGGGTGCCGAAAGTGCCGTTGTCAATGACGGCCTCGGCGTAGTGGGTCTCGTTCTCCACTAGCGTTTTCTCCGTTACTTGTCGTCTTTCGTCCCTCCCCGCCCGTGTGGCGGGGGGACGGTGGCGGAGAAGCGCTGTCTGGTGCGGGCCGGTCTTCGATCGAAGCACCCGGGGCGTCAATGCCCGGGGGCCACTACCGAGGACCGGCGGCTGCGAGGCGCGCTTCTCCTCTTCGTTGTCGTACTGGGTCGTACGTCCTGCGTCGTGCGTTGCGCTACCACACTACAAAGCGTGAGTGACACTCCGCACGTTTCCGTACGTACGGGCAATCCGCACGTACGGCAAAGGGAGCGGCTCCCGATCGTTTCGGGAACCGCTCCCTTCACGGCGTCCTACTTGGCGCCCGCCGCACCGCGGCGGATGCCCAGCCGGTCAACCAGCGCACGGAAGCGCTGGATGTCCTTCTTGGCCAGGTACTGGAGCAGCCGGCGGCGCTGACCGACCAGGATCAGCAGACCACGACGGGAGTGGTGGTCGTGCTTGTGGGTCTTGAGGTGCTCGGTCAGGTCCGAGATACGGCGCGAGAGCATGGCGACCTGGACCTCGGGGGAGCCGGTGTCGCCCTCCTTCTGACCGAACTCACTGATGAGCTGCTTCTTCGTAGCGGCGTCGAGCGACACGCGTACTCCTCGTAGTCTGAGATGTGCCACCGAGTGCCCCTGGTCCACTTCTCAGGGGAGCTTCCATGACTCGGGAGGCGGGATCCGTAGGGCGCTGCCTCCGGAGCGGTGAGCTCCAGGGGTGCGTACACAAACGGCCGCTACACAGCGTACCAGCCTGGGGGGACGCCTCGGTCCAGCTCCGCGAAGGGCCCTGACCGGGGCGGATACGGCCACTAGGGTGATCTGCATCTATACGTGGATCGCAGATCGCGTCGGTTCGTCCGGAAGGGGTCGCTTCGCCATGGCGGAGACGGAGCAGGAGATCAAGGCACGCAAGGAGCGGGAGCGGGACGAGCTCTACGCCCTCGACATCTCGGGTGTCGAGTGGCGCAGCGCGCCGGGCACGGAGGAGCACGAGGAGCGCGTCGAGATCGCCGACCTGCCCGACGGCGCGGTGGCCATGCGCTCGTCGCTCGACCCGGACACCGTGCTGCGGTACACGGAGGCGGAGTGGACGGCCTTCGTGCTGGGGGCTCGGGACGGCGAGTTCGACCTGGAGCCGGCGCCGCACGACGGGGAGCCGGGCGCGGACGCGTAGCGCCTTCGCGCGACGGGGGGTGGGGGTCGGCCGAAGGTTCGGTCCGATCCCCACCCCCCGTCGCTTGCGTGCGGGGCCGCGGCTATTTCACCGCCATGCTCTCGATGCCCAGGACGAGATAGACCCACTTGGGCTGACCGGCGGCGGGGCCCTCGGCCTTCTTGACGCCGAAGAAGATGCGCCCGTCCTGGACGACGATGTCGTTGTAGTCGGTCATCGTCATCAGGTCGGCCTCCTCCGGCAGGTCGAAGTAGAGGTACGGGGTCTCCTTGCCGGTCCTCGGATCCAGGCTGACGAGCCCCGAGGGCATGATGTGCTGGTCGGTCACGCGCACGGCGAGGAGCTTGTCGCCGCTCATCCGTACCGGATACAGGAGCGAGCCGGGGCCGGAGTCGAACTTCGTGGTGGTTTTCCCTGTCGCCAGGTCGAAGCCGATGAGCCAGTTGGAGTTGACCAGCTCACCCGACTCCTTGCTGCGCAGGAAGACCTGGCCGGCGCCGACGGCGATGGTCGGGCAGTCGTCGATGGTGAGGTAGTCGTCGTACGAGCACTCGCCGACGTAGGTGCCGTTCTGGAGGCGGACCACGGCGCGGATCTTGCCCTTGGCGTCGAGGGAGAGCATCTCGGAGATGCCGATCTCGCCGGCCTGGACGGCCAGGACGGGCGGCTCGGCGGACGGGATGTCGAGGTCCCGGATCCCCTTCGCGGCGGAGTACGTCCACAGGACCTTGCCCGTCTCCGGGTCCACCTTGCGCGCCTTGTAGGTGGTGGCGGCCAGTGAGCCGAGGGGGGCGTCGTCGTGGTAGCACTCCTGGCGTACGAGCAGCGCGGCTCCGCCGGCGGCGCCCATGTCCTGGCAGGAGCCGGTCGACGTCGTCTCCCACAGCCGCTCCCCCGTGGTCATGCTGTACGCGTCGGTGCCGCCTCCCCAGGTCACGACGACCGTGCCGTGGGTCAGGGTCACGCTCGGCGTGTCCTCGTCGTCTCCGCCCGTCGCGAGGCCCGTGTCGTCCCCGAGCTTGGAATAGGGGAAGTCGGTCTCCCAGACCTCGCTGCCGTCGTCGAGGTCGAAGAACGCCACGTGGTTGCAGTAGGCCCCGCCCCGGTCGTTGGCCCGGAACAGGACAGCGGTGCGGTTCTCGCCGTCCACATGGCGTGTGTAGCCGCAGATCGGGCCGACGAGGGGGAGCTTCCACTTCTCGTCGCCCGGGACGGCGTCGGTGCCGATGCCCAGGCCGATGACGGTCTTGTTGATGCCCTTGGCGAGGATCCTGTCCGTGGCCCACATGCCGGGCATCTGGTAGTCCTCGCCCGGACTCAGGTCGTCCACCGAGAAACGGAGGGCCATCTTTCCGGTGGTACTCGCGGGCTGTTTCTCGACGGTCTCGCGGACGTCCAGGCGGCCCTGGCTCGCCGCGGGGGCGTTGTCGGTCGTCGCCTTCGTGTCGTCGTCGCCCCTTGCCGCGAGCAGGCCGGCGGTGCCCACGGCCGCGACGAGAACGACCGCCAGCAGTCCGAGCAGCCTGTTCCGGCGGCGCTTCCTGCGCTGGTCGTCCGGGGCAAGGGTGGGCTGGGTGTAGAAGGTGGGAGGTGGGCCGAAGCTCACGCGGACGAATCCTTTCGTCGCCTGTTCAGCGGTCTCTGTCGTCTTCCGCGCCCGTGGGCGCCGGGTCAGTTGCTCGTCAGCGAGCGGACCGTCGCGTACACGTCGAAGACGGCGAGTGCCAGCGGCACCAGCGTCAGCAGGACGAAGCCTTCGGCGATCTCCAGGAAGCGTCCCCAGAACGGGGTGAGACCGCTGCGCGGGACGATCAGGCCGATCGCGGTCACGAGCGCGGTGGCCGCAGCGATCGCCGCGACGAGCCAGACCGTACGGAGGTCGAGGCCGCCGCGGTCGCCGTGGAGCGCCTCGCGGATCAGGGAGTGCGGCGGGTTGAGCGCGAGGCCCAGGCCGAGCAGCACGAGGGAGCCGAGTCCGGCGGCCAGGACGGGGGCGACCTGGGCGGTGTAGCGGAAGAGGTGGGCGCGCATCAGCAGCGCGGCCCCGGTCGCGAGGGCGAGCAGCTGGGCCCAGACGTCGGCGGAGAAACCGAGGACGGCCGTGGCCCCGACGGCGGTGACCGCGCAGCCGCCGACGAGGCCGACGAGGAGTTCGTGACCGCGGCGGGCCTGGGCGGCGACGCGTTCGGTGTCGACCGCTTCCTGGACGGCGGGCTCGGCGCCGTACGCGCTGCGCGGGGCGGTGTTCGGGGGGTCGAAGCCGATCGGCAGGCGGGCGAAGCGCATCGAGAGGCCCGGCAGGAAGGCCAGCGCGCCGACCGCGACCGGAGCGCACAGCGCGGCGATCTCGGACGGCGTCCAGTGGGCCCGGATCGCGATGAACGCGACGATCAGGCCGACCGCGGACGCGAAGACGAGGGCGACGAACGGCGCGTCCCCGCCGGGCGAGCACAGGGTGAGGACGACGGCGGCCACCAGCACGGCCGCGCACGCGAGGAGGAACTGCAGCTTGCCGATGCCCTGGCCGTCGGTGAGCGGCAGCAGACCCGAGCCGGCCACCCCGATGTTGGGCAGGGCGCCGAGACCCAGCGCGATGGCCGAGGACCGGTCGTCGTAGACCCGGGCGCGGACGCAGGCCAGGACGACCAGCAGGACGCCGACGACCGCGGCGAGGATGCCGGGCAGGCTGTTCATGTCGTGGCGCGGGTCGGCGGTCCAGGCGACGAAGGCGAGCAGGGCGGGCAGGACACCGCCGCCGACGAGGCCGGCGGCGCGGGTCAACTCGCCGCCCCACAGGGTGTGTTCGCGGGTCACCGCGGCCGAGACCGCCTCGGACACGTCGTCGAACACGGCCGGCGGGAGCGACTCGGAGAAGGGGCGCAGGGTGAGGAGTTCGCCGTCGAGAATGCGCTGGCCGGCGAACGTGCGGGAGCTGTCGAGGACGGTGCCGTCCCGGCGCACCAGGTGATAGCCGACCGGGGCGCCCTCGGCGGGGCTCTGCCGGGAGAGCCTGAGGATCTCCGGATAGATGTCGGCGACCGGGATGTCGTCGGGCAGTGCCACGTCGATCCGGCTGTCGGGCGCGACGATCGTGACCCGGCAGAAACCGAGCCCCGGGCCGGTGCCGACAGCGGCTCCGGTACCGGGCCCGCCCGCCGCGGAGGCCGTGATGCTCACCTGTTGATCCCCCTCAATGGTGATGGTGCGTCTGCGTCGTGAAGGTGTCGCGCGGGGCGTTCCACGGACCTTCACATGGCGCGGAATGCCCTGTTTTTCCAGCCTGGTCGGCGTGTGCGCACGCGAACATCCGGCACCCTACCGCTCACCCGTCCCACGCGAAGTCAGTAGGATCGCGCGGCGGCCTGCGTCCGCCTGACACGGGGTGGCGGACGGTAGTCCCGGGGCCGCGCAAGGGAATTGGTGAGCAGTGAGCCACATCGTCGTCAAGCGCCCGCCGCGCGCGCTGCCGTCCGAGGTGCCCACGGACGAGATCGTCCTGCAGCCTCCGCCGGAGTTGCCCCGCGGTCATCAGGAGAGCGTCCTGATGCAGTTGCTGCCGACGCTCGGCATGGGCGGCTCGGTGGTGTTCTTCTTCACGAGCGGACAGCCGTTCATGAAGATCATGGGCATGGTGATGATCGTCTCGACGGTCGCCATGTCCATCGCGATGGTGGTCCGCTTCCGCCGCGGCAACCAGGGTCAGCTGGCGGATCTGCGCACCGACTATCTGCGCTACCTGGCGCAGACCCGGCGGACCGCCCTGGACACCGCACGGGCGCAGCGCGACGCGCAGTACTACCTCCACCCCTCCCCCGAGCAGCTGTGGGCGCTGGTCGCCGAGGGCAGCCGGGTGTGGGAACGGCGGCCTGGCGACGAGGACTTCGGCCAGGTGCGCATCGGCCTCGGCCGGCAGTCGCTCGCCACTCCGCTCATCGCCCCCGAGACCGGCGGGGTCGACCAGCTGGAGCCGCTGACGGCGGGCGCGATGCAGCGCTTCCTGTCCGTCCACGGCAACCTGGACGACCTGCCGATGGCGGTCTCCCTGCGTGCCTTCTCCTACCTCACCATCAGCGGCGAGGAGCGGTCCGTACGGTCCTCCGCCCGGGCCCTGGCCGGTTCGCTGGCCGCGCTGCACTCGCCCGAGGACCTGATGATCGTGGTCGCGGCGGCCAGGGAGACCCTGCCGCACTGGGAGTGGGCCAAGTGGCTGCCGCACGCGCAGGCGCCCGGTGTCACGGACGGCGCGGGCACCCGCCGGCTGATCGACAGCGACGTCCGTGAGCTGGAGAACCTGATCTCCGCCCGGCTGACCGGCCGTCCGCGCTTCCACCCCGACGCGACACCGCTGCCTGACGAGCCGCACATCGTCGTCGTCCTCGACGGGGTCTCGCTGCCCCCCGACTCGGTCCTCGCCAACCCCGAGGGCCTGCAAGGGGTGACCCTCGTCGACGTCGTCCCCGGCGAACCGACCGGAGCCGGCGGCGAGTTGTCCATCGTCGTACAACCGACGTCGCTGCACCTGGAGTCCAGTCACGGAGACGTCTACGAGGGGGCTCCCGACGCTCTCTCCTACGAGTCCGCCGAGGCGCTCGCGCGGCAGTTGGCGCCGCTGCGGATGGCGTCCGGCGGGGACGACGACCAACCGCTGCTCGCCAACCTGGAGTTCACCGATCTGCTGAACCTCGGTGACGCGGCCTCCGTCGACACCAAGCGGACCTGGCGGACGCGTTCGCTGGCCGAGCGGCTGCGGGTGCCGATCGGGCTCGGGGAGGACGGCCGGCCCGTGATGCTCGACCTCAAGGAGGCCGCGCAGGAGGGCATGGGCCCGCACGGCCTGTGCGTGGGCGCGACCGGTTCCGGCAAGTCCGAGCTGCTGCGCACGCTGGTCCTCGGCCTCGCGGTCACCCACTCCTCGGAGACCCTGAACTTCGTCCTCGCGGACTTCAAGGGCGGTGCCACCTTCGCCGGGATGGCGCAGATGCCGCACGTGGCGGCCGTGATCACCAACCTCGCGGACGATCTGACGCTGGTCGACCGCATGGGCGACTCCATCCGCGGCGAGCTCAACCGCCGCCAGCAGCTCCTGCGCGACGCGGGCAACTACGCCAACATCCACGACTACGAGAAGGCACGCGCCGCGGGCGCCCCGCTGCAGCCGATCCCCTCCCTGGTGCTGGTGATCGACGAGTTCAGCGAACTCCTCACCGCCAAGCCGGACTTCATCGAGATGTTCGTGCAGATCGGCCGGATCGGCCGCTCGCTCGGCGTCCATCTGCTGCTGGCCTCGCAGCGCCTGGAGGAGGGCAGGCTGCGCGGTCTGGAGACCTACCTCTCGTACCGCGTCGGTCTGCGCACCTTCTCGGCGGCCGAGTCGCGGGCCGCGCTGGGCGTGCCGGACGCCTACGAACTCCCGAACGTCCCCGGGTCCGGCTTCCTGAAGTACGGCACGGACGAGATGGTGCGGTTCAAGGCCGCCTACGTGTCCGGGACTTACCGCTCGGGCTCCGCGCAGGCGTCGCTCGGCGCCGGTCAACTGCCGGTCGACCGGCGGCCGGTGCTGTTCACGGCGGCCGAAGTACCGGTGCAGTACACGGCGGTTCCGCAGCAGCGCACCGCGTCCCCGGACATCGACGACGCGCTCGCCGACACCGTGCTCGACGTCATCGTGCGCCGCCTCGAGGCGCAGGGTCCGGCGGCCCACCAGGTGTGGCTGCCGCCGCTGGACAGCCCGCCCTCGCTGGACGGCCTCCTGCCCGGCCTCACCGCGGTGCCGGGCCGCGGGCTCACGCAGCCCGGCTACGAGGGCGCGGGCCGGCTGGTGGTCCCGGTCGGCCTTGTCGACAAGCCGTACGAGCAGCGCCGCGACCACCTCTGGGTCGACTTCTCGGGCGCGGCAGGCCACATGCAGATCGTCGGCGGCCCACAGTCCGGAAAATCCACTCTCCTCCGCTCCCTGATCTGCGCCTTCGCCCTGACCCACACCCCGCACGAAGTCCAGTTCTACGGCCTCGACTTCGGCGGCGGCGGTCTCTCTTCGGTGGCCGGCCTGCCCCACGTGGGCGGCATCGGCTCCCGCCTCGACCCCGAGAAGGTCCGGCGCACGGTCTCCGAGGTGTACGGCGTGATGACGCGCCGCGAGGAGTACTTCCGCTCGGCGGGCATCCCGTCGATCGCGGAGTTCCGGTCCCGCCGGGCGCGCGGCCAGATCTCGGTGACGGACCAGCCCTGGGGCGATGTCTTCCTCGTCATCGACGGGTGGGGCAACTTCCGTGCGGACTATGAGGGGTTGGAGGCGGCGGTGCTGGACATCGCCGCGCGCGGCCTGGGCTTCGGCATCCACCTGGTGCTCACCGCGTCCCGGTCGATGGAGGTCCGCGCGAACCTCAAGGACCACCTGATGAACCGCCTCGAACTGCGGCTCGGCGACACCATGGACTCCGAGATCGACCGCAAGGTGGCGGTGAACGTCCCGACGGGCGTCCCCGGACGTGGTGTGTCGCCGGAGCGGCTGCACTTCATGGCGGCGGTGCCGCGCATCGACGGCCTGGTCTCGGACACCGACCTGGCCGATGCGACCCAGGCGCTGGCGACCGAGGTGTCCCGGCACTGGGAGGCGCCGGGAGCGCCCGAAGTACGGCTACTGCCGCGCGAGTTGGCCGCCGCGCAGCTGCCGCCGGGCGACCGTTTCCCGCAGCGCGGGGTCGCCTTCGCCATCGACGAGAACAACCTGGAGCCGGTCTTCGTCGACTTCGAGCAGGACCCGTTCTTCCTCGTCTTCGGCGAGAGCGAGTCGGGCAAGTCGAACCTGCTGCGGCTGCTGGTCAAGCAGTTGACGGAGCGGTACACCGGCGACGAGGCGAAGCTCTTCGTCATCGACAACCGCCGCTCCCTGCTGGACGCGACGCCCGCCTCGCACCTCGCCGAGTACATCCCCATGTCCAACGCCATGGACCACCACATGGTCGCCCTCGCGGACCTGATGCGGCGCCGCACCCCCACGGCCGACGTGACGGCCCGTCAACTCCGCGAGCGGAGCTGGTGGCAGGGCCCGACGGTGTACGTCGTCGTGGACGACTACGACCTCGTCTCCACGTCCAGCGGCAACCCGCTGGGCAACCTCACCGAGATGCTGCCGTTCGCCCGTGACGTCGGCGTCCGCTTCATCATCGCCCGCTCCACGGCGGGCGCCGGCCGCGCCGCGTACGAGCCGTTCATGCAGCGCCTTCAGGAACTGGGCGCCCAGGGCGTCGTCCTGGCGGGCGACCCCGGCGAGGGCGACGTCCTGGGCGGGGTGCGGCCGCGGCCGATGCCCGCGGGGCGGGGGGTGTTCGTGTCACGGAAGCGGGGGAAGCCGTTGGTGCAGACGGGGTTGGTGCCGGAGACGGAGTACTGACGGTCGGCAGTACGAAGGTCGACGGACTGGTCCCGTCCAGCGGGCGGGGCCTACGGGGCACGGGGAAGGGGTCCGCACGTGGCATGGGGCGAGTGGGAACGCCTGAAGGGCCGGGCGACACGGAAGCAGTCCGCGCGCAGGGAGCCGAACCGGCCTCCTGCGGACGGCGACGCGCGGGTTCAGGGACTGGCGGGCGATCAGTGAGCAAGGGTGTGTCAGTGCCTTCGACGCGGCGAGCGGCGGCCTCCACGACCGCCGCCGCGGTGACGCTGCTTGTCCTGGCCACGGCGGGCTGTACGGACTCGGACGCACGCGCCTACACCGTTCCGGACAAGGTCTGCGGGGTGGCCGTCGACACGGATCTGCTGTCGCCCTTCCTGCCGGACGGACAGAAGCTCACCCAGCGCGCCTACAACTCCGGCCAGGAGAGCCCGCGTTGCCGTCTTTCGGTCGACGGCAAGTTGGTCGTCTACCTTTCGAGTGACGTCGTCCCCACGGAGACCGACCCCATCAAGGTCCAGGACCGGGCCCTGGTACGTCTCGGCAACCCGGCCTCCGTCGACATCGGTGACAGCGCCAGGGTGGCGGACAACGGGGCGATGGCGGTGGGCACTTGCACGTACGAGGGCGAGCGGCGCAAGTTCGTGACGTCGGTGCAGCTCCAGGAGAAGGTTCCCGGGAAGACCTCGCGGCGGCGGGATGCGTTGCGCTCGTTCCTGGGGGCGTACTTCCCTGGGGCGATGGCCAAGCAGGGGTGCGGGCAGGGGGGTTGAGCCGTTGCCAGGAGGGGGGCGGGGGCTCGTAATGTTCCCGGATGCCAACGCTTGTGCCAGCGCCTGGCGGCATCTCTCAGCCAGCCCCTGAAGCTCACCGGCCGGTCATAGCCTGAGCACTCCTCGCCAGGTCCAGCCTGTGGAGAGGATGCGGAGGTGGGTCGTTCCCGTTTGGAATCGGTCAAGTGAAGCTGATCCATTGGTAAATTGAGAGATCGGTTCCGCCTTGTCGAAGCACGCGAGGTGGCTCGCCGGCCTTCGTCAGGCCGAGGGCAGAGAAGACCAACGGGGAGGGGCCGCGCATGGCGTGGGACGAGTGGGAGCAGCTGAAGTCCGAGGCCGCTCAGAAACAGTCGGCGCACATGCGGCTCAACCAGCTCGCGCCGTCGGGAGGCGGCGGGGGCGGGGGTAAGAGCGCATGGGGCGACCTCACTGTCAGCCAGAAGGACCTTGCCGCGGTCGGCTCGGCGGCACAGGACTTGTTCGACGGCTTCGGGCAGTACAGCGACTACGCCCGGGTCGCCTCCATGACTGCCGCCGGCGGACTCAAGGACGAAGGCTTCGCACTCGGTGGGGCTCTCGATCATGTCGCGGAGCGCTGGGGCGACCAGGTTCAGTCCCTGCTGGACGCCTGCGCACACATCTCGAACCACCTGCGGTTCACCAAGAACCAGCACGCGGCCGACGAGAGCTACATCGCGGGCACGCTCAGCGGCATCTCCCTGCTGGACAAGGGCTTCGACCACAGGACGGACCGCTGATGGACCTCGACGCTCTCCGCTTCGGCAACTTCTCGAAGCTCGGCGAGGCGATCACCGACTGGGAACAGATGACGACAAAGCTCGCGACCCTCAAGGAGGACGCGGAGCGCAACCTCAAGGGCAGGGCGGACAAAGCCAACTGGTCCGGCGTCAACGCCACTGTCACCCGCCAGTTCGTCGACAAGACGGCCACCGAGTTCGCCGACGCCCATACCCAGGCCGACTCCATCACGAAGATCCTCGCCGACACCCGGGGCGAACTCATCGGTTTCCGTACCCAGTTGAACGACGCGATCTCGCGGGCCTCGCAGCAGAACCTGAGCGTGATCGACACCGGCGACGGCACGTTCACCGTCGCTGGGAACACCCGGCCCGACTGGGCGTCCGACCCCAGCGGAAAAACCGGCGTGACGGATCCGGGAACGGTGAACGGCTTCCGCGACGAGATCCAAGGCATCCTGACCAAAGCGACACAGAGCGACCAGAGCGCCGCGAAGGTTCTGAGGCTTCTTGTCGACGAGGCCAAATACGGCTTCGCCGATGCCTCCTACGCGGACCGGGACGAGGCGGCAAACGCCGTCGCGGCTGCGGAGAAACTGGCGAAGATGGCCAAGGACCCGGCCGACATGAGCCTCGACGACATCGCGGCCTTCAACCGCACGATGGAGAAGTACCACGACGATCCCCTCTTCGCCGAGCAGTTCGCGACCCGGCTGGGAGCCAAGGGGACGCTCCAGTTCTGGACCGAGATGGCCTCCGTCCACGCTGGTGCCAGGGGCTCGGAGCTCACGGCCATGAAGGACCTACAGGCGAACATGAGCCTGACTCTGGCCACGGCATCCTTCTCCGACTCAGACGCCATGCGGGACTGGAAGAAGGACCTCCTCGCCGAGCGCAACACGAACTTCCGCGCCGCCGACTCGTCCAACCCTGTCGGCGCCCTGGGCTCTCAGGTCATCAGCAGCCTCATGCGTAAGGGCGAGTACGACACCGAGTTCCTCGACGACTACCGGGAACAGCTGTTCAAGGTGGACAAGGCAGCAGGGGACGCCGGCACCCACGACCTGTGGGTCAAGGGGTACGACGCCGTAGATCTCGTCTTCGGCGACGGGAACGGAAGAGACCCACTGGAGGGGTTGTTCGACGGCCTCTCCCACAATCCCGAGGCGGCGGAGCACGCCTTCGAGTCCAAGTCGGATCTGGAGCACATGCTCGGCACCACCGGCTACACAGACCGAGGTGAGTCCCTCGGTCGCGCCCTGGAAGCCGCCGTCACGGGAGTCGCCGATGGTGACACCACCACCAAGGCACCGGGGCACAGCGTGGCTCAAGTACAGATCATGGCGAACATCATGAAGGCGGTGGCACAGCCCGGCGGGGGCGCCGATCTCGTGAGCAATGGCTTGGGGGACAGCTTCGGCGATATGGCGGCCTCTTATATGCCGGAGATCAGCCAGACGCTGGCCGGCCATGGCGCGGAATCCATCTTTCTTACCAACAGTGACGATCCTGACGGCCTAGGAAAGGTTCGAGATGTGGTGAGATTTATTTCCGCCGTATCCGCGGACCCGTCGGGAAGAGCAGGTGTCATCCTCGGAGAGAGTATTTACACGAGCGGCCTCATCGAATCACACCTTGCGAACCCTCACTTGTTCGACGGCACCCACAAGCAAGTCCTTCAAGATATCGGCAGGAATGCTGGAATCATCGAAGGTCTTGTCGCTCATTCTGTGGCCGACGGCGAAGTTCAAGCCGCCGTCGACGGCGAGAAGGCGTACAACGACGCCTTGAAGGCAAAGGGTGACATTGCCAAGACCTGGATTTCGGTCGGCATGACCTTCGTTCAGGTCCCCGAAGCATATGGAGGAGCGGCAATGGGGGCAGTGGTCGGAGGAGGTGTCGGAGCCGTTGCCGGAGCGGCCGTTGATCGGTTGCTCCAAGGCCAGGAACTGAACGGCTCGCGCGACGAAGCCCTGTATCGCAGCGCCGGGGATTTGTATGACTCCCGAGATTCAGTCAGCCAACAGACCCAATGGGCGGCTGGAGAAACCATCGATCGGCACCGTCTCCAGCTCCCGAAGGACGGCACCAACAATCTGCTCCGCGACGCGGTGAATGAGGGCTGGGACGCCAGCAGCGAGTTCCTGAGTGGAACGAAGGAGCGTCTGAATGGCTGAGACCAGAGCACCGAAGGAAACTAAGCATGGCGCGAAACGGTTTCTCTTCAGCCTGACAGCCCTCTGCCTTGCAGGTGTTTCCATCTGGTTCGGATACGTGCAGTTCTTCACTAAAGGACTCGAACATCTTCCCTCCAAGTTGTGCGAGGGCGCCGTCGAACGAGACCTGGTCGTCCAAGTACTGCCGTCGACGCGATCGGCGGAGGAGGGAGCCAAGCATCAGAACTCGGGTGACGATCTCACATTTTACTGCCACGTTGACACCAGCGGTGATTCTTCCATCTGGAGCGAGGCGCGGGTCCGCCCCATTTCCGAAGCGGATTGGATTGCAAGTTATCGGGGAAGCGGCGGCGACAACGGAATCATCCGCTCTTCGGCCGATGACATACAGGCTGTGGCGCAGCTCGACACCGAACAGGCTGAGGTATACGTGCCCTGCACACCTCCCGCCGTATCTTCCTCCAACTCCTCTGAGGATTACGCGGTTATCACCAGAGTGGAGGCCGCCGGAGAAGTCAAAGCAACTGGAACAGCGCTCCGACAGACCCTGACGGACATCGCCTACCAACTGGCCAAGCACGCCTACAAACTGGCCGAATGCCAAGGCACCCACGATTTTCCCCAGGAACTGCCACGCTACGGAGACCGTTGATGAATGGCGACGAGATACGGTCCCGCTTCGACGGCCGGGGCCGCGTCGAGTTCCGGCTTGATGCGTCAGCACTGCCTCGGGCCAAGGACATCGCCCACGCACTCGGGTACCGGCTGCTTTCGAGCGGGAGAGTCTCCCGATGGGTTCACGTGCTCGTTTTCCAGCGCGACGACGACCCACGGGCACGCCGCCGAGCCGAGCAGACCATCGAGCGGCTGCGGGCGGGCGGCCCAGTCCTGCCGGACGGGGAACTGCCTGCACCCCCGCCTCCACCTCCGGCACCGGCACCGCCCCTCACGCCCCGACAGCCGGAGCCCCGCCCCCGCCGGTCGCTGGAACCTCAGCCCCCTCCACCTGTAGGCCCGCCTGCTGCAGGCCTGCTTGGCCCCCGGATCCCTTCCCTGCCGCCGTACCCTCCGCTGCCTCCACCACCGCCTTCCGCCACACCGGAATCCTCGGAAGATTCCAGTCCTGAGAGGCGGTCGTGATGGGTGGTCTCGAACTGGGCCTCGCTGCAGGAGTTGTCGATGGAGACCTTCGGCATCGAGGGTGATCGGGTCACCCCGAGATCGATCAGCAGCGTGCGAATGAAGTCGGCGCGCTTGGCGCACAGTTCGTCACAGTCTGCCTACCGTCGCCGGAGGCCGACTTCGCAGCGAACATCACGATCGACGGGGAATCCTGGCCCGACATGGCGACGCTCCCATGGGACTCTTCGACAAACTCACCGGTACGCAGCACCCGCCCGATGGAGTTTCGCCAGTCCCGGGCGAGAAGTTGCGCGCGGCTCTACTCGGCGTCAATCAGTCCGACGTTCCGTACGTCATCCGTAACGGTGGCGGGGAGCAATGCGACCTGGTGGCGGAGTGGCGGCTCACGGAGCCCGCCTGGCAGCAGGCTTTCGTCCAGTCCCACATCACTCACGCCATGCGGATCCGGATGCGACTCGTCAACGAGGACCACGAATCGCGCGCACTTGAGGAACAGTGGGAGGTCAGCCGGGTGGGAAGTCCGACGAGGCTCCAGGTGTCGTCGCAGTACACGCGCGGGCCGAGTCGAACAGTCAGCCGCGAGTGGGCCCTCGGTCGTGGGCGGAACGGTGGCCTCGAAGCGAGCCCTTCTCCGTCACCCCACGGCAGCCGGTGGTTATCGAAGTATGCAGGTCCGGGCGGTGTGACGATCGGCAAGAGGGCACTGCGTACCCGAAGCGGCTCCGGTTGACGGGCCGGCCTCACCGAAACGCCCAGTCCGTCCAGAACTTCGATGTGCCTTCGGCCTGTCACCGTCTGCACCACTGCACCACCGAGCCGCTCACCACCCAGCGCGCCACGCGCCATGGCGATGTGCCCGAGCCTCAACCACGACAACGCCCCTGACAGTAGGCAGGCTGGCAACAGCAACACCGGGGTGGGCACCTCCCGTGCGTGCCCACCCCGGTGTTGCTGTTGCCAGCCTGTCCTACTCGAAGAAGCCGAGCTGTCCTACTCGAAGAAGCTGGCCGCCTTCTTGTCGCCGCCGCGGTAGTCGCCGCCGGCCTGGTGCACCTTCTGCGTGATGGACAGCAATGCCTGGTGGATGGCGGTGGTGTGGCCGTCCCACTCCCTCGACTTCCGGTTGAAGGATTCGTAGGCGTCACCGGCCCAGCCCTCGGCCGCGTCGTGGACGCCCTTCTTCAGCGCCGTGAGGTCGCTCTCCAACTGCTTGGCCAGGTTGCCGAGTTCAGTGGCGAGCGCGTCCAGGGTGCCGTACTTGACGGCGAGATCCTGCATGTGCGGTGTGCCGGTCATGTTTCCTCATCTCCTTGACGATGTGAGAAGGGACCTCGCGGTCCGGGGTGCGACGCTCGGGGCGGTCAGTAGAGGTTGAGCGCCGAGGTCTTCGCACCGGCGTCCACTTCGATGCTGGAGATCGTGGAGTGGAGTTCGTCCTCCAACTTGTCCTTGTCCTGCTTGGTGAGGTGAATTCCGTTCAGGAAGTCGTCGAGCATGCGGCCGATGCCGACCATGTGGTCGTTGATCTCGTGCTGCTTGGTCTTGAAGGCGTTGGCGCCGTGGCCCGTCCAGTTCGCCTCGATCATGTCGATGCAGCCCTGGAGCTTCTGCAGGTGCTTCTTGACGTTGTCGTACCTGTCGATGACGTTCGTCTGGAGCTTTTGTACATGTGCGTCATCAAGCTTGCGGCCGTCAGCCATCTCGGCACTCCCTTTCGCGAGAGAGGTTGGTGTTCCTGGGACGCGACACCGAGTGGTGAAGCGCTGGTTGGTCGGGTGAGCCCGGTGTACGAGCCCTCATGCGCCTCGCCGCGAACGGGCCACCGCGAAGGCTCCACCGCCGAGCACGACTACGGCCGCTGCGGCGCCGAGAGCGACCCACAGGGTGGTGTTGCCGGACGAGTCGGAGGTCGATGCTGCGGCTGAAGTCTGGCCGCCTGAGGTGGGGTTGGGGGCTTTGGACGAGGTCGATGCGGAGGCGGAGGGTGAGGCGGCGGTGCCGGTGGTCAGCCCGGGCGTCTTCTTGTTGCTTACGGGATCGATGTCGGCGGCTCCAGGGTCTCCCTTGCCCTTCAGAAGAACCTGCGCCGGCCGGATCGTGCCGTAACCGAGGTACCGGCTCGGGGTGTTCTTCGGCCAGTCCCGGCCCGCCGTGTCGATCATGACGCGGAGGACCTGGTTGGCGGTCCACTTGGGGTGGGCGGACCAGATGAGGGCGGCGGCGCCGGAGGTGATGGCGGTGGCTTGGCTGGTGCCGTTGCTCTGGGGACAGTAGGCCTTGAATGTCTTGTCGCACCAGGTGGGTACGGCTACGCCCGGTGAGGCCAGATCCACGTACGCGCCATCCTGCGAGAACTTGGCTACCTCGCCGTTTTCATTGATCGCCGAGACCCCTACCACGCCGGGATATCTGGCGGGATAGTCGATGAAGTTCTTTGCGATATCGGCCGCGTTACCCACAGCGGCGATGAGCAGCTTCCCCTTGCTCTCCGCGTACTGCACGGCTTCACGTTCACCATCGCCCTCGGAATACGCACCGACCGACATATTGATGATCTTTGCGTCGGAATCGGCAGCAGCGCGGATGGCACTCGCCGAAGTGTCGCCCTGCTCCTCACCCTTCTTGCCAATTCCAAGGGCTACCGTGCGGATCGGAATGATCTTCGCGCCGGGTGCCACGCCCTTGAGCCCGCCACCCCGGCCGGTCCCTGCGATCAACTCGGCCATGGACGTGCCGTGGCCGACGTAGTCATCCGTTTCGTCACCTGTGGTTCCCGTGACGTCTACTCCAGGTAGCACCTGGCCCTTCAACGAATTCGTGTCCGGGTTCACGCCCGTGTCGACAACTGCCACCGAGATGCCCTTGCCCGTGCTGACTTTCCACAGCCCCTGGGCGTTCATGGCATCCAAGTACCACTGCTGTGACTGGACATCGTCTGCAGTCGCAGCAGGGGCCAGCCCAACGGACATAACAGCCAAAGCAGCAAGCGTCGCGCCCACGGTGGTCACATATCCCCGGGCCGATCCTGCCCACAGCGCGGCCCGCATACGGCGTGCGCCAGTCTCTGACTTCATGCTTCTGTACATCCTCAGTCGTTTCGGTCAGTCGGTCGCCGACGGCGCATCGTCACGCGAGCGCTTCTTGTTCTCAGCGGATTGCTGTTGACGCTGCGTTCTCCGGCCGGCGGCACGGCCAAGACCGCGCTCCTCCGTAGAACCGGGCACCGGGCCGGACCCACCGGACGCGGCTCCGTTGCCTCTGATGCCACCCCGACTCGCGGGCGCGCCGACCACACCGTCCGCATTGCCCGGAGATCGCCGCTGCCCCGTGCTCGGCGCCGGTTTGTTCGCACCGATCACTCCGCGCTGGCCCGGCTTTTCACCGTTCGGACGAGCACCGGAGGTGCCCTCGCCGCCGATGACAGTGCCACGAGGAACCCTGGAACCCGTCGAGTTCGGGCCGCCTTCAGAAGTGGGCCTGCCTCCTACCACGCCACCCGCTCGGGCAGCGCCCGTGGCTCCGGGGCCAGTCCGGGGAGATGGCTGACCGGGCACACCGCCCACACGCCCGCCCGGTACACCGCCTGTGCGTGCACCGGTCGTACCCGTACTCCTGGGCACACCGCCGGTGACACCCCGCCCCATGGACGACCTGCCCGTCGCAGACGCAGGCCCACGGGCACCTTGTTGGCCGACTGCGGATGCACGGCCCACCGGTCCCACAGAGCCACGTCCGGTGCGGCTTCCGGCAGTGGTCCCCTCCGGGGTGGTAACCCGCCCTTGAGCCGATCCAGGAGTCCTGCCGCCCAGCCCGGCAGCGCGCCCGACCGGTCCCCCGAAGGCGGGAGGCACCGTGCCGGTCCCCATGGGAGGCAGCATCCCTCCCGAAGGACCACTGGGCCCCGTCCCAGATGGCGTGGGAGTGACTGGCATCGGCTTTACGGTTTCCGGTGGCAGCGTGCCGACGCTGTTGATCTCGGTACCGACAGTGGGCCGATGCACGTCGAGATTCGTGTTCGCAGGGTGATGCTCAGATGGCAGGTTGTCTCCGGAGACGTCGCTCGACACACCGACGTGGCCGTCTCCACTCTCACGGACAACTGCTCGGTGGGCTGGACTTGAGGTGGAGTTATTAGCGGAACCACTGGGGGCAACCCTGTCGTCCAGCGGAATCACCCCCACTCTGGGCATCGCCCGATACGGCTCCGGCGCCGCCTTCTCCAACTTCGCCAGTTCCGACCCCGACACCGAGTAGAACGACGCCAGCCGGTTCATCTGGTTGATCGCCTCTTGGCGGTCCTTCTCGACCTGGACCGCCTCGGTGTACTGCTTGTTGCCCTCGAACTGCTGGAGCACCGGGAGCTGTCCCGGCCGCTTCTGGTCGAGGACAGGGCGCGTGTCCCGGGGCGGCAGGGAAGTGCGCACGGAAGCGAGCCCCATCGCGGCGGCCGTGACCTGCACGCCGGCGCCGTCGGCGTACGTGGCCAGGCTTTCGGTGTGCGTGGCGAGGCCTTCGCCCCACTTCTGGAACGCCCTACCGGCGTCGCCCTCCCAGTCCTCACCCGCGTGCTTGAGGTGGTCCCTGAGCTCCACGGCGGCTTCGTTGATCGCCTTGCTCGCCGTCGCCAACGCCTCGCCGGCATGTTCCAGGTCGGCGGGGTTCGACTGGTGGACCAGGTCGATCATCGGGTTGAGGCTGTGGTCCTCGAAGTCCGTGACCCTGCCGTTCGTCAGCAGGCGGACGCGCTTCGATCCGAACGCGTCGTGCATCAGCTCCGACGCCCCGGCCAGCGCGTCGACCTGGCCGACCTGGAGGTCGACACGCTGCTGGTCGGTCAGCTCCTTGGGCGCCTTGTCGTCCCCGCTCACTACTGGAGTCCCTTCGTGGACTTCTTGGCGTCACTCAGCTTCCGCTCGCCCTCGCCGGACTTCTTCTCCTGGGCTTCGGTGTACAGGCGGTCCGTCTCGACCTGGATCTCCCAGAAGCGGCGTCGCTGGTCGTCGTCGAGGTTGTCGAAGCCGTTCTGCGCGCCCAGGGTCGCAATGCCCATGGCCTCGATCTGCAGCCCCAGCGTCTTGGAGAGCTGCGTGATGTGCTCGTGGACCGACTGGTACTGGTCGAACAGGGCGTCCGCCTCGTGGAAGGCGAGTCCGTGCCCGCTGAGGGATGCCCGCGAGACACGCTGCGCGCCCAGCTTGGAAGCGCTGCCCGCCGAGTCCTCGAACTCGGACAGCAGTTTGTCGATGCGCTGCTTGAACGTCATCAGCACGTCGGCGCCGACCTTGAGGTCGGCAGCCGTCTTCGGTGATGCTCCGCCTGTCATGTCCGCAGGAAGCATGATGCCTTCCCTCCCCGTTTTCGTCGCCCGCCCCCGGGTGACCGCACCCCGTGAGCGTTCCTCTCCGCAACGCAATCACTCTAGTCGCTTCCTGTGACAGCCCCAACTGCCTTATGCGACAGCTGTGCTACCACTCGACCAAGCTTCACCGCTCCTTCACGGCGGGCCCTCGCGTTCACCTGGGCCGCTGCCGCCCCCTGACGCTATGTGACCCGCAGGTCGGCGGCCTGAGTACGGCTACTCAATTGACGGAGCCGCACACGTGTGAGTGGGCGTTGCTGCGTGGCCATTGCGAACGGCGTCGTCCGGTTCCGTCAACTGCCGCCCCTGGATTGCTCCTTCGCAGGTCGCGGCCTCTTGACAAGCAGGCGGCGCCAGGGCGTCGCCGGACGTCAGTCCAGCCCCGCCACCCGCCGCGCCCGCTTGCGCGCGTCCCGTGTCGCCACCGCCGTGCCGCCGAGTCCCGCCACCAACACGGCCGCGCCCAGGGCGACATACGTCGCGAGGCGGGCGTCGTGTTCGTCGGCGGTCTCGCCGAGTTGGAGCTTCGCGGGGGACGGGGCCTGGGCCTTGGTGAGGCCGTCCTGGGGGTCGGGGGACTCGATCGGGTGGTCGTCCTCCGTGAGGGCGCGGACCGGGTCCACGACGCCCCAGCCGACGAGGCGGTCGTGGCCCGCGATGGTGCGCTCGGCGGTCTGCTCGATCTGGGCGACGACCTCGCGGGCGGTCCAGTCCGGATGCTTCGCCTTGATCAGCGCGGCGACACCAGAGACGTACGGCGCCGAGAAACTCGTACCGTTGTCGGAGCAGTGACCGCCCTTGGGGACGGTGGAGATCATGTCGACGCCGGGTGCCGCGACGCCGACGAAGTCGCCGGACTGGGAGAAGGACGCGCGTTCGTTGTTGCGGTCGGAGGCCGCTACGGCGAGGACGCCCGGGAAGGACGCCGGGTACGTCTTCTTGACGTTGCCGCCCTGGCCGTCGTTGCCCGCCGACGCCACCACCACGATCTTCCTCGACAGTGCCGCGTCGATCGCCGACTCCAGGGAAGAGTCGGGCTTCACCGCGTTCGACGTGTCCTGGGAGATGTTGATGACGTCGGCCTTGGCCTGGATCGCGTAGTTGATCGCGTCCGTGAGCGTTTTCGCCGTGCCGTGGCCGTCCGCGTCGTTCTGCTCGATCGGGATGATGGTCGCCTCGGGGGCGAGGCCCACGAAACCGGTGCCGCTGATCGGACGGGCGGCGATGATGCCGGCGACCTTGGTGCCGTGTCCCACGGTGTCGGTCGTGCCGTTCTCGCTGCCCCGCGCGATCTTGTCGCCGTTGCTGTCCTTGAGGTTCCTCGGCAGGAGGTTACGGCCGCTCTTCACGTCCACCGCGTGGGTGAGCTGGGGGTTCTTCACGTCCACGCCGGTGTCGATCACCGCCACCCGGACGCCCTTGCCCTTGGACTGGTTCCACAGCTCGTCCAGGAGGACGCGTTGCAGGGCCCAAGGGCGGCCCGGGTACTCCTTGTTGGGGAACGTGCACTGGTCCGAGAAGCTGTCGTCCGCCACCGCGGGGGGCGCCAGCACGACGGTGGACACGGCCAGGGTCGCGGCCGCGGCTGCCATCGCCGCCGTGGCACGGAGGAGGCCTGAAGAAGGTGCGTACGACATGCCCGACTCCCCCTACGAACCCTGCGGTTGACGTGCCGCCGCCGTCGACAGGCGGGGGCCCGTGGGCAGGAACTCGGACCAGGAGGCGGGGATCGGCGCCGGGTCTACGTCGGCGTAGCCGAGCCGGATCTGGGCCTGCTCGGCCTCCTGCTGCTCCTGCTGGCGTTCCTTGGCCGTCGTGCCGATGCCCGCGTCGTTCGTGGCGCTGTCGGCGTTGGACTGCAGGACGTACCGCAGGCCCGTGTCGGTGACCAGGAAGACCGGGCCGGCCTTGGTCTCCTCGCCCTGGAACTGGCGGAAGAGCTGACCTGAGCCGGGCGTGACGTAGGCGCTGGTGGAGTCGGTGGGGAGCGGGGCGGGGAAGTCGGTGCCCGCCCAGGTCGTCAGGGTGGTGGTGCCCTTGGCGCCGACCTTCTGCAGGACGTTGCAGATCGTGCTGCGGCTGCCGGACGCGTCCGAGGCCTCGTTGACGGCCTTGGGCTCCTTCGTGGGCCAGCGGTGCTCGGCGCCGAAGGTCCCCTCCGGGGTGATCTCGCCCGCGCTCACCCCGGTGGCGTGACCGGCCTGGCCGAGCGTGGCCAAGTCCTTGCTGGACAGGAGGAGTTGGGCGACGAAGGCGGAGACCTGCGCGACCTTGCCGGGAAGCACTACGTAGTAGTGCTCACCGCTGGCGTCGGACGCCGTGAGCACAATGCCCACCTTGTTGGTCGACGCGTCCAGCTCGCCCGGGGCGCCCGCGGCCGTACCGGGTGTGGCGCCGATGCTCGGGAAGGCGATCGGGTCGCCCTGGTGCAGGGTGGCCAGCCACTCCGGGGAGACGCGCTCGGGCACGCGGTCG
This sequence comes from Streptomyces sp. NRRL F-525, assembly GCF_000716605.1. Lineage (GTDB taxonomy): Bacteria > Actinomycetota > Actinomycetes > Streptomycetales > Streptomycetaceae > Streptomyces. The sequence goes on along the minus strand of NZ_JNXE01000032.1, from coordinate 80,264 downwards.
GAGCCGACGACGGCGCGCAGCAGCAGTTCGTCGCTCTTGTCCACGGGGTACGCCGTGCCGCTCGCGTCCACCACGTAGCGGTTCTTGTCCGAGTCCACCACGTAGAGGAGCTCTCCGCCCCGCAGCCGCTGCTTGCCCTCGGTCCTCTTCATGTCGCGCTCGGCGAGGACCAGCGCCGCCTTCTGGATGGAACCGCCGCCCGCGCTCGGGCGCTCGCACACCGCCCAGCGCTTCTCCGCGCCCGCCTCGCTCTCCGAGGGAAGACGGTCGGGGGCGTACGGGATGCCGACGGTGACGCCGTGCGGGATCTTGCCGCCGTCGAGGACCGACTCGTCGACGGTGACGACCTCGCCCTGGCCGGGGTTGAGGAGCAGCTTCGCGGACGCCATGTTGAGGACGGGGTGCAGCTGGGTCTTGCCATCGGTCGTCAGGACGACGTAGCGGGTGGTCGACTTGCTGGCGATGATCACCTTCGACTTGGGGGTGGCCCAGCCCTCGGGCGCGGTCGGTTTGAACATGCCCCAGGCGCCGAAGACCGCCATGACGACCACGCCCACGATGACGCCCGGCACCACTCCGCGCAGCGGCCGCGGCGCCCCCTCCTCCGAACCGTCCGGGGACGACTGCACGAAGGACGCCAGCATGCGCCGCTTCGCGAAGGTGTAGGCGTTGAGCTGGTCCCGCCGAGATGCCATCTGTGTCTGTCTCTCCCCGTGTTCCGCCTGGGCAGCACTCGGGGGTTCGCCGTCCCCCGCCCATCGATGTCAGACCGGGCACCTACTATGCCTGGTATCCGCGGTGACGTGGGGAGCGGGTAGGGTACCTGGACCTTCGAGGGCCCTATGTGGTGCTGGAACAGCGGTGAGTTGTGAGTAATACGGGGGGATGGAGTGATGGCTTCCGGAACGCGGACACGGTCTCGTGACCGGTCGCGGACGAGGGACTCCGGGACGCCGGAGCCGGGCTCCGCGCAGCCACCGTCAACGGCGGGCACAACGTCCCAGAGCCCGGGCGGACTTCATCTCAGGACGCGCCGCGGACAGGGCGGGGCATTCCGGTTGCAACGGCTCGTCCTGCTGGAGATCGCGGCGGCCGTCCTCCTCGTCGGCTGGGCGATCGACCCCATGGCGCTGGTGCCGGCGGGCATCGTCGCCGTGGCGCTCGTGCTGCTCGCCTTCGTCCGTCGGCGCGGCCGCTCCCTGCCCGAATGGCTGGGCACCGCGCGGGCGTTGAAGGCACGCCGGAAGAGCGCCGCCACCGCGGAGACACCGCCGGGCACCGAGCCCGGTCTCGCACCGGCCCTGGAGTGCGACCCCACCCTGCGGACGTATTCGTACGGCGGCCGGGACCGGCGTCCCATCGGGCTGGTCGGGGACGGCACCTTCGTGACCGCCGTCGTGCAGGTCGAGGCCGACGTCACCGCGCTGCGGGCCGACCGCGGCCGGCATCCGCTGCCGCTCTCACTGGTGCGGGACGCGCTCGAAGTGGACGGTATCCGGCTGGAGTCGGCGCAGCTCGTGCTGCACACCCAGCCCGCGCCCGCGCTGCACCTGCCCCAGCACTCGGTGGCCGTCACCAACTACGCGCCGCTCCAGGAGCAGACCGGCGCCCCGGCGGTGCGCATCACCTGGATCGCGCTGAAGCTCGACCCCGAGCAGTGCCTGGAGGCCGTGGCCGCGCGGGGCGGCGGGCTCACCGGAGCGCAGAAGTGCGTCGTGCGCGTCGCCGACCATCTCGCGAGCCGCCTCACCGGTGCCGGTTTCCGCACGACGATCCTCAGCGAGGAGGAGCTGACCGCGGCCCTCGCCACCTCCGCCTGCGCGAACCCCCTGGTGACGGCGGAGGCCGGACGGACCGAGACACGGGAGCGCCGGACCGAGGAGTCCAGCCGCAGTTGGCGCTGCGACAACCGCAGACACACGACGTACTGGATCCGCCGCTGGCCCCAACTGGGCGGCCGCGGCCCGTCGTTGCCACAGCTGATCGCCCTGCTCACGGCCACCCCGGCGCTCGCCACGACGTTCAGCCTCACGCTCGCGCGCGGGGAGCGCCAGGAGGTGTCGATGAGCGGGCACCTGCGGGTGACGGGCCGCAGTGACGACGAACTGGTCGCGGCGCGGCGCGCGTTGGAGGGCGCGGCACGGCACACGGGCCTGGCCCTGGCCCGCCTCGACCGCGAGCAGCTCCCGGGTGTGCTCGCCACGCTGCCCCTCGGAGGTGCCCGATGACCGCGCTGACGATGCTGCGCAGCGGCCTCGGCCTGATCGGCCCGCGGCACGGACGGCATGTGCTCTCCCCCGAGCAGGTCGACGCGCTCGCGCTGCCCATCGGGGACGACGGCGTCGTGATCGGCGTCGACGCCGAGGGACAGCCCGCGGTGCTGGGCATCAACCGGCCCACTCCCTACGACGTCGTCCTCATCGGCGGCCTGTGGACTGCCCAGGTCATCGCCCTCAGAGCAGCGGCGACCGGGGCGCGGGTCGCCGTGGAGACCGGCCGCCCGCAGGCCTGGATGCAGATGGTCCACGCCATGGGCGGCGGACAGAACGGCCTGGCGGTGTACGACGTGGGCCGCGTCCAGCCGCAGGGCGCCTCGGCGGGCACACCCGTGCTCGTGGTGCGGGACTGCGGGATGCGTCCGCCGCGCGGGCGGGTCGTGTCCGGGCCCTGGCAGTCGGTGCTGACCCTGCTGCCGTATCTCAGTCCCGTCGCGCCCCGGCTCATACGGCAGGCCCGGCTCGTCGGGGTGCAGCGGATCTCGCCGGACGAGTCGGCGGAGCTGGGCCGCGCCATGGCGCTCCCCCGGGCCGACGTCGACTCCCTGCCCACGCTCCCGGACGGCGTCACGCTCTGGTGCGGCGACCGCGACCGGCAGTACGTGATGACACAGCCCGCGGACGCCGAGATCGGATTGTTGGGTACACCACGCCGGATGGACTGAACTCGCGGACCACTGACCGACATTGAACGATTAAGCACCTTTCGCCCCCTGTCTCGTAGAGGATGCGCATCGCTATCACCCGTTTTGCACGACGGGTCGGTGGGCATGTGTGCCGGTTCCGGGCGCCGTGTGGCGCGTTGGACGGACGCGGAGAGGTGGACGGGCCTGCCGTGAGGTTGCTTGTGGTGATTAGGCTGGGACCGGGCGCCGCGTCAGGGCCCGCGGCCGGGCCGACAAGCGCTTCGAGGGACGGGCCGGGCGGATCCGATCGATTCGGGCCGCCGACCGACCGTTCCCGACGCTTTCGGCGGACCGGGCCCGTACGACACGAGCGGTCGCCCCGGCACGACATGAGGGTGCTCGACCACACCAGGAGGAATTGTGAGCAGCGATCGGGACGGGATCCGCGGGGGCTGGGCCACGCCCGGCGATGACCAGCCCGACGACGAGTCCGCCATCGAGATGACGGGCGAGTTCACGATCGACTACGCGCCGCCGGCCTGGTACACGCAGAACTCGTCCGGCGCGTCGGGCGCGTCCGCGCAGGCCTCACCGCCGCCGACCCCGGCGAGCGGTACGGCGATGCCGCCCCCGCCTCCGGCGCCCCCGGTCGGCCCCGCGTTCCCGGTGCCCGCGCCGCCGGACAACTCCGGCTTCCAGCCCGGCTGGGCACCCGCGGCCGCGGTTCCGCCGCCCGCGGCCCCCGTCCAGGAGGAGCCTGAGAACGGCGACCTCGTGAGCGGGGCGACGATGCGGATCTCTTCCGCCGCGCTGAAGCGGGAGATCACGGAGCGGGGTGCGGAGACGCCGACCGCCCCTGAGCAGACCGCTGCGGAAACCCCGGCGGCTCCGGTTCCGGTTCCGGTTCCGGTTCCGGTTCCGGCCGAGAATCCCGCCGAAGGTGCCGTTGACGCGGAACCGGGTTCCGGGGAACCGGAGTTCGAGGGCGAGGTACCGGAGAACGGTGACACCGAGGGCACCGACACCGCCGAGGTGAACACTCAGGACGAGGACGGCGCGGTCGCCGACACGGACACCGGGGACTCCACGGAATCCGCGAACCCCGTGAACTCCGCGAACGACGCCGACGGCGAGAGCACCGACAACGCTCCCGCCTCTACGGCGGCCCCCGACACGGCCCCCACCGCCGACCCGGCCGACACCCCGGCGGATGACCCGGCCGGTGACACGGCCGACGCCCCGGAGCACGAGCCGGGCAACGCCGACGCAACGCCGTCCACGCCCGAGGCCGACTCCCCCCAGGCCGCCGACCCGGCCACGGACGCCACCGGGGACGTACAGGCCGACGTACAGGAAGCCCCGCCCGCCTGGGCTCCCCCGCCGGCCCCGCAGAGCGGTGTCCCGCCGCTGCCGCCCTCCTACCAGCCCGCCGCCCCGGCCCCGGCCGACCAGTGGCCCGCGCAGCCCCACCCCCAGGCTCAGCCCCCGTCGGTGGACCCCGCCGCGCCCCAACCGCCCGCGCCGCAGCAGCCGGTCGCGGCCCCGGCCCAGCCGCCGTTGCCACCTCAGCAGCAGCCTCCGTTCCAACCGCAGCCACCGCAGCCGGCACCCGCGGCCTGGGACGCACCGCCGACCCCGCAGAGCCCGGCGCCCACGGCGGCCCCCACCGGCTACGGCTTCCCTCCCCCCACGCCGAACCAGCAGAGCGGCTACGGCTTCCCGCCCCCACAGGCACCGGCCCAGCCCACCCCGAACACCCCCAACGCACCGGACCAGCAGGGCAGTTACGGCTTCCCCCCGGCCCCCGCACAGCAGGGCCCGCCCAACCCCCAGAGCGGCTACGGCTTCCCCCCTGCACCCCCCGCTCCCGCGCCGCAGACCCAGCCCGAGGGACCGCAGCCCCCGCACGCACCCCAGCCGCACCCCCAGGCCCAGCCCCCCGCCCAACCCCCGGTGGACCCCCGCACCGGTGCCGCATGGCCGCAGCCCATCCGGCACGACCAGCGGCAGCCGACCAACCCCGGTGCCGCGCCGCTCGGTTACACCGCTGCCGTGGAGCTGTCGTCGGACCGGCTGCTCAGCAACAAGAAGCAGAAGGCGAAGAGCGGCCGGCCCGGTGCCGCGCCCTCGCGGTTCAAGCTCGGCGGAAAGAAGGAAGAGGCCGAGCGGCAGCGGAAGTTGGAGCTGATCCGGACGCCGGTGCTGTCGTGCTACCGGATCGCGGTGATCAGCCTCAAGGGCGGTGTCGGCAAGACCACGACGACCACCGCGCTCGGCTCGACCCTCGCGACCGAGCGCCAGGACAAGATCCTCGCGATCGACGCCAACCCGGACGCCGGCACGCTCGGCCGCCGCGTGCGCCGCGAGACCGGCGCGACCATCCGCGACCTGGTCCAGGCGATCCCGTACCTCAACTCGTACATGGACATCCGCCGGTTCACGTCCCAGGCGCCCTCCGGTCTGGAGATCATCGCCAACGACGTCGACCCGGCCGTCTCGACCACGTTCAACGACGAGGACTACCGCCGAGCGATCGACGTCCTGGGCAACCAGTACCCGATCATCCTCACCGACTCCGGTACCGGTCTGCTGTACAGCGCGATGCGCGGTGTGCTCGACCTCGCCGACCAGCTCATCATCATCTCGACGCCGTCCGTGGACGGTGCGAGCAGCGCGAGTACGACGCTGGACTGGCTGTCGGCGCACGGCTACGCCGACCTGGTCTCACGCTCGCTCACGGTCATCTCCGGTGTCCGCGAGACCGGCAAGACGATCAAGGTGGAGGACATCGTCAGCCACTTCGAGACGCGCTGCCGCGGTGTCGTGGTCGTGCCGTTCGACGAGCATCTCGCCGCCGGTGCGGAAGTCGACCTCGACATGATGCGGCCGAAGGTCAGGGAGTCGTACTTCAACCTCGCGGCCCTGGTCGCCGAGGACTTCGTACGCCACCAGCAGATGCACGGCCTGTGGACGAGCGACGGCAACCCGCCCCCGGTCTTGGCCCCGCCGATGCCGGGCCAGCAGGGATACCCGGGGTACCCGGGACAGCCCGGGCAGCAGGGTTATCCGGCCCAGCAGCAGCACCCCGGCCAGCAGGCTCCCGGGCAACCCGGTCCCTACCCCCAGCAGCAACAGCACCAACCGCAACCGCAGCCGCCGCACCCCGGCCAGCAGTTGTACGGCCAGCAGCCCTACCCCCAGCAGGGTCAGCCCCCGGCGCAGCAGCCTCCGCCGCCGTACCCGCAGCACCCGGGCTACGCACAGCCGGAGGGTGACCAGAACCCGCCCACGCCTCCGCCGCCGCCCGCACCCCCGCAGCAGTAACGCGAAGGGCGGCCGGTTGCCAACAGGCACCGGCCGCCCTTCGGCGTCGTAGAAACGAAAACAGCTACCCGGCGTCGCCCGGGTCCGCCGAGATCAGCTCCCGGCAGCGCTTCACGTCCTGGGCGATCTGCTCCAGCAGGCCCTCCAGCGACTCGAACTTCGCCTGGCCGCGCACGAAGGCGAGGAAGTCGACGGCGACGTGCAGGCCGTACAGGTCGAGGCCGACGCGGTCGATCGCGTACGCCTCCACCGTGCGCTCGGTGCCGTCGAACTGTGGGTTCGTGCCGACCGAGATCGCGGCCGGCATGGCCTCTCCCTCGACGTGGAGGTAACCGGCGTAGACGCCGTCCGCCGGGATCGCCGTGTGGGGCAGGGTCTCGACGTTGGCCGTCGGGAAGCCCATTTCGCGGCCGCGCTGGGCGCCGCGCACCACGACGCCCTCCACCCGGTGCGGGCGGCCGAGAATCTCGCGGGCGCCCTCGACGTCGCCCTCGGCGACCAGGCGCCTGGTCAGTGTGGAAGAGAAGGGCTCGCCGCCGCCCGCCGCACCGCTCACGTAAAGATCCACCACCTCTACCTCGAAGTCGTATGTCTTGCCCTGCTCGATCAGGAAGGCCACATTGCCCGCGGCCTTGTGGCCGAAGCGGAAGTTCGGGCCCTCGACGACCGCCTTCGCGTGCAGTTTGTCCACCAGGACCTTGACCACGAAGTCGGCCGGGGACAGTTTCGAGAACTCTTTGGTGAACGGCAGGATCAGCGCCGCGTCGACCCCCAGCTCGGCCATCAGTTCGGCTCGGCGGTGGTGCGGGGCGAGCAGCGGGGGGTGGCTGCCGGGGCGCACGACCTCGCTGGGGTGCGGGTCGAAGGTGACGACGACGGAGGGAACGCCCAGCTCACGGGCGCGCTCCACGGCATGCCGGATGATCAGCTGGTGCCCGCGGTGGACCCCGTCATAAGAACCGATGGTGACGACACTGCGCCCCCAGTCCTCAGGGATGTCCTCCAAGCCACGCCAGCGCTGCACTGTGACCGCTCCTCATCGAACCCGTGTCCGTATGTAGACCTGTGTCATTGACCTCTTACGCAGGTCTAAGGGTGCCATGCCGGGGGCCTCCGGCCCGCATCGGCCTGGAGGCTGTGACCGGGCGCACGTACCGGGGCCGCTATGCGGGAACCCCCACCCCGGCCAGGTTCTCGATCATGCGCCGCGTGCTGGGTCCGACCACCGCGGCCCAGTCCTCCGGGGTGTCGGCCAGCCAGCGGGCCATCAGGGCGGCGAAGCCGGGCACGTGGCGGCCCAGGTCGACGAGGCCGCGGTCGAAACGGGTCGCGCCCGCGGGGGTACGGACGAGCAGCCGGCCGGTGCGGTGGACGAGGTCGCGGATCTCGTCGTCGTCACGGCGGCCCGCCGTGTGCAGGAGTGCGTCCAGTACGGCGGGGTCGTGCTCGTGCGCGAGCAGGAACTCCAGGAGTTCGCGGCGCAGGGGGCGGGATGCGGGGGTGCCGGGGGCGGCGAGCACGGGCGCGAGAGCGGTCCGCACCGACGCGGGGCCGCCGTCCAGGAGGCCGGTGACCAGGGGGAACAGGATCGCGCGGACGGCGGGGCCGTGGTCGAGGCACCGGTCGACGTAGACACCGAGGTACGCGGCCGTCTCCGGCCACCGTACGGCGGTCTCGCGCACCAGCACGGCGGCCCGGCGCGCGAGGGCCGGGGTCGTGACGTCGGCGAGCGTGCGGACCGCCTCGCCCGCGTGCGGTCCGTGCAGCCGGGCGCGGAAGGCTTCGAGGACCGGTTCGGGGTGCGTGGTCAGCGCGGCGGCCAGCGCGCTCGGCGGGAACTGGGGGTCGCCGGACGCGAAGTGCCGTAGCGCCTGCGGGAGATGGCGGGTGCGGGTGTGCGGATCGCGGACGAGGAGCGCGAGCGCGCCGCCGTGCAGGGTGGAGTCGGCGGGGCGGGCCAGGAGGAACTCGGCCGCGTAGCGCAGGAGTTCACGGTCCGCCTCGGTCCGTACGTGCGGCGCGGCCCGCAGTCCGTACGCCACCGCCGCCACCCTGCGCCCCGGCCGCTCGTCGTGCGCCCACCGGTCCACGGCCCGGCACACGGCCGAGGGCTCCTCCTCGGCGAGCACGGCGAGGAGTTCGTCGGCCCGCCCGTGCGCACACCCGACGAGCACCTCCGTCAGATCGTCCAGCGCCCGCCGCCGATGCGTGTGCAGCAACGCCTGCGCGGCCGTCGCCACGGTCGCCTCCGGCGTCGCGGGCAGGGGCCGCTCGTCGTCGAACCACCGGGTCAGGAGTGGTTGTACGGCGGCGGGGTCGGCGGCGAGCAACTCGGCGGCGGTGTCCAGGAATCGGGGCGGGGCGCTGCCCAGCGGGGATCCGTCGGTGAGCACGAGCCGCCGCAGCAACTCGAACCGCTCGGCCTGCGGCAGGTGCAGCGCGGCCCAGAACTCCGGCGCGAACTCCTTTGGTACGGCCGCCTGTTGCTGCCTCCGTGTCACCAACTGGTCGGCCAGCAGCCGCAATGCGTTGCCGTACGGCGTGGCATCGGGCACCCTTCGCAACACCTCGGCGAGCAGGTGGGCGGCCCACCAGGAGTCCGGGTCGGCGTCCAGGGCTGCCGCCAACTCTTCCAGTCGTACGGCCAGTTGGTGGGTGCCGTGTTGACGGGCGAGGAGGAGCAGGGCCTGTACGACGGGGCCGATGCGGTGGTGCGGTACGGGGAGGGGGTGCCCGGTATGCGGATTCCTGGACCGGTGGACCAGCGCCCGCAGGGCCTCGTCGAGGTCGAGGTGCGTGCCCTGGATCCAGTCGGCCAACTCCTCGTGGGCGAACCGGTATCCGGTCCCGGCCGGCACGAGCAGCCCCTCGGTGAGGACGGCGGACGCCCACCCGGTTCCCCCTCCGAGCCGTGCCGGTGCGGGTCCCCACGGGAACACCGCCTCGAACGACTCCCGGTCCAACTCCCCCTGCCCCGGCCCGAGACTGCGCCGCGCGGCTTCGTGCACCTGCCCGGACACCTTGGCCGCGAGGCGGCGTACGGCGGTGCCGCGCAGCCCGTTCTCCGCGGCGAGGCGGACCGCGATCCGGAGGCACATGAGGTCCAGGTAGGCCGAGAACACGTCGTCGCGGTCGATCTGGGTGTCGGGGGCGGCGGGCAGCGCGGCGAGCACCTCGGAGAGGAGCCGGAGGGCGAGGGGGTGACGGGCGTCGGTTCCGGTGAGGACGCCCTCCGGAACGCCGTACGCTGCGCGGGCTCGGCGGGCTTCGTGCGGGCCGAGGTCCCCAAGGTGCACGCACACCGGCGGAACCGTCCCGGGGGCTGCGCCCCCAGACCCCCCATCGGCCTGAACGGCCTCGTCCTCAAACGCCGGACGGGCTGAGTTATGCGGGCCTGCGCCGATGGGTCCGGGCGCCCCGAGGTGAAGCGGACCGGCGTCGTCAGGCTCGGAAGCCCCGAAATGAACGGGCCCCGCCTCGTCAGCCAGAGACACCCCAAGCCGAACTGAACCGCCGTCGTCGGACGCGGGCACCCCAACCCGAACCGAGTCACCGCCGTCGGACGCAGGCACCCTGATCTGAGCCGAGTCACCGCCGTCGGACGCAGGCACCCCGAACTGAACCGAATCACCGTTGCCGGACGCAGACACCCCAAGCTGAACTGAACCACCGCCGTCGAACGCGGGCACTCCGATCCGAACCGAGTCGCCGCCGTCGGACGCAGGCGCCCCGAACTGAACCGAGTCACCGCCGTCGGACGCGGGCACCCTGACCCGAACCGAGTCGCCATCGTCGAACGCGGGCGCCCCGACCCGAACCGAATCAGCGTCGCCGAATACAGGCACCCCGGACCCAAGCGAACCGCCCTCGTCGGATGCCCGCACCCCGAACTCACCCGCACCGACATCGCCACGCGCAGGCGCCCCACCCCGCCCCGAACCGCCCCCGCCAGCCTCAGCCACTGCCGCTGCCTCAGCCGCCCCAGAATCAAACCCCCCGTACAGCAACTCCCGTGAAAACCCCGCCCCTTCCCAGTACTCCGCCCGACACCCCACCACCAACCGCGCCCCGCACTCCCGCAACCACTCCCCCGTCCCCCGAGTCCACTCGGCCAGCCGATGAGCCAGCACAGGCGGCATCTCCTCAGGACCGTCGAGCAGCAACAGCAAAGGCCGCCCGGCGTCACGGGCAACCCGCGCCAACCGCTCGGGACCTACGTCCCCCAGGTCACCGGAGTCGCCCGCCGACAACACCGACGCGGCGACGATCCGGGCCGCCCGCTCCACCGTCCTGCGCGCCGCGTCCGCCACCGACGCGTCCCCGTCCCTCAGATCCGCGCCGCGCAACCACAGCGTGGGAGCCGGTTCCGCACCCCCGTTGCGCCGCGCGGCGAGCGCCGCGAGTTCAGTCGTACGGCCGCTGCCCGGTGCCCCGACGAGCCCGAGCACGGCGGCCGGGCTCTCGGTGAAGGCAGTGAACTCCCGTACCAGGGACGGTCGTTCGACCGGCTCCACCACACACGCGGCGTCGCCGTCACGCCCTGGACCGACGAAACCCGCGAGTGCCCCCGGCGGCCCGTCCGAGCCGACCGAGGTGGCCGTCAGTTCCAGGACTCCCGCGAGGTTGAGGTCGGCGCCGTACGCGGGCACGGTCGCCGCATTCCGTGCGAGGAGGTCAACCAGGGGCCCGTGGATGGCCCCCAACCCCCGTTCCCCATCCGGCACTTGGCGCAGCGGCACCGCGAACCCCGTGTCCCGTTGGCCGGACTGCAACGCCGTACCGAGAACACCGATCACCGCTCCGGTCACCGCGTCGAGGACCGGCCCCCCGGCCGCTCCCCCTCCCAGCCGCAGCGCGTCCCGCCCCGCCGTGCCGATCGCCAACTCCAGGGCGTCGTCGAGGAGATGGAAGCGGTCGGTGGCGGTGTAGGTCACGGAGGTCGCGCCCAAGAGGCGGGCCTCGCGCCAGCGGTCCGCTGCGACGCGGACGTACGTGCCGGTCTCGACACGCTCCCGGATCGTGACGGGGAGCGGGTCGACGCCCAGGCCCTCGGTACGGACCAGGGCCAGGTCGAGGGCGGGCAGCGGGGTCACCGCGTCGGCCGTCACCAGGCAGGTGCGGTCGCCGGTGGCGTGCAGGACGAGGCGGGGCAGTCCGTCGACCGCCTCGTGACTGGTGATGACCGTGCCGTGGTGGTCGGCTACGAAACCGGTGCCGCGCGGGCGCCCGGCGAGGTCGCGGATGCGTACCAAGGACTCGTCACCGGCAGCGGGCGCGGCACCTGGCGCGGCACCAACACCCGGCACGGCGTCCCGCGTCGACCGCTCCGCCCGTGCGTCTTCCCGCGTCCGACGGCCGCCGCCCGTCCGCGGGCCACGTCCCGCCATGGTCGAACCTCCCCGCCGTACCCATGCCCTGTGTTCGACGGTAGGCGTGGCGTGATCAGCGGGACAGATCGCGTGGTGAACGCGCCCCCTTCCGCTCCCTCGGTTCACTCCGAGCGCCTGCCCGGACGGGTGAATAGAAGCGGAGGGTTGGATACACCCTAGGGGTGGGGGAACCGAGGGGGGACCGTGGAGCGGCGGGAACGTAGACCCCGTGACCGCCGCTCCACGGGCGGGAGTTGAGGCTCCGGCCCGCCCGGGGAGCATTTCTCAGGCGAAGACCGCGAGGCTCTTGGCCTTGCCCTTCTGTTCCTCCACGAGCGCCAGGAAGCGGCCCTCGGGATCGAAGACGCCGACCGCGCCGACGCCCGCGTACTCCTCGGGGATGTCCAGGCGGACGCCGTTGAGCAGCAGCTTCGCCCGCCTGCTGTCCACGGACCAGCGCGGGAACGCGGCCTCGGCGGCCTCGGCGATCGGCATCACCGTCAGCTCCTCCTGGAGCTGGTCCAGGGTCCGCGCCGTGTCCAGCTTGTACGGGCCGACGCGGGTGCGGCGCAGGGCGGTCAGGTGGCCGCCCACGCCGAGGTCCTCGCCCAGGTCGCGGGCCAGGGCCCGGATGTAGGTGCCGGACGAGCAGACCACCGAGACCACCAGGTCCAGGACGGGGGTGCCGTCCTCGGCCACCGCGTCCCGGACGTCGTAGACCGCGAAGGAGGAGATGGTGACGGGGCGGGCGGGGATCTCGAAGTCCTCGCCGTCGCGGGCCCGTTTGTACGAGCGCACGCCCTTGATCTTGATGGCGCTGACCTTGGACGGGACCTGCATGATCTGCCCGCTGAGCTTGGCGATCCCGGCGTCGACGGCGTCCCGGGTGACCTTCGAGGCGTCTGTCGACCCCGTGATCTCGCCCTCGGCGTCGTCGGTCAGGGTGCTCTGGCCCAGGCGGATCGTGCCCAGGTACTCCTTCTCCGTGAGGGCCAAGTGCCCCAGGAGCTTTGTCGCCTTCTCGACTCCCAGGACGAGTACGCCCGTGGCCATGGGGTCGAGCGTGCCCGCGTGCCCGACGCGGCGGGTGCGGGCGATGCCGCGCATCTTGGCGACCACGTCGTGCGAGGTGAAGCCCGACGGCTTGTCCACGATGACAAGGCCGTCGGGCGTCGGGGTTTTCTCGGTCATTCGGAGGCGTCGTCCTCGTCGTCCTCGCCGGGCTTCTTGTACGGGTCCGCGTCTCCGGCGTAGGCGGCGCCCGCCGAGACCTCGCGGACCTTCTCGTCGGACTGCCGCGCCTTGTCGAGGAGGTCCTCGATGGTCTTGGCGGTGTCCGGGAGGGCGTCCGCGACGAAGGTGAGGGTCGGGGTGAACTTCACGCCGGCCGCCGCGCCGACCGCGGAGCGCAGGACGCCCCGGGCGCTCTCGAGGCCCGCCGCCGCTTCGGCTCGCGCCTCGTCGTCGCCGTAGACCGTGTAGAAGACGGTCGCCTCCCGCAGGTCGCCCGTGACGCGGGTGTCCGTGATGGTGACGTGGGTGCCGAGCCGGGGGTCCTTGATGCCGCGCTGCAGCTTCTGGGCCACCACCTCTCGGATGAGGTCCGCCAGCCTCTTGGCACGCGCGTTGTCGGCCACTGGTCCGTCTCCTTAGTAACTACGTCGTGCTGCAACTACGTCTTGCTGCTTGCTTCAGTCGTCGTCCGACTGCGGTCTCGTCCGGCTTCAGTCTTCGTCGCTGTGGAGTCTGCGTCGAACGGAGAGCAGTTCCACCTCGGGCCGCGCGGCGACGAGTCGCTCGCAGCGGTCCAGTACGTCCGTGAGGTGTCCCGTGTCCCCGGAGACCACCGCGAGCCCGATCTCGGCCCTGCGGTGGAGGTCCTGGCTGCCCGTCTCGGCCGCGCTCACCGCGTACTTGCGCTGGAGTTCGGCCACGATCGGACGGACGAGAGAGCGTTTCTCCTTCAGCGAGTGGACGTCGCCGAGGAGCAGGTCGAAGGACAGAGTCCCCACATACATGTGTGTCCGGATGTCCCGCCGGTTCGGGGTACGGGCGCCGCGCTCGGACGCCGATACAGGAACCGTACACGCAACGGCCGGGGCCGATCGACGGAAATTCTCTCCGCCGACCGGCCCCGATCGCGTGCTGTGTCGATCAGCCGCGAGGCTTCTCGCGCATCTCGTACGTCGCGATGACGTCGTCGACCTTGATGTCGTTGAAGTTGCCGAGGTTGATACCGCCCTCGAACCCTTCGCGGATCTCGGTGACGTCGTCCTTGAAGCGACGCAGACCGGAGATGGTGAGGCTCTCGGCGATGACCTTGCCGTCGCGGACGAGGCGCGCCTTGGTGTTGCGCTTGACCTCTCCGGAGCGGACCAGGACACCGGCGATGTTGCCCAGCTTGGACGACTTGAAGACCTCGCGGATCTCCGCCGTGCCGAGCTCGACCTCCTCGTACTCCGGCTTGAGCATGCCCTTGAGCGCTGCTTCGATCTCCTCGATGGCCTGGTAGATCACCGAGTAGTACCGGACGTCGACGCCCTCGCGCTCCGCCATCTGCGCCGCGCGGCCCGCAGCGCGGACGTTGAAGCCGATGACGATCGCGTCGGAGCCGGTCGCCAGGTCGATGTCCGACTCGGTGACCGCACCCACGCCGCGGTGCAGGACGCGGATGTCGACCTCGTCGCCGACGTCGAGCTGGAGCAGCGAGGACTCGAGAGCCTCCACCGAACCGGACGCGTCGCCCTTGATGATGAGGTTGAGTTCCTGCACCAGACCGGCCTTGAGGGCCTCGTCCAGGTTCTCCAGGGAGAACCGGACTCCGCGCCGGGCGAAGTTGGCGTTGCGCTCGCGCGCCGCGCGCTTCTCGGCGATCTGACGTGCCGTGCGGTCCTCGTCGACGACGAGGAAGTTGTCGCCGGCGCCCGGGACGTTGGTGAGACCGAGGACGAGGACCGGGGTCGAGGGACCCGCCTCTTCCACGTTGTCGCCCTTGTCGTCGAGCATCGCGCGGACACGGCCGTAGGCGTCGCCGACCACCATGGTGTCGCCGACCCGCAGGGTGCCGCGCTGGACCAGGACGGTCGCGACGGCGCCGCGGCCCTTGTCCAGGTGGGACTCGATCGCGATGCCCTGCGCGTCCTGCTCCGGGTTGGCCCGCAGGTCGAGCGAGGCGTCCGCGGTCAGGATCACGGCCTCCAGCAGGCTCTCGATGTTGAGGCCCTGCTTCGCGGAGATGTCGACGAACATGGTGTCGCCGCCGTACTCCTCGGCCACCAGACCGAACTCGGTGAGCTGACCGCGCACCTTGGTCGGGTCGGCACCTTCGACGTCGATCTTGTTGACCGCGACCACGATCGGCACGTCGGCCGCCTTGGCGTGGTTCAACGCCTCGATCGTCTGGGGCATCACACCGTCGTTGGCCGCCACCACGAGGATCGCGATGTCGGTCGACTTGGCACCACGGGCTCGCATGGCGGTGAACGCCTCGTGACCCGGGGTGTCGATGAAGGTGATGCGACGCTCTTCGCCGTTGACCTCGGTCGCGACCTGGTACGCACCGATGTGCTGCGTGATACCGCCGGCCTCGCCCGCGACGACGTTCGTCTTGCGGATGGTGTCCAGCAGTCGGGTCTTACCGTGGTCGACGTGACCCATGACGGTCACGACCGGCGGACGCGCGACGAGGAACTCCTCGCCACCCTCGTCCTCGCCGAACTCGATGTCGAAGGACTCGAGCAGCTCGCGGTCCTCCTCCTCGGGGCTGACGATCTCGAGGACGAAGTTCATCTCGTCCGCGAGGAGCTTCAGCGTCTCGTCGGAGACGGACTGCGTGGCAGTGACCATCTCGCCGAGGTTCATCATCACGCCGACGAGCGACGCCGGGTTGGCGTTGATCTTCTCGGCGAAGTCGGTGAGCGAGGCACCGCGCGACAGACGGACGGACTGTCCGTTGCCACGAGGCAGCATCACACCGCCGACCGACGGGGCCTGCATGGCCTCGTACTCCTGGCGCCTCTGCCGCTTCGACTTGCGACCACGACGCGCGGGACCACCGGGACGACCGAAGGCGCCCTGTGTGCCACCGCGGCCACCCGGGCCACCGGGACGGCCACCGAAGCCGGGACGGCCACCGCCGCCACCGGCGGGAGCACCCGGACGGCCGGCGAAACCGCCGCCACCGCCACCGGGACCCGCGGGACGACCGGCGAAACCGCCACCGCCGCCACCCGGACGACCGGCGAAGCCGCCGCCGCCACCGGGACGACCGCCGCCGCCACCCGGACCACCGGGACGACCGCCGCCGGCACCGGGACCGCGGCCACCGGGGCCGCCACCGGGACGGGGGCTACCCGCAGCGGGACGCTGCGGCATCATGCCGGGGTTCGGACGGTTGCCACCGGGGCCGCCGCCGGGACGCGGAGCGCCGCCCTGCGGGCGGGGCATGCCGCCCGGGGACGGACGCGCGCCGCCGGGAGCACCCGGACGGGCACCGCCCGAAGCGCCCTGGGGACGGGGACCGCCCTGACCGGCACCCTGCGGACGCGGAGCGCCGCCGGGAGCACCACCGGGACGGTCCTGACCGCCCGGACGCGGAGCACCGGGACGAGGAGCCCCGGGGCGCGCCATGCCGGTGGAACCACCGGAGGTGAACGGGTTGTTGCCCGGACGGGGACCGGCCGGACGAGCACCGGGACGTGCGCCGCCCTGACCACCCGGACGCGGAGCGCCGGGACGGTCGCCGCGGTCACTGCGCTCGGGACGGTCGCCACGACCCTGGCCACCCTGGCCGGGACCGGCCGGACGGGCACCGCCCGGACGGGGAGCCTGGCTCGCCGGACGCGGGGCGCCCGGACGGGGGGCAGAGCTGGAACCGCCGGTAGAAGCAGGGGCGGCAGGCGCGGCCGGAGCCGCGGGAGCCGCCGGCGGGGCGGTGAACTCGGGCGTGGTCGGCGCCGGCGAGGCCGGAGCCGGACGCGGCGCGGGCCGCGGACCCGGACGGGGACCACCGGCGGAGGCCGGTGCGGCGGGCGCGGCCGGGGCTGCGGGAGCCGCGGGGGCGCTCTCGGCGACGGCCGGCTTCGGGGCCGGCGGGCGCGGGGCGGCAGGACCCGGACGGGCACCCTGCGCCGGAGAGGGGGCACCCGGACGAGCCGGGGCAGCCTTGCGTGCGGGGGCGGGCTTGCCGCCTCCGCTGCCCTGCTGGAGGGCGTCTGTCAGCTTGCGTACAACGGGCGCCTCGATCGTCGAGGACGCCGAACGGACGAATTCACCGAGTTCTTGGAGCTTGGCCATGACGACCTTGCTCTCCACCCCGAACTCCTTGGCGAGTTCGTATACCCGGACCTTAGCCACTTCGCTCCTTTTAGGTCCGGGTGCGTCCGGACCGTCGCTACTTCATGGGCGTACTCATCGCGTGCTCATCGAGTGCTCATCGCAATCTCGACCTACTTCCAACTCGCGGAATACCGGGCCGCACGGAGGTTCCGTACGACTCGCTCTTACTGTGTCGCCTGCTCGACGTAGAGGCGCAACGCCTTTGTGTCGAGCGCTCCCTGGGCACGCAGCGCCCGTGGGAACGCCCGGCGGCGTACCGCCAGGTCGAGACAGACCAGGGCGGGGTGCAGATACGCGCCCCGGCCGGGCAGCGTACCGCGATGATCGGGAGCGCATTCGCCCTCGACCGCCACGATCCGCAGCAGTTCCTTCTTGGCCGCTCGCTCCCGGCACCCCACACAGGTGCGTTCAGGGCATGCGCGGGCTCGCGTCCGGCCAGACACTGCTAAGTCTACCTCCCCGCACCGACCTCACCCCTTCGGGGGAAGAATCGAACGGTTGTTGTCGTGATCTAAGCCACTCGCGGCCGAGATCTATTCCCCTGCCTGGTCGGACGGCTGTTCGGTGTCCGGACGGATGTCGATGCGCCACCCCGTCAGGCGGGCCGCGAGCCGGGCATTCTGCCCTTCCTTGCCGATCGCCAGGGACAGCTGGTAGTCCGGCACCGTCACGCGCGCGGAGCGGGCCGCGAGGTCCACCACCTCGACCTTGGAGACCCGCGCCGGGGAGAGCGCGTTGGCGACCATCTCGGCCGGGTCGTCCGACCAGTCGACGATGTCGATCTTCTCGCCGCTCAGCTCGCCCATCACCGCGCGCACCCGACCGCCCATGGGGCCGATGCAGGCGCCCTTGGCGTTCAGACCGCTGCGGGTGGAGCGGACGGCGATCTTCGTACGGTGGCCGGCCTCGCGCGCGATGGCGGCGATCTCCACCGAACCGTCGGCGATCTCCGGCACCTCCATGGCGAACAGCTTCTTCACCAGATTGGGATGCGTACGGGACAGCGTCACGGACGGACCGCGCACACCCTTCGCCACCCGGACGACATACGACCGAAGGCGCATCCCGTGCGGGTACGTCTCGCCGGGGACCTGCTCCTGCACCGGCAGGATGGCCTCCAGCTTGCCGATGTCGACGAGCACGTTCTTCGGGTCGCGGCCCTGCTGGACGACTCCGGTGACGATGTCGCCCTCGCGGCCCGCGTACTCGCCGAGCGTCGCGTCGTCCTGCGCGTCCCGCAGGCGCTGCAGGATGACCTGCTTGGCGGTGGTGGCGGCGATCCGCCCGAAGTCGGACGGGGTGTCGTCGAACTCGCGCGCCTCCTGCCCCTCCTCCAGGTCCTCGGGGTCCTCCTTCGCCCACACGGTCACATGACCGGTCTCCCGGTCGAGCTTCACGCGCGCGTGGCGGCGGCTTCCCTCGGTGCGGTGGTAGGCGATGAGGAGCGCCGACTCGATCGCCTCGACCAGCAGGTCGAAGGAGATCTCCTTCTCCCGCACCAAGCCCCGCAGGGCACTCATGTCGATGTCCACGGCTACGCCTCCTCTGCGTTCTCTTCGTTGTCTTCGATGTCGTCGTTCTTGCTCTTGCGGTTGAACTCGACCTGGACGCGGGCCTTGACGACGTCCGCGAAGGCGAGCCGCTTGGCGGTGGGCTTGCGCCCCTTCACGCCGGGCACCTCGACGTCGATGCCGTCGTCGTCCACCTTGAGGATCCGGGCGACCAGCTCACCGCTCTCGGCCAGCTGGAACTTCACCAGCCGGTCGGTGGCGCGGACGTAGTGACGGTGTTCGGTGAGCTCGCGCTCGGCACCGGGGGTCCCGACCTCCAGGGTGTACTCGCCCGCACCCATCGCGTCGGTCTCGTCGAGCTTCGCCGAGAGCGCGCGGCTCACATCGGCGATCTGGTCCAGATCAGCGCCGGAGTCGGAATCGACGACCACGCGCAGCACCCGCTTGCGTCCTACGGAGTCCACCGCGACCTCTTCGAGATCGAGTCCCTGGGAGCCGACGAGCGGTTCCAGCAGTTCTCGCAGCCTCTCGCTCTGGGTCGTGCTCATCCGGGTGACTCCTCGGCCGCGTGTGCTGTTGTGGGTAGGGCGCGTGTCTGGTCAAAGGGTATCCGGTCCCGGGGTGTGTTGCCGTCCACGGGTGCCTCCGGCGGTGGGGTGGGGCGCCTTTGGGCTCGGGTGGTTGCGGTGGTCTGGCGGGTGCGGGTCGGTGGGGGGCCGATCGCGCCGTTCCCCGCGCCCCTGGGGGTGGCCCACGAGCCGGTGACATGAGTCGGGGGCTTCCGCGGGTACCGTGATCACGGGCCGCGTCGCCCTTCTCGCCTTTTCGTTCGTACGAGCCCCCGAGGACGATCTGCCGTGCCGTTCCCCCCGCCTCCGCGCACCCTTCTGGGACCGCGTAGAAGGAGCCTGCTCGTCTCGGCCGCCGGTGCCGCTCTCCTGGTGGGCTGTTCCACCGGCGACGACTCCGGGACCACGGGCGGCAGCGAGTCCGCCGCCGAACGCGCACGCGCGCGTGCGGCCGCCGACAGCGAAACCCTCCTCCTGCACTACGACGCCGTCCTCGCCGCGCACCCGACGCTGGCGGAGCGCCTGGACCCGCTGCGGGCGGAGGTCGTACGGCACGCGACGGCCTTCGGCGGCAGCAGCTCGACACCGTCCGCTACGGCGACTGCCTCGCCGTCGGCGTCCGCTACGGCCGTACCCGCGACCCCGAGCGATGCCCTCGCCGACCTGGCCGCCGCCGAGCGGGGTCTCGCCGACCGGCGGGCCAAGGCGCTGCTCGATCTGCCCGGTGAACTGGCCCGGCTGCTGGCCTCGGTGGCGGCCGCGGGGGCCGCGCACGCGTATCTGCTGACGGAGGGTGCCAAGTGAGCGAGGAGAAGGCCGCGGAACTGACCGCGCTGCAGGCCGCGTTGGCCGCCGAGCACGCGGCGGTGTACGGCTACGGCGTCGTCGGCGGGCGTATCCGCGAGGGCCGACGGATCGAGGCCAAGGCGGCCTACGACGCCCATCGCGCCCGGCGTGACGCGCTGGTCCGCGAGGTGCGGGACCTGGGCGGCACGCCCGTGGCCGCGTCCGCCGCGTACGCGCTGCCGTTCGCGGTGCCGGACTCGGCGGCGGCCGTACAGCTGGCCGCGGAGCTGGAGGACCGGGTCGCCGGGGTCTACTCCGACCTCGTGCGGGCGTCCACGGGCGGGGTGCGCGGTACGGCCGCGGAGGCGCTGCGGGAAGCGGCGGTCCGCGCGGTGCGCTGGCGCGGCGGGAGCGTACCCTTCCCTGGTCTCGCCGAGCGGGCCGCGACCCCCACGGCCCCGGCGACACCCACGGCGTGATCCGCACCGGGACGCAAGACCGCAGGACCGTAGGAAGGGAACAACTCGCGCATGGCTTTCGAACCGCCGCGGCGTCTGGTGAGGGCGCTCGGGGAGACGGCACCGAGCGGTGACGACTGGTTGGAGAAGCTGCCCGAGGTGGCTCAACAGGCCGTTGATCTACGCGAGTTGACTGTGGAGCGGGTGCAGGTTCCCGGCGGGCGCAGCAGTCTCGTTGTGCTGGTGCGGCGGGCTGATGGAACCCCGGCCGTGCTGAAGTTGGCCCCGCGTCGGGCCCGCCCGGAGAGTGAGCGGGCCGCGCTGGCGCGGTGGGGTGGGCTGGGTGCCGTGCAGCTTGTCGAGCCGTTCGCCGCCGAGGGTGTGCTCGTGCTGGAGCGGTTGCATCCTGATGTGTCGGTGCGGTCGTTGCCCGAGGCGAAGGCGTTGCTGGAGGCGGCGGGGACGTTGCGGCGGTTGTGGGTGGAGCCGCCTGGTGATCATGCGTTTGAGACTGTGGCCGAGCGGACGGGGCGGCAGGCGCGGGTGATGCGGGACAGCGGTGGGGCGGAGGTTGCTTCGTTGGTCTCGGCCGCGTTGGAGGCTCGGGAGGCGTTGGTGGCTGCGCCGCCTGAGGTTCGGTTGCTGCACGGGACGTTTCGGCAAAGCAAGGTGTTGGCTGCTGAGCGGGTGTCGTGGCTGGCCGTGGGGCCGGATCCGGTTGTGGGTGAGTGTGCGTTTGATCTGGCTCGGTTGGTTCGGGATCGGGTTGAGGATTTGATTGCTACGCCTTCGGGGGCGTCCACAACTCGGCGTCGGATCAAGCGACTTGCTGAGTCTTTGGATGTGGATCAGGAGCGGTTGCGGGGGTGGACGTTGTTCCGGGCCGTTGAGTCGGGGGTGCGGGCACTGCGCGTGGGGCGGCCTCGGGATGCTGAGTTGTTGCTGGAATTTGCTGGGTGGCTATAGGTCTCGTTTTTGGCTGCGGGTGGGTGGGGGCTGGGCGCGCCCACGCGGCGGAGCCGCAAATCGACACAGCCCCGCGCCCCTAAAAGACCTCAGTCCCCCGTGTTTTGTCGTACCGCCCTTACTCCGTCCTTCCATACCTCTGTCACGTTGGAAGGCAGCGCCGTGAGGTCCAAAGCGTCGCCCTCGACGAGCACCAGGTCTGCTCTGTTGCCTGGTTCTACGGTGCCCAGGTCGTCGTAGCCCAGAAGGCGGGCCGCCGATGATGTGGTCGCTGCCAGGACCTCGGCCGGGGTCATGCCGCAGGCCTGCATGAGCGGCAGTTCGTCCAGGTTGGTGCCGTGCGGGCCGATTCCGCTGTCCGTTCCCATGGCTATGCGGACGCCTGCCTCGGCTGCTCGGCGTACTGAGGTGGCGTGGGCCTCGGTTACCTCCTTCGCCTTGCGGAGCATCGCTTCGGGGATCTCGATGCCGGACTCGGCCGCTCGGATCACCGATACCGGGGCGATCAGGGTGGGGACCAGCCAGGTACCTCGGGTCAGCATGAGGTCTATTGCCTCGTCGTCCAGGTGGATGCCGTGTTCTATGGAGCGGATTCCGGCTCGGACGGCGTTCTTGATGCCCTCGGCGCCCTGGGCGTGGGCCATGACGTAGCGGCCCTGGGCGGTTGCCTCGGTCACCAGGATGTCCAGTTCCTCCGGGGTGAACTGGCTGTGGCGGGGGTCGTCGCGTGGGGAGAGGACGCCGCCGGTGGTGCATACCTTGAGGACGTCCGCACCGGCGCGGAGCAGGGTGCGGGCGGTGCGGCGCATTTCGTCGGGGCCGTCGGCGAGCGCGGGTGGGCGGCCCGGGTGCGGTACGGCGAGGCCGGCGCACTGGCCCGAGGGCATCCAGGGGTCGCCGTGGCCGCCGGTCTGGGTGATCAGGCCGATGGAGATCTGGACGCGGGGGCCGGTCAACAGGCCGTCCTCCACTGCCTGTTTGATGCCCAGGTCGGCTCCGGCCGCGTCGCGGACCGTGGTGATGCCCGCTTCGAGGGTGCGGCGCAGGTTCACCGCCGCCTCGTAGAACTGGTACGAGAACGGCTTCTGCAACGCCCCCAGCAAACCTATGCCGTTGAGCGTGAGGTGGACGTGGCAGTCGAACAGGCCCGGGAGCAACGTGCGGCCTGTGCAGTCGACTTGGGTGTCGCCGTCCAGGCCTGTTCCTACGTCGACTATGCGGCCTTCGGCCACGACCACGTCGGCGGGGGCGGGATCCGTGCCGGTGCCGTCGAAGAGCAGGCCGCCTGTGAAGACCGTACTGGGTGGGGAGTTGTTCATGCGGTCACCGCAACTTGGTTGTCGGGGTCAGGAGTTGTCCTGCGGGCCAGGAGGCGTTCCGCGGGGGTCGCGAGGGCCAGGACGATCAGGTTCGCGGCCAGACCTATCAGGCCCACGTTGACGTTGCCCGCCAGGTCCTTGTTCCAGAACGTCAGCCAGATGACGGCCAGTTCGCCCACGAACAGGCCCGCCAGGATCGGGACCTTGCCCACCGGGCGGCGCGTCAGGAAGCCGAGGGCGATGGCGGGGGCGAGTTGGACCGTGCCGCTGTAGGTGAGCAGGAGGAGGTTGGCCAGCAGGTCGGGGCGGAAGATCGCCAGGAGGAGGGACAGGCCACACGCCGCCACCACCGTGCCGTGGTTGATCCAGAACTGGGTGCGTTCGCCCTGTACGCGGGCGATGTTGCGGGCCACGAGGGAGGAGATGCCGATCAGGATGCCCGCCGCCGGGACCATCGCCGTCGCGATCGCCGCGATCACCACCAGGCCCGTCGCCCACGCGGGCAGGACCTGCTTGCTCAGGGTCAGGAGGATGCCGTTGGCCGAACTACCCGGTTTGAGGACCAGGATGGCTGCGAAGCCGACGATGATCGGCATCAGGAGGCAGAGTTCGTAGAGGGGCATCCAGGTGTAGTTGCGGCGCAGGACCTTGGGGTCGCGGGCGGACATCACGGCGGGCCAGGCGTGCGGGAGGCACATCAGGCCTACGCCGATCGCGCTGACCAACATGCTTGTGGTGAACCAGACTTGGTCGGCTGGGCCCGCGTGGATCGTCAGCATCTCGGGGTGGAGCTTGTCGATGCGGTGGAACATCGCGCTGACCCCGCCCGCGAAGTGGGAGGGGATGGCGACGAGGAGTACCCCCAGGACGACGAGCATGATGACGTCCTTGAAGTACGACGTCATCGCGACGCCGTGCAGGCCCGCCCAGAGGACGAAGGCCACGACCAGCACGCTGCCGATGATCATGCTGAGGGTGCCGGAGGACGAGTTGCCGGTGACCAGCTGGACTATCAACCCCAGCCCGGTGATCTGGAGTTGGAGGTAGGGGAGGACGAAGACCACGCCCAGGACTGCCGCTACCGTGCCGAGCAGTTTGCTGTCGTAGCGGTCCTCCAGGTAGTCGCCCTGGGTGAGGTAGCCGCGCTCCTTGCCCAGCGACCAGAGGCGCTTGGCGAGGAAGAACAGGACCATGTAGCCGATGGGGACGTACGGGAGGGCGTAGAGGGCCGCCACTCCGCCGCTGAACGCGAGGCCCGCCATGCCGAGGAAGGTGAAGGTGGTGAACACCTCGCCGGCCTGGAGGAACCACATGCTCACCGCGCCGAAGTTCCGTCCGCCCACCGCCCATTCGGAGAGGTCGGCGGCGGGCTTGCGGCGGCCGGCGAAGCCGAGGACGCCGATCAGCACGATGCCGGTGAACGTCATGATGAGGATGGTCGTCACTGGTCGGTCCCCTCGGCGGCGATGGTGGTTGTCCCGGTCGACTCCGCTGCCTCGCGGGCCATTTGACGTTCCGTCAGCAGCAGTGCGGGGGTGCACAGCACGCACCATGCCGCGCCCCACACGAGCATCCGGGGCAGGCCGAACCACAGCCCGTCGGTGTTCACGAACGGCAGGAACGGCATGAGGACCAGGGCCAGCGCGGGCACGGCGGGGATCAGGTGGTAGGGGCGCACTACGCGGTCTCCTTCGCGGGGAGGTCGAGTCGGCGGACGGCGAGTTCGGCCAGCAGCGCGGCTCCGTCGGCGAGCACGCTGTCGTCGAAGGCGGCGAGCGGGGAGTGGTTTCCGGGCGCGGTCTCCGGGTCGCCGGTGGTGTCGGCACCCAGGAACACGAAGGCGCCCGGCACCCGGTCCAGGACCCGGGAGAAGTCCTCCGAGCCGGTGATCGGGTCGGCCAGCGGCGCGAAACGCTCTTCCCCGAAGGCCTCGCGGACGGTGTCGGCGAGGAAGTCGTGCTCGGCGAGGTGGTTGACCGTGACCGGGTACTCGGGGACGAACTCGACCTCGGCGGTGAGGCCATGGGCCGCCGCGATGTCCTCGCAGAGGCGTACGGCGACCTCGGCGACGCGTTCGGCGGCGGCCGGGGTGAAGGTGCGCACGGTCGCCTCGAACACGGCGTCGTCGGGGATGACGTTGCGCCGGGTGCCCGCGTGGAAGGTGCCGACGGTGACCACGACCGGGTCGAAGACATCGAAGCGCCGGGTCACCATCGTCTGCAGCGCGGTGACCATCTCGCAGGCCGCCGGCACCGGGTCCAGCGCGGCGTGCGGCCTCGATCCGTGCCCGCCCGCTCCTACGACCCGTACGTGCAGGCCCGCCGAGGCCGCCATCAGCGTGCCGGGGCGGGAGCTGAAGACGCCGGTGGGGTACGACGACGAGCTGACATGGAGTCCGTAGGCCGCGTCGGCCGGGCGGCCCGCAGCCGTCAGGACGCCCTCCTCGACCATGTGCCCGGCGCCGTCCCAGCCCTCCTCCCCCGGCTGGAACATGAACACCACGTCCCCGGCGAGGAGTTCACGCCGGTCGGCGAGCAGCCGGGCCGCGCCGACGAGTCCGGCGGTGTGCAGATCGTGGCCGCAGGCGTGCATGGCGCCGTCGATGCGGGAGGTGAACTCCGCGCCGGTGCGCTCGGTGACCGGGAGGCCGTCCATGTCTCCGCGCAGCAGGACGACGGGGCCGCGTCCGGGCTCGCCGCCACCGCCGCGGAGCACTGCCGTGACGGAGGACAGTGACGTGCCGGTGCTGATCTCCAGCGGCAGTCCGTCCAGGGCGGCCAGCACCTTCTCCTGCGTGCGCGGCAGGTGCAGGCCGATCTCCGGTTCCTGGTGCAACGCCCGGCGCAGGACGGCCAGTTCGTCCTGGAGTTCGCATGCGTCGTCTCTCAGCGTCATCCCGTTCCCCTCGTAGGTCACTCCCGCAACTCCAGGACGCTGCCCAGCCGGACGGGTGCTCGCGCATCCGGTGCCGTACGGACCGTGCTTCTGGTCGGCAATGATGAGAGGGCGGTGCATCACCGTCGCGATTTTTGGAGAGATCCGCCGTAGAACGGCCGTCTATCCGAGGGATCCGCCATGCTCTCCGAGTCCGATCTCGCCCTGGTCAACGCGTTGCAGCTCCGGCCGCGTGCGCCTTGGTCGTTGATCGGCAGAGCGCTCGGGGTCGGGCCGGTGACGGTGGCCCGGCACTGGGAGCGGCTGGTCGAGCGGCGGGAGGCTTGGCTGACCGCCTATCCGGGGACGGCGGTCGGGGAACGGCTGGCGTTCGCGTTCGTGCAGGTGGACTGTGCGCCCGGTGAGGCGATGCGGGTGGCGCGGACGGTGGCCGGTGACGCGGAGTTGACCGCCGTCGACTATGTGGCGGGGCCCTGTGATCTGGTGCTGCATCTGGTGGCGGCGAGTCTGGAGGGGGTGTCTCGGTATGTCGTCGAACGGGTCTCGGGGTTGCGAGGGGTTGTGGGTACTCGGACGTTGGTCGCGCCTCGGATGTACGCGGAGGGGAGCCGGTGGCAGGTTCGGGCGATTTCGCGGGAGCAGCGGGGGGTGTTGATGGGGGCGGAGTCGTCGCCTTCGGCGGGGATGGCGCCTCGGTTCGGGGAGTTGGACCGGGCGCTGTTGCTTGCGTTGGGGGAGAACGCGCGGGCCTCGCATGCGGAGTTGGCTTCGCGGCTGGGGGTGGGTGCGAGTACCGTTCGGCGGCATTTGGGGGCGGCTCTTGCGGGTGGGGTGATTCGGTTGCGGTGTGAGGTGGCTCGGTCGCTCTCGCCTGCGCCGGTGACGATGTTGTTGTGGTTGCGGGTGCCGCCGGATCAACTGGAGCGGGCTGCGCGGACGTTGGGGCGGTTTCCTGAGGTGCGGATGTGCGCGGCGGTTAGTGGGGCGGCGAATTTGTTGGTCGGGGTGTGGTTGCGGGCTGCGGGGGATGCGGTGGGGTTGGAGAGCGAGATGGTGGCGAAGTTGTCCCGGTTGGAGATTGTGGATCGGGCGGTGACGTTGCGGCCGGTGAAGTTGGGTGGGTGTTTGTTGGATGAGCGGGGGCGGATTGAGGGGCGGGTGGCTATGGATTTTTGGCGGTAGGGGACGGGGGTGCGGGTCGTCATCGGGCTGCGGGTGCGTTGGGGCTGGTCGCGCAGTTCCCCGCGCCCCTTAGGGAGTTGCCCCCATAGTTAGTTTCAAGGCCAGGACCGGACAGTCGGAGGCCGCTCGGCGGGCGCGTTTTATCGTGCGGGGCGGTATTGGGGCTCCGTCCACCAAGGGGTAGCCCCACTCGTCCAGGGTGATGTGGTCCGGGAGCAATTCCGCGCACAAGCCATGCCCCTGGCACGCAGTCCAGTCGATGTCGATCTTCTGGTGCGACTTCTGTTCCATGGTCAGTGGGCCTCATTCGGGATGGGCAGCAAGGGTGTTGAGTCGCTCGCGGAGCACAAGCCCCTTGCGTGGGTGTCCAGTTCGGCCGCGAAGGTGGTCAGCGCGCTGCGGACCAGGCGGACCGTGCCGTCGGGGTGGTGGCAGGCGCCTCGGCCCTCTACCAGGCCTGACCAACGGGCCACGTCCTGGCGGGTGTTGGACTGGGGGCCGGGGGTGGCCAGGGTCTGAAAGGCGGCGGCTATGCGCGGGAGGCCGTTGAGGCAGGGGCCGCACTGGCCCGCTGATTGGAGGGCCAAGTAGCGGAGGACTCGGGCGGTTTCCGCTATGCCGCAGCGGTTTGCCGGGAGTGCGGCCAGGACGCCTGCTCCCAAGTCACTTGCGTCCAGGGGGCGTTGGGCTGCGTCGGCGGCCGGGATCCAGGTGCCGTGGTAGCCGCCGACGAGGACCGCGGACATTCCGTCGAGGGGCAGGAGACGGTTCAGGGGGAGGCCGAACGGGGCTTCCACCACGCGGACTTCGCGGCCCTGGGCGTGCAGGGTGCACAAGGTGCTGCCCGGCTGCGTGGGGGTGCCGGCGCTGCGGAACCAGTCGGCGCCGTAGCGGGCTACCAGGGCCAGGTGGGCCAGGGTTTCCACGTTCTGGATGAGGGTGGGGGCGCGGTTCACCCCGCGTTCGCGGACCGGCGGGTGCTGGTGGCGGGGCAACGGGGTGTTCCCCGAGACGTATTGCGCCAGCGCCGATGCCTGGCCGGACAGGAAGCGTTTGGGCAGGCGGACCACCTGCACGGGGAGCGGGTCGTTGCGCTGGGCCAGGGCCGATTCCAGGTAGGACGCGCCGTCCTCCACCGCCAGGTGCGCCTCCCCCGCGCCCACCGCCCTCGCCGCCAACTGCAGCCCGTCCAGGACCAGATGGGGTGACAGGCGGAGGAGTGTCTTGTCCTTGCGGCTGGCCGGTTCGCCCTCCGCGCCGTTCGCCACGACCACGGGGGCGCGGCCCGTGCGTCGGCTCGCGTCGGTCACCGCGACGAGTTTGCGGTACGTCGGGAACGCGGCGCCTCCGCGGCCGGTGAGGCCAGACTCGGCGACCGTTCTCAGGAGCGTGTCGGGATCTCCGTACTGCAGTGGGCCGTAACGGAGTTCGTGGGTGGAGAGGTCGGCCGCGGTGCCGCCGGGGGCGAGGAGGCGGGGGGACATGTAGACGTCGGTGAAGGTCGTGGTCGTGGTCATGAGCGGGCTCCTTCCGCTGTGCGGAGCAGGGCGGCGGGGGTGCGGCGGGACTCGCGGGCGGAGTGGGCCAGGCGGATACCGAAGGCGGCTACCACGGCGGCCACGCAGGAGACCGTCAGCCAGGTCATCCAGTCCGTGCCGGTGTCCGTGCCGATGCCGATGCCGTGGATCAGGGCGACCGGCCAGGAGGCGTAGGCCAGCCAGTGGAGCGCTCGCCAGGTGCGGTGGCCGATGCGTTCGCGGAGGAGGCTGGTGACCAGGACCGCGAGCATCAGGTCGAAGGCGACCGTGCCGAGGCCGAGCCAGAGGGGTTCGTAGTCGGAGACGAAGGGGACGACCGCGTCGACGACGGTGATGTTCACGTACCCGTCGATCACCGCCATCGCGATGTGCAGGGCCAGGAAGGCCGTCGCGGAGAGGGACAGGGTGCGGTGCAGGTTCACCGTGCCGAAGCGGGGCAGGCCGGGGAGCCGGGTGCGCAGGCGGACCGCGATGCCGAGCAGGACCACGACCGTGAACAGGACCAGGCAGACGGCTCCGGTGGCGCGGTTGGCGTACCAGAGGATCTCGGAGCTCATGCAGCGGCCGCCGTGGATGTGGGCCAGCCCGGGGTCGTGACGACCGTGCCGTCCTGGGCGACCAGGCGCGCGGGGAGGCCCAGGCGGGTCAACCAGCGTTCCGCGCCTGCCCCCTTGACCAGGGACGCCGTGCTCGCCGCGTTGGCGTCGGCGCTCGTCGCGGCGGCGACCGAGACCGTGCGCCAGGGGCTGCGGACGGGGAGGCCGGTGCGCGGGTCGACGATGTGGTGCAGCTCGTAGCCGCCCCGGCGCCAGCGACGGGCCGCCGTGCCCGAGGTGGCCAGGCCGCCGGAGCGCAGGCCGATCGTGGCGTACGTACCGTGCGCGGGCGTCTCGTCGACGGAACCGGTGACGTCCTGGACGCGGATGTTCCAGCCGCCGGCCGGGGGCTCCCCCGCGACCGCCGTGTCGCCGCCGAGGCTCACCAGGACTCCGCAGCCTGCCACTTGGGCGAGCATGGCCGCCGCCTTGTCGGCGGCCCACGCCTTCGCCGTGGCACCGAGGTCCAGGCGGACGCCGGCCGGGACGGCGACCGTGCCCGTCGCGGGGTCCAGGTCGATCGTGCGCCAGCCCGGGGCGCGCTTCACGGTGAGCCGGATCGGCCGGTCGTCCTCCTGGACGAGGGTGAAGTCGCGGTCGTAGCCGATGGCGTTCATGGCCGAGCCGACCGTCGGGTCGACCGCGCCGTCCGTCGCCTCGGCGGCGCGCAGCGCGACCGCCAGCGCCTCGGCGAGCAGCGGGCTGACGGTGACCGGGCGGCCCGACGCCTCGTCCAGCGCGGCCAGTT
This sequence comes from Streptomyces sp. NRRL F-525, assembly GCF_000716605.1. Classification (GTDB taxonomy): domain Bacteria; phylum Actinomycetota; class Actinomycetes; order Streptomycetales; family Streptomycetaceae; genus Streptomyces. Next base: position 50,764 of record NZ_JNXE01000032.1, on the reverse strand, counting down.
CGGAGTCGGTACGGAACCTGCTGCACGCCGCGTCGACCTCGGCGAGGTGCCGGGCGAGGAGCAGGTTGCAGGAGTCCAGCAGGGCCGGGTCGGTGACGACCAGCCGGACGCTGGTCCCGAGGGCACGCCAGTCGGCGGCGGCCGTGGTGCGCGGGGGCGCGGTGCTCGTACGTGTACTCATCACGACGCTCCCGACGTGGAGTCGGTGGTGCCGCCGGAGGACGACGTCACGCCGGACGAGGACGAGGACGTAGATGAGGAAGATGAGGAGGATGAGGACGACGTAGAGGTCGAACTGTCCGACGTGGATGAGGTGTTGGAGGAGGCGGACGGCGAAGGTGTCGAGGACGACGACGAGCTGCTCGTGCCGGTGCTGCTCGCCGCCGTGTCCGCTTCCGCGTCCGACTGCATCGTGCCGACCAGGGCGAAGACCCCGGCCGCCGCGGCCAGCGTGATCGCCGCCGTGGCGGCCGCGATGCGCCGCTTTCCTCTGCGGACCGCCGTAGCGGCCCCACGCTCCTTGACTGTCATGACCGTTCCCCTCCGCAGTGACGCTCTGTCACGTCCTACGGTCGGGGACCAGCCTGAGAGAAGTCTGTGAGGCGCCCATACGCCTCCCGAGAACTCTCTGAGAGGAATCTTAAATTGCTTGAGGCTTCAATAACTCAGTTTGCGGTGAGGCGGGTGATCGCCTCGTCGACCGTCAGTTCCTCGCGCTCGCCGGTCCTGCGGTCCTTCAGTTCCAGGACGCCCTCGGCGGAGCGGCGGCCCGCGACCAGGATCTTCGGTACGCCGATCAGCTCCGAGTCGGTGAACTTCACGCCCGGGGAGACCCCGGCGCGGTCGTCGACCAGGACGCGCAGACCGGCCGCGCGCAGCTTCTCCGAGACGTCCAGGGCGAGTTCGGTCTGGAGGGCCTTGCCCGCGGCCACGACGTGCACGTCGGCCGGGGCGACCTCGGCGGGCCAGCACAGGCCCTTGTCGTCGGCGGTCTGCTCGGCGAGGGCGGCGACCGCGCGGGAGACGCCGATGCCGTAGGAGCCCATGGTCACGCGGACCGGCTTGCCGTGCTGGCCGAGGACGTCGAGCTTGAGGGCGTCGGCGTACTTGCGGCCGAGCTGGAAGATGTGGCCGATCTCGATCGCGCGGTCCAGCTTGAGGCCGGTGCCGCACTTGGGGCAGGGGTCGCCCTCCTGGACGACCACGACGTCGACGTACTCGTCGACCTCGAAGTCCCGCCCGGCGACTACGTACTTGGCGTGCGTGCCCTCCTTGTTGGCGCCCGTGATCCAGCTCGTGCCGGGGGCCACGCGGGGGTCGGCGATGTACGTGACCTTCTCGCCCAGGCCCTGCGGGCCGACGTAGCCGCGCACCAGGTCGGGACGGCCGGTGAAGTCCTCCGCCGTCACCAACTCCACTACGGCGGGGGTGAAATGGGCCTCGACCTTGCCGAGGTCGACCTCGCGGTCGCCGGGGACTCCTACGGCCACGATCTCGCCGTCGACCTTCACGAGGAGGTTCTTGAGGGTGTCGGAGGCCTCCACGCCGAGGTGGGCGGCGAGGGTCTCGATGGTGGGGGTGTCGGGGGTGGGGATCTCTTCGAGCGCGGGCACGCCGGTGGCGTCGACCGGCTTCAACTCGTATGCGATTGCTTCGGTGTTGGCGGCGAAATCACAGTTCGGGCAGTCCGCGAAAGTGTCCTCGCCGGCCTCCGCCGGGGCGAGGAACTCCTCCGACTTGGAGCCGCCCATCGCGCCCGCGGTCGCGGCGCAGATGCGGTAGTCGAGGCCCAGGCGCGCGAACACCTTCTGGTACGCGTCGCGGTGCAGGGCGTAGGACTTGGCGAGGCCCTCGTCCTCCGTGTCGAAGGAGTACGAGTCCTTCATCAGGAACTCGCGGCCGCGGAGGATGCCGGCGCGGGGGCGGGCCTCGTCGCGGTACTTGTTCTGGATCTGGTAGAGGATGACCGGCAGGTCCTTGTAGGAGGACGCCTGGTCCTTCACGATCAGCGTGAAGATCTCCTCGTGGGTGGGGCCGAGGAGGTAGTCGCCGCCCTTGCGGTCCTGGAGGCGGAACAGCTCGGGGCCGTACTCCTCCCAGCGGCCGGTCGCCTCGTACGGCTCGCGAGGCAGGATCGCGGGGAGCAACACCTCCTGGGCGCCGATCGCGTCCATCTCCTCACGCACGATCCGCTCGACGTTCGAGAGGACCTTCTTGCCCAGGGGCAGCCAGGACCAGATGCCGGCCGCGGTACGGCGGACGTAGCCGGCCCGCACGAGCAGCTTGTGACTGAGGACCTCGGCGTCCGCCGGGTCGTCGCGCAGCGTCTTCGCCATCAACTGGGACATGCGCTGGACCGGTGCGTTCGCCATGGTTCCTGTACTCCTGCCGGGAAAGGGTGATGGCTAGGAGGTTAGCCGGGCGTGCTGTGCCGGTGGAAATCGGTTAGCGGTGTCTACCTGTGTCGCAGTGGGAGGGGGGCGCCCATGACCGCGTACGGCTTCGGTGCGCTCGGGAACAGGACCTGGCGGGCGAGGTCCTCGTAGCCGAGCGATCTGTAGAGGCCGCGGGCCGGGCTGTCCGTGTCGATCGCGGAGAGGATTGAGCGGGGTTCGGTGGCCGCGTCCGTGATCGTGGTGATCAGGGAACGGCCCGCGCCGCGGTTCTGGTAGTGCGGGTGGACGTGCAGCTCGGTGATCACGAAGGAGTGGTCGAGCCAGTCGTCGTGGTCCTGGGCTCGGAGGTACGGCTCTACGACTGTGGACCACCAGTGGGTGCGGTTGTTGGGCATGCCGTAGACGAAGCCGACGAGGCGGCCCTCTGTTGTTGCGCCGAGGGCGCGGGCGCCGGGGTAGGTCATGTGGCGCAGGACGATCTGGCGTCTTACGGCTACCTCGTCCTGGCCCAGGCCGAATGCGAGGGCCTGTACGGCTAGGGCTTCGTCGACGTGGGCCGAGAGGTCCAGGGGGCCGATCACGACGTCTTGGGGGTGGCGGTGACCGTGACCGGGAAATCGCATGTGGGGAGAGTACAGGGGGGTTCGGTTGTTGTTTGGGTGCGGGCCGTTCGTGGCTGGTCGCGCAGTTCCCCGCGCCCCTGGGGGTCGCCCTTAACGGGTTTCAGAAGAGGACGCTCATGAAGGCGCCTACCTCTTGGAAGCCCACCCTCAGGTATGCCCGTCGTGCCGGGGTGTTGAAGTCGTTCACGTAGAGGCTGACCACGGGGGCCACGTCCGCCAGGGCGTAGCGCAGTACGGATGCCATCGCGGGGGCCGCCACGCCCCTCCCCCGGTACTCGGGGGCCACCCAGACGCCCTGGATCTGGCAGGCCTTCGGGGTTGCCGCGCCGATCTCCGCCTTGAAGACGACCTTGCCGTACTCGTCGAGGCGGGCGAACGAGCGTCCTGAGCCTACGAGTTCGGCCACGCGGGCCTGGTAGAGGAGGCCGCCGTCGCCGGCCAGGGGGGAGACGCCGACCTCCTCGGTGAACATCGCCACGCACGCCGGCATGATCGTGTCCATCTCGTCCTTGCGGATACGGCGGACGTACGGGTCGGGGGCGATGTCGGTGGGCATGCGGTCGGCGACCATGAGGGGCTGGCGGGCGCGGACCTCGCGGGCCGGGCCCCAGCTCGGTTCGAGGAGGCGCCAGAGCTGGGCGGTCGCCTCGGCCGGGCCGACGATCGAGGAGCAGCGGCGGCCGGCCCTGCGGGCGCGGTCGGCGAAGGCGCGGATTGCCCTGGGGGTCGCGCAGATCGGGACGAGGTTGGCGCCCGCGTAGCAGAGGGACGTCAGCATGCCGTCCTCGTACCAGCCCCACATCTCGCCGCCGAGCCGCCAGGGGTCGAGGCCCGCGACCTGCACCCGCGAGGTCACAAAGGCGTTCGTGACCGGCTCGCGGTCGAGCACGGCGAGCGCGGCGTCCAGGTCGCTCGGTTCGAGCACCCGAGAGGTGGTCTGGGTCAACACGGTCAGGAGCCTCACCCTGGGTTCTGCGGATCTCTGCACCTTACCCGGCAGAGGCAGGCAGCGCCCCCGCGTCACCCCCGGGCAGCGAACCCGAGGAAGGCGTCCCAGCTGGCGGAAGCAAGGGTGAGGGTGGCTCCGCCGTGCTCGGGGAGGTGCTTGGAATCCCGTACGTGGATCGTGGTGGGGCAGGTCGCGATCTCCACGCATTCGCCGCCGGAGCCTGTGCTGTGGCTGGACTTGTACCAGGTGAGGGCGACTTCGAGGCACTGGCCGCCCTCGCCGCTGCTGTAGCTGCTCTTGAACCACACCAGCTCGGACGCTACATCGACGTTCATGTCTCTCCCAGCAGTTTCTCTACGAGGGCCAACGACTCGCGTCACCCCCGGGCAGCGAACCCGAGGAAGGCGTCCCAGCTGGCGGAAGCAAGGGTGAGGGTGGCTCCGCCGCGTTCGGGGAGGTGCTTGGAATCCCGTACGTGGATCGTGGTGGGGCAGGCGGCGATCTCTACGCACTCGCCACCAGCCCCGCTGCTGTAGCTGGACTTGTGCCAGGCGAGAGCGACCTCGACACATTCGCCGCCCTCGCCGCTGCTGTAGCTGCTCTTGAACCACATCAGCCTGGACGGCTCTTCGACGTTCATGTCTCTCCCACCAGTTTCTCTACGAGGACCAGCGACTCACGTCACCCCCGGACAGCGAACCCGACGAACGCGTCCCAGCTGGCAGGTGCAAGCGCGAGGGCGACTCCGCCGTGCTCGGGGAGGTGCTTGGAATCCCGTACGTGGACGGTGGTGGGGCAGGCGGCGATCTCTACGCACTGCCCGCCATCGCCCTGGCTGTAGCTGGACTTGTGCCAGGTGAGGGCGACTTCGAGGCACTGGCCGCCCTCGCCGTCGCTGTAGGTGCTCTTGAACCACACCAGCTTCGACGACTCTTCGATGTTCATGTCTCTCCCAGCAGCTTTTCTACGAACGACAGCGATTCGCGTGGCGTCAGGGCCTGTGCGCGCAGGATGCCGTACCGATCGTCCATCTCCTTGACTGTCTGGCGGTCGGTGTAGAGGCGGCTCCCCTTGTACGCGTCCACATAGCTGATCCTGCGCCCTTTCTCCGTCTCGATCAAGGTGAAGGAACCGGACAAGGCAGCGTGCTCCTCACGGTCGTTCGGCATGACCTGGATCTCCACGTTGCGCCGCTGTCCAGTGAGTAAAATCTGCTCCAACTGCCCCCGCATGACCGCCTGTCCACCAAGGCGCTTACGCAAGAGAGCTTCCTCCATCACGAAGCTGATGGTGGGCGCGGGCTTCCGCTCGAAGATCGCCTGCCGGACCAGCCGCGCGGCCACACGCTGCTCGATCGTCTCCTCGTCCAGCAGGGGCCGCCTCATCGTGAACACGGCCCGCGCGTATTCCTCCGTCTGCAACAGGCCGTTGATCACCAGCGCGTCGTAGACGTGCCACCCAGCCGCCTTCTTCTCCAACTCCGCCGCGTCCTGGAAGAACGCCGGATATTGAGCCTTCTCCATCTCCTCCACGAACTCGGCCAACACCCCGTCCGCGCCCAGCACTTCATCGGCCTTGAGGATGAACCTCGCCGGTGGAATGCGTCTGCCCTGCTCGAAGGAGGCGATGGTCGACGCCGAATAGCCTGTGCGGGCGCCGAGTTGGGCGCGTTCCATCCCCGCCCGTACCCGGAAACGCTTCAACTGCCGCCCGAAGACGTGCAGTACCCCCGCCCCGGCCTCCGGCGCTTCCCCCTCAGCTGCTGCTTCCTCTTCTTCGCTCATGCACACCTCATTGCCCAGGGCCCACCACCCGTCACGGCGCAACCGCGTACAACTGGCAGCCGTACGCGTACAACGCGTGACGGTCGTCGCGTCGCCGCTGTTCAACGCTACGCATGTCACGGGACCGTGGTGGCATGAAGTCACCGACTCCTCTGAACCGGGATATGCCACAACTCCCGGTTCCCCTGCACGAGTTCACGATGCGGTTCACGTCCACCTCGCGCGGGGCGCGGCTGGCCAGACGGCTGGTCTCGCATCGGTTGCACGACTGGGGTTACCCGTACGGCGACGCCGTCAACGAGACGGTCACGCTGATCGCGGCCGAGTTGGCCGCCAACGCGGTGCGGCACGGGCATGTGCCGGGGCGGGATTTTCACCTGAGTCTTATCGAGGCGGGGGCGCCCGGAACGTCGTACACCCTCCGTCTGGTGGTCAGTGACACGCGAGGGGAGCGGCTGCCCGAGCCGATGGGGCGGGGCGAGGGGGACTGTGAGGCCGGGCGGGGGCTGCTGCTGGTCGAGGCGCTCTCCTCGCGCTGGGGTGTCGTCGCGCGCGCTCCCGGCAAGTCCGTCTGGGCCGACCTAGGTACCTAAAAAAAGTGTGACACTTTCGCCGAAAGTGTCACACTTTTCCAACTACCCTTGCCCCTCAGCCGGCGACGGCCACCGTGGGTTCGCCGGAGGCGACGCCGTCCGCCTCCATCTGCTCGGCGATCTTCATCGCCTCCTCGATCAGGGTCTCTACGATCTTCGACTCGGGCACCGTCTTGATGACCTCGCCCTTGACGAAGATCTGGCCCTTGCCGTTGCCGGAGGCGACGCCGAGGTCGGCCTCGCGGGCCTCGCCGGGGCCGTTCACGACGCAGCCCATGACGGCCACGCGCAGCGGGACCTCCATGCCCTCCAGGCCCGCCGTGACCTCCTCGGCCAGCTTGTAGACGTCCACCTGGGCGCGGCCGCAGGACGGGCACGACACGATCTCCAGGCGGCGGGGCTTGAGGTTCAGGGACTCCAGGATCTGGTTGCCGACCTTGACCTCCTCGACCGGCGGGGCCGAGAGGGAGACGCGGATGGTGTCGCCGATGCCCTGCGAGAGGAGGGCGCCGAACGCCACCGCCGACTTGATCGTGCCCTGGAAGGCCGGGCCCGCCTCGGTGACGCCGAGGTGGAGCGGGTAGTCGCACTGGGCCGCGAGCTGGCGGTACGCCTCGACCATCACGACCGGGTCGTTGTGCTTGACCGAGATCTTGATGTCCTGGAAGCCGTGCTCCTCGAAGAGGGATGCCTCCCAGAGGGCGGACTCGGCGAGCGCCTCGGGGGTCGCCTTGCCGTACTTCTTCAGCAGTCGCGCGTCCAGCGAGCCCGCGTTGACCCCGATGCGGATCGGCGTGCCGTGGTCCTTCGCGGCCCGCGCGATCTCCTTGACCTTGTCGTCGAACTGCTTGATGTTGCCGGGGTTCACACGGACCGCCGCGCAACCCGCCTCGATCGCCGCGAAGACGTACTTCGGCTGGAAGTGGATGTCCGCGATCACCGGGATCTGCGACTTGCGCGCGATGGTCGCCAGCGCGTCCGCGTCGTCCTGCGTGGGACAGGCCACGCGCACGATCTGGCAGCCGGACGCCGTCAGCTCGGCGATCTGCTGCAGCGTGGCGCCGATGTCCGACGTACGGGTGGTCGTCATGGACTGCACCGACACCGGCGCGTCGCCGCCGACCGCCACGGTGCCGACCTGGATCTGCCGGCTCTTACGGCGCTCGGCGAGCCGGGTCGGAACGGACGGAATGCCGAGAGAAATCGCAGTCATCTGCTGTGCAACCCCAAGTCGTGGATCAAGGCCCCGGTCCCGGAACAGCGGGCTCCAGGCTTCGAGATTACGTCAACCGCACGGGCCCGAGCACATCCCGGCCCTAAACCCACTCAATGGAGAGCGGCCCGGCACAAGAGATGCCGGGCCGCCGCGAACCAGGGGTGACTAGGAGATTTTCACCGGGTTAACCACGTCCGCCACCAACACCAACAAGGTGAAGCAGACGAAGATCCCCGCCACCACATAGGCCACCGGCATCAGCTTCGCCACGTCGAACGGGCCCGGGTCCGGGCGCTTGAGCACCTTCGCCAGGTTCCGCCGCAGCGCCTCCCACAGCGCGCCCGCGACATGCCCGCCGTCGAGCGGGAGCAGCGGGAGCATGTTGAAGAGGAACAGGGAGAGGTTGAAGCCGGCCACCAGCATCAGGGCCATGGCCAGTTGTTGGGTCGGCGGGATGTCCAGGGTGAAGATCTCGCCGCCCACGCGGGCCGCGCCGACCACGCCCATCGGGGAGTCGGCCTGGCGGGGGGCGCCGTCGAAGGCCGCGTTCCACAGGGCCGGGATCTTGCCGGGGAGGGCCGCGATGGAGTCGACGGCCTCGCCCATGCGGTCTCCCATCCAGGTGACCGAGTCGCCGAAGTCCTGGCGGACGATGCCGGTGGCCGCGCTGAAGCCGAGGAAGCCGGCGGTCACGTACTGGCCCTGGACGATCTGGCCGCTGGAGTCCTTCTTGGCGACCTGGTTCGACGCGATCTTCGCGTGGAGAGTCAGGGCCTGGCCCTTGCGCTCCACGACGATCGGGACCGTCTTGCCGGGGGTGGCGCGGATCAGGTCGGAGAGCTTGTTCCAGTCCGTCGTCTTCACGCCGTTGAAGCTGACGATCTTGTCGCCCGCCTTCAGGCCCGCTGCCGCCGCCGGGGAGGCCGGGTCGGACTTCTTGCAGGTGTCGCGGTTCTGGCTCTGCGCGATGACGCACTCGGAGACCGAGCTGACCGTGTTGGTCTGCTGCGAGATGCCGAAGCCCATCAGGACGGTGAGGAAGAGCGCCACCGCGAGGATGAGGTTCATGAAGGGGCCCGCGAACATCACGATGACCCGTTTCCAGGGCTTGCGTGTGTAGAACAGGCGGGACTCGTCGCCGGGCTCCAGCTCCTCGAAGGCCGCCGAGCGGGCGTCCTCGATCATGCTGCGCCAGGGTGACGTCGAGCGGGACTCGATCCTGCCGTCCGGGCCGGGCGGGAACATGCCGATCATGCGGATGTAGCCGCCGAACGGGATGGCCTTGAAGCCGTACTCGGTGTCGCCCTTCCGCTTGGACCAGATGGTCGGGCCGAAGCCGACCATGTACTGGGGCACCCGGATGCCGAAGAGCTTCGCCGTCGAGAGATGCCCCAGCTCGTGCCAGGCGATCGAGACCAGCAGGCCGACCGCGAAGACGACTATGCCGAGGATCATCATCAGGGCTGTCATGCACGCGCCTCCGCGTTCGCCGTGGTCGTCTGCGCTGTCAGTTCGCGGGCCCGGGCGCGTGCCCAGGTCTCCGCTTCGAGGACGTCCGGCACGGTCAGGGAAGTTCCCGTGGCCGGTGTCCCGTGTTCCTCGACCACCCGTGTCACCGTCTCCATGATTCCGTTGAACGGCAGCGCGCCCGCGCGGAACGCCTCCACGCACTCCTCGTTCGCCGCATTGAACACCGCCGGAGCCGTGCCCGCGAGCTGTCCCACATGCCGGGCCAGGCCGACCGACGGGAACGCGTCGGTGTCGAGCGGGAAGAACTCCCACGTCGACGCCTTGCTCCAGTCGAACGCGGGCGCCGCGTCCGGGACCCGCTCGGGCCAGCCGAGCCCGATGGCGATCGGCCCGCGCATGTCGGGGGGCGTCGCCTGGGCGAGTGTCGAGCCGTCCGTGAATTCCACCATCGAGTGGACATACGACTGCGGGTGCACGACCACCTCAATGCGATCGAAGGGAATGTCGTACAGCAGGTGCGCCTCGATCACTTCCAGCCCCTTGTTCACCAAGGTCGCCGAGTTGATCGTGATCACCGGGCCCATCGCCCAGGTGGGGTGCGCGAGCGCCTCTTCTACGGTCACTCGCGCCAGGTCGGCTTTGCTACGGCCGCGGAAGGGGCCGCCGGACGCCGTGACGACGAGCTTGCGGACATCGGCTCGCGTACCGGCCGCGAGGGCCTGGAACAGCGCCGCGTGCTCGGAGTCCACCGGGATGATCTGGCCCGGCTTGGCCAGCGCCTTCACCAGCGGGCCGCCGACGATGAGCGACTCCTTGTTGGCGAGCGCGAGGACGCGGCCCGCCTCCAGGGCGGCGAGGGTGGGCGCGAGTCCGATGGACCCGGTGATGCCGTTCAGCACGGTGTGGCAGTCGGAGGCGGCGAGTTGGGTCGCCGCGTCGGGACCGGCGAGGATCTCCGGGAGCGGCTCCCCCGCGCCGTACTGAGCGGCGAGCGCTTCGCGCAGTGCGGGTACGACGTCCTCGCGGGCGACCCCGACCGTCCGCACCCTGAGCTGGTACGCCTGCTCGGCGAGAAGCCCGACCCGGCCGCCGTTCGCGGAGAGTGCGGTGACCCGGAAGCGGTCCGGGTTGCGCAGCACCAGGTCGATGGCCTGCGTGCCGATGGACCCGGTCGACCCGAGGATCACCAGGGCCTTGGGACCGTCGCCCACGACGGGGTCGTAGACGAGATGTGGGTCGGCGAGGGGTGCTGGACTGTCGCTCATCCCTCCATTGTTGCCGCAACGGGTGCCCGGGTGGACAGCGGTTCCCTCGGGCGGGTGGCTTATCGGCTCTCGTCGGTGATTGAAGGGAAATCCCCCTTTGTGAATACGGCGTGAAGGTCATGTGATAACACTTCAGTCCTGCGCCGGTGGACGACCGGCGCGTGGACGAGATCCTGGGGGGATTCTCCATGCGGAAACGCGCTGCCCTGCCCGCGCTCGCGGGCGCCGTGATATTCACCGGCACCCTGCTGAGCACCCCGGCCGAGGCCGCCGGTGGGGTCACGATCTACCACGTCTGGTTCGACAGCCCGGGCTCGGACACCCGGTCCAACACCAGCCTGAACGGCGAGTGGGTGCAGATCAAGAACACCAGCCGGTCGGCGATCTCGCTCAAGGGCTATGTCCTCAAGGACGTCTCGAACCACCGCTACACCTTCAAGAACATCAAGATCGGCGCCGGCAAGTACATCAAGGTGCACACCGGCAAGGGCACGGACACCGCGTCGAACACGTACCAGGGCCGTGCCGCCTACGTCTGGAACAACACCAGCGACACGGCGACGCTGACGAAGTCCAACGGCAGCAAGGTCGACACCTGTTCGTGGACGACGCGGGATCCGAGCGACAAGTACTGCTGAACGAGGGCTAGTTGACCGGTCGGTGGAGGTTGTCCGCCTTGGACGGGCCCGGGGTCGTGTCGGCGATCCAGGGTCCGTCGCCCGACGGGTCGACGATGCCTTCTTCCAGCCAGGTGTACGCGCCGCCCATGACGCCCTTGACCACCTTGCGGTCGACGGCGTCGGTGTTGGTCCACAGGCGGCCGAAGAGTTCCTCGACGCGGATGCGGGACTGTTCGCAGAAGGCGTCGGCGAGTTGGTAGGCCTCGCGGCCGTGATCGCCCTGGGTGCGCAGGAGTTCGGCCCGTACGCAGGCCGCGCTCATCGCGAAGAGTTCCGCGCCGATGTCGACGATCCGGCCCAGGAAACCCTGCTTGGTCTCCATGCGGCCCTGCCAGCGGGACATGGCGTAGAAGGTGGAGCGGGCGAGTTTGCGGGCGCCACGCTCCACGTAGCGAAGGTGCCGGGAGAGGTCGATGCCGTGGCGGAACTCGCCGTAGGTGCCCGGGAGTTGGCCGCTGCCCGCGACCAGTTTCGGGAGCCACTTGGCGTAGAAGACACCCGCGTTCGCGCCCGCTTTCGCCTTGTCCTGAAGGGACTTGTCCGGGTCGATGAGGTCGCCGGCGACCTTGAGGTGGGCGTCGACGGCCTCGCGGGCGATGAGGAGATGCATGATCTCCGTCGAGCCCTCGAAGATGCGGTTGATCCGGAGGTCGCGCAGGACCTGCTCGGCGGGGACCGCCTTCTCGCCGCGGGCCGCGAGGGACTCGGCCGTCTCGAAGCCCCGGCCGCCGCGGATCTGGACCAGTTCGTCGGCCATCAGCCAGCCCATCTCGGACGCGAAGAGCTTGGCCAGCGCGCCCTCGATGCGGATGTCGTTGCGGTCCTCGTCGGCCATCTGCGAGGACAGGTCGAGTACGGCCTCCAGGGCGAAGGTCGTCGCCGCGATGAAGGAGATCTTCTTGCCCACGGCCTCGTGCTCGGCGATCGGCCTGCCCCACTGCTCACGCGCCGCCGACCACTCACGGGCGATCTTCAGGCACCACTTGCCGGCCGCGACGCAGGACGCGGGGAGGGAGAGACGGCCGGTGTTGAGGGTGGTGAGGGCGATCTTCAGGCCCGCGCCCTCGGGGCCGATGCGGTTCGCGGCGGGGACCCGGACCTGGTGGAAGCGCGTGACGCCGTTCTCGATGCCGCGCAGGCCCATGAAGGCGTTGCGGTTCTCGACGGTGATGCCGGGCGAGTCGGTCTCCACGACGAACGCGGTGATGCCGCCCTTGTGGCCCTCGCTCTTCGGCACCCGGGCCATCACGACCAGCAGGTCGGCGATCACGCCGTTCGTGGTCCAGAGCTTCACCCCGTCGAGGACGTACGCGTCCCCGTCCCGCACCGCGCTGGTCGCGAGCCGTGCCGGGTCGGAGCCGACGTCCGGTTCGGTGAGCAGGAAGGCGCTGATGTCGGTGCGGGCGCAACGCGGCAGGAACTCCGCCTTCTGCTCGTCCGTGCCGAACAGCTTCAGCGGCTGCGGTACGCCGATCGACTGGTGGGCGGAGAGCAGCACACCGACCGCGGGGCAGGCCGAGCCCGCGAGGGCCAGCGCCTTGTTGTAGTACACCTGGGTGAGGCCGAGGCCGCCGTACTTGGTGTCGATCTTCATGCCGAGGGCGCCGATCTCCTTGAGGCCGCTGATGACCTCGTCGGGGATGCGCGCCTCGCGCTCGATGCGGGCCGCGTCGATCCGCGTCTCGCAGAAGACGCGCAGCTTCGCGAGGAACTCCTCGCCGCGCCGGGAGTCCTCGGCGGGCGGGAGGGGGTGCGGGTGGATCAGGTCGAGCCGGAAGCGGCCGAGGAACAGTTCCTTGGCGAAGCTGGGCTTGCGCCAGTCCTGTTCCCGGGCCGCCTCCGCCACCTGCCGGGCTTCCCGCTCGGTGACGGTGGGTTTGCTGGATGGAGCGGACATGAGGCTCACCTCGCCGCGAATCGGGCCCTCGGACCATGGCGGTTACCGACGGGTGCTACCCGTTCGTATGTACCCGATCCACCGCGAAGCAGCCACCCTTCGCGCGTCCGTTCAGCCGATGTCGACGGAGTACGCCTTCGTGTCAAGGCGCCCCGAGCCCTTGAAGACCTCGGTGCCGGACTCGATGCCGGAGAGGTACTTGTCGTTGCTCAGCAGCTTCCGCCGGACGAGTGCCTGGGTGAAGTCGTCGATGTTCAGGGTCGCCTTGGTGGTGTTGGCGGTGCGGACGAAGGAGTACACGTTCCAGCCGATGTTCCCCTGGTAGATGTCCCACATCGCGCCGTCGAGACTGACGCTGCCGTACTTGGTGCCGAGCGGGCCCGCACCGCCCTGCCGGTTGAGCCAGATCATGATCTCGTCGGTGGGCTGGTCGGCCCAGTCGGCGGTGTTCTTGGAGTGCAGCCACAGGTCGTACGCGACATCGAGCGTGCCGGGGTTGGAGCTGAGCGCGAACTCCCAGCTGGTCTTCACACTCTTCCGGTCACCGACGCGGATCGGCAGCCCGGTGGTCGCCTTGTCGACCTTCCACCCCCAGTGCCAGCCGAGGACGGTACTCGCGAACGTCTTCACATCGGCGTCGGTGCCCTTGCTGTTGTTGGCCCAACTGAAGGACGTACCCCACGAAATGGTGGACCCCGACTGGGAGTTGTCCCACACGCACTGGCTGCCGGTGGCCTTGTCGCGTCCCCACTGGTTGTTGTTCACGTAGTACTTGCCGAGCGTGACGGTGTCGTCCGCCGTGCACTTCTTGCTCGACTCGCCCGCCTGGGCGACGGTGACACCGGCGAGGGCCGCGAGGGCCACCGCGGTGGCGACCAGTGTCTTCCGCTTCTTCGACAGGCGGGGTCTGCGGTGTTGCATCGGGGGTCCTTCCGGGGGACGGTTCGTCTACGGCCCGTCAGCGGCCGCTACGACCTCTCAGTGGCCGCCGACCCGCCCGGAGGTTGCCTTCCCGGCACGGAGAATCCCGCCGGGCCGGGGTTTCCCGCGCAGTCGAGCCCGGTGTTTCGAGAAAGTGTCGAAGCGCTTCGACAACCTATGGACACCCACACCGCCTGAAGCTAATGTCGAACCACCCTCACCCGCCCTTGTCAGCAACGCGCACTGTCGAAGCGCTTCACAAAGCTTGGAGAGCTGGATGGTCACCCTCGCCGAGGTCGCCCAGCACGCCGGAGTCTCGGCGAGCACGGTGAGCTATGTCCTCAGCGGCAAGCGGTCCATCTCCGGAGCCACCCGGCAGCGGGTCGAGCAGAGCATCCGCGAGCTGGGCTACCACCCGAACGCGGGCGCCCGCGCCCTCGCCAGCAGCCGGTCGAACATCATCGCGCTGATGGTGCCGCTGCGCACCGACATGTACGTGCCGGTGATGATGGAGATCGCCATCGCCGTGGCGACCACCGCCCGCCTGCACGGCTACGACGTCCTGCTGCTCACCGGCGAGGAGGGTCCCGACGCGGTGCGCCGGGTCACCGGCAGCGGGCTCGCCGACGCGATGATCCTGATGGACGTCGAACTCGACGACGAGCGGCTGCCGTTGCTGCGCGGCACCGACCAACCCTCGGTACTCATCGGCCTCCCCGCCGACACCACCGGGCTGACCTGCGTCGACCTCGACTTCGGCGCGACCGGCGCGCTGTGCGTCGAGCACCTCGCCAAGCTCGGCCACCACGACATCGCTGTCATCGGCGAGGCCCCCGCGGTCTACGAGCGGCACACCGGTTTCGCCGAGCGCACCCTCGACGGACTCCGGTCCCGCGCACGGGAGTTGGGCCTGCGGGTGCTGCACCGGCCGTGCGAGGGCGGGTACGACGCGATGACGACGACCCTGGCCCGGATCTTCGACGAGCGCCCCGGCACCACGGGCTTCGTCGTGCAGAACGAGTCGGCGGTCGAGCCGCTGCTCGCCTTGCTGCGCCAGCAGGGCCGGGCCGTGCCGGAGGACGTGTCGGTGGTCGCGGTCTGCCCCGACCAGGTCGCCACCCAGGCCTCGGTGCGGCTGACGTCCGTCGCCATCCCCGCGCAGGAGATGGGCCGTTACGCCGTGGAGCACCTGGTGGCCAAGCTGGACGGCCGCGGCAGCGACGAAGTCGTGCTGATCACACCGGAGTTGACGATGCGGGCGAGCACGGGTCCGGCGCCCGCCGCGTCGTCCTGACCCTTTTCCGACCTCAGAGCTCCACCCCTGTGCCGCCGCCAGGGCACCGCCATGTCTGCACTCCTCACAGGAGCCCTCTCGTGAATCAGCCTGCCGAAAACCAGATCAGTCAGGGCGCGGGTGCGGTCAGCCTCGCGCAGTCGTCGCCCACCGTCGGCACCTTCCGTGAGCGGGACGGCGCGCTGGAGTGGAGCGGCCGTCAGGAGACCCTGCGGATCGAACCGTGGGGGCCGGACGCGGTACGGGTCAGGGCCCGGCTCGGCGGCCCGCTGCTCGACGGGCTGCCGGGCGCGCTCCTCGACGAGGCGCCGCCGACCGAGGCGAGCGTCAAGATCGAGGACGGTCAAGGGACCCTGACCGTGGGCGAGTTGACGGTCGAGGTCGACGCCGAGGGCCTGATCCGCTTCCTGCGCACCAACGACTCCAGCGAACTCCTCGCCGAGGCCCGCGCCCACTTCTGGTGGCCCGGCTCGCGCCTCTACACAGCGGTCGGCAACGGCCACCACCGCCTGGAGCAGCGCTTCGCCGCGTACGAGGACGAGAAGCTGTACGGCCTCGGGCAGCACCAGCACGGCAAGCTGGACCAGAAGGGCCTGGTCCTCGACCTGGTCCAGCGCAACGCCGAGGTCGGCATCCCGGTGCTCGTCTCCAGCCGCGGCTACACCCTGCTGTGGAACAACCCGGCGATAGGCCGCGTGGAGCTGGCCGGCAACGGCACGCGCTGGGTGGCCGATTCGGCCCGGCAGATCGACTACTGGATCACCGCGGGCGACCCGGCCGACGGCCAGCGCCGCTACAGCGCGGTGACGGGCCGCACGCCGATGCTCCCCAAGTGGGCGGCGGGCTTCTGGCAGTGCAAGCTGCGCTACCGCACGCAGGCCGAACTCCTCGCCGTGGCAAGGGAGTACAAGCGCCGGGACCTCCCCCTCTCCGCCATCGTCTGCGACTTCTTCCACTGGACGCACCTGGGCGACTGGAAGTTCGACCCGGCCGAGTGGCCCGACCCGGCGGCCATGGTCCGCGAACTGGACGAGCTGGGCGTGAAGTTGGTGGTCAGCGTCTGGCCCTCCGTCTCCCCCCTCAGCGAGAACCACGGCGTACTGGAACAGCGCGGCTACCTCATCGGCACCCAGTACGGCCCGATGGCCCACGCCGACTGGCCGGACAAGGGGGTCGCGTCGACGGTCCAGGTGGCCTTCTACGACGCCACGAACCCCGAGGCCCGCGACTTCCTGTGGTCGAAGATCCGCGACAACTACCTTGTCCCGTACGGCATTACGGCCTTCTGGCTGGACGCCTGCGAGCCCGAGCTGAAGCCCGGCTTCCAGGAGAACCTGCGCTACTGGGCGGGCCCGGGCCTGGAGGTCGGCAACATGTACCCGGCCGAGAACTCCCGTGCGTTCGCTGAGGGGTTGCGCGCCGAGGGCGTCGGCGACGACGAGGTCATCACCCTCAACCGCTCGGCGTGGGCGGGCAGTCAGCGCCACGGCGCCGCGCTCTGGTCGGGCGACATCGGAACCGACTTCCCGACCCTGCGCCGCCAGATCGCCGCGGGCCTCAACACCGCGCTCTCCGGCATCCCTTGGTGGAACACGGACATCGGCGGCTTCCACGGCGGCGACCCGGACGACCCGGCGTACCAGGAAGTCATGGTCCGCTGGTTCCAATTCGGCGCGCTGTCCCCGCTGATGCGGCTGCACGGCTTCCGCGACCCGGGCATGCCGCTCGGCCCCGACATGACCGGCGGCCCCAACGAGGTCTGGTCGTACGGCGATCGGGCCCTGCCGATCCTGGAGAAGTACCTGCGGCTGCGCGAGCGCCTGAAGCCGTACGTCCTGGACGTGATGCGCGCCGCGCACGAGGAGGGGCTGCCGGTGATGCGGCCGCTGTTCCTCGAATTCCCGGCGGACCCGGCGAGTTGGTCGGTCGACGACGCGTACCTCTTCGGCCCGGACCTGCTGGTCGCGCCGGTGCTGACGGCGGGCGCCACGGTCCGTACGGCGTATCTCCCGGCGGGCGCGTGGTGGACGGACGCGTGGACGGGCGAGACGTACGAGGGCGGCACGGCGGTCACGGTCGACGCGCCGCTGGACCGGATTCCGCTGTTCCTGCGGGACGGGGCGGCGTTGCCGGTGACGGAGTAGGGGTCGGGGCGCCCGGTGGGGGCGGGCGCCCGTGACGCTTCCGTTGTGCGGAACTGTGGCCTCCGTCACAGCCGTACCGATCTTGTTCTGCTGGACTCCTCCGATGGTGTTACGCAAGCTCGCCATCGTTGCTGGCCTCGCCGCGTTCGCCCTGTATCTCTGGGGTCTGTTGCACGTCCTCGGCGCGCTGCTGGAGGCGGAGGACGGCGGCACCGACTCGTCGCCGCTGCGGCCCTGCCGTACGACCGGCTGGCAGTACGACAAGGAGGCCCAGAGCGTCACCGACTACTCGGTGGACTTCGTCCCGCTCCGGTTCGTCTGCGAGACGTCGGACGGCGGGAGTTACGTCGCCGACACCGTTCCCGGGTACGTGAATCCGGCGGTGTTCGGCCTGGTGCTGGCCGCGCTCGGCTGCTGGGTCTCCGCCCTAGTCGTGGCGCCGCCCGGCCCTCGCGGAGTACGAGGACCGGGCGGCTGACTGACCTGCATGTGGGTCAACTACTGCTGACGCTCTCGCTGTTGGTGGTGAAGTCCAGCCCGCCGGACGAGGACGTGATCTCGAACCCGAACTGCAGGTCCCCGATGGTCACGTTGCCGAACCAGCCCTTGGTGTCCTTGATCCACTTGAGGATCGACAGGACGTTGACCGTGCCGGAGCTGGAGTTCGAGGTGCGCACGAACGAGAACACGTCGTTGGCGCCGTTGTTGCCCTTGTAGACGGTCCAGGTGTGACCGCCCAGCGTGAGGGTGCCCTGCGAGGTGCCGAGCGGGCCGACGGCGCCGGTCTTGTTCATCCAGAGCATGATCTCGTAGTCGTAGTTGGTGTCCCAGATGTCGTACGACGTGTTGTACGCGCCGGACGACGGGACCGAGACGTTGTAGCTGCTGGACAGCGAACCGAGCGAGGTGATCGACTTGTTGATCACCTTCTTGGCGTTCGGATAGGCCTTGATACCACCGGTGTTGGGGTGGTTGGCGTTGACGCCCCAGTTGGTACCGGAGTTGGCCCAGATGCACTGGCTGCCGGCGCCGGAGCCCCAGATGTCGTTGTAGAGCGTGTAGCCGTTCAGGGTCGTGGTGCCCCACTGGTCGCAGGAGCTCCAGACGGCGGCGGAAGCGGGGGCCGACGCGAGCGCGACGGTGGCTCCGAGCGCGAGTGCGGGGGCGAGAACGGCCGTAAGTACGCGGCCCTGCTTGCGTGTTGCCATGGTGTCCCTTCCATGGGTGGGGGGAGGTGCGAGTGGCTACCGCGCCCCCAGGGTGAGGACGCGGTCTTCTCCGGCGACGAGGTCGAGCGGCTCCGTGCCGGAGGAAGTCCGGAGTTCGACGCGGTGGGTTCGGGACGGCCGGATCAGCGCCGTGGCGGAGTGGGGCGTCCAGCTCAGATCGACCTCCGCCCCGAACCTCGTGCGTACGCCGGTGAGTTGACCGTGCGGATACGCCGCCGGCAGCGCGGGCAGCAGGACCAGCCGGTCCGGGGTCGACTGCACGAGCGCCTCGACGACCACACCGGGCAGGGTGTGCGCGGCGTCCGCGTTGTAGACGTCCCGGTTCGGGTAGTGCGCGCTCATCAGCGAGGCATGGAAGAAGTCACCGTCGAGCACCTGCCCGAGCGCGTGCGCGACCCGCTCGCCGTCGCGGAGGCGGGCGGCGACGAGCGCGTGATGCAGATGCCCGTGCGCGGAGTCGTTCTCGGCGCCCCGGAGTTGGAGCGCGCGGTGCGCGGCGGCGGCGAGCTGCGGGGTGTCGTACGGGTTGATCTCGTCGAGCGGCCACACCCCGTAGAGGTGACTGAGATGACGGTGGTCGTAGGTGTCGTCGAGGCCCGGCCAGGCCCATTCGGCAAGCGCGCCCTGGGAGTTGACCCGGTGCGGCGGCAGCCGGTCGGCGAGCGCAAGCCAGCGGAGGGCCTCTGGCGTACCCGGGTGATAGGCGACGGCCGTGTGGAGTGCGTGCCGGGCCGCGGAGAGGTCCATCGCCGCGTTGATCGCGCCCCAACTGGCGCTGGCGTTCGCGGGACGGTTCTCGGGCGAGTACGAGGGGACGACGACCAGGTTTCCTTCGGGGTCACTGCGGCTGAGGAAGTCCTCGTAGAACAGGGCGACTTCGGCCAGCACGGCGGCGGTACGCGGATCACGTGCACCGCGCGTCTCGTCGTGGTCGACAAGCGGCTTGAGCAGCCAGTCGGCGCCAGCGGTCCAGAGGTGCAGCGGGTACTCCCGGCTGAAGTGGTACGACAGCCCGGACTCGCCGTCGGTGTGCGCGGGCGCGACGACACCCCGGGCACCGAAGACGGCACGGGCGTTCTCCCGCCAGTCGTCCAGCTGACGGTGGATCAAGGAGGCGAGGGCGTCCGCGACTTCGGGAAGGTCCGCGCTCGCGGCGGACGCGGTCTGGAGGTTGAGGTTCGCGTCGTTGGTGAACGCCCCCGACCAGGCCGTGTTCCAGTCCCCAGTCCACAGTCCGGTGAGCCGGGGCGGGAACAGTCCGCTGGATGAGAGCAGGTGATACCGGCCGGCCGCGAAGAGCCTTTCGAGGAGGCCAGGGCTGTGGTACCGCTTCAGCAACTCGCTTCCGGGGAGGGCGCGTTCGGCGTCATCGGCATGGAGATCGAGGGCGACGCGGGCGTAAGCCGTACGGTGAAGCGCGAGGTGGCGGTCGAGGAGCGCGTCGTAGGCCCGCTGCCCGTCGGATAGCAACTCCCGTAGGGCGCGCGTCTCTTCCACGACGTCCAGCTCGCCGGTGTGGCGCCGGACTCGGGTGAGGAGGAGGACCTCATCGGCCCCGGCGATCCGAACTCCCGCCGAGGTGAGCCGTGTCGTACCGCCGGTGACCACGGCGAGGGTGACTCCGGTGTACGCGCGGTCGCTGTCGGGATAGCGGACGCGGAGGGTGAGGACGGCGCCGTCGGAGGTGAGGAGCGTGCCGTGGCCGACGCCCAACCCTGTCGGCGCACCCGGGAGTTGGTGCTCCTGGGCGAGGTCGAGGGTGAGGTCCGGTGCGGTGATGTGCTGGACGATCACGTCGTCGGCGCGGGAGACGAAGACGCGGCTGCGCCAGTCGTCGCAGCGGGCGGTGACCTCGCCGGTGGCGAAGTCGACGGTACGGCGGTAGTCGCGCCCGGCCGCGCCGGACGGCCTGCGCAGCCGTAGCTGGAACGCCGGGTGGAAGGGCTGCACCCACTGGAGCGGGCGGTCGTCGGTGAAGCTCTCGGCGGCGGCGAGGTCGCCGGCGAGCAACCGGGCCTGGAGCACGGGGAGTTCGGCGGCGAGGTGTGGGGGCCGGGCGTGTTCGGCGCCGTTCGGGCGGACGAGGGTGTGGTGGGTGACGATGACGCGATCATCGTTCGGATCGCCGAACACGAGGACGCCGTGGTGGCCGTTGCCGCTGAGGAAGGCGTCCTCCCAGCGGGCGGCGGGGAGGGGCTCCCAGGTGGCGTGCGCGGGGCCGGGGGCCGGAGGGCTGGCCGGTGCGGGTTCGCTGGTCATGGGCGCAACACTGCCGCACCGTAACGGCCGAGAGTGATCTCGCCCTCGGCGGTCGTGTCGGTGAGCAGGTCCCGGTGGGTACCCGGGAGGTCGAGGGTGACTGGTTCGCGGCCGTGATTGAGGAGGAACAGGAGGTCTCCGCGCCGCACGGCCTCGACGCCAGGCGGAAGCCCGGCGAGCACCGGGCGCACCCCCGCGTCGGTGGCGATACGGGCGAGCAGGCCTCGCAGCGCGTGCGGTTCGGGGAGCGTCGAGACGTACCAGGACCGGCCCCTGCGAAGGACGGCGGGGAGGCCGTCCAACTCCCCGCCCTTGTAGGGAATCACCTCGTCGACGCCGTCGTCCTCCGCCTCGATCTCCTCGGACCACAGCGTCCCGCGGAACCCCTCGCACTCCGCCATCTCCCCCGCGTCCAGCGGACACCACTCGTGCAGGGTGCGGATGCCGAACAGCTCGCGGAGACGGGCGTCCATGCCGCCGGTTCGTACCCGGTCGTCCTCGTCGGCGATGCCGGTGAGGAAGCCGGAGATCAGGGTGCCGCCGTCGCGGACGTACGCCAGGAGGTTGTCGATCGCGGTGTCCGTGAGGAGGTAGAGCTGCGGGACGACGACCAACTTGTAGGCGGACAGGTCGTGTTCGGGGTGGGCGAAGTCGGTGGTGAGGTGGGACTCCCAGAGGGCGCGGTGCCAGGCGCGGAAGACGTCCGGGTAGTCGACCTCGGTGGAGAGACGGCCGTCCTGCGCGCCGGCCCACCAGGCGTTCCAGTCATGCAGGATCGCGATGTCGGCGGTGATGTGAGTGTCCGTCACCTCGCCGCCGATCCGGGCGAGTTCCGCGCCGAGCTGCTTCACCTCCTGGAAGGTGCGGCCCCGCTCCCCCGCATGGCTGAGCATCCCGGAGTGGAACTTCTCGGCGCCCTGCCGGGATTGACGCCACTGGAAGTAGCAGACGGCGTCGGCGCCACGGGCCACTGCCTGGAGGGACCAGAGGCGGTTGAGGCCGCGCGGCTTGGGGTGGTTCACGCCACGCCAGTTGACGGGTCCGGCGGCCTGCTCCATGAGCATCCAGGGACCGCCGTGCGCCTGGGAACGGGTCAAGTCCTGGACGAGAGCGGCACTTTGGGCACCGAGCGGATCGCGCGGATCCGGATACAGATCGACCGAGACGACGTCCTCCTCCTCGGACCAGCGCCAGCCGTCCTGCCCCACCCACATCGGCATGAAGTTGGTGGTGACCGGGAGGTGCGGGGTGTACCGGCGGACGATGTCGCGCTCGGCGGTGTAGCACTCCAGGAGCATGTCGGAGGTGAAGCGCCGGAAGTCGAGCACGTGGGTGGGGTTGTTGAGGTAATGGGCGTGACGCGGCGGCAGGACGCCGTCCCAGGAGTCGTAGCCCTGGCTCCAAAAGGCCGTGCCCCAGGCCGAGTTGAGGGCGTCCAGCGTGCCGTACTTCGCGCGCAGCCAGCGGCGGAAGGCGACGGCGGCCTCGTCGCCGTAGTCGAAGGTGCAGTACTCGTTGTTGATGTGCCACATCGTGAGCGCGGGGTGACCGGCGTAACGGGCGGCCAGGGCCTCGGTGATGGCGGCGGCGTGGTGGCGGTAGACGGCGCTGGAGTGCGAGAAGTGCTGCCGTCCGCCCCACCATTCGATACGGCCGTCCGCGTCGCGGGGGAGCGTCTCCGGGTGGAGTCGGCCGAGCCACGGCGGCGGGGAGGAGGTGGGCGTGGCGAGGACGACGCCGATGCCGCTGTCATGCATGAGGTCCATCAGGCGATCGAGCCAGCCGAACTCCATTGCCCCCGGCTCGGGTTCGAGCCTGGCCCAGGAGAAGACGCCGAGGGTGACGGAGTTGACGCCGGCGTCCTTCATCAGCCGGACGTCCTCGTGCCAGGTCTCCTCGGGCCACTGCTCGGGGTTGTAGTCACCGCCGAAGAGGATGCGACCGCGCGTGGCATCGCTGAGCCGAGGCATCAGAGCTGCTCCCCGTACTGGATGCCGCGCCCGTTGGTGGCGAGGTACACGCGCCCGTGGACGCGCGGATCACCGATGACGGCCTGCCCGACCCAACCCCACTGATGCTGGTCGTCGTTGATCCGCACCCAGGTCTTGGCCTCGTCGTCGGAGCGGTAGACGGCGGTGATGGTCTCGGTGGAGCCGACTTGATAGATCGCGGGGTAGTCGGCGCCGGGCGCGGCCCTGCCGAAGCCGAGCGTGTAGGAGGCCCAGCAACTGGCCACCTTCGAGAAGCTGACACCCCCGTCGACGGACCGGTAGAGCCCGTTCCACTTGACGCTCAACCACAGGTCACCGGACCGCCCGGGCGCCGCGACCAGCTGGAACTGGCTGTCGCCCGAGGGCAGTCCACCCGCACGCTGTGCGAACGAACGGCCACTGTCAGTGCTGGCGTATAGCGTTCCTGTGTCGGTGTCGTATGCGTAGAAGAGCGTCGGGTCGGCCGGGTCGGCGACCGGCGTGGCGCCCTTCGGGAAGGAGGAGACCTCGGTCCAGGTCGCGCCGTTGTCCGCCGAGCGGTGAGTCGGGTACTTCGTGCCGTCCCAGTGCACGAAGGACCACAGCAGCGTACCGCCGTCGGCGCTGGTGGCGATCGGCCCCGGTGAGTCCCCGGCGATGTCGGGCTGGGCAGCGAAGGGCGCCCAGCTCCGCCCGCCGTCGCGGGAGTACGCACCGTTGCCGTTGTCGCCGAAGCCCGTGCGGACGACGTACGACGGCCTGCCCGCGGCCTGCGCGATCCCGGTCGCCGACCCGAACACGGGGTTCGTCGCCATGCCGCGCGACGGAGACGCCGTGAGCCGCTCGTGGTACATCACGCCGATGTCCCGCGAGGCGCTGATCAGGTGCGCCTCCCCGACCGGGGGCGAGATCAGCTGGATCACGGACGTCTCCTCCAGGCCACGGATCCGCGGCGCCCAGTGGGTGAGGTCACGGGTGCCGTAGAGGGTGGCACCGGTGCCGTAGACGACGTGCTTCGAGTCGTGCGGGTCGACGGCCACGGCCTGGATCCACCAGCCGAACTTCGGCTGTTCAGCACCCCACTTGAGGAAAGGAGTCTCAGACACGTCGAAGACAGCAGCGTCCTTCAGGGACGTCCAGGTACGGCCGCCGTCGGTGGTCCGGTACAGGGTGTCGACGGCCGCCCAGCGGTTGTTGGTGGAGACGACGACGGTGCCGGCGCGCCGGGCGTCGACGGCGACCCCGCCGTACCCGAAGGTGTCGCCGCCGCCGGGCTGGACGGGGCTGACGTCCGTCCAACGACCGCTTCCGACAGCCAACTTGTGCACACTGCCGGTGGACTGCCCGTTGGGCCCGGGCGCGTCGGCGTACGTCACGTACAGCTCACGGGAGCGTGCGTCGTACGCGGCCCGGATCGGGACCTTGGCGGAGATGCCGGTGGGCTGCGCGGGGACGGCGGTCCAGGTGGTGCCGTCGGTGGTGCGATAGAGGGTGACGGCGGTCGCGCTCCCGTCTCCGTCACCCCACCCGGCGTAGACGGCACGGCCGACGGCGACGAGGAAGGTGACGCCTTGACCGGAGTCGCTGGCGGTCGCCGGGAAGCCGGTCGCCGCCGCCCAAGTGACGCCCCGGTCGGTCGACTTGAGCAGCCCGTCGTGCCGGGTGCCGAGCCACAGGGTGTCACTGTCCCGCGGGTCGACAAGCAACCGCTCCCCCGCCCCACGCCCGTCCTCGTTCCCGCCGAGCTTCACGGTGAGGTCGGTGCGGGTCCAGGTGGTGCCCCGGTCCTCGGAACGGAGGATCGCACCGTTGCTGGCCCAGGACTGCGCGTAGGTGCCGACGGCGAGGTACAGCCGGTCCGGGTGCACGGGGTCGACGGCGAGCGCCTCCACACCGAGCAAGTTCCAGTCGTCCCACCCGAGTTGATCGGTGAGCGGGGTCCAGCGGCCGACCCGGTCGTCCCAGCGGTAGGCACCGCCGATGTCGGTACGGGCGTAGGCGAGGCCGCGGACGGAGGGGTGGAAGAGGACGCCCGTGACGAATCCGGTGCCGCCGATGACGGCATTGCGCCAGCGATAAGCGGGCGCTTCCGCAGCCTGCGCCCTCGTCGTGAGGAGCGGCACGGTGGTAAGCGCGGCGGCGGCTGCGGCACCCGCAAGAACGGCACGCCGGCTCATTTCGGACGCACGCATGACACACCTCGTTCTACAGAGAAACGGTCAGGGGAGTTTTTTAGGGGCGCGGGGAACTGCGCGACCAGCCCCAACGCGCCCGCAGACAAAAGACAACCGATTCAGCCCTTAACGGCGCCGGTAAGCATCCCCTTCTTGAAATGCCGCTGCACAAACGGCGAAAGCACAGCCACCGGCAACAACGCCATCACCATGACCGCCATCTGCACAGCAAGCCCGGACAACTCCCCCGTCTTGATCGCCTGACCAAGCCCCACGGGAGCCTCCTGCTTCTGCACCAGCTGAATCATGACGTTCTGCAACGGCATCATGTCCTGGTCGTTCAAATACAGCGATGCATTGAACCAGGCACTCCAATACCCCACGGCATAAAAGAGCGTGATGACAGCCAACACAGCCCGGGACAACGGCATGACAATGATCCACAGAATCCGGAAGTCACCGGCACCATCGATCCGCGCACTGTCGATGAGTTCCTGCGAGATCCCCATGAAGAACCCACGCAACACAAGGATGTTGAAGACGCTGAGCGCACTGGGCAGGATCAACGCGAGGTAACTGTCGGTCAGGCCAAGCGACTGGACGAGCAAATACGTCGGAATAAGCCCCGCGCTGAAGAACATCGTCGCCAGCATCATCATCAGGATCCACCGATGCCCGAGCGACCCGATACGAGAGAGGCCGTACGCACAAAGAACAGACACCGCCATGGAGAACAGCGTGCCGACGACGGTGATGAGGACACTGATGATCGCCGCCCTGGTGACCTGACCCCCGCTGAGAAGTTCCTTGTACGCGACGAACGTGATCCCCTTCGGAACCATGACGAGCCCACCGGCCTGGTCGATGGTCTTGCGGGAGGAAAGGCTGGTGACGAGGACGATCCACAGCGGAAAGAGGATGGCGAGACAGGCGATCGTGAGGACGAGCCCCTTGCCGGCGAGCCCGACCTTGCCGGGTTCCTCCTCCCAGGTGGGCCGAGGCGGCGCAGCCCACCTGCTCGGCTGTCGCACAGGTTGGTCGATGACGGCGGTCACTTCTTGTACACCCCCTGCTCACCCATGAGGTGGGCCACTTTGTTCGCGGCGAGAACCAGCCCGAGACTGATCACGCCCTTGACGAGTCCCGCGGCGGCCGCGTAGCCGAAGTCCTGGTTGCGGACGCCGTTCCACCAGACGAAGGTGTCGAGGACCTCCGCCGCTCCCGGCCCCACGGCGTCGCGTTGGAGCAGGATCTGCTCGAAGCCGACGGTCAGCGCGTCACCGACCCGGAGCACCAACAGCAGTGCGATCACGGGTCGGAGCGCGGGCAGCGTGACGTGCCACATCCGGCGCCACCGCCCCGCGCCGTCCATCGCCGCGGCCTCGTACAGATCGGGGCTGACGGAGGACAGCGCGGCGAGGAAGACGATGATCCCCCAGCCCGCGTCCTTCCACACGCTCTGCGCGGTGATCAGGAACTTGAACGTGTTGGGGTCGGTCATCACGTCGAGGCCGTCGAAGCCGTGTTGACGGAGCAGTTGCGAGAACAGGCCCGCCCCGCCCAGGAGTTGCTGGAAGACGGCGATCACCAGCACCCAGGAGAAGAAGTGCGGGAGGTAGAGGATCGCCTGGGAGAGCGCCCGGACCCGGGGCCTGACCACGCTGTTGATGAGCAGCGCGAGGAGGATCGGGATCGGGAAGAACAGGATGAGCTGGAGGAAGAACAGGACGAGCGTGTTCTGTACGGCACTCCAGAACGCGGAGTCCGCGAAGATCTGCTGGAAGTTCTCCAGGCCGACCCAGGGGCTGTGCAGCATCGAGACGATGCCGTTGTCGCTGACGTAGGGGTCGTAGTCCTCGAAGGCGACGATGTTGCCGAGGATCGGCAGGTAGTTGAAGACCAGGATGAGCAGGACGGCCGGCAGGGTCATCAGGAGCAGGACGCGGTCGCGTCTGAACCTGAGCCGCCAACTCACCTTCGCCTTGGGGCTGTTGCGTCGGGGGCCGGTGCTGGTGCCGGACGCCTTCGGGGTCTTGCCCGTCGTGTCGGCCTCGGTCCTGCTCCGAGGCACCGTGCTGTGGGACACGGCCGTTCTCCTTGCCTCGGTACCCGGTCAGCTCGCCGCCGTGCCGTTGTCGTCGAGCAACTTCTGGTACCAGGCGCGGAGTTGGTCGCCGCCCTTGCTCTTCCAGTCGGAGACGGCCTGCTGCATGTCGCTGATCTTCTTGCGGCCGCGGGTGATGTCGTCCTCCAACTGCTCGAAGTCGTTGAGGAGGTTGGTGTAGCGGCTCGGCTCGGTGATCTGCTGGCCGTAGAAGCTCGACTTCTTTGTGAAGGCGCCCATCCGCTGCTGCCACTCGACCTGCGCCTTGGCGACCTCGGGGAAGTCGGGGTGCGCGATGGTGGCGGCGGGGCTGGCGACCATCACGTAGGCGTTGATGACCTCGTTGTTGCCCTGGTCGGTCTTGGTGGGAACACCGTTCTTGACGGAGTAATGGGTGCCCTCCACGCCGTAGTTGGTGAGCATGTACTCCTTGGTGCCGTACGGCGCGGCGGTGACGTTGGCGACGGCGAGCACGTCATGGATCACGGACTCGGAGGCCTTCTTGCTGATGAAGGCGAAGATGTTGGCCGGTTCGCCGGCCCAGAGGGTCGGGTCGCCGCCGTCGTGGCCGAAGAGGTCCATGCCCCAGATCTTGTAGGACGGGTTCTGGGTGGCCTGTTCGGCGGTGCGGCTCCACCACTGCGAGATGTCCTGGGGGTAGATGAGGAACTCGCCCGCCGCGAACTTGGGGCCCGGGTCGGTGGCCGCGCTCTTGCCCAGCTTGGCGTCGGGGTGCACGTATCCGGCGGCGAACAGCTTGCGGGTCCACTCCAGCGCTTCGAGGTACTCCGGGGTCTCGACGCGGTTGACCAGCTTGCCGTCGACGAGGTTCCAGCCGAGCGACTTCTCGCTGCCGGAGAGCACGCCCCACATGTTGAAGGCGGTCCACTTCATGTCCAGGCAGGCCCAGCGCTTGGCCTTGGCGTTGGTGATCTCCTTGGCCAGGGCCATGAACTCGTCGGCGGAGGTGGGGACTTCGTACCCCTCCTTGTCGAAGATGTCCTTGCGGTAGAGCGGCACGATGTTGGGGACGTACGAGGACGGCATCGGCAGTCCGCGCAGCTTGCCGCCGAAGATGCAGCGCTGCCAGGCGTCGGACGGGATCGCCGCGAGGTTCGGGTAGTCCTTGACCTTGTCGCCGGCGAGGTAGGGGCCGAGGTCGGCGAACTTGCCGATGATGGCGCTGGGTATCTTGCCGCCCATGTTCCAGCCGGGGACGACCACGACGTCCGGGATGTCGCTGGAGGCGAGCACCGCGCCGAGCTTCTGGTCGTAGGTGTTGCCGTCCTGGTTCTGCCAGGCCACGTCGACGCCGATGAGGCTGTTCATCGCCTTGTAGTAGGCGTTGTCGCTCTTCGGCGGGGAGCCCCAGAACGGCGCCATGATGGTGACCTTGCCGCCCTTGCCGAGCTTCTTCGGCACCGAGGTCTTCAGCGTGGCGAGGTCCAGCTTGCTGGAGAAGCCGATCGCCGAGCCGTTCTTGGAGGGGAGGTCCGGGGTCACCACGTTGCTGGCCACGAACGCCGGCAGCAGCTTCTTGACGCCCTTGCCCTCCGAACTGCCCCCGCCCGACCCGCTGTCCGAGGCCCCGCAGGCGGAGAGCAGCGGTACCCCTCCCGCCACCGCTGCGGCGACGACCGCCGTGGAGGCGAGGAAGCTTCTCCGGCTGGGAGCGGAGGCGGCGGAGGCGTTCGGCGTCATTGCGTCAACCCTTCATGGCGCACCAGGACACCCGGCGGTGGAGCCGTCGGCTGCGGTGTCTTGAGTGGAACAGAGCACTTAGTCGAAGCGCTTCGATGTTGCTGCGAGGTTAAGTGAACACCCAAGGGTGCACAAGGGTCGCTCCCAAGATTCCTCGGAGGCGCACGGCATGACCTGTCCGTATGTGCTGCTTGAAATAACGGTGAAGGTCTCTTGACACCTGACCCGCATCGAATCAGCATCGAAGCGCTTCGAAAGAGCCGCACCGCTCCATCGCAAGGGGAACCCCACGTGACCGCACAAACGCCGCCTACGCCGCCTTTCCGCGATCCGCACCTGCCGTTCGCGAAGCGCATCGACGACCTGCTGGCACGGCTCACCCCCGACGAGAAGGTCGGCTTCCTGCACCAGTACGCGCCCGCCGTGGAGCGGCTGGGCGTGGCCGCGTTCCGCACCGGCCAGGAGGCCCTGCACGGCGTCGCGTGGATGGGCCCGGCGACGGTCTTCCCGCAGGCGGTGGGCCTGGGCGCGACCTGGAACGAGGATCTCGTACGACGGGTCGGCGACGCGGTGTCCAAGGAGGTCCGCGCGATGCGCGCCCGCGACGACCGCGTCGGCCTCAACGTGTGGTCCCCGACCGTGAACCTGCTGCGCCACCCGCTGTGGGGCCGTAACGAGGAGGGCTACTCGGAGGACCCGAAGCTGACCTCCGCGATCGCCACCGCGTACACGCGCGGCCTGCGCGGCGACCACCCGACGTACTGGCGCACGGCCCCCGTCCTCAAGCACTGGCTCGCCCACAACAACGAGACGGGCCGCGACATCTCGTCCTCGTCCGTCCGCCCGCGCGTGCTGCACGAGTACGACCTGCGCGCCTTCCGCGAGACGGTCGAGGCGGGCGCGGTGGCGGGCGTGATGCCCGCGTACAACCTGGTCAACGGCCGCCCCAACCACGTCTCGCCGTATCTCCGCGAGCACCTGCGCACCTGGACCGACGAGGACCTGCTGGTCTGCTCGGACGCGGGCGCGCCCTCCAACCTGGTCGACTCCGAGCACTACTTCGACACCCACGAGGAGGCGACGGCGGCCTCGCTCCTCTCCGGCGTGGACAGCTTCACCGACCACGGCACGGACGGTTCGACGATCGTGGCCCGGGTCCAAGGCGCCCTGGACCAGGGCCTGTTGACGGAGGCCGACGTCGACGCGGCGGTCCGCCGTCAGCTCTCGGTGCGGTTCCGGCTCGGCGAGTTCGACCCGGCGCACGACCCGCACACCGGCACCGAGGACTTCGACACCCCGGCGCACCGGGCCCTCGCCCAGGAGGCCGCCGAACAGGCGGTGGTCCTCCTCAAGAACGACACCGGGCTGCTGCCCCTCGCCCACGACACCCGCCTCGCCGTCGTCGGACTGCTCGCGGACGAGTGCAAACTCGACTGGTACAGCGGCACGTTGATCCACCGCTCCACTCCGCTGGAGGGCGTGTACGAGCGATTCGGCGCCGAGCGCGTCGAGTTCGCGGAGGGCGTGGACCGCGTCCGGCTGCGCACCGCCCAAGGCGCCTACCTGCACGTCCCGTTGGTGGACGTGGCCGACGAAGTACGCGGCGCCGAGGGCGCGTTGGACCCGGCCCTCCTCGCGGGCCGCACCGACCTCCCGCCCCTCATCACGGACGACACCGGCACCGAACTCGCCCTCGTCGACTGGGGCGAGGGCGTCCTCACCCTCCGCGCGCCCGACGGCCGTTACCTCTCGGTCGCCGACGACGGCTACGTCCGCGCCTCCGCCGACCAGCCCGGAGGCTGGGTCGTCCAGGAGACATTCCGCCTGGAACCCCATGAGAACGGTCACCTCCTGCGGCACATCGGTACGGGTCGCCACGTCTCTGTCGCCGCCGACGGCGTGAAGGTTGCCGAAGAGGGCGGAGAAATCTTCGAGTTGGTGATCGCCGAGCGCGGCGAGGACGCGGTGGCCCGGGTCGCACAGGCGGCGGACGTGGTGCTCGTCGTCGCGGGCAACGACCCGCACATCAACGGCCGCGAGACCGAGGACCGTACGACACTCCAACTCCCCGCCCAGCAGCAGCGCTTGCTGCGCGCGGCCCGCGCCGCCAACCCGAACACGGTCCTGGCCCTGGTCTCCGCGTACCCGTACACGGTCGATCCGGCCGACCTCCCGGCGCTCCTGTGGACCGCCCACGGCGGCCAGGCGGCGGGCACGGCCCTGGCCCGCGTCCTCGCCGGCGACGTCTCCCCCGCCGGCCGCCTCCCCCAGACCTGGTACGCGGCCGACGCCGACCTGCCCGACCTCCTCGACTACGACGTGATCGGCGGCCGCCAGACGTACCTCTACTTCGAGGGCACGCCGTTGTTCCCGTTCGGGCACGGACTGTCGTACGCGTCCTTCGTGTACGGCCACCTGACGGCACGGGTCGAACTCGACGCGGTGCACGTGCAGTTCACGGTCACCAACACCGGCGATGTGACAGCTGACGAGGTGGCGCAGCTGTACACCAGCGCCGTGAGCCCGTCGGTCCCCCGCCCGTTCAGCGAACTGATCGCACACCGCCGCGTGACCCTCGAACCGGGCGAGGCAGCGGTGCTCTCCTTCGAAGTCCCGCTGTCCGCCTTCGAGTTCTGGGACGTGGCGCGGGGCGCCCACCGCGTCGAACCGGGCGGGTACGACCTCCTCGTCGGCGCCTCCAGCGAGGACATCCGCCTCCGTACGACGGTGACGCTCACCGGCGAGCCCGCCGCACCCCGCGCAGTCCTCCAACACGGCCTGGACGCGGCCGACTTCGACGAGCAGTCCGGCGGCGAGATCGTCGACCGCACGAAGGTGACGGGCGACGCGGTCACCCCGACACAGGGCGGCACGGCCGAACTGACCTACCGCCACTGCGACTTCGGCGCCGGCGTCACCGAGGTGACCGTCGAGGTCGCGGGCGAGGGCGTCGTAGAACTGTCCCTGGACGGCGGCCCGGCGCTCGCCCAACTCGCCCTGCCCGCACCGGCATCGGGCCCGTACGACTACACCACGCTCGGCGCCGGGATCGTCGCCGAGGGCGTGCACGATGTGCACCTGAAGCTGCGTGGGCCGTTGCGGCTCGCGCATGTCGGCTTCTCCGGCTGAGGGTCCGGAGGGGTCGACACAGAGAAGGGGCCCGGCACCGGAAGGCATCGGTGCCGGGCCCCTTCGAGGAGGCTATATGAAAATGGATCCCATTAGCTAGGGCCGCTCGGTGAGAGAACGGTCAGAGCGACCGCTCCCCTCCCGAGCCCGGTCAGAGCGCGAGGCCCGTGAGGACCAGCACCCGCTCGTAGGTGTAGTCGTCCATCGCGAACTTGACGCCCTCGCGGCCGACGCCGGACTGCTTGGCGCCCCCGTACGGCATCTGGTCGGCGCGGTAGGACGGGACGTCGCCGATCACGACACCGCCGACCTCGAGCGCGCGGTGGGCGCGGAAGGCGACCTGCACGTCGTGGGTGAACACCCCTGCCTGGAGGCCGTACTTGGAGTCGTTGGCGGCGGCGAAGGCGGCGGCCTCGCCGTCCACCTTCGTCACGGTCAGCACCGGTCCGAAGACCTCCTCGCAGGAGATCGTCGTGTCGGCCGGTACGTCGGTGAGGACTGTCGGCGCGTACGAGGCGCCGTCGCGCTTGCCGCCGGTGAGGAGGGTGGCGCCGGCTTCGACGGCCTCCTGGACCCACGACTCGACGCGCTGCGCGGCGGCCTCGCTGACCAGCGGCCCGACGTCGGTCTTGTCGTCGCTCGGGTCGCCGGTGACCTGGGCCTCGACGGCGGCGACTATGCGCGGGAGCAGCCGGTCGTAGACCGAGGCATCCGCGATGACGCGCTGCACGGAGATGCAGGACTGGCCGCCCTGGTAGTTCGAGAAGGTGGCGATGCGGGTCGCGGCCCAGTCGAGGTCGGCGTCGGAGGAGTAGTCCCCGAGGACCACGGCCGCGCCGTTGCCGCCCAGCTCCAGGGTGCAGTGCTTGCGCGGCACCGAGTCCATGATCGCGTAGCCGACCTTCTCCGAACCGGTGAAGGAGATCACCGGCAGCCGCTCGTCCTGGACGAGGGCGGGCATGTGGTCGTTGGCGACCGGCAGGACGCTCCACGAACCGGCGGGCAGCTCGGTCTCGGCGAGCAGATCGCCGATGATCAGGCCGGAGAGCGGGGTGGCCGGGGCCGGCTTGAGGATGATCGGCACGCCGGCCGCGATCGCGGGGGCGATCTTGTGGGCGCAGAGGTTCAGCGGGAAGTTGAAGGGCGCGATGCCGAGGACGACGCCCTTCGGGAAACGCCGGGTGAGGGCGAGCCGGCCCTGGCCGCCGGCGTCGGTGTCGAGGCGCTGGGCCTCGCCGCCGTTGAAGCGCCGGGCCTCCTCCGCCGCGAACCGGAACACGGACACCGCACGGCCGACCTCACCGCGGGCCCACTTGATCGGCTTGCCGTTCTCGGCGGAGATCAGCTGCGCGATCTCCTCGGTGCGCTCGACGAGACGTCGGCTGACGTGGTCGAGGGCGGCGGCGCGGACGTGGGCGGGGGTGGCGGCGAACTCGTCCCGTACGGCGTACGCGGCGGCCACCGCCTCCTCGACCTGGGCGTCGGTCGGCACGCTGACCTTGCCTACGAGGCGGCCGTCCCAGGGCGAGGTGACGTCGAAGGTGTCCTCGCCGGTGGCCTGGCGGCCGGCGAGCCAGAAGGCGTGGGTGACTGCCACAGATTCGTTGGGCATTGCGTGTGCCGGCCCTTCCGCGTTGGGGGTGCTTGTACTCGGTGTTCCTTGGTCCTACTCGCTCCACCGTAGGTGCGGGGAAGCGGGGGTGCGTTTGTCCGAGCCGTAGCAGTGCCGGGCCGGGACACTCCAGTTCGGCAGATGCCGCCTACTCCGCGGCGGCCGTCGCCTTCAACGCGAGCCACAACTCCATCCGTACGTCCGGATCGTCCAGCGAGCGCCCGAGGATCTCCTCGACCCGCCGCATCCGGTACCGCAGGGTGTGCCGGTGCACCCCGAGGTCCGCGGCCGCCGCGTCCCACTGCCCGTGCCGGGAGAGCCAGGCCCGCAGCGAGGCGACGAGATCCCCGCGCCCGGTGGCGTCGTGCTCGGCGAGCGGCCGTAGCAACCCGTCCGCGAAGGCGCGCACCGCGTCGTCGGCGAGCAACGGCAGCACAGACCCGGCGGCCAGTTGCTCGTGCTCGACGAGCACCCGCCCCCGCCTCCGCGCCACGGACAACGCCTGTTCGGCCTGCTTGTACGCGGCCGCCGCGGCGATGGGCCCGGCGGGCGCGGAGAGCCCCACGACGAGTCCATGCTCCTCGCCGCCCTGTTCCTGTCCGCCGACCGCCCGCTCGCCCTCCAGCGTCGCCGCGTACTCCGCGCACGCCTCGACCGCGGCTCCGCCGTCGACGGCGAGCGCCACCAGCCGTTCCGGCCCTTCCGGTACGACGAGGACGGCCTCGCCGGAGCGTGCGGCGGCCGACTCGACGATCTCGGCGAGCCCGTCCAGGGGCTCACCGTCCGTCGACTCCCCCACGACGATCCGGAACGGCGCGTCGAGCAGCCCGCCGTACAGATCCCCGGCGACCGCCCGCGCGTGGTCCGGGTGCCCGGCGAGCAGCAGCCGCAGCACGGCCGCGCCGATCCGCTCATGGGCGGCCTGGAGCGACCGCGAGCGTTCCGTGGTGAGGGTCAGCAGCGCGATCGCGGAGTGCACGGCGTACCGTTCCGCCGTCCCGAGCGCGGACGCGGTCCCTACGGCGAGTGCGGCGCGGGGGCGGCGGCCGGTGCCGAGGGTGTGCAGTTCGACGCGGTCCTCGTTGTCAGGACCGCCGACCACCGAGGAGGCCGGTGCGGGCCGGTCCCGCAACCGCTCCACGTCCGCCGTGAGCCGGGCGGCACGGCGGCCGGCCCACTCCGGGGCGGTGGCGACGACGGCGCCGGACGCGTCGTAGAGCGCGGCCCAGCCGTCGACCTGCGCGGCGAGGGCGGAGAGGAGTCCCTCGGGGCCGTCGGTGAGGGCCTGCTTGGTGAGCTCGCGCTGGGCGGCGAAGCCGGCGGTGACGGAGCGGTACTGGTCGGCGGCGATCGCTGCGGAGACGGCCTTGCTGATCGCGATGAAGGGGGTGCGGCGGGGGACTTCGAGGAGCGGCAGCCCCTCTTCCGCCGCCGTGTCGACGAGCGCCTTCGGGATCTCGTCGTAATTGACGCCGACGGCGAACCCCAGCCCTACGACCCCCGCGCCCACCAGCCGCTTCACATACCGGCGCATGGCCTTCGCGTCCTCCGCGTCCAGCTTCAGCGCGGTGATCAGCAGCAGCTCGCCGCCCTCCATGTACGGCACCGGATCCGCCAGCTCACTGGCATGCACCCACCGCACGGGCACGTCCAGCCGGTCCTCGCCTGCGCGCACGGTGAGCTTGAGCGCGGAGTGGTGGACGAGGGAGGCGAGGGTGGGGGGCATGGTGCCTTCAGGTGGAGGAAGAACGGGCGATCATGTCGATCTTTTGGCCGCCGCGTATGAACGGCCTGTGCCGATTCTGCCTCACCGTATGGTCACCACGTACCCGTATGTCCGGTTCAGCGGCCTTGGGCTCGCAGATCCACCAGCAGCGGCGGCGCGTGCTCCCCCTTCACGCTGGTCAGGGACAGCACCGCGTGCCCGGCGGGCACCCCGTGCGCCAGTTCGGACGCGGACCAGCGCTCACGTTCTACCTGGCGGACGGTCACGGCCTCCGTGGTGACGGCCTTGCCGGTGACCAGCTTGCGGAGGGCGTGGATGGCGCGGGTCATGGGCTGGTCGGCGAAGACGGTGTGCTTGGCGACGTCCTTGGTCTCCACCCACTCGGTGCCCCAGGCGTGGGCGAAGCGGCTGCCGTCCCAGGTGGTGACGCCGGCCAGCGCCATACGGCAGCCGACGGCGCCGTACAGCGGGCCGTGCAGGGCCTCGGGCACGTCGCCGACGGTGCGCAGGGCGAGGACGACACCCGCGTCCTCGGAGCGCAGCCGCTGGATCCGGCGCAGCGACTCGGTGTTCACCGTGCCGGTGGCGTCGTCGAGGACGAGGCAGGCGAAGTGCCCGCGCTCACGGCCCCGGACCACCGCGGCGAATTGCGCGAGGACCAGCCGGGTGAGCAGCCGGGCCGCCTCGTCGTGCCCGTGCTCGGGCAGGTCGATCCGGACGCGCAGAGGGTGATGGGCGACGGCCCGCAGCGAAAACGGCCGTACGGTCCCGCCCCCCGCGCCGAAGAACTCGGCGAACACCGGGCGGTCGAGCAGCGCGAGCCGGTCGGCGAGGGCCTGGCCTGGGTCGTTGCCACCGCCGGCATGGCGCATGCGGGAGTCGAGTTCGCGGCGCATCACGGCGTGCCGGTCGTCGGTGAGTGCGGCACTCAGTTCCGCCAGGGCCCTCGGCTCGCTCTCGAGGAGTTCGCGCAGCACGGGCAGTGCGGGGAACCTGCCGTACGCGGCCCGGTAGGGGCCGAGGAGCTGAGCCAGGACGGTGGCGGAACGCTGGGTGTCCACGGAGTCGAGGTCGCCGACGAGCGCCTCCGCGAGCAGGGCGGCGGCCTCGTCGGGGTCGTGGGACTCGGCGTACGGGTCGAGGTCGTGGACGGACGCCGGGTCGCCGACGCGGACGATCACGTCGAACGCTTCGTCCGGGCCGAGCGGCGCACCGGTGGCGCACACCACGACGACGGCGCACCGGCCGGTGAGGGCCTGGAGGGTGAGGTTCTCGACCACCGGCCGGACCACGTGCCGCGTCTTGCCCGAGCCCGAGGGCCCTACGACTAGCAGCGAGGTCCCCAGCGTGTCCGGGCCGAGCGCGCTGCCGACGCCGCGATAGGCGAGCGGGATGCGCTCACCCGGCGCCCAGGTGCCGATCCGCACCTGGCCGTCGAGCAGGTCGTGCCGCGCGGTGCGGCTCGGCAGGTCGCGGGAGCCGGAGGGGTGGATCCAGGCGCCGCCCCCGGAGCGCAGCACGGTCTGGGTGAAGGACGTGAGGTCGCCGGTCCGCCGGGCCCGCTTCCAGGCGTGCTCGACGCGCGCGCAGTCCACGTCGTTCATCCGCCCCGCCCGCACCTCGGCGGTGAGGACGTCCGCGGCCTCGAACTGTCCCGCCTCCCGCAGCTCGGCCCAGTGCGACCGTGACCCGGCGCCCGGTGCCTGCCCGGGGACGACCGCCGTAGCCGCGGTGTCGCCCGCGCCGGACCGCTCCCGGAGCAGTGACAGCCAGCCGCCGATGCGGGCGAACGGCCAGACGACCAGCAGACCGATGACCAGGTAGAGCAGGTTGCCCACCAGCGGCGTGGAGATGAAGTCGTAGCCGCCCGGGAAGAGGTTGACGAGGTGGTACACCGGACCGGCGACCGGAAGCGCGCTCCAGCCGACACCGGGGAAGATCTTCGGGACCACCACCAGGTTCACGGCGATCACGGCGCCCAGCAGGGCGAGCAGCGCCCTGGCCGGCTGCGGGCGGCGGGTGACGAGGTGCCGGATGATCTCCGGCCAGCTCCCCAGGCGCCCCATGCCGTAGACCAGGATGCCGAAGAAGACGCCGTCGGCGACCGTCACGGCGTCGAGGCCCTTGCCCTTGGGTGTCGTGGTGCCGGCCCACCACCAGTCGCCCGGGGTGAGCACCCTCAGCAGTGCCCATTGGTAGGGGATGCTGCCGTGCTTCCACAGCGACCACAGCACCATGCCCACGACGAGGGGGACGACGACGCCGACGATGGTGATCGGTGACAGCCGCTCCGTGCTCCGCTCCGGCTTGGGCACGCGGTATCCGAAGCGCCAGATGCCGGGTCCGGCGGCGGGCCGGGGTTCGTCGAGCCAGTCGGCCACGGTGGGGCCGGCCGCGCTCGGCGCGTGCGCCGGCCTCGGCGGTACGGCGTGCTGTCCCGGCGGGTCCGCCGGTCCCGCCGGACGCGGCACAGGATTCGCCTGTGTGTGTCGCGCGTCCCGCGTCCCGTCGCTGTCCATCGCCCTCGCCCCTTGACCAGCCGTTCCGTACACCGTCAGCGAGTCAATCTAACGCGCCCACAAGGGGAGTTCACCGCTTACGGGGCCGGGTCCACACCGATCCTCGTGATCCCGGCACTGTCCACCACGGACAACCCCCACCCCCGACACCGCCCACATGGAGCATGCCCACCCCCGGCCACCCGCCCTAGCCTGCGAGAAAGGAAGAAAGAAGAAAAGCGTCCGCACCACCCCAGGAGCCCCTCATGACCGCTGTTCCGCAGGAGCGCCGCGTTCTCACCGCCATCCCCGGCCCGAAGTCGCAGGAGCTGCAGGCCCGCCGTACCGCCGCGGTCGCGGCCGGTGTGGGCTCCGTGCTGCCCGTGTTCACCGCGCGCGCCGGCGGCGGGATCATCGAGGACGTCGACGGGAACCGGCTCATCGACTTCGGTTCCGGTATCGCCGTGACATCCGTCGGCGCCTCCGCCGAGGCCGTCGTACGCCGGGCGAGCGCGCAGCTCGCCGACTTCACCCACACCTGTTTCATGGTCACGCCCTACGAGGGCTACGTCGAGGTCGCCGAGGCCCTCGCCGAGCTGACCCCGGGTGACCACGCCAAGAAGTCCGCGCTGTTCAACTCCGGCGCCGAGGCCGTCGAGAACGCCGTGAAGATCGCGCGGGCCTACACCAAGCGGCAGGCCGTCGTCGTCTTCGACCACGGGTACCACGGCCGGACCAACCTCACGATGGCGTTGACCTCGAAGAACATGCCGTACAAGAACGGCTTCGGGCCGTTCGCGCCCGAGGTCTACCGCGTCCCGGTCGCCTACGGCTACCGCTGGCCGACGGGTCCGGACAACGCCGGTGCCGAGGCCTCCGCGCAGGCCATCGACATGATCAACAAGCAGATCGGCGCCGACAACGTCGCCGCGATCATCATCGAGCCGGTCCTCGGCGAGGGCGGTTTCATCGAGCCGGCCAAGGGTTTCCTGCCCGCGCTGAGTGAATTCGCCAAGGCCAACGGCATCGTCTTCGTCGCCGACGAGATCCAGTCCGGGTTCTGCCGTACGGGTCAGTGGTTCGCGTGTGAGGACGAGGGTGTCGTCCCGGATCTGATCACGACCGCGAAGGGCATCGCGGGCGGGCTGCCGCTCGCCGCCGTCACCGGGCGCGCCGAGATCATGGACGCCGCGCACGCCGGTGGGCTGGGCGGTACCTACGGCGGCAACCCCGTCGCCTGCGCCGGTGCGCTCGGCGCCATCGAGACCATGAAGGAGCTTGACCTCAACGCCAAGGCCAAGAACATCGAGTCGGTCATGAAGGTCCGGCTCGGGGCCATGGCGGAGAAGTTCGACATCATCGGCGACGTGCGCGGACGCGGTGCGATGATCGCCATCGAGCTCGTCAAGGACCGTACGACCAAGGAGCCGAACCCGGAGGCGACCGCCGCGCTCGCCAAGGCGTGCCACCAGGAGGGGCTGCTGGTCCTGACCTGTGGCACCTACGGCAACGTGCTGCGCTTCCTGCCCCCGCTGGTCATCGGGGAGGACCTGCTGACCGAGGGGCTCGACATCATCGAGCAGGCGTTCGCACGTATCTGAGCCACCCCCGGCCGCGTCCGATCCACCCCCGCCCGTACCTCCCGGCCACACGCAACTCCCAGCTCCCGCACAGGAGTTGAGCCTCACGCGCCCCAACCGCCCCACCCGTTTCATCCACAGCGATTCCACGGGCGGGGCGGCGGGCGTCAGGCCGTGTGAAGAAGGTGTGCGGGGTGCATGACGGGACGCGATTCCGCCTGTCGTACCCGCAGCCACTGCCGTAGGTTCTACCCAGATGAGAGATACACCCCGCCCACAGGGGACTGTGGGCGACTTCAGGCCGGGGCCTCCCCAGCTTCGACCTGGTCGTGCCCTCGCGCACACAACAGGAGCCTCTGGCTCCGAATCTCCTCACCGATCGGACAGTCGCCCGCCCCAAACCCCCCGGGGCGGCCGACCCGCCGATCCGGACGGCCGGCCTGGAACTACCCCCCCTGTTCCAGGTCGGCCGACCTCCTTTCTCTGGCTGCTTCTCGCCCTTCCCGCGCTCCTCTTCGCGGTGATCACCTGGCAGGTCGCGGCCGACGGCCCCCTCCTCCGCCTGGACACCCGCCTCAGCCGCGCCCTCGTCCACCCGGACCGCGCCTCCGAACTCCTCGCCGACCTCGGCAACATCCAGGTCGCGGTCCCCGTCCTCGTCGTCGCCCTCGTCTACGTCGGCTGGCGCGGCCGTGCCAGTGGTACGGACCGCTGGTGGCTGCCGCCCCTCGCGGCGGCCGTGCTGATGGCCCTGGTCCCGGCGATCGTCGTCCCCCTCAAGGAACTGATCGCCCGCGGCGGCACCCCGGCGGTCCCGCCCGGCACCGGCTACTACCCCTCGGGCCACACGGCCACCGCGATGATCGCGTACGGCGCCTCGACGCTGCTCCTCCTCCCCTGGCTCCGGACGACGTACGCGCGCCGTGAACTGGTCATCGCCTGCGCCCTGTTGGTCGCGGCCGTCAGCTTCGGGCTGGTCCGCCGGGGTTACCACTGGCCATTGGACGTGGTGGCCAGTTGGTGCCTCGGTACGGTGCTGCTCACTTCGCTACGGCTGTTCCTCAGCCGAAGTAGCCGTCGAACGTCTTCTGGAACTCCCAGTTCGAGTAGCGGTCCCAGTTGATCGACCAGGTCATCAGGCCGCGCAGGGTCGGCCAGGTGCCGTGGGTCGCGTACGAGCCGCAACTCACCTTCTTCGTCAGGCAGTCCAGGGTCTTGGTGACCTCGGCCGGGGCGACATAGCCGTTGCCCGCGTTGACCGACGCTGGCATGCCGATGGCGATCTGGTCGGGGCGCAGGGCCGGGAACATGTTGGTCGTGTCGCCCGCGACCGGGAAGCCCGTGAGCAGCATGTCCGTCATCGCGATGTGGAAATCGGCGCCGCCCATGGTGTGGTACTGGTTGTCGAGGCCCATGATCGGGCCCGAGTTGTAGTCCTGGACGTGCAACAGGGTGAGGTCGTCGCGCAGGGCGTAGATGACGGGGAGATACGCCCCGCACCTCGGGTCCTGACCGCCGAACTTGCCGGTGCCGTAGAACTGGTAGCCCATCTGCACGAAGAACGTCTCCGGCGCCATGCTCAGCACGAACTTCGCGCCGTACTTGGCCTTCAGGGTCTTCAGGGCCGCGATGAGGTTGACCACCACGGGAGTTGTGGGGCTCTTGAAGTTCGTGTCGCTCGCGTCCAGCGACAGTGAGTGGCCCTCGAAGTCGATGTCCAGGCCGTCGAGTCCGTAGGTGTCGATGATGTTCGAGACGGACGAGACGAAGGTGTCCCTGGCCGCCGTCGTGGTCAGCTGGACCTGGCCGTTGGCGCCGCCTATGGAGATCAACACCTTTTTCCCCGCCGCCTGTTTGGCCTTGATCGCGGCCTTGAAGTCGGCGTCGCTCTCGACGTTCGCGCACTCGCTGACCGGGCAGCGGTTGAAGCGGATGTCGCCCGAGGTCGCGGAGGTGGGTTCGCCGAAGGCCAGGTCGATGACGTCCCAGCTGTCGGGTACGTCGGCCAGGCGCGTGTAGCCGGAGCCGTTGGCGAAGCTGGCGTGGAGGTAGCCGACCAGGGCGTGGGTGGGCAGGCCGGAGGTCGGGCCCGAGCCGGTGGACGTCGTCGCGGTGACCGCCGTCGACTTCGCGGACTCGCCCGCGTCGTTCACCGCGGTGACCTGGAAGCTGTAAGCCGTCGCGGCCGACAGCCCGCTCACGGTGGCCGAAGTGCCGCTCGCCGTCTGGACCTTGACCCCGTCCCGGTAGATCGCGTAACTCGTCGCGCCGGTGACGGCGGACCAGGAGAGGGCGACGGAGGAGGACGTCACGGTGCCTGCGGTCAGGCCCGTCGGGGTGGCGGGCGGCTGTCCTACGGTGCCTGCCGGGCCGATGAGGGAGATGTCGTCGGCGTAGTAGGCGCCGGTGGCGTACCAGCCGTGGGTGTAGATCGTGACCTTGGTGGTGGACGGGCCGGTGCGGAAGCTGGTCGTCAACTGCTGCCAGTCGGGGGCCGATTGGGTCCAGGTGGAGACGTCGGTGGTGCCGGTGCCGCTCGCGCCGAGGTAGACGTAGCTGCCGCGGACGTAACCGGCGAGCGAGTACTGGGAGTTGGGCTGCACGGTCACCGTCTGCGCGCACTGGGCGTAGTCGTTGCCGGCCGGGGTCGCCTGCAACGCCGAACTGCCGCCGTGCACGGGCGACTTGACCGCCGTACCGCTGTTCGCGGTACAGGACCAACTGTCGAGGCCTGCTTCAAAGCCTCCGTTCTTCGCCAGGTCCGCGTCGGCCGCACGGGCGGCCGACGAGAGCGCGGTGAATCCGGACACGGCCAAGGCCGCGACCGTGAGCATGGTCAGGACGGGTCTGGTGCGGTCCACAAGTGCCTCCGGGCATGGGGGAATTGGAGGGGTGGAGCGCGCCCAATTTGGTCCAGACCAATTAGCTTGTCAAGACCTCGATCAGTTACCCGTCCTCCCGTCCTCCCCTTCCGTGGCCAGGCCCGCCGCCGCCTCGTGCATGGCGAGTTCGAGGAGTGCGGGGTCGGTGAGGGTGCCGGAGCCGTCCGGCGGTACCAGCCAGCGGACTCCGCCGGTCGACCGGCCGGGGTACGGCACGACGATCCAGGTGCCGAGTCCCGCCGTACGGATCCCCGTGCCCAGCCAGCGGCTCGCGGTGCCGGGCGGTACGAGGAAGCCCATCCGTGCGTCGCCGAAGTCGACGAGTACCGGGCCCAGTTGATCGATGACCCTGGTGAGCACATCGAGCGTGGGATAGCCGAGCTCACCCGGCAGGATGAGTACGTCCCAGGCCTTGCCGGCGGGCAGCAGCGCGACCCCGAGGGGGTTGCGCTCCCATTCCCAGCGGCAGGCCTCCGGATCCGGAGCTACGGATGCCAGCCACTCGACGGCCGTCTTCGCCCCAGTCATGAGGAGACCTCCCTTTCTCATGTCGACGCTGGTCGCGTCACAGGAGAGAGGGAGGTCTCCGCCAGGCATTACGCGGGTTCCGGCACCACGAAGGAGTGAACCGGATCACATCTCAGAAGGGGCGGCGATCAGCTGTCGAAGCCGAGGCCCAGCTTGTCCATCGTCTTCAGCCAGAGGTTGCGCCGGCCGCCGTGTGAATCGGCGTGCGCCAGCGACCACTTGGTGAGCGCGATACCGGTCCACGCGAAGGGCTCGGGCGGGAAGGGCAGCGGCTTCTTGCGGACCATCTCCAGTTCGGTGCGCTCGGTCCGCTCCCCCGCGAGCAGGTCCAGCATCACGTCCGCGCCGAAGCGGGTCGCGCCCACGCCGAGCCCGGTGAAGCCCGCCGCGTACGCGACCTTGCCCTGGTGGGCGGTGCCGAAGAAGGCCGAGAAGCGCGAGCAGGTGTCGATCGCGCCGCCCCACGCGTGCGAGAAGTTGAGCCCCTCCAGCTGCGGGAAGCAGGTGAAGAAGTGCTCGGCCAGCTTGGCGTACGTCTCCGGCCGGTCGTCGTACTCGGCGCGCACCCGGCCGCCGTAGGGATAGATCGCGTCGTAACCGCCCCACAGGATGCGGTTGTCGGCCGACAGCCGGAAGTAGTGGAACTGGTTCGCCGAGTCGCCGAGGCCCTGGCGGTTCTTCCAGCCGATCGACGCCAGCTGGTCGGCGGAGAGCGGCTCGGTCATCAGGGCGTAGTCGTAGACCGGGACGGTGTACGAGCGGACGCGCTTGACCAGGTTCGGGAAGATGTTGGTGCCGAGCGCTACCCGGCGGGCGCGGACCGAGCCGTACGGGGTGCGTACGGCCATGCCGGCGCCGAACGGCTTGAGGGCGAGGGCGGGGGTGTGTTCGTAGACGCGGACGCCGAGTTGGAGGCAGGCGCGCTTCAACCCCCAGGCCAGCTTTGCCGGGTTGAGCATCGCGACGCCTCTACGGTCGTAGAGGCCGGCCAGGAAGGTCGGGGAGGCGACCTGTTCGCGGAGCGCCTCGGCGTCGAGGAACTCGGTGCCGTCGGCGAGGCCCTGGCTCTCCAACTCGCCGTACCAGTCGTGGAGTTCCTCGGCCTGGTGCGGTTCGGTGGCGACGTCGATCTCGCCGGTGCGCTCGAACTCGCAGTCCAGGGAGTAGCGGGCGACCGCGCTCTCGATCGCGTCGAGGTTGCGGGCGCCCAGCTCCTCCAGCTGGTGGATCTCGTCGGGCCAGCGGGTGAGGCCGTTGGAGAGTCCGTGGGTGAGCGAGGCGGCGCAGAAACCGCCGTTGCGGCCCGAGGCGGCCCAGCCCACCTCGCGGCCTTCCAGCAGGACGACATCCCGCTGCGGGTCGCGCTCTTTCGCGATGAGCGCGGTCCACAGTCCGCTGTAACCGCCGCCGACGACCAGCAGATCGCAGGTCTCGCCGCCGGTGAGCGCGGGTTCGGGGTGGGGCTTGCCGGGGTCGTCCAGCCAGAACGGCACCGGCCGTGCTTCGGAAAGGGACTTGGTCCAATTGTTGCTGCGGCTCATGGCGCTCGGGGCCATGATTTCAACTCCCTACAGGGTTCACAGGGTTGGCGCTATTGCTGCGGTTATGCCTTCACCTTGTTGCGACGGTTGGTGATCGCCATGGAGACGAGCACCAACAATACGGCGACGAGGAACATGGTCGTACCGATGACATTGATCTGAACGGGTGTGCCGCGCTGTGCCGAACCCCAGACGAACATGGGGAA
The DNA here is from genome assembly GCF_000716605.1 of Streptomyces sp. NRRL F-525. GTDB lineage: Bacteria > Actinomycetota > Actinomycetes > Streptomycetales > Streptomycetaceae > Streptomyces. The sequence continues at coordinate 6,393 of NZ_JNXE01000032.1, read as the reverse complement.
GGTGACGGTCGAACCCGCGTTGAAATTGGTGATGATGAAATCGTCGAAGGAGAGCGCGAAGGAGAGCAGCGCGCCCGCCGCGATTCCGGGGGCCGCGATCGGCAGGGTGACGCGCAGGAACGTCTGCACCGGGCCGGCGTAGAGGTCCTGGGCGGCCTGCTCCAGGCGCGGGTCCATCGACATCACGCGGGCCTTGACGGCGGTGACGACGAAGCTGAGGCAGAACATGATGTGGGCGATCAGGATGGTGTAGAAGCCCAGTTGGGCGCCCATGTTGAGGAACAGGGTGAGCAGCGAGGCCGCCATGACGACCTCGGGCATCGCCATCGGCAGGAAGATCAGCGAGTTGATCGCGCCGCGGGCGCGGAAGCGGTAGCGGACCAGCGCGAAGGCGATCATCGTGCCGAGGAGCGTGGCGCCGATGGTCGCCCAGACGGCGATCTGGAGGCTGATGGAGAGCGAGCCGCACATGTCGGCGACACCGCACGGCTTCTCCCAGGCGTCCAGCGAGAACTGCTGCCACTCGTAATTGAAGCGCCCCTTCGGCTTGTTGAAGGAGAACACCGTGACGATGACGTTCGGAAGGAGGAGATATCCGAGGGTCAACAGGCCCGCGATGACGACGAAATGACGCTTGAACCAGCGTACGACGGCCATTTAAACCAGATCCTCCGTCCCGGACTTGCGAATGTAGATGGTCACCATGGCGAGAATGGCGGCCATGAGGATGAAGGAGAGAGCGGCCGCTGTCGGGTAATCCAGAATGCGCAGGAACTGCGTCTGGATGACGTTTCCGATCATGCGGGTGTCCGTGGAGCCGAGGAGTTCGGCGTTGACGTAGTCACCGGCCGCCGGGATGAAGGTCAGCAGGGTGCCGGAGACGACGCCGGGCATCGACAGCGGGAAGGTGACCTTGCGGAAGGTGGTGAAGGGCTTGGCGTACAGATCGCCGGCCGCCTCGTGCAGCCGTCCGTCGATGCGCTCCAGCGAGGTGTAGAGCGGAAGCACCATGAACGGCAGGAAGTTGTACGTCAGTCCGCAGACGACCGCGAGTGGGGTGGCCAGGACGCGGTCCCCCGACGTCCAGCCGAGCCAGTTGGTGACGTCCAGGACGTGCAGCGTGTTGAGGACGCTCACGACCGGGCCGCTGTCCGCGAGGATCGTCTTCCAGGCGAGCGTGCGGATCAGGAAGCTGGTGAAGAACGGCGCGATCACCAGGATCATGATCAGGTTCCGCCAGCGTCCCGCGCGGAACGCGATGAGGTACGCCAGCGGGTACCCGAGCAGCAGACAGAGGATGGTCGCGGCGGCGGCGTAGAAGACCGAGCGCAGGAACTGCGGCCAGTACTCGGACAGCGCGTCCCAGTAGGTGGCGAAGTGCCAGGTGACCTTGTAGCCGTCCTCCAGGGAGCCCGTCTGGATCGACGTGGAGCCCTGGTAGATCATCGGCAGCGCGAAGAAGACGATCAGCCAGAGAATGCCGGGCAGCAGCAGCCAGTACGGCGTCCAGCGGCCCCTCTTCTTGCGCGGCGGCTTCTCCTCCGGCGCGGGCGCCAGGGGCGGCGCCTCGGTGACAGCGGCCATCAGGCGGCCTCCTCCTCGATGTCGACGCCCGCGTCGATGTCCTGGGCGGCGTCGAGGCCGAAGGTGTGGGCCGGGTTCCAGTGCAGGACGACGTCGGCGCCGGGCCGCAGCCGGAGGTCGCGGTCGATGTTCTGGGCGTAGACCTCGAACTCGGGGCAGACCGGGCTGTCGATGACGTACTGGGTGGAGACGCCGATGAAGCTGGAGTCGGCGATCTTGCCGGTGATGCGGTTGCGGCCGGCCGGGATCTCGCCCGCGTCGTCGGCGTGCGTGAGGGTGATCTTCTCCGGGCGTACGCCGACCAGGACCTTGCCGCCGGTCGTCGTGGGCGCCGAACATCGCGCCTCGGGCAGGACGAGCTTGCCGCCGCCCGCCTTGAGGATGATCTCGTCGCCGCTCTTGGAGTCGACCTCGGCCTCGATGAGGTTGGAGGTGCCGAGGAAGTTGGCGACGAAGGTGGTGTTCGGGTTCTCGTAGAGGTCGCTGGGCGAGCCGAGTTGCTCGACGCGGCCCGCGTTCATCACGGCGACCGTGTCGGCCATGGTCATGGCCTCCTCCTGGTCGTGCGTGACGTGGATGAACGTGATGCCGACCTCGGTCTGGATGCGCTTGAGCTCCAGCTGCATCTGGCGGCGCAGCTTGAGGTCGAGGGCGCCGAGGGGCTCGTCGAGGAGGAGCACCTTGGGGTGGTTGATCAGGGCGCGCGCGACGGCGACGCGCTGCTGCTGGCCACCCGACAGCTGGTGCGGCTTCTTCCTTGCCTGCTCGCCGAGTTGGACCAGGTCGAGCATGTCGACGACCTGCTGCTTCACCGACTTGATGCCGCGCCGGCGCAGACCGAAGGCGACGTTCTCGAAGATGTCGAGGTGCGGGAAGAGGGCGTACGACTGGAAGACGGTGTTCACCGGCCGCTTGTACGGCGGGAGGTCGGTGACCTCCTGGTCGCCGAGGTGGACGGTGCCGGAGGAAGGTTCCTCCAGGCCCGCGATCATGCGCAGGGTGGTGGTCTTGCCGCAGCCCGAGGCGCCGAGCAGGGCGAAGAAGGAGCCCTGGGGGACGGTCAGGTCGAGCGGCTGCACGGCGGTGAAGCCGTTGTCGTAGGTCTTGCTGATACCGGAGAGGCGGACATCGCCGCTGTTGTCCTTGGTGTTCATCGTCGTCACGCCCCTGTGAGCTTTGCGAACTTCTGCTGGTATGACGTCTCTTCCTTCGAGCTCAGGGAGCGGAAGGCGTGCGACTTGGCGGCCATGGCCTTGTCGGGGAGGATCAGCGGGTTGCTCGCCGCCGACTTGTCGATCTTGGCGAGGTAGGGCTTCACGTCCGCGACCGGGCTGACGTAGTTGACGTAGGCGGCCAGTTCGGCGGCCGGCTCGGGCTCGTAGTAGTAGTCGATGAGCCGCTCGGCGTTCGTCTTGTGGCGCGCCTTGTTGGGGATCAGCATGTTGTCGGTCGACGTCATGTAGCCGGCAGCGGGGATGACGTAGCCGACGTCCGGGTTGTCCGCCTGGAGCTGCACGATGTCGCCGCCCCAGGCGACGCACGCGGCGAAGTCGCCCTTGGTGAGGTCGGACGTGTAGTCGTTGCCGGTGAAGCGGCGGATCTGGCCCTTGTCGACGGCCTTCTGGAGGCGGGCGATGACCGCGTCGTAGTCGTCGGTGGTGAACTTCGCCGGGTCCTTGCCCATGTCGAGCATGGTCATGCCGACGCTGTCGCGCATCTCGGTGAGGAAGCCGACGCGGCCCTTGAGCTTGGGGTTGTCGAGGAGGTCGGAGATCGACTTCACCTCGACCCCGTCGAGCGCCTTCTTGTTGTAGGCGATGACCGTCGAGATGCCCTGCCACACGTACGAGTACGCCCGGCCCGGGTCCCAGTCGGGGCTGCGGAACTGGTCCGAGAGGTTGGCGTAGGCGTGCGGCAGGTTCGACGCGTCCAGTTTCTGGACGTAGCCCAGGCGGATCATGCGGGCGGCCAGCCAGTCGGTGAGGACGATCAGGTCGCGGCCGGTGGACTGGCCGGCGGCGAGCTGCGGCTGGATCTTGCCGAAGAACTCGTCGTTGTCGTTGATGTCCTCGGTGTACTTGACCTTGATGCCGGTCCGCTTGGTGAACGCGTCCAGCGTCGGACGGTGGTTGCCGCTCTCGTCCGTGTCGATGTACTCGGGCCAGTTGGAGAAGTCGATCTCCTTCTCCGTGGCCGAGTGGTCGTCGGCGGAGACGCCGCCCTGCGTCTTGCCGGCCGCGGGGATCCCGCAGCCGCTCAGGGCGCCGAGTCCGCCGACCGCGAGCGCGCCGCCCGCGGAGGCGCGCAGCACCGAACGGCGGGTCAGCGCGGACCGGCTCTTGCGGAAGCTGCGCCGCACGGCGGCCACTTCGGCCGGGGTCAGGCGGTCGGGCTCGTACTGCTTCATGCGCGTGCTGCCCTTTCGGGAGGAGACGGCCGCGGCTCGGGCGGCCGTCAGTTCTGCTATCGGTCCCCGAAGATCGTGCGGTGCCAGTCCTTGCGGGCCACCGCCGTGTTGTCGAACATGACGTGCTTGATCTGGGTGTACTCCTCGAACGAGTAGGCGGACATGTCCTTGCCGAAGCCGGACGCCTTGTAGCCGCCGTGGGGCATCTCGCTGATGATCGGGATGTGGTCGTTGATCCACACACAGCCGGCCTTGATCTCGCGGGTCGCGCGATTGGCCCGGTAGACGTCCTTGCTCCACGCGGAGGCGGCGAGGCCGTACGGGGTGTCGTTGGCGAGCGCGATGCCTTCGTCGTCGGTGTCGAAGGGGAGCACCACGAGCACCGGGCCGAAGAGCTCCGACTGCACGATCTCGCTGTCCTGGGCGGCGTCCGCGACCAGGGTGGGGCGATAGTACGCGCCGTTCTTGAGATCTCCCTGAGGAGCCTCGCCGCCGGTCACCACGCGCGCGTAGGCGCGCGCCCGGTCGACGAAACCGGCGACGCGGTCGCGCTGGACGTGCGAGATCAGTGGCCCGAGGTCGGTGCCCGGGGCGAAGGGATCGCCGACCCGGACGCTCGCCATGAGGGCGGCCGTCTTCTGGACGAACGCGTCGTAGAGGGGCCGCTGCACGTACGCGCGCGTGGCGGCCGTGCAGTCCTGCCCGGTGTTGATGAGCGAACCGGCGACGGCTCCGTTGACGGCGGCGTCGAGATCGGCGTCGTCGAAGACCACGAAGGGTGCCTTGCCGCCGAGCTCCAGGTGGAGGCGCTTGACGGTGGCGGTCGCGATTTCGGCGACGCGCTTGCCGACGGCGGTGGACCCGGTGAAGGACGTCATGGCCACGTCGGGGTGACCGACGAGGTGCTCACCGGCTTCCTTCCCGCTGCCGGTGATGATGTTGATGACACCGTCCGGGATGCCGGCCTCGGTGGCGGCCTGGGCGAACATCAGCGAGGTGAGCGGGGTCAGCTCGGCGGGCTTCAGGACGATCGTGTTGCCCGCGGCGATCGCCGGGAGGATCTTCCAGGCGGCCATCTGGAGGGGGTAGTTCCAGGGCGCGATGGAGCCGACGACACCGATGGGTTCACGGCGTACGTACGAGGTGTGGTCGCCGGAGTACTCACCGGCCGACTGCCCCTGCAGATGCCGTGCGGCACCGGCGAAGAAGGATGTGTTGTCGATCGTCCCGGGGACGTCGAACTCGCGGGTCAGCTTGAGGGGCTTGCCGCACTGGAGGGACTCGGCGCGGGCGAAGTCGTCCGCGCGCTCGGCGAGTACGGCGGCGAAGCGGTGCAGCGCGTCGGAGCGCTCGCCGGGGGTGGCGCCGGACCAGGCCGGGAACGCGGCGCGGGCGGCTGCCACGGCGGCGTCCACGTCGGCCGTCCCGGCCAGCTCGTACGTGTAGACGTCCTCGCCGGTGGCCGGGTCGACGACGGCGTGGGTGTGGCCCGAGGTGCCCTTGGTCAGGCGGCCCGCGATGAACTGCGCGCCGTCCGCGAAGTACTCCTGTGCGGGGAATCGGTCCGGGGTGACGCTGCCCGGGTTGTGCATGTCGCTCTCCTCCGCCTTCGCCCCGCTTCGTCCGCTGGCGGGTGGCGTAGCTCCAGCTCGATTTGAATGCCGATCCTGACAGAGCAAAGGGACTCCAACAAGTGATTCCGTTGTTGCCTTTTGGTTACGCGACGGAATCTGTCGACCAGGTGTCGAGTCCTCGTGGAAAAGGGGGGACGGAGTGTCAGTGGTGCCTGCAAGACTCGCGTGTATGGACGAGATCACGGGGAAGCTCGCGGCGGGGGCCGTGGAAAAGATCGATTCGCGGGAAGCGCTGATCAGGGAAGTGCGGGCAGGGGTGAGGGTCAAGTACCTGCACTTCTGGGGGCACCGGCCGCGCCCGGACGGGGGTGTGAGCGCGAGCTGTCTGAGTCAGTGGTGGCCGTCGCCGTTCACCGTGGACGGGGTGTCGTATGCGACTGCCGAGCACTGGATGATGGCGGGGAAAGCGCGGCTGTTCGGTGACGGGGATGCGCTTGCGCGGGTGTTGGGTGCGGGGCATCCGGCCGAGGCGAAGAAGGCGGGGCGGTTGGTGCGGGGGTTCGACGAGGGGGTCTGGGCTCGGGAGCGGTTCGGGATTGTCGTCGAGGGGAGTGTGCGGAAGTTCTCGGCGGATGAGGGGCTGCGGGGGTTTTTGCTGGGGACGGGTGACCGGGTGCTGGTGGAGGCTAGTCCTGTTGACCGGGTGTGGGGGATTGGGCTGGCTGCGGATGATGTGGCGGCGGGGGATCCTGAGCGGTGGCGGGGGGCTAATTTGTTGGGGTTTGCGTTGATGGTGGCGCGGGGGCGGTTGCGGGAGGGGTGACGGGG
>NZ_JNXE01000031.1 GCF_000716605.1 Streptomyces sp. NRRL F-525 | reverse complement strand
GGGCGGGGGTTCCTGGGGAGGCTGAGGGTTCCCGGGGGGCCGGGGGTTCCAGGGGGGTTGGGGGTTCCGGGAGGGGTGCCGGGGGCCGGGGGTTCCAGGGGCCTGGAGTGGACGGGGGCTTCTGCGGGGTCCTCGTGGAGTCGCGGTCGCCGCGGTAGCTCGTCCAGCTCACCCGTATCGCCCGATTCGTCCCCGCTGCCTAGCGTGAGGGCATGACCGCTCCGATACCCAGGGACATCCCGGACCTCCCCGCGGTACCCGGTATGCCCGCACTCTTCGCCTCACCCGTTCCCGCCACCGCGGTGGTGGCCCCGTACCGTCGCCCGCTGGCGGCGGCGTACCGACTGCTGGTCGCGCTCGTGGCGGCAGCGGCGGTGACCGTCGACCTGTTCCTCGGCAGCCCGATCCGGGTGCTGACGTACTTCACGATCCAGAGCAACATCCTGCTGGCCCTGGTCATGATCGCCACGGCCCGCCGCGCCTGGACGGCCCGTCGCCCCGTCTCCCCCCTGGTCACGGGCGCGGCACTGCTGTACATCACGATCACCGGCCTGGTGTACCACCTGATCCTGGCGCACGCGTCGAGCCCGTTCGCGATGACGGGCGGAACCGTCAGCGGCTGGCAGGCGGTGACGAACCAGGTGCTGCACACGGTGATCCCGATCGCGGCGGTGGTCGACTGGCTGTTCCTGACCGCCCCCGGCCGGCTGCATCTGCGGATGGCGGTGACGTGGCTGCTGTACCCGATGACGTACCTGGCGGTGTCGTTGGGCCGGGGCGAGCTGATCCTGCCCGGCACACCGGGCCGCTACCTCTATTCGTTCCTCGACGTCGAACGGCACGGCTACAAGAGCGTCCTGGGCAACGCCCTCCTCCTCGGTCTCGCCTTCTACGCCCTCTCCGTCCTCCTCGTGGCCCTCGACCACGCCCGCCCCAACCCCATCCGCCACCGCGCCAAAACCGGATTTCGTCTCCAGCCACCGGTGGGCTAAAGTAAACGACGTCGCCGCGATGAGCAGCAACACTGGCAAGATGAGTGGCGACATCGGGGTGTAGCGCAGCTTGGCAGCGCGCTTCGTTCGGGACGAAGAGGTCGTGGGTTCAAATCCCGCCACCCCGACAGCCAAATAGCAGTTCAGAGGGCCCTCACCGAATCGGTAAGGGCCCTCTGGCGTTGCTGAGTGTCTAACTGCGTGACTATCGCTTCCTGAGTGACTTAGCGTCTACGGCTTCCGCGGATCGGCTCCGAAGATGCCGTCCATGACGACGGCGCCGGTCTGGATGACCGGCCGGATCTGCTTCCGGTAGACCTCCTCGGTCACGGCGGTACCCGAGTGCCCCACGAGCCGGGAGATGTCCTCCAAAGGGACACCCCGGTCGGAGAGCAGCGACACGAAGCTGTGCCGGAGCTCCCGGGGAGTCCACTCGGCGGCATCGACACCGTCAACGTCTTTGAGCGCCTGACGGAAGGCGCGGCGGACGTTGGCTGCATCGAGCGGCTTGCCCACGGCCGAGGGAAAGACGAGTCCGTGTTCCTCCCACTCCTCGTCAGCGGCGAGCCGGTCCCACCCCTGATCCTCGAACTGCTGCCACAGCGCTTCCACGCAGCGCGCCGGCAGGGCGAGTGTGCGTCGGGACTTCCGAGTCTTGGTGTCCCCGCTCCGCCGAACCGACCGCCAGACGGCGATGTGCGGAGGCTGCGGCGGGTCGAAGTCCTGCCGCCCCTTCAGAAAGACGTGGTCCCAAGTGAGCGCCCGCAACTCCTCGGTCCGGGCCCCGGTCAGCAGGGCGACGACGATGTACGCGTGCATGGAGGTCCCAGCGGCCCCCTTCAGTACGGCCTCCGCCTGGACGAAGGTGAGTGCCTTTGACGGCCGCCCCGCCTGTCCCTGCGGCACCGAGCACAGCTCGACGACGTTGCGCTTCACCTTGTCCCGCGCCATGGCCCGTTTGACCGCACGGTTCAGGCAGGAGTGAAGGCCCTGGAGTGTGCGCGTGCTGAGAGTCTTCGCCTTGGCGGCCAGCCAACGGTCTACGTCCTCCGCGCTGAGGTCACGGAGCTTGCGGGCGCCGAGCGACGGAATGACGTGCTTCTCGCTCAAGAGCGTGGCCGTTTCGACGGTGCTGGGGTCGAGGCCTGCCAGGCCATAGGCAAGCTCCATTTCCACCCGTTTGCTTATACCAGTAGGTCGGATCAAACCGAGGGCCGCACCAACGCGGCGGCGCCGGCCGGTCGCCGCCGCGCCGCCTCCATGTCTTCGCCACCGGCCGCACGTCGCCGCCCGTCCGTCGCCGCCGCAGCGGCCACATTCCAACACAGGCATGGAGGACGAACGGTGATCCCCAACGGTGCAGCTCTTTGTGTTACTGAAAGAGGCCGGATCGTGGTGGCGGTGGCACACGGGCTGGCGCTGCCAGATGCGCGGACGTTCGTACGGAGCCCGCTGATCCCGCACCATGCCACCGGCCGGACGGCGGACGCGGCCATGCGAAGGGAGAACCCCGCTGTGGCTGGGGCGGTCGGCTCCACGACTTTAGCCAGCCACTTTGACGCGAGCCTCGAAGATCACGGCCCCAACGTCGTGCTTTAACGGGCAGGTCCACAGACTGCCCGACCCGCCGGAAGCTTACGGGGCCATGATCACTCGCGCCAAAGCAGATCCTGGCCAAAGTAGCTACGCCGACCTCGTGTTGCCTGATCCACCCTCAAATCCCCAGCGTGCGCCACCACATAGACGTGCCGAGTTCCCTGCTGCAGAATCTGACAACCGGGCACGCCCTGAAGTGCCTACAGTGTTGGCGACTCAGAAAGGCGCATCGCCCACATGCGAGGCACTACCAGCCCCTACTCCGTCTACGTCGATGAGCTAGCTCTCCTCGCACAGGACGTGGCAAGTGGCTCATGGCGACGGATCGAAGAGGATGTGAGCCTGGCGTTGAACGGTCAGGCTTCCGAACGGCTACGCCAGCTCGTCCCTTTGACGACAAGACGCACACACGGCGCCTTCTTCACCACGGGCGCAGTACGCACGTCGTTCAGCAAAGTGCTGCACGACCTGCCCTCATCTACACGCAGGTTCTGGGACCCATCCTGCGGTGCAGGGGATCTACTGCTTGCCGCATCCGACCTTCTCCCCCTGGGAAAGAGTACCGACGAGACATTAGCCATCTGGTCGCGGAGCCTGCGGGGCAGCGATCTGCAGCCCGAGTTTGTAGCTGCCGCGCGACTACGCCTGTTCCTGGCTGCGGCCCACAGGACACGTGCAGCAGGAGCCGAACCGGGGACGAGTGATGGCCACCTTCGCTGGAACCTGCTGCGCTCACTCAGAGTCGAGGACGGCCTGGCTGCACTGCACTCGGCTCGCAGCTTCACCGGCAACGTGCTCCTCAACCCGCCTTTTGGCGCCATGCCGGCCGACACGCGCTGGAGTTGGGCTTCAGGCGCGGTGTCTCAAGCCGCCGTGTTCACCCTTGCAGCTTCCAAGGCTCTCGCCGTGGGTGGTCAACTAACTGCCGTGCTCCCAGACGTTCTGCGCAGCGGCAGTCGCTACGAGCGATGGCGACAGCAAGTTGCCGAGCACCTCAGCTTGCAAGCTGTCCAGACAGAGGGGCAGTTCGACCCGCACACGGATATCCATGTGTTTCTGATGTCGGGAACGCGTCACCGGCGTTCGAAGGAACGAACTGGCGCAGATGCAGCCTGGTGGACAGCCGAGCGAGGTACGCAGAGCCTGGGAGATCTGTTTGAGGTGCGAGTTGGGCCCGTCGTGGACAACCGTGATCCACACGAAGGTCCAGAGGTGCCGTTCCTCAAGGCCCGAGCCCTGCCTCCCGCCGGGGATGTTGGTGTGCCAAAGCAAGCGCGTCGCTTCTCGGGGCGCCTGATAGAGCCACCTTTTGTGGCCATACGGCGCACGTCGCGGCCGGGCCAGGGCGCGGGGGGACACAGTCGCGGCGTCGGAGTGCTGCTGACAGGGCATACTCCTGTGGCTGTCGACAACCACATCATCACAGCGCGACCGTTGGACGGACGCGAGGAAACATGCCGAAACCTCCTGAAAGTGTTGGCCTCTCCACCCGTGACGGCCTGGCTGGACGAGCGCATCAGGTGTCGGCACCTCACCGTGCGGGCTGTGCGCGAGATCCCCTGGAACGAGGCTTAGCCTGTTGGCGACATGACCCTCTGTTGCTAACTGGGCACGATAGATAACATGCGATCAGCTGGCCAGGCGACTGGGACTGTGGCCGTTCCACGGCCACTACGGGGAGGCAAGGATGAGTCGACATCTGCGATTCGCGCCGGAGATCCTTGCGCGCTTGGGTGAAGAGCTGGTCCCGCATCCAGACCTCGGCGTCATGGAGTTGGTCCGCAACGCCTACGACGCCGACGCAACTATATGCACCATCCGCCTACTTGAGGCTGATCGCGCTGGTGGCACCCTCATCGTTGAAGATGACGGTACAGGCATGGACGAGGACAGCATCTATGACAGCTTCCTCCTCTTAGGCCGCTCTGCTAAAATCTCTTCTCCTATCACGCCGGGCGGACGACAAAAGGTGGGCGAGAAGGGCCTTGGCCGGCTGGCGGCGCTGCGACTCGGAGCGCACGTTGAACTAGAGACACGACCAGCCAACGCTCCCGGGCGCGCACATGTACTCGTAATCGACTGGACTAAGTACGACTCCGTGCACGCTGTAGAAGACGTGCCACTTACAGTCATCAACAAACCGACTTCGGAACCTCCGGGGACTCGTGTCACGATTAGTAGACTCCGCGAGCCATTCGCTGAAGCGGACATAAAGCGGATGGCTCGCTCGGTCCTGCTTCTCACTGGACCCTTTCCCGAGAATTCGCCCTTCCGAGCGATTTTCGTTTCGGAGGAGTTCGACAAGCTGCTCGCTGACACATCTCGCGCCTACTTGGATCAAGCGGACTTTCGACTGTTCGCGGAAATCGACGCAGAAGGGTACGCCAAAGCAACGCTGTATGACTGGCGTGGTGAAGTAATTCACGAAGCGGGCCATGAACTGGTAGCCCTGAATCGAAAGCGAGGCGGGCGCGATGTGCACTTACCTTTCGAGCTCGCCCCACGAGCTAGCCTTGAACTCTGGATGTTCCTCAAAGGCGGAAAGTCGCTTTCCCCTTTGAAAAACTCTCCTGACAGAGACCGCGTATGGCCTTGGCTTGATGTTGTGGGAGGCGTGCACCTAATTCACCGAGGGCTCAGGGTCACACCGTACGGCGATTCAGGAAACGACTGGCTGGAGCTTAATGCTCGCCGCACTGGTAGCCCCGAGGAGCGCCCTTCAACTCGCACGGCCGTGGGACGCGTTGTCGTCGGCGACGATGCTCAGATTCTGCAGCCCAAAACCGACCGAACGGGCTTCGTTGAAACACCAGCCTTCGTTGACCTCAGGGAATTCGCCATCAGGGCAACAGACTGGGCAGCTGCGGTCCGATTGAAAGATGCCGAAGTCAGGCGGCGCGAGCAAGTACCCAAGACACGCACCCGAATGAAGACTGCCGAGGACGAGCTCCGCAAGACTGTGCGCAGTCTCCCGCCGAGGTACAGGGAAATAGTAGAGCGCCAAGTAAATACATATCGCGGCGAAACACAGCAGCACGTTAGAGCTGTGGAGCGAGATCTGAGGCTATACCGAACACTAAGCACTCTCGGCACAAGCACCGCGGTATTCGCACACGAAGTACTGGGACCTGCTAGTCGACTCACCCGGATGGTCAGGGCGCTGGGTCAACTAATAGGAAACAAAGTCGGCCAGGAAACATATGACGCGGTCTTTGATGAGCCCATGTCCCGCATCGGGCGATCACTCGACACCGTGCAAGCATTCGCCAATCTCTCGTTGGAGATGGTGAAGAAGCGCAAGCGAGATGCCGCTGATGTCGATGTTGACGAAGTATGCAGGGAGGTAGTGAAACTCTTCTCGCCATATTTCAATGACCGTAACATTTCGGTGAAGACCGAGTTCGACACACAGACGATGAGGGTTCGTAGCACAGTCGCAGAGATTGAGGCAATCTGGGCAAATCTTTTGACTAACTCTGCGCATGCTCTATTACGTCAAGATATGCCGGATCGCGACCGTGAAATCCTCATCCGGACCCAGAGTGGTGAAGAAAGTGTCGTACTCACTATCGATGACTCAGGGCCCGGCATTCGAGACATGCCTATTGATGAGATCTGGTCACCTGGTAGGACATCACGCACCGACGGCACCGGGCTGGGCCTAACCATCGTGCGAGACGTAGTGGAAGAGCTAAAGGGTAAGAACCTCGCCTTCGAGACAGGTGAGCTGGGCGGTGCTCGAATCATGGTCCGCCTACCCGCTCAACCGGCTCCCGCCGCTCTCAAACCCCCTGGAGCACCGTCATGAATGTGGAGCAGGACACCAGACGCCCTCTAGAAAAGCTCTTTCCTCGCGCTCAGGTACCTGAAGCGGGGGCACGTGTAGCGGTAGTCGATGACGACCCCGAGGAAGCTTACGCAACCGGAATGGTACTGCGTCTGGCGGGATATGAGCCCGTTGAGATCTCGCCGCAAAGGGAAGCGGCTGAGCGAATGCTGCAGCGCGTAACTGACAAGTGCGTTGCAGCAGTCTTCGATCACAGGCTTAACGGCAGGATCAATGTCCCGTTCGATGGCGCCGAACTCGCCAGTCTTGCGTCCCGGAGAGGGTTCCCCGCTGTCCTGAGTAGTACGTACATCTCCCGAGACCAGGCAACCACCATACGGTTGCGAAGGGCCGAGATTCCATGCCTCCTCGACAAGGACGAGCAGAGTGCTGAAGCGATTCAGTCAGCGTTCGAGGCGATTGTCGCAGAGTTTCATGGGGACGTACCGCGGACGCGGCTGGCCCTTCCCACAGTCATCGAGGTTCTCGGATTACATGTCAACGAGGAAATGCCGACTGCGGAGGTGCTTGTCCCTGCGTGGCGACCTTCGGTGGCCATTCAGCTGCCTGCCGGCCTGATTACAGAAGGTACCGGTCTAGCGCTTCACGAATTACGGAACCGCTGGGTCGAAGCCGAGGTGAACTGTCACGCCGAAAGGGAGCGTGACCTGTTTTTCAAAAACTTTTCACTTAGCCCCGAGCTTCCAGAGGATTGGATGCGTCCGTGACCAGCACATCTACTGAGAAAATCGCGGACACTTTGGAAGTGATTGTCCTCGATGTTGGACATGGAAATTGCGCTGTGGTGCGAGATAGCGATCGGTGCGTGGTCGTTGACGCCCCTCCTGGTCCAACTTTATTCGACGAGTTGGAACGCTGCGGGATTACCCACATTGATCACCTTGTGCTTTCTCACAGCGACCTGGACCACATGGGCAGTGCCGTCAAACTTCTCTGGGATACCCGTTTCATCATCGGCATGATCTGGTACAACCCGGATGGCACTAAGCAGAGCAAGGCGTGGCAGAACCTGGCTAGGCAAGCTTACTTGCGTCACCGGGAAGGACAGTTACTTAATGGACAACGCAACCTCAACACTGCTTCGACTGCAGACTTATCGTTCAGTAATCGAGTGAAGATCGAAGTCTTACATCCAGACCTAGAAATAGCAACACTCGGCCCTTCTGACGCTGCAACCCCACTGGGGCGACTTACCGCGAACACACTGTCAGCCGTGCTTCGGATTTCATTGCAAGACAACCCCGCAGTACTCTTACCGGCTGACATTGACGCCTTAGCTCTTCAGCGCATGATTTCTCTCAACGCTGACCTAAAAGCTCATGTTCTGGTTTTCCCTCATCACGGGGGGAAGGCCAAGACGTCAGATTCCCGACAGTTCGCTACCGCGATATGTCAAGCCGTACAGCCAGAGTTCGTTCTTTTTTCGATGGCTCGCGGTGGTCGTTTTTCGAACCCCGACCCTGAAATGGTTGCGGGAGTGCGCGCGGCGCGACCTCAGGCTCACATCGCCTGTACGCAACTTTCAACACATTGCCACCGCGAGGCGCGCCTGCCGGCCCAGAAAGCACACCTCAACCTTCATGCGGCGGCAGGTAGCTCGGCAGGGTCGTGTTGCGCTGGCACGGTAACTATAGGCTTTGACGGTGATGGCCTTCATATCACCCCCTCACCGACGCAACATAGAGAGTTCATTCAACTACTAGACCGCCCTCTCTGCCGTGCGGATGTCATTCCGGTTCCTGCACCACGTCCTCACGTCCGCTGAAGCATGTACGGCCTCCGGAGCCGCGCTGTGGCTGTATGACCGTCACCCACACCCGCCGATCCACATAGAGCTACGGATCAGAAGACAGTCCACGGACTATCCGTGGACGAATCGCGTCTCACGAATCAATCAGAGGCTTTCGACCTGCGCACATGTCTGGGACCGAAAAGCCCTCCGGAGCCGTGTGCAGCTCCACTCGCCGCGGAAGGACTGACCGACGGCACCCGATAACGTGGCTGAGGTCGATGCAGGTGCAGCGAGGCATACGCGCACCTGGTCCGTCGGCGCACCCGTCGTCGTGGCTGGCTGTCGTCGGCTGAGGTTCGTGCCACAACCGTGCCAGATGTAGGGGTCAGCCACGGTCAACATCGGTGCCGTGCAGTCGAGTAGCCGTCCGCTTCCTCGGTGGGCGAAGTCGCGGTCCGAGATCACCCAGCCTCTCTCTTGAAGCGGTGATCTACGTCCGGCGAGTGAGATCATCCGTAGATGGCCGACGCGCGACTTCCCCAGGGATGGACTCTTCAGCAGATCCGCGATGTATCCGGGGATCGAGATGCTGTCGCCCTGGATCCCGATCGACCAGTGAAGTGGGTCAGCGTCAGCGAGGACCACGAGATGCCAAGCGTAGAGATCGTTCTCGGATTCCGCAGCCTGTGCCTCGTGAAGCCTGTGGATGACGACGACTGGTACATGGGCAGCCTCTACGACGACGGCAGCATCGACTGTTGGACCCTCTACGGCGACCTGTATGAGGCGCTACGCGGCCTGTAAGAGCATGCGCCACGGCACCGCGCACGAGGTGCCTTGAGTGTTTAACTGCGTGACAACCACGACGCACAACCGCGAACAACCCTGGACGTCGGCGGACCATCAGCGCAGGCGACAGGCGCAGTAGCCCAAGGACAGCGGGCGTCCCAAGTTGCTTCGGGACGAAGAGGTCGTGGGTTCAAATCCCGCCACCCCGACGCTGGTCAGAGGCCCACTCGCGTGATCGCGAGTGGGCCTTTGTCGTGCCCTCCGAGGAGGGCGAACCCCGTGACGGGGATTGCCGGCGATACAGCGGCTCGTGTCGCTGGCACTACCGACGTCTCAGCCCAGCCACCCGGCAACGGCGTGAGCGAGTGCCTCGCCGCCCTGTTGCACCAGTGTTCCCGCCACCAGGGCCGGCAGCGCCTGTGCTGCCCCGCGCAGGGCTCCCGCGGTCTGAGGGTCCGGGGCTGTCAGCGAGGTGTCGATGGAGTCCGCGATGGCGCGGAGGACCTGCGCGTTCGGCAGACCCGCTCCGTTCCGGTCCACCTCGGTGCGGAACGCGGCGAGGAGATCCCGCACGGTCTCCACGTCGACGGCGGCGCCCTCGGCGGACGCGGACTGATGGACGTTAGAGATGTTCTGCCCCACCACATTCTGGATCGGGGCGATGCTGCTGCCTCCGATGCTGACACCCGAGCCGTGCACCTGTTCCGGTTCGGGGTGGCGACGTCCCACAGCCATCAACTTCCGCCTCCTTGAGCCTTGTTGTCCTGGCCGACATTGCTGATGCCGCTGCCGGCCACGTTCTGGATGGGCGCGTTGTTGTCGCCGTAGACCTGGATGTTGGTGATGACCGCGGCCACCTGGCGTTCGTAGGGAGCGGTGTCGACGCCCCGTTCCTCCAGGTACGCGGAGACCGCGTAGAAGACGCATGTCTGCATGAGGACGACGTGCCGTTTCGCGTCGTCGGCCTGGTGCATGTCGGTGACCTCTTCGGTGGAGTAGCGATCACGCAGGCTGACCGGATCCTTTTCCTCGGCCCGTCCGTCCTCCGGCTGCGCTCCCTGCGCGAGGCGGGTCACCAGCCGCCGCAGCGCGAGCGGACCGCCGACCGCGTCCAGCAGGGCCTGCACCGTGACCCAGCCGAGGAGCCTCATGCGGCGCTTCGCCACGGGTGCGTCCGTCACCCTCAGTTCGTTGTAGAGGGGCGTCATCACGTGGGGGCGCAGCGTCAGTCGCAGTTCGCCGGCCTCCAGCGCGGCATGCGCGAAGAGTGTGACCACGACCTGGCCGTCCCAACTGACGCACTGCGCCCGCAGATACAGCCGGTCCGGCACACTCGACGGTGACCGCCGGCCCCGACCGCGCAGGTCCGGCAGCTCCAACTTCGCGGCACGGGTCCGTCGTAGCCACAGATCGGACGGCAGGCCGAGGACGGGGGTGACGGAGAAACCGGGCAGCGGATCGGTGATCTCCCGTGCGCCACGGCCCAGTTCACCGAGGGCATCGCCCATTCGCCGCAGCAGTTCATGCTCGCCGAAGTGCTTGACCGACTTCTCCGGGTCCTTGGGTTTGAGCGGGATGCCGATGTCTGCCATGCCCCACACATAGCGACCGGCTCCGACGAACATCTCCGGTTGGTCGTACGGCAGTTCACGCCGCGTCTGTTCCCTGCCGATCTGTTCCGTCCGGCGCGCGGCCTTCGCCGCCATCCACGGCAGGCGGTCGGTCGCGACGCCGTCCCGGACGATCGACGACAACGCCGCCCGCGCCATGATCCGGTCCCCCATGCACACGAGCGTGGTCCCGGCCAGCAGGACGAACGGCAGGAGAAGCAGTCCGACCCGCAGGGCAACCGCCTCGCCGTGTATCGGTTCGTACGGCACCACCGCGAGGAGCCAGGGCAGGCAGAGAACGAGATACGCCAGTCGGGGCGAGGGCGCCAGCCTCGACTTCTTCCCCTTGCCGGCTGCCCGGAGCGCGGCCCACCACATGAAACAGGCCAGTAGGACAGCACCGCCCCACACAGCGGCGGCCCGGGGAACCTCGTAGGCCACGGCGGCCGCGAGGAGCACCACAAGGGCCCGTCGCAGCCACCGCCGTCGCCGGGCGCGCAAACTGTGCGCGACGACGGGGACCAGGTCGAATCCGTACGACGGGACAGGCAACGGCGGCCCGTGCAGGACGTGATCCCGCACCCACTGCGCCATGGGCTCGCCCAGCGGCGGGCAGTCGTCGCTGCCCTCCAGGTAGATACGTCTGCGGGTGCTGCGCCGGGGCCTACTCGGTTTCTGGTCCCTGCCGCGGACCTTGCGCCACCAGGTCTTGACCGCGTTGATCCGGTCGGGGCGGGTGTAGACGGCCTGGCACAGCAGTCTGGTCACCTCCGACGAGGTCGGATCCACCTGACCGGCGCGGCCGTCGTCGGCGAAGACGGGCCCCGCCTGCACCGGCACCGCCGGTCCATCGATCAGTCCCTCCGCAGTACGCCCTTCCCGTACGCGCAGCCCTCGACCGAACCCCATTCCCGCCCCCCGTTTTCCGATACGGCGGGCATCCTCACGGTGAAGTCCCGGCACCACCAGAGCGCAAACGCGACAATGCGTCTCACCAGGGGCGACGGGACAAGGTTTGACCGAAAACCAGCAGCTGCCCTCAGTGGCCCGGAAGGACCCTCGGGTCAGGCCCATTCCGCTCAGTACGTCAACGCATCCTCCACATCCGACACCCAGTAGCTCACCCGCAGCGAGTCGTCCACGTAGACCCCCTTCGCCGGCAGGGCCGGAGTCGCCGCCGGGCTGATGCTGTTGTTGTCGCGGTCGAAGAAGTAGACGGAGAGGGACTTGGCGGTGCGGCCGTTGGTGCCGGAGCCGTTGTCTCCGCCGGCGAGGGCCACGCCGGCGTAGCCCGACTGGCCCGGGGTGAGGGTGGTCACCGCCTGGGGCTGGGATTCCTTGATCACCGGGGGTACCGACTGGGCGTCGTCGAAGTTGACGGCCGGGTAGTAGTAGAGGTCGCAGGTCTTGGAACCCGTGTTGGTGACGGTGAGCAGCATGTGGTTGATGGGGCGCGAGACCGTCTGGGCGGTGACCTTGGTGTTGGCGCCGCTGCACGGGACCCGGCTGGCGGGCGTGTCCGAACCCGAGTCCGAGCCCGAGGCGGAACCCGAGCCGGAGCCCGAGTTCGAGCCCGCGCCCCCGCTCGTCTTGCTGCCGCCCGAGCCCGTGCCGCTGCCCGTCGACGTGCCGCCCGACGTCGAACCCGTCGAACCCCCCGCCTTCGTCCCGGACGGTGCCGGCGTCGTCACCGTGGAGGACGTCGGGTTGGCCGCGCCCTCGTCCTGTACTCCCAGCTTGTCGTTGCAGGCGGTGAGCGAGAGCGCGGCGAGGGCGACCGTGGTGGCGGCGAAGAGGCGGGTGCGGGGACGGGCGGTGAACGCGGACATGGCTGTTGTGCCTTTCGGAAGGAGGGAAGTCGCCGTCGCCCAACCGGTCGGCGGGCGGCGTGCTTTGATGACCGCAGCTTGTGCCGCCTTCCGTCCCACCCGCTACGACAGCCGGGATCTACGGGAACCTGGAACGTTCGCACCGGCTCTTACCTGGGAGAACAGTGACTCCCTGGAACGCGCGACTGGAATGGGGGCAGGGTGGCAGGGCCTGAGGAGACGGCCGATTTCGCGGCGCTGATACGGGAGCTCAAGGACCGTTCGGGGCTGAGCTACGGCGTACTCGCGAAGCGGCTGCACATGAGTACGTCGACGTTGCACCGGTACTGCAACGGCGATGCCGTACCCACCGAGTACGCCCCCGTGGAGCGGTTCGCCCGGCTCTGCAAGGCGACCCCGGACGAGCTCGTCGAGGCCCACCGCCGGTGGATCCTGGCCGACGGGGCACGCCAGCGGGAGCGGAAGGCCGCGGCAGCCGGGGCACCTACAGCGACAGCCCCGGCCGCTACGGCAACCCCGGCGCCCGGCACGAACACCCCCGCCCCCGGCACGAACCCCCCGGAGCCAAGCCAACCCACCGCCCCCGACCCCGATCCCGGCAACAACACCCGCACCCGCACCCGCCGCCGCACCACCCTCCTCACCGCCGCCGCCGTAGCTGTAGTCCTCGCCGCCACCGCCCTCGTCCCCCGTCTCCTCTCCGGCGACGACAACAACGGCGACCGCAAGCAGGAAGCCGGTTCCGTGACCTCCACCGGAAACGGCAGCTCCGGCCCCTCGCCGTCGTCGAAGTCGAAGGCGACCTCCTCCCCCTCCACGTCCACCTCGCCCTCCGACAGCGCCAGCCCCTCCCGCTCCGCCACCGCGAAGACCGGCACGTCCGCCACCCCGGGCGGCAAGGCCGACGGCGGCGCGGCCACCGCCGCCGTCCCACTGACGGTCACCTCACGGCCGTACGCCTGGGAGAGTCCCTGCAGTCAGACCTACCTGGTCGACGAGGACGCGGCGAAGGTGCCGCCGCCGCCCACCGAGCAGGACGCCCCGAGCTGGGTGAGCGCGCTGGGGGCGGTCTCCGCCGACAGTCAGTACCTCGAACTGACCGTCCAGGGCACCGGGCAGGAGACCGTCGTACTCCAGTCGCTGAACGTGCGCGTCGTGCAGAGCGGGGCGCCGCTCGCCTGGAACGCGTACACCATGGGGTATGTCGGGGTCGGCTGCGGCGGCGGGGTGCCCACGCACTCCTTCGACGTCGGGCTGGACGCGACGCGGCCGGTGGCCACGCCGAAGTCCGGGCAGACCGGGCTGCCGTACAAGGTGAGCGAGAGTGACCCCGAGGTCCTCTACATCACCGCCGGCGCGGCCTCGCACGATGTGCGCTGGTACATGGAGCTGGCCTGGACGAGCGGGACCCGGCACGGGGTGCTGCGCATCGACGACCAGGGGAAACCGTTCCACACCAGCGGGATGAGCGGGCGGCCGCGCTACGGCTATTCGCTCGACGACAGCGAGTGGGTACCGCATCAGGACGACTGACGCGGGCACAAGGCCGAAATCGGTACCCATGAGACGGAAACGGCTCCCGGCGTGCCCGTCCCCGGCAGTACGCTCGTCGTACGGCAGCCCAGGACCCCGGCCCTCTCCGTGCAGTCTCTTTCCGCGCAACAGAGGCCCTGCGCACGTAGGCGAAAGCCACTCTCTTACAGGGGGAGATGGGGCACATGGGTCCGCATCCTGATCTGTTCGACGCACCGGATGAACCAGATGGGCCGGACGAACCACGAGTGGTCCGCGCGCGCGGTGAGCTCGATCTGACGACCGTGCCCGCCTTCGCACAGGAGCTCAAGGAAGCCCGGCACGGCACGGGGCGGCTCTTCCTCGTCGTCGATCTGCTGGACGTGACCTTCATGGACGGCAGTGTTCTGGACCCGTTGTGCACGGCCTGGGAGGAGTGTCGTGAGCGGCTCGGGTGGCTGCGCGTCGTGCACTCCCGGCCGGGGCCGTTGCTCGTGTTCCGGGCCGCCGGTCTGGTCGAGAGGTTTCCGCGGTACGCGAGTGTGCGGGACGCCTGCGAGGGGGTGCTCGCCGACCGCGCGTTGGAGCGCCGGGCCACGTAGGGTACGGCAGACGTCGGTCGGCGCTTCGTCTCGAAGTGTCCCGGCGGCCGGGGAACGGAGCACGGTGATCAGCGACGGCATGGCCGAAGTCCTGCGGTCGCTGCGCCTCGGTGAGGGCGGCGATCCCGCGCAGGCCTGCGCCCGGGCGCTGGGTGCCGAGGGCGTCGCCCTCTCCCTGCTGGTCGGCGCCGACCGCACGGCCGAACCCCTGTGGTGCCATCCCGAACTGAGCGCCCG
This sequence comes from Streptomyces sp. NRRL F-525, assembly GCF_000716605.1. Classification (GTDB taxonomy): domain Bacteria; phylum Actinomycetota; class Actinomycetes; order Streptomycetales; family Streptomycetaceae; genus Streptomyces. Next base: position 166,974 of record NZ_JNXE01000031.1, on the reverse strand, counting down.
TTTCGAGGAGCTCCAGTTCACGCTGGGCGAGGGCCCGGGGCCGGACGCGGTCCGCACCGGTTCGCCCGTGCTGGAGCCGGACCTCGACCGGGTGCGCCCCGAGCGGTGGCCCGTGCTGCTGCCGGCCGCGCGCGACCTGGGCGTCCAGGGCGTGTGCGGGTTCCCGCTGGGCTTCGGCGCGATCCGGGTCGGCGTCCTGACCGTGCTGTGCGCCGGGGACAGACGGATCAGCGAGCAGCAGTACGCCGACGCCACCTCCCTCACGGCCGCGCTGACCGGCGCGTTCCTGAACGGGAACGGGCACGCGAAGGGCATCGCCCCCGGCCCGGACGCCATGCCGGACTGGCCGACCGGGCTCAACCGCCCCGTCGTGCACCAGGCCACCGGGATGATCAGCGTCCAGCTGGGCGTGCCCATGCAGGAGGCCCTGTTGCGCCTGCGGGCCCACGCCTATGGCAATGAACGCCCCCTCGGCGAGGTCGCGGCGGACGTGGTCGCCCGCCGGCTCCGCTTCGGGGGCGAATGGGACGACGATAAGAGCGGGCCGTATTCGCCCGACACTGGAAAGGGATGATCGCCATGGCCCGCGAACGACGTCTGGCCGAGATCTTCGTGGAGGTCGCGGACTCCCTGGTCGAGGACTTCGACGTCATCGACCTGCTGCACCGGCTGTCCTCGCGCTGCGTCGAGCTGCTAGACGTGTCGGCGGCCGGGATCCTGCTCGTGGACGCGCACGGCGAGCTGCAGATCATCGCCGCCTCGGACGAGCACACCCGCCTGCTGGAGCTCCTCGCGCTCCAGCACGACCAGGGCCCGTGCGTCGAGTGCTACCGCACCGGCGCCGCCCGCACCAACATCGACCTGACGCGGACCGAGGTGACCGCGGCCTGGCCGCGCTTCGCGGCGCAGGCCCGCGCCACGGGCTACGTCACCACGCACGCCATACCGCTCCGGCTGCGCAGCCGCGTCGTCGGCGCGCTCAACCTCTTCCAGACCACCCCGCACCGCCTGGGCGACGACGACATCGCCCTCGCCCAGGCCCTCGCCGACGTGGCCACCATCGCCGTACTCCAGCAGCGCACGCTGGAGCAGTCGCACGTCGAGAACAGCCAGCTGCAGACCGCGCTCACCAGCCGCATCCTCGTCGAGCAGGTCAAGGGCGTGCTGGCGGAGCGCTGGAACACGTCCGTCGACGACGCCTTCACCGCCTTCCGGTCCTACGCCCGTGCCCGCCATCTGCGCCTGTCGGACCTCGCGGCGCAGATCATCGGGGGCGACTTCGACACCCGGATCATCCCGCCGCCGCAGCCGTCGTAGCCCGGGTCACGCGCGCCGGGCGGCGACCCGGTCCACGGACGGCCAGCGCACGTCGTGGACCCAACCGGCGCGCTCCATCAGGCGGATGACGGCGGCCGACGGGTCGATCTGGCCGCGGTCGACGCCGTGCCGGGCGCTGGTGGGGTCGGCGTGGTGGAGGTTGTGCCAGCTCTCGCCGAAGGAGAGCAGGGCCAGCGGCCACAGGTTGGTGGCGCGGTCGTGGCGCCGGGTGCGGAACGGCCGCTCACCGATCATGTGGCACAGCGAGTTGACGCTCCAGGTGACGTGGTGGAGCAGCGCGATCCGCACAAGTCCCGCCCACAGCAAGCCGGTTACGCCGTACAGCCAGCTGCCGCCGATCGCCCAGCCGAGCCCGAACGGCAGCGCGAGGGTGAGCAGGCACAGCCACGGGAACGCGCGGGAGACGGCCCGGATGTCGGGGTCGGCGACGAGGTCGGGGGCGTAACGCTCGGGCGGTGTCTGCTCGTTGCGGAACAGCCAGCCGACGTGGGCGTCGAACAGTCCGTGCAACTGGCCGCGCAGATGCGTGCCGTAGCGGTACGGCGAGTGCGGGTCGCCGGGCCGGTCGGTGAAGGCGTGGTGGCGGCGGTGGGTGGCGACCCAGCCGATGACATCGCCCTGGAAGCTCATCGACCCGGCCACCGCGAGCGCGATGCGCACGGGCCGGATCGCGCGGTACGAGCCGTGGGTGAGCCCGCGGTGGAAGCCGACCGTGACGCCGAGACCGGTGATCGTGTAGAGGACGGCCGCGAGCACGATGTCGACGGGGTGGATCAGCCGCCCCCACAGCAGCCAGCCGGCCAGGCCGAGCCCCACGAACGGCAGGACGACGATCGCCGCGGTGACGCCGACGTAGATCCGGTCCCCGCTGTCCCGCACCGGCGCCGGGCCCTCGTCGGGCGGGAAGGGGGAGGTGCCGTCGTAGGGCGGGGGTGGCGGGGAGGTGTCCGAGAAAAGTGTGTCACTTTCCCCGAAAGTGACACACTTTTTCGGGACAGGGGGTGGGGTGGAGACGGTCGACATGCTGGACTCCTCGGCCTCGCTGCGGATGGCGCGGCCGGGGTCACGGGCTGCCGGTGGTCCTTCCACGGTACTCCGGAACGCGGCGGCCCGGAGTGCCCGGCCACCGCGTTGACACGAACCGTCGCCGCACGTTGACTGGCAGCACGGCGCAGGGCAGTGGCCGGTGCACGGACGATCCCAATAACGCCTTCGGGCGGGACGGAAGCGACTCCCGATGATGTACGACCAGACACGCGCCCAACAACCCGCGGGCCAGAACCGGGTCCCCTCCGAACGCCGCACCCCGGGCCCGGAGCCGCTGCTCCCGTCGAGCGAGCGGGACAAGGTCCTCCAGCGGCTGCGGCACGCCCTCAACACCTTCGCCGACACCCCGCGCGACGCCCTGACGGAGGCGGAGAGCGCCTACGACGAGGCCACCGCCCAGCTCGTCGCCGCCCTCGCGGCCCGCCGTGAACTCCTCCGCGCCAGCTGGGCCGACGAGGACCCGGAGTCCCCGTCCGACGAACCCCGCAACGCGCTGCGGCAGTACCGCGAGATCACCCAACGGCTGCTCCAGCTCTAGCAGTTGGGCGCGCGGGGAAGGTCGGTGGCCGTCATCCCCGGCCGCCGCTCGCCCGCGTGATCGCCGACTCCACCGCCCCGATCCGCTCGGCCAGCACCCCGAGAGCCGCCACCGCGTGGCTCAAGGGGTCGCTCTCCTCCATGCCTCGCGTCCGCGCGTACGCCGCCTTCAACTCGCCCCAGCGCAGGGCCTGTTCGCCGCTGAGCGTGCCACGCAACTCCCCCAGCTTCAGCAGGTTCGCCTCGGCACCCGTCCCCAGGGTCTGCGCCTCGGCGGTGTAGTGGTCGTCCAACACGGCAGCCAGCTCACGGGAGTTCATCACCGGCTCGACGCGCTGGGCGATGCGGTTCATGGTGCGGTACGACCCCTGCAGCCGGAACGGCGGTTCCGTGCGGGCCGCGTCCGTCATCGCCGCCGATGCCATGTACGCGGAGTTGACCGCCAGTACGGTGTCGCGGGCGGCGAGCAGATGCCCCAACACGGCGACGACACGGCCGAGTTCGGCGGGTTCGCAGGCGTAGGACAACCGGTCCGCGCGGGCGGTCGCGTCGCCCTCCGCCAGCCTGATCAGCAGGTCCAGGTCGGCACGGTCGCGGCCGGCCAGCGGAGCCAGCACCGGGTTGGAGGTCAGCGCGTTCTCCAGGAAACTCAGCGCAAACACCGCCTCCTTGCCGGTCAGCACATCGCCGAGGTTCCAGACGTCGGCACGGTTGGCCAGCATGTCGGGGACCCGGAAACGCCCGCCCGACTCCGTGTAGGGGTTGCCGGTCATGCAGACGGCGAACCGTTTCCCCCGTAGGTCGTATGTACGCGGTACGCCCTCCCACACGCCCTCCACCCGCCGCGTCGCATCGCACAACGGGATGAATTTCTCCAGGAGTTCGGGCGAGGTGTGCTGGATGTCGTCGAGGTGGAGCAGCACGTTGTTGCCCGCCGCGAGCGCGAAGTTGACCTTCTCCACCTCCTGCCGGGCGGTCGCGTTCGGCGCCTCGGCCGGGTCGAGGGAGGTGACACCACGCCCGAGGGCGGGCCCGCTGACCTTGACCAGCACCAGCCCGAGCCGGTCGGCGACGTACTCCATGAGGGTCGTCTTGCCGTACCCCGGCGGCGAGATGAGCAGCAGCAGGCCGCCCGTGTCGGTCCGCCGCCCCTCCCCCGTCGTACCGATCTGCCGGGCCAGGCTGTCGCCGACCAGCGGGAGATACACCTCGTCGACCAGACGCCCCCGCACGAAGGACGACATCACCCGCGGCCGGTACTCGTCGAGCCGCAACCGGGCCCGCTCCGCCGCGACCAAGGCCGTACGGCGCCGCTGGTACGCACGATGACCGGGTACGTCCAACGCCCTGAACTCCCGTGTCCGGGCGAGGAGTTCGTCGACCCTTAGCACCAACGCCCCTGCCTCGATGCGCGGGTGGGTCCCCATCAGCCCCCCGACCGTCTCCGTCAGCCGGGCGTCCGACTCGTACCGCGGCGCGTCCGGGCAGAGTTCGGCCGCCACCGCTTCCGCGAGGTCCCCCGGGTCGGCCTCGGTGCCGGACGCCGTCGTGTACGCCGTCAGCCAGGCCTCCACCAGCTGGCGGCGGGCGGCCGGTTCACCGACGGCGAGCACATCGTCGTCGTAGGCCGAACTCCCCACCGCGCGGCGGAACTTGTCGAGGAGGGTGCGTGCGGCGGCGCTGATCACGAAACCCTCGGGGCCGGTGGTCAGTTCGTCGAAGAGGTACGCGGCGGCGGACTCGCCGGTCCGCTCGGCCAGTTCAGCGAGGAACTCGGCGACGGCCGGGGTCGGTCCGAAGATGTCGCGGACCCGCGCGAGCGACCGCGCCCGGAGCGTCCAGCTAACGCGCTCCTCCGGGCTCGTGCCGTGCGTCCAGAACAGCAACGCCTGTGCCCGGGCGGCTGGTTCGTGCCGCAACAGACCCGCGCCCTCGTACCGGCGGAGCAGCGCGGACAGGATCGCGGTCGCGTCGTGGTCGTGCACGCCACGTTCGTAGCCTTCGTCGTACGACTCCTGCGCGGCCCGGCGGACCAGGGCGGCGAGGTCGGGCTCCTGGGCGAGGGCCTGGGCGCCGTGTTCGTCGAGGAGGCGGGCGGCGAGGTGTTCGGCACGGTAGACCCGCGGTGATTCGGAGGGCAGCGGGCGGTCCCAGAACGCGCGCGTGGCCGCGAACTCCGGGTCCGTGACCGGGGTTCGGTAGTCCGTGCCGGTGAGGGCGAAGGCGAGGCCGTCGCCGGAGGGGACCAGGGTGAGGTCGAGGGGCTCGGTGTTCACGGCGAAACGGTGGCGGCCCAGGCGCAGGGTCCGGCCGCCGTCCGTGTAGAGGTCGGTGCGGTCGCGCAGGGCGCGGGCCGCCTCCTCGCGGGCCGCCGCCAGCCGGCCGGTCAGCTCCTCCGCCCGCACCTGGTCGCCCAGGTCCCGGAGTTGGCCGACGGTGCGGTGGATCTTCGTCACCATCGGGTCGGAGGCGAAGTACGTACTGACCGCGTCGGCGTCGGCGAGCGTGGCCGCCCGCCGGACCACCGTCTCCAGGACCCGGTCCGCCGAGACCGCCAACTGCTCGGCCCTGCGCGCCCGTTCGTCGGCCAGGGTCTGCTTGCGGGCGGAGAAGGTCTCGTAGATCTCGGCGCGTCTGCCGGTCAGTTCGGCGAGGAAGTCGTCGAAGTCCGTGAAGCGCGCTTCCAGGTTCTCCAACTGGACGAGCAGGCGGGCGAGTTGATCGTCACACGCCTCAGGTGTCGCCGCGTCCGCGAGCGCGCCCGTCACCGCCTGCCCCAGCAGCGCGAACTCGGCCGCGAACTCCGCCCGGCCCTCCCGGTCCTGAAGCTCCCTGCGCCGGGCGTCCAGGGTGGCGCGGGCCCGGTTGACCCCGCCCAGCACCTCGGCGATCCGCTCCAGGATCGACGTACGGACCGTGGCGTCACCGATGTCCAGCCCGGCGATGACCTCGGTCACCGTCCGCAGCCCGTCGGTGAGTTCGTCGAGCCGGGCGGCCACCGGTGCCGACTCGGCGACCGTGGCCAGCTCCCCCGCCGTCGCGATCAACTCGCCGATCAGCTCATGGTGCCCGGCGAACGCGTCCTCGCCCGCCAGGAACCCGACCGCCCGCTGCCCGAACGCCCCGAGCTCCGCCTCCGCCCCGGCCGCCGACTCGTCGATCCGCGCGGTGTCCGCGTACCGCATCTCCTTCAGCGTCAGCAAGTGCCCCTGCGCCCGCCGGAGTTCGGTCAGCCCGGCGACCCACCCCGCCGCGTCCCGGGGCGCCTCGCCCCGCAGTCGCCGTACGAGCCCGGTGAGCCGGCCGGTGGCATCGTCGAGGGCGTCGGCCGCGCGGGCGGTGAGCGTCCGGACGGTCTCGAACTCGGCCAGGACCTGTTCCGCCGTGACCCGCACGTCCTCCAACGGGCCGCCCAGATCCCCGAGTTCGGGATCCCCGAGCCAGTGGTACGAGTCCGCCGCCCGGACACACGCGCCGACCAGCGCCTCGCACACCTCCGCCGTGGGCTCCATCCCGGCGACCGCCCCCGCGAGGGACAGACAGTCGGAGATCCCCCGCACGAGATCGGCGTTCCCCACCCGGAACAGCGGCCCGGATCCGACGAGTTGAGCGGCGGCGTACGTGTCCGAGACATACGGAGTTCGCCACACCCGCAAGGGATGAACACGAGCGGCCTCCCCCTCCACACCCGCGCGCAGCACCATCAGCGTGCCGTCCCCGAAGAGCGCCCAGCCCTGACAGGCCAGCGGGTTGGCGACCTCCTTGCGGATCAAGTTGTACGGCAGCAGCAGGCTCCGCCCGGGCACCCGCGCCCGGTACGCGAACAGCACGTCCTCGCCGTTGGGCGAACGCACCACCCGCTCCAACTCCAGCCCGGAGGTGTCCACTTCGAAGGTCTTGCGAGAACCCGTGGCCAGGCAGTACCCGCCCGGGAACACGATCCCCTGCTCCTCGGGAAGCCGCTGACACGACAGCCCGATCCCGTCGAGCCGTACGACGGACTTCGTGAGCGTGTTGAAAACCAGGTACCGGCGGCTCTCCTCCTTGTACGGCCGCACCCGCAGCAGCACCAGCACACCCACCCGCGCATACGCGATCTCCGCGTCGGCCGCCGACTGCAGCGGCTCGTCCACCGGCTCGGAGTAAATCCCCTCCCCCGTCTCGGTGTTGTCCTCCACCTTGACGGTGAGAGTCCCGCCGACCGTGCCGACGTACAGCCCGTCCTGGATCCGGACGTGCGGGTGCCGGCCGGGGACGTGGTCCGCGCGGGTCGTCTCCGTCCACTCGATGTCGTGGGGCGGCGGGAAGACGTGATCGCGTTCGCCGTGCGCGTCCAGGAAGGTCGCCGACCGGCCGTCGTCCGCGAGCGCCCAGCGCAGGACCCGGATGTCGTCGGCCTTCTCGCCGGTGCGGAAGACGGCGAGCAACTTGCCGTCGAGGCACCGGAGTTGGAGGAGGCGGGCCTGGCGGTAGTACCGGTGCAGGGCGGTGAACTCCCGTACGAAGTCCGGGTCGTCGAGGAGTCCGGGTACGGCGTTCTCGGGCAGTCGGCGCAGGTCGTGGCGGTCGTGCAGGGCGAGGACGTCGGCGACCGTCGTCTCCCGGGTGACACCGAGGGCGACCTGGCGGCCGAAGAGGAGCGTGTCTCCTACGGCGACGAGGTCGCGCGGCGCGGCCGGGTGGTCGGTGTCGAGGCGTTCGGTGCCGGTGAGTTCGAGGCGGGTGGAGCCGAACTCCTCGGTGCGGCGGGCGTTGAGCGCCTCCGCGCGGCGGGCGAGTTCGGCGGCCTGTGCGGCGAGGCGGTCGCGCAGGACCTCGTAGGTGCCGGTGTCCAGGCCGGTGGTCATGGGTCCCTCTCAGGATCTCGGGGGAGGTGGGTCCGGAACTGCCGTCCCCTGTGCGGCAGTTCCGGACCGTATGGGGGGTCAGACCTTCGCCGGGTGCCCGTTGAGCGCGGCCAGCGGGGTGTCCGCCAGGCCCAACTCACCGGCCTTGTCGAGCAGTTGCCGTAGCCGACCGGCGTTCGCCGTGTCCGAGGTCATCAGCTTCATCAGCAGCGCGGACACGGTGAGGTTCTGCACGTCGGCCATGGAGACGGAGCCGAGGACGCGGCCGAGGTCGTCGGCGATGTTCGAGGTGCCGTCCAGCCAGGGACGCGCCAAGGCCTGCGCCGTCTGGGAGTTGGCGACGAAACCGTCGACGCTCCGGCCGAACGAGATCGACGAGATCAGCCGGTCGAAGAAGACCGAGTCGCCGCCGACGATGTCGATGTCGGCGTTCTCCAGACCGGTCGCGAGGACCGCGGCCTGCGCCTCCGCGACCTGCCGCTGCACATCGAACCCGGCCAGCCGGATCTCCTTCTCGGCCTGCAGCCGCAGCCGGTACTCCTCGTGGCCGCGCGAGGCGTCGTCGAGGGCGGCCATCGCGGCGGCCTTCTCGGTGAGGCCCTCCGCCTCGGCCTTGAGCTTCTCGCCGATGCCGGTGGCCTCCGCGAGCGCGTTCGCCCGTACGCCCTCGGCCTGCGCGAGCACCTTCGCCTGCGCGCCCTCGGCCTCCGCGAGCGCCTTGGCGCGAGTGCCCTCGGCCTCCGCCCGCAGCCGGGCCTCGGTGCCTTCCGCCTCCGCCCGCAGCCGCGCCCCCGTGGCCTCGGCCTCGGCACGGCCCGCCTTCACGGTGACCTCGGCCTCCTTGTCGCGGACCTGGACCTCGGCGAGTCCGGCAGCCGCCGCCTCCGCCTGGATGCCTTCCGCAAGGCGCAGCTTGGCGCGGGCATCGAGGTCGGCGGACTTCAACCGGGCCTCGGCGAGGGTGAGTTGCTCACCGGCCCGGTGCTTGGCGGCGGCCTCCGCGGCCTCGGCGCCCTTGATGTCCTTGACCAGCTTCTCCTGCGCCTCCGCCTCGGCTGCGATGATCACGGCCTGGCGGGTGCGCTCGGCCTCCTCGACCACCCGCAGCTTCTTGATGGCCTCCTCCTGCTCGGCGACCGTACGGTCCACGGCGATCCGCTCCCGGACCACGTCCGCGACCTCGCGCCGCTCCGCCTCGACCTCCTTGTCGCGGGCGATCCCGGACAGCGAGGTCTCCCGTTCGCGCGCGATGACTTCGAGGAGCCGGTCCTTCTCGATGCGCTCGTTCTCGACGGCGATGACCCGCTCGCGGTTCTTCTGCGCGACGGCGATCTCGCGGGCCTGGTTCTCGCGCTGGACGCCGAGTTGCTCCTCGGTGCGCAGGAACGCGGCCTGCGCGCCCAGCCGTTCCTCCTCCTGCACCTTCGCGGTGGCGGCCTCCTCGCGCGCCCGCAGCACCTCCACCTCACGCCGCTGCTTGATCTCCGCCTCGGCCTGCCGGCGCTCCAGCTCCAGGATCGTCTCCCGGGCGTCGACGTTCTGCCGGGTGATCTCCTTCTGCTCGGTGCGCTGGAACTCGTTGGTGCGGACGTGCTCGATCGTCGTCAGCTCGGTGATCTTCCGGATGCCCTGCGCGTCCAGGATGTTCTGGTTGTCGAGCTGCGTCATCGGTGTCTGCTCGAGGAAGTCGATGGCCGCGTCGTCGAGGTGGTAGCCGTTGAGGTCGGTGCCGATGACCTGGATGATCCGGTCCCTGAACTCCTCGCGCTTGGTGTAGAGATCGACGAAGTCCAGCTGCTTCCCCACGGTCTTGAGCGCCTCGGAGAACTTCGCCGCGAAGAAGTCCTGGATCGCCGCCGGGTCGCTCGCCGTCTGGGTGCCGATGGCCTGCGCGACCTTGATGACGTCCTCGACGGTCTTGTTGACCCGCACGAAGAAGCTGATGTGGATGTCGGCGCGGATGTTGTCCTGGCAGATCAGGCCCTCGCGCCCGGTGCGCCGGATCTCGATGGTCTTCACCGAGATGTCCATGAACTCGGCCTTGTGCAGCACCGGCAGCACGACCGCCCCGGTGAAGGTGACGTCGACCTTCTTCGTCTTGGAGACGATCAGTGCCCGCCCCTGCTCCACCTTCCGGAAGAGCCGTCCGACCACCAGGAGCAGGGTGAGCGCGATGAGCAGGACAACGGCGACGAACACACCGATGCCGACGGTGATGGCGTTCATGACATGGGTCCTCAAGGGATGAGAGGGGTGACGAAGGGTGGTGAACGGACGGGAGTCGGCCCGGGGATTTCAACGAGCGGACAGGCAGGCCGAGTTGGCGGTCTATCCCGGCCGGCCCGGACCGGTCCCCGGGTCCAGCGCGCTGTCGTAGGGCGCGACCCAGAAGAACTCGCCGGTCTCGTCGTAGGCGTAGAGCAGTCCGGTGCTGCCGCCGGCCAGGGCGTCGTCGCCCGTCTGCCGGACCTGGACCACCGCGGCCGAGCCGTCCGCCGACCTGACCTCCGCCTGGCCGAACCCCGCATCGACCCGCCCGGTGCGGATCGTGCAGGTCAGCCCGACGAAGTCCAGCCGGGACGGCCCGTGTTCGTCGGGGAACAGGCGGTGCAGGGGCCGTACGAACAGCTTGGTCGCCCGCCAGGAGACGTACACCGTGGCGATCAGCACGCCCGCCCCGACCAGGACCCCGACCGGGCCGGAGGGGACGAACAGCACGCTCGCGCAGTAGCTGATCAGCCAGCCGACCGCGGTGAACAGCGAGAAGGCGAGGGTCACCGGAACCCCGCCGAGACCCCAACCGTCGCCGTGTGCACGGGAGTTGAGGTGAACATGGGCGTGTCCGTGGGCGTCCGCCGCGCCCAGCGCGACCAGCAGCCAGAACAGGACGACCACGGTGAGCGCGGCGGTGAAGACGACGGTGGGAAAACCGGTCGCGGCAGCGAAGAACGCCCCCATGATCCCGGCCCCCCGTTCCCTGTCCGCCGTATCCGCATACACAACGCGTCAAGACTTCGGGGATGCGCGGATCGCGGTCCCGGTGCAGGACACCTGCCGGTGTCCGGCACCGGAACCTTCCGCGGTGCTCCCCTGGCGCCATGGTGCACGCGGGGTGCGCGCCCGCGCATTGCCGGAACCCGGCAGTGTTCATTAGGGTCTTGATGCCGGTGCCGCGCTAAGAAAGCGTCACCAGGGCGTCAAGGAAAACGGGGGCGGAGTTGCCGGAGCGCGACATACCTGAGCAGTATCTGGCGGGGTACGCGCGGCTCCTGGCGGAGGTCGCCGGCACCGGACGCCGCCTGACCCGGGCCGAGTTGGCGGCCCGCCGCACCCTGGGCGAGCAGGCGGCCGAGGCCGGTCACGGACTGCGCGCCCTGGTCGACGCCCATCTCACCGCCACCCGCGCCGCCTGGCCGCAGACCCCCGGCGCCGCCGACTGCACCCTCGCCGCGGTGCAGCAGGCGGTCGACGCCTTCGCCGAGGGCTACGAACGCGCCCAGCGTCTGGCTGTACGCCAGGAGGAGGCCGCGCGGCGGGAGTTCATCGACGACCTGCTCTACGGCCGCAGCGATCTGGGCCGGCTCGCGGAACGCTCCGAGCGCTTCGGCCTGCGCCTCTCCCACACGCACGCGGTCGCCGTGGTCCAGGGCCCGACGCCGTACGACGAGAGCGCGCCGGTGCCGCGTCAGGTGGAGCGCGCGATGATCAGCCGTTTCGGTGACCGCAACATCCTGCTCACCACGAAGGCCGGCCGGCTGCTGTGCGTCGCGCCCGGCGACCAGGACGACATCCTCGCCCACTTCGCCAAGCAGTCGTACGCCGCCGCGGAGGGCACCCGCGTGGCGATCGGCCGGCCGCAGCCGGGCGCGGGCGGGATCGTCCAGTCGTACGAGGAGGCCCTGAACACGCTCGAACTGGCCGAGCGGCTCGATCTGGAGGGCCCGCTCCTGCGCGCCGCCGACCTGCTGGTCTACCCGGTGCTCACCCGCGACCGGCAGGCGATGGCGGACCTGGTCCTCGACGCGCTGGGCCCGCTGACCAGGGCGCGCGGCGGTGCGCGCCCGCTGCTGGACACCCTGTCGACGTACTTCGACTCCGGCTGTGTGGCGGCGGAGTCCGCGCGCCGGCTCTCGCTGAGCGTGCGCGCGCTGACGTACCGGCTGGAGCGCATCCACCAGCTGACCGGCGCGGATCCGGCGGACCCCGGCCAGCGGTACACGCTGCAGACGGCGGTCATCGGGGCCCGCCTGCTGGACTGGCCCGACAAGGAGCTGTGAGGAGCCGGTACGCAAAGAGCGACCTCGCGCCCGGATGGATCTTCGGCGGCGTGGTCGCTCGGGGTGTGCGGGGACGTGCGGGCGGAGGCGTCAGCCCAGGGTGGTGCCGATGTACGAGGTCGATTCCGGGCCGGAGTCCGTGGGGTTCTCCGTGGCGGGGGCCGGTGCGGGCGCCGGGGTGGCGGGCGCGGGCGGCGTCTCGTGGCAGGTGAAGCCGAGCCGGGTCAGCGCCCTGGTCACCTCGAAGGCGGTGAAGTCACGGCGGTCCTGCTTGGTGATGACCTCGCCGACCTGCTTGACCGGGTACAGCTTGCGACTGATGACGGCGCACTGGCCGGTGACGGGCTGCTCCGGGCGGATGCCCTTGAGCATCTCCTCCACCTCGCTCTTCGTCAGATCGAAGGGGTAACGGGCGATCACGCAGCGCATGGTGCCTCACCAAGGGGTTTCGAGCGGGAGGAGAGGGGAGGATTTCTCCTCGGGGAAAGCCGGGGTTGCCGGGGAAGCCGAGAACGGCGGGGGAACGGCAGGTAAATGAGCAGATACGAAAAGGGACCCGCACCCAAGGTGCGGGCCCCTGTTTCGCAGCTTCGCGTGCTTAGGCGGGAACGATGTTCTCCGCCTGCGGGCCCTTCTGGCCCTGCGTGATGTCGAAGGTCACCTTCTGACCTTCCTGCAGCTCGCGGAAGCCCTGGGTGGCGATGTTCGAGTAGTGGGCGAAGACGTCAGCGCCGCCGCCGTCCTGCTCGATGAAGCCGAAGCCCTTTTCCGCGTTGAACCACTTCACGGTACCGGTGGCCATGTCTTAACTCCTAGGCAGTGCACGAGATCCGCACTTTACGAATCTCCTCCATCGCCGTGATGATCACCTGTCCGGAGAACCGGTTCAAAATTGGCAACCACAACTGCAACTGAAGTCAGCCTAGCACGGAACCCATTTACGGGGCGGGGGAATTGGCCGGGAAAAGCGCGGCCCGGAAACGGTGAATTTCTGTTTCGGGCACATCAGATTTTCTGTCCGGAAGACGAGCCGTGGGACGACCCATGGGGCGCACCGTGGGACGAACCGCGCGGGTTCTCGTGGGCCCGCAGCTCCTCGTTGACGCGCAGCGCCTCGTCCAGCCGGTCCTCCAGGCTGATGATCCGGCACGCGGCCTCGATGGGCGTCCCCTGGTCGACCAGCTCGCGCGCACGCGAGGCCGTACGGAGCTGACGGCGCGAGTAGCGGCGGTGGCCGCCGTCCGACCGCTTCGGGGTGATCAGCCCGGCCTCACCCAGTGACCGGAGGAATCCGGGGGTGGAGGAGATCAGCTCGGCGGCCCGGCCCATGGTGTAGGCGGGGTAGTCGTCGTCGTCGAGCCGGTCGGCCGCGGGCTGCTGGCTTTCTGCGGGCATGTACACCTTTCCTGCGGCCACCGGGGAGGGACGGCGTGCCGCCGGGGGAGCTGGTTCCCCCGTACGGGAACTCTAGTCGCACCCGGGGAAACTCTGTCGCGGCGAACACAGATGTCCTCACGCCGGTTGACGCCCTCAGGGGGCCAGAACCAGCACCCGACAGGCGCCCGGAACCCGTGGATCAAGGCTGTCGGAGCCCCGCAGGGAGCCCCGTTCGGGTGCTCTCGCGGGGTCCGGCGGGGCTCCCGCGACGTCCTGCCAGCCCCAGGCCCGGTACGCCGTCAGGGTCTCGGTGTCGGTGCGGGGCACCAGGGTGACGCCGAGGGCCGGCGCGTGATCGGCGAGCAGCCGGCGCTGCAGGCGCCGGGCGAGGTTCCAGTCCCGGTCCTGGTAGTGGGTGCGCACGCGGGGCGGGACGACGATCCCGGAGACCGCGAAGAGTCCGCCGGTGACCGCGAGGCCGTGCAGCAGCCGGGGCAGCCGGGTGTCGTGGCCCTGCCACCAGGGGTCGGCGGCGCGCACGGGGAAGCCGTAGGCGCAGGCCGTCAGGGTCGTGTTCTCGGCGATCAGCAGGGTGAAACCGGGGCGCCGGACGTCACCGGCCAGCCGGCGCAGGAAGGCGGTGCGGGAACGGTTGCCCCTGCGGGTCCCGCCGCAGGTCTCCTCGTACAGGACGCCCAGGTCCTGGAAGCGGTCCTCGATCTGGCGGCGGCTGAGCGGGCGGACGCGGTCGCCTTCCCAGGGGGACGGGCCACGCTCGCGGTTGGACGTGTGGGGTTCGTCTCCGCTCGTGGACCATGTCCTCTCCCAGCCCGCCGTACCGGCACCGCCGTGTCCGGCAGGGGCAGCGGGCGCGTCCGCGGTCACCGGCCGACCGGGCACATTCACGGTCATGGGCTGAGCCCTGCCCCGGGCGCGGAACGGGTCCGCCCCGGCGTCGTGGTTCGCCGAGAACGGCACCGGTGCGATCCGGTGCACGAGAAATCCTCGGTCCTTTCACGGTACGCCCGCGGGGCGCGGAGGGGCTCGGAGCGCCTCCGGCGCGGACCGGCCCGCGCGGGGCGGGAGTACGGTGAGCGGTACCGGGAGTTCTCCGCACCTCGGCTCTGGCGCCGTCGTCGTTCCCAGTGCACCACGGCACCGGACCTCCGCACGACGGACGGCCGGGGACAGGGACCGCGACATGAACGCGCCCACGGACACCCACAGTTCGCCCGCCTCGGACACCATCGCCTCGTCGCCCGACGTGGAGCAGACCGCCCCGCCCCTGCTCCGGCTGCGCCTCGCCGCGCACACCTCCGTACCGCGCCGCCTCGACGGAGCCTGGTGGCCGCACTCCTACGACGTGCTCACCGAAGTGCCGCGCCTGCTCGCCGGGCTGCCCCGGACCTGGGGACACATCGTCAGCGTGATGGTGAACGGCCGGGTCTGGTCGACCGCCCCCGGCCGGATGCTCGTCGCCAACCAGGTCGTACGGCTGCACCGGACCACCGCCGTGCACGCCCCGAACACCGTCGTCCTGCTCGCGCCGGGCCGCGGCCGCTGGGACCTGCTGGTCGTACCGCCGGAGCTGACCGAGGAGGCGGCCGAGCCGATCATGGCCGCCGCCATCGCCAACCTCGTCTGAAACCAGGTCAGTTACTGGTTCCAGCTCTCGTCGTACGGGTCCTTCGGCGTCGGCACCGGTTTGGCCTGCGTGACCTGGAAATAGGGGATCGGGCGGTTGTTGATGGGGTCCTTGGTCTGCTTGGGGCTGTACGTGCCGGTGATCTCCAGCCAGGTGTCGGGCTGAAGTACCGGCGGGATCTTGCCGGTCAGCGCGATCTTGACCGGCTGGGCGTCCGCGGCACAGCAGTTGAGGGCCATGCGGACCAGGAACGGCGACCCCGACTTGTCCAGCGCGACGAACCCGGTGACCTTCAACTGCCGGGTGCCCAGGGACCGTCCGTGGTCGTAGACCGCGCGGCTCGCGTAGTCGACCAGGCCGATGGTGAGCGGGTTGCTGTCGGGGAGCTTGAGGAGACCGTACGGCTGCTGGATGGCCGTGCCGGTGCGGACCGCGCTGTAGGAGCCGAGGGCCGGCGGGGCGACCAGGATCAGGGCGAAGAGGGGGAGGACCAGGAGCCAGGAGATACGGGGTTCGCGGTGGACGTGGCCCTGGTGAGCGTCGTCTTCGTGGCTCGCGGTCTCGGTGTGGGCCTGGGTCTCGGTGTGCGCCTTCTCCCTCCGCGTCCGGCGCCACTCGTACCAGGCCGTCGCCAGTGCGGTCACGATGAGGACCACGCCCGAGAGCAGCAGGAGCGGTTGGAGGCCCGCCTTGACGTAGCGCAGGTAGAGGTTGGTGAAGCCCGCGTGCAGGAGGGCCGCGCCGACGAGGAACAGGACCGCCGCCTGTGCCTGCCGGTTCACAGGAGCACCGCCCCGGTGACGACCGCGCCCGCGATGGCCAGGACGAAGGTGGCCGGCGCGAAGCGCAGCGCGAAGCCGCGGCCGAACGTGCCCGCCTGCATGGCGAACAGCTTCAGGTCGATCATGGGTCCCACCACCAGGAACGCGAGTTTGGCCGTCAGCGAGAACTGGGTGAGCGACGCGGCGACGAACGCGTCCGCCTCCGAGCAGATCGAGAGGAGTACGGCGAGGATCGAGAGGGCGAGGATCGCGACCACCGGGTTGTCGGCGGCCGTGCGCAGCCAACTCGCCGGTGCGACCGCCTTGAGCGTGGCCGCGGACATCGCGCCCAGGACGAGGAATCCGCCGGCCTGCATCACGTCGTGCCGGACCGAGCCCCAGAACGCGGCCCCCTTGGTCTCCCCCGCGTGCGGCTCGTGGGCGGGCAGGCGCAGCCAGTCGGTGCGGCCGAGCCGCGTCCACAGCCAGCCCATCACGCAGGCCACGAGCAGACTGCCCGCGAACCGGGCGAGCACCATCTCCGGGTTGCGCGGGAAGGCAACCGCCGTCGCCGTCAGCACGATCGGGTTGATCGCCGGGGCGGAGAGCAGGAACGCGATCGCCGCCGCCGGGGTGACACCCCGGCGCACCAGCGCCCCGGCCACCGGCACCGACGCGCACTCGCAGCCGGGCAGGATCGCGCCTGCCATGCCCGCGATCGGTACGGCCAGCACGGGGTTCTTCGGCAGCGCGCGGGTGAAGAACGTCGCCGGTACGAACACCGCTATCCCGGCCGACAGCAGCACGCCCAGCACCAGGAAGGGCAGCGCCTGCACGACCACGGCCACGAAGACCGTCATCCAGCTCTGCATCACGGGCGCGGACAGGGCCTGACGGATCGGGCTCTGCGCCAGCACCACCACGAGCAGCACCATGGTCAGCACGAGCGGCGAGTTGAACTGCCAGCCGTCCTTCGCCCCTTTCGCCCCTTTCGCCTCTTCGGCGGGCGCGGCCGGTGACTCCTTGGCGGGCGCCTCCGGTTTCACGTCCGGTTTCGCGTCCGATTTCGCTTGCGGTTCCGGCGGCGTCTCCGTGGTCGGCGCGGCTGGTTCGGTGGTGATGGCCACGGGTGAGATACCTCCGGCAGACGCCTGGTTTCGCGAGTTTTGCTCCCTGTCTCTGCATACGGCAGCAGGGGCACGGGTGTTCAGCGCAATACTGGAACCACCCGCCTCCTTGGGGCAGTCTTTCCCCTCGTGGCGAGCAGCGTTCCGAATCAGACCCCTCCGGGCAGTGCCCGTGCGCACATGGTGGTGTGCGGCGACGACGCGCTCGCGCACCGGCTCGCCGTCGAACTCCGCAGTGTCTACGGCGAGCAGATCACCCTCGTCGTCCCGCTCTCCGAGGCCACCGCCCGGCCGCCCGTCGTCGGCCGCGCGCGTGCCGCCTCGGCCGCGCTGCTCGACCGGGTCAACGCGGCGGTGGGCCGGGCCAACGGCAATGGCGGCGCCGGCGGCACCGCACCCGTCGCTCCCGAACCCCCGCGCGGGGAGCGGGTGTTGGAGGTCGCCGAGCTGACCGAGGCCGTGTTCGCCGAGGCGGGTGTGGACCGGGCGACCGCGCTGGCCCTCGTCTATGACGACGACGAGACGAACATCCGCGCCGCCCTCACCGCCCGGCGCCTCAACCCCCGTATCCGGCTGGTGATCCGCCTCTACAACCGGCGGCTGGGCCAGCACATCGAGGAACTCCTCGACCAGGCCGCCGCGTTGGCGACCGGTGACGGAGCGGGCGGCGGGTCCGGTACCGGGTTCGACGCGTCCACCACCGTCCTCTCCGACGCCGACACGGCCGCACCCGCGCTGGCCGCGACCGCCCTCGCCGGTACCAGCAAGGTCGTCCAGACCGACGGGCTGCTGCTGCGCGCGGTGGAACGGCCGCCACCGGCACCCGGGGAGGTGGCCGACCCGGGCCTTGCCACGCTGGCCCTGCTCTCGGCGACCAGCAGCGACCCGGCCGGTGCGGACGGCTCCGAGGGCATGGGCGAACAGGGCCCGCGCCTGCTGCCCGACGCGGCGGCCGTCGCCTCCGCCACCGGGCGCGGAACCGTCGTCCTGGAGCAAGTGTCGTACGCCGGGCCGCAGTTGCCGGTCGGGCGCGGGGGCGGGGTCGTCCCGGCGTGGTCCTCGCTCTTCTCGCGGCGGCTGCGGTGGTCGCTGGCGGGCATGGTGGCGTGCGTGATCGCGCTCGCCGTGTCGCTGTGGCTGGTGACGCAGATCCATCCGCTGACCGCCTTCTATCTCACCCTGCTCGATCTCTTCGCGATCGACGACCCCGCGATCGGGGCGCCGTTGGGGCGGCAGATCCTTCAACTCCTGTCCGGGCTCGTCGGGTTGCTGATGCTGCCGGTGCTGCTGGCCGCCGTGCTGGAGGCGCTGGGCACCTTCCGTACGGCGTCCGCGTTGCGCAAGCCGCCTCGCGGACTCGGCGGGCATGTCGTGCTGCTCGGGCTCGGCAAGATCGGCACCCGGGTGCTGACCCGGCTGCGCGAACTCAACATCCCCGTGGTGTGCGTCGAGGCCGACCCCGAGGCGCGTGGCCTCGCGGTCGCGCGCCGACTGCGGGTGCCGGTGATCCTCGGTGACGTCACCCAGGAGGGCGTCCTGGAATCCGCCAAGGTCAACCGCGCCCACGCCCTCCTCGCGGTCACCAGCTCCGACACGACGAACCTCGAAGCGGTGCTGTACGCCCGTTCCGTGCGGCCGGATCTACGGGTCGTGCTCCGGCTGTACGACGACGACTTCGCGACCGCCGTGTACCGGACCCTGCGGGCCGCCCACCCCGGTGCCCTGACCCGCAGCCGGAGTGTGTCCCACCTGGCCGCGCCCGCGTTCGCCGGGGCGATGATGGGGCGGCAGATCCTGGGAGCGATCCCTGTCGAGCGGCGGGTGCTGCTGTTCGCGGCGATGACCGTGGGCGGGCATCCCCAGCTGGAGGGGAAGACGATCGCCGAGGCGTTCCGGGCGGGGTCGTGGCGGGTGCTCGCGCTGGACACGGCTACCCGGGACGCCTCCGAGGACGTACGGCGGTCGGGGCTGGTGTGGGACCTGCCCGACTCGTATGTCCTGGCCGGCTCGGACAGGGTTGTGCTGGCGGCGACCCGGCGGGGGCTGGCGGAGTTGCTGGGGCGGCGGCCTCGGGATCGTGCGGGGACGTAGGGAGCGGGGACTTCGGATCCCCGCTCCTCACGCGACTCCCGAGGAGACCAACCTTTTCGGAAACCCTGCCTACTTCCCCAAGTGCCGCTCCGCGAAGTCCAGTTCCAGCTTCACCTGCTTGATCCGCTCGTCCACCACCAACGACCCGTGCCCCGCGTCGTACCGGTACACCTCGTGCACCGCGCCCCGCGACTCGAGCCGCTTCACGTAGTTGTCGATCTGGCGGATCGGGCAGCGCGGGTCGTTGACGCCCGCCGAGATGTAGACCGGGGCCGTGACCTTGTCGACGTACGTCAGCGGGGAGGACGCCTCGAAGCGGGCCGGGACCTCCTCCGGGGTGCCGCCCAGCAGCGTGCGGTCCATGGCCTTCAGGGCTTCCATCTCGTCGTGGTACGCCGTGACGTAGTCGGCGACCGGCACCGCCGCGATGCCCAGGGTCCACGCGTCGGGCTGGGTGCCGATGCCGAGGAGGGTGAGGTAGCCGCCCCAGGAGCCGCCGGTGAGGATCAGCCGGGCGGGATCGGCGAGGCCGGAGGTGATCGCCCACTCCCGGACCGCCGCGATGTCCTCCAGCTCGATGAGACCGACCCGGTACTTCAGGGCGTCGGTCCACGCGCGGCCGTAGCCGGTCGAGCCGCGGTAGTTGACCCGGACGACCGCGTACCCGTGGTCCACCCAGGCCGCCGGGCCCGCCGAGAAGGAGTCGGAGTCGTGCCAGGTCGGGCCGCCGTGGATGTCGAAGACCGTGGGGAGGGGGCCGGTCGCGCCCGCCGGCTTCTGGACCAGGGCGTGGATGCGGCCGCCGGGGCCCTCCACCCAGACGTCCTCCACCGGGACCGAACCCGGTGACTTCAGGCCGGGCGGGTCCAGGACGACCTCGCCCGACGTCGAGCGCACGGCCGACGGCTCGGCGGCCGACGACCAGAGGTACTCGACGCTGCCGTCGGGGCGGGCCGTGGCACCGGAGACCGAACCGGGCGGTGTCGGCACCTTCTCCAGTCCGCCCGAGGCGAGGTCGTAGCGGAAGACCTCGCTGCGGGCCTCGAAGCTGTGCGCGATGAGGAGGGCCGAGCCGTCCGGGTACCACTCGGCGCTCACATCGCCGGGCAGGTCCAGGGACAGGTCCGTCTCGCCGCCCTTCACCACGTCCCACACCAACGGCTCCCAACGACCCCGCCGTTGGTGACCGATGAGGAGACGGGTGTCGCCGTCGACCGGTGCGAAACCCAGCACCTCCAGGCCCAGCTCCTCGGTGCCGCCCTTGGTGTCGTCCAGGTCGGCGACCGCCGTGCCGTCCGGGCGCAGGACGCGCAGCGCGGAGTGCATCGCGTCGCCGTGCTCCGTGTGCTCGATCGCGATCAGCGAACCGTCGTGCGAGAGGTCGCCGACGCCCGCCGACTCGCGGTGGCGGTAGATCAGCGTGGTCTCGTCACCGGTGCGGGCGAGGTGGATCGTCGTACCGTCCTCGTCCGTCGAGCGGCCGACCACGGCGGTCCTGCCGTCTCGCGCGAGGGCGACCCCGGCCGGATAGGACGGTTCAAGGCCGGGTACCGCCGGTTCGTCCGGTCCGCCCTTGAAGGGCTGGCGGCGCCAGACGCCGAACTCGTCGCCGTCCTTGTCGTCGAACCACCAGATCCACTCCCCGTCCGGGGAGAGCACACCGTCCGTCGTGCCGTTCGGCCGGTCCGTGACCTGGCGTTGCTCGCCCGTCGCCCGGTCCCAGGCGTACAGCTCATACGTCCCCGTCGCGTTCGACACGAACAGGGAACGGTCGGGTGCGTCCTCCGCCCAGTCGGGCAGGGACACGCGGGGCGCCCGGAAGCGCTTCTCCCAGTCCGGTGTGTTCTCGGACCCGTTGCTCTCAGTCATGGCCCCATACTGCCCGCCCACACAGACATTGCACTGGTCGGATCCTCAGCCTGTGGATAACTTCGACCAAGTCCCGGTCGGAGCATTGCCGACGCCCGGTGAACCTCCGGGCCGACCCCCGGGCCAAGGGCGCCGCGACAGCCCCGTACCGTGGAAGGCGTGTACCGGTTTCTGCTGACATCGCGCTGGTGGGGCATCAACGTCTTCGTACTGCTCGCCATCCCCTTCTGCGTCTTCATGGGGTCGTGGCAGCTGAGCCGGTTCCAGGCGCGCGTGGACAGCAGCCACCAGGCCACCAAGCAGGTCGAGACGGACCGCACGGAAGCCGCGCGCCCCCTCGCCTCACTGCTGCCCGTCGACCAGAGCACGTCAGGCCGGCAGACCACCGCGACCGGCCACTACGGCAAGCAACTCCTCGTCCCGGACCGCCAGTTGGACGGGAAGAACGGCTTCTACGTCCTGACCCTGCTGCGCACCGACGACGGCAAGGCCCTTCCCGTCGTCCGCGGCTGGATCCCCGGCAGGCCCGACGCCGCGAAGGCACCGGCCGCACCGACCGGTGAGGTCACCGTCACCGGCTCCCTCCAGGCGTCCGAGACCCCCGGCGACAACGGAGTGAGCGCCCAGGGCGGCCTCCCGTCCGGCCAGACCGCCGCGATCAGCGCGGCCTCCCTGGTGAACCTGGTGCCGTATCACCTGTACGACGCGTGGATCACCCTCGACAAGGGCGACTCGGGGATGAAGGCCGTACCGGCGACCGCGCCCGCGAACACCGGCCTCGACCTGAAGGCGTTCCAGAACCTCGGCTACACCGGCGAGTGGTTCGTCTTCGCGGGCTTCGTCGTCTTCATGTGGTTCCGGCTGCTGCGCCGCGAGGTGGAGTTCGCGCGCGATGCGGAGCTGGGCATCGTCCCTGAGGACGAGCAGGAACAGGCGCCCGTCACCGTCGTATGACAACCCTCGTCTGACACCCAGCGGATGACGCCGGTCCCCCGACCGGCGACCTTCCTACGACCCCGCCAGCAGGCCCGTCCGGTAGACCGTGCCCGCGCACGCGTTCGGCACCGTGGCCGTGACCGTCGGGGAGCCCGCCTCCGCCGTGTGGGAGACCTGGACGCTGCCGTCGAGCGTGCCGTCCGTGCGGAGCAGCTGGGTGGACGTGCCCGTGTCGCCGGTCGTGGAGCCGCTGCTGGTGCCGGCGTCCTCGGTGGGCGTCGGGGTGGGTGTCGAACCGCCGGTGGTGGTGCCGCCGGTGCTGGTACCCGTGGTGGGGCAGGTCTCGGAGGGCACCCAGGCGAACTTGACCACGTAGGAGGCGCCCGCCTGGAGCACCAGCTGGGAGACCTCCGTCGACGGGTCGGGCAGTCCGGCCGCCGCGTCCCCGGAGCTGTGCTGCGCCACGCTGATCTTGGTGGAGTCGGCGGCACCCACCGCGGAGGTGCCCACGGTGCCGGGGCCGCTGACGGTACAGCTCGTGCCGGAGGTGTTGGTGACGGTGAACGCGCCGTAGACGACACCCGCCGCGTCGGCCGCGTCCACCGTCGAGTTGGACGAGCCGAGCTGCTCGGCCGTGCAGACGGACGCGGCCGTCCCGGCGCTGGCCGAGGGGTTCGCGCTCACGGTGCCGGGGCCGGGGGTCTTGCCCGTGCCGTCGTTCTTGTGGCCGCCCGGGTTCTGCGAGGCCCGCCCGGAGGTACCGCCGGAGGTGCTGGAACCGCCGTCCGGGCCCTTGCCCTGGCTGGTGCCGCCCTGCGCCTGTGAGCTGTTGCCCATGATGGACGGGTCGGCGTCGGAACCGGTGGAGTTCGAGACGTGCACGAGGGCCGGAATGGCGGTGCCGAAGAAGAGCACGGTGGCGGCCATGCCGACGAGGGCCTGGCGCTTGCGGGCCCGGCGGGCCGGTACCGCCTTGCGCAGGTGGTCCAGCGTGCCGTCGCGCGGCTCCACCTCCTGGACCGCCTGGTGCAGCAGCCGCCGTAGCGCCAGCTCGTCGGAGTCGAAGCCTTCAGGGTTGTCCCTGTCAGGGGTGTCCCCGGGGTTCTCGGGGTTGTCCCCTCCGGGGTGTTGCCCGTCGAGGCTCGGCCCGGTGGGGCTCTGTTCGTCGGGGCCGTGGTTCACAGTTCCGTTCCCAGCATGTGTTTCGTTCGGCGGTTCCTTGCGGGCCCAGGTCGGGCCGCGCCGGATGTCCGGCTCGCGCCGTTCACGCGAGCCGTTTCCCTCGGCCGTGCCGTTTCCGTCGGCCTTGTCGCTCATGCCGTGGCCTCCATGGCGATCCGGAGGGCGGCGATCCCGCGCGAGCCGTACGCCTTCACCGAGCCCAGCGATATGCCGAGCGACTCGGCGACCTGCGCCTCGGTCATGTCCGCGAAGTAGCGCAGGACCAGGACCTCGCGCTGGCGGCGCTGCAATCCCTTCATGGCCTTGATGAGGGAGTCGCGCTCCAGCAGGTCGTAGGCACCCTCCTCCGCGCTGGCCATGTCCGGCATCGGCTTCGAGAGGAGCTTGAGGCCGAGGATGCGGCGGCGCAGGGCCGAGCGGGAGAGGTTGACGACCGTCTGGCGCAGATAGGCCAGGGTCTTCTCGGGGTCACGGACACGTTTGCGCGCCGAGTGGACCCGGATGAACGCCTCCTGGACGACGTCCTCGCAGGAGGCGGTGTCGTCGAGGAGGAGTGCGGCCAGGCCGAGCAGCGAGCGGTAGTGCGCCCGGTAGGTCTCGGTGAGATGGTCGACCGTCGTTCCGGCCGCGACGGCGTCGTCGACACCGTCGCGCTGGTTCGGGATGCGGGCGGGCCGCGCTGCGGGCATCGGCGCGATCACCGGCATGCCGCCGGGCGCACGGGATCCACGCGGAGGCCGTAGGGCCGTGCCGCGTGCCGCAGTGAAGTCGAGTACCTGAGCCACGCAAGTTGGACACACTTCCCCCCTTGGGGGTTGTACGCGTCGGCCGTCACATTTACGTCAGACGAAACAGACAGTCCACACACCTGTCCTCTGCGACCGCCCACCTGTCTCGCGTCCTCACCCACCCGTCTGGTGTCAGGCAGCACAACCGGCAGTGCGTCGAACACCCTCATGCCTACCCGCTCTTCCCCTGTGTCATGAAAAGTCCGGGACGTCCCCACGTCCCTTACCGCATCACCACGCGCCCACCTGAAGGGCGTTCGCAAAGACGCTCCCCGCTCGCCGCGCGGTTGCGGGAAGCGGGGAGTGAAATCTTCGGATGCGAAGGTGGCTGGATTCAAGGGTTCCCAACCATTAATCCGGCCACATCGCGCACACTGATCCTACAAACCCGGGCGCCACTGGCCAGCGGATTTACGGCGGGGCAGGGGGAGTTGGGCCCGGGCTCAGGCCAGTTCGCGCGCCACCAGCTCGGCGATCTGCGCGGTATTGAGGGCCGCACCCTTGCGCAGATTGTCGCCGCAGACGAAGAGTTCGAGCGCGGTCGGATCGTCCAGCGCCCGCCGCAGCCGCCCCACCCAGGTCGGGTCGGTGCCCACCACGTCGGCGGGCGTGGGGAACTCCCCGGCGGCCGGATTGTCGAAGAGGACGACCCCCGGGGCCGTGGCGAGGATCTCGCGCGCCCCGTCGACCGTGACCTCGCCCTGGAACCGGGCATGGACGGTGAGCGAATGCGTGGTGACCACCGGGACACGCACGCACGTCACGGCGACCGGCAGCGCGGGCAGCCCGAGGATCTTGCGGGACTCGTCCCGCACCTTCATCTCCTCCGAGGACCAGCCGTCCTCGCGCAGAGAACCGGCCCACGGTACGACGTTCAGCGCGACCGGCTCCGGGAACGGCCCGGTGTTGTCGCCCACGGCCCGCCGCACGTCACCGGGCTTGGTGCCCAGGTCCGTACCGGCCACGAGGGACAGCTGCTGGCGCAGGGTGTCGACCCCGGCCCGCCCGGCCCCGCTCACCGCCTGGTACGACGACACCACCAGCTCGCGCAGCCCGAACTCGGCGTGCAGCGCGCCCACGGCGACGATCATCGACAGGGTCGTGCAGTTCGGGTTGGCGATGATCCCGCGCGGCCGGTGCCGCACCTTGTGCGGGTTGACCTCGGGGACCACCAGGGGCACCTCCGGGTCCATCCGGAAGGCGCCCGAGTTGTCGACGACGACCACGCCCTTGGCGGCGGCGATCGGCGCCCACTGCGCGGAGACCTCGTCCGGGACGTCGAACATCGCGACGTCGACCCCGTCGAAGGCCTCCTCCGTCAGGGCCACCACCTCGACCTGCTCCCCGCGCACGGCCAGCTTGCGGCCGGCCGAGCGCGGAGAGGCGATCAGGCGGATCTCGCCCCAGATGTCCGCGTGCTGGGACAGGATCTGGAGCATGACCGTGCCGACGGCCCCGGTCGCTCCGACCACGGCGAGCGTCGGACGCACGGTCGCTCCGATGGTGGCCATCAGCGGCCGGTGCCTCCGTAGACGACGGCTTCGTCGCTGTCGGAGTCGAGGCCGAACGCCGTGTGCACGGCGCGGACGGCCTCGTTGACGTCGTCGGCGCGGGTGACCACCGAGATGCGGATCTCGGAGGTCGAGATCAGCTCGATGTTGACGCCCGCGTCGGACAGGGCGGTGAAGAAGTCGGCGGTGACGCCCGGGTTCGTCTTCATCCCGGCGCCCACCAGCGAGATCTTCCCGATCTGGTCGTCGTAGCGCAGCGACTCGAAGCCGATGCCGTCCTTGTTCTTCTCCAGGGCGTCGATGGCCTTGCGGCCCTCGGCCTTGGGGAGGGTGAAGGAGATGTCCGTGAGGCCCGTCGAGGCGGCCGACACGTTCTGCACGATCATGTCGATGTTGACCTGCGCGTCGGAGATCGTCCGGAAGATCACCGCGGCCTCGCCCGGCTTGTCGGGCACGCCGACGACCGTGATCTTGGCCTCGGAGGTGTCGTGCGCGACACCGGAGATGATGGCCTGCTCCACCTTCTGGTCCCCAATCGGCTCACTGCTGACCCACGTGCCCTGAAGTCCGCTGAAGCTGGACCGCACATGGATCGGGATGTTGTATCGGCGGGCGTACTCCACACAGCGGTGGAGCAGCACCTTGGAGCCGGAGGCGGCGAGCTCCAGCATGTCCTCGAAGACGATCCAGTCGATCTTCTTCGCCTTCGACACCACCCGCGGGTCGGCGGTGAACACACCGTCGACGTCCGTGTAGATCTCGCACACCTCGGCGTCGAGCGCGGCGGCGAGAGCGACGGCGGTCGTGTCGGACCCACCCCGCCCCAGCGTGGTGATGTCCTTCTTGTCCTGGCTCACACCCTGGAACCCGGCGACGATGGCGATGTTGCCCTCGTCCAACGCCGTACGGATCCGACCCGGCGTGACGTCGATGATCCGCGCTTTGTTGTGGACCGAGTCGGTGATGACGCCTGCCTGGCTCCCGGTGAACGACTGGGCCTCGTGGCCCAGGTTTTTGATCGCCATGGCCAGCAGCGCCATGGAGATCCGCTCCCCGGCGGTCAGCAGCATGTCGAACTCACGCCCGGCGGGCATCGGAGATACCTGCTCGGCGAGATCGATCAGCTCGTCCGTCGTGTCGCCCATCGCGGAAACGACGACGACCACTTGGTGGCCGTTCTTCTTCGCTTCGACGATTCGCTTGGCGACGCGCTTGATGCCCTCGGCATCGGCTACGGAGGAGCCTCCGTACTTCTGCACGACAAGGCCCACGTGCGCTCCTCGCTCAGTCCTGGTGTGTCGGCTCAGTTTAACGAGCGCCCGAAATTCCCTTCCCAGGTATCGCATGGTGAGATTCGGACCGCCCAGGTCAGCGCATGCCCACTTAAGGGGTGCCGGAAAAGTGCCAAGGGTCACAGGTCACACCTGTGAATTAAGTTTCAAGCATTAAGGTGCGCCGTGTGCGCGTACTTCTGGTGGAAGACGATGAGCCGGTCGCCGAGTCCCTGCGACGCGGACTGATCCGCTACGGCTTCACGGTCGACTGGGTCACCACGGGCGCCGCCGCCCTGGCCCACTCCGCCCCCTACGACGTCGTCCTCCTCGACCTCGGCCTGCCCGACACCGACGGCCTCGACGTGTGCAAGGCGCTGCGTGCCCGCGGCGACATCCCGATCATCGTGATCAGCGCGCGCAGCGACGAGACGGACCGGGTGGTCGGCCTGGAACTGGGCGCGGACGACTACGTCTCGAAGCCGTTCGGGGTACGGGAGGTCATCGCGCGCATAAGGGCGGTGATGCGCCGCGCCCAGCCGAGGGCGGTCGCGGAGGCCGCCGGCCCCGACGCCTACGGCATCCGCCTCACCATCGACCGCAAGGCGGCCCGCGTCCGCCTGGACGGCGAGGAGATCCCGCTCGCCCCCAAGGAGTACGACCTGCTGTCGTTCCTCACCGAGGAGCCCGGCGCGCTGATGTCGCGCGAACAGATCATGGAAGCGGTCTGGGACGCGAACTGGTTCGGCCCGACGAAGACGCTCGACGTCCATGTGGCGGCGCTGCGGCGGAAGTTGGCGGGCGCGGTCACGATCGAGGCGGTACGGGGCGTGGGCTTCCGCCTGGAGATCACCTCCCCCGGCGACGGATCGCCGACGTCATGATCCGGCAACTGATCGTCAGCTACGTCCTGTTGGTGGCCGTAGCCCTGACGGCCTTCACCGTGCCCGTCGCCTTCACGCTGACCGCCCAACTCCGGGGCGACACCGAGCAGTCGGTGGAGCGCGAGGCGAAGACGATGGCCCTCCTGCTGAGCGGCGACGCCGCCTCGCGCGCCGCGCTGGACCGCATGATCGTGGCGTACGCGCAGGAGACCCCCGGCACGGCGGAGGTGCTGCCCGCCGCGCGCGCGAAGACCGCGACGCACTGGGGCGAGGGGGAGTTGGAGGTGACCGAACCGGCGAAGCGCGACGGCCGGACGGTCGGCGCGGTCCGCATCACGTACCCCACCTCCGACCTGACCCACCGCCTGATCCAGATCTGGGGTTTCCGCGCGATTCTCGCCCTCGCGGTCCTGGCGGTGGCGGCGGGCCTGGGCGCGATCGTGGCCCGCCGCCTCACCCGCCCCCTGCGCCAACTCAACGACATGGCGAGCAAGTTCAGCGACGGCGACCTGACGGCCCGCTCCCCCGTTACAGGCCCGCACGAGACACAGACGCTGGCCAAAACCTTGAACCAGGGCGCCGAACGCCTCGACACCCTCATCGCCTCGCAGCGCATCTTCGTGGCCGACGCCTCCCACCAACTCCGCACCCCGCTCACGGCGTTGAGGCTGTCGCTGGACAACATCGCGGACGGCGTGGACGACGAGTTCGTACGGGAGGACGTGGAACAGGCGACGGCGGAGGTGGTCCGGATGAGCCGCCTGGTGAATGGCCTGCTGGTGCTGGCGAGGGCGGAGGCGAAGGTGACGGCGGCGGAACCCCTCCCCCTCCGGGAGATCGTCGCCGAACGCCTCTCGGTGTGGAGACCGGCCGCCGACGAGCGCGGAGTGGACATCGCGCTCAGGGGGAGTGTTGCCGACGGCCGGCCGCTTGTGCTGGCCAGTCCCGGTCATCTCGAACAGGTCCTGGACAACGTGCTGTCGAACGCCCTGGAGGTGTCACCGGACGGCGCGACGATCACCGTACGGTCGGAACTGCGGGGCGACGAGGTCGAGTTGACGGTGACGGACGAGGGCCCCGGGATGTCCGACCCGGACAAGTCCCGCGCCTTCGACCGCTTCTGGCGCGGTCAGGGCCTCACCGGGCGGACGGGTTCAGGCCTGGGCCTCGCCGTCGTACGCCAGTTGGTGACGGACGACGGCGGAACGGTGACCCTCAGGGACGCCCCGGGAGGAGGGCTGCTGGTCGCCATCACCCTTCGGGCATCACCGAGGAGTGGTGGTTGACGATCAGCCACTTGCCGCCGCGCTTCTCGTACTCGTAGGTGTAACGGGCCTCCACCACACGCTTCTTGCCGGTCTTCGGGTCGGTGAGCGTGATGTCGTAGGCGCCGGCGTCGATGGCCGAGTTGCTGTCAAGGACGTTGATGTACGTCTCGACCTTCTTCGCGACCGGCTTGTTCGGCAGGAAGTGCTCGAAGTAGTCGACGATCTCGGCGCGGTCGGTGCGGATCTCGTTGGAGACGGTGGGCAGCAGCACGGCGTCCGGCGCGTACCGGTCCGCGACCTTCTTCGGGTCGCCGGTCTGCAGGGCGGCGTTCCAGCCGTCGAAGAGGGCGGCTATCTGCTTCTTGCTGGGCTTGGTGGAGTTGGTGTGCTTGGTGGGCTTGGTCTCGTGCTGGGGCCCGGCGGTCGCGGCGACGGTACCGAGGGTGCCGAGGGCCAGGACGGTGGTGACGGTGACGACTGCTGCACGCTTGCTGATGGATCTGCGGGTCATCTCAACTCCAGCTGTACTGGTGCTCTTTGGGATGACTCCAGACTCGCTTTCGGCTGGTTAGCGCCCGTGCAGCGGACGTACAAGGGGCGGCCAGGACCGACCCAATTAACGCGCTGTGGCCGCCCGACCACGGTCCCGGACGAGGCTGACCCCGGCTCCCAGCGATACGACGCCCATGCCGACTGCGGTCATCACGCCCTGCGTTCCTTCGACCACGAAGGGTGCGACGGCGGCGACGGCCAGGTTGAAGAGGAAGAGGAACCAGAGGACGGGCTTGGAGGAGAGGAGGTTCTTCATGACGGGCATCCTTGGGATCTCGGAGCCGGTGGCTCGTTCACCGGCTGACGTGTTCAACGATCCCGTTTCCGCAGGTCCGCGACGAGGGAGTGCGGTCCCGAAGTGGGGGTGTAGCGGGCTACACCCCCGGCAGGAATGATGTTGCCCCATGACGGGGGACATACTGCTGGCCGCGATCGTTCTGCTCGGCTCCTCCGTGCAGTGGCTCACCGGCATGGGCTTCGCCCTGGTCGCCGTCCCGGCCCTCGTCCTCCTCCTCGGTCCGTCCCAGGGAGTCGTCCTCGCCAACTGCGCCGCCGGCGCGATCAGCGTCGTGGGCCTGGCAGGCGGCTGGCGCCAGGTACGGGCCCGCGCGATGGTCCCCCTGTGCGCGGCGGCGGTCTGCACGGTACCGGCGGGCGCGTGGCTGACCCGCCAACTCCCGCCACCAGTCCTGTTATTGGTGATGGGCGGCTTGGTGACGATCGCCGTCCTCCTGGTGATGCGCGGCGCCCGGGTCGCGGCCCTGCGCGGCACGAAGGGCGCGGTGGCGGCGGGCGCGGCGGGCGGTTTCATGAACGCGGCGGCGGGGGTGGGCGGGCCGCCGATCTCCCTGTACGCGGTCAACGCGGGGTGGACGGTACGGGAGTTCGTCCCCAACGCGCAGTTCTACGGCGTCGTCGTCAACGCGTTCTCGGTCGCGGCGAACGGGGTGCCGTCGTTGAGTGGGGCGCGGTGGGTCGCCGTCGTCGCCGCGATGGTGGTGGGCGGGGTGATCGGGCGGGGGCTGGCCGGGCGGATAGCTGAACCCCGGGCGCGGGTGCTGGTGTTGTCGTTGGCGTTGGCGGGTGGGGTTACGGCGGTGGGGAAGGGGCTGTGGTCCTGGGGGTCATGACGCCGCCGCCCTCTCCTCCGTGCCGCTTCTCGGCCGTCACGGCTTCCACCGCCTCGGCGGGAGGCCGTTCGCGATGCGGTCGCGGTTGTCGCGGTAGTGGTAGTGGACGCGGTCCTCGATCGGCACGGGGCGGAACGTGTCGGGTACGGGACCGCCCGTACGGCGTTCCAGCTTCTGCTTCAGGAGGCGGGCCGTCGTGGTTCCCAGGTAGGCGATCTCCTCGAAGCCCTTCTTGACCTCCTCCTCGCTCAGGTCCGGCTCCGCCCGGCATTCCTCGCAGATGCCGTTGATGATCTTCGCCGTCCGCTCGTCGGCGTCGCAGGTGGCGCAGGCCATGAGCACGCGGGTCACACGGGCGCGGAGGGGGCGGGTCTCGGCGGCGTCGTTCTTCTTCGGGGGCATCTTCGTCTCCAATCGGGTGCGGGCGAGTCCGCCCGGGTTCGTGACGGTGGGTGGCAGTCCGTCGGTCAGCGCGCGGGCCATGTCGGCCGGGGTGGCGCCTCGTGCCAGCCACTCGGCGGCGAGGGGTTCGAGGGCTCGGCACTCGGCTTCCGAGAGCGACATGCGGGGGGCTGTGGCGCGGAGTTGGGCGAGTGCGCGGTACGCGGCGCTGGGCTCGGGGGTCGGGTCCGTCGCCGGTGTCCCGTCGGTCTCGGTCTCGGTCTCGGTCTGGCTCTGGCTCTCCGGCGCAGGGGCCCGGGTCGGCGTCGGGTCTTCCGTCCGTGCCAGGCCCGGCTGGTAGTCACGCGTGACATCCCTGCCGTGGCGTTCGCGTGCGAACTCCGCCCACCACTGCGCCGACCTGGGCGTACGCGACCAGTACGTCCGCGTCACCCACCGCATCGAGTTGTCCTCGACGGTGATGTGTTCCTTGATCCAGCGCAGGTGGCCGGCCTCGGTGAGGCTCTTGAGAGACGTACGGCAGGCCTGCTGGCCGTAACGGGGGTGCTCGGCCGCGATCACCTTGTGGCCCATGGCGTGACCGTTGTCGAGGTGGTCGATGAAGACGGCGATCTCGGCGTCTCGCGGGAGCAGATGTGCGAAGTCCGGGTCGGCGTACGGTTCTTCGTCACCCGTGGCGCGTTTTCCGTAGCCCGTATTGGCCATGGGGTGCGACGGGGACGGCAGGGCAGGGCTAGGCTGGGCGTAAGCCACGATCGACTCTCTTCGATTCGTAGGTCTAGGCCCCGGAGCCGGTGCTACCAACACCGACCGGGGCCGAACTATTTGCTTGTTTGCCGTGAACCTAGAGTGGCTTTACGTTCCAGCGCAAGCTGATCATCGAACGTCACCCGTTCGGGTTAAACCCCCCTCAACTCACTTACAGGCCTGGTTGGTTGGGTTGTTTTCAACCAGCCCAGAACCCAAGAAAAGAGCTCGGATCCCGGGGCTCAAGCTCCGGGGTGAGCTGCGGAAACGAAGGCTGCCCAGGAGGCGGCGGTGACGGTGAGTTGAGGGCCTGAGGGGTTCTTCGAGTCGCGGATGTGGATGGTGGTTCGGGGGGCGGGGATGGCTGCTTCTACGCACTCGCCACCCTCGTCATCGCTGTAACTCGACTTGAACCACTTCAACTGGTCATTCATCGCTGCTCCACCATCCGCTCGACGAAACGGGCCGACTCTGCGGGGCTGAGAGCCTCCGCGCGGATCATGCTAAGCCGCTCGGCCGTGCGGCTGACGAGGTCCGGGTCGGCCGACAGCAGGCCGCCCAACTGCCCCTCCGCGTAGGCAAACCGCTCGTGGTCGCGGGTCTCCAGCAGCACCATGGGGCCCAACAACGCCGCAGGGATGGCCTTTACGAAGGGGAGCACCTGGATCACGACATTCCGCAGCCGGGAAACCTCCAGCAAGCGGCTCAACTGTTCGGTATCGACCAGGGGACTCCGCAGCGCCGCCTCATAGATGACGAACCTGAGGGCCACGGGCGGCTTCCGCTCGGTGAGGATCGCCTGCCGCTCCAAACGGCCGATGATCCGCTCCTCGACCGTCTCCTCGTCCAAGGGCGGGTAACGGTTCTCGATCAGCGTCCGCGTGTAGTTCTTCGTCTGCAATAGCCCGGGGATGTAGGTGGCGTCGTACGACCAACGGCTGGTCGCCTCTTTCTCCCTCTCCACGTACTCGTGCAACCGTGCTGGGAACTTCTCCCTCTTCAGATAGTCCTTGGCCGCGCTCAACATCCCGTCGGCCCGGCACAGGTCATCGGCCACATCGAGCACGCGCGGCGTCGGCATCCGTACGCCCTGCTCCATGGCTTTGATGGTGTCCGGCGCGTAGTTGGAGGCGGCGGCCAGCTGCTCCCGGCTCACATTGGCCTTCGTGCGCCACCGCTTCAGCTGGTTCCCGCTGTACCGCCAGGCCGCAGGCGGCGGCAGGGAGTTGGCGTTGGACTGGCCCGACACAGCACCCACCTCCGACCGATACACCCCGGCGTGTATCACCTCAGTCACTACCGAGCGTAGCTTCGCAAACGCCACCGTGTGACCATGACCGAATCAATTCACCTACCGGACTGGATTCCCGCGTCCGGCCACCAACTCCGGCTCACCGGCGTCCACTTCGACGCCGTACGCATCGAAGGCGTACGGGGAGAACAGGTCGCCACGCGTCTCATCGAGGCCGCCGACGGGGATGCGGGGCCTGTTGTCTGTGAGGCGGCGGGGTTCCGGTGGATGTACTTCCTGCTGGCGCCGGGGGAAGTGCGCCGGCACAACTGGCCTTTGGGTGTGCAGCAGTTCGGCGGCCGGGGCACTCGTACCGTCACGTACATCGGGATTCCGGCGCTCTACGGGAACACGTGGCCGTTGCGGTGGTACAGCGAGCCTACGGCTACGGCGCCGTAC
Source organism: Streptomyces sp. NRRL F-525 (assembly GCF_000716605.1). GTDB lineage: Bacteria > Actinomycetota > Actinomycetes > Streptomycetales > Streptomycetaceae > Streptomyces. The sequence goes on along the minus strand of NZ_JNXE01000031.1, from coordinate 133,697 downwards.
GTCGACCAGAAGTTGCTGCTCACCGCCGTCGGAGCGGTCAGCTGATGCCTGTTGACCAGTCAGCGGGCACGAAGCGTTCGTCCAGGCGGCCGAGTTCGTCGAGGAGTCGGCCGCCGTAATGGGCGGGATGGGTCATTCAGGGAAGCGATGGGGTGCACGGAGCGTCCACGGGAGGCTGCGGTTCCCGGGGAAAATGGGTACGCCCACTTGGCTCCGGACAAGACTGACCGACGCAACGTTCAGGCGGCCCCGGCCGTCCGGTCCCCGTACTCGATCGTCACAGTGATCCGAGCGCCGAGCGCCTCCGCATACGTACGCATCGTCTCCAGGTTGTGAATCTCCCCCCGCTCGATCTGGGAGACCCTGGCCTGAGAAATCCCCACCGCCTCCGCCACCTGAGCCTGCGTCAGCCCCTGTTCCTCGCGGATCTCACGCAGATGGTGGCCCACGACGTACGCCTCGGTCGCCGTACGAGCCGACTGCTTACGGGATGCCCACTCGGCGTCGGACACCCCGGCCTGGTTCTCCCTCATCCGGCGCTTGGTCTCTGTCCAACTGCTGTACTGGCTCATCGGACCTTCCTGTCCTTTCCTGCCTCGTCAGCGGCGGCCAGGTACTCGTCATAGCGGGCCTCGGCGAGGGGGATCGACTCGTGATACCAGTCCCTCCAGCGGCCGGACTTGTCCCCCGCCACCAGCAGAATCGCCTCTCTCCTGGAGTCGAAAACGAAGAGGATCCGAACCTCTGTACGTCTTGAGCTGCCAGGTCGCAACTCCTTGAGGTTGTGCGTCCAGGAGCCGGTAAGCCGGTCCACCAGCGGACGCCCCAACGCGGGGCCGCTCTCGGCGAGCATGTCGATCGCAGCTTCAACGAGGTCCGCGGACATCGGGTCCTCCTCTGCCAGCTTGAGCAGCCACGACTCCACCGAGGGATGGAGGTTGATCTCCCAGTTCATGCTCCACATCCGAGCGTACGATGTGGAGCAGAAGAAGGAAATCCTTATATGTTCAGCTCAACGAGTGAACAAAGGCGCGAACGACTCGGGCCTACTTGACCGGCCTGATCCCCAACGGCCCCGCGATCTCCTCCGCCATCACCGCGCCCGCCTCGAACTCCAGCGTCTCGTCGCCCATGCTCACGTCCGTGTCCAGGCCGTCCAGTTCCGGGAGGGGCTGGTTGAGGCGGACGTGGGCTACCAGGGACTGGAGGGCGCGAAGGGTGGCCGAGGCGGTGGAGCCCCAGTTGGAGAAGTAGGAGAACTGCCACCACCACAGGGCCTCCGTGGTGCGGCCGGCGCGGTAGTGGGCCATGCCGTGGCGGAGGTCGGTGATGACGTCGGCGAGGTCGTCGGAGATGCGGGCCGGAACCGGGGCCTTGCGCGGCTCGTAGGGGTCGAAGACCTCCGAGTACACGTCGATCGGCTCCAGCATCACCGCGAAGCGCTCGCGGATCTCGTCCACGTCCGGCTCCGGGCCCAGGTCGGGCTCGTAGCGCTCGTCCGGGAGGATGTCCTCGTGCGCGCCCAACCGGCCGCCCGCCAGGAGGAGTTGGGACACCTCCAGGAGGAGGAAGGGGACCGCGGAGTCCGGGTCCTCGCCCTTCGCGACCTCGAACACGGCCACCAGGAAGCTCTCGACCTGGTCCGCGATCTGGACCGCGAAGTCGTCCGGGTCCGGATCGGTGGCATGCAGCGTGGCGTCAGACATCTAGGAGTCGTCTCCCCTCGAAGGCGCGGCCGAGGGTCACCTCGTCCGCGTATTCCAGGTCGCCGCCCACCGGGAGGCCGCTGGCCAGGCGGGTGACCTTGAGGCCCATGGGCTTGATCATGCGGGCGAGGTACGTGGCCGTGGCCTCGCCTTCCAGATTGGGGTCCGTGGCAAGGATCAGTTCCGTGACCGTACCGTCGGCCAACCGCGCGAGAAGTTCTCGTATACGCAGGTCGTCGGGTCCGACACCTTCGATCGGGCTGATCGCTCCGCCGAGGACGTGGTACTTGCCTCGGAACTCGCGCGTGCGCTCGACCGCCACTACGTCCTTCGGCTCCTCGACCACGCAGATCACCGAGAGGTCGCGGCGCGGGTCGCGGCAGATCCCGCACAGTTCTTCCTGCGCAACGTTTCCGCAGGTCGCGCAGAAGCGGACCTTCGCCTTGACCTCCATCAGGCACTGCGCGAGCCGCCGTACGTCCGTCGGCTCCGCCTGCAGGATGTGGAAGGCGATCCGCTGCGCGCTCTTGGGACCGACGCCGGGGAGTCGCCCCAATTCGTCGATGAGGTCCTGGACCACGCCTTCGTACAACGGACTGCCTGCCCTTCCGTGGAGTCATGCGGTACGCGTGACACGTACGTACCGTAGTTGGCCGCGGCCTGTCTTAGAAAGGCAGACCCGGGATACCGCTGCCGCCGCCGAGGCCTTGCGCGAGCGGGCCGAGCTTCTGCTGCTGGAGGGTCTGCGCGTTCTCGTTGGCCGCCTGGACCGCCGCGACGATGAGGTCCGCGAGGGTCTCGGTGTCCTCCGGGTCGACCGCCTTCGGGTCGATCTTCAGCGCGCGGAGCTCGCCGGCGCCGGTGACGGTGGCCTTGACCAGCCCGCCGCCCGCCTGTCCGTCGACCTCGGTCCGCGCCAGTTCCTCCTGCGCGGCCGCCAGGTCCTGCTGCATCTTCTGGGCCTGCTGCAACAACTGCTGCATATTGGGCTGGCCACCACCGGGAATCACGATCAGCTCCTGGTTTCGTACGGCTGTCAGTCTTGGATACGGCTGTATGGGCGCGGTTCCGCCCGCTCGGCACGAGCCTACGTGCTCCGGGCAGTCATCGCTTCGGCACTCTTTCGAGTGAGTCTTCACCGTGTCCTATACCTGATCAAGACCCACTTCCGGGCGGAAAAGAGGTGAAACCAGATCCTTCGCCACCCATTGGGCGGTAGGAAGGGTCCGGCACATCAGCATCAGGTGTCACACGACGTAAGGGAGTGCCGGGTGGGTCAGCCGGAGATTCAGCCCGAAGGCGGCGATCTGGCCGGGCGGACGTTTCCGCTCGGGGACTGGGGCGAGCCGACGGCCCGGCTGGACGAGCTGTACCGGTGGGTCGAGCGCGGGGCGCTGGAGACGGCGGCCGGCTATCTCACCGGCCGGGTGTGGAAGCGGCGCGGGGCGCGGATGCTGCGCGCGGGCGCGGCGCTGGGCGCGCTGGCGGGCGCGGCGCTGCCCCTGCTGGACCTGACCGGGGTGGTGGACGGGCTGGCCGCCTGGGGCTATCTGGCGCTGCTGCTGGGGGCCGCGTGCGTGGCCGGGGACCGGTTCTTCGGGATGACCTCCGGCTGGATGAGGGACGTCGCTACGGCGCAGGCCGTGCAGCGGCGTCTCCAGGTGCTCCAGTTCGACTGGGCGTCGGAGGGCGTCCGGGAGTTCCTGGGACCGGCGGAAGGCACGGCGAGCGAGGCCGCGGACCGGTGTCTGGCCGTGCTGCGGCGCTTCTCCGAGGACGTGACGGAACTGGTCCGGGTGGAGACCGCCGACTGGATGGTGGAGTTCCGGACCGGGGCGGGGCCACTGGGCATCCAGTCCGCGGTGGTCCCCGGGAGCCGGCAGGAGGGGACCGTCGTCCAGGGCCGGTTCCCGCAGCCGCCGGGACCGGGCGGCCCCGGGGGCGGCAGCCGCCCGAACATGCCGAGGCAGCGGCCGCCCGAGCCCCGATGAACTGAGCACCGGGCTAGGCGCAGAGCTTGAGGCCCTCCGGCGTCCAGCACGGGATGTGGCCGTGGGTGCGGATCACGTCCTGGCCGTTGCCCCGCGAGAGATACGTCAGGAAGCTCGACGCGAGGGAGTCGGCCGGGGGCTGGCCGTAGGTGTAGGCGTACTCGATCTCGCGGTACGGATAGGCGCTCGTCCCGTGTTCGATGGCGTCCACGGAGGGCGGATGGCCGTCCAGCCGGAGGGTGTGCAGACCCTTGGCGCCGGACGCGAGGGTGAGTTCGCTGTAGCCGATCGCGCCGGAGAGTTCGGCGACCTGGCTCAACACCTGGTCCGTGGAGTCGAGTTCACACCTGATGACGGGCGCGGTCGGGTCGTCCTTGTGCACGCAGTCGACAGAGGAGTTGGCGATCTCGCCGCGCTGCAGCACCCGGCGCTGGAACACCTGCCGCGTACCGGAGTTGGCGTCCCGGCTGACCAGATGCACCGCGAGATTCGGCCCGCCGAGCTGCCGCCAGTTCTTGATCTCGCCCCGGTACAGGCGTCGTACGTCCGCGGTCGACAGGTTCTTCAGCGGGATGCCGTCGTTGACGACGATCGCGAAGACCGACATCGCGACGCGGTTCTCACGCAGTCGCGGCATGTCGCTCGGCTTGGGTCCGTCCGAGAGGGCTACGACGGCCGGGGAGCCCTTCGTCGACGCGAGCCCGGTGGCCTCCAACTCCCTTACGCCCGCCGTCGATCCGTGCGGGTCGACCACGACCTTCGCGCCCTCGCAGTCCCGTTCGTACTTCTTCGCGACCTCCTCCACGACCGGGGCGAAGGTGGTCGAACCGGTGACGGTCAGGGTGCCGTGGGCGCAGCCGATCGGGGGCGGGCTGTCGTCACGGACCACGACGATCGCCGCCAGCGTCACCACGCACACCGTGAGCATGATGGTGATCAGCCGGGAGGCGCGGCTGAACAGGGGCGCCTTGTCGTCCGGGGTGGCGCTGCGGTTGGGGTGCACCTCGCCGTCGCGGATGCCGCCGATGAGCCGGATCGGGCAGCCGACGTCACCGCCGGACAGCAGCACCAGGAGCTTGAAGTGGTCGCGGGGGTTGAGCGGGACGCGCGGGATGCGCAGGGTGTTGGTGTCGTAGCCGAGGCCGGCCGCCGGGGTGAAGTGGTCCATCAGATGGTCGGTGCCGACGGGCTGGGTGACCGAGACACCGCGGATCGTGCGGTCGGTGAACACCGCGGTGAGGCCGTGGAGTTCACGCCCGGTGTAGTCGTTGTCGGCGATGCTCTGCGAGCCGTCGTTCTCGATACGCAGCAGGACGAGGGTGGCGTCGGACATGCCGGGGGCCTCGTCGAAGAGGCCGAGGCGTCTGTTCGCACGGCCCGAACGGACGTCGTCGCCAATGGGGTTGTCCATCTGGACGCGATAGCCGATCCGTTTCCGGCGCGGCACCCGGCGTTCGTACCAGACCATCACGCCGGACGCGACGATGCCGAGCACCGCCGTGCCGACGGCGACGACGTTCTCCGCGCTCAGCCACTCCACTGCGGGCCCCCGCTCCCCAGCCGGATCGTGGGGTCACGGTACGAGCGGCACCGGACAACACACAGGGGGTTCCGAACGAAGTTCGCGTGACGTTCAACTGACCCTGACGTGAAGGGAGTTCAGCTCACCGTCCGCGAGAGGCTCAGCCCGCCTTCGTGTACGTCAGCTTCTCCCCGTTGCTGGTGTTCACCCGCTCCAGCGTGGTGTCCGACAGCAGAGTGATCTCGGTGGCGGAACCCGGGTTGCAGGACGACAGCGGCTTCCCGGAGGTGACGGTGGACGCGCCGATCGCCAACGGGCTGTCGCCGCCCGGTTCTTGGGCGAGGTCGGCGGTGAACTCGCAGTGGTAGCCGGGTCCGTCCGCGACCAGTGTCAGCACCGGGGAGCCCACCTTCCCCTGCCGGATGGTGAGTTGGCGGGTGTTGTGGCCCGTGGCGTTGTCGATGGACGCGTTCCAGGTGCCGAGGTATCCGCCGGGTACGGCGCCGTCGCTGGTCGGTGTGGCGGACGGCGACGGTTTCCCGGTGGTCGCGGTCGGCCCCGGGGTCGAGGGCGCGGCACTCGTGGCCTGACTGCCCGAACCGGCCTTCGTACGGCCGCTGTTGCTCCCGTCCTTCATCAACGCGTACACCGAACCGCCGGCGCCCAGCGCGACGACCAGCGCGACCACGACGAGGAACGCGGTCGACCTGCCGTTCCTGCGCGGCGGCTGGGGTTCCCCGTACGCCGGGGCCATCCCGGCCGGTCCCGGGCCGTAGGGCGGGGTGGCGCCGAGGCCGCCGTTGTGCGGGTAGGGGTTGTACGGCACCTGGCCGCCCCAGCCGAGGAGTTGGCGGGGCGGGGGCTGGGGGTACGCCTGCTGCGGGTCGGCGTAGGCGGCGGAGGGCTGGGGGTGCTGTTGCGGGTAGCCGTAGGCCGGGTGCGGGGGTTGTGGGGGCGGCGGTGTCCGGGTGGCTCCGGCCTGCTCCGCGACCACCGTCGGAGAGTGGTCGCCCTGCGGCGCGCCGGGAGCCGGTGCCGGTACGGGTGGGGTCGGGGAGGAGTCGTCGGAGGCGGGGGCGTGCTCGGGGGAGGCCTCGGAAGTGGTGGGTGTTTTTCGGAGGAGGTCCGGCTTCTCCACGGGGACGGCGACGGGGGCTGGGGCGGAAGTGGGAACGGCGGGAACGGCGGCGGAAACAGGGGCGGCGCCCTGAACCGCCTCCGGGTCCCCGCTCTCCGGGGCCGGATCCGCTCGCTCCACCTCCACCCGTTCCAGTTCCGTCGTCTCCGGGTCCTCCGTGTCCAGCAACTGCACCGCATGGCGGCCGAGTTGGGCCACCAGCGGGCCCGGCAGCCACGGGTCGCGGGAGCGGCCGCCGGAGACGGTGTCCTCCGCGCCCGTGCGGTCGAGGATGCGGTTGAGGGTGGGGCGGGTGGCCGGGTCCTTGCGGAGGCAGTCGCGGACGAGGTCGGCGATGCCCTCGGGGACGCCCGACAGGTCGGGTTCCTCCTGGGCGATGCGGAACATCAGGGCGTGCACACCGCTGTTGGCGGCGCCGAAGGGAAGGGTGCCGGTCGCGGCGTAGGCGAGGACGGAACCGAGGCAGAAGACGTCGCACGCCGGGGTGATGCGGTCGCCCCGCACCTGTTCCGGTGCCATGAAACCGGGCGAGCCGACCAGCGAACCGGTGCGGGTGAGTCCGTCGCCGGCCTGGGTCTCCAGGGCCCGCGCTATGCCGAAGTCGATGACGCGGGGGCCGTCGATGGTCACCAGCACGTTGGACGGCTTGAGGTCGCGGTGGACGATGCCGGCGGCGTGGATGTCCTGGAGCGCGTGCGCGAGCCCGGCCGCGAGGATCCGTACCGAGCGCTCGGGCAGTGCGCCGTGGTCCCGCCCGACGACCTGTTGCAGGCTGGGCCCGGCGACGTACCCGGTGGCCACCCACGGCACCTCGGCCTCGGTGTCCGCGTCCAGCACGGGTGCCGTCCAGTGGCCGCCGACCCGCCGCGCGGCCCGCACCTCCTGCCGGAACCGCGCTCGGAACTCCTCCTGCGCGGCGAGGTCCTCCCGCACCAGCTTCACGGCGACCGTGCGTCCCCGGTCCGACCGGGCCAGATACACGTGCCCCATGCCACCGGCGCCCAGCCGGGCAAGCAGCCGGTACGCCCCGATCCGCTGCGGATCGCCCGCCCCCAGTTTCTCCACGACGGCGCCGCCTCCCCTGAATTCCCCGGTCACGCCCCGGTCGCGCCCCTGTGCTCCGCGACAGACCGGGAACAGCCCGAGAATAGTGCGGGGAATCGACGGGACGGATGGTGAGGTGTCTACGGTTCCGTAACGGCCGAGCCGTCCTGGTCACCGGGCGGACCGAGTTCGTCCAGCACCGCCGACAACCCCTCCAGCACCTCCACCGCCTCCGCGAGCCGTGCCTCGCCGAGCACCTCCGCCAGGCGGTCCGCGTACGCCGTATGCCCCGGGCTCACCCGCGCGATCGCCGCCCGCCCCTCCCCCGTGGGTGCCAGCAGCTTGGCGCGCCGGTGGGCGGGGTTGGCCCGGTACTCGGCCAGCCCCCGTTCCACCAGCAGGTCGGCGATGCGCTGGACGCTCTGCCGGGTGATGCCCATCGCCCGGGCGATCCCGGAGACCGGCAGCGGCTCGCCGAGGACCGCGCCCAGGACCTGCCACCAGGCGGCGGTGAGACCGGCGGGACGCGCCAACTCCTCGGCCACGGCGAGGAATTGGCCGTTCAGCCGGAACACCCCGAGGGCGCTGCGGCTGAGCAGTTCCTGACGCTCACGGCTCACAGCACGCCGGCCTTCTGGAGGACGCCGTACGCCTCCGCGTCCGAGTCGTGGAACAGGCGGTACCACGCGTCGAGCACCTCGCCCTCGTACACCCCGAGCAGCCGGAAGACCTCCCGTGCGAAGGCGACGGGCTCGGTGGGACCGGCGGTGACCAGGTTGCCGTCGGTCACCGCGTCCGCGTCGACGTACCGTTCGCCGCCGCCGTACCCGGTGGCCGCCAGATAGAAGGAGACCGCGCCGGTGTGGTCCCGGTCGTCCAGCAGCCCCTCGCGCGCGAGCCCGGCGGTCGCCCCGCAGATCGCGGCGACGGGGACACCGGCGTCGAGGAACTCCCGTGCCGTACGGGCGAAGGGGGCGAGGTCGTCCCCCGTGTCCCACAGATCGGCGCCCGGGAGGATCAGGAGCGAACTGTCCTCCGGCCGTACGTCGGCCAGCGCCAGGTCCGGTTCGACGCGCAGGCCGCCGATGCTGACCACCGGCCCGCGGGTCGGCCCGACCGTCCGGATCCCGTACCCGGCGCGGGCGAGGTGGGCGGTCGTATGCCCCGTCTCCCAGTCGGCGAGGGTGTCGTACACGGCGAGGTGCACGGGCTTGCGGGTGCCGCTGCTGCTCATGACTCCTCCAGCCACTATGACAGGATGCTGCTTTATTGACAGCATACTGTCGTTAGGGTCGCTCGGCAACGCCTACCGCGCACCCCACAACCGGGTGGACAACCTGTCGCGGAAACCTCCCGACCACAGACAGGACGCCGATACCGCTTCCGCATCGCGGACATTTACGCTCACCCGCATGACCCCTCAGCCCAACCCCCAGGCCGGCGCCGCCGTGAAGGCCGCGGACCGTGCGCACGTGTTCCACTCCTGGTCCGCGCAGGAGCTCATCGACCCGCTCGCCGTGGCCGGCGCGGAGGGGTCGTACTTCTGGGACTACGACGGCAAGCGCTACCTGGACTTCACCAGCGGGCTCGTCTACACGAACATCGGGTACCAGCACCCGAAGGTCGTCGCCGCGATCCAGGAGCAGGCCGCGACCCTCACCACCTTCGCGCCCGCGTTCGCGATCGAGGCCCGGTCCGAGGCGGCCCGGCTCATCGCCGAGCGGACCCCCGGCGACCTGGACAAGATCTTCTTCACCAACGGTGGCGCCGATGCCGTAGAGCACGCGACCCGTATGGCCCGGCTGCACACCGGGCGGCCGAAGGTGATGTCGGCGTACCGCTCGTACCACGGCGGTACGCAGCAGGCGATCAACCTCACCGGCGATCCCCGCCGTTGGGCCAGCGACAGCGCCACCGCCGGGGTCGTGCACTTCTGGGCGCCCTTCCTGTACCGGTCCCGTTTCTACGCCGAGACCGAGGCGCAGGAGTGCGAGCGCGCGCTGGAGCACCTGGAGACGACGATCGCCTTCGAGGGGCCCGCGACGATCGCCGCGATCGTCCTGGAGACCGTTCCCGGGACCGCCGGGATCATGGTGCCGCCGCCCGGTTATCTCGCCGGGGTCCGTGAGATCTGCGACAAGTACGGGATCGTCTTCATCCTGGACGAGGTGATGGCCGGGTTCGGGCGGACCGGTGAATGGTTCGCGGCCGATCTGTTCGACGTCGTACCGGACCTGATGACCTTCGCGAAGGGCGTGAACTCCGGCTATGTGCCGCTCGGCGGTGTCGCCATCTCCGGCGCGATCGCGGACACCTTCGGCAAGCGGCCCTACCCGGGCGGGCTGACGTACTCCGGGCACCCGTTGGCCTGTGCGGCGGCCGTCGCGACGATCAACGTCATGGCCGAGGAGGGCGTCGTGGAGAACGCGAAGTCCCTCGGTACGACCGTCGTCGAGCCCGCGCTGCGCGCGCTGGCCGAGCGGCACCCGAGCATCGGCGAGGTGCGGGGCGTCGGGATGTTCTGGGCGCTGGAGCTGGTGAAGGACCGGGAGACGCGCGAGCCGCTGGTGCCGTACAACGCGGCCGGTGAGGCGAACGCGGCGATGGCCGCATTCGGGGGCGCCGCGAAGCAGCAGGGGCTGTGGCCCTTCATCAACATGAACCGGACGCATGTCGTCCCGCCGCTCAATGTGAGTGAGGCCGAGCTGAAGGAAGGGCTCGCGGCTCTCGACGCGGCGCTCTCCGTCGCGGACGAATTCACCGCGTAAAACAGCGGGTAATTCGGCGCCGAATACACCTCTTAGCACCCGGAATGGGCGGGTCCGTTCAACTGGTGCCCGCATCCGGGCAAGAGGGGAACCCGAACGCGTAAGGTGGCGTGCTCGTAGACATATACGAGTACGCCATCGAACGCGACGAGGGAGACGCCCCGACGATGCCCGGAGGAAGCAGCGGCAGCGGCGCCGTGACCCGCAGCACCCTGCGGCAGCAGATCGCCGACGCGTTGCGCGACGAGGTCCTGGCGGGCCGGCTCCAGCCCGGTCAGGAGTTCACGGTGAAGGAGATCGCCGAGCAGTACGGCGTCTCCGCGACTCCGGTCCGGGAAGCGCTCGTCGATCTCTCCGCGCAGGGACTCCTGGAAGCCGACCAGCACCGCGGCTTCCGCGTCCACGAGTACTCGGTGGCCGACCACCGCGGGATGATCGAGGCCCGCGCCCTGGTCACCGAGGGCATGTTCCTGGCCCTGGCCGGCGGCCACCCCGTCTTCGACCGCACCGAGGACCCCCGTACGGTCGCCGCGCTCGCCGGGGTCCGCCGCCGCGGCGAGGAGGCGCAGCGCGCCGCCGACGCCGGTGACCTCACCGTGCTGATCGGCTACGACCTGCGCTTCTGGCGCGAGTTGAGCGCCATGTTCGGCAACCCCTACCTCGGCGACTTCCTGCACCGGCTGCGCGTCCAGTCCTGGGTGTGCACCGTGCAGCATCTGCGCCGGCTGAGCGATCTGCGCGGCCGCCTGTGGTCCGAGCACACCGAACTGGTCGATGCCCTGGCGCGCCGCGACACCCCGGCCGCGCGCTCGATCGTCCTCGCGTACAACACGCACTCCCTCGACCTCATCGAGCGGCTGGCCGCCCGGTGACCGGACCGGAAAGGGCCGCTCCGGCCGTGGACAGTGCCTCCGTGGACCCCACCAGTTCCTCCGTGGACCCCAGTGTCGGCGTCGTGGACCTCAGTGTCGTCGTGCCCGCCTACAACGAGGAACGACGGCTCGGGCCGACCCTCGACGCGATCACCACGTACCTCGGCGACAACGAGGGCCGCTTCGGCGACTGGGAGATCATCGTCGCCGACGACGGCTCCGACGACGGGACCCGGGAGGTCGTCACCTCCCGCGCCGATCCGCGGGTGCAGGTGGTCACCAGCCCCCGCAACCGCGGCAAGGGCCACGCCCTGCGCCTCGGGGTCGCCGCCTCGCGCGGGCGCCGGGTGCTGGTCACGGATGCCGATCTGGCCGCGCCTATCGAGGAGTTGGAGAAGCTCGACAAGGAGCTGAGCGAGGGCCGCGCGGCCGCGATCGGCTCCCGGGCCGCGCCGGGCGCGACGATAGAGAGCCACCAGCACCCGATACGCGAACTCCTGGGCCGCGCGGGCAACTTCCTCATACGCCAGGCCGCGGTGCCCGGCATACGCGACACCCAGTGCGGCTTCAAGCTGTTCGAGGGCGACCGCGCCCGCGAGGCCTTCGCCGCCTCCCGGATCAACGGCTGGGGCATCGACGTGGAGGTCCTCCAGCACTTCCGCCGCGCGGACTGGGAGGTCGCCGAGGTCCCGGTGCGCTGGTCCCACCAGTCCGGCTCGAAGGTACGGCCCCTCGACTACGCCAAGGTCCTCACCGAACTCGGCCGCCTCCGCGCCCGCTCCCTGCGCCCGGTCGACCTCCTGGTCGTCGTCCTCTTCCTCCTCATGTCGGTCGCCCTCTACTCGGGCCGCTTCTTCGACCCGAACCACCGCTACCTGGAGGACTCGCTCCAGGACCAGAACCAGTGGGAGTGGTTCTTCGCGGTCACGGCCGACAACGTGGCCCACCTCCACAACCCGTTCTTCTCGAACCTCCAGGGCTTCCCCGACGGCGTGAACCTCATGGCCAACACGGTCATGCTGGGCCTGTCGGTCCCCTTCGCGCCCCTCACCCTGCTGGCCGGCCCGGCGGTCTCGCTCAGCGTCTGCATGGCGCTCGGCCTCGCGGCCACGGCCGCCGCCTGGTACTGGCTGATCGTGAAGCGCGTCGTACGGCAACGGGCCGCGGCCTTCGTCGGCGCCTCGCTGGCGGCCTTCGCCCCGCCGATGGTCAGCCACGCCAACGCGCACCCGAACTTCGTCATCCTCTTCATGATCCCGCTGATCATCGACCGCGCCCTGCGCCTGTGCGCGGGCACCCGGGTCGTCCGCGACGGCGTCGTGCTCGGCGTGATGGCGGCCTACCAGATCTTCCTCGGCGAGGAACCGCTCCTCCTCGCGTCGATCGGCATGGTCCTGTTCGCCGCGTCCTACGGCGTCCTCAACAGGGAGGTCGTCCGGGCGTCCTGCCGCCCCCTGCTGAAGGGCCTGGGCATCGCGGCCGGGGTCTGCGCGCCGATCATCCTGATCCCGCTCTACTACCAGTTCATGGGCCCGCAGAGCTACAAGAGCGTCCTGCACGGCGACAACGCCGGCAACAGCCCGCTCGCCCTGCTCTCCTTCGCCGAACGCTCCCTGATCGCGGGCAACGAGGTCCGCGCGAACTCCCTCTCCCTCAACCCCACCGAGCAGAACGCCTTCTACGGCTGGCCGCTCGTCGCCCTCGCCTTCGCCGTCGTCGTACGGCTGTGGGAGCACGCCCTCGTCAAGGCGCTGGCGTTCACCGCGATCGCGGCCGCGATCCTCTCCATGGGCCCCAAGATCCGCATCCCGCTCACGGACACGATCTACCCGGGCCCCTGGGCCCTGCTCGCCCACAAGCCGCTCTTCGAGTCGGTGATCGAGGGCCGGGTCGCGATGATCTGCGCACCGGCGCTGGGCATGCTGCTGGCGATCGCGGTCGACAAGCTGGCGGCGACGCGCCGGCTCGGCACGCAGTACGTGGGTCTCCTGGCCGTGTGCATGGCCCTGATCCCGATCATCCCGGCGCCCCTGAAGGCCGTGGACCGGGCCGCCGTACCGGCCTTCTTCACGGACGGCACCTACAAGTCGTACGTCCGCGCCGGTGAATCCATCGTCCCGGTCCCGCTGGCCGACCCCGGCTCGGCGGAGCCCCTGCACTGGCAGACGGCGTCCGGCCTCGGCTTCAAGATGCCGGGCGGCTACTTCAACGGTCCCTACGGCGACGACCGCATCGGCATCTACGGCGCCTCGCCCCGCTACACCTCCAACATGCTGCGTGACGTCCGCTACACCGGCGTCATCCCCACCATCGGCAAGAACTGGCGGGCGCAGGCCAAGGCCGACTTCGCGTTCTGGCGCGCGGGGGCGCTGGTGGTCGCGCCACAGCCCAACGACGACAAGCTCCGCACCGCTGTGGAAAAGCTGGTCGGCAAACCCGGTAAGTGGGTGGACGGCGTGTGGGTATGGGACCTGCACGAGGGGAGCTGACCCGGGCCGCACCGACTACTCTTCCCCCTACTCTTGCCTGACCACCATGCGAGATCCACGATGCGCAGCGAGTAACCGAGGAGCCCCCTTTTGGCCTGTGACCTGTGGCTGGTCCCGCTCGTCGACGTGTTGTGCCACACCCCCGACAATCCGTTCGCCGAGGAACTCGCGCTCTACAACTCCCTGTTGGCCGAGGCCGGGCTCCCCCCGGTGCCGGTGTACCAGTACATGCCGGGCCTGTCCGGCGAGGTCGCCCCGGTCGCGGGCTTCGACTACGACGCGCTGCACTTCCTGCGCCGGGCCTACCTCCTCCAGGTCTGCGGTCTCCCGGTGACGCCGGTCGACGACTTGGGCGGCGACTACGAACAGCTCCTGGAGATGTTCGAGACCACGGCCCAGCAGTCCCACCTGGTCTGGCACTACGACCACGCGGGCGCCTACGTCCCCGTCGACTTCCCGCACCCGCTCTCGAACGACGAACTCCTCGCCGGCGGCGGCCCGTTGGGCTCGTCCCAGACCCTGCTGCGCGAGCTGGAGTTCGTGGCCCCGACGATCGGCATCGACCCGGCGAACCCGCCCGCGACGCCCGAACCCCCCGCCGCGCCCACGGAGTTGGAGGAACCGGCCGTGGCCGCACCGTACGACCCCAGCCCGTTCGCGCGTGAGCGGCACGTGTGGCTGGGCCTGCACGCGGCGGCGACCCGCAGCCTGGCGCAGGGCTCGATGATCGTGTTCAGCTAACGCCGCGTGCGGGACGACGCGTTCTCGTCCGCCCCCATGTCCTGCGTACCGATGACGCCGAGCAGTTCGAGCTGCGCGGCGCCCTCGGTGCCGGGCGGGGCGGTGAACCACAACAGGCGCTGCCGACCGTCCTCGCTGAACAGGCTGTGGCAGTCCAGCTCGATGACACCCAGCGTGTGGTGCACGATCCGCTTGTGATCGGTACGGCGCAGCCCCACGTCATGGGTGTCCCACAGCGCGGCGAACTCCTCACTGCGCCGCCGCAGCGCGGCCGTCATCCCGGCGACCTCGCTGTCGCGGCTCCGCCGGGCGGCGACGGCCTGGAGGTCGGCCACGAAGACCCGTGAGTGGTGCGCGTGATCCTCGGCCGGGTAAACCGCGCGGGACGCCGGATCGGTGAACCACCGGTACGCGAACCCAGTGGCAGGCCCACGCGGCTCCGGCGCCCGCCCGAGCAGCGCCACGGCCAGCTCATTCTGTACGAGGGTCTCGTGCAGGTCGGTGATGACCTGGGCCGGGGTGGTGGCCAGCCGGTCCAGCAGCCCGAGCAGGGCGGGCTGGACGTGCCGCGCGCCCACGCCGTGCGCCGACTCGGGCAACGGCCGGTCGGCGAGGTGGAACAGATGGTCGCGCTGATCACCGCCCAGCCGCAGCGCGCGGGCGAGCGCGGACAGGGTCTGAGCGGAGGGCTGGGCGCCACGCCCCCGCTCCAGCTCGGTGTAGTAGTCGGCGGACAGCCCCGCCAGCTGCGCGACCTCCTCGCGCCGCAGCCCGGGCACCCGGCGCCGGGGCCCGACGGGCAGCCCGACATCGGCCGGCCGGACCCGGTCACGCCGGGACTTCAGGAACGCCGCGAGCTCGGGAAGGTTCACCGTCTCATCGTCGCCTCTCTACGGCGTCCGAGCCAGGGGCTGCCAACCCCTGGGTGGGCTCAGCCCTGGCCGGGGGGCCGCCGCGGACGCAGGCTTGCCCCATACCCACACGGCACTACGAAAGAGAACACCATGCCTTTCGCGAACTTCAAGGTCCCCGCCGGCGCCCTCACCGCGGAGCAGAAGGAGCAGATCATCACGCGCACCACCGACCTGTACGCCGAGATCTTCGGCGACGGCGCCCGCGCCACCACCCTCGTCCTGGTGGAAGAGGTCGCCGACGCGGGTTGGGGTATCGGCGGCGGCGTCCTGACCCTGGCCAAGATCCAGGGAACACCGCAGGAATGAGCGCCTAACGAATCTTGCCGAGACCGGCCTCGACCTCCTCCGGGTTCATCACCGGGGTGTAGGTCAACTCGGCACCCAGGTTGAGGAAGAGCGGCTCACTGATCGACGGGATGTCGGAGGGGTCCTTCAGATCGAAGAACAGGAACGCGGTCCGCTTGCCGTCCTCGGCGGTGAAGTAGGCCGCCTCGGGCTTGATCTGCTCCAGGGTCTCCTGCATCAGCTTCCCGAGAGTCCCGTTCCGGATGGCGTCGTTCCCCTTCTCCGTGTCCATGGACGCTTTCAGCATCATGCGCATCGCAGTCACCTTCTCTGGGTTGGCGTGCGCGGGTGGACGAATTCAGCATATGCCCGCACAAAGGGGGCGTCCCGATGAGGACGCCCCCTTGTCTGTCCGCACGAGACGCGGTCGGGATGCGCGCTAGAGTCCAGACCAGCGACGCCACGAGGGGAACAGCGGCATGAGCGTGCAACACGCCGAACATGACGACGTCCCCGCGATCCCCCGCCCGGACCGCACCCCGCGTGGGCTGCGCGCGGCCTGCGCCATCGTGGCCCCGCACCTGCTCCCCTCTTACGACCAGGCCAAGGACCAGGCCCTCACCGAGGCGTTGCAGCACAACTCGGTCAGACCTGTCCACGCCTATCTCGCGCACTGGGCCGCGCTGATCGAGATCGAGCGACACCCCGGGACAGCGAGGGCCCACCACCGCGCCGAGTACCTTGCGCGGATCGCGACCACGCCGGACGAGGCGCGCGTACACCTGACCACCGCGAGCGCCATCTACCGCGAGGCGGCCGAGGCAGTACGCGACGCGTGAGCTGGACTTGGGAGTACGTCCCCGACCAGAAGACAGGGGCGCCCTGAGCGCCACCCGCGTTCCCGGCCGCGGTCGAGAAGATGGCCGACGAGGGAGCGAAGCACACGTCCGTGGACGGTGACTCCTTCGTGTACACGGTCACGCTCCACGCGGAACTGGTCACCCTCCGGCAGATCACACCTGATCCGGGCCTGGACGCCTGACCTCTCCCCACCCTTCCACCGCGGCGCGCAGCAGCAGCGCGTGGACGAAGTGGTCCGGTGCGGTCGGGCGGTAGCGCCAAGTCAGGGGCCAGGTCTGGCCATTGAGGGCCGGGACCGGGATGTACGACATGTGGTTCGGGCCGGCGGTGAGGCGGGTTGCTCCGGGTGGCCAGGGGCGGTGGGACGTGCTGCCGACCGGGACCAGGAAGTAGACCGCCCTGTTGCCCGTCGCCTCCTCTACGACCGGCCCCGGCGCCCCTCCTGTCATGCGCGCGAGCCTGTCCGCGAGGTCTCTGCCCTCGTCGCCGTCCACCCGTACCGCGTCGAACTGGACCCCCGCCTTGCGGAGTTGGATGCCGGTTGTGGGGATCCATTTCAGGTCACTTTGCGTATCCATGAGGACAGTCTCGGGAGTCACAGCTACCGTCTTCCATAACTCTGCGTCGACCGTCCGCAACGGTTGGATACGGGTGCGGGGTTCTGTTGACCGGTTGAGTTCGGTTGAGTTCGGGGGTGACCGCGATGGCTCGGGCGGAGAACAAGGCGGAGGCGAGCGGTGTGGCACATCTCGTTGCCCTTCTCGCGAAGGCACTGCGTGAGCAACAAGGGCTCACGCAAGTGGAGTTGGGCAAGATGACGGGTTACACCGGGTCCGCCATCAGCGCGATGGAGACGTGCGCGCAGCCCGCGAGCGACAAGATGCTCGCCAAGTTGGAGGAGAAGGTCGGGGGTGGGCTCGGGGTCTTCGAAGAGGCGCGCAAGTGGATGCTGCTGGAGAAGTACCCGGTCCGCTTCCGTGGGTTCGCGGAGATCGAGGCCGGGGCCATCACGATCTCGTCGTACGAGACGCTGGTCGTCGACGGCCTGTTCCAGACCGAGGCCTACGCGCGGGCGTTGATCGGGGGCGGCTATCCGCCGGTGTCCGAGCAGAAGCGGGAGGAACTCGTCGAGGCGCGGCTGGCCCGCAGGAAGCTCTTCGACCGCGACCCGGCCCCGATGATCGAGCTGATCCTCGAAGAGGGCGTGCTGCGGCGGCGACTGCGTCGAGATAGCCACCTGCCCCCACACCATCCACATCCGTGACTCTAAGAATCCGGGGGGCGGGATCGTCACCGTCTCGGACGCGGCCTGGCGCACCTTCCTCCCCACCCCCCACCCCTCCCCCGAAAAAGTGTGACACTTTCGAGGAAATCGACACACTTTTCCAAGACACCTACCTCCCCCCGCGCCAAACTGCTCACATGAGCAACTCGCAGCGGGTGCAGGCACCGCCCGGAATGGCCACCGTGTACCGCGCGACTCTGGACGCGCTGGCCGCGCGGGGGCCCCGGCGCACGGGCATCACCCACATCGCACAGCTGGCAGGCACCAACCGCCCGTTCTTCTACCGGAATTGGGCCTCTCCCGACGCGCTCCTGCGCGATGCCACGATGCAGGAACTGAAATGTCTACTGCACCTGGCCCGGGAAGTACCCGGCCCGTTGCCGCCACCTCGGTGCCTCGGGGTGCGCAGGGTGGTAAAGGCGGCCCGGCTGCTGCGGGAGCATCCGGTCGTCGCGGCCATGGCGCGGACCGAACCGGAGTTGACGTACGCCGCCGTTCTCCGTCCGGACACCCTGTGGCACCGGACGGCCCAGCACTGGCTGACCGAGTATGTGACCGCGCATCTGCCCAGCGGCACCGAGCAGGACACGGCCACGCTCGCCGTGCTCACCACGGCACTGCCGTACGCGCTGATCCCGGCGGCGGAGTCGCCCGATGCCGCCGATGAACGTGCGGCTGTCGACGGGCGGTTGAGCCAAGCCCTACACGCCTGCCTCGGCCTGCCGCTCGCCTGTCCAGACTGACCTGCGGGTCACAGATCTACAGGTCCTGGAAGAGCCAGAGGGACAACGTCAGCACCGCGATGCCGCGTACCGCGACCAGTGCCAGGTTCGCACCGCGCAGTCGGACCGCTCGAAGCCACAGAGTCCATGTCACCGGCAGCGACAGCACGACCGTGAGGATCAGTGCCACGGGGTCTGGGTCGGCGTACAAAGCGTTGCGGTGGGCCCACACCAGGTAGGTCCACCACGCGACGGACGTCGCGGTGAGGAGTGACTCGGCCCAGAGTCCGACGAGTTCCTCACGCGGTGGCTTCAGCACAGGCTCGTCCCCCCGGCGATCAGCATCAGCGTCCCGGCCGCGGCGCAGAAGAACAGCCGTAGGACCACGGCCGTCCAACTGACGCACCGCAGCCAGATGTTGCTCAGATACAGCAGCGCCCAGGTCACGGGCAGCGAGGCCCCGAGCGCGTAGGCAATGTGCCGGTGGAGGTCCTGGGTGGAGAAGTCGCACGTGCCATTCGACCCGTCGCCGTAGAGGCCCACGGCGATGAACGCGGCGAGCGCGCCCTCCAGGAACAGGACCGGTACCCGCCAGGTCAGCCCGGCGGCCGTGTCTCGTACGGCCGCCGGGGAAAACTGTCTTCGGTATGACATGGACGGAACTTAGTGAATGTCCGGTGTGAGGAGGCCGTGAAGTTGATCATTCACAGCAACTCACAGGAATCAGCGGGCGGTTGTCAGGAAGCGGACCCTTAGAAGACCGCCGTCCCCGCCTGCGTCAGCTTCCAGTTGACTGTCGCGAAGTCCGCCGGGTCCAGGCTGCCCTTGGCCGTGACGTAGGCGATCATCAGGTCGCGGACCTGGTCGGGGGCGCTGTGGACGGTCTCCGCAGAGGCGATGTGCGGGTAGCCGGAGCCGCCGTTCGCGCGGTAGTTGTTGACCGCGACGACGAAGACCTGGTCGTCGGTGACCGAAGTGCCGTTGTACG
Source organism: Streptomyces sp. NRRL F-525 (assembly GCF_000716605.1). Taxonomy (GTDB): domain Bacteria; phylum Actinomycetota; class Actinomycetes; order Streptomycetales; family Streptomycetaceae; genus Streptomyces. Next base: position 114,371 of record NZ_JNXE01000031.1, on the reverse strand, counting down.
TGAGGTTCTTGATGCGCGAACCCTCGGCCTGGGCGATGTCGATGTCGTAGGAGACGCCCGCGGCCACGTCGTACATGTAGTCCCAGAAGCTGTTGGCGTTCGTCAGGGTCGTGGTGTCTACCTTCGTGCCCGCCGGGACCTGGTGGTAGTACTTCGCCGCGTACTCCAGATAGTCCTTGAGCTGGGCGCCCGTGAGCTTCTTGCCGTAGAGGGTGTTGTCGTAGATGTAGAGACCTGCGATGTCCTTGATGGTGACGGAGCCCTTGGGGATGTCGGCCGTGCGGCTGAAGGGGGCCGCGACCGAGATCAGCGGGAGGGCCGCGTCGGCCGTCGACAGGCCCGCCTTCACCGAGTCCATCTGCACCTGCTGGATGAAGTCCATGATCGGCACGTCCTTCCAGCAGGACTCCGCCGCCGAGAGGTCCTCGGTGCAGGTGCCGACCGCCGTGTTGACGTACTTCACGACCAACTCGTGGTCGGCTTCGAGGAGTTTCTTGATCTCCGGGTCCTCGTCCACCGTGTTCGGGTTGAGGGTCTGCGCCGTCTTGCTGGTGATCTTCCACTGGCCGCGGACGAGTTCGAGCTCGAAGTCGAAGACGCTCAGGCGGTAGCCCCAGCAGTACGGCTCGGAGAGGAGGACGTCGTCGCCGGTCTCCTCGTTCTTCACCGTGTAGGAGGAGACCTCCACGTGGGTGTGGCCGACGAGGATCGCGTCGATGCCGGGGACCTGCTCGGCGACGAGGTTGGAGGCGTTCTCGACGTACGGGAGCTCGTCGCCGTAGGACGAACTGCCGTCCAGGCCCGAGTGGTCGGTGAGGAAGACGACGTCACAGCCGAGGGCGCGCAGCCGCGGGACGTACTTCTTGGCCTGCTCGACGAGGCCCGGGAAGACCATCTTGCCGCTGACGTTGTCCTTGTCCCAGAGCGCGATGCCCGGGTTGGTGAGGCCGAGGATGCCGACCTTGATGTCGGGGGCGCCGGGGACGCGGATCTTCTTCACGGTGTACGGGGCGAACGCGGGGCGCAGGGTCTTCGCGTCCAGCGCGTTGGCACCGAGCAGCGGGAAGTGACACTGCTGCTCGAACTTGCGCAGGGTGTCGATGCCGTAGTTGAACTCGTGGTTGCCGAGGGCGGCGGCGTCGTAGCGCATGTGGTTCATGGCCGTGGCCATCGGGTGCTTGGAGCCGCTGGTGATGGGGTCCACGCGCGCGAAGTAGTAGCCCAGCGAGGTGCCCTGGATGATGTCACCGGCGTCGACGAGGAGGACATGCCCCTCGCCCTTCGCCTTGCGCTGCTGCTTGATGAGGGTGGCGACGCGGGCGACGCCGACGGAGTTGCCCTTGGCGTCCGAGTACGCCTTGTCCGAGTAGTAGTCCCAGTCGAAGACGTGGCTGTGCAGGTCGGTCGTGCCCAGGATGGAGAACGACCAGGTCTTGTTCGGCTTCGGGTGCGGGTGCGGCTTGGGGTGCCGGTCGGCGGCCTCGGCCGGGGTCACCGCCGCCGTTCCCGCGACGGCCGCGACAGCGCCGGTGACGGCGGACTTCTGCACGAACTCACGGCGATTCATAGGATTGACGGGCATTCAGGACTCCTGGGAGGGCGCGGAAGGCGGGTGTGTCATGCGGGGCGCGGCGGGCTACCCGCGTAGATGTTGGCCTCCGCCTGTTACCGGCGTAACCACGGACAGCCCAAGGGCCGGTCAAGGATTCCCAAGACCGGCCCAAGGACCTCAGTCGGTTGCCGTGCCAACCGCCGCTCTAGATGAACGAGTTGATCTCGATCGTCTCCGTACGGCCGGGGCCGACGCCGATCGCGGAGATCGGGGCGCCCGACATCTCCTCCAGTGCCTTCACGTACGCCTGCGCGTTCTTCGGAAGGTCCGCGAAGGTCTTGGCCTTCGTGATGTCCTCGCTCCAGCCGGGCAGGGTCTCGTAGATCGGCTTCGCGTGGTGGAAGTCGCTCTGCGAGTACGGGAGTTCCTCGACGCGCTTGCCGTCGATCTCGTACGCCACGCAGACCGGGATCTCCTCCCAGCCGGTCAGGACGTCCAGCTTGGTGAGGAAGAAGTCGGTCAGGCCGTTCACGCGGGTCGCGTAGCGGGCGATGACCGCGTCGAACCAGCCGCAGCGCCGGTCACGGCCGGTGGTGACGCCCCGCTCGCCGCCGATGCGGCGCAGCGCGTCGCCGTCCGCGTCGAACAGCTCGGTCGGGAACGGGCCCGAGCCGACGCGGGTCGTGTACGCCTTCAGGATGCCGATGACCCGGCTGATCTTCGTCGGGCCGACACCCGCGCCCGTGCACGCACCACCGGCAGTGGGGTTGGAGGACGTGACGAAGGGATACGTGCCGTGGTCGATGTCGAGGAGGGTGCCCTGGCCGCCCTCGAAGAGGACCACCTTGTCGTCCTCCAGCGCCTTGTTGAGGATCAGCACCGTGTCGGCGACGTAGGGCTTGAGGCGGTCCGCGTAGGACAGCAGCTCCTCGACGACCTGCTCGATGGCGATCGCGCGCCGGTTGTAGAGCTTGGTGAGCATCTGGTTCTTGATGTCGAGGGAGGCCTCGACCTTCTGCGTCAGGATCGACTCGTCGTAGAGGTCCTGGACCCGGATGCCGACGCGGTTGATCTTGTCCGCGTAGGTGGGCCCGATACCGCGGCCCGTCGTCCCGATCTTCCGCTTCCCGAGGAAGCGCTCGGTCACCTTGTCCACCGTCACGTTGTAGGGCGTGATGATGTGGGCGTTGCCGCTGAGCAGGAGCTTGGACGTGTCGACGCCGCGCTCGTTCAGCCCGTCCAGCTCGGAGAACAGGACCGACGGGTCGACGACGACACCGTTGCCGATGACCGGAGTGCACTCCGGTGTGAGGATCCCGGAAGGGAGCAGGTGAAGGGCGTACTTCTGATCGCCCACGACTACCGTGTGGCCGGCGTTGTTGCCGCCCTGGTAGCGCACCACATAGTCGACGGACCCACCCAGCAGGTCGGTCGCCTTTCCCTTGCCTTCGTCACCCCACTGAGCACCGAGCAGCACAAGTGCGGGCACGCGCGTACACCCCTTCCGGGCGGGGCATGTCCAAGGTCAGAGGCGTACGCGGCACGTGTGTGCCTCGTACGCCGGCGACCCTCGTCGGCCGCAACCCGTCGGACCGGATGCCCCGGAATAGACGAAGCCCCTGGCGCAATAGCGCAAGGGGCTCTTGCACAAAGATGCTACCCGAGGAAGCGAGGCATGGCCGAGGTGGCGACTTTCGCGACTTCCGATCAGCTGCTGATCGTCATCGATCCGGCCGCCCGGCGCACCGACGCGGAGTCCGTCCGTATCGCGAAAGACGTGCTCAGCGCGGGTGCGGCGACGAAGGTGTGCCTTCCGGAGGGGCCCGAGGAATTCGCCCGGGTCCTGGCCCGGCGGGGTTCGCGCCGACCGGTGCTGGTGGGCGACGACCGGGCGCTGATGCGGGCGGTGTCCCTGTTGCACCGGCAGCGGGAGCTGGCCGGATGCGCGCTGTCGATGGTGCCGGTGGGGGGCGGGCTGTCCCTGGCGGGGGCGCTGGGCGTCCCCACGGGGGCGGTGGCGGCCGCGCGCGCGGTGCTCGACGGGGTCGTACGGCGGATGGATCTGCTGGTCGACGACAGCGACGGGGTGGTGCTCGGCGCCCTGCGGATCCCGTCGCTTCCGCCGATGCGGGAGGCTCCGCCGGTGGGAGCGACGCCGCTGCCGTCCGGTTCCGGCTCCGCGCACGCGTCGTGGCTGCGGACGTGCCAGTCGTTGGTACGGACGCTGGTACCGGTACGCCCGTCCCGCGAGCCCCTTGCCCGCGTGACCCGGCCCGGTCCCGCCCGACTGCGGGTCGAGGTGGACGGCGTGACACTCGTCGACCTGGACCAGCCTGTGGAGGGGGTGTCCGTGACGCCGGGGGCCTCGGGGCTGGCCGAGGTGGTCGTACGGCCGGTGTCGGTGGGTGCGGAGGCGTCTCCGCTGTGCGCGCGGGGTCGGTCGGTCACCGTGTCCGGGGCGGATTTCCGGTACCGGGCGGACGCGGTGGTGAGCGGACCGGTGCGGACGCGGACGTGGGTGGTTCGGGAGGGGGCTTGGGGGCTTACGTTGCCGGTGGGGTAGGGGGCTCGAAGCCGGTGGTGTCGAGGGTGCAGTCGAAGGGGGCGGGGATGGGGAGTTCCTCGCCGAACGGCACCGTGCAGTGCGAGTCGTATCCCTTGTCGGAGGGCGTCCAGAAGACGGTCGCCTGCTCCTCCTGCATGTCGAGGACCAGGTAGACGGGGACGCCCGCCTTGCCGTAGACGCGAACCTTGTCGGTCAGGTCGTCGCCACGCGTGGACGAAGAGGTCAGCTCGGCGACGAAGGCGAGGGCCTCGCCGTCCAGGTGATTGCTCAGCGACTCGAACGTCCGCTGGTGTGCGACATAGATGTCGGGCCCGTAAGCCCGCTCATCACCCGGAAAGACGTACAGAAACGGGCTGGAACCGATGCGGTGCTCCTGCGGTGCATGCGGCCTCAGCCGATCACACACCAGATCCATGACACGGAAGTAATACGCCCTCGACCACGGCGACACGACGATGCTCCCCCTGATGATCTCGGCCTTGTAGCCGTCCGGCACATGCAGCTCGTCGAGGACGTCCAGAAGCTCCTCGAAGTCGCTGTGGGGCTCAGTGCCGTCAATCACCGGTCGCTCTGCCATGAGTGTCATGATGCGCCCTCCCCTTGATGCGGACCAGCCGCAACTCAGAGTAGTCGCTCACTTACTTCCATGGGATCGGAATCATCCTTCAGCCCCACCCCCGTGATCTCCAACTCCCGCGCCCTGCCCATCAACCCCGCCAACTTCCCCGCCGCCGTCTCATACGTCAGCCCCAACGGCGGGCGGATGTTGCTGAGGCAGTTCCGGTCCGCGTCTGTCGTAACCCCCGGCTTCGGCCGGTACGTCAGATACGCCCCCAACGAGTCCGCCGCCGACATCCCGGGCCGCTCCCCGACGAAGACCACGACCATCGCCGCACCCATCGCCGAGGCCACGTCGTCGCCGAGGGCAACCCGCGCCTGCTCGGCCAGCACCACCGGGGCCACCTGCCAGGCCGTGGGCAACAACGCCGTCGTCGCTCGGACCATCGCCGCGCCGTGCTCGTGCACCGCCCGGCTGGACAGGCCGTCCGCGACCACGAAGACCACGTCCCACTCCCCCACCGGGAGGTGTGCGCGGTCGGCCGGGTCCAACCGGCGTCCCAGGTCGGGGCGTTGGAGATAGGTGAGCCGGTCGGGAGCCGCGCTGCGGACCCGTACCGTCGGCTCGCCCCGCAGCGCCGCCGCCACCACGTCCGGCTCGAACGGCGAGTGGACCGCGTCCCGCGCCGCCGCGTGCGCCGCCTGCAACTCCAGCCGGTGGTGGGTCGGCAGACCCGAGCCCGCCCGGCCCAGGCCGATCCGGGCTTGCGTGTACTGGCGCAGCGGCGACCACAACTCGCGCTCCACCGAAGCAACGTGACTGAGTGTCATGCCGCCAGTTCCCTTCCGATCGCCGTCAACGGGTGGGCCGTACCGGACACGTCCCTGATCTCGCCGCCCTCGCCCAGCAGGCCGATCGAGGCGAGCCAGGTCTCAAACTCCGGTGCCGGGCGCAGCCCGAGGACCTCGCGGAGGTACAACGCGTCGTGGTACGAGGCGGATTGGTAGTTGAGCATGATGTCGTCGCCGCCCGGGGTGCAGATCACGAAGGACGCACCGGCCACACCGAGCATGGTGAGCATCGTGGCGATGTCGTCGTCGTCCGCGTCGGCGTGGTTGGTGTAGCAGATGTCCAGGCCCATCGGGAGGCCCAGCACCTTGCCGCAGAAGTGGTCCTCCAGCGCCGCCCGGAGGATCTGGCGGCCGTCGTACAGGTACTCCGGGCCGATGAAGCCCACCACCGTGTTCACCAGCAGCGGGTCGTAGCGGCGGGCCACCGCGTACGCCCGTGCCTCCACCGTCTGCTGGTCGACGCCGTGGTGCGCGTCCGCCGACAGCGCGCTGCCCTGGCCCGTCTCGAAGTACATGACGTTCTGCCCGACCGTGCCCCGGCGCAGCCCCTTCGCCGCCTCGTACGCCTCGTCCAGCAGCCCCAGCGTCACGCCGAAGGACGCGTTCGCCGCCTGCGTGCCCGCGATGGACTGGAAGACCAGGTCCACGGGAGCGCCGGCCGCCATCAGGTCCATGCTCGTCGTGACGTGGGAGAGGACGCAGGACTGGGTGGGGATCGCGTACCGCTGGATCACGCCGTCCAGCAGTTCCAGCAGGTCCCGTACCGCCTTCGGGCTGTCGGTCGCCGGGTTGATGCCGATCACCGCGTCGCCGGAGCCGAGGAGCAGCCCGTCGAGGAGGGCGGCGGCGACACCCGCCGGGTCGTCGGTCGGGTGGTTCGGCTGCAGGCGGGTCGCCAACCGCCCCGGCAGACCGATCGTCGACCGGAAGGCGGTCACCACCGTCACCTTCCGCGCGACCGCGACGAGGTCGGCGTTACCCATGAGCTTCGAGACGGCCGCGACCATCTCCGGCGTCAACCCCGGCGCCACGGCGGCCAGTTCACCACTGTCCGCCGCCAGCAGCCACTCCCGGAACCCGCCCACCGACAGCCCCGCCACCGCCGCGAACGCGCCCGCGTCATGCGTGTCGAGGATCAGCCGGGTCACGTCGTCGGTGTCGTAGGGGATCACCGGTTCGGCGAGGAACGCGGTCAGCGGTACGTCCGCCAGCGCCCAGCGTGCCGCGACCCGCTCCTGCGCGGACGCCGCGGCCAGCCCCGCCAGCCGGTCGCCGGAACGCTCCGGGCTCGCGGCGGCGAGCAGACGCGCGAGGGAGCCGAAACGGTAGCTGTGGCCGCCGAGCGTGGAGGTGTACGTACTCATGTCGGCGACCGTACGAGGCGCGTGTTGCCCCCAGATTTCCTCAGATTTCTAAAGGTCTGGTTGACAAACATTTAACGCGCCGCAACCCTTTCCCGACTCATTCGGCCTACAGAGTTCCGGTTCGACACACCAGCCGAGCAGCAGGAGAGGAGCCATCCCGATGGCAGTGGACGAAGGAGTCGCCCCCGCGGCGAACACAAGCGAGGACGGCGCCGTTCACCGGCTCAAGCCCAACGCCATCGGCCTGCTGGGCGTGGTCTTCATGGCCGTCGCGACGGCCGCCCCGATCACCGCGATGACCGGCAACGTGCCCTTCATGGTCTCGTCCGGCAACGGCATCGGCGCCCCGGCGAGCTACCTCGTCGCAATGGTCGTCCTGGCAATCTTTTCCGTCGGCTTCACCTCGATGGCCAAGCACATCACCTCCACGGGCGCCTTCTACGGCTTCATCTCCTACGGCCTCGGCCGCACCGCGGGCCTCGCGTCGGGCCTGCTCGCCACCTTCGCCTACGCGGTGTTCGAGCCGGCCCTCATCGGCATCTTCTCGACCTTCGCCACCGGAACCTTCAAGGACCAGACGGGACTTGACATCCCGTGGTGGGCCTTCGCGCTGGTGATGCTCGCCGTCAACGCGACGGGAACGTGGTTCGGCGTCTCGGTCGCCGAGAAGCTCCTGGTCGTCCTGCTCGGCACCGAGGTGACCGTCCTCGCGGCGATGGCGATCTCGGTCGCCCTGCACGGCGGCGGCCCGCACGGCTTCACCTTCGGACCGGTCAACCCGGTCAACGCGTTCAAGGGGACGTCCGCCGGTCTCGGCCTCTTCTTCGCCTTCTGGTCGTGGGTCGGCTTCGAGTCGACCGCGATGTACGGCGAGGAGTCCCGCGACCCGAAGAAGATCATCCCCAAGGCCACGATGATCTCCGTCCTGGGCGTCGGCGTCTTCTACGTCTTCGTCTCCTGGATGGCCATCATCGGCAACGGCGAGACGGAGGCCGTGAAGGCGGCCTCCTCCGCGAACCCCCTCGCCCTCTTCTTCAACCCCACCGAGCACTACGTCGGCCACTGGGCGGTCGACCTCATGCAGTGGCTGATGATCACCGGCTCGCTCGCCTGCGGCATGGCCTTCCACAACTGCGCCAGCCGCTACATGTACGCCCTGGGCCGCGAGGGCGTCCTGCCGAAGCTCAAGAACACGATCGGCCGCACCCACGCCCGGCACGGCTCCCCGCACATCGCGGGCCTGGTCCAGACGGTCGTGAGCGCGGTCCTGATCCTCGGCTTCTGGGCCACGAGCAAGGACCCGGCCAACGCGCTGTACGTCCTGCTGGCCATCCTCGGCACGATGGCGATCCTCGTCGTGCAGGCGGTCTGTTCCTTCGCGGTACTGGCCTACTTCCGCAAGAACCACCCCGAGAGCCGTCACTGGTTCAAGACGTTCACCGCTCCGCTGGTCGGGGGCGTGGCGATGCTGGCGGTGGTCCTGCTCCTGGTCTCCAACATGAGCGTCGCGGCGGGCTCGGAGTCCAACTCCCCGGTCCTGAAGGCAACCCCGTGGCTGGTACTCCTGGTCGCGGCGACGGGCGTGGGCTACGCCCAGTACCTGAAGCGCCGGGCACCTGAGCGCTATGCGCTGCTCGGACGCACGGTCCTGGAGGAAACAAAGGAGCGCTGAGGATCTTTTTAGGGGCGCGGGGAACTGCGCGACCAGCCCACCACCGCCTGCAGACAAGTACGAATCTGCGGGAGCGTCGTGGCTGGTCGCGCAGTTCCCCGCGCCCCTTTAGGGCGCGCTGCCGAACCGCTCGTCTCGATAGACCCGCCAGCGTTCCATCATGGCCGAGATCTCGCCGTCGACGAATTCAAAGAAGGCCAGGGTCTCGGCCATGCGCCGCCCCGCCGGAGTCTCCGCACCGAGGCTCGCGACCCCCTCACTCAACGCCGCCTCCCACCGCTTGAGAACAGCCTCGCGATTCGTCAGCGCCTCGTACCACTGGTTGCCCTGAACCCGATACCGCTCCCGCCGCGAACCGGGTTCACGCTCACGCGAAACCATGTGCGTCTGCGCCAGATACCGCACCGCCCCAGAAACCGCCGCCGGACTGATCCGCAGCTGCGCCCCCAGCTCACCGGAGGTCATCACACCGGCGTCGGAGGACAGAAGCGCCGCGAAGACCCGAGCCGGCATCCGCTGCATCCCGGCCTCGACAAGCTGCGCCGCGAAACTCTCCACGAACTTCGAGACCGCCTCTTGGTCCCGCTCCGCCTCATCCGTCATGGACTCACCCTAACCCGCGCTTCACACACTTCCTTAACTTCACAAATTTCTGAAAGAAGCGTACGTTCGGCTCCATGACGAAGGCAATCACCGTCTCCGGACTGCACAAGGCGTTCGGCAGGACGCAAGCCCTCGCGGGTCTCGACCTGGACGTCGAGGCCGGCGAGGTGCACGGCTTCCTGGGCCCCAACGGCTCCGGCAAGTCCACGACGATCCGCGTCCTGCTCGGCCTCCTCCACGCGGACTCCGGCGCGGCCCAGCTCCTCGGCCGTGACCCCTGGACCGACGCCGTCGAACTACACCGCCGGGTCGCCTACGTCCCCGGCGACGTCACGCTCTGGCGCAACCTCTCCGGCGGCGAAGTCATCGATCTCTACGGCAAGTTGCGTGGCGGCCTCGACACCACCCGCCGCGCCGACCTGATCGACCGCTTCGAACTCGACCCCACCAAGAAGGGCCGCACGTACTCCAAGGGAAACCGCCAGAAGGTCGCCCTCGTCGCCGCGTTCGCCTCGGACGTCGACCTGCTGATCCTGGACGAACCGACGTCCGGCCTCGACCCGTTGATGGAGGAGGTCTTCCAGCGCTGCGTCGAGGAGGAACGCGACCGGGGCCGCACGATCCTGCTCTCCTCCCACATCCTCAGCGAGGTCGAGGAGTTGTGCGACCGGGTGAGCATCATCCGCAAGGGCCGCACGGTGGAGAGCGGTTCGCTGGCCGACCTGCGCCACCTCACCCGCACCAGCGTCACCGCCGAACTCACCGGCGCACCCAACGGGTTGGCGTCCCTCCCCGGCGTCCACGACCTCGCCATCCAGCAAATTCAGAACAGCCAAGGTCATCGCGTCCGCCTCCAGGTAGAGGCGGACCAACTCACCGCCGTACTCCGGTCGTTGAGCGAGTCGGGCGTACGGTCACTCACCTCCAGGCCGCCGACGCTGGAGGAGTTGTTCCTCCGTCACTACCAGGAGTCGGCATGACGGCCGCAGCGTTCCCCGCACGCACCGGCACCAGGACCGGCACCTCGCGCCAACTCGCGGGAACCAGCGCCCTGTTGAGGTTCAACCTGCGCCGCGACCGGGTCGTGCTCCCGGCCTGGGTGGCAGTGACGGGCCTCCTTGTCCTCTCCCTCCCCGGCTCACTGCGAAGCGTCTACTCCACCCCCGCCGAACGCGCCGACATCGCCCACCAGATGCTCACCAACAGCTCCCTGCGCGCCACCTACGGCCCGGTGTTCAGCGACTCGCTCGGCGGCCTCACCGCGTGGCGCATCGGCGGCTACGCGGCGATCCTCGCCGGGGTCATGAGCCTGATCGTCGTCGTTCGGCACACGCGTGACGAGGAGGAGAGCGGCCGCCAAGAACTCATCTCCTCGGCGATGGTGGGCCGCAGGGCACCGCTGACGGCAGCCCTGTTGACGGCGCTGGTCGCCAACTCCGCGCTGGCGCTGCTGATTTCGGGAGGCATGGCGGGTCAGGGCTCGGCGGGAGCGCTGGCCCTCGGGCTCGGCATCGGCGGCGTGGGCATGGCGTTCGCGACACTCGCGGCGATCGTCGCGCAGTTCACGGACAGCGGCCGCCTGGCGAAGGGCCTGACCGGCGGACTGCTGGGAGCAGCCTTCGTCCTCCGCGCCGTAGGAGACTCGACCACCAACGACGGCTCCTCCCCCGCGACTTGGATCTCCCCGATCGGCTGGCTGGAGAACCTGCGCCCGTTCGCGGCCGAACGGTGGTGGGTACTGGCCCTGTTCGCGGCGGCGATCCTCGTACAAGGCTCGCTGGCCTACGAGTTGGCGGGCCGCCGGGACGTGGGAATGAGCTTCTTCCCGGCCCGCCCCGGCCCGGCCCACGGCCGCCTCGGCACGGCGGGCGCGCTGGCCTGGCGCCTCCAGCGGGGCAGTGTGCTGGGCTGGAGCCTCGGATTCCTCGCGGCCGGGGTCGCCTTCGGCGGCATCACGAAGGGCGCGGCGGACCTGGTCGGGGACAACGCCAAGACCCGCGAGATCATCGAGCGGATGGGCGGCCGGTCCGGCATCGAGAACGCGTTCCTGGCCACGATGGTCGGCATGTTCGGCATGCTCGCCGCGCTGTACGCCGTCTCCTCGGTCCTACGCCTGCACAGCGAGGAGACCGGCCAGCGCGCCGAACCGGTCCTCGCGAACGCGGTCGGCCGCCTGCGCTGGGCGGCGGGCCACCTGACGATCGCCTTCGGCGGCGCGGTCGTCATCATGCTCCTGAGCGGCCTCGGCCTGTCCCTCGGCTACGGCGCCGACCTCGGCCCCATCCTGGCCGCCACCCTGGTCCAACTCCCGGCGATCTGGACGCTGGGCGCGCTCGCGGTCCTCCTCCACGGCCTCTCCCCGCGCCTGTCCCCGGCATCCTGGGCGGCGGCCGGACTGGCCCTCGCGCTCGGCTGGATCGGCCCCGCCCTGAACCTCCCCCAGGCGGTCCTGGACATCTCCCCCTTCGGCCACCTGCCCAAGCTCCCGGGCGGAGACATGGCCTGGGGCCCGGTGATCGCCCTCACCGCGATCGCCGCCGCCCTGGTCGCCGTAGGACTGACGGGTCTACGGCGCCGCGACCTCACCACCTGACCGACGGCGGCACGGGAACCTCCGGCGGCCCGCGCGCGTCCGTCCCGGGCATGGGACAACGCGCGCAGGCCGCCGGAGGATGTCTGACTGCCGTACTCGGCGCGGGAGTTGGGCTCGCGGTGTGGTCGTACGGCGTCCGGGACCGCTTCCACCGCTTCGAGGCGAGCCCCGACTGGAGTGTCCTGTACGCCGAGTTGCCGCTGGCGGTGCTGGGCGGGGTCCTGGTGTCGCTCGGGGTCTGGGCGCTGGTGCAGCGGGCCAGGTAGAACGGCCGGGGCCGCGCCACCCCTCGAACGGACGTTCCGGCCCGGTCGGAGGTGGAGAGCGGGAGCGGTACGGAGACGATCTGGTCGACCGAGTTCCCCCGCCTCCCCCGGAGTTGCCCCTTGCGCGCACACCACCTCGTCGCGGAAGCGGCTTCGGGCACACGTCCGGTGGACGACGTGGAGGACCCCGTCGACCCCACGATGACCGCCGAGGTCTACGGCGTGCTGCGCGAGCACCCCTGGATCGGGCAGGTCAGCGCGGACCACGACCTGGACGAGGACCTGTTCGCACTGGCGGTCAAACGGGCCGCCGCCTACGGCTGGAGTTCCACCCGGTTCAGCGCCGGTGCCGAACTCGGCGGGCAGCGCTGGGGTCACGCGGACGCGGGCGGGGACTGGTCGCAGGACGGCCGGGTGCGGCAACTCGCCTGGCTGACCGTGTATCCCGCGACCGGCCTGCGCGAACAGCACCTGCCTGTGCTGCCGTTGACCCGGGTGATGGTCGATTCCCTGGGCCGGGTCGGCGAGTTGGACTTCACGGGGCTGACGGTGCGGGTGCCGGTGCGGCTCGCGCCGGACACCCGGTTCGACCTGGTGGGGGACGCGGACTGGTTCGCCCTGGCCGCGCCGGACGCCCGGACGGAGGCGGCCGTCTCCGTCCTCGGCGCGGTCGGCACCGAGGCGGAGCAGCTGCGCGAACTCGTCGTCCGGCGCGGGCACGGACAGCTCCGCGCGGAACTCCGGGCCGGCGCGCACGACCGTACGGCCTTCGCGTGCGACCTGCCCGAGTGGACCCCGGACGCGGCGGCCTGGCTCGCGGAGGTCTTCGTCGACGCGTTGCGCGCGGCCGGCGTACGCGACACGGTGGAGATCGCGATCACCCGAGAGCCACGAACTCCCCATCGCCCAGCAGGAGTCAGCCACCCATGAGAATCGGGATCACCGGACACCGCGGCCTGTCCGGCGAGGTCGAGCGGAAGGTGCGCGCGCTCATCGCAGAGGCGGTCACGTCGTACGGCAACACCGGTCTGGTGGGCGTCAGTTGTATCGCCGACGGCCCGGACGTCTGGTTCGCCCGGGCCGTCCTCGACCACGGCGGGCAGCTCGAAGTGATCCTGCCCGCCCGGCAGTACCGCGCCGGCCTGCCCGTCTGGCACCACCCCGCCTACGACGACCTCCTGCACCGGGCCACGCGGGTCCACCACACCGGTCTCGACGTCTCCGGCCCCCACGCCTACATGGCGGGCAGCGAACTCCTCGTGGACAAGGTCGACGCACTCCTCGCCGTCTGGGACAGCCGCCCGGCACGCGGCTACGGCGGCACCGCCGACGTCGTCACCTACGCGCGGCGGCACGACGTACCCGTGACAGTGCTCTGGCCCGAGGGCGCCACCCGCGACTGACGGGCGGGGCCGGGTGACGGACCTCCCTCGTTCGGGGATCAGGGGGTGGTGGGCTCGGCCTGGTTGCCAACTGCCTTGCGGGGCAGGGCCAGGCACAGGGCCGCGCAGAGGACGTAGGCGCCGATGGCCCAGGGAGCCGCGTGGGTCAGCGCGTCCGTGAGGCCCTTGCCGGTGTGGGAGAAGAAGGCGTTGCCGATGACGGCGACTCCGAGGGCTCCGCCGAACTGCTGGGCGGTGGAGAGGATTCCGGACGCGCCGCCCGCGAGATGACCGGGGACCGTGCTCAGGATCGTGTTGACCAGCGGGATGATCAGGAGGATCAGGCCGACACCGGCCAGCACCAGGCCGGGGACCAACGGCCAGGCGCCGGTGTGCAGTTGGGCCGCGTGCTGGGTCGCGTGCCGGACCCAGAACAGGCCGCCCGCCATGACCAGGGCGCCCAGGATCAGTACGTTGCGGCCGAACTTGGCCACCAGCGGGTCGACCCCGGGCGCGGCCAGGATCGAGCCCGCGCTGAAGGCGACCATCAACAGACCGGCCTGCGTGGGGGTGTAGCCCTGGCCGGACTGCAGCCAGATGGTGAAGACCAGGAAGAAGCCGGACATGCCGCCGTAGAAGAGGAGTTGGACAAGCAGGCCCGCGCTGAAGGCGGGCTTCTTGAACAAGTCCGTGGGGAGCAGGGGGTGTTCGAGGCCGCGCCGTTTCTCCGAGGCGGTCAGCGCGGCGATCGCGGCGACACCGGCCGCCAGGCAGAGCCAGCCCCACAACGGCCAGCCGTAGGAACGCCCTTGGACCAGCGGGAGCACGATCGCGACCAGGCCCGCGGCCAGGACGAGGTTGCCGGGCAGGTCGATGCGGCCGGTGAAGGCGCGGTCGCGGGAGGCCGGGATCCACCGGGTGCCGAGGACCAGGACGACGGCCGCGAGGGGGAGGTTGATGACGAAGATCGTGCGCCAGCCCCAGCCGAACAGGTCCCAGTCGGTCAGGACCCCGCCGAGCAGGACGCCCACGGCGGTGGAGATACCGGCGATCGCGCCGTACAGGGCGAACGCCTTGCCGCGTTCCTCGCCGTCGAACATCGTGCGGAACGAGGCCAGAATCTGCGGCATGATCACCGCCGCGGCCACGCCCTGGAGTCCGCGCGAGGCGACGAGCACCCCGGCCGAGGCCGCCAGCGCGCTGGCCAGACTCGTGAGCGCGAACGCGATGACGCCGGCCAGGAACAGTTTCTTGCGGCCGTAGCGGTCGCCCAGGTGCCCGGCGATGATCAGCGTGGCGGCGAAGCCGAGCATGTACGCGGACACGGTCCACTGCAGATCGGCCGGGGTGGCCTTGAGGCCCTTGCCGATGGAGGGCAGCGCGGTGTTCACGATCGAGCCGTCGATCATGTCCAGCAGCGCCGCGAGGATCATCACGAAGGCCGCGGCCCACCGTTTGGGATAGGGCACCGGCCCGCTGCCGCCGTCAGCGGATACGTTCATGGGGTTGGTCGTGCTGGACGACATGGCGTGGACTCCTTGGTCCGGTCAGTTCTGCTTGACTTTCATACATCTTGGCTTTCAAGCTAATAACCGATAGTTACGATGCAGGGAGATATCTCGAATGTCAAGCGGAACGGGGTCAGGCTCGGGCGGCTCGGGCGCAGAGGCGGTCGAAGCGCGGCTGGGCGCGGCCGTGCAGGCCTACCAGAGCGCCGTGGACGACTTCGACCGCGAACTGGCCCGTCTGATGGGCGTCAACGAGACCGATCTGCGCTGCCTGGAGATCCTGCTCTCGGTCGAGGAGACCACCCCCCGCGAGCTGAGCCGGCAACTGGGCCTGACCACCGGGAGCGTCACCACGATGCTCGACCGGCTGGAGAAACTCGCCTACCTCACCCGCACCCCGCACCCCGGCGACCGGCGCAAGACCCTGATCCGCGTCACCCCGGAGGCCGCCCGGCGCGCCTTCGGCCTGCTCGGGCCGTTCCTCGACGACGCCGGCGGGCGGGTGCGCGCCCGCTACACCGCCGACCAGCTGGAACTCGTCATCGACTACCTGACGTTCACCCGCGACGTCCAGCAGGAACACGTCGAACGGCTGCGGAAGACGCCCGCCGCCCACCCGGCCCGGACGGGCGGCCGCCAGTCACCGGGACCGCGGGGCGGGTCGGCGACGTAGGCCCAACTCTGGTCCTACGAGGGGGTGTTACCCCACCTCGACGCTCAGCCCCTCCAGCCCCCGGATCACGAAGTTCGGCTTGCGTTCCGGCTCCGCCGCCAGCCGCAGCGTCGGGGCCTTCTCCAGCAACGCCCCCATGGAGGCGGCCAGTTCGATACGGGCCAGGGGTGCGCCGATGCAGTAGTGGATGCCCGCGCTGAAGCTGATGTGCGGGTTGTCCGCGCGCGTGACGTCCAGGCGCTCGGGGTCGGTGAAGACCGCCGGGTCGTGGTTCGCGGAGCCGAAGAGCATCGCGATCTCCGCGCCGCGCGGGATCGTCGTACCGTCGATCTCGATCTCGTCCAGCACCCACCGCTCGAAGAGCTGGAGCGGGGTGTCGTAGCGCATCAACTCCTCGACGGCGGTGGGGATCAGGGAGTGGTCCGCGCGGAGGGCCGCCAGCTGCTCCGGGTTGCGGAACAGAGCCCACCAGCCGTTCACCGTGGAGTTCACCGTCGCCTCGTGGCCCGCGTTCAGCAGGAGGACGGCGGTGGAGATCAGCTCCTGTTCGGTGAGGCGGTCGTCGTCCTCGTCGTGGGCCGCGATCATGCCGGAGATGAGGTCGTCGCCCGGGTTCTTGCGGCGGGCCGCGATCAACTCGCGTAGATACGAGGAGAATTCGTCCGACGCGCGGACCGCCTTCGCCGCCGTGTCCTCGGACGGGCTCAGTTCGTACATCCCGCAGATGTCCGCCGACCAGGGGCGGAGCGGGGCGCGGTCCGACTCCGGGATGCCGAGCATCTCGGCGATCACCGCGACGGGGAGGGGCTCCGCCACGTCCGTCAGCAGGTCGCCGCCGCCCTTCGCCACCAGGCCGTCCACCAGCTCGGCCGCCAACTGGCTGACGTACGGCTTCAGTTGCTCGACCGTGCGCGGGGTGAACGCCTTCGAGACCAGGCGCCGGATGCGGGTGTGGTCCGGGGGTTCCAGGTCGAGCATGCCGTGGTCGTTCAGGGTGTGGAAGGGCTCGTGCTCGGGCGGGGGTGCCGTACGGCCGAAGTCCTCGTGGGTGAAGCGGTGCTGATAGGTGCGGCCGAGGCGGCGGTCGCGGAGCAGTGCCGAGACGTCCGCGTGGCGGGGGACGAGCCACTGGTCGGTGGGCTCGTAGTACGTGACCCGGCCGCGCTCGCGCAGTTCGGCGTAGGCGGGGTACGGGTCGGACACGAACGTCGGGTCCCAGGGGTCGAAGGCGAAGTCGTCAGCAGCTGCCATGGACGGACGCTAACCCTTGGACGAGCTTCTGACCAGGGGTGTCTCGCGTGGTGTCCACCGCCTTGTGGAGGCCGGAGCCGTACGACGGCTCGCGCACGAGCTGCTCGGCGGCCGGTGGTGAACGGCTGCCGTCGCTCGCCGTGGTGCGGGCTCACGCGCAGGCGTGCGGGGCTGTCCCGCTGCCCGCAGGGTCTCCGCGTCCTGCCCGGACCGGCGGGGGTCTGTCCCTATCCCGGTCTCACCAGCCTCGCCTCGTACGCGAACACCGCCGCCTGCGTCCGGTCCCGCAGCCCCAACTTCACCAGGATCCGGCTGACATGGGTCTTGATCGTCGACTCGGCGACCACCAGCCGTTCGGCGATCTCCCCGTTCGACAGGCCCTGCGCGATGAGGACCAGCACCTCCGTCTCCCGCTCGGTCAGATCCCCGTACGTCCCCTGCTGCGCGGCCGACATCAGACGGGGTGTCTCGGACAGCTTCGAGAACTCCGTGATCAGCCGCTTGGTGACGGAGGGGGCGAGCAGTGCCTCGCCGGCGGCCACCACCCGTACCCCGTCGGCGAGTTGGCGTGCCGAGGCGTCCTTGAGGAGGAACCCGGAGGCTCCCGCCCGCAGCGCCTGGTACACGTACTCGTCCAGGTCGAAGGTGGTGAGCACCAGCACCTTCGCCGCGCCGTCCGCCGCGACGATCTCCCGGGTCGCCTCGATGCCGTTCATCTCCGGCATCCGGATGTCCATCAGGACGACGTCCGGGGCCAGTTCACGCACCCGCTCCACCGCGTCGCGTCCGTTCACCGCCTCGCCGACGACCTCGATGTCCGGCATCGCGCCCAGCAGGACCGAGAAGCCCTCGCGCACCATCATCTGGTCGTCCGCGATCAGTACGCGGATCGTCATGCGTCACCTTCCCTCGCGCCCGGCGCCGGTTCGCCCGTGCCCGGCACCGGTTCATCCGCACTGGGGACCGGCAGGAACACCGTCACCTCGTAGCCGCCGTCGTCCGCCGGGGCCGCCGTCATCTCGCCGTTCAGCATGGAGACCCGCTCCCGCATCCCGGTGATGCCGTGCCCCGCGCCCGGTGAGGGCTTCACCAGGCTCGGCTCGGGCATCGGGCCGTTGACTATCCGCAGGCCCAGCCCGCCCAGCACATAACCGATCTCGACGCGGGCACTCGCACCGGGCGCGTGCCGCAGGGTGTTGCTCAACGCCTCCTGCACTATCCGGTACGCCGACAGCTCCACGCCCTGCGGGAGTTCACGCACCGCCCCCGTCATCGCCTTGTCGACGCTCAGGCCCGCGTCGCGCACATTGGCGAGCAGCGCGTCCATGTCGGCGAGGGTGGGCTGCGGGGCGTCGGGCGCCTCGTAGTCCTCCGCGCGGACCACGCCCAGGACCCGGCGCAGCTCGGTCAGGGCCGCCACCGCGTTCTCCCGGATCGTGACGAACGCGCGCTCCAGCTCCGGCGGCGGGTTCTCCACGCGGTAGGGCGCGGCCTCCGCCTGGATGGCGACCACCGACATGTGGTGGGCGACCACGTCGTGCAGTTCGCGGGCGATGGTCGTGCGCTCCTCCAGGAGGGTGCGGCGGGACCGCTCGTGGGCCGTCACGGTCTGCTGCGCGGTCACCTCCTGCTGGGCGTCGCGGCGGATGTGCCGGACCGTGACGCCGAGCAGGACCATGGCGGAGAGGAACAGCATCTCCGCGGTGTCCGAGCCGAAGGAATGACCGCCGGCGACAGTGGTGGCGCCGATGCCGTAGAACGCCGTCAGCGCCCACATCCAGGCGGCCGTGCGCGGTCGGGTGCGTATCGCCACGATCGTGAGCACGGCCAGGTGGCAGAGGAAGCTGCCGTTCCGCCACGGCCACGAGTCGTCGAACTCCGTCGCCAGGGCGGTGGCGATCGGGGTCGCGGCCATGGACAGCCAGAACGCGCCGACCGGCCGCACCATCGTCAGCAGCACCGGCGCCAGGGCGAGCAGGCCGAGGACCAGGTTGCTGCCCGCGCTGCGGGCCTCGTCGTTCGTCGCGATGTACATCGCGAGCAGACCGACCGCGACGATCAGGGCGTGCGGGCCCCAGGCCGCGTACTCCCGGAGCCGCCCCCTCAGCCGCCGGGTCAGCGGGCCGTCGGCGGTGGAGCGGGGCAGCGGGCGGTAGGCGAAGGCGTCGTGGAACAGGTCCTGCCGCATCCCGCGCAGCGCGTCCACGGCCGCCCGGAATTCCGGGCTGCGCGGCTGATAGGCCTCGAACGCGCTGTCCTGCGGCGTCATCTGCGTGTGGGTCGTCTCGGTCACGTTCAAAACGGTAGGCGGCGGGGCGGGTAGCCGTCGTCACCTGTGAGAAGGGTCCTGGGGCGTCCGTCTCAAGTACTACGGGGCCGACTGACGGGCTGGTCCGGGCGGGGAGACCGTGCCCGGGGTGAAGCAGTCGTGACCGGGCCAGGAGACCACCGCCGTACGGGAGTTGGGGACGTCCCGGGTCGGGCGGAGGCCGCTCACCACGCCAGCTGGGCGATCTCCTCCGCCACCACCGCGCACGCGTCCGCCGCCGGGTCGATCAGCGGGAAGTGGCCGACGTCCTCCAGCAGCGTGAGGCCCACGACCTCGCCCGACTTCGCCGCCGCGTCCGCGTAGGACTCGGCGACCGCCTGCGGGACGTCGATGTCGGCGCGGCCCTGGACCAGGGTGGTCGCGATGCCGGTGGGGAGGAGGAGCGACGGGTCCGCGTACGGCAGGCGCTCGGCGAACTTGGCTGCTCCGCCCAGGAGTTGGGCGGCCGCTCCCTCGCACACGGCCAGCTTCTCGGCGACCGTGAAGTCGGCGATCGGGGCGAGGGCGACGACGCCGCGCAGTGCGGCGGGGGCGGGGGTGCGCCAGGGGGCGTCCTTCGGGAGGACGTGCCGGGCCGCGGCCCAGAGGGCGAGGTGGCCGCCCGCCGAGTGCCCGGTGACCACCGTGCGGCGCGGATCGGCCTGCGGCAACGCCTCCCGTACGAGCGCGGGGAGCGCGTCCAGCGCCGCCGCGACGTCGTCGAAGGTGTCCGGCCAGCGCCCCGCGACCGGGCTCGTACCGCCCTGCGCGGGCAGGGCCGCGCCCCGCCGGTACTCGACGTTGGCCACCGCGAACCCCCGGCGCGCGAGGAAGTCCGCGAACGGGGTGAGGTGCCTGCGGTCGTACGGGGCGCGCCACGCGCCCCCATGAAGTACTACGACCAGGGGTGCGGCCTCGCCCGGCATGCGTTCGCCACGCGGGGCGTAGAAGTCGATCACCTGATCGGGGTGGTCGCCGTACGCGGCGGTGCTGTCGGGGTCGACGGCGGGGTGCGAGAAGGCCGACTCCTCTTCTGCGGCGGCACGTGCGGCTACGTCGTCCGGCATGCTCCAACCTCTCAGCGAAGAAACGGACTTGGATGGTTCGGATGTGACGGACCTGGAGAAGATTGCGGCCGTGGGCGGGACGCTACCAGGCCGGTGACGTGCGCGGACACGCGGATGTCACGCTGGGTGAGGGTTAAACGGTTCTGCTGTTTCGTTACGCTGACGCCGTGCCCGTCACGGCGCCTCATCAGCACCCTCAGGAGCCCATCATGTCTGCCGAACCCGACCCCGACCCCGAACCCGGCACCCTGCGCCCCGGCGGCCGCACGGCACGCGTGCGTACGGCGGTGCTGCGGGCGGCGGGTGACGTGCTGGCCGAGCAAGGCGTCGACCGGCTCGACCTCTCGGACGTAGCCCGGCGGGCGGAGGTCGGCAAGACCACGGTGTACCGGCGCTGGGGTTCGGTGACCGCGCTGGTCGCGGACCTCCTCGTCGACATGGCCGAACAGTCGCTGCCGCGCGAGGAGACGGGCTCGCTCCTCGGCGACCTGCGCGCCAACGCCCTGCTGGTGCAGCGCACCCTCGCCGATCCCCGCCAGGGCGCCCTGTTCCGCGCCGTCATCGCCGCCGCGACCTGCGACGTCCGTACGGCCGAGGCCCTGCGCCACTTCTACGAGGTCCGGGTCGCCGAGTGGGCACCCTGCGTCGAACAGGCCGTAGCGCGTGGGGAGTTGCCCGCCGACACCGATCCCTCCCAGGTCGTACGGGCCGTATCGGCGCCCCTCTACTACGAGTTGCTGACCACCGGGACCGCCCCGGACACCCCCGCCGCGGAGCGCGCCGCGCGAGCCGCGCAGGCCGCTGCCGTGGCAGGGGTGTATGTCATCAGCCTCTCCCCAAATCTAACCACTCCCGTCTCCTACGACGGTTAGATCGAGGTACGGCTTCTAGCGGACCAGGTCTCCGAGCGTCCGGGCCGCCCGCTCCACGTCCCCGAACCCGACGTACAACGGCGTGAATCCGAACCGCAGCACGTCCGGGTGCCGGAAGTCGCCGACCACGCCCCGCTCGATCAGCCGTTTCATCACGTCCCCGGCATCCGCGCACCGCAGCGCGACCTGGCTGCCGCGCTCCGCGTGGGCCACCGGAGTCACCGATTCCACCCGCCCGTCGGGGACGTACGCCCCCACGCACTCCAGGAAGAAGTCCGTCAGGGCAAGGGACTTGGCCCGCACCGCCTCGATCGAGACACCACCGCCGTCGCCATCGCCGTCCCACACGTCGAGGGCCGCTTCCAGGGCGAGCATGGACAGGATGTCCGGCGTACCCACGCGACCGCGCAGAGCACCGGCGGCGGGTTCGTACGCGGCCCGCATACCGAAGGGTTCGACGTGCGAGTTCCAGCCGGGCAGCGGCGAGTCGAACCGCTCCTGCAACTCCCGCCGCACATACACATACGCGGGTGAACCCGGGCCGCCGTTCAGATACTTGTAGGTGCAGCCGACCGCGAGGTCGACCCCGTGCTCGTCGAGCCCGACCGGCAGGGCGCCCGCGCTGTGGCACAGGTCCCAGACGACCACGGCACCCGCAGCGTGCACCGCGGCCGTGAGCCCGGGCAGGTCGTGCAGCCGCCCGGTGCGGTAGTCGACGTGGTTGAGGAGCACCGCCGCCGTACGGTCGCCGAGCGCGCCCGGCACCTCGGCCGGGGCCACCGGCCGCAGCGTGCACCCGGTCATCCGGGCCGCCGACCCGGCGATGTACCCGTCCGTGGGAAAGGTCGTGGCGTCGACGACGATCTCGTCCCGCCCCGAGCCGGACGTCATCCGCACCGCCGCCACAAGTGCCTTGAAGACATTGACACTTGTGGAGTCGCCGACGACGATCTGCCCGGCCGCCGCCCCGACCAACGGGGCGATCCGGTCGCCGATCCGCTCGGGCGCGGTCCACCAGCCGCTCTCGTCCCAGGAGCGGATACGCAGCTCGCCCCACTGACGCCGTACGACGTCCTCGACCCGTCCGGGGACGCCGATCGGCAGCGCGCCGAGCGAGTTCCCGTCCAGGTAGACCACGTCGTCGAGGACGAACCGCGCACGCACACCGGCCAGTTCGTCACCGGCGTCCAACTTCTCGGCCTTCAGAGCGAGTTCAGACATGGGACCGCGCCGTCCACAGCTCGGGGAACACGTTCTTCTGCGCGCGCTTCTCCAGCCAGGCCACGCCCGCGGAGCCGCCGGTCCCGGTCTTCGCGCCCATCGCGCGCCGGGTGGCGACGAGATGGTCGTTGCGCCATCGCCAGACGAGTTCGGCGACATCGGTCAACGCCTCGCCGAGCCGGGCGAGTTCGTCGCCGTCGTCACCGGAGTAGAGGGAGGTCCACGCCTCCTCGACTGCCTCCGACGGCTCGTAGCGCAGCGACACGTCCCGCGTGAGCACGGCCTCGGGGACCGCATACCCCCGCCGGTCGAGAAGCCTCAACACCTCGTCGTAGAGGCTGGGTTCGTGCAGGGCCTTCTCCAACTCGGCGTGCACGCGCGGCGCTCCGCGGTGCGGGACGAGCATGGACGCGGACTTCTCGCCGAGCAGGAACTCCATGCGGCGGTACATCGCGGACTGGAAGCCGGAGCCCTCGCCGAGGGCGGCGCGGTAGGAGTTGAACTGGGCCGGGGTGAGCTGGCCGAGGGGCCGCCAGGAGGCGTTGAGCGCGTCGAGTTCCCGTACGGAACGCTTCAGCGCGTCGACCGCGACCGGCACCCGGTCCTCGCGCAGGGCGCGCGCGGCGGTCTCCCACTCGTGGACGATCACGGTGAACCACAGCTCCATGACCTGGGTGGTGACGAGGAAGACCATCTCGCCGGGGTCGTCGGAGCGGGTGTGCTGGAGGTGGGTGAGGACGTCGGCCTGGACGTAGTCCTCGTACGGGGTCGTCCCCTGGAAGTCGAGATGCGGGGCCTCGGGCTCCTGAGTTTCCTGAGCCGGTTGGGACATCGCTGTCTCCTGATGCGTACTCCGGGTAGCGGTCCGCCCCTGCCGAATTCCGACACGGGGGCCCCGGTCCCCACCGGGCATCCTCCCCAATGGTCCCCCGAGACCGCAAGGTCCGCCTGGTCACACCAGGCGGACCTGCATCAACGTCCCCGGACTAGCCGAGCGTCTGGGCCGCCGTGGGCGAGGAGTCCTTCAGGAACTGCGAGCACCGCGCGTACTCCTCCTGCTCCCCGATCGCCTGCGCGGCCCGGGCGAGGGCGTGCAGCGCGCGCAGGAACCCGCGGTTCGGCTCGTGCTCCCAGGGCACCGGTCCGTGCCCCTTCCATCCGTTGCGCCGCAGGGAGTCCAGCCCGCGGTGGTAACCCGTACGCGCATAGGCGTACGACTCCACGACACTCCCCCGCTCGAACGCGTCGTCGGCCAGCAGCGCCCAGGCCAGCGAGGAGGTCGGGTACTTCGCGGCCACATCGGCGGGCGTAGCACCACTCGCGAGGAGGTCACGCGGCCCGGGGTCTTCGGGGAGGTGGGTCGGGGGCGGTCCCCCGAGAAGGTTCTCGTGAATCGTCATGGGTTCCAGTCTCCCCTAGGGGCGGGGAATGGCCGGCATCGTGCCCGCACGTCGGCTCGCCTCAGCCCCACCCCGGGTCAGCAGGCACCCGGCAGCGCACCTGCTTCCCGATCGCCGACCTCCGCACCTGCCACCCCGGCGCCAGCAGCTCGACCAGCCCGAGCCCCCGCCCGCTCTCCGCCTCCGCGCAGTCGAGCGCCGTCGCCCGTCGCATCGGCAGCGCGCCCGGATCCGGATCATGCACGTTCACCGCGATGCCGTACGACGTCACGTACACCTCGACCACAAGGGGCACGTGTGGCCCACAGGCCCGCACCGAGTTCCCGACCAGCTCGGACAGCACGAGCTGCGCGGAGTCGACGGCGTCACCCGCGATGCCGTGGCCGAGGAGTTCGTCGCGGGTCAACGCCCGTACTGCGCCCAGGTTTTGGGGCGAGGCACAGATGTGGGCGGCGAAGCCCTGGGGGCGGGGGCGGAGGTAGTAGCCGGGGGTGGGCTGTGTGGTGAGCGTAGGGATCGACGCGGGCTGCATGGGAGTGCCTCCTTGCGGTCATCGGGAACTGCTCACAGCCTGCACCCTCAGGGAAGTTTTCCCCCTTGGGTAGAAAACTTTCCACTCGTGTGAGTGAATTGCTCGCGACGGTGTGCGATCCACACCCCGGACTTGCGACACTCCGCACATGCCCAACTCGCCACTGGTACCGACCGTTCGACGCCGCCGCCTGGGCGCGAGCCTGCGCGGCCTCCGCAACGAAGCCGGGATGACGCTCGATGTCGCTGCCACGGCCATGGGCTGGAGGGGCCCGAAGTTGTCGAAGATCGAGGGCGCCACGCAAGCGATCCGGCCGGCCGACGTGGGGGCGCTGCTCAGCGTCTACGGCGTGGGGGACCCCCAAGTGAGGGACGCGCTGGAGGACTTGGCGCGGGACGCCGGTAAGAGGGGCTGGTGGCAGACGTACAGCGGGGTGGTTTCGTCGGCCTATGCCGACTACATCTCCCTGGAGACGGACGCCGACACCATCAGCGCCTGGTCACCACTCGTCGTTCCGGGTTTGCTGCAGACGGCCGCCTACGCCCGGGAGACGATCGCCGGCGTGACGACCTCGCGCACCCCGGACGAGGTGGCCGCCCTGGCCGAGGTGAGGATGGCCAGGCAAGCCGTCCTCTCCCGCCCCGGCACGGCCCCTGAGCTGTGGGCCATCATCCACGAGGCGGCACTGCACCAGCGCTTCTCCGCACGGTCCTCGACCATGCGCGAGCAACTCCGTCGGCTGCTCGACGCCTCGGACATGCCCAACGTCACCGTGCAGTTGATGCCCCTGGACTCCACCGCACATCCCGGGGTGGTCGGTGGCTTCACGCTCACTGGCTTTCCACCGCCCATGCCCTCCGTAGTGCTCTTGGAGAACCTCGGCGGCGCGACGTACGTTGAGGGCGACGATGCGACCCCCTTCGCCAAAGCCTTTGAACGCATCCGTGCAACGGCCCTTCCGGTGGAGGACTCGCTCGCGAGAATCGCCGAGCTGGAAGAGAGCCACCGGAAGTGAATCACCTCAGAGCTGAGCTGTATGCGTACGACCTCACCGAGGCGATATGGCGGAAGGCGTCCGCCAGCGGCGCGGAGCACGACTGCGTCGAGATAGCCCAACTCCCGGCCGGAGCAAAGGCAGTTCGCGACTCCAAGGACCCGGATCGAGGCTTGCTGCGCTTCACCGCTTCCGAGTGGGCCGCCTTCCGCGCGGGCGTTCTCGGCGGTCATGCCGAATAGGGGCTCAACGCACGCTGCGCCGCATTGATCACGTTGTGCGCGTCGTTGCCGTACACCGCCGACTCCTCCAAAGTCGCCCAGACGCGCAGGTACGTAGCAACACTGTCGGCGTCGTCGATCCACAACTCCGCGTGCCAGTCCTCGACGATGACGAGGCGTTCGTCGTAGACCCAGAAGCTGTTGCCGGGCCAGATCTTCAGTGGGGCGCTGAACGGGACGATGCCGAGTTCGACGGTGTCCAGGCCGATGGTGGCGGCGAGATGGTGGAGTTGCGCCGCGAGGACGGACGGCGGGCAGACCAGGGAGCGGAGTGCGCCCTCCCACATCACGATCCGGTGGGTGCGGCCACGCTGGTACAGCCGTTCCTGCCGCTGGATCCGGGCGCGCACGGCGTCCTCGGTGTCGCGTGGTGACCGTAGGAGATCGGCGTGCCGGGCGAAGACGTGGCGGGCGTAGTCCGCGGTTTGCAGCAGACCGGGGATCAGGCAGTTCTCCCAGATCGTGAGGACCTGCGTGCGCTCGTGCTCCGCCGCGGCGGCGTCCTGGACCGTCTTGTGCCCCGCGGCCAACTGGCGACGCCATGAGCGGATGTGCGACTCGAACCCCCGGAGTTTGGCGAGCAGTTCATCGATGGCCTCGGGCTGACCGGTCCCGTTCGCCCAGGCCCGCAAGTCGTCGGCCGTGGCCGTCTGCCTGCCGTTCTCCAGCTTGCTGACCTTGACCTTGGTCCATCCCGGGCCGAGCCGTTCCGCGAGCCGCGTACCGGTGAGCCGGCCGTCAGGAGCCGTCAGGCGGAGCTCCCGGAGACGTACTCCGAGTGCTTCGCGGGCCTGCTGATAATCCGTGCTCACCGATGGGCACCTGCCTTACCTCTACCCCCTGGCGTCGGCCAAGGTCTTGAACCGCTCGTACGGGACGGCGTAGTGCATCGCGACGTCACGCAGCCGGTTGTACTGGTTGACGCGTGCGGGCTCCGTGATCAGTTCGGCACCCGTGAGATTGTCCTCGTCGTCCCAGCGGCACAGGGCGACGATATGCGAGTCGAAGATCCAGAAATCCTCGTCCGGCAGGTGCACGCGCTCGGCGTCCTCACGCCACATGTTCCGCACCTCCTCACCCAGCGCCGCGTTGTGTCCGGCGTGCGCGAGAAGGTACAACTGCCCTTCCGTCGGCGGGTTGTCGACGATACGGACCCGGCCGACGTAGGCGCCGTCGCGCGTCTTGGCGCCGATGGTGCGCGCCCACGGCGAGTCCATGTCCCATGTCGGCGCCCCGCCCCGGACGAACTGGGCGTAGGTGTCGGTGGCCCGGTCCACGGCGTAGCCCTTGCGCATCTCCAGATGCCAGGCGCTGTGCCGGAAGTTCTCGAAGAGCCGGGCGAACGTCTCCGGGTCGAGGATGCGCGGCTCGGTGTCGCGGGCCTTCGGGCCGAAGTCGATGATCGTGTTGCGCGGCACCACGACGGGGATCTCGTCCTCGTCCAGGTGCTGAAGCTGGGCGAGGGCGTCCGGGTCGGTGAGCCGGGGACTGTGCACGATGATCTCGCCCGTGTCCAGGTCTTCATGGATCGCGGGGCATGAACCTCCGCCGCTACCGGTGCCGTTGAAGCGCAGACGTCGCGTCATGACCAGTTCCTTTCCTCGGGAGGACTGATCCATCAAGCATCACGGAGGGCAACGGCCTGTGTACCGGGTCCGGTTGGCCCGCGCGGCTGACATCGCGCAACTTCACCACACCGTCAAGAAACTCCGAGCAACTCCCCTCGTGCCGCGCAACTCCCCACTCCTACCGTCCTGTTCATGGCTACGACGGAACAGCGGGACGTCGACCCGCGTACGGCAGTGAAGTCCCTCCGGCAAGCACTCGCCGAGGCCGGGATCGTCCTCCCGTCCCTCGGCGTCGACTGCGTGCACCCCGGCCTGAAGCTCGTCGAGCTGGGGAGAGTCCGCGCCGATGTCGCCGTACGTCTGGCGGAGGCAGTTCGGCGAGGAGTGCGTGCGTGAACGCGTCGGCGACCGATGACATCTCAACTCGCTCCGCGGAATGTGCCGTTGCCGCCCGGGCCGACTATCAGGACCTGCACCAGGACTGCCGCCAGACCAACGACATCCCGCTGCCTCACGGGGACGGCATGGTCCTGATCGCGCGGTGCACCTGCCCCTGCCACCCCTGCATCGCGACGGAGGCGTAGTGCCGCACCTTCACCGCCGAACCCCTACCCCGCGTCGAGAGGCCCCTTCCCCACCCGGGGCTCCAGCGGCGGAGCCGTCACCCAGCCGTGCGTGAGGCATTCCGGGCGGCGGCAGTCCGGGGCCGGGCGGCGTACGGTCGCGTAGGCCAGGATCGAGCCGATCACCAGGACCCCGGCGCACCACAGCATCGCCCGGTCGAAGGCGTGGTCGAAGGCGGGGGCCGAGAGGTACGCGTCCGGGCCCATGCCCGCCAGCAGGGGCAGGGCCGCCACCGCGATGAGGCCGGCCGCGCGGGCCGCCGCGTTGTTGATGCCGCTGGCCAGGCCCGCGCGGGCGGTGTCCACGGAGGCGAGGACCGTGGCCGTGAGCGGGGCTACCAGGATGACCATGCCGGTGCCCATCACCAGGAGGGCCGGTACTACGTCGGCCAAGTAGGAGGCGTCCGGGCCGACGCGGAGCATCAGGAGCATCGCCGTCGCGCAGAGCAGCGGGCCGACCGTGAGGGGGATGCGGGGGCCGATGCGCTGGGCCAGTTCGCCGGAGCGGGCCGAGAACAGGAGCATCAGGGCCGTTGTGGGGAGGAGAGCCGTGCCGGCCTGGAGCGCCGAGTAGCCCGCCACCACCTGGAGTTGGAGCGCGGTCAGGAAGAAGAAGCCGCCGAAGGCCGCGTAGACGCAGAGGGTGACGAGGTTGACCGCCGTGAACTGGCGCGACGCGAAGATGTCCGGCGGCATCATCGGATCGGGGTCGCGCTTCTCGACGTAGACGAAGGCGATGCCCGCCGCCACGCCCGCGACTGCGGTCAGGACGACCACCAGTGAGCCGTTGCGCGCCTCGATCAGGGCGTACGTCACGAGCGCCAGCGACACAGCGCCCAGCGCCGCGCCCAGGACGTCGAAGCGGCCGTGCTTACGGCCGTCCGCCGACTCGGGGACGTGGCGTACGGCGATGGGGGCGCAGATGAGGGCCATGGGGACGTTGATCAGGAACACCCAGCGCCAGCCGGGACCGTCCACCAGCCAGCCGCCCAGGAACGGGCCGACCGCCGCGCCGATGCCGCCGAAGCCGGACCACAGGCCGACCGCTTTGGCCCGGTCGTCGGGGTGGAAGGAGGCCTGGATCAGGGCGAGAGAGCCGGGGGTGAGGAGTGCGCCGCCGATGCCCTGGAGCGCGCGGGCCGCGACGAGGACAGCGACGTTGGGCGCCAGTCCGCAGAGCAGGGAGGCCGCCGCGAACCAGATCACGCCCAGGACGAAGATCTTGCGGCGGCCGTAGCGGTCGCCGAGGGAACCGCCGAGCAGGATCAGGCCGGCCAGCGTCAGCATGTACGCGTTGACCGTCCACTGGAGGGCGGCCAGGTCGGCCTGGAGGTCGCGGCCGATGCGGGGCAGGGCGACATTGACGACGGTGGAGTCCACCATGGCCATGCTGGAGCCGAGCACCGTGGTCAGCAGGATCCACTTGCCCTGGGGCGAGGCGAGCCGGACGTCGGAGGACATGCCCCAGGTATACAACGAGCCCGGTGCCGTAGCACCGGGCTCGCGAAACAGGCGTCTCAGAAGGCCTTACTTGATCTTCGTGCCCGTCGAGCGCAGGTTCGCGCACGCCTCGGTCACACGCGCCGCCATCGACGCCTCGGCGAGCTTGCCCCAGGTGCGCGGGTCGTAGGTCTTCTTGGAGCCGACCTCGCCGTCGACCTTCAGGACACCGTCGTAGTTGCGGAACATGTGGTCCGCGATCGGGCGCGTGAACGCGTACTGGGTGTCGGTGTCGAGGTTCATCTTCACGACGCCGTTCTCCAGCGCGGTGGCGATCTCCTCCGGCGTGGAGCCGGAGCCGCCGTGGAAGACGAAGTTGAACGGCTTGCTGCCGGCCGGCTGGCCGTACTTCGCGGCCACGCCCTCGTTCAGCTCCTTGAGCAGCTCGGGGCGGAGCACGACGTTGCCCGGCTTGTACACGCCGTGCACGTTGCCGAACGACGCGGCCAGCAGGTAGCGGCCCTTCTCGCCGAGGCCCAGCGCCTCGACCGTACGGATCGCGTCCTCGACCGTGGTGTAGAGGGAGTCGTTGATCTCGTGCGAGACACCGTCCTCCTCGCCGCCGGTCGGGGTGATCTCCACCTCGAGGATGATCTTCGCGGCGGCCGCGCGGGCCAGCAGCTCCTGCGCGATGGCGAGGTTGTCGGCGAGGGTCTCCGCCGAGCCGTCCCACATGTGCGACTGGAACAGCGGGTTGCCGCCGGCCTTCACGCGCTCCTCGGAGACGGCGATCAGGGGGCGGACGTAGCCGTCGAGCTTGTCCTTGGGGCAGTGGTCGGTGTGCAGCGCGACCGTGACCGGGTACTTCTCGGCGACGATGTGCGCGAACTCGGCCAGGGCCACGGAACCCGTGACCATCTCCTTGGCGTACTGGCCGCCCAGGAACTCCGCGCCACCCGTGGAGATCTGGACGATGCCGTCGCTCTCGGCCTCCGCGAAGCCGCGCAGCGCAGCGTGCAGGGTCTGGGTCGAGGTCACATTGATGGCCGGGTAGGCGAACTTGCCTGCCTTCGCCCGGTCGAGCATCTCGTTGTAGACCTCGGGGGTTGCGATGGGCATCTGTCCGCTCCTTGGTATGTGCGGGTTGGCGATCTTCGCGATCTGCGTGCTACGGCCCTGACCTAGACCTTGGGTGCGACGTCATCGTCGGCCCCATCTTTCCAGACGCGGCCGGATGCTAAGAGTGGGCGGTCAGTCCAGGCCCAGCTCGTCCTTGGAGTAGGCGAAGAGATACGGCACCCCGGCCCCGGCCTCGATCTTCTCGGCCGCGCCGGTCGCCCGGTCCACGATGGTCGCGACGGCGACGACCTCCGCACCGGCCCTGCGCACGGCCTCGACGGCGGTGAGCGGGGAGTCGCCGGTGGTGGAGGTGTCCTCGACGACCAGGACCCGGCGGCCCTTGATCTCGGGGCCCTCCACCTGACGCTGCATGCCGTGCGCCTTCGCGGCCTTGCGGACGACGAAGCCGTCCAGCTTCCGGCCGCGCGCCGCGGCGGCGTGCACCATCGACGTGGCGACCGGGTCTGCGCCCATGGTCAGCCCGCCGACCGCGTCGAAGTCCAGCTCGGCGGTCAGGTCCAGCAGCACCTGCCCGACGAGCGGGGCGGCCTCGCCGTCGAGGGTGACGCGGCGGAGGTCGATGTAGTAATCGGCCTCCAGCCCCGACGACAGGGTCACCTTGCCGTGCACCACGGCCTTGTCCTTGATCTGCTGCAGCACCACGCCGCGTACGTCCGTCATGCCGCCCAGCTTAGAGGCGCCTCCAGGCCCAGGTCATCGTGGCTTCCAGCGGCTCGATCGGGGTGACCAGGCGGGGCAGGGTGTTCAGTCCGTTCGGCGGGCCGGTCTGCGGTTCCACGCACACGGCGGCCTCCTGCTCGTCGTAGACGACGACCCATTCCTCCGGGCTCGTCACCTTCAGCTCCAGCTGCCCCGGCCAGGTCAGCGTGACGTCGACGCCGTCCGGCATGCCGAAGCAGTCGTCCCAGGGGCCGGGCTTCACGTCGATGCGGTTGCCGGTGGGGAGGTGGTCGTCGCCGCGCTCCTCCTGCCAGGCGGGGCTGAAGTCGACGGTCACGTCCTCGCCGCCGAGGTTCCGGTGGAACCACGGGTGCCAGCCGATCTGCGCCGGGAAGGAGTCGTCGTACGCCTCCACCGCCATCGTGAGCGTCAGGGCGTCGGCGGTCAGCGCGACGGCCTGGGTGACGCGGCCGGGGTGGGGCCAGGGCTCGACCAGGTCGTACGTGATGACCGCCTCGTCGGCCGACCTGCGGGCGGTGCGCCAGGCGCCGTCGCGGACGGTGCCGTGGATGGCGTGCGGCGGGGAGTTGAGGGGCATCTGGCGGACGGTCCCGCCGTCGAGGAAGCGGCCGTCACGGATCCGCCCGCACCAGGGGACCATCGGGAAGCACCCGAACCGCTCGCCCTGGCGCAGGAGTTCGGTGCCGCCGACGCGGAGCCCTCCGATACGGCCGCCGTTGCCCGGCTGCACTGTCACTTCCGCGTCACCCGCGGTCAGCGTGATCTCTTCGTTACTCACGGCACGACCCTACTGGGCTGATCGGAAGCGCGGGCGCCGACCCTCAACGGCGTTTGCGCAGCACCCTGTTGACCACGATCGCCGAG
Organism: Streptomyces sp. NRRL F-525; assembly: GCF_000716605.1. Lineage (GTDB taxonomy): Bacteria > Actinomycetota > Actinomycetes > Streptomycetales > Streptomycetaceae > Streptomyces. The sequence goes on along the minus strand of NZ_JNXE01000031.1, from coordinate 82,540 downwards.
GCCACGATCACCGCCGCCGCGGGGGCCGCCCAGCGGAGGGTAGCGTTCGTCGACACGGTCTGCGGGGCGGGGACGGGGGCGTAACGGCCGCGCGGGGGCGCGTGGTCGACCTCCTCCGCGCTGCGGCCGATCATCGTGCGGCGCGCGTGCGCGGCCTCGGCGGGGGGTTCGGGGGTGTCGGCGAAGGTCTCGGAGACGTGGGGTCCGGGTTCGTCGAGGCCACCGATGTCGGCCACGGGCTCGTCGATGTCGTCGATCTCATCGGGCTCGTCGGGCTCGGCGGCCAGGGAGTCCAGCGGGTCCAGGGGTGGAGGCGGAATCTCGGTCTCCGGTGTCTCCAACACGGCGGTGGGGTCCGTGAGTTCGGCCGGGTCCGGTTCCGCCGCGGCCGCCCCCAGGTTCTCCGCGAAGCGGTCCAGCAGCCTGGTCGTCGCGGACCTCACCGCGTCCGGCGCCAGTTCGGTGATCCGGCCGTCCGCCGTCGCCGTACCGTCGAAGACGAGGGTGGAACCGCCGTCGGTCTCGCGGACGCGCAGGTTGAGCGCGAGTTTCACGGAACCGGTGCCGCGGGCCTCGGTCGCGTCGCCCTCCACGGCGTACGTGCCGTCGTCCTGCGCGGAGACGCGCGCGGAACCCCGGTAGGTGATGGAGTGGCTGCCGACGCGGACCTTCAGGCGTCCGGCGACGGGTCCGGAACCGGCGTCCTGCTGGAAGCCGGGGATTGCGCGGGCGACCCGGGCGGGATCCGCGAGTGCGTCCCGCAGGTGATCGGGGGTAACCGGAACGTGCACCTCATGCTCCATGCTTGCCGAGCCTACCCAGGTTGGGCGGGGGTGTACGTGCCGTTGCCCGGAAGTGCGGCCGTGTTGGTGCGGGCGTCCCTGGGGGCTGCGCCCCCAGACCCCCTTCGGCCTGAACGGCCTCGTCCTCAAACGCCGGACGGGCTGGATATTGCCGACCTGCGTTGAAATGCGCCGCCCTCCGCGAGATCAGTACCGCGGATGCACCAACGTGGAAGCCGCCAGCCCCGGCACCCGCGTCCGCTCCGCCGCCCGTTCCTCGCTCGCCAACCCCGGCTCCGCGGGCGCCACCCCCCGGGTCGCCAGCACGAACCCCCAGTCCCGCGGAGCCCGCGACGTCCCGGTCGCCCGGTCGGGCCCCGCCGCGAACCCCGAGGCTCGGCCGCCCACCCGGTACGGGACGGCGTGGAGCCCGGCCGCGCGGACCGTCGAGACCACCGTCCAGAAGACCTGGCGCCGGGAGGACACGGGACCGGCGTGCACGACCAGCCGTCCCCGGCCGGTGAGGGCCCGGCGGGCGAGGCCGTAGAACTCCTGGGAGTACAGCTTCGTGCTGGCGGTGATGCCGGGGTCGGGGAGGTCCGCGATCACCACGTCGTACGACCCCGGGCGGACCGCGCGCAGGCGGTCGAACGGGTCGCCCGTGGTGACGTGGACGCGCGGGTCGTCGTAGACATGGCCGTTGAGGGCGGACAGGGCGGGGTCGTGGCGGGCCAACCGGACGACGCCCGCGTCGAGTTCGACGATGTCGACGCGGCGCACGCCCCGGTGGCGCAGTACTTCCCGCGCCGCGAGGCCGTCGCCGCCGCCGAGGACGAGCACGCGCGCGTGGGGGCCGTTCATCGCCGGGGCGACGAGCGCCTGGTGGTAGCGGTTCTCGTCGCGGCCGCTGACGCGGAGGCGGCCGTCGAGGAAGAGGTCGAGGGGGCGGCCGTGGTCGCCGCCGGTGAGGACGACCTCCTGGACGTCGGTCTGGAGCGCGACCCGGACGTCCTTGCCGTAGACCGCGTGCCGCGCGGCCCGTTCGAAGTCGTCGACCAGGACCGCGGCGGAGGCGAGCAGGCCGAGCACCATGAGGTTGGTGATGATCAGGAGCCAGCGGCCCCGGCGGGAGAGATCGCGGCGGAACAGGCCCAGGACCAGGGAGCCGCCGGCGACCACGTTGACCGTGCCGGTGAGCAGGGTGCCGGTCAGCTGGCCCAGGAAGGGGAGCAGGAGGAAGGGGAACGCCAGGCCGCCGACCAGCGCGCCCACGTAGTCCGCCGCGAACAGGTCCGCCACCGCGCCGCCCGCGTCCTGGCGGCGGATCCGCTGGATCAGCTCCATGAGCAGCGGGACCTCCGCGCCGATCAGCAGGCCGATCGCCAGCGAGAAGGCGACCAGGAGGCAGCGCGGGCCCTGGGCCCACAGGCCGCCCCAGTTCCCGGTCCAGGCGAAGACCGCGTACAACGCCATCGCGCTGCAGCCGCCGATCAGCGCGAGGGCCGCCTCGACCGCGCCGAAACCGGCCGCCGCGTGCCAGCGCAGACGTTTCGCGGCGAGCGAGCCGATGCCCATCGCGAAGACCATGACGGAAAGGACGACGGACGCCTGGGTGACCGAGTCGCCGATCAGGTACGAGGCGAGGGCGACGAGTTCGAGTTCGTACACGAGTCCGCAGGCCGCGCAGACGAAGACGCCCGCGAGCACCAGGAACCGGCCCGTGCCCGGCCGTACGGGCAGCCGCGCGGGGCCTGCCCACGGTGGCTGGGTACCCGGCCGGGCCGGCGCGTGCGGTTCGATCACGCTGCGACGTTACGTCACATGATGGGCACGCTTCGTCACCCACACGTGTGGAATGTGTTTACAGCGACCGGGGTCGGTGTCGGCCGCGCAGGCCCACCCGGCCTCATCCAGGTTTATACGGGCGACGGCACCGCGTGCCCCACCGGCACCCGCACCCCCACCCGCGTCCGTGTCGCCACCAGCTGCCCGTCCTGCGGATACGCGTGCCAGGTGCGCCAGAGCACCTGGCCCTCGTGCCGCTGGGCGAGCATCGCGGTGAAGGCGTGCGGGCTGCCGGGGAAGACCCCGGCGAGGCCGTTGGGATGGTCGGCGACGAGGGCCAGCAGTTCCTGGGCGCGGCCCGCGAACTGTCCCGGGGACAGCACCTCGACCCGGGCCGCGAACTCGTACTCCCAGTCGCCGACCCGCTTGGCCACCCCGAGCGGCAGCGGTGTGCTGGAACCCGGGATGCACGCGACCGTCTCCGAACAGCTGCCCCGCTCCTCGTCCAGGAGTACCTGGTGGGACGCGCCGAGCAGTCTCAACTGGAGCTTGGCACCGGCCAGTTCGAGATCGAGCGTGGCCAGGGCGGGAAGCGGCTCGAGCCCCAGGGTCCAGGCGAGGTCGGCCGCGCGCGTATCGGTGTAGGAGGTCTTCAGGGTCGTGAGCATGGATCGGCTCCGCTAGCACGCAAAGAAAGGGGAGGTGAGGGGAGGTGTGGGGGTCCGGCACACCCCGGCCGACACCGGGACGTCGGCCCGGTCGGCCCAGTGAGGAGATGGTGTCTGCAGGCGCCCGAGGGGTTGCGTTGGGGCTGCGTTGGTGTTTTAGAGGGAATCATGAGCGGTGGCGCCACCACAGCGTTTTTACCCAACTTCGTGGGGTTTCCATCCCTCAGGGGGCTGCACAGCTCAACTGTTCAACCAAGGCGTACGCCCAGGCGTGTCAGGCGCGCGCCGGAGCGCCCGCCGGGAGCGGTCTCCCGACGGGCGCCCCGACCCCCCGTGCCATCCCGTCGGCGGTGCTCAGCTGCCCCGTGTCAGCTGTCACCGCGTCCGGCTCACCCGGTATCCGCGTCCGCTCACCGCGTCCGGCTCAGTTGCCGCCGCCGCAGCCGCCCCCACCCCCGCAGGACGATCCCCCGCCGCACGACGAGCCGCCCCCGCAGGACGAGTGCCCGCCGCCGCAGGAGTGGTGGCCCCCGTGGTGCCCGCCGGAGTGCCCGCCCGAGGACGACGAACCCCCGTCCCCGGCCCACCAGCTGCTGCTCGTACCGGCGGCGCTCCCGCCGTAGAACCCGGACCGGCGGCCCGATCCCTTGCCGAGCTTGTCCTTGCGCCCGGCGCGGACCACCGCGCCTACGAACGCCACTGCGATGACCGCCAGGATGACGAAGAAGAACATGACGTCACCCTCCTTCCAGTTCCCCCGAAGCGGCCCCCCGTGGGCGCCCCGGTTGGTGCGTGAAGCAGGGATGCCCGGCCGTCTCACCTGCCAAAGCAGAGTTGAGGAAGTCCAGAGCTTGAGCGCAGGATGGCGGGCATGACCTCCACCGCACGCCCCCTCCTCAACCGCCGGCTCGCCGAATTCGGGACGACGATCTTCGCCGAGATGTCCGCCCTGGCCCTGAAGACCGGTTCGATCAACCTCGGCCAGGGTTTCCCCGACACGGACGGCCCCGAGGAGATCCGCGAGGCGGCGGTCCGCGCGCTGCGCGACGGACGCGGCAACCAGTACCCGCCGGGCCCCGGCGTCCCCGAACTCCGCACCGCGATCACCGCCCACCAGCAGCGCCGCTACGGCCTCTCCTACGACCCCGACACCGAGGTCCTGGTCACGGCGGGCGCGACGGAGGCGATCGCCGCGGCGCTGCTCGCCCTGGTGGAACCCGGCGACGAGGTCATCGCCCTGGAGCCGTACTACGACTCCTACGCGGCCTGCATCGCGATGGCGGGCGGCACCCGCGTACCGGTCACCCTGCGCCCCTCGGAAGGCCGCTTCCGCCTCGACCTGGACGAGCTGCGCGCCGCCGTCACCGACCGCACCCGCCTCCTCCTGATCAACACCCCGCACAACCCGACCGGCACCGTCCTCACCCGCGAGGAACTCGCCGCCATCGCCGAACTCGCCGTAGAACGCGATCTGTTGGTGATCACGGACGAGGTGTACGAGCACCTGGTCTTCGACGAGGCCGAGCACATCCCGCTCGTCACCTTCCCGGGGATGCGGGAGCGGACGGTGTCGATCGGTTCGGCGGGCAAGACGTTCTCGTTCACGGGCTGGAAGGTCGGCTGGGTCACGGGCACCCCCGCCCTCGTCACGGCCGTACGGTCGGCGAAGCAGTTCCTGACGTACGTGGCCTCGGGCCCGTTCCAGTACGCGGTGGCGGAGGCGCTGGCCCTCCCCGACTCGTACTTCGACGCCTTCCGCGCGGACATGCTGGCCAAGCGGGACGTCCTGGCGACGGGCCTGGCGGAGGCGGGCTTCGAGGTCTTCCGCCCGGCGGGCACGTACTTCATCACGACGGACATCCGCCCCCTAGGAGAGACGGACGGCTTCGCGTTCTGCCGCGCGCTGCCGGAACTCGCCGGTGTCGTCGCCATCCCGAACGCGGTCTTCTACGACCACCGGGAGGAGGGCGCGCCCTTCGTACGGTTCGCGTTCTGCAAGCGGGTGGGTGTCCTGGAGGAAGCGGTGGACCGGCTGAAGAAGCTGGCGGGCTGAGAGAGACGGACAGAAAAGACCGGCGCCCGTCCACAGGCTGTGGACGGGCGCCGGTCGTACGTGGTCTTACGGGACCGAGGAGAACTACTACTCCTCGTCGTCCTCAGGCTTCTCGACGGCCTCGTCGACTTCCTCGGTGAGGCCGAGCTGCTCGACGAGCCAGCGGTCGAACTCGATCGCCGCGCGCACCCAGCTCACCGTCGAGGACACGAAGTGGTTCAGGTCGACGCCGGTGCCGATCAGCATCTGCGCCTCACCGATGAGACGGACGGTGCCGTCGTCATGGGTGTGCGTGTAGACCTTGGGCCACAGGGTGCGCCGGTTCCAGTCGTCGATCGACTCCAGCAGCTGCGGCTTGACGTCGATGTCGTGCGGACGGTCGTAGAACGTCCGCACCGAGAAGACCAGCTGGTCGTCCTCGCCACGGAACATGAAGTACGTACGGAACTGCTCCCACGGCGCCGCGAGGTCACCCTCGTCGTCGACGACATACTTCAGCTCCATCTGGTCGAGGAGCTGCTTCACGAGGTCCTGATCCGGGACGACGGGGCCCGCCGGTCCTTGGGGGTTCGGCTCGGGCTGGCCCCCGAAGTTCGGAATCGAGGACGGGTCGATGCTCACCGTGTATTTCCCTTCGTACGGATTCCGCCATCCTCCCCCATCCGGGGAGGGGGGTGGCAACCCCTGCCGGATCCCGTCAGTGGACGGCTGACGGGATTCCGCCGTCCCGGGCGGCACCACGGACCGGCGGGGTGGCGATCGACACGGCCGTCAGCAGCAGGCCGTCGCGGCGCGCCCAGCGGCCGGGGGCCAGGTCGAAGGGGAGCCGGCCCGGCTGCAGCACCCGCGCCGTGAACGTCGGGCGGCCCGCCGCGAAGGTCAGTTCGGCGTCCAGGAAGTCCAGCCAGCGGCGGGCCCTGGGGAACCACGCCTTGTAGAGGGACTCCTTCGCGCTGAACAGCAGCCGGTCCCAGTGCACGTCCGGCTCGGCGACGGTCAGCTCGGCCACCATCCGCCGCTCGGCCGGCAGCGCGATGTGGCGCAGGACGCCCTCGGGCATCGGACCGTCGGGCTCGGCGTCGATGCCCAGCGTCCACACGTCCGAGGCCCGGGCGACGGCCGCCGCGCGGTAGCCGTCGCAGTGGGTGAGGCTGCCGACGAACCCCGCGGGCCAGCACGGCTCCCGGTGCGGGCCGACCGGAATCGGACCGGGTGCCTGCCCGAGCGCGGCCAGGGCCCGGCGGGCACAGGAACGGGTGGTGAGGAACTCCCGTCGCCGCGCCACCGAGGCGGACCCGACCTGGGCCGCCTCCTCCGGGTGGACCGGCCCGGCCGCCTCGTCGCCCCGCGCCTCGGCCACGACGACGCCGACGGGCAACAGGCCCGACAGCAGAGCGCACCCGTTCACCGGGCCGGGCCCGGACGCGGCGGTCCTCACCGGGCCGGCCCCGGGGCGGCGAGACGGCTCGCGACCGCCCGGCGGTCGATCTTCCGGTTGGCGTTCAGCGGGAACGCGTCGAAGTGCGTGAAGCCGCGCGGGAGCATGTAGACGGGCAGCCGGTCCGCAAGGTGGCCGCGCAGCGCGAGAGGTTCTCGGGGAGTGCCGGTGTACGCGGCCTCCAGGGCCGGCTCGGATCCCTCGGCCGTACAGACCGTGACGACGGCCTCGGCGACACCGTCGGCCGTGCGCAGGGCGGCCTCGATGTCGCCGAGCTCGATGCGGTGGCCGCGGATCTTCACCTGCTGGTCGAGCCGCCCCAGGTGCAGCAGGGCGCCGTCCGCGCCGCGCCGCACCCGGTCGCCGGTGCGGTAGTACAGCTCCGTGCCGGGCGCCGCCCGCTCCTCGTGCACGGTGGCCCGTCCGCCGTCGAAGCGGAGGAACCGGCCGGGGTTCTCGGCGGGGTCGAGATAGCCGGGGAAGCGCTGCGGGCCGCGCAGGCACAGCTCGCCCTCGTCCGCCGGCCGGCCGGAGTCGTCCAGGACGAGGGCGTCCAGGTGCGGGTAGGGCGTGCCGATGGGCACGGTGCCGTTGGCGGTGGCGGGCCAGTCGGCGAGGTCGGCGGGCAGCCGGTACTGGGTGCAGGAGACGGTGACCTCGGTGGGGCCGTAGAGGTTCTCCAGGACGCTGCCGGGGGCCGCGGCCCGCCAGGCGGCGGCCTGTTCCAGGGTGAGCGGTTCGCCGCCGAACAGGGTCCAGCGCAACTCCGGCATGCTGCCCGGGGCCAGGTCGCGCAGCCGTCGGGCGTAGGAGATCACCGAGGGGACGGAGAACCAGTGGGTGACGCGGTGCTCGCGGACGAAACGGGCCGGGCGGACCAGTTCGGCGCGGTCGGGTACGACGAGGGCCGCGCCGGCGCTCCAGGCGGTGAACATGTCCCACGCGGTCGGGTCGAAGGTCAGGTCGAAGGTCTGCGAGACCCGGCTGTCGGGTCCGATGCCGTAGCGGTCGACGGCGTGGTCGAGCACGGCCGCCACGTTGCGCTGGAGCACCGGGACGCCCTTGGGGGTGCCGGTGGAACCGGAGGTGAAGACGATGTAGGCGACCGCGTCGGGGCGCGGTGCGTACGGCGGGAGGCCGACGGCCGACTGCGCGGGGCCGGGCTCGGTGAACGGCAGGACGGGGCAGGGGAACCGGGTCGCCCGGTCCGTCTCCGCGGCTTCCGGTCCGGCGAGCACCACGTCCAGCCCGGCCGCCCCGGCGATCGCGGTGAGCCGGGCCGGGGCGACCTCCGGGCCCAGCGGTACGGCGGCGGCGCCCAGCCGTTGGGCGGCCAGGTACGAGGAGTACGCGGCGACGCTGCGGTTGGCGAGGACACCGACGCGCTGCGGGCGGCGCCCGCCGAGGACGTCGAGCACCCGGGCCGCGGTGTGCTCGGCGAGGCGGCGCAGGGCCGCGTAGTCGAGGGCGCGGCCGGCCGTCTCCAGCGCGGTCCGGGCCGGATGCGCGTCGGCGGACGCGGCGAACCGCTCGTAGAGCGTGCGGTGGTCAGCCACGGGCGCCGTCCTCCGGACCCGTGACGTACGCGTCGTAGTACACCGGTGTGCCGAGGAAGGACGAGGTGAACACCCCGCCCACCCGCGAGCCGGAGACCGCGAGATAGGTGTAGGAGAAGACCGGCACCAGCGGGATGTGACGGGTCGTCAATGTCTCGTCCAGCGCGGCCCATTCGGCCGCCGCGCGGTCGGCGGGCAGCGCGGAGACACGGGCGATCTCGGCGTTGACGTCCGGGTCGTCGAGGTAGGTGTAGTTCGCGTTCCCGGTGGCGCGCAGGGTGCGGCCGTCGAAGCCGGTGAGGAGGGTCGAGGCGCCGGGCCAGTCGGCGGCCTGGCACATCAGGTAGAGGTCGTACGCGTGGCCGCGGGTGAGGACCGCCGTGTTGTGCCGGGGCCGGTCTATTTCCACCAGCTCGACGTCGAAGCCCGCCGATTCGAGGGAGCGGGCGACCTCCCGGGCGCCCGCGGTGAAGTACTCGCCGTCGCGGCTGAGCAGCCGCAGCGTACGGCCGTCCCAGCTGTCCGGCAGGCCGCGCGGGCCGCCCGTGTGCGGGTCGGGGTAGGGGCGGTGGCCGATGGTGGCCGGGGACAGGACGGTGTGGGTGATCTCGCCCTGGGTGGCGCCCGCCATCGCGTCCCGCACCGCCTCCTTGTCCAGCGCGCGGGCGATCTCCCGGCGGACCTCCACATCCGTCACCCGGGCCGTGTTGATCGCCAGGTACCAGACGAGCGGGGTGCGGTCGCGGCGCAGGCGCGGTGCCAGGGACGGGTCGGCGAGCAGCCGCGCCGCGACCTCGTCGGGAGCGTTGTTCTCGGCGACGGCGAAGGCGTCCGTGCCCTCGTCGACCTGGGCGCGCCGGTTCTGGACGGCGGCGGCGACGCCGAGTTCGATCTCGATCCGGTCCGGGTGGTCGTGCCGTACGGCGTCGGTGGCCGGGTCCCAGTGCGGGTTGCGCTCCAGGACCAGCCGCTCGCCGGGTACGTGCGCGGCGACGCGGTACGGTCCGGAGGCGAGCGGCGCCTTGCCGTACGACTCACCGGTGTCGGCGTCCTCCGGTACCGGCACGCTCGTCACCAGGGCAGCGGCGAACGGCAGGTCGGGGCGCGGTTCGGGGAAGCGGAACACCAGCGTGCGCGGGTCCACCACGTCAAGACCCGGCACCTCGTCGGTGCCGTCCGTGAAAGGGCCCGCGTAGGGGCCGCCCGCGCGCAGCCAGTCCTGGAGGTGCTGGGGGCCGCCGGCGAGGCTCTCCTCGAAAGAGCGGGCGATGCCGTGGGCGACGTGGGCCGCCGTGATCGCGCGGCCGTCCTCGTAGCGCAGTCCGGGCTTGAGGGTGAACTCCCATACGCGGCCGTCGCCTTCGACGTCCCGGCCGGGCTGCTCGGCGAGGTCGCCGACCAGCCGCCAGCCGCCCTCGCCGTCCTCGGCGAACATCGTCAGGGTGCGGAAGAGGAGGTGGCCGAGCGCGACTCCCTGGAGGGTCTGGATGCGCTGCGGGTCGAGGTGGTCGTAGTCGCCGTCGCGCAGGACGCGCAGGGTGCCGCCGCGCACCGCGCCCGGCACCGAGCGGGCCGGGCCTCGTGAATCGCGCGGGTCCCAGGCGATGGATGCCTTGCTCATGTACGTCCTCCGAAGGGCCCGGACGGGCTGAGGGAAGGGTCGGGGGCGGTGAAGGAGCCGTCGGCGAAGACCAGCGGCCGTTCGCCGCCGAGCGGGCCGAAGTCCTCGACACGGCCGACGACGAGGGTGTGGTCCCCGGCGGGGTGCGCGGCCTGCACCGAACAGTCGAACCAGCCCACGCCGTCGGGCAGCACCGGGCAGCCGGTGACCGGTCCCGCCATCCAGTCGTCGGCGGCGAACGCCGCGGCGCCGACGGGCCGTTCGGGGTCGGCGAACCGGCGGGCGGTGCCTGTCTGCCCGTCGCTGAGCACGGTCACGGCGAACCGGCCCGAGCGCAGCACATGGGCGTGCGCCCGGGAGCCGGCACCGATACCGACCGCGACCAGCAGCGGATCGAGCGACAGGGTCATGAAGGCGTTGGCCGTCATGCCGTACGGCTCCGAGCCGGCGAACGTGGTGAGCACGGTCACCCCGGTCGGGAACCGGCCCGCCGTGCGCCGGAACAGCGCGGTGCGCCCGGACGTCGCGGGTGCCGTCACGAAGACGCCTCGCGCAGCGCGTCGAGGTGGTCCAGGCCGGTGAGCACCTCGGCCTTGCCCACCCCGAAGTCGATCAGGCAGGCCAGCTCGTCGACTCCGGCGGCGCGGGCCCGCTCGACGACGACGGCCGCCTGCTCCACCGTCCCGAACAGGCCGCTGCTGTGGTAGTAGGTGTCGAAGGAGCGCCGTACCAGGAAGTCGATGTCGGACTCACGCAGCTTGTCGGGGTCGAAGCCGGACAGGATGCTGCCCGCCGAGCGGGCGATGAGCCCGAAGGAGCTCTTCAGGTACGCGGTGAACGGCTCGCGGACGGTCTCCTTCACCTTCTCCGGGTCCTCGCCCAGGTAGGTGTGGAGCATCAGGGCCACATGGCCGGGCCGGCCGTCGTGACCGGGGCGCTGTGCGAGTGCCTCGCGGTACAGGGCGATCTTCTCGGCGAGCTGGTCGACGTCCTGGCCCAGCAGGTGGGTCAGCACGCCGGCGCCCGCCGCGCCGGCCGCGCGGAACGTCTCGGGGCCGCCCGCGCTGGTCACCCAGACGGGCAGCTCGCGCTGGACGGGCGGCGGGAAGACGCGCACCTCGGCCGCGTTGCCCGCGCCGTCGGTGACGGCCAGGGGCTCGCCCCGCCACAGGGCGCGCACCTGCTCCACGGCCTCGATGACGGCGGTCTTGCGGCCCGCGTAGCCCTCGGGGCGCAGCGCGAAGTCGACCGCGTTCCAGCCGGAGGCCAGCGACAGACCGGCCCGGCCGCCGGAGAGGTTGTCGACGACCGACCACTCCTCGGCGATGCGCAGCGGGTGGTGCAGCGGGGCGACCACGCTCCCGGCGCGGATCGCGACCCGCTCGGTGACGGTGGCGACGGCGGCGCCGGTCACCGACGGGTTCGGGTAGAGCCCGCCGAAGGGGTGGAAGTGGCGCTCGGGTGTCCACACGGCCGAAAAGCCGTGCGTGTCGGCGTACTTGGCGCCTTCGAGCAGCAGGTCGTAGCGGCCGCCGCCGCTCTCGCCGCCGCTGCCGTCGGCGAAGTAGAAGAGACTGAAGTCCATCGCGGGTGCCTCTCGGGGCGTGTCGTCGGGGGCGGTCAGCGCAGGCTGAGCGGGCGCAGGTCGGTCCAGACGGTCTCGATGTGCGCGAGGGCCTCCGCGCGCGTGCCCTCGAAACCGGCGGCGCGCCAGCCCGCCGGCAGGGGCAGCGGGGCGGGCCACACCGAGTACTGCTCCTCGTGGTTGACGACCACGAGGTGACGGGGCTCGGTGCCGGGGGCCTCGTGCGTGTCGTACGGCTGGGACATCAGGCTGTTTCCTTGCTCTGGGACGGGAGGTCGATCTGGGGCGGGAGGTCGAACCGGATCCGGGCCAGCGAGGACAGGCCCAGCGGGACCAGTGCCGAGGACAGGCCGATCGCGGAGATCAGAACCGTGGTGCGCAGGCCGAGGGCGCCGCCGAGGAAACCGCCCAGGAGCGCGCCGACGGGCGCGATGCCCATGGCGACGAAGCGGTTGGTGGCGGCGACCCGGCCCTGCAGGGCGTCGGGAGTGAGGGTCTGCCGGATGCTGAGCACGGTGACGTTGTTCGCGACACCGAACGAGGCGAACAGGAAGTTGATCAGCATCAGGGTGCCCACGGCCAGGAACCCGGAGCCGTGCACGGCGGCGAGGCCGAGCATGACGAGGTTGGCGATCGAGGCCGTGACCAGCATGGTGCGGCCGTAGCCGAAGCGCTGCGGCAGTCGGCCCGCGAAGGCCGCGCCGACCAGGAAACCGGGCCCGAGCGCGGCCATCACCAGGCCGATCCCGCCGGCCGACAGGCCCAGGGTGCGCGGCATGAACTGGACGAAGGCCACCTCCAGCGCGGTGAAGGAGAGGTTGAAGATCGAGGCCATGATCGTCATGGCGCGCAGCGGCTCGTTGCCGAAGACGAACCTCAGCCCGGCCCACACCTCGCGCAGTGTCCCGGCGGGCGTGGCGCCCCCGGCGTTCTCGGCCCTGTCCTCCTTGTGCCGGATGGTGGCGATGGTCAGCGCGGACACGAGGTACGACACCGCACCGGCCAGCACCGCGACGGGCGCGGTGAGCCACTGCACCAGCACACCGCCGAGCGCGGGTCCGCCGATGGTGGCGGCGGACTGGCTGGCGCCGAGCGCCGAGTTGCCGCGGGTGAGCTGGTCGCGGCCCACGATCCGGGGCAGATAGGCCTGCCCGGCCACGTCGAACAGCACGCTGCCGCAGCCGGCGAAGAAGCCGAGGACGTACAACCAGCTGATGCCGAGCCGGTCCGTCCAGTACAGAACGGGCACCAGGGTCAGCACGAGCGCGCGGCCGAGGTCGGTGGCGATGAGGATGTTCCTGCGCCGGACCCGGTCCACGAGCACGCCCGCGAACAACGAGACCAGCAGGTACGGCAGTTTGACCACCGAGGTGAGCAGGCCGACCTGTTCGGAGCTGGCGGCCAGGGCCAGCACCGCGACGAGGGGCAGCGCGAGTTCGCTGACCTGGGCGGCGAACAGGGAGGCGGTCTGCCCGGTCCACAGCCGGGTGAAGTCGGCGTTGCGCCACACGCTCGGGGCGGGCGGGGCGGCCTCCTCCCCGACGGGGGCGGCGTCGGTCGTGGCATCGGTCATGGGGGTACTCCGTAACTCCTGGTGCGGGGTGGGCTGTTCAGGACTCGGCGAGGATGCCGCGCGGGTGGCCGAGGGCCGCGTCCTCCAGGCGGCGCGCGACCTCGGGGACGTTCGGCTGTTCGAGCATGCTGAAGTGGTTCCCGGGCGACTCGTCGATCATGAGCATGCCACCGACGCGGGGCTGCCATCCCATGTGCCAGCCCTCGAACAGCTCCGTCTCGGCGCGGATCAACACCGCGTCGGCGCGCAGCGGTTCGCGCGGGGTGTCCCGGTAGGCCAGCAGGGCGCGGGCGTGCCGGGTGTACAGCCGCACCAGTCGGCGCAGGTCCTCCACCGACCGCGCGTCGGCCCGCTCGTGTCCGGTGCCCTGGGTGAGCCGTACGACGTGTTCGATGCGGGCCTCGGGGTCGAGAGCCTCCAACTCCGCCTCGGTGACGTCGAGCCGGCCGGCGAAGGCACCGAGGATGGCGGCGGACTCGCTGGTGGCGTAGCGCGGCGGGACCGGGTCGTCGATGCTGGCACTGATGATCGTCAGCATGCCGATCTCCTCGCCGGCGGCCTCCAGTTGGCGGGCCATCTCGTAGGAGACCATGCCGCCCATGCACCAGCCGCCCAGGAAGTACGGGCCCTCGGGCTGGATCGCGCGCACCTCCGACAGGTACAGCGCGGCGATCTCCTCGACACTGCCCGGGCGGGGCACCTCCGGGCCGGCGTACTCCGGTGCCTGGAAGGCGTAGAGCGGACGGTCGGGGTCGAGTACGTCGACGAGTTCGGAGTAGCAGAAGACGCTGCCGCCGAGCGGATGCACCAGGAAGAAGGGGGACTTGGCGCCCGTCGAGCGCAACGGCACCAGGGTGGACGCGGCCTGCTGACGCTCCCCGCTGACGATGCCGGCCAGCTTCTCGATCGTGCCGCCCTCGAACAGCGCGGCCACCGGCACCTCGACGTCGGTGATGTCCGGCAGCCGCATGATGACGCGCAGGGCGGAGATGGAGTTGCCGCCGAGGTCGAGGAAGGCGTCGGTGACACCGACCTCCGGCACGCCGAGGACGTCCCGCCAGATCGCGGCGACGGCCTCCTCGACGGGGGTGCGGGGCGCGACGAACACGCCCGCCGTGGTCTCGTCGCGGCCGGGGGCGGGCAGCGCGAGCCGGTCGACCTTGCCGTTGGGGGTGAGCGGGAAGGCGTCGAGGACGACGAAGGCGCTGGGCACCATGTACTCGGGCAGCGCGGCGGCGGCCAGCTCGCGCAGTTCGGCCGCGGTCGGGGCGGCGCCGCCCCCGGGGGTGAGGTAGGCGGCCAGGCGGGCGTCGCCCGGCTGGTCCCGGCGGGCCATGACGACGACCCGGCCGACACCCGGATGCCGGGCCAGCACGGTCTCGATCTCGCCGAGTTCGATGCGGAAGCCGCGCACCTTGACCTGGTGGTCGGACCGGCCCAGGAACTCCAGCCGGCCGTCGGGCAGCCATCGGGCCACATCACCCGTGCGGTACATGCGGGCGCCCGCGCCGTCCGCGTACGGGTCGGGCACGAAGCGGTCGGCGGTCAGGTCGCCGCGCCGCGAGTAGCCGCGGGCGAGACCGTCGCCGGCGATGTAGAGGTCGCCGGGGACGCCCTCGGGGACCGGGGCGAAGGACGCGTCGAGGACGTACACGCGGGTGTTGGCGACGGGACGGCCGAGGGTGACGGGCTCGGCGGGGCGCACCCGGTCCAGGCAGGACCAGATGGTGGTCTCGGTCGGGCCGTACGCGTTCCACACCACCGGGAAGCGGGCGGTGAGCTCCTGGGCGAGGTCCTCGGGCAGCGCCTCGCCGCCGGAGACCACCCGCAGCCGGCGGTCGCCGCCGAGACCGGCCTCGACCAGCAGCCGCCAGCTGGACGGGGTGGCCTGGACGACACTCGCGCCGGACCGCTCGACCGCCTCCCGCAGCCGGGGCCCGTCCACGGCGATGTCCGGGGCGACGATCAGCTCGGCGCCGCTCAGCAGCGGCAGGTAGACCTCCAGGGCGGCGATGTCGAAGGACAGGGAGGTGACCGCCAACAGCCGGTCCTCCTCGGTCAGTTCGAGGTCACGGCCGAAGGAGAACAGCAGGTTGAGCAGCGCGCGGTGCGGGATCTGCACACCCTTGGGGCGGCCGGTGGAGCCCGAGGTGTAGATCGTGTACGCCAGGTGCCCGGGCCCGGCCTGCGGCAGCGGGTCGGTCTCCGGGCGGCCCGCGGCGACCGTGCGGTCGACCTCGACGACGGCGGTGTCCTCGGGGACCGCGGGCGGGGCGAGCCCGGCGCCGGTCAGCAGGACCGGGACGCGGGCGTCGTCGAGCATGTACTCCAGGCGCTCGCGCGGGTATCCGGGATCCAGCGGGACGTACGCGCCGCCCGCCTTCAGCACCGCGACCAGCGCGACGATCAGCTCGGCGGAGCGCTCCAGGTGGACGCCGACCAGGGTGTCGGGGCCGACACCGAGGGCGCGCAGCTCGTGGGCGAGGCGGTTGGCCCAGGCGTTGAACTCGCCGTAGGTCAGGGCGGTTTCACCGAAGCGTACGGCGACGCGGTCGGGGTGCTTGGCGGCGCGCTCGGCGAGCAGCTCGGGCAGGGTGCGGTCGAGGTCCCAGCCGGCCGCGGTGTCGTTGTGCCCGGTCAGCAGCCGGTCGAGGTCGGCGGGGGCGAGCAGCGGGGTGGCGTGCACGGCCGCGTGGGGGTCGGCGACGAGGGCGGCGAGGGCGTCGGCGTAATAGCCGCCGACGGTGTCGATCCAGGTGCCGGTGAACTCGGCCGCGTCGTAGTTGATGCGCAGCCGGACCTCGCCGGTGACCGGGTCGGTGCCGAAGTTGGCGGTGAAGGGGAAGTTGGTCTGCTCGAAGAACTCGCCGCCGGTGACCGCGAGTTCGGCCAGCTCCATGTCGTAGCCACGGAAGCTGCGGTGGTCGACGACGGTCTCGAAGAACTGCGGCCGGCGCTGGTCGGTGAGCATCTGGGCCATCGGGTAGCGGCGGTGCGGGAGCGCTCCGCTCTCCGCCGCGTGGATACGGCGGGCCAGGTCGGTCCAGGTGGTGGCGGTGACGTCCACGACGAGCGGCAGGGTGTTCAGGAACAGGCCCACCACCTCGTCGCCGTCGGCGGTCTCCGGGCGACCGTTGCCGACCAGGCCGGTGACGACCCGGGCGCGGCCGGACAGCAGGGACAGCACCCGGGCGTGGGCGGCGAACATCACCGACTTCACGGGCACCCGCGCCTCGGCGGCCACCGCGCGCAGCTTCTCCCCGAGGCCGGCGGGCAGCGGTACCTCGTGCACGCGGGCCTCGCGTACGGCGGCGAGGCCCGGGTCCGCTCTGCGGGGCAGGGCGGTGAAGTCGGTGTCCTCCAGCACGTCCGCCCAGTACGCGCGGGACTCCTGGCCGGCCAGGGCCTCCTGCTCCAGTGCCAGGTAGTCGCGGAACCGGGTGGCCGGTGCGGTCGCCCGGTCGGGACGGCCGGCGAGCCGCGCGTCGTAACCGGTGATCAGCTGCGAGGTGACCAGGGACAGGCTCCAGCCGTCCAGGATCGCGTGGTGGAAGCTCAGGTTGAGCCGGAAGTCGTCCTCGGCGAAGACGTGCACGTGCAGGGTGAGCAGCGGGGCCCGGGTCAGCACGAACGGCGTCGCCTTCTCCCGCTCGGTCCAGGCGGCCACCCGCCGCTCCTGCTCGGCCGGGTCCAGCCCGCGCAGGTCCTCGACGGTCAGCGGGGTCTCCACGGACGCGTGCACCAGCTGCATCGGGGTGCTGAAGCGGGTGAGGTCGAAGGAACTGCGCAGGATGTCGGAGCGCTCGATCACACCGGCGAGGGTGGCGTGCAGGGCCGCCTCGTCGAAGCGGCCGGACAGCCGGACGGCGGAGATGTCGTGGTAGGTGGGGGTGTCGCCGTCGGCGTGGCTGTGGAACAGCATGCCGGACTGGAGCAGGGTCAGCGGATAGGCGTCGATGATGTCGTCGTGGGACGGCACGGGTTTCCTCCGGGGTGCGGACGTCTGGTGGGCCGGGACGGCTTCAGGACCTGAGGCGGGCGAGGTCCTCCGGGGACAGCAGCCCGAAGGCGGAGACCTCCTGCCGGGCGGGCCCCTGGTGGGTGTTCTCGGCCGGCCAGTGGGCGAGCGCCTCGACGGTCCGGGCGGCGAACAGCCGCTGGAGCGGTATCTCGTGACCGGCCTCGCGGGCCAGCCCGACGATCCGCACGGCATGCATGGAATCGCCGCCGATCTCGAAGAAGTCGTCCCGGACACCGACCCGCTCCAGCCCGAGCACGCGCTGCCACAGCCCGGCCAGGAGCTCCTCCTGAGCGGTGGTCGGCGCGACCTGCTCGGCGGCGGTGCCGGCGGCACGGTCGGGGACGGGCAGCGCCTTGCGGTCGACCTTGCCGTTCGGGCTGAGCGGCAGGGCGTCGAGGGTGACGAAGGCGCTGGGGACCATGTGCTCGGGCAGCCGTCGGCTCAGCCCGGCACGGAGATCGGCGACAGTCGGCACGCCGACGGCGGCCACGGTGACCGCCGGGGCGGGCGGGTTCGCGGTGGTGGGCGCCGAGGCTGACCGCCGGGGCGGGCGGGTTCGCGGTGGTGGGCGCCGAGGCGGGCGGGATTGCGGCGGCGGACTCGGTCGTGGCTCCTTGCTCCGGCGGATCGGCGAGGGTCGGGACGCCGACGGCGGCCACGGCCGAGCGGCCGCTCACGGAGACCGCCGGGACCGGGGCGACGGGACCGGTGACCGCCGGGGCGGGTGGGTTCGCGGCGCTGGATGTGGTCGTGGCTTCGTGTTTCGTCGGATCGGAAGGTTCCGTCGTCGCCGTCAGGTATGCCACGATCCGCCGGTCGCCCGGCCGGTCCTCCCTGACCACCGCGACCGCCTGGCCCACGCCGTCGAGGTCGAGCAACGCCGCCTCGATCTCGCCGAGTTCGATGCGGAAGCCGCGGACCTTGACCTGGTGGTCGGTGCGGCCGAGGTACTCGATGTGGCCTTCGGCGTTCCAGCGGGCCAGGTCGCCGGTGCGGTAGAGGCGGGCGCCGGGCGGGCCGAACGGGTCGGGGACGAAGCGGTCGGCGGTCAGGGCGGGGCGTCCGCCGTAGCCGCGGGCCAGTTGGACCCCGCCCAGGTGCAGCTCGCCGGGGACACCGACGGGGGCCGGCCGGAAGCGGGCGTCGAGGACGTAGGCGCGGGTGTTGGCGATCGGGGTGCCGATGGGTACCGTCGCGCCGGTCCAGTCGGGGCGCGACGTCCAGCGGGTGACGTCGACGGAGGCCTCGGTGGGGCCGTACAGGTTCTCCAGCCCGGCCTGCGGCAGCGCTCGGTGGAAGCGGCGGGCCAGGTCCGCCGGGAGGGCCTCGCCGCTGCACACGACCAGTCGCAGCGAGCCGCAGTCGGCGGCGCGGCCGGCGGCCAGGAACGTGTCCAGCATGGGCGGCACGAAGTGGCAGACGGTGACCCGCTCGTCCCTGACCAGGGTGGCCAGGTAGTCGGGGTCACGGTGCCCGCCGGGCGCGGCCAGGACCATCCGGGCGCCGGTCAGCAGCGGCCAGAACAGCTCCCACACCGACACGTCGAAACTGATCGGCGTCTTCTGCAGCACCGTGTCCGCGCCGGTCAGCCCGTACATGTCCTGCATCCACCGCAGCCGGTTGACAATGCCCCGGTGCGGCACCTGCACGCCCTTGGGGCGGCCGGTGGAGCCGGAGGTGTAGATGAC
Organism: Streptomyces sp. NRRL F-525; assembly: GCF_000716605.1. GTDB lineage: Bacteria > Actinomycetota > Actinomycetes > Streptomycetales > Streptomycetaceae > Streptomyces. The sequence continues at coordinate 63,770 of NZ_JNXE01000031.1, read as the reverse complement.
GTACGCCAGGTGGTCGGGGCCGGCGAGCGGTTCGGGTTCGGTGCCGGGGAAGCCGTCCCCGGCGTGCTCGTCCACGGCGACGACGGTGAGACCGTCGACCGCGAGGGCCTCGCCACCGCCGGGGTGCGTGAGCAGCACCGGCACCCGGGCGTCGGCGAGCATGAACGCCAGCCGCTCGTGCGGGTATCCGGTGTCCAGCGGCAGATGGGCGCCGCCCGCCTTGAGCACCGCGAGCAGGGCCACCATCAGCTCCGGTGAGCGCTCCAGATGGACGCCGACGACAGTGTCGGGGCCGACCCCGAGACCGCGCAGCCGGTGCGCCAACGCGCTTGCCCGGCCGTGCAGTTCGGCGTACGTCAGCTCGCGGTCCCCGCACCGTACGGCGACCGACCCGGGATGCCGGACGGCGGCCTCGGCCAGCAGAGCGGTCAGGGTGTCGCCCTCGGGCCAGGCCACCCCGGTGTCGTTCCAGCCGTCGAGGAGCCGACCGCGCTCGGCGGGACCGAGCGGGTCGACGAGGGAGACCACGGCGGACGGGTCGGTGGCGACGGCGGTCAGCACGTTGGTGAAGTGCTCGACGAACCGTTCCACGGTGGCCGCGTCGAACAGCTCCACGTCGTAGTCGAGCCAGCCCACCAGCTCGCGTCCGGTGTCGATCATCCGCAGGTTCAGGTCGAACTGGCTGTTGGCGGCCGACACGTCCACGAACTCGCCGGTGACGCCCGGTAGTTCGAGCATGCCGAGTTCCACGTTCTGCAACGCGAACAGCACCTGCACCAGCGGGCCGCGCGACAGGTCGCGCTCCGGCGCCAGTTCGGTGACCAGCCGGCCGAAGGGGACCCGCTGCCGGGCGAACGCCGCCAGGGCGCTGTCGCGGACCCGGCCGAGGAGTTCACCGAACTCCGGGTCGCCGTGCAGGTCGACGCGGAGCGGCAGGGTGTTGAGGAAGCAGCCGAGCAGGTCGTCGAACTCGGCGCGCGGCCGGTTGGCGACGGGCGTGCCGACCAGCAGCCGCTCCTGGCCGCTCCACCGGGACAGGACGACGGAGTAGGCGGAGAGCAGCGTCATGAACAGCGTCGAGCCGTGCGCCAGGGACAGTTCGCGCAGGGCGGCGGAGGTGGCCGCGTCCACGGTCAGCCGGCGGCGCGCGCCGCGGTGGGCGCTCACGGCCGGGCGCGGCCGGTCGGTGGGCAGCTCCAGCACCCGGGGCACCCCGTCGAGGTGGCCGCGCCACCAGTCGAGCAGCCCGTCGAGCACCGGCCCGTCCAGGTCGGCGCGCTCCCAGCGCGCCACGTCCGCGAACTGGAGCCCCGGCACGGGCAGTTCGCCCTCGCGGCCCTGGTAGGCGGCGGACAGCTCGCGCAGCAGAACACCGAACGACCAGCCGTCGAAGGCGATGTGATGCACCGTCAGGGCGAGTACGTGGTCCGCGTCGGCGATCGTCAGCACGGCCGCACGCAGCAGCGGGCCACGCGTGAGGTCGAAAGGCTCCTTGACGCTGTCCATCGCCGCGGCGACGGCGCCGCCGTGCGGGTCCGGGTGCTCCGACAGATCGGTGACGCGTACGGCGACCCGGGCGCCGGGGACGGCCCGTTGGCGCGGGGTACCGTCCTGGCCGGTCTCGAAGACGGTGCGCAGCACGGCGTGCCGCGCGACGACCGTGTCCACGGCACGCTGCAGTGCGGCCGGGTCCAGCGGGCCGCGCAGCCGCAGCACGACGGGCATGTTGTAGGCCGCGTCGCCGGGGCGCAACTGCTCCTCCAGCCACAGGCGTTCCTGCGTCCAGGACAGGGGGGCGGGCTCGGCCGGGTCGGTGCGGGGAATGTCGGCGGGGCGGACGTCCGTGACGGGCCCGGTGTCGCCGCTGTCGTCCCTGTCGTCCCTGTCGCCCAGGAGGCCGGCGAGCGCGGCGATCGTGGGGTGCGCGAACAGGTCCTGGAGGGTGAGCAGTTGGGCCGCGGCGCCGGGGAACTCGCGCCGGACCCGGGCCAGCAGCCGGGTCAGCAGCAGCGAGTGGCCGCCGAGGGCGAAGAAGTCGTCGGTGGCGCCCACGCGTTCACGGCGCAACAGCACCCGCCACTGCTCGGCGAGGCGTTCCTGGACCGGGCCCTGCGGGGCTACATGGCTGCCGGTGGCGGCCTCCGCCCGGTGTTCCAGTGCCAGCAGCGCCGACCGGTCGGTCTTCCGGTTGGCGGTGAGCGGCAGGGCGTCGAGGACGACGTAGGAGGAGGGCACGAGGTGATCGGGCAGCCGCCGGGCGAGGGCGGCGCGTATCCCGGTGAGGTCCGTGGGCCCGGTTCCGGTACCCGTGCCGGTGGCGACGAAGGCCACGAGCCGGTGGTCGCCGTCGCCGTCCGCGACCGCGAGGACGGCGCTCTGCCGTACCCCGGGCAGCGCGTCCAGCGCGGCCTCGACCTCGGCCGGCTCCACCCGGAAGCCACGCACCTTGACCTGCTGGTCGGCGCGGCCGAGGTGGTCCAGCAGGCCGTCGGGGCGCAGCCGGGCGAGGTCCCCGGTGCGGTAGAGGCGGTCGCCCGGCCGTCCGGCGAACGGGTCGGGAACGTATCCGTCGCCGTCGCCCCCGTCCGCGTACCGCGCCAAGTAGGGCGTCCGGACGACCAGTTCGCCGATCTCCCCGAGTCCCGCCGGCCGGTCGCCCGCGAGGACGAGGAGCTGCACACCGTCGATGCCGGGGCCGAGCGGTACCGGACCGGCCGGGATCGCGTCGAGGGGGGCACCCGCGCGGTGGGCGAGGTACGTCGACACCGCCTGCGGGGTCTCGGTGGCGCCGTACAGGTTCAGGAGGTCGGCGCCGGGGGCGAGCCGGGCCCAGGCGCGCAGGGTGCGGCCGGTCAGGGTGCCGCCGCCGAAGCCGACCAGCCGCAGCGCGGGCCAGCCGGCCGCCCCTGTCCCGGCCAGGGCGCGGGCGAGGGCCGGGGTGAGATGGGCGACGGTCGGCGCGGCCTCACCGAGCCAGGCCGCGAGGGCGGCGGTGTCCCGTACGTCGGCGTCGGGGAAGACGGCGGTGCCGCCCGCCCACAGCGGGGCGAGGACATCCCGCAGGAACGGGTCGTGCCCGAGCCCGGACAGCACGGCGAACCGGTCACCGGGCCCGAGACCGAAGGCACGCGTGTACCAGTCGAGGAAGTGCCCCAACGGCCGATGCGTACCGACGACCCGACGGGGCCGGCCGGTGGTACCGGAGGTGAAGGTGACGTACACATCGTCGTCGGGGTCGGGAGCACCGTCGGACAGTCCGACCCCGGCCGGTGCGTCCTCGATGACCTCAGGGGACTCCACGGCCAGGACCGGCCCGGTGACGCGTCCCGGCAGCGGCCGGCCGGGGGCGCAGTCGATCCACGCGTGGGGTGCGAGTGCCTCGGCGCGGGTGCGCAGGACGTCCTCGGGGTGGTGCGCGTCCAGTACCGAGAAGACCGCGCCCGCCTTGACGGCGGCCAGGACGCCCAGGACGACGGCCGGGTGGCGGGCCGCGTGCAGGGCCACCGCGTCGCCCGGCCGGACGCCGCGCTCGTGCAGCAGCCGGGCCAGCCGGTCCGTCGTACGCGCGACCTCGGCGTACGACCAGACGCGGTCGCCGGCGATCAGGGCGGGCGCGTCCGGGGTGGCCGCCGCGTGCTTCGCGAGCCGGTCGGCGAGCGGCTCGGGCGCGGTGGGCGGGAGGTCGGCGGTGGGGTCGGGCAGCAGGGTGGTGGAGCGGGGGGTGGCCAGGTCGAAGTCCCGTAGGGAGCGGGTGGGGCGGGCCGCCGCCTGGGCGAGGACCGCGCGCAGCTGACGCAGCAGGTCGTCGACGCGCTCGCCGTCGAACAGCCCGGCGTCGTGGACGGCTTCCAGTGTGTAGCCGCCGTCCGGGCGGGCACCGGCGTACAGCGTGAGGTCGAACTTGTTGTCGATGTCGCCGAACGGCAGCTGCTCCACCGTGCAGCCGGTCAGTTCGGCCGGGACGGCGGGCGGCAGCATGTTGAAGAAGACCTGCACGAGCCGGCCTCGGGACAGGTCGCGCTCCGGGGCGAGGTCCGCGACCAGCCGGCCGAACGGCACCCGCTGCCGGCCGAAGGCCTCCAGGGCGTCGTCGCGGACCCTGCCGAGGAGTTCGGCGAACGCCGGGTCGCCCGCCGCGTCCACCTTCAGGGGCAGCGTGTTGAGGAAGCAGCCGACCACGTCACGGCTGCCGGCGCCGCGGGTGGACGCGGGGGTGCCGACGACCATCCGTTCCTGGCCGGTCTGTCGCGCGAGCACCACGCCGAACGCCGCGAGCAGCGTCATGAACGGCGTCGCCTCGTGGCCCCGGGCCAGCTCCCGCACGGCCGCTCCGGCCGCCGGGTCCAGCTCCAGCCGACGGCTCGCGCCGCGGTGACCGCGTACGGCGGGGCGCGGGCGGTCGGCGGGCAGGTCGAGCACCCGGGGAACGCCGTCCAGGTGCCCGCGCCACCAGGCCACCAGTTCGTCCGCGGCCGTCTCGCCGAGCCGGGCGTGCTCGGCGCGCACGGCCTCGACGAAGCCGCGCCGGGGCGGCTTCAGGACGGTGTCCGGGGCGCCGTACAGCCGGGACAGCTCGTCGAAGACGATCGCGAACGAGTGGCCGTCCGCGATCAGATGATGGGCCGACAGCAGGAGCAGCCACGCGTCGTCGGCGTACCGCACCGCCAGCACCCGCAGCAACGGCCCGTGGGCCAGGTCGAACGGCTCACGCGCGGTCCGCCGCAGCGCCGTGCGGGCCGCCGCCTCCGGGTCGGGGAGCCCGCGCACGTCCTGGGTGCGGACGGTGACGGCGGCCTCGTCCAGGACCCGCTGCCGCGGCTCCCCGTCGGCCGTGGTGAAGACGGTGCGCAGCGCGTCGTGGCGGGCCACGAGGGTGTCCACGGCGTGCTGGAGCGCGGCGATGTCGAGCGGGCCGCGCACGCGCAGGGTCACCGGCATGTGGTAGGCGGTGTCGCCCGGGCGCAGCTGCTCCTCGAACCAGATCCGCTCCTGGGTCCAGGAGAGCGGGTCGGCCAGGTGGTCGGTCATGTGAGGTCCTCAAGAAGGTCGGTGCGTCCGGTGAGGTCGGCGAGGCCGGTGGTGAACAGGGCCGCGGTCTCGGCGAGCGCGGCGGTGTCCAGCAGGCCCTCGGGCGCGGTGACGGCGCCGGTGAAGGACCTGCCGTCGTCCCAGAGTTCGCAGCACAGTTCGGCCTGGGGGCCGAGGGCGGGAGCGGGCAGCGGCGTGAACCGGACGCCGTCGGCCTCGGCCGGGGCCGCGACGCGCTGCAGCACCAGCAGGTTCTGGTAGAGCGGGGTGCGGCCGCCGGGCGGACGAGGGGCGAGCGCGGCGATCTCGTCGGTGCCGAGCGCGGTGTGCGCGAACACCTCCAGGAGCCGTTCGCGGACCAGCGCCAGCAGGGCCGGGGGGTCCAGCGCCGGGTCGGCGGCGATCCGTACCGGCAGGCCGTTGGCGAGGTAGCCGACGGTGCGTTCGTGGGCGGCCTCGCGGTCCTCGACGATCGTGCCGACGGCGAGGTCGCTCTGCCCGGTCACCTTGGCCAGCGCCCTCCACCAGGCGGCGAGCAGCGGCACCAGCACCGGGTGACGCTCGCGGGCGGCGAACTCCCGCAGCCGGGCGGTCGTTTCGGCGCCGAGGTCGAGGGGGTGCGCCACGAGGGGCCGTGTCCACAGCTCCCGCGTCCCGAGCGTCGCCCCGCCGGGCCACTCGGGCGCGGTCAGCCCGGTCAGCCGTGCGCGCCAGAACTCCCGGTCCTCGGCGGCGCCTTGGCGCGGGGCGGCGGCGGGCGGCGCGGGCGCGGGGGCCGGGGTGCGGCCCGCGTAGGCGGCGGCGAGGTCCGCCACGAGGATCTCCTCGGACCGGCCGTCGTAGACGATGTGATGGACGGCGAGCAGCAGGTGCCGCCCCTCCCCCGAACCGGCCAGCCCGGCGGCGAACAGCGGCCCGGCGTCCAAGTCCCCCACCAGTGCGGCGAGTTCGTGGACCAGGGCGGATTCCTCGTCCGGGCGGATCAGCAGCGGGGGCGGCGGCGGATCGTCGGCCACCGACCGGTGCGGCCGGCCCGCCTGCCGGGGGAATGTGGTGCGCAGCGCCGGATGCGCGGCGGCGACCGCGCCCAGGGCGTGCCGCAGCCGCTCCGGGTCCAGCGCCCCGTCGACCGAGACCCGGCTGACCGCGACATGACCGGGAGCACCGGGCGCGAGCCGCGAGGCCAGCCAGAACCGGCGTTCCCCCGGGGAGAGTCCGGTGCCGCCCGCGACATCGGCGCTCGGGGCGTCCTCGTACGGCTCCCCGGCCCGCCGGGTGGCGGCGAGCGCGTCCAGAGCGGCCGCGCTCGGGTGCTCGTACACATCACGCGCCGACAACCGCACCCCGGACACCCGCGACAGCCGCGCGGCGATCCGCAGCACGTGCAACGAGCTCGCCCCGGCCGCCAACAGGTCGGCGTCGGCGGGCAGTTCGGGCCGGGAGAGAATCGCCCGGGCTTCCCGCAGGGCGGGGGTCACGGCGCCGGTACCGGTACCCGGGGAACACGCGCTCCCCACCGGAACCGCGGCCCCGGCCCCCTCCTCCGCCGCCGTCCGCGCCCGCACCCACGCCTCCACCGCCCGCAGATCCGCCTTGCCTGTCGGGCCCAGCGGTACGGGACGCAGGTGCAGGAAGCGGTCGGGGCGCAGGTACGAGGGGAGGGCGCCGGTGGCCGCGCGGCGCAGCGTGTCGTCGGGGCGGGGTGCCGCGTCGTCGGTCGTGTAGGCGCAGACCGTCCCGGTGACCGTGCCGCGCTCGTCGCGCAGCGGGACGAGGAAGGCGTGCCGTACACCGGGGAACGCGGCGACCCGGCGTTCCACCTCGCCGGGCTCCACCCGGTGGCCGCGGATCTTGAACTGGCGGTCGGCCCGGCCGACGTAGGACAGGCGGTCCTCGTCGTCCATGCGGACGCGGTCGCCGGTTGCGTAGGCGCGCAGGGTGCCGTGTCCGGGCAGCGCGACACGGGCGAAGCGGCGGGCGTTCTCCTCGGGCCGGTCGAGATAGCCGAGGGCCAGTCCGTCGCCCGCCGCCCACAGCTCGCCCTCGGTGCCGCGGGCCACGGGGCGCAGGGTCTCCGGGTCGAGGACGGCCAGGACGGTGCCGCGGACCGGACGGCCCACCGGGATGCCGTGCGAGTCGGCGGTGTCGGCGCGGCGGATGTCGTGCGTGCTGACGAAGACCATGGACTCGACGGGTCCGTAGCCGTTGGTGACCCGCAGGCCGGGGTGCCGGTCGAGCAGGGCCGCGATGTGCGGCGGGGACAGCCGCTCGCCGCCGCACAGCAGGTGCCGCAGGCCGGTGAACGCGTCGAGGTCCTCGTCGACGATCAGGTTGACCACGGAACTGGTGAGCCAGAGCGTCTCGACTCCGTGCCCGGCGACGAGGGCGCGCAGGCCGTCGGGGGTGATCAGCGGCTCGTCGGGGGTCACACAGGAACCCCCGTTCATCAGCGGGCCGAAGACCTCCAGCGCGCCCGCGTCCCAGTACGGCGCCGCGAGCAGCGGCATGACCGTGCCGGGTCCGAACGCGGCGTAGCCGCCGTCGACGAAGGTGCGCACGAAGGCCCGGTGCGGCAGGACCACCCCCTTGGGGCGGCCGGTCGAGCCGGAGGTGAAGAAGACACAGGCGGGGTCGTCGGCGCCGACGGCCGGAGCCCCGGCGCGCCGGGGGCGGGCGGCGGTACCGTCCGGCAGCGGTACGACCCGTACCCCGGCCGGGAGATGGGCCGTGGCGCCGGTCGTGTCGAGGACGACGCGTGCGCCGAGGTCCTCGACGACTCCGCGCAGCCGCTGGGCCGGCCAGGCGCGGTCCACGGCGGCGTAGGCGGCGCCGGCCAGCAGCACGCCGAGTGCGGCGACGGCGAAGTCCGCGCCGGCCGTGGCCTGCACCGGCACGAAGTCGCGGGCCCGGACGCCCGCCTCCACGAGCAGGTCGCGTACCGCGCCGGCCCGCGCCACCAGTTCGCCGTAGGTGACGCGGACACCGCCCGGTCCGCGCAGGGCGATGGCCCGCGGGGACCGGGCGGCCTGCCGCAGCACCGCTTCGTGGGCGGTGGCGCCGGCCGGGACGGGAAGCCCCGGGCCGACCGCGACCGAGGGCCGCGGGCGGCTCATACGGAACGGGGCGCCGCGTTGAGCGCCGCCGCCAATTCGACGGGGGTCGACCGAAGTACCACGGTGAAGTCGGCCTCGATTCCCCAGAGCTCTTCGACGCGTTCGACGACCAGTACCGCTTGGAAGGAATCGCCGCCTTGGGCGAGGAAAGTCGAGTCGTCGAGGATTTCGGCACCCAGGATGTCGGCGAGGAGCACCCGGACGCTTTCTGTGTCTATTCCATGAGTGACGTCGAGTTGATTCATGTCGTCTTCTCCACTGATCCGCGGGCTGGACAGGTCGGCCGGATTTCTATCCCCAGCCGCTGTCGCCGAGCGGGATCAGGGCGGTGTGGACGCCACTGACGAGCCCGGCCACGACCAGAAGAACAAAAACGACGAAAACTGACCTACTCATGAAAATCCCCCACCGGATCGGGACTCTGCGTGACCGGCCGTACGCATGGCCGCTCGTTTCATGATGTTGTAATCCCGGCCGCATGGCCGTCCAGGGCACTGGCCGCGCATGATGATGCGAACAGGAAACTGCAGGGGGGAAGAAGTGGACAAAATCCTAGAAACCGACCCTTCGTTGCTCCTTCAGGGATTCACGCCGGACCACATCCGGCTTTATCGCTGGGGAGCGACCCAGGCCTTTTTCACCACGAAAGAAGTCGTGGAGGCACTGGACATCACCGAAGCCGCCGCGGCCGAGGCGATCGAGGCGTTGGAGGAATTCCATCTGATCGACCGGGCGAACGGCGCGGAAAACCTCGGCGAGCTGTGCGCATACGGCCCGTGGTGGCGCACCGTCCATCCGCACATGGCCGCCGCCCACATGGCCGGCGCGGAATCGCGGTTGCGCCGACGGCTCTTCGAACTGAACGTCCGGCGCGACTCGTTGACCGCCCTCGCCTCGATATACGCGACCCGCCCGCCGGAGGAGACCGAGACGGTCGAGGTCGTCGACCTGCTCGACGATGTGGTCACGCTGATCGAACAGGCCAGCGCCGAGTGCCGGGACGAGATGCTCGCCTGCCAGCCGGGCGGCGGCCGACCCACCGAGGAGCTGGAGCAGGCGGTCGCCCGGGACACCGCGCTGCTGAACCGGGGCGTGCGGATGCGCACGCTCTACCAGCACTCCGCCCGGCGGCACGGGCCCACCCAGGCCTATGTGGAGCGGATCGCTCCCGCGGGCGCCCAGGTGCGGACGATGACCGACCTGTTCGGGCGCATGATCGCCTTCGACCGCAGGATCGCCTTCGTCCCGCACCCCCAGCGCCGGGGCGGCGCGGTGGTGGTGCGCTCCCCCGCCGCCGTGGCGTTCCTGTGCGAGGCCTTCGACCGTGCCTGGGACCACGGCGCCCCGTTCAGCGAACCCGAACGCACCCCGGTCGCCGTCGACGACCTGCGCCAGGGCATCCTGCGGCTGCTGAGCAGGGGCCTGAAGGACGAGGTCATCGCCCGCCGCCTGGGCATCTCACTGCGCACCTGCCGCAAGCACATCGCGGACCTGTTCCAGGAGCTGAACGCCGACAGCCGCTTCCAGGCGGGCTACCTCGCGGCCACTCGCGAACTGCTCCGCGGCACCCCCGCCATCCCCGAGTAGGAGGCGGGAGACGGGAGGCGGGCGGACCGCTCACGCGAAAGACCGGGGTGCCCGTGACCCCGTTTCGGGTCAGCGGCACCCCGGCCTCGCCACACCGGCCGTTCCGCGGCCGTCGGTTCAGAGCGTCTTGGCAGGCCGCTCCGCCGTCGCCGGTCCCACGATCAACCCCTCCCCGAACGCGTCCACCCGCACCGTGTCCCCGTCCTTGACCTCGCCCGCCAGGATCTCCTTGGCGAGCCGGTCGCCGATCGCCGTCTGCACGAGCCGCCGCAGCGGGCGCGCCCCGTACGCCGGGTCGTTGCCGTTGTCCGCGAGCCAGGTCAGGGCCTCGTCGCTGATCTCCAGGGTGAGGCGGCGTTCCGCGAGGCGCTTGGCCAGGCGGCCGATCTGGAGGGCGGCGATGCGGCCGAGCTCCTCCCGGTTCAAGGCGGAGAAGACCACCAGGTCGTCCAGGCGGTTCAGGAACTCCGGCTTGAAGGACGCGCGGACCACCTGGAGGACCTGGTCCTTCTTCTCGTCCTCGCCCGTGGTCTGGTCGATCAGGAAGTTGCTGCCCAGGTTGGACGTGAGGATCAGGATCGTGTTGCGGAAGTCGACCGTGCGGCCCTGGCCGTCGGTCAGGCGGCCGTCGTCCAGTACCTGGAGGAGGACGTCGAAGACCTCGGGGTGCGCCTTCTCCACCTCGTCGAGCAGGATCACCGAGTACGGGCGCCTGCGCACCGCCTCCGTGAGCTGCCCGCCCTCCTCGTAGCCGACGTAGCCGGGCGGGGCGCCGACCAGCCGGGCCACGCTGTGCTTCTCGCCGTACTCCGACATGTCGATACGGACCATGGCCCGTTCGTCGTCGAAGAGGAAGTCCGCCAGCGCCTTCGCAAGTTCCGTCTTCCCTACGCCTGTTGGGCCCAGGAAGAGGAACGAGCCGGTCGGGCGGTCCGGGTCCGCGATGCCCGCGCGGGTGCGTCGCACGGCGTCCGAGACCGCCTCCACCGCCTCGCGCTGGCCGATGAGCCTGCGGCCCAACTCCTCCTCCATGCGCAGGAGTTTCTGGGTCTCGCCCTCCAGGAGGCGGCCTGCGGGGATGCCGGTCCAGGAGCCGACGACGTCCGCGATGTCGTCGGGGCCCACCTCCTCCTTCACCATCGTGTCCTTGGAGGCTTCCTCCTCGGCCTGGGAGGCTTCCTCCAAGTCCCGCTCCAGGGAGGGGATCTCGCCGTAGAGCAGCTTGGACGCGGTGTCGAAGTCGCCGTCGCGCTGGGCGCGTTCGGCCTGGCCGCGGAGTTCGTCGAGCTTCTCCTTCAGCTCGCCGACGCGGTTGAGGGACTGCTTCTCCTTCTCCCAGCGGGCGTTGAGGCCCCGGAGTTCCTCCTCGCGGTCGGCGAGGTCGCGGCGCAGCTTCTCCAGACGCTCGATCGAAGCCGCGTCCGTCTCCTTGTCGAGGGCCAGCTCCTCCATCTTCAACCGGTCGACGGAGCGCTGGAGTTCGTCGATCTCGACGGGGGAGGAGTCGATCTCCATGCGGAGGCGGGACGCCGCCTCGTCGACCAGGTCGATCGCCTTGTCGGGGAGGAAGCGGGACGTGATGTAGCGGTCGGAGAGGGTCGCGGCCGCCACCAACGCGCTGTCCGCGATGACGACCTTGTGGTGCGCCTCGTAGCGCCCCTTCAGGCCGCGCAGGATCGCGATCGTGTCCTCGACGCTCGGCTCCGCGACCAGCACCTGCTGGAAGCGGCGCTCCAACGCCGGGTCCTTCTCGATGCGTTCGCGGTATTCGTCGAGGGTCGTCGCGCCGACCATGCGGAGTTCGCCGCGGGCGAGCATCGGCTTCAGCATGTTGCCGGCGTCCATGGAGGAGTCGCCGCCGGCGCCCGCGCCCACGACGGTGTGCAGCTCGTCGATGAAGGTGATGATCTGGCCGTCGGAGTCCTTGATCTCGGCGAGGACGGTCTTCAGGCGCTCCTCGAACTCGCCGCGGTACTTCGCCCCCGCGACCATCGCGCCGAGGTCCAGCGAGACGAGCCGCTTGTTCTTGAGGGACTCCGGCACGTCCCCCTTGATGATCCGCTGTGCCAGCCCCTCGACGACGGCGGTCTTGCCGACGCCGGGCTCGCCGATGAGGACCGGGTTGTTCTTCGTGCGGCGGGACAGCACCTGGACGACCCGGCGGATCTCCTGGTCCCGGCCGATGACCGGGTCGAGCTTGCCCTCGCGCGCGGCGGCCGTGAAGTCCGTACCGAACTTCTCCAGCGCCTTGTACTGCCCCTCGGGGTCGGGTGTGGTCACCCGGCGCCCTCCCCTGCTCTTCTGGAACGCGTCCAGCAGCTTCTTCGCGCCGGCCCCCTGCTGGGAGAGTACGTCCCCGGCCGCGCCGCCCTTCGCGGCGATACCGATCAGCAGGTGCTCGGTCGAGAGGTAGTCGTCGCCGAGCTCCTTCGCGCGCTCACCGGCGTCCGCGAGGACCGCGAGCAGCTCGCGGCTGGGCTGCGGCGGCGCGACGGTCGACCCGGTGACGCTGGGCAGCGAACCGAGCACCCGCTCGGCCCCGGCCCGTACCGCGGCCTGGTCCGCGTCGACGGCGGCCAGCAGGTCGGTGATGTTCTCGTTGTCCTGCCCCTCCAGCAGCGAGAGCAGCAGATGCGCCGGGGTCAGATCGGCGTGCCCCCCGGTCACGGCACGGTTGCTGGCCGCGTTGATCGCGTCCCGGCTCCTGTTGGTCAGCTCGGCGTCCACGTTCGCGTACTCCTCCTCCTACGACCTTCGTGCACGGAATGACACGGTCAACGTGCACAAAGTTGAGTCTATTCCACTCAAGGCAGTGGCGGGGAGGATCCAGGGACTAAGTTCCGGGACCATGGCCGCATATCCGGTGGACCCGGGCGATCCCGACCCGTCGTATCTCAGCTTCTGGCGGGAACGGCACCTGTGCACCCTCACCACCCTCCGCCCCGACGGCACCCCGCACGTCGTCCCTGTCGGAGTGACATACGACCCGGAGGCACGGCTGGCTCGGGTCATCGCGAACAAGTCGAGCACGAAGGTGCTGAACGTCCTGGCCGCCGGCCCCCAGGGCGCCCGGGTCGCCGTGTGCCAGGTGGACGGGCGGCGCTGGGCCACGCTGGAGGGCCGGGCCGTCGTACGCGTCGAACGCGACCGGGTCGCCGAGGCGGAGCGCCGGTACGCGGAGCGTCACGAGCGGACGCCGTCGCCGAACCCGTCCCGGGTGGTGATCGAGATCGAGCTGACGCGGGCGATGGGGAAGGTGCCGGGGAAAAGCTGAAGCGGCGATTTTCGGCCACCCGGGATCGGCTGATACCCGGAGATTCCGCACAAACTGCAGCGGCGTCACCGTGTTCAGGTCACGGTGACGCCGCTGCGGGGGGGAAGCACCTGAGCGATCTGTTACGACGGGGGAATCGCGTCAGGCACTGCGGGGGGTGGCTGAGATGGTCTGGATGTCGGGGGCATCCGTTTCCACCAGCCGGTGGTCTCGCTGGTCAAGATTCACAAAGATCATTCCGTACCGGATGGCACATCGCACTGGCTGCGGCGCCCCCCGAGGCCGCCGCAGACACCGGTACGCCCGTACGTCCTCGTCCTCGTCCCGCGTCACGACGACCGGCTCACCGAACACGGTCACCATGAGCGAGTCACCGCTGTGGGGGATGGCGGTGGCCAGGTCGATGAAGTGCCAGCCGGAGCGGTAGGCCGTGGCCATTTCGCGGCGGAAGGAGCGGTCGTCGGGTGGGGTGGTCATGACTCGGCGACCCACGTGCTGTCGCTCGGAGCCACCCAGGTGCTGTCACCCGGTACGTCGGACGCCGTGACGACCCAGGTGCTGTCGCCGGCGGACACGTTGGTCGTGCCCCAAGTACTGTCGTCGGTCACCGCAAAGCCACTCAGCGCCCCGAAGGCCACAACGGCGGAGAAGGCGGCAAGCGCCGAGCGAAGCATTCTCTTATGCATAGTCGGCTTCGTCCTCATTTGAAGGTCACCTCTCCCCCGTCGACTACGACGATGGCGCATTCCGGCACGTCGTGGCCACACAATCGATGCATCATGTTCCTGCACGTTCAGGACCCTGGGGGGTGGAGATTTGGTGACTAACGAGACTAATCAGACACATCCTCACGAGCTGACCGATCTGTGCGAGGACGGGCGCCGCCTCTACGGGAACGCTCTCCGGACTGGGCGCGTCGCCCGTGCGGATGTGGAACCGGCGCCCTGTTTGATGGAGTTCGCCCTCCTTCATCCCGATCCTGACGATCCGAACTGGCTGCGCCCGGTGCCCCCGTCGATCGCCCTCGCCCAGCGGCTCAACCCGATCGAGAGCGAGATCACCCAGCGAAGGCGGATGTCGATCGAACTCGCCGACGCTTTCGGGCCGTTCATGGCCCTCAGCGCGCAGTCGACGGCGACCACGCACTCGATCACGGTGCTGGAGGGCCTCGACCGGATCAACGCGGCACTCGATCTGGCCACCACCCAGTGCCAGACCGAGATGCTCACCGTGCAGCCGAGCCGACGCCGGCTGGAGCACACCCTCGCGCAGGGGCTGAACCGCGACAGGCCGCTGATCGAACGCGGCTGCCGCATCCGGACGCTCTACCAGCACCCGGCCCGCTACAGCCCCGAGACACTGGCCTACGTGGCCCAGTTCACCGACGGCAAGGTGGAGTACCGGACCATCGACGAACTGGTCGAGCGGCTGATCATCTGCGACGAGACCGTGGCCTTCATCCCGACCCGCGACGACGGGGAGATCGCCCTCGAACTCCGTCATCCGGGGCTCGTCCGCTACCTGATCAAGGTCTTCGAGTTCATGTGGAACCGTGCGGTCCCGCTGAGCGCCGGCGCGCCGTACGAGACCGCCCCCGACGGCATCACCGAAATCCAGCACTCGATCGCCAAGCTCCTCATCGAGGGCCACGTCGACGAGGCGATCGCCCGGCGCCTGGGCATGAACGTCCGTACCTGCCGCGCCCACATAGCCAAGCTCGCGACGGCTCTGGGCAGCGGCAGCCGCGCCCAGCTCGGGTTCCTCATAGCGCAGTCGGGGATCCTGAAGCAGGAGCCCTGACCCCACGCCAAGAAGAAGGTCACACGTGACGACACAGCCTCACCGGCACGGTCCGGAGGAACTGTGCGAAGAAGGCCTGGAGCTGTACGGCCGAGCGCTGCGCGCGGGGCACGTCACCAGTGCGGACGTCCAGGTGGCTCCCTGTCTCGTCGGCCTGGGCCTGTTGGATCCCGCCGTCACGGACCCCGACCGTCTGGAGCCCGTCGCCCCGGCCCTCGTCCTGCACCGCCGGCTGCGCGCCTCGGCGGACCGCATCGCCGACGAGCGGCAGCGCGAGCAGAGGCTGGCCGAGACCTTCGAGCCGCTCATGCGCATCGACGGCCGGCGCACGGCCACGGCGGACCCGCCGGCCATCAGCCTCCTCGGCGGACTCGACCGGATCAACGAGGCCATCACCACCGCCATGGCCGACGCCTCCAGCGAGCTCCTGGCCATTCAGCCCTACGACGGCCACAATCCCGCCTCACGCCTGGCCAGAAGCCTGGGCCGCGACCAGGCCCTGCTCGACCGCGGCGGCCGCATCCGCACCCTCTACCAGCACACCCAGCGCTACTCGCCCGCCGTGACGGCCCGCTACGAGCGGCTGGACGGCGACGCCGAGGCACGGACCCTCGACCAGGTCACCGAGCGCCTCGTCGTGATCGACCGCACGGTCGCCTTCATCCCGGCCAGCAAGGACCGCACGCTCGCCCTCGAAGTCCGCCACCCGGTCCTGATCGACCACTTCGCCATCACCTTCGACCGCCTCTGGCACATGGCCGCCACCGCCTCGGCCTGAACATCCGCACCGCCCGCGTCCACATAGCCAAACTCGCCACCACCCTCGGCAGCGAGAGCCGGGCCCAACTCGGCTACCTCATCGCGGAGTCGGGAATCCTCAAGCAGGAGGGAGCGGCGCAGTGACATCCGCGCCTCACACGGAGCACAGGGTGGAAGACCTGTGCCCCGCCGGATCGGAGCTGTACGCACGCGCCCTGCGGGACGGGTGGGTGCTCCGTGCGGACGCCGACGCGACCCCGTGCCTGGTCGACCACGGCCTGCTGCACCCGGCCGCCGAGGACCTGGGACGGCTGGAGCCGGTCGCCCCCACCGTGGCCCTGCACCGGCTGCTGCGCGTGTCGGAGTCACGCATCGCGGACGAACGGCGGCGCGAGGAGCGACTGGCCGAGACCTTCGAACCGCTCATGCGGATCGACAGCCGTCGCGCGCCGGAGACGGGCACCCCGGCGACCATGGTCATCAGCGGCAAGGAACGCATCAACCAGGCCATAGAGGAGGCCATGTCCGAGGCGACCCGGGAGCTGCTCTGCATCCAGCCCAACTCCAACTACCACACCCAGCAAGGTGAGAACGCCCAGGTCGTCGCCCTGAGCCGCGACCAGGCCGTGCTGGACCGCGGCGCCAGCATCCGCACCCTCTACCAGCACACCCAGCGCCATCTGCCGCTCGTCTTCGCCCGCTACGAGCGGCTGACCGGCGACACCCAGGCCCGCACGCTGGACGAGGTCACCGAGCGCACCATCATCGTGGACCGCACGGTCGCCTTCGTCCCGGCCAACAAGGACCGCACCCTCGCCCTGGAGATCCGCCACCCGGCCCTGGTCGAGACCGCCTCGGCCTGAACATCCGCACCGCCCGCGTCCACATAGCCAAACTCGCCACCACCCTCGGCAGCGAGAGCCGGGCCCAACTCGGCTACCTCATCGGGCAGTCGGGGATTCTCGATCCGCCGGGGTGAGCTGGACGGGGACGTCCGGGAGGCGTGACGAGGCACCGTCCAGGCCCACCTGCGCTATACGGACGCCCAGTTGGGTACGGCTCGCCGCGCCCAGGGTCTCCGACAGGCGGGCGATGTGGGCGCGGCACGTGCGGACGCTTATGCCGAGCCGTTCCGCGATCACCGCGTCCTGGTGGCCGTCCGCGAGCAGGGCGGCGATGGACTGTTCGCGGTGCGAGATGCCCTCGATGCCGGTGTCCGGCAGGGGCGCCCCGACGGGGATCGCGAGGCGCCACAGGCGGTCGAAGACCGTGACGAAGTACTCGATCAGCGCCGGGTGGCGCAGCTCCAGGGCCATCGTGTGGTCGGCGTTGGCAGGGATGAAGGCGACCGTGCGGTCGAAGAGGATCAGCCGGTCGACCACCTCGTCGAGCGTCCTCGCCTCCACCGCGTCGCCCATCAACTCCAGGTAGTTCAGCAGGCCTTGGCCGTGGCGGGCCACGTGGGTGTACAGGTCGCGCATCCGCACCCCGCGCGAGCGCAGGGCGACGGCGCGGTGCAGGCCCTCCGTCAGTTCCGGTTCGCGGCGGATGCCGCCGGGCTGGACGGTGAGGACCTCGCGGGTGCAGGCCTCCGTCGCGTCGTCCATCGCCGCCTGGATGCGGGCGAGCCCGTCCAGGACACGGATCGCGGCACCGCCCTCCAGCGACGCCGACGCCATCGCGGACGCCTGGATACGGCGGCCGAGACCGGCGTACCACTCGAAGGCGGCGACCGCCGAACCCACCCGCCGGTGGCTCTCGCTGACCTCGTCGTAGACCCCGCGCAGCAGCCGGGTCATGACCTCCTGCGGGGCGGTCGGGACCAGCCAGTCCATGTCGTCGGGGTCGGGGTGGAGGAGGGCCAGCTCCAGCAGGCACGGCACCGGTTCGGCGTCCGTGCGCGGTACGCGGCCCCGCCGTACGGCCCGGGAGTACACACGGTCCCCGGCGTCGCAGAGTCGGTCAGCACCGTGTGGATGCTCGTCCGTCCCGTGCCCGGCCATCGCCCATCCCACCCCCGGTTCCCGGCTCTTTGCAGCGCAACTATGCGCGGACCGGTCCTGCTCCGCAACACGGCTTCCCCTCGAACAGCCCCCGAAAACCGCCGGTATCACCCTCTATCTCCCCGCCTCCGTGCCTCGCCTTGCAACAAGCTGGGGGGTGTCCGGCCGGTAGCACCGAGTCCCTCGGCGTATCACTTTCCGCGTGAGCTGCCGGAAATCACTCAGAGATCACCGTGTTACGTATCGCACTTAACGTCCCCTCATGGCGGACATATTTGACGCATACGCATTGGCCGATGCGTGGGACGAGATGTTTGTGCGGCCGGGTGAGGTCAGAACCGCCTACGAGCCGGTACTGGCGGCACTCCAGCCCATCGAGCCGAGTGAACTGCGCTTCCGCGCGGACCAGATGGCCCGCGCGTTCACCGACCGCGGCGTGACCTACGCCTTCGCGGGCGAGGAACGGCCCTGGCCCCTGGACCTGGTGCCGAGGATCATCGACGCGCTGGAGTGGGACCTCATCCAGCGCGGGGTGGCGCAGAGAGTGCGGGCCCTGGAGGCCTATCTCTCCGACGCCTACTCCCACTGCCGCGCCTTCGAGGACGGGGTCGTGCCCTGGCGGCTGCTCCTCAACTCGGCCCATTTCCATCGGGCCGCGCAAGGGGTCGAGCCACCGGGCGGGGTCCGCATCCACGTCGCGGGCATCGACCTCGTGCGCGACGAGGCCGGCGACTTCCGGGTCCTGGAGGACAACGTCCGGGTGCCGAGCGGCGTTTCGTACGTCATCGAGAACCGGCGCGCCATGACGCGGATCTTCCCCTCCCTCTTCGCCGAGCAGCACGTGGTCCCCGTCGACGGGTACGCGCAGAAGCTGCTCGCCGCGCTGCGGGCCGCCGCGCCCGCGGGCACCCAGGACCCGCGCGTCGTGGTCCTCACCCCGGGACCGGGGAACGCCGCCTACTTCGAACACGCCCTGCTCGCACGGCTGATGGGCGTGCAGCTGGTAGTGGGGCACGACCTGATGTGCCGCAACAACCGGGTGTGGATGCGGACCACACGCGGCGAGGTGCCCGTCCATGTCGTATACCGGCGGCTCGACGACGACTTCCTCGACCCGCTGCACTTCCGCCCCGACTCGGTGATCGGCTGCCCGGGCATCATGAACGCCGCGCAGGCCGGGAACGTCACACTCGCGAACGCCGTAGGGAACGGCATCGCGGACGACAAGCTCCTCTACACCTACGTCCCCGACCTCATCCGCTACTACCTCTCAGAGGAACCGATTCTCCCCAACGTGGAGTCCTACCGCCCCGACGAGCCGGGGCAGTTGGAGGCGGTCCTCGACCAGATCGACCAGCTGGTCGTGAAGCCGGTGGACGGCGCGGGCGGCATGGGCATCGTCATCGGGCCCAAGGCCGACGCGAAGACACTCGAACGCACTCGCAAAGCCGTGGCCGCCGACCCGCGCGGCTGGATCGCCCAGCGCCCCGTCGCCCTCTCCACCTCCCCCACCCTCGCGGGCGAACGCATGGCACCGCGCCACATCGACCTGCGCCCGTTCGCCGTGAACGACGGCACCGACGTCTGGGTGCTGCCCGGCGGCCTCACCCGCGTCGCCCTCCAGGAGGGCAACCTGATCGTCAACTCCAGCCAGGGCGGCGGCTCCAAGGACACCTGGGTGCTCGCGGAGGGCCCCACCGAACAGCCCGCGTCGCTCTTCCCGGAGAGCGGACTGCCCGAGGTGGCACCCCGTCAACTCGGCCCCGACGGCAACCCCATGGTCGTACAGGAAGGGGCGCAGCAGTGAACGACGTGATCCTCTCCCGGATAGCCGAGGCCCTGACGTGGACGGGCCGTTACGTCGAGCGCGCGGACGCCACCGGGCGCATCCTCGACGCCTATCTGCACCGCCTGCTGGAGGACCCCTGGCGCGACGAGGACGCGGCCTGCCGGTCGCTGTACGCGATCCTCGGGGTCGACGCGGGCGGTCAACGCGTGGACATGCAGCAGGTGTTGGACCAGTTGGCCTTCGACGCCCGGTCCACCTGTTCCATCGAGGGCGCGCTCGGCGCCGCCCGCCTCAACGCCCGCAGCGCCCGGGAAGCCGTCTCCTCGGAGATGTGGGAGTGCCTCAACTCCACCTGGCACGCCCTGGCCGACCAACGCCTCGCGGCGCGCCGTACAGGCCCCTACGCCTATCTCGAACTCGTGCGCAGACGCGCCGCGTTGTTCTTCGGCCTCGCCGACTCCACGATGAGCCGCGACGACAGCTGGCGTTTCGTCGTCCTCGGCCGCAGCCTCGAACGGGTGGACATGACCGTACGGCTGCTGTCCGTCCGGGTGTTGGACGCGGCGCACGCGCCCGACTGGCCGACGCTGCTGAGCGCTTCGGGCGCCGACGAGGCGTACGCGCGGGTGTACGGCGGTTTCGGGGACACCCCGCGTGTGGCCGAATTCCTGCTGCTGGACCGGGACTTCCCGCGCTCCGCGCTGCACGCGCTGACGACGGCCGAGGAGTGCCTGACCGCGCTCGGCCGCCAGCGCCAGGACCCCGCCCGCCGCCCGATAGGCCGCCTCCGCACCCGTCTCGAATACCTGGACTCGCACGCCTTGGAAGAGCAACTGCCCGCCCTCCTCAAGGACTTGCAGCACGCCTGCATGGACTCGGCGGAGGCGGTCGCGGAGTTGTTCTTCCCGTACCAGGGGCCCGTCGAGTGGGCCCAGGAAGGAGCCTGAGATGACCCGTAGGCTTCGCATCCGCCACACCACCCGCGTCTCGTACGCCCAGGCGGCCGTGTCCTCCCACAACGAGGTCCGGATGACCCCGCTCACGCTGCCCGGCCAGACGACACTGGACGCGCGCGTCACGGTGAACCCCACGACGCCGACGTGGTCGTACTGGGACTACTGGGGCACCCAGGTCACCGGCTTCGACCTGATGGACCCGCACGCGGACCTCACGATCACCGCGTCGAGCCTGGTCGAGACGTCCCCGCCGGAGCTGCTCGGCCCCTCCCCCAGCTGGCAGGAGGTGACCGAACGGACCACGAACTCACGCCTGTTGGAGTTCATCGGCCCCACGGTCCGTACGACGGTCCCGCCCAAGCTGCTGAAGAAGGCGCGCAAGGCGGCCGCAGGACTCGATCCGCACGGGACGGCGATCGCGGTCTCCGCGCTGGTCGCCGACCGGGTGGCCTACCTCCCCGGCGTCACCGGCGTGAACACGTCGGCGGCCGAGGCCTGGGAGCAGGGCGCCGGCGTCTGCCAGGACATCGCGCACGTCACCATCGCGCTGCTGCGGGGGCTCGGTCTGCCCACGCGCTATGTCTCCGGATACCTGCATCCCGAGCGCGAAGCGGAACTCCACCGCCCCGTGGCCGGGCAGAGCCACGCCTGGATCGAGTACTGGGCGGGCGACTGGTGCGGCTACGACCCCACCAACCGGACCCGGCCCGACGAGTCCCACGTGGTCGTGGGGCGCGGGCGCGACTACGACGACGTGACCCCGCACAAGGGGATCTACCGGGGAGTGGCGGGCGGACCGCCGGAGGTGACGGTGGAGTTCACGCGGGTGGCGTGAACTCCCGTGCGGGGCGGGCGGGTTACGGGGTTACTTCAGCCCGTGCGCCTCGCACGCGGACTTGTAGTCGGCCGTGCAGATGTCGGAGATCTTGTAGATCCCGTCCGCGACCACCGTCGACTTGATGTTGTCCCGCGTCAGCGCGACCACGGAGACCAGCTGCGAGGGGATCTTCTTGTTCGTGGGGCTGTCGACCGTGTCACGGGTCAGGGCGTCGAACTCGATGTCCCTGCCCTGGACCTTGGCGACCGCGATCTTCGCGGCGGCCTCGGCGAGGTCGGGGTAGGGCTTGTAGACGCTCATGTACTGCTCGCCGGTGACGATCCGCTGCACGGCGCTGAGTTCGGCGTCCTGGCCGGTGACGGGCGGGAGCTTCGTCAGGCCCGACGCCTTCAGGGCCTTGATGATGCCGCCGGCCATCGCGTCGTTGGCGGAGTACACCGCGGCGATGTTGTTCTTGCCGAGCTTGTTGATCGCCTCGGTCATCTCCTGCTGGGCGATGACCGGGTCCCAGGCCTTGGTGTTGTAGCTCTCGGCGATCGTCACCTTGCCCTGCAGCTCGGTCAGCGCCCCGCCCTTGAACACCGCGGCGTTCGGGTCGGTCGGCGAGCCGTTGATCATCACGATCTTGTCGGAGGTGTCCACGTTGCTGCCCAGCGCCTCGACCAGGGAGCGGCCCTGCACCTCGCCGACCAGTTCGCCGTCGAAGGAGACGTACGCGTCGATCGGGCCCTCGGCCAGCCGGTCGTAGGCGATGACCGGGATGCCGGCGGTCTTGGCCTTCGCCACCATGGTCCGGATGGCGTGCGAGTCGACGGCGTCGAGCACGATGATGTCGACCTTCTCGTCGATCATCTTCTGCATCTGCTTGTCCTGCGTGGCCGCGACGCCACCGGCGTTCTCGTACTCGGCCTTGCCCTTGTTCGCGGTGAGCTCCTGGATCTTCGCCTTCATGATCGGGAAGTCGAACTCCGCGTACCGCGTGTTCGTCTTCTCCGGCATGAGGACACCCACCGTGATGTCGTTGCCCTTCGCCGGAGTCGCGTCCGAGCTGCTCCCCGACGAGTTCAGCACGCCACAGGCGGCCAGGGGGAGGGCCAGCGAGGACGCGGCCACGGATATGGCGATACGACGCATTGGGAGCTCACTTCTGGTGCCGTGCGGACGTGGGTGCAGCATTGCAACCCAGGTGACTGAAAAGCCAACGCGGCCGCGACCACCGGCGTCAAGCGGAACTACTTAACGAGATGGCAACGCCACGTTCCGTTTGGTATGTGGAGACGCTGCGGAACCCCATCCAAACGCTCTTTACGGACCCTCCACTCAACGGGAGTTCATGAACGGGCAAAGATAAGCACAACCAACTCCCGTCTTCACAAGTCGTGATCAGCGACGGCCACCCCCTGCCACGCCGATCCGACAGAGGACCGAATGAACCCAGCCAGACACGCGACGGCCGCCGCCGTCGTGCTCTCCGTCGCGGGAAGCCTGCTCGCCGGCGCGACAGGTTCCGCCTCCGCCGCGACGAGTTGCGCCTCACCCGTCTTCAAGCGGCAGTTCTTCGCGAACACCGCCTTCTCCGGTACGGCGAGGAAGACGGACTGCGACAACGCGATCGACCAGACCTGGACCGGCGCCCCCGCCTCCGGCCTCCCCAAGGACAACTTCGGCGTCCGCTGGACCGTGACAAGGGACTTCGGCTCGGGGGGTCCGTTCTCCTTCGCGGCCTCGGCGTCCGACGGCATCCGCGTCTACCTGGACAACAGCCGCAAGATCAGCCTGTGGTCCAACACGTCCGGTTCACGCGCCAAGACCGTGAACGTGACGATCCCCAAGGGCAAGCACACCCTGCGGATCGACTACGCCAACTGGACGGGCTCCGCCAAGGTCAAGTTCACGTACACGCCCCGCACCGCGGCGACCGTCGACAGGGTCAAGCCGCTCACCCCGACCGGCACTTCGGTGTCGTACACCTCCTCGACCGGCAAGGCGAAGCTCACCTGGTCGAAGAACAAGGAGATGGACCTCTCGGGCTACCGGGTCTACCGGCGCCTGAAGGGCACCTCGTTCGGCACCGCGCCGCTCGCGACGACCACCTCCACGACGTACACCGACACCCCGCCCGCGACCGGCGACACGTACTACTACGAGATCCGCGCCCGCGACAAGGCGGGCAACGAATCGACCGGCACCGCGGACAAGCCCGTCACGACGGTCGACGCGGCCCCCGCCCGAGTGACCGGTCTCGCGGGTGGACACTCCGGATTCACCGGGCTCACCACCCTCACCTGGCACGCGAGCCCGGAGACCGACGTCAAGGGCTACCAGGTGTACCGCGACGTCGACGGCACCTGGACGCTCGTGAGCGGCACCGCGCCGCTCACCACCGCCTCGTACACCTCGGCGTACCTGGCGGCCGGTGACACCCGGAACTACTACGTCGTCGCCGTCGACAAGGCGGGACACACCTCCGCCCCGTCGGCCACCGTCGCCCCCCTCGCCGTGCGGGCACCGATCGGGCTGACCGGCAGCGGCAGTTACAGCGGAGTGTCGCTGTCCTGGACGTCGACCGGGGCCGCGGGGACGACCTACAACGTGTACCGGGTGTCCATCGAGTACTACGGCTCGGTGTCCTGGCCCTGGGAGAAGATCGGCAGCACCGCGGAGACCTCGTTCGCCGACCTCACCGGTACCGCGGGCCTCACCTACATCTACGCCGTGACCGCCTCCGACACCCACGGCAACGAGTCCGAGAACGACGGCCACACCTTCGCCACCAGGACGAAGCCCACCGGCCCCGTCGAGGTGACAGTGGAGTAGCGGGGCGGTACAACCAAGCCCCTCCTTCGTGAGTCCTGATCGTCGACAGCGTCTCTTTACCTGTCTTTGACGCTATGACGATCAGGACTTGAAGGACCGAATGAACCCAGCAAGACGCACGACCGCCGTCGCGGCCACGGCCGTGGTGCTCGCCACCGCGGGCGGGCTCCTGGCCGCCACCGCCGCCCCGGCCTCCGCCGCCACGACCTGCAACTCCCCGGTCTTCAAGCGGCAGTTCTTCGCCAACACCGCCTTCTCCGGTACGGCGAAGAAGACGGACTGCGACAACGCGATCGACCAGACCTGGACCGGCGCCCCCGCCTCCGGCCTCCCGAAGGACAACTTCGGCGTCCGCTGGAGCGTGACGCGGGACTTCGGCTCCGGCGGGCCCTTCGCCCTCGCCGCGTCCGGCCTCGACGGAATCCGCGTGTACGTCGACGGCGTCCGCAAGGTCGACCTGTGGAAGAACACCGCCAAGACGGTGAGCAAGACCGTCAACGTGACGATCCCCAAGGGCAAGCACACCCTGCGGATCGACTACGCCAACTGGACGGGCTCCGCCAAGGTCAAGTTCACGTACACGCCCCGGACTTCGGCCACCGTCGACAAGGTCAAGCCGCTCGCGCCGACGGGCACGGCGGTGTCGTACGCCTCCGCGACCGGCAAGGCGACGCTCACCTGGTCGAAGAACAAGGAGATGGACCTCTCGGGCTACCGGGTCTACCGGCGCCTGAAGGGCACGTCCTTCGGCACCAAGCCGCTCGCGACGACCGCCTCGACCTCGTACACCGACGCCACCCTCCCGGTGACCGGCGAGGACACGTACTACTACGAGCTCCGCGCGATCGACGCGGCCGGCAACGAGTCCGCCGGGACCGCCGACCACCCCGTCACCACCGCCGACCGCACCGCCCCGGCCGTGCCCACCGGTCTGGAGACCTCCCTCTCGGTGGGCGGAATCCCGGTCGAGTGGACCGCGGTCGCGGGAGCGGCGTCGTACCGCGTGTACCGGGCGCCGGACGGGAGCAGCTCGTACGCCAGGATCGGGGACACGGCCAAGGCCTCGTACCTGGACACCTCGGCGGTGGAGGAGAGCACCTACACCTACAGGGTGACCGCCCTGGACGCGGCGGGCAACGAGTCCGCCCGCTCCGCCGCCCTCAGGGCCACCCGCCCGGACAGCACCGCGCCGCCCGCGGTGACCGGGCTGACGGTCACGCCGACCGGGTACGGCTTCTCGCTGGCCTGGGACCCGAATCCGGCGCCCGACCTCGCGCGGTACGTCGTCTACCGGGGTCAACTCCTGGGCGACGAGGAGAAGGTCTGCTCCGTCCACGAGGTGGCGTGGCTGTCCGCCGCCACCACCTCGTACGAGTACGCGACCCTGCCCGACGGCGAAGAGGCCTGCCTCTTCGTCGACGCGTACGACGACAACTGGCTCTCCGCCTGGAAGTGGACCGGCAAGGTCAACATCGTGACGGCGACGGAACTCGACGTGAGGCCGGGCGTCGCGACGCCCGAGGACTCCCCGCTGGAACTGAACGCGTCCGCGACGGAGGGCGGCGCGGGGGTCGACCTCGACTGGAACTGGAGCTACGACCGCCAGGAGACGACCGGCTTCCGCGTCTACCGCTGGAGTCCCGCCACCAAGGCGTACGAGAAGATCGCCGACCTCGGCGGCGACGTCAGCACCTACCACGACACCGGTGCCCCGCGCGGCGCCACGTCCTTCTACTGGGTGACCACCCTGGCCGCGGACGGCACCGAGTCCGTACCGGCGGGCGACTGGGCGGCCCTGACGCCCTGAGCACACAGAAAGGGGCCCGGAGGTCGAACCTCCGGGCCCCTTCCGCGTGTGAGTGGACGTCAGTCCGAGGACTGCTGCCGCTTCGGCCGCCACACCACCAGCGCGCTGGTCTGCTGGACCTCCTGGTACGGGACCAGGTCGCGCCGGTACGACGCGTGCACCGCGGCCTCGCGCTGCTGCATCGTGGCCGCCGCGCCCTCGACCGCCGACTGGAGCTCGGCGACGCGCTGCTGGAGCGCGACCACCTGGTTCTCCAGCTCGATGATGCGCTTGATGCCGGCCAGGTTGATGCCCTCGGTCTGCGACAACTGCTGGACGGTGCGCAGCAGTTCGATGTCGCGGGCCGAGTAGCGCCGGCCGCGCCCGGCCGTGCGGTCCGGGGAGACCAGGCCGAGGCGGTCGTACTGGCGCAGCGTCTGCGGGTGCAGGCCGGAGAGCTGGGCCGCCACCGAGATGACGTAGACCGGGGTCTCCTCGGTCAGCTCGTACGGGTTGCGTCGACGGCCGTCCATCACTCTCATGCTCCCTTCGCGGCCTGGAACAGCTCCGCCCGCGGGTCCTCGCCCGCGGTCGCCTCTCGATACGCCTCCAGTGCGTCACGAGCATTCCCCGTGACGTCCTTCGGGACACTCACCTCGACGGTCACGAGGAGGTCACCCCGGGTGCCGTCCTTGCGGACCGCGCCCTTGCCGCGGGCGCGCATCGTCCGGCCGTTCGGCGTGCCCGGGGGCAGCTTCAGCGTCACCGGGGGGCCGCCCAGGGTGGGCACCCTGACCTCGCCGCCCAGTGCCGCCTCGGCGAACGTCACCGGGACCGTCACCGTGAGGTTGTCTTCCTTGCGGCCGAACACGGGGTGCGCGTCGACATGCACCATGACGTACAAGTCCCCTGCGGGACCGCCCCGTTCACCCGGTGCGCCCTTGCCGCGCAGCCGGATGCGCTGGCCGTCCGTGACCCCCGCGGGGATCCGGACCTGCATGGTCCGGGACGACTTGGCGCGGCCGCTGCCCTTGCACTCGATGCACGGGTGCTCGGCGATGAGGCCGCGGCCCTTGCAGTCGGGGCACGGGTCCGTGAGCGAGAAGCCGCCGCCGGAGCCGCGCGCGACCTGGCCGGTGCCGACGCAGGTCGGGCACACGCGCGGTGTGCCGTTCTTGTCGCCGGTGCCCGAACAGGCCTTGCAGGGCTGCTGCGAGGACATCCGCAGCGGGACCGTGGCCCCTTCGATCGCTTCCGTGAAGCTGAGCGTGACCTCGGACTCGATGTCCTGGCCGCGCCGGGGCTGCGTACGGGTCGTGCCCGTGCCGCCGCGGTTGAACAGGCCCCCGAAGACGTCACCGATCCCGCCGCCGAAGCCGCCGGCACCCCCGGCGCCACCGCCGCCCTGGGCGCCGCCTCCGAAGAGGTCGCCCAGGTCGAAGTTGAAGTTGCCGCCGCCCGCGCCGCCCGGCCCCGGGCGGTAACCGCCGTTGCCGAAGAGGGAACGGGCCTCGTCGTACTCCTTGCGCTTCTTGGGGTCACCGAGGATGTCGTTGGCCTCGGAGATCTCCTTGAAGCGCTCCTCGGCCTTGGCGTTGCCCTTGTTGGCGTCCGGGTGGAACTCGCGGGCGAGCTTCCGGTACGCCTTCTTGATCTCGGCCTCGGTGGCGTCCTTGGGGACGCCGAGGACCTTGTAGTAGTCCTTCTCGATGAAGTCCTTGGTGCTCATCCTCGACGTCCCTCCTTTCCCTTGGTGCTACTCGCTGTGCGGGTCCCGTGGGGTGCGATGTCAGCCCTCGTCCGGGCCACCGCTCTCCTTGTCGTCGTCCGCGCTCTCGGCGGCGTCCGAGGACTCCGCCTTGCCGGTCCCTGCGGCGCCGGGCTGGGGCTCCGCGACCGCCACCCGCGCGGGGCGGATGGTGCGCTCGCCGATGCGATACCCGGGCTGCAGGATCGCCACGCAGGTCGTCTCCGTGACGTCCGGCGCGTACGAGTGCATCAGGGCCTCGTGGATCGTCGGGTCGAAGGGCTCGCCCTCCTTGCCGAACTGCTGCAGTCCCATCTTCGCCGCGGCGGTCTCCAGGGATTCCGCCACCGACTTGAAACCGCCGACGAGTTCACCGTGTTCCCGCGCGCGGCCGATGTCGTCGAGCGTGGGCATCAGCTCGGTCAGGAGGTTCGCCACGGCGATCTCCTTGACCGCGATGCGGTCCCGCTCGACCCGGCGGCGGTAGTTCTGGAACTCGGCCTGGAGCCGCTGGAGGTCCGCGGTGCGCTCTTCGAGCGCCTTGCGCACCTGGTCCAGCTGGGCCGTCAGACCGGCGATCTGTGCACTTGCGTCCCCTGCCGGGGCCGCCCCCTCCCCACTGCTGGAGGGGGAGGCGGCCTGCGGCTCGGCGTCGTCGGGGGTGGCGCCGGAAGGGACATCAGGCTTCTCTTCGAAGCCCGGGGTCTCCTCCGTCACGCGGCACCGTCCTTGCGCTCGTCGTCCACGATCTCGGCGTCCACCACGTCGTCGTCCGCCTTGGGCGCCTCGGCACCCGGGGCGTCGCCGCCGGCGGCCTGACCGGCCTGGGCGTCGGCGTACATGGCCTGGCCGACCTTCTGCGAGACCGCGGCGACCTTCTCGGTGGCGGTGCGGATCTCGGCGGTGTCCTCGCCCTTGAGCGCGGCCTTCAGCTCCTCGACGGCGGCCTCGACCTCGGTCTTGACCTCGCCGGGGACCTTGTCCTCGTTGTCCTTGAGGAACTTCTCCGTCTGGTAGACGAGCTGCTCGCCCTGGTTGCGGGACTCGGCGGCCTCGCGACGGCGGTGGTCCTCGTCCGCGTACTGCTCGGCCTCCTGGCGCATGCGGTCGACCTCGTCCTTCGGCAGCGAGGAGCCGCCGGTGACGGTCATCTTCTGCTCCTTGCCGGTGCCGAGGTCCTTGGCCGTGACGTGCATGATGCCGTTGGCGTCGATGTCGAAGGAGACCTCGATCTGCGGGACACCGCGCGGGGCCGGCGGCAGACCGGTCAGCTCGAACATCCCGAGCTTCTTGTTGTACGCCGCGATCTCGCGCTCGCCCTGGTAGACCTGGATCTGCACGGAGGGCTGGTTGTCCTCGGCGGTGGTGAAGATCTCGGACCGCTTGGTCGGGATCGTGGTGTTGCGCTCGATGAGCTTGGTCATGATCCCTCCCTTGGTCTCGATACCGAGGGACAGCGGGGTGACGTCGAGGAGCAGGACGTCCTTGACCTCGCCCTTGAGGACACCGGCCTGGAGGGACGCGCCGATGGCGACGACCTCGTCCGGGTTGACGCCCTTGTTGGCGTCCTTGCCACCGGTCAGCTCGCGCACGATCTCCGCGACGGCCGGCATACGGGTGGAGCCACCGACGAGGACGACGTGGTCGATCTCGTTGATCGAGATGCCGGCGTCCTTGATGACGTTGTGGAACGGCGTCTTGCAGCGCTCCAGCAGGTCGGCGGTCAGCTGCTGGAACTGGGCGCGGGTGAGCTTCTCGTCCAGGTGCAGCGGGCCCTCGGCGGAGGCCGTGATGTAGGGCAGGTTGATCGAGGTCTCGGTGGAGCTGGACAGCTCGATCTTGGCCTTCTCGGCAGCCTCGCGGAGACGCTGGAGGGCCATCTTGTCCTTGCCCAGGTCCACGCCGTGGCCGGACGCGAACTGCTTCACCAGGTAGTCGACGACCCGCTGGTCCCAGTCGTCACCACCGAGGTGATTGTCGCCGTTCGTGGCCTTCACCTCGACGACGCCGTCGCCGATCTCCAGGAGGGACACGTCGAAGGTGCCGCCACCGAGGTCGAAGACGAGGATCGTCTGGTCGTCCTTGTCGAGGCCGTACGCCAGCGCCGCGGCGGTCGGCTCGTTCACGATGCGCAGGACGTTCAGGCCCGCGATCTCGCCGGCCTCCTTCGTCGCCTGGCGCTCGGAGTCGTTGAAGTAGGCCGGGACGGTGATGACCGCGTCCGTGACCTTCTCGCCCAGGTAGGCCTCGGCGTCGCGCTTCAGCTTCTGCAGGATGAAGGCGCTCATCTGCTGCGGGTTGAAGTTCTTCCCGTCGAGCTCGATCTTCCAGTCCGTGCCCATGTGGCGCTTCACGGAACGGATGGTCCGGTCAACGTTCGTGACCGCCTGGCGCTTGGCCACCTCTCCGACGAGCACCTCGCCGTTCTTGGCGAAGGCGACGACGGACGGCGTGGTCCTGGCGCCCTCTGCGTTGGTGATGACGGTGGGCTCGCCGCCTTCAAGAACGCTGACGACGGAGTTAGTCGTGCCCAGGTCGATGCCGACCGCACGTGCCATGGTTGATTCCTCCAGCAATGACTTGAGTGGAACGGACTCAAGTGTGCACGACACTCACCGCTGGGTCAACAGAGCTGAGTCGAGCAGGCTCAACTCTTATCCGTTCCTTACACGCAACTGGCCCCTGACCTGCGTCGATTCGGCCCGCCGCACCCCGTAGACGTTGACTTTAAGCAGCCCGAACACGACGACCAGGGCCCCGCCCGCCACCCACGCGACGGCGGATTCGCCCGCCCACCCGTTGTGCACGAGCACCCCGACGAGCACTCCGGAGAACCCGCCGGCGCCCAGCACCACCACCGCCCCCTGCGGAGTGAGCCCCAACCGCCGCAGCCGGTGGGCGAGATGGTCGGGCCCGCCCCGCAGCAGGGCCCGCCCGGCCAGCCGCCGCGACAGCAGCACCAGTACGGCGTCGGCACTGGCAACCGCGGTCAGCGCGAACAACACCCCCGCGCTGGACGCGAACCCGCGCCCGGCCTGCGTGACGACGGCGGCCGAGGCGAGCAGAAACCCCGTGAACAGCGACCCGCACGCGCCGAGCGCGATCCGGGCGGGATGCCAGTTGTGCATCAGGAACCCGGTGAGCGCGGCGGCCAGCACACTCAGCAACACCGCGAGCCCGTCCATCACTTCCATCGCGGCACAGGCCCCGACCCCGAAGGCGGTGACCACCCCCACGGTCCCCGCGAGCCCGTCGGCGTGATCGAGCCCCTTGAAGGCACCGGCGACGAAGACGATCCACACCACCGCCAACACCCCACCAGGCACGCCGATCTCCCCGTACGGCACGACACAGGCCGCCGCCACGGCCGTACCGAAGACGAGGAACCGCGTCTTCAGCCGCCACACGTCGGCGACGAGCCCGAGCGCGGCGACGGCGGACCCGGCACCCAGCAGCCCGCCGACCCCGTCACCGAGCGGGGCGACACCGGTCCAGTCGCACGCCCAGGTCACCGACACGACGGCGAGGACGACGGCCAGTCCCCCGAGCAGCGGCACCGGGCGCGTCCGCCGTCTGCGGTCGACGATCCTCGCCCGCAGTGCGGGCACCCGGAGCAGGGCGGCGAGAACGGCGGCGAGGAGCAGGGCGGTCGTGGCGGCGAGAATCCCGTAGAGCACGGATCCAAATTAGACGCAAATGTACCAATTCAGTACGAATAACACGATCAGACCGTAACAAGCTTGGGAACAAGCCCGGAGCAGGTCTTTTTAGGCAACCCTCAGCGACACACATCACCGCACGGCTGGCTACAGTGCGACGCAAGATAGGGGTAGTCTCGGTCGAACCGATTAAGTTACCGCTTAGTAATGTGCTGAGCGGTGATGCCATGACCCCTCGCAGGCCCGAGGAGCCCTGAAATGCAACTCGCCGCGATCATCGTGTCGCTGGTACTGATCGTGGTCGGTGTGGCGCTGTTCGCCCGCGCCGTCCTGCAGATCTACACCTTCATGCGACTCGGCCAGAACGTGCCCAAGGGCACCCGCACCGACGAGCCCGTCCAGCGCACCGTCACCGTGGCCAAGGAGTTCCTCGGCCACACCCGGATGAACCGCTGGGGTGTCGTCGGCGTCGCGCACTGGTTCGTGGCGGTGGGCTTCTTCTCGCTGCTGCTGACGATCGTCAACGCCATCGGCCAGCTCTTCCAGGCCGACTGGCTGCTGCCGGTCATCGGCGAATGGGCGCCGTACAACGTCTTCGTCGAGTTCATCGGCACGATGACGGTCCTCGGCATCCTCGCCCTGATCGTGATCCGCCAGCTGAGCAAGCCGAACAAGCCGGGCCGCAAGTCCCGCTTCGCGGGCTCGAACTTCGGCCAGGCGTACTTCGTCGAGGCCGTCATCCTCATCGTCGGCGTCTGCATCTTCATGCTGCACGCGCTCGAGGGCGCCCAGCACCACGTGGACGCCTACGAGGCCTCCTTCTTCATCTCGTACCCGGTGGTCTCGGCCCTGCGCCACCTGGACGTCTCCACGCTCCAGAACCTCACGTACCTCTTCGCCGGCGTGAAGATCGCGACCTCCTTCATCTGGATGATCACGGTCGCCCTGAAGACGGACATGGGCGTGGCCTGGCACCGTTTCCTGGCGTTCCCGAACATCTGGTTCAAGCGCAACGCGACCGGCGAGACCTCGCTCGGCGCCCTGCTCCCGATGACGTCGGGCGGCGAGCCGATCGACTTCACCGACCCGGGCGACGACGACGTCTTCGGCGTCTCCCAGGTCGAGCAGTTCTCCTGGAAGGGCCTGCTGGACTTCTCCACGTGCACGGAGTGCGGCCGCTGCCAGTCGCAGTGCCCGGCCTGGAACACCGGCAAGCCGCTCTCCCCCAAGCTCCTGATCATGTCCCTCCGCGACCACGCGCACGCCAAGGCCCCGTACCTGCTGGCGGGCGGCGGCAAGTCGATGGAGGGCGAGGAGAAGGCGACCGAGGAGCAACTGAAGGACGTCCCCGCGGCGGCTCTGGCGGAGGCCGAGCGCCCGCTGATCGGCACCTTCGAAGAGAACGGCGTGATCGACCCCGACGTCCTGTGGTCCTGCACCACCTGCGGCGCCTGCGTCGAGCAGTGCCCGGTCGACATCGAGCACGTCGACCACATCGTCGACATGCGCCGCTACCAGGTGATGATCGAGAGCGCGTTCCCGTCCGAGGCGGGCACGATGCTCAAGAACCTGGAGAAGAAGGGCAACCCCTGGGGCCTGGCGAAGAAGCAGCGCCTGGAGTGGCTCAAGGAGGTCGAGTTCGAGGTCCCGGTCGTCGGCCAGGACATCGAGGACCTGACCGAGGTCGAGTACCTGTACTGGGTCGGCTGCGCAGGCGCCCTGGAGGACCGCGCCAAGAAGACGACGAAGGCCTTCGCGGAACTCCTCCACATCGCGGGCGTGAAGTTCGCGATCATGGGCGGCGACGAGAAGTGCACGGGCGACTCGGCACGGAGGCTCGGCAACGAACCCCTGTTCCAGGAGCTCGGCATGGAGAACGTCATGGCCCTGAACATGGCGTTCGGCGAGGAGTTGGACGACGACGGCAAGGTGGTCGCCGAGTCCGCGAAGCCCAAGTCGGCAAAGAAGATCGTCGCGACCTGCCCGCACTGCCTGAACACGATCGGCAACGAGTACCCGCAGCTCGGCGGCGACTACGAGGTCATCCACCACACCCAGCTGCTCCAACACCTCGTGGACGAGGGCAAGTTGGTCCCGGTGACCCCGGTCGAGGGCATCATCACGTACCACGACCCCTGCTACCTGGGCCGCCACAACAAGATCTACACGCCCCCGCGCGAGATCATCGCCAGCGTCCCCGGCCTGCGCAACGAGGAGATGCACCGCCACAAGGAACGCGGCTTCTGCTGCGGTGCCGGCGGTGCGCGCATGTGGATGGAAGAGCGCATCGGCAAGCGCATCAACAACGAGCGCGTAGACGAAGCCCTCTCCCTGAACCCGGACATCGTCTCAACGGCCTGCCCCTTCTGCCTCGTGATGCTGACCGACTCGGTCAACGGCAAGAAGAACGAAGGCAAGGCCAAGGAATCGATCCAGGTGGTCGACGTGGCCCAGCTCCTCCTCGACTCGGTCAGGAAGCCGACCGACGACGAACCCCCGGCAGGCACCTCGGAACCGGAGAACGCCCCGGAGCCCCAGCCGGTGAAGTGACAACCGGCAAGTCCGCTACGACGACGCCCCGCACCCTCGCTGAAGGGTGCGGGGCGTCGTCGTAGCGGGAGGGGGTGTAGCGGGCTACACCTCGTATCCGGGAGAGCGGTCCCTCGTGACGGCGAGCGCGCGACGGAATCGTGGAGGGCAGAGAGCAAGCCCCCTACACCTCCCCGAGGACATCCCGTGAAGTCGCTGCTCGCCACCGTGAAGTCGTTCGTCGCCAACCTGCTGCTGTGGTCGTTCTTCGTCGGCGGCCTCGCCGCGAGCACGGCCTCCGGGGCAGTGCTGGACGGCACCGCGAAGAGCGCGGCCACCTACACCGGTATCGCCGTCTCGCTCCTGGCCGGTTCGCGCATCGCGAAGAAGCCGAAGATCAAGGCGTTCCTGTCGAAGCGGTCGACGCTGTGGTTCCTGTTCCTCTTCAACGGCGGTGTGGCCGCGTTCTGCTACCTCTCCATGGACGGCGTCAAGGGCATCGCGACCGCGGCCGGAATGGGCCTGGTCTCCCTGGGCGCGGCGGGCGGCCTGATAACGGGCCGCCGCGAGTCGGCCGCCAAGGCACGCGTGGAAGAGCCCTGGGCCTGACCCCGCAGCCCCCTCACCCGGAACTAACCCCGAAGGACCCAGCCATGCCCTCCAAGCCCGCGAACCGCCACCGCATCCGCGACCGCATCCGCCTCCGCCGTACGGCCACCCTCGCCACCACGGCCGCGGCCATAGCCCTCACAGCCGGACTACTGACGGCCTGCGACCCGACCGACCCGACCGACCCCTCCAACACCTCGGACGTCTCCAACTCCCTGAACTGCCTGCAGAACTGGGACACGATCTCCGACAGCCTCAAGGCGATCCACGACGCGGCGGTAGACCCGACCCGGACCCACGAATCCCTCGCCAGGATCGACGCGGACTCGAACAACACCAAGGTCGACAAGGCGGTCGACAACCTCAACAAGGCAATCTCCGACTACAACAAGTCCATCCTGAACGGCGACACGAACCCCGACTCCAGCAAGATCGACGCGGCGGCAACCCAACTCAAGGACGTCTGCACGCCGTAAGAGAACACGTAGGGACGCAGTCGACCGCCCCCGGAATACTGCTGGCCCATGGATGAGGTCGAGGTCGAGGTCGAGAACGAGGTCAAGGTCGTTGTCGCACACTCCGAGCGGGCGACTCTGCGCGTAGGTGACGTGTTCTTGAAGGTGGACGCGGATCAGGCGCGCCTGGACGCCGAGGTCGAGGCGATGGCCCTGGTCCCGGTCCCGACCCCGGAGATCCTGTGGCGCAAGCCGCCCGTCCTCGCGCTCGCCGCACTCCCGGGAACGACGCTAGGACGCCTCGGCGGCCCGTCGACAGACTCACCGGCGGCCTGGGCCGCGGCGGGCGCCGCCATCCGAAAACTGCACGAAGCCCCCCTGCCGCCCTGGCCCGCCCGGGGAAAGCCCCTAGAGGAACTGACAGCTGAACTAGACGCCGAATGCGAGCAGTTGGTGTCGAACGACGTCCTGCCCGCCGCCCTCGTCACCCGCAACCGCCAGGTAGCCGAAGCCGCACTCCGCCCCTGGACTCCGACGTTCACCCACGGCGACCTGCAGATCGCACACATCTTCGTCGACGACGCCAACGAGGTCACCGGCATCATCGACTGGTCCGAGGCCGGCCCGGGCGACCCCCTCTACGACCTAGCCACCTTCACACTCGGACACGAGAAACACCTCCCCGACGTCATCACCGGCTACGGCACAGACCTCGACCCCGACCTCGACGTCATCCGAGCCTGGTGGTCCCTGCGCAGCCTGCTCGTGATCCGGTGGCTAACCGACCACGGCTGCGACCCCTTCGCACCGGGTTGCGAGGTAGACGTACTCAAATCCCGAATGTGAACCCGCCCACCGCCCGGCTCACGGCTAGGGGTTGCTGCAAGCCGGGGGTAAATCTAACCACTGTCACAACAGATGACTGGTTAGAAATCCCCCCGGCTTCCAGCAACCACCCACCGAGGGTTGGCCGCTAAGCCCACCCGGCGTGCTGTGGCCCGCAGGGCCATCGCCGCAGGCGACGCGACCGCAGGGAGCGCCCTTTACTCGGCTCCCGCAATCCCGACACTGACAAGAAGCGGGCGGCCCAACCCGCACTTGCCAGCACAGTCACCTCAGAGTTTTACCGAGCCCATGCACAACCCTTACGCACCATCACAGGTCTCTTGATCGCCAACCACCCGTGAAGCCAAGAACAACTCCAGGCAAACACGGACGGCACGCACCCCGCGACACCCCTCAACACCCCTCAACACCCCTCAACACCCCTCAACACCTCACCGACGCGGATGCCCGCCACGCATCCCCCGCATGCCGCAGGAGACCCCGCATGCAGCAACACCTGCGCCTCACCCTCGCAACAGCCGCCGCAGCCGCCCTGACAGGCGGCCTGCTCACGCTCTCCGCGACGACAGCCACCGCCGCCGACTCCTTCAAGGTCGCGAAGGCCGACTTCAACGGCGACGGAATCGGCGACGCCGTAGTCTCCGCGCCCGGCGCGTACGTCACCGGCAAGGCCGACGCGGGCCAGGTCGTCGCGCTGTACGGCACCGCCACCGGCGTATCGTCCGCGAAGCGTTCGACGCTGAGCCAGAACTCCGGCAACGTCCCCGGCACCGCCGAGAAGGGCGACTACTTCGGCTACACCACGGCGTACGCCGACTTCAACGGCGACGGCTACGACGACCTGGCCGTGTCCTCGCCGCACGAGAAGGTCGGCACCGACACCGACGGCGGCGCGCTCGCAATCCTGTGGGGCTCCAAGAGCGGCCTCACCGGCAAGAGCAGCGACGTCCCGGACCCGGCCGTGTCCGGCCACGACAACTGGGGCCAGACCCTGGCCGCGGGCGACTTCGACGGCGACGGCAAGGCAGACCTCGCGGTCGGCAGCACGTCCGCCACGATCTACGTCTACAAGGGCGGCTTCAGCAGCACCACCGGCAAGCCCGGCGGCCGTTACACGATCAAGCCCCCGATCCACTCCGGCACGACCGGCTTCCCGTACGGCCCGGAGCACCTGACAGCCGGCGACGTGAACGGCGACGGCCGCACCGACCTCGTGGTCGACGGCTTCGAGACGCAGACGTCCAACGGCTGGAACACCAACTACTACGTGCCCGGCGCCGCGAGCGGCCTAAGCATCGCCGGCGTGAAGACCCTGAAGGCCGGCATCGTCACCGGCATCGGCGACATCAACGGCGACGGTTACGGCGACATCGTCACCGGCGCCGGCTGGGACGCCACGACCGGCGACGGTACGACCGTCCCGGACTCGGCGAACGGCGGCAAGGTCAACATCACCTACGGCTCCGCGTCCGGCCCCGCCTCCACCACGGGCATCACCCAGAACTCCGGGAACATACCCGGCAGTTCGGAGAAGGGCGACGCCTTCGGCTGGGACCTGGACCTCGGCGACGTCAACGGCGACGGCTACCAGGACGTCGTCGTCTCCGCCCCGAACGAGGACCTCGGCGCCGCCACCAACGCCGGCATGGTCACGGTCGTCTACGGCTCCGCGACCGGCGTGAACACCACCACCGGCGTCCAGTCCTTCGCCCAGAGCACGGCCGGCGTCCCCGGCGCGGACGAGAAGAACGACCTCTTCGGCGCCGACGTCAAGCTCGACGACGTCACCGGCGACGGCAAGGCGGACCTGCTCGTCGGCTCGTACGAGAACGACGGCAACGGCGCGGTCACCTACCTCCCCTCCAACGGCACGAAGATCACCACCACCGGCGCCCGCACGATCTCCCCGAGCACCTCGGGCGTATCGACCACGGGCACACCGCAGTTCGGCGCCCTGTTCGCCGACTAGCACCCACATCGCTTACGGGAACGCCAGAGCACACCCGGCGTTCCCGTAAGCGGGCCCCCTGAAGGCCCCCTTACGCGCCCCTTAGGGGATGTCACAGCTCGGCAGCAAAGCCCCACCCAGAGCCCCCGGCCCGACACGTGTCTCCCTGGAACCAGGTACGTTCGATGACGTGGCTGGATTCAGGATCGGACGCGGCGGCCGGGACGGCAGGGCCCCGCAAGCGCGCCCTCAACAACCTCCGTACGGGCAGCAGGCACCCCCTGCGCCGCAGGGACAGCCGTACGGCTACCCCGCGGCCCCGCAGCCGTACCCGCAGCAGCAACCGCAGTACGGAAGCCCCGCGGGCGGCGGCCGGCAGTGGTCCCAGGGGCACGGCGGCAACGGCGCCTACGGCGACGAGCCGGAGTACTTCGGCGACGGCGGCGGGTACGGACAGGGCGCCCACCCGGGCACCCCGGACCCGTACGCGGCGAACAACCCGGGCAGCACCCAGGCCTTCGCCGTAGGGGAGGACCCGTACACCCAGGGCGGTACGTACCGCGCGGGCTCGGCCCAGGCCCCCACGGGCCCGATCGGCCCCCGCCTGCACTGGAAGGACCTGCTCAGAGGCATCGTCCTCGCCCCCCAGCAGACCTTCCTCCAGATGCGGGACTACACGATGTGGGGCCCCGCCCTGATCGTGACGTTCCTCTACGGCCTGCTCGCGGTGTTCGGTTTCGACGGCGCCCGCGCGGACGCCATAAACGCCACCCTGTCGAACGCGGTCCCGATCGTGCTGATCACGGCCGTGGCGATGGTGCTGTCGTCCTTCGTCCTGGGCGTGGTCACCCACACCCTGGCCCGCCAGCTCGGCGGCGACGGGGCCTGGCAGCCCACGGTCGGCCTCTCCATGCTGATCATGTCCCTCACGGACGCCCCCCGCCTGGTCTTCGCCATGTTCTTCGGCGGCGACGCGACCTTCGTCCAGGCCCTCGGCTGGGCCACCTGGGTAGCAGCCGGCGCCCTCCTCACCATGATGGTCAGCCGCTCCCACGACCTCCCCTGGCCGAAGGCCCTGGGCGCATCGGCGATCCAGCTCATCGCCCTGCTGTCGATCGTGAAACTGGGCACGTTCTAGAGACTCCCCGGCTACGACAGTTTTTCCGCTACGACGACGAAGGGCTCCCGGCACACACCGGGAGCCCTTCGTCGTCGTAGGAGCTGCCCCGCCGCTCAGGCGTCGAGGACCTGCCCGGTGCGACGGACGACCGGGGGTTCGACGGACCACCGGTTCCGCCTACCCGTCTAGACGATCGCGCTCGGACTTGTGACGCTCGCGGTCGCCTTCGCTGCCTCGATCGTCCCTAGCATTGCCTTACCGATCAGCACGGAAGTCGCGGTGCTGGGAGCAGCCTCGCTTTTGGTACGGAGAACACAGCAGAGGAGGAGCCAGGCCGCGGAAGCACGAGTCGACGAGTAGGCCACCGGACTCCGACCCCTCTCAGAACAGCGACGAACGGGTCTGGAGCAGCTGGTCCGCCGCCACTTCGGTCACTATTCGGCCAGCTAACCCTGAGCAGGAGGACCGTACATGGTCGACATTGAGCTTCCACAGGCGTTTATCGCTCTGCAACTCAGCGTGTACTCAGCTCGGTTGAGGGTCGTCGAGCATGTTCGTGCGCACGGGCCGATAGGTGGCTGGAGCCCTGACGTCGATGCTGAGGGAGCCAGACTGCAACAAGCTATTGAAGCGCGTGAGGCTGCACTTCGGAGGGCGATCGAGGAGAGCGGCCTGGAACGAGAACATGGCCAGCGCGCGGTTCGCCGGGCGCTCATGGCGGCAGCCGCACCGCAGATGTCAGCTCGGCCCGGAATCACGACTACGCCAGATTCCACATGAGTGTCTAACTGCGTGACAACGCCGACGAATACCGGCGGACGCCCACGCACGACCATGGACCGTCCCGGCAGTTCATCGCCACACCACCCCAAGGCAGAGCCGTCACCCAAGTTGCTTCGGGACGAAGCGGTCATGGGTTCAAATCCCGCAACCTCGTAAGCGAGGTACCAGTTCAGGGCGGTGGGGCAGCTGGTCTACGAAGTGGGCTGGCTCTCCAGCAGTGTTTCCGCCGTCAGGGTTCCTACCAGCGTGCCCGTCAGCCATTCCGCGAGATTCATGCCTTGGGGCCAGCACTCGCCTTCATGGTTGCACCACATGGCGCCCGCAGGATCGCGGAAGTCGACCAGCGACCAGATGGTGCAGCCCCAGTCGTAGATCAGTACCAGGCCGGCCGGGATGCGGCCGGACGGATCCGGCCCGTCCTGGTACAACTCGGCGACGTCAACAAAGTTGCCCTGTGCGGCCCCACCGCTCACGCCCAGGATTCCCTCCCTCGGGCCGAATCCGCCGTTGGCGACCTCGACGTACAAGCGCCGCAGGAGAGGAGGCAACGAGAACCCGATGGCCTCTTCCGCCGCGGCGACAGCCTCCGGTGTTGCGGTCGGTGGCAAAGTCCCCGCCGACGCGATGATCCGCAACGCCTCGACAACCTCATCCTCAGTCACGGGCTCAGACTCTCAGCCCAGAGCCGTCGGACGTGCCAGATGCGTGCCAGATCCTGCTGACAACCACGGGGAGCAGCGGGGAACAAGCCGGCAACCGCCTGCACACCGTTCATGGTCCACCGCAGGACAGCGGACCACTCGCCGCCAAGGACCCCAAGTTTCCCAAGCTGAGGGCCCCGGAATGTGAGCCCCAAGTACCGTCACACCTTGGCCGTGCCAGCTCAGACCGGACGCGGGCCAGGCATGCGCGTCCGCAGTGGTGCCCGGTACCAGCCGTGCATCTGCGTCTGCAATGGCCTGCATGTTCTCCCGACAACAGGTTGTTGGGCTGGTCAGCCGTTCCAAGCCGGCCAAGTCACTTGCTAGCGCTTTACGCGGCCGCGGATTGCAAGGGCGGCGAGGCCTAGGAGGGCGGGTTCAACGAGTCGGGAGAGCATTTCGGTGTAGGTACCGGAAGTGGTCAACGTTTGTGGCGCTGAGCGGAACACGACTGAATTGATCACTACGCGCACGGATTTCTCGAACCGCTCGGACGTCATGCGCTGGGCGAGCGGCCCGTCGGGGTCGACCGGATCGGTCGTACCGCTCGCCTGCGACACGCTCTGGCCGGTCGAACGGCCACCGGTGCCGGTCGTCGGGACGTCCTTCGGAAGGCCCCACAGCATCATCACGAGCACGGTGGCGGCCATGGCCGCCAGCAGCCAGACCAGCGCCCGGGACGCGCGCAGCCCGTAGCCCGACACCGCCCAGTAGAGGGAGAGAAGCGCGCGCTCGCCGCGAGGGCGCTTCCGGTCATGGCGGCGCATCTCCATCTCGCCGTAGTAGAAGTCGGCGGCATCGGGCTCGTTCCTGCCGTCCTCGAAGGACTTGCGGAGCTGCCGGTACAGCGGAGCCAGCGCCGACGGCTCCAGCGCCTCCACGTCGGTGGGCGCCGCCGCCCACGCGCCGTAGCCCTGCGCGGCGCGCCAGTGCTGCTCCTCGGCCAGGGTTCGCCGTACGGTCCAACGCATCGGTATGCGCCCGCGGCGGAGCACGCCCGCGGGCGGAAGCGCGAGGGGGCAGTCGCCCTCCAGGCGCAGTTGATCGAGGTTCACGGCGCCGGAGAACAGGCAGTGGGTGAGGTCAACGTTGTGCAGCACCAGATGAGCGGCATCCACGCCGCGTAGGGAGGCTATGTGCACTCGCGCGTCCCGGCCGCCCAAGTCTCTCTCTTCCAGGGTGTCTTCGGTCCAGTCGGTTCCGGTCCGGTCATTGAAGGGAGCGGCCTGGGTGGTGATGCCCAAGGGATGCGCCAGAACTGATTCGCTGAGGTCGACGGTGGCGTACCGCAGCCGCAGGACCGCCTTCGCCTCCCATCGCGTACGGGTGCACCACACCTTCCCCGCCGCTGCCTCGATGATGACGGGAGCCGCGAAGACCACCGCCGACAGGTCCAGGGACCCTGCGCACACCAAGGGCCCCAGCCGCGCGTCGTTTTCGAACCTCGCTCCGTCGAACCAGGCATGGCCACCGAAGCTGGCTCCCTGAAGGCCGATGTTCCCCAAGAACTGCGCACCGTCGAACGCGGCGTTGTTCAAGAAGCCGACCAGACCGAACCTGGCGTAGCCGGAGAATCGTGCCCGGTCGAAACGCGCCTCTTCGGCGAACCGGGCCTCACCGAACCACGCGTCGCCGTCGAACCGCGCGTCACGGAACCGGGCACCGCGGAACCGTGCCCGTTCGAACTGAACGTTGCCGCTGAACGTCGTGGCCGCAAAGCGGGCGATGCCGGAGAACACCGCCTGCTCGAAGGCGGCTTCGTGCCTGAAGTAAGTGCCATCGAAGTCAGCGTCACCAAGGAACCGCGCGGCATCGAACCGAGCCGTCCCGAGGAGAGGTCGCCGGGTGTCGGGATCCCGGACGGCATCGAGAAGTCGGTTCAGGATGTCTTCGGTGAGCGAGGTGCCACGGTGGTCGAGGTCGCTGCCGGGCTCCAGACGCGTCAGGTAGGCAGCGCGGTGGCCGTCGCTGAGGTGGGCAAGACATTCGGCATAGGGGTCCACACGGCGACCGGGGCAACCCGTCGGAGAGTCGGCTGAGTTGGCGCCGTGTCCACAATGCGGCCAGGGCGGCGCAGCCTCGGAGGAGTGAGTTGTGGAGTCGGGAGGAGACGTCACACCAGAGAGGGACGTGCAGGCCGGGGCGAGAGTTCCGCGCTGCGAGCGGACTGACAACTACGGCTCAAAGCTCCAGGCCGCTCGACATGGTCACTCGCTGATGGCGTAGCCCAGCCCGAACTTGATGGTGGTTACACAGGACCCTACGGTGCCGGCGCCCGCAGCCCGTCTCAGTTTCCCTCTCATTCAGCCCCGTTCACGACCGTTCAGGCGAGACCCACAACCCCTCCCGACGCCGACGACCGACCGCCAATGAACCCAGGTGAACGCCCCCGCACACAACGCACCACCCCACCACCACAGTTGGAAAGCGTGTTGGTCCAACACTCGGAGATGAGCGACGGGCGTAAAGCAAGTGCCGGCGCAGGCCCCATCGTTGAGGATGCCGCCATGACCAACGACCTGGTGGCGTTCCTCAAGGCGCGCCTGGACGAGGACGCCGACCTGGCCCGGCGCTGTGACGGGGCCGAATTCTCTGCGGGGGGGGCGCCGTGCGCGGCTGCGGGCCCGTAGTGGCGTGCGTGGGGTGCTTCCATCCCGACCGCCATCGACCTAGGCAGGGCCGAGCAGACGAGGCCCATGGCGTCCAGGTCGTTCGTACAGTGGCGCGCTCCACCTGGACGGGATGGAAGCTGGGGCGAGTGGTGGGTTGAGGGGATCAAGGACGTCACCACGAGCGCAGCAACCCGATCGAGACGACCGGTCCGGTGTGATCACACATGCTTCTTGGACTTGTGCGGGAGTTATCTCCCGCTGTTCCATGTGCCCCATGACACAGCGATCTTTCGTGGGCGAGGTCAAGCGCCGCTTCAGCCCGCACCCTACTCAGATACCAAGAACGACCTGGCAGAAACTAAATCGAGCAAAAACAGACTCAGGCTGGCTGCTGCTGGCGCTCAATTTTTTCACTTTCGCCCTATTTGCTGCAATTTTCATAAATTCGGCAACTTCTATCTATGCGTTCTCAGTCTTCTATTGGTGGTTGGGTGTCGGTTGCATTCTTGGTCTGTTGCGGACTGGACAGGTAATGGTGTGCGTCGCCAGGGGCGGGGCAGGGCAGCTCGCACCACAGACGCCTGGGACCTCGTCAGGCCGGTACCGGGGTAGGCATACCTGAAGTCCGGACGTGGCCGGAGCGCTGTACAGCCCGCAGTTCGCATCGAGGAGTCGCGGCACGGTCCCACGGGCCGTTGCCTCTACAGCACGCCGTCCCTAGTCGCGGCAGTCGCAGTCAGAGCGCTTCCTTCGACGGGGTGAGCGGCTCCCCCGACTTACGTACTACAGGCAACACACTCCACGGGAAGTTGATCCACTCGTCGGTGCGCTTCCACACGTACTCGCACTTCACCAGCGACTGCGACTTCTCGTAGACGACCGCGCTGCGGACCTCGGCGACGGCGTCGAGGCAGAAGTCGCGGACCAGTTTGAGGGTCTTGCCGGTGTCGGCGACGTCGTCGGTGATCAGGACCTTCTTGTCGGAGAAGTCGATCACGTTCGGGACGGGCGCGAGCATGACGGGCATTTCGAGGGTGGTGCCGACGCCCGTGTAGAACTCGACGTTCACCAGGCTGATGTTCTTGCAGTCGAGGGCGTAGGCGAGGCCGCCGGCGACGAAGACCCCGCCGCGGGCGATGCTGAGGATGACGTCGGGCTCGTAGCCGTCGTCGGCGATGGTCTGCGCGAGTTCGCGTACGGCGACGCCGAAGGCCTCGTAGGTCAGGTTCTCCCGCACACCGGCCACGGTCACACCTGCGTCCGGTGGAAGTTGAGGAAGGAACGGGAGGCGGTCGGGCCGCGCTGGCCCTGGTAGCGGGAGCCGTAGCGCTCGCTGCCGTAGGGGAACTCGGCCGCCGAGCTGAGCTGGAACATGCACAGCTGGCCGATCTTCATGCCGGGCCAGAGCTTGATCGGGAGGGTCGCGAGGTTGGAGAGCTCCAGCGTCACGTGCCCGGAGAAACCGGGGTCGATGAACCCGGCGGTGGAGTGCGTGACGAGCCCGAGCCGGCCGAGGGAGGACTTCCCTTCGAGGCGCGAGGCGAGATCGTCGGGGAGGGTCACGACCTCGTAGGTCGAGGCGAGCACGAACTCGCCGGGGTGGAGGATGAACGGTTCGTCGCCCTCCGGCTCCACCAGCCGCGTCAGATCCGCCTGTTCGACGGACGGGTCGATGTGGGGGTAGCGGTGGTTCTCGAACACCCGGAA
Source organism: Streptomyces sp. NRRL F-525 (assembly GCF_000716605.1). GTDB lineage: Bacteria > Actinomycetota > Actinomycetes > Streptomycetales > Streptomycetaceae > Streptomyces. The sequence goes on along the minus strand of NZ_JNXE01000031.1, from coordinate 19,304 downwards.
GTAGCGGTCGAGGCGCACGTCGACACTCGACGGCTGCACCATGGATTCGTCGTAGGGATCGATCCGGACCCGCCCGGCGTCGATCTCGGCCCGGATGTCCTTGTCTGAGAGAAGCACGCCCCGAGGATACGCAAGACGCGCGGACCGACCACAATCGGACGGACCCGCGCGCCAGCGACGACTACTGCGATACCGCTGCTACCAGTGCTGCATCTCCCGCTAGTTCTACTGCTTCTCCAAGGTCACCAGCACCACACTGCGGAGCCGGGCACACCGCGGACACCTCACGAGTCGGCCGGGGCCGAGCCGCTCCGCCTGCTGCATCGGGAACGAAGCGGTACTGAACACGTGCCCATCGGCACATCGGACGACGGTGCGCTCCATCAAGTCCATGAGTCCCTTCCCCAAGAGCCGCGCCCGACTGCTGCTCGCCGGACGCCAAATGCCACATTACGGGATGAAAGGAACGACTCTCCAGGCGGCACTCCGGTCCCACCCAGACCCTCTTCCACGCCTCCACCGTACGCCCCAACTCCGGCCCGCCGCAGCCCCGTCGCTCTCCCCGTAACGCACTCGAGCCCCACGGCTCCAGCGCCCGGGGCTCGACATGCGGTACAGTGACGGAGCGTTCCGACACCGGTTCAACCGGCGTTTTTCGCGGGTGTAGTTTAGTGGTAGAACATCAGCTTCCCAAGCTGAGAGTGCGAGTTCGATTCTCGTCACCCGCTCCATGACAAAGGCCCAGGTCACTGACCCGGGCCTTTTTGCTGTCCTCGGCGATCAGTCGCCGCGTGCCAGATTCGTGCCAGAACGTTGATCGTCGGGGTCGGCGGTCTCCGGTTCTGGCACGGCAGCAGCTTCCTGGCGTGCCTTGCGTACGGTCGCGTCGAGACCGGCTGCAACTTCCTGCTGTCGGTCGTCGTCGGAGTGCTGGTAAATCAGCGCGGCTTTCTCGGAGGACTGGCCGGCGCGAACCATCGTGTCCTTGAGGGTGGCGCCGGAGCGGGTCGAGAGCGTGTGTCCCGTGTGGCGAAGATCGTAGAACCGGAAACCCTCGGGCACGTCGACGACGGTACGGGCCTTGCGCCACTTGCGGCCGAAGGAGCTGCGCCGGAAGGCCGCGCCTTTCTCCCCGAGGAAGACGAGCCCGTTGGGGCCCTTGCCCGCGTACAGCTCCATGTGGAGGCGCAGTTCCGGGCGGAGAAACTCCGGGAGAACCACGGTGCGGGTACCTGCCTCCGACTTGGTGTCACCAGGGGCGCGGCGACCGTTCGTACGTTCCGGTTCGGCGACCCGTACCGTGATCTTCAGAGCCACGACGTCAACGTCCCTACGGCGGAGGCCTGCCAGCTCTTCGGGGCGGAGAGGGCCGTAGGCGCCGAGGTAGACCATGAGCCTCCAGCGCGGGCCGAGCTGGTCGGCGAGGGCATCGACCTGGGCGACGGTGGCGATGCGGCGTTCGGCCGCCTTCTCCTTTCCGGCGCCCTTGATCCGGCACGGGTTGCGCTTGATCAGGTCGTCGTCCACGGCCGTCTCCATGATGCTTTTCAGGAGTCGGTACGCCTTGGCTGTCGTGGTCTTTGCCTTGGTCGTACGGAGGCGTTCGGCGCGCCATTCACGGACCAGGGGCGCGGTGATCTCGTCGAGGTCCGACTCACCGAAGGTCGGAAGGATGTGGTCGTCCAGGAGGTAGTGGTACAGGTCCTCGCTGAGAACGGAGAGTTCTCGCTCCTCCACCCACTTCTCCGCGTAGACCTTGAAGTTGACTGACCCCGCCTCCGGGTCGCGCCAATCGCCGCGCCGAATCTCGGTCTGTTTCTCGGCGAGCCAGTCGTCAGCGTCCGCGATCGTCTCGAAGGTTTCCGGGGCCGGGCGCATCACGCCATCGGGTCCCGGATAGCGGGCCTGGTAGCGGCCGGAGGGAAGCCGTCTGATCGCGCCGAAACGGCGGCGCCTGCCCTTGCCATTGGCCATTAGGCAGCCCTCCTGTGTCGAGTGCGGGGGCGCCTGAGCGGCTCCACCGTGCGGGACTGGATGAACTCCTCCACCGCGCTCTTGGGGATGCGGATGTGCCGGCCGACCTTCACGTACCGGATGCGCCGCTCCTCAATCAGTCGCCGGGGGAAACGGGCGGTCGTGCCGAGCAGCTCGGCGACCTGGTCGACGGACAGGTAGGGGTCAGTCGTCATGTGGTCGGCTCCCCTTCCGTTCCAGGGGCGGGTTCGAGGGATGCGGCAAGCCAGGTCTCCACGGAGCTGAGGCCCGTGCCGGCGAACACCCAGTGCGCGAGGACGAGCGTGGAATCGCCGTCCTGCGGGACGGGTGGAGCCGTCTGGGCGCGACGCCAGTCGGCTCGGGCGGTGCGCAGTGCGCCGAGGGTGGTGGAGTAGCGGCGGGACTTGGTGGAGAAGTGGCCGCGGAAGCCGAGCATGTGGGCCCAAGCACGGAGGCGGAGGTGTTCCAGGCTCTTGCGGGCGCCGAGGGTCCAGGCGGTTCGGATCATGCGGCGTGCGTGGTCGCTGATACGGGCGTGGGCCAGTTCGGCGAGGAACCGAATCGGTCGGTCCAGGGCGCCCGTTGCCGTTTCGGCGCCCTTGGTGGCGTACTTCGCGATGTACGCGGCTACGGCCCGATCGGTGAGTTCCTGGCCACCGTCGAAGTCGGCAGAACGGATCGGACGGACGTCGAGCTGACGGCCGAACGCGAAGGTGTGCGGGCGGTCCTCGATCACTGGGCCCTCTACGCGGGCGGCGGAGGCGGCGGAACGGATGGCATCCGCCAGCAGTTCGGCCGTGGCCCATGCCGGAGGCGGAGTGTCGCCACCTTCCGGGCCGTCGAGGCGGATGACCGCATGGAAGTGGACGGCTCCGCGCTTCTGGTACTCGGCGACCTTGGCGAAGGAAATCCTGGCGTGATTGCGGAACGTGCGTTGGGTGAGGCCAGCGAGCTTGGCGACCTCACGGCGGAGGTAGATCGAGAAGCGCCGCCAAAGGGCACCGGCGTGCGCGTTCCAGAGAACGGCAGCTTCGTAGTCGTAAGTGTCGGGGTTGAGCGGGGTGCCGAGTTCGGTGTCGTCCTGGTCGTGGGAGACGCCGCAGCGGCAAGGGCGGCCATCGGTGCGGCGGTTGTGGACCGGGCCGAAGCTCGGGGCGGTGAAGGTCGCGAAGACGCGGGGGTGCGTCGCTACCCGGGCAGTTGTGCCCTTGCCGCCGCGAAGTCCGGCCGTGATCAGGTGGAAGGTGTCACGACGGTAGGTCTCGGCGCAGGCCGGGCAGCGGGATGCTCGGCGGTTGTTGCAGCGGACCAGGAGGTGACCGGCCGGGAGGGTGGCCGAGTCCAGTCGGCGGAGGAGGTTGCCGATCTCGCCGGTCTCGGTGTCGACGTCGTATTCGGTGCGGTGACCGTCGAGGCGTACGGGGTGGGTACAGCCGCCCAGGCCCGCGAGTTGTCGGGCGAGTCCGGGCATGTTGCCCAGGGCGGCGAGGGTGCTCAGCTCCGCCAGCGGGGGCGGGGTCGAGTGCGTAAGGATGGGAGTCCCTTTCGGCTGTTTCGGTGGTTGGGAGGGACGGCCCCCGGGGTGGCGGGATGCTTGGCGGCGTTTGCCACCCCGGCGGCCGGTCAGCGCCTGTTGGCGTTGCTGACGAGGGAGCGCAGGACCACGGCTGCTATGGCCACGGACACGGCCGTGACGGCGACGGCCGCCAGGAACGCGGTGAGGACGATGCCGACGACGACCACGGCAACGACCGCGCCCACGTAGGGGGTGAGCGGGCGACCGGTGGGCGGTACAGGGGCCGGGCTCTGGGCCTGGTGGTGCGCGGTGATCGTCGTACGCGGGTGCAGGGTTTCGGGGAGCTGCGGGCGGAACAACACGGTGTGCCTCCTTGTCACTTGCCAGTGCCGTCGACGACGCCGACCCCAGTGCGGGTGCCGGTCTCGATCGCGGGGGCGAGGAAGGTGTGCGAGAGCCAGAAGCCGAACAGAGCGATCACGACGGCGACCCACATGCGCACGCCGAGGAACTTGATCGCGGCCCAGGCGATGACGCCCAGGACGAAGACGAGTGGGAGAGAGACAGTCACGGGATCTCCTCAGCGGACGCGACAGCGGTGGGTGCGAGCAGCTAGTTCGGCGGCGGCACGGCTGTCGTAGTCGACGGAGGCACCGCAACGCGGGGCGGTGCAGGCGGCGATGTGCTTTTCGCGGCCACGGTCGTCGTTGTACGTGGCGACCTGGACGGGGCCGATCCGGACGACCCGGCGGAAACGAGGGTTGGCGGTCATCAGGGCAGTTCCTTCGGGTCGTCGTGGTTCTCGCCGGTGAAGTCGGCGACGTGGTCGAGCAGCCACCGCCGGATCTCCTCGCCCTCGACGTCGTCGGCGATGAGGATCACGGGTTCGGCGATGAGCATTGCTTCGGTGAGGCGGTTCTGGCGGGTCAGCTCGGCAGCGCGGTTCAGCGCGCGGAGCGTGGACGGACGCATGAGTGGAAGTGCTCCTGGGTTCAGGTGAGTTGGGCGGCGATGGCTTCGGCGAGCGGCAGCGGGACGCCGAGCCGAGCACGAAGGGTCGGGGTGTCGATCGGTGCTCCCGTCCGGGCCTGGTGTTCGTCGGCGACCTTGCGGGCGTGGGCGACGAGGGCGGGCGGAAAGGGAGTTGTCGACGGCGGAGCGGTTTCGAGTTCCGCGGTCGGCAGTTCGGCCGGAGGTGCTTGCGGCTCGGAAACGTCGTTCGAGCCATGGGCGAGGAGCGTTCCGCCGAGGAAGGCAACGGCAGGCCATCCGGCGACGAGGATGCGCAACCAAGCCGGTACGGCGTCCAGGTCGAGCAGCCCGGCCGTGGCGATGTTGGCGCCGAGCGACGTGGTCAGTGCGACCAGGAACCAGCACCAGCCAGCCGCTTTCGAACCACCGGAGCGCAGTCTCCGCCAGGCCGCGACCAACAACAGGTCGACGGAGACCGGGTAGGCCCAGGCTTTCCAGCCGTTCTGTCCAGCAGCGGCGGCCAGGTCGTGAAGGTGGGCGAAGGACAGTGCAGCGGCGATCAGAGCTTGGACGAGTACGGCGTCGGGGCGGACGGGCAAGGCACGCACGGCGGCGCTCCTTCCGGTTCCAGACATGGCAGGGGTAGGGACTTGGCGCGGGACGGCCGCGCCGGCCGATGGTTCGGAAGGAGCTACTCGGCGACCGGGTGGGGAGCAACAGCCGTTCCCGAGGCTGCTACAGGCACGGGCGGGACGTACGGCCGGAAGGACGCAAGCGCAGGAACGTCCGGGGCGAGGTGCGCCGACTCACGGCAGAGAGCCGAAGCGCCAGCGAGGGACAGGTAGGGGGTACGGATGCGTGACCAGCCGCCGGAGGTGTCACCGACGACGGCGAGGCCAGGCAACTCGGGGGCGATGGAACAGGCCGCGTAGACCGCTTCGGGCGCGATGTCGCCGAGTCCCATTTTGGCGGAGGCTTCATCGTTGACGCGGTGGCAGACGCGGCCGGTGAGCTGGGCGCGGAGCATGGTGGCACCCTTGCCGAGTTCGGCGCCGAAGCGCTGGCCGCACACCTCCAGGTAGATGCCGGCCGCGCGGCCGAGCTGGGCAAGCCGGATGAGCTGGGTGACCATCTCGTCGCGCCGTTCCTCGTCCTTGCGGGTGGCGACAAGGAAGAGTTCGGCCACCTCGTCGACGAACAGCACGATGGGAGCCGGGCGTTCGCTCTCGGGCAGGCCCCAGATGTCTGAAGTGATCTCCTCGTCGGGGGTGTTGGGGGCGATGCCCTGCCGGGCCTTGATCAGGTCGTAGCGATCCTCCATCTCCTTGACCAGGACCGGCAGCAACTTGGCTGCTTCGTCAGGGTCGGTGGCCAGTGCGGAGAGCCGCGAGGCGAAGGGCGCCAGTTCGACGCCGCGCTTGCAGTCAATGCCGACCAGGGCGACGGACTGGGCCGCGAGGCCGGAGATGAGGTGTCGGAGGTACATGGACTTGCCGGACAGCGTGGCGCCGAGGACGAGTTCGTGCGGTACGGCGCGGTAGTCACGGACGAACGCGGTCGCGTCCTCCCGTAGCGCCACCGGCACCCGGAGAAACCCGCTCTCGACGCGGCGCGGCATCCGCACCTTGCGCAGCACATCGAAGCCGATCAGCCGAAGTTCGACGACTCCAGGCTTGACGTCCCGTACGTGCACGGCGTGAACTCCCCATGCGTGCCGCAGCCGTTCGACTGACGCTGCCACATCCGCCGGTTCCTGCCCCGGGGCCAGCCGCAGCCGAACCCGGAGCCCCGTCGAAGTCGGCCGGATCATTCCCCGACGCGGGGGAACCGGTCGCACCTCCCGCCTGGTAGTGGCCCGGACGGCCAAGGCCCGCCAGCGAGACGGCTCGACGGTCAGCCCGCAGGCGTCCATGGTCGAGGAGTACGAGGCCAGTAGCCGGGCCACCGAGAGCGGCAGCCCGACCGTGGACCAGTACGCCGCCGGGTGGGCATGCCGGGCGTAGGCCGCGCCGCCTATCGCAGCGAGCGACCCACCCAACTCGGCGAACGTGATCAGATCCGTCACGGTGATCAACCCGCCTGAGCGACCGGAACCGGGAAGGCACCCGGTGCGATCGCAGTCGCGCGGTAGGCGATGCCGTGCCGCTGCTGGCCGTTGAACACGCTCTCCCACGGCCGGGCGATGAGGCCCGGCAGGGACACCGGAGCGCCAACGGTCAGGCCCTCCGTCACACCGCTTTCAGGAATGGTGACCTGGATGATCGACGAGTCCCCCTCGTCGATGAAGACGACGCCAACGGTCATGAGCGCCTCGCCGCTCACGGTGTCCTTCGCGATCTCACCGGTCTGCCGGTCGCGCACCTTCGGTGCCGGGGCTTCGGTGAGAAGGATCGTGGCGGACGCGGCGTCAACTCGGATTACACGCACAGAGAGTTCTCCTTCAGGTTCGATCAACTCGCCACCTGACAAGTTGACTTAGCAAGTTCGAAGTTAGAGATGACAAGTTGACTTGTCAAGTCAATGAGGCGTGGAAATCTCAGGCAACTGGCCCCAGACAGGGCTCAGTTCAGGCGATAGGTGTCTTCCAACTCCTGCCGATCGGCAGGAAGTAGGACGTCAGAGACCTGTAGCGCTTGCCCGGAGGCATCACACGCGACCACCAGGACACTGAGGACCGGCACGCCGTCCGGGACTTCCAGAAGCTCAGCCTCGTCGCGCTCGGGCAACCGAGCTGAGACCCGTTCCGTCACATGGTCGAAGCGGAGCTTCTTCCGTGTTTCCAAGTGCGCACGGGTACCACCACTCAAGGGGGTGGCACTCTCCAGGTCGGTGCCCTCGATCAGGCCGGCGGGGAAGTACGACGAGACCAGCTCGACGGGTTCGCCGTCCTCCTCGACCAGGAACCGGCGTACGAGAACCTTGGCGCGCTTCGGCAGCCCAAGCACACTGGCGACGCGCGCCGGAACGGGGACACGGCCAACCTCAACCAGGCGCCCCAAAGCACGAGACTCATCCCGCGTGAGCGCTTCAGTCCCCCGGCGATCCCTCTTCTCGACCACAGCAGGACGCCCGCGCACGATCGTGCCGTACCCCTGCCGCGACTCCAGCCAGCCATCACGCTTCAGCAGCTCCAGGGCCCGGACGACGGTCGGGCGGGACATTCCGAAAGCCTGCACCAGTTGGTTTTCACTGGGCACGCGGGTTCCGGGGGCGTATGTGCCGTCCTCGATGCGCCCCTGAAGGGTCTGCGCGAGGCGAACGTACTTCGGTGCCTCCACGTCATACGCCATCAACGCCGCCGCCTGTCGATATTGGCCAAGTCAACTGGTCAACCAGACTAGCGGCAGTGCATATAGAAAAGAACCCAGGCGCCCCTTCAGGCCGGCCAGGCATCGGCCACTACGAAGGAGACGACCGTGCCGCCGAAGCGACTGGGCCCGGAGTGCCACGACTCGGCGATGGAGTCGACCAGCAGCAGCCCGCGCCCGTGCGCATCGTTCGCGTCCGGGTGCCGCAACCGCACGTTCGCCGGGAATCCGGGGTTATGGACCTCGACCCGGAGCGAGGCGCCATCCCGGAACCATTCCACTCGCACAAGCCACGGGTCGTCGGCCCGCCCGTAGCGGATGGCGTTGGTCACCAGTTCCGAGACCATCAGCGCGCAGTCGTCGATCGAGCAGGCCGGGTTGTACGGGGCGATGAACTTCCGGAACCAGCGCCGGGCCCTGGGGACGGACTCCGGAGCCGGATGCAAGCTCATCGCGCCGAGTCGCGGTGAGCCCTCAGAGGGGTGGTGGTCGATCGCGTAAGTCATCCGCGTCTACTCCTTGCCGCTGCCGTCGCAGTCGAGGCAGCGCCGCTTCGATGTGGCACGGGTGCGGTCAGCAGCAGCGGCGAGCGTCAGGGACGTGCGCGAACCGACGCGCTTCCACCCACGCCCCCGACAACTCCGGCAAGGTGAGCGCGCTCCCTGATCCGGCCGCTGACTCGTCACTCCGTGCCCCCTTCCGATCAAGTGGCCTTAGCCACTTACTGGATAGTGGCATTAGCCACTTGCAGCGCGCAAGCGATTCAGCGAAGTGACGCACTATCAGGTGAGCGGATACCCCTGCTCGAACGCCCAGCGGTGCGGCGGATAGGTGGCTTCGGCGAACTCCAACGGCCGGTCCTGGAGGTCGAAGACGACGTGATGCACGACCAACACCGCAGAGCCGGGCTCAAGTTGAAGGTCAGCCACCTCCTCCTCCGTCCCGGGCCTGGCGCACATGCGATCCTCCGCGTAACTCCCCTGCCGTCCCGTCGAGTTCTCGACGTACATCAGGGTGCCCTCCTGGATTCGCTCCGGCTCCAGCAGCTTGGGCGCCCGCTGCCCGACGTCCGGCGCGAACCACGAAGTGGACAGCGAGAGCGGCCCGTCCTGGTTGTTGGTGACACGCCGACGATGCACGGCCCGCCGATCCTTCACCAGGCCCAACGCCTCAGCAACGTGATCCGGCGCGTCCAGCCACCCGGCCGACGTGATCACCGCATACTCACCGGACGTGTAGATCTTTCCGGTCTGCCGGGCTCGTCCGTACAACTCCCGCGCACGACGGTTCACTTCAAGGCTCCGCACATACGTGCCGGACCCCTGCCGCTTCTCTACGAGTCCCTGATGGCTCAGCGCCTCCAACGACCGCGCCGCCGTCGGCCGGGACACCTTCCAACTCACCGCCAACTGCCGCTCCGAAGGAACCTCGTCCCCCGGCCGTAGGTCACCCCGAAGGATCTGATCACGGATGAAGTGCGCGATCTGGAGATACTTCGGCTGAGCCTCCTCAATCTGAGGCATGTCCCCTCCTCGTCCAAGTGGCTATAGCCTCTAGCCACTATAGAGCGAGTGGTCAAGGACCGACCCCGTACGCTTGGGCCCATGACGCGGTTGATCGTCGCAGCAGGAGGAGGGGGCGACGCAGTCGCCGCCGCAATGCTTGACGCCGCCCTCTACGGCGACGGGGACCAGGCGGTGATCCTCACCTACGCGTGGGACCGCTTGCTGATCGACCCGATACCGGGCCCAAGAAGCGCCGACGACTTCACCGGCCTCGAAGTGATCACCCCTGCCGTCCGGAAGGTGCCGGCGGAGGCCCGCCCCATCGCTCCGGCAGGTTCGACGCTCCCCCGGCTCGCCTGGGAACTCCCGCACACAATCGCGTTGATCGACCCGCGGCACGGCGCCGAGGGTGTCACGCGCCAAGTCGAAGAACTGCTCACCCACTTGCAGCCGACCACAATCGACCTCTTGGACGTAGGCGGCGACGTGCTGGCCCGAGGCGGCGAACCGACGCTGAAAAGCCCTCTCGCCGACTCCTTGACGCTGGCAGCATGCGGCCAAGTGAACGCGCCGATACGGCTGTTGGTCGCAGGCCCCGGCCTGGACGGCGAGCTGTCACACGAGGATTTGCGCGGCTTGCTCGGTCCAGTGGTCCACACGTTCACCGCGAAGGACGTGGAACCGATCGGCTCGGTCCTGGAGTGGCACCCCTCCGAAGCAACCGGGATGCTCGCTGCAACAGCCCGAGGTGTACGGGGCACGTGCGAGGTCCGGGACGCGGGACTTCCCATCCCTCTCACCGACGAGAGCCCGACCGTCCACGAAGTCGACCTGGACGAGGCCCTGAGCCGCAACGAGTTGGCCCGCACCATCATGGCGACAACCACCCTGGACGAGGCAGAGGCCCTGAGCCGCGAAGTCTGCGGCTTCTCGGAAATCGACTACGAGCGCAACAAGGCCCTTTGGCTCAAGGAGCAACAGCCGGCGAAGCTCGACGCTGGCTCAGTACTGCCACAGCTGGCCCAATTCGAGGCCGAAGCACGAAGCCGCGGAGTCACCCACACGACGTTCCGCCACCTCACCGAGGTCTTGAACCTCGACGGCTCACAGCGCGATGACCTGCGCCAACTGCTCCTCCACAGCCACCCGGAGCAATACGCAGCCCCGTTGTGGAGCATTACGGCCGATGGCCCCCAGAAGCCGAGCCGGACACCATGAGTGCCTACAGCAGCGATCGGGACCTCAACGTGCACGACGTCACCGGCAACGGCACTGAAGTCGACGTCGCCACCAACCTGCTCAACGGTGACATCAGGCTCTCGATTCTGTGGACCCAAGAGATCCTCTTGTCCGCCGATGCCGCCGACCAGATAGCCGACGCACTTCAACGAGCCGCAGCACAGTCCCGCAGCATCACAGCCGCCCCAAGCGCCGACTGAGTAACAACCTTCTCTACTGGTTCAAGGCGGCTCGCTCCGCTCCCCGCGCGCGGCCCGGCCCCCGGCCGGGCCTGCGCTCCTGTCTCCGCCCCGCTCCAGCCCGGCCGGCGTCCGTGCCGCGCTCCAAGCATGCAGCCGCTTGGTGCCAGAGAAGGGGTACCTCGTGGCTGGGGCGGTCGGCTCCACGGCTTTACGGAGCCATGATCACTCGCGCCAAAGCAGCGCCACCCCAAAGCCGCTCCACCGACCTATGCGCAGTCCGGTGCCATTCGCATGGGCCGGTGTCGAGGAAACTTCCAGGACCGATACCCCACGTCCCTTTAATGCAGTTCACATGACCAGCCGGTTGGACGGTTTGGCATGACGCTGACGAGTTGCAGGCACGCACCAGCGGGATGACACTTGAACCGGGTGAGTGGGTTTTCTACGGACTGGAGAACGTAGTGAGGCGCAGGCAGCGAGATGCGTCTAAGTCATGGACTTATCACGACGAAGACAGCCTGGAAGAAGCTCGGGGGTCTCTCGGCGCCCTCGCATCGGCGTACACCCAGGCCATGAGCCAAACTTCTGACGCCACCTGGGGGAAGCTCAATAGCGAACGCCTTGGAGTTATGCGAACACTTCAACGACTGCAGGTGCATGATCACGATGAAATTGCAGCCATCATCAAGGAATACCCTGAACGCGTAAAGGAAATCAGGCGAACCGCTTCCGAGCGAAATAAATCTTCCGACGAGTCGAGTTAGGCTGGCTGGAGCACCTCGTGAGTGAGCAATACAGGATGACTGAAGATGAGGCACGTCGACGCTTCGAAGAAGAGATAGTCGAAGTTTTCGATTGGAGTCCCAGCGAGCAGCCCATCCTAAGTATAGTCGCAGCCCAACCCGGTTCGGGCAAAAGCGCTCTGCAGCAGCTAGTCGCCCACAAGAGGAGAGCCACCGTACTCGACATGGACAATCTTCGGCCCATGCATCCGGACCATGACCAGCTCAGCCACGATGACGACCGTAAGGCTGCTCACCTCACCCATGCGGACTGTCGCAGATGGCTAGACTGGGCATTTGAGCGCGCTCTGCAAAATAGCTCATCAATCGTATGGGCATGCACTCTAAGTAACATCGACAACGCGCGTGCCCGTCTTGAGCTTTTCGCTTCTGCCAATTACACGATTGAAGCGTACTACCTGTCAGTCCATGAGGCTAAAAGCAGGCTCGGAATCGTCCACCGTTACCTGCGGGAAAAAAGTTCTAATGGCTGGGGTCGATTCACTCCACGTAACATACATGACGAAGCTTACGAAAATCTCCCACTATCTGCCGTTAATCTTGAATCCGACGACTTGCTTGAGCGTGAATACATATACAGACGAGGGAATCGACGCATATTTTTCAACTATAGACACGAGGCAGGGCATTGGCGCAAGGAAACGAAGTGCGGACATAAGATTTTGCGAGAGCGGGAACGGTGCCCTTGGAGTGCAAATGAGCGCACCAAATTCAGTGATGACATAAATGAAACTACATACGGGGCGCCGTTCGACCTTCGCTCCGAGTTGGATGAGATTTCTGAAATCTCTATACCATTTCTAATCTCACGAGCGGAAACCGGATGAACCGGGGCACGTGACAATTCACGTGCCCGCCGGCACGAGACCGCACGTCTACAAGCTTGAAGCCGTGGCCGGCACCCTCAGGAGCGCGACGGTCGCGCTCATGAGGGCCTCAGCCTGCTCCTGGACGCCGTAATGAGCGCGGGCGATGTCGCGGATTGAGGTGTCGGCGGCCTGCCTGCACTTCAGTAGGCCCCGGATCCACGCAAGACTGCCGAGACCGTGCGAAACAAGATCACCACATCCAGGCTGATGGACCAGTTGTCGACGTACGCGAGGTCCAGGCGCACCGATTCCTCCCAGCTGAGATCGGATCGTCCGCTGATTTGCCACAGCCCGGTGAGTCCGGGCTTGACCAGGAGGCGCCGACGTTCATCGGGGCCGTAATGAGCGGCTTCTTCCGGCAAGGGCGGGCGGGGCCCGACTAGGGACATGTCACCGATCAGCACATTGATCAGTTGAGGGAGTTCGTCTAGCGAGTAGCGTCGCAACACTCTTCCCACCGACGTGATGCGCGGGTCGCGGCGCATTTTGAACAGCGGACCGTCGCCGCTGTAGTTCAGCTGGGACAACTCCGCTTCGAACTTTGCCGCCTCAACGTTCATGGTGCGGAACTTATACATGGTGAACGGTTTCCCGTCACGGCCCACCCTGTTTTGGCGGAACAGCACGGGGCCACGACTCGTAATCCGGATAAGCAGGCTAATGAACAAAAGCATCGGCAGGAAGAGGAACAGCAGCGCAGCGGCGAACACGCGATCAGCGATCGCCCGCAAACTGTGCTGAAGGCCCTGCCTCTTGTGACGGCCTACTTTGATCAATGCCAGTCCGGCAACCGATGCCGACGACTGTCGGCCCGTGCCCAGATCCACGATGCTTTGGGAGAGAAACAGATCAGCATCGATGCCCTCTAGCGACCAGACCAGCTGATGCAGAGCGGACCTGGACAGACCGCTGTCGGGGATGACGATCACCGTGTCGGCACCGCTGGCCGTAATGACTTGGCGGATGTCGGCGACGGTGCCCAGCACACTAATTCTCAAATCTTCCCACGTGCCAGCTTCAGAGATAGGTGTAGCAGGCACACACGCACCGACCACCGAGATCCCGGTCCCGACCGAGGCCGGCTCCCACAGTTTCACGAACTCCGCAGCGTGCTCGCCTGCTCCGACCAGGACAACGAGCCGCCCGCGATCCGATCCCAGGGCGTCTTTCGGCCAGGACCGGGTGTGAATCAGTTCGTTGAGGCACAGCACAGCGATCAGGCTCACGATCCAGATCCAGGATCCGAAGCTCGATGTGGCCAGCACCGCGATAATCACGAAGGCAGCAACCAGCAGCCCACGCACGACCGCATGAATCATACGCTTGACGGTGCGGCGGCGCTTCCGCCTACGGTAGCTCGCCGCCGACGGCTTCGGCGACCGCAAATGGCTGTATTCGCCAAAGCGAGAACGCAACAGGGCAGAGTCCGAGGACGCTCCGATCAGGTCCAGACGCCGGGCCATCTCCCGCTCCACGCGGCCCGCGTAGTCCTCATGTTCCATAGCCGTGTCGTTCACTACACCCCCGTGGTTCGAGATACCTCGGGAAAGGAAAAGCCCGTCAGGGCCAATTGGTCGCGAATGGGGGTCACCACACGCTGCTCCAGGATGGCGCGGATTCCAGGTCTCCGAAGATCGGAAGTCAGCGGCGGCCTGCGATCTTCGAGTAAGAGCACCGCACGCACCGCACCGACCGCGTCGATGAGAGGGAAAGCCGTCGCGGTCATGGATTTTCCTGCGATAGCCCGCCGTTGATCGTCGGTGAGCTGCCAAAGGGCAGGATCCCCAAGGAGGTCGGTGGGCAACCCCATGTCCTCCGGCGCCGACACCACGGTCTTCTCCTGCCATGCCTTCCCGGCCAAGCCCTGACCCTCCTGCCAGCGCAGCTCCTGCTCCAGGCGTGAGTAGGGGCCGAAGGCGTAGGCGATGCGCAGCGTCCCTTCATCCGTAAAGGTCAGCACGCAGGCGCGCAAATTGCTGGTGCCCGGAACTTCTTCCTCGAAGTTCTCGATCACCGGAAAGACCGTCTGGAGAACCCCGATGACGCTCAATTCAGCCTGGGCCGCTTGCAATCGCAGGGCGTCGTCCCGTGAAAGGCGCGTCGCACTGAATGATGCAGCCCCGGCCACGAGGAATCCGAGGACCAGCATGGGGGCGCTGATCGACGGTGGCAGGAGCGCGATCGAGCCGACCGCGGTGAGACCTGGTGCGGCCCAGTGGCGCCATACCATGCCCAGCAAACGACGGCGGCCCGACTGCCCAGCACGCGGACCTGCCACAAGGCCCCCAATGGATCCACGGACGGTAGGAATGTGGGACGAGTGTAGGACCCTCCCCGGCCGGGCGGGGAAGAATCTCTCATCCTTCACAGACAGGGCAAGTCAGCATGCACGACCACCCCGTCCGTTTACGAGAGACGGCCTGCGGAATGCACTGTTCCGGTGAATGGGCGGAGGAACCACCCGGCTAACCCCGGCTGCCCAGACGTATCCGCAGCTCAAGGGTACCAACAAACACAAGGGGATCGACCACTTCTAAGCGCTAGGACGCAGCTTTGGCGATCCAGTGCTAGTCGTAGGCGTAGGGCTATTCCCCAATGACCCAAGCATCGGACGCAGTTGATCGCCACGCGACGTATCCAGGTGGCATGGTGGCCAACTGGGCAAGCGATGGGGCCAGGTCCACGACGTGCTGGAGGTGGAGGACCGACGAGGCACCAGCACCGTTGGGATCGAGGGCGCCGTCGCTCACGAGCTAGTCGTCATCGTGGATCACGGTCAGGGCTGGGAACTCCCCAGCTGAGACAGTCCTTTGGATGATTGCGAGCAAGTCATGAGGGAAGACCTCCCCTACAAACGGCCAGCTTGGCTGAGGCTGCATAGATCCCATGCGGGTGATTCTGTATACAGCAGCAGCGAAGTACAGCAACTACAGCCACCGCCGCCGCTCGGCAGTGGTCGTCACGACCTCAACTTCGGCCGGTATGACCGTGATCGAACGTTCTCTCTAGAGCTACGGATCAGATGCTGCTCCTCCGCAAGCCCCCAGGACGCGTCAGCGGTGAGTGTCTAACTGCGTGACAACGCCGACGAACAGCGGCGGACAACCGCGGACGTCTGCGGACCATCGCAGCAGGTGAGAGGTACATCGGCTGGAGGTCAGGCACTCGCCGCAGTTGCTTCGGGACGAAGAGGTCGTGGGTTGAAAAGGCTTGGGCTGTCTGGCCTCGGAGCAATACAGTTCAAATGTGATGACCTGCCCCGACTGCGACACGAATCTGGACGAGACGCCCGTTGGGCAGCCATGCCCAAGCTGCGGTGGCGACCGACGCAGCGCGACGGTGTACGCAGAGGCCGCCTTGGTGGTCACTGTTGCCCTCGATGCCTCGGGGGGCATCGGGTATAACCCGCAACGACCATGGCAACAGAAGTGGCGCGACGTCATCAGTGGTCTAGATGCCATTCAAGCGACCTACCTACAAAATGACCTTGATAACGAAGCTGTGCGTCGGCAGGTAGAGACCTTCTTCAAGGACTGCTGTGAACTCGCAGACTGGCTACGGGAGCAAGCTGGTAAGGCCGACGCCATGGACTACGTCAAGGTCGACCGGGATCTAAAGCTCTGCGACGGTATGGCGCAGACGACGAAGCATCACACCAGGGCTCCCAGTAGCAAGCGTGACCCGATCACGGCAAGGATCTCTCGGGTGGACGGAGGGCAAGGAGTCCGAGCCGAGATTGAGTGGTCAACCCCCAGCGGATCAACCGGCACTGAAGACGCCCTCGACTTGGCCCAGCGTTGTAAGTCCGCATGGGAGCGGTTCTTTCAACAACATGGATTGACACCGTGGTGAGTCGACGAGGGAATCGCGAACCTCACGGTGACAGTGCTGGCGGTCTCACTTGTGGTCTCAATGGCGCTCCGATCCGGTGCGGTCCACGACCGTCCATGAGGGGACTGCGCCCGCTCTGAGCAGCAATTCCAACCGCGTTGCGGACGGGCCTGAACGCCCATGGATCAAGATCGGACAACTCGTAATGCGTTGGTCTCGGGTTCGGATCCTGGTGGGTGGCTCCACGGACCCCAGATCAGAACTTCTCGCTCCTGAGCCCTTCTAGTGACTGGCCATCCCCCCGACCCGCTACGCAAGTGGCGACCCGATGGGAAACACGCTCGGGGGACTCGTGCTCCCAAAACCGTAGGACAGTCCATCCCTCAGCCGTCAGGTGATCGGTCGTCTCAACATCCCGAGCCATGTTCTCGTCCAGCTTGGCTCGCCACCACTCCGCGTTTGCCTTCGGCTGTGTTGCGTGCTCGGGACAGCCGTGCCAGAAGCAGCCGTCCATGAAGACTGCGATCTTGTTCCTGGTGAAGACGATGTCGATCGTGCGACGGGGCAAACCGGGGACCGGAACGCTCACCCGGTAGCGCAGGCCCGCCGCGTGCAGGAGTCGTCGGACCGCAAGATCGGGAGTGGTGTCGCGGGAGCCCTGCCGACTCATGCGGGCGGAATCAGCCGGGGAGGAAGGGATGCCTTGAGTCACATCGGCATTCTGCCGGCATGGGCGCGTGCGGGCGAGGGGGCGTCAAGCTAGCGCGGCTGTGAGGATGTGGGCAGCCAGGAGGGGTGGGGTGGCGTTGCCAATTTGTTGGGCCATGTCAGTGCCTATCCAGGGGTAATCAGCCGGAAAGCTCTGCAGCTGACCTGCCTCAGCGCAAGTTAGACGCTCTTGGGCGGTGCCGTCTTCGGTCGTGATCTTGTACCGGGGGAACTTGCCGGTGACGGTGAAAGCTGGCTCTGCGGAGGTTCGCCGGCCGCGAGCCTTCGGGTCTCCACCGGTGCCGTAGTTGGTGGTCACGAAGAACGGTTCGGATCGGTCCAGTGCCTCGCCCATGGTCACGCACGGCGGAAGTGCGGGGTCGAGAGCAGCGAAGGCGCCATACGGCTGGTGTGTTGCCTTGGGAAGTGCTGCCGTTCCGCGGCGACGCGCGATCAGCACAGCGCGGCGACGCGTCTGGGGTACTCCAAACTCCTCGGCTCTCAGCACGCCGGACACCACCGAATAGCCTTTACCGGACAGCACGTCGCCCACGGCATGCCAGACCGGCAAGACGGCTGGCACCTGTTCCAGCACAACGGCTTCATAGGGGTAGCCGCCATCAACCGCGGCGAGAGCCCACCGGAGCGGCTCCAGTACCAGGCCCATGCGCTTGTCCTCCAGTTGAGCCAAGGGCGCCCTAACGTCCTCACCCAGCGCCATACGCTGCATGAAGTGCAGCACCTCCGTGAGAGCGCGGCGCCCCGCTCCGGAGCCGGCGACGCTGAACGTCTGGCACGGCGGTCCACCTGTTAGGACGTTGGCAGAGGGAAAGTCGCTGGGCTTGAACGCAAGAACATCGCCCTCTTCCGTTGCCAGTCCCGCGGCGCGACGTGTAGCGCAGACACTCGCTTCGTGTTCGATGCCAGCTCCCGGCACGCCCAAGTCGCGAGCAGCCTGCTCCAGCCCGCCTGCCCCGGCAAACAAGTTAACGAGCTCGTACCTTGTCACGATCCCTCACTCCCGGAGCGCCCCAACTGACGCCCGCGACAAAGGTAGTTGAAAGAAAGTCGGTCAGGTCCGCCCGGGGCGGCGTCATTGCCTCTTGGGAGGCTGCGCCCATGACCGGTGAAGTGCCTAGCACTCCAGTAGGCCAGGAGCGCGTCGCCTCGTCACACCCATGAAGCAGACATGCACAGGCCGTTGCACACCGGATTCACGGGACCATGAAGCCGGGGTCCAGTCCATCATCGTGCCAGTCGGCTGGAAGGACGCTTTGGACGCAACGTTGTCCATCGCCTGCGGGCCAGGGAGACGGCGAGAGCTGACTATATCCATGAATATACACCAAAACCTTGTAGATAACCGCAAGAACTCGCACAAGCTATGGTAAGTACCTGATTTTGGGCCGAACCGACACCGGAGCTAGCGCCGCGCCCAGCCGGAGCAACTTATGATCCATGGATGACTGTAGAAAAATTGGGAAAGATCCTCAGGTCCGTGGCAAAGAGAATGCACGCCGACTTTGAGCAGTCGCAGAACTTCAATCATAACGGCGAGGCTGGAACATCTCGCGAGTTACTCGTCCAACAATTTCTTTCTGGCTACCTGCCGGCTCACGTCGAAGCGGTACATAACGCAGAGGTCATCGCGGCCAACGGCGATGTTTCGCCGCAGTCTGACATCATCCTTATCGACCGCGGCACCCCGCCATTCACCAACCTCCAAGGCTTTCGGATCATTCCAAATGAATGCGTATACGGAATGATCGAAGTCAAAACTAATTTGGATGCAACTCAACTCACTGACGCCTGCGGAAAGATCAGCAAGTTGCGCAGGATGCCCAAGACTGCGTACCGTCCCATCTCCGGGCTGATTCCCCGCACGACGACGGCATACGGAACAAAACACAACTACTTCCCGACCTCGGGCATGATTGTTGCGTTCAAAAGTCTCCAACTGGAAACCATTGGAAACCATTTAGTGAAGTGGTGCCAGAGTCGCAACCCTAGTGAGTGGCCTGACAGCGTGTGGGTTATCGGGAAGGGGCACCTCCAGTGGGGTGATCCACGCACTGGAGCACTCTTCAGATCCCCGACAGCCGGGGCGTCGCTCTTTCAGATTGATGCCGACCCCGACCAAGACATCCTTCTCCCTCTAGCGATTCACCTCAACATCCATTTCTCTGATGCATGGATGAATCCACTCGATCTCCTCCCCTACTCCGGAGCCACACCGCTGGGGAAGAGTCGCAGGACCTGGACGATCTAGCCGAAAAGCAGTGAGCTCTTTCAGCGTTGCCGCTCCAGGGTGAGGACGGCGGCGGCGATTGACGTCATTCGATTCGGGCTGCACCGGGATCTGCGGAAGATGCGCCA
>NZ_JNXE01000030.1 GCF_000716605.1 Streptomyces sp. NRRL F-525 | reverse complement strand
GGCCATCCACCCACCGGCCCCCGCCACCGCCCCCACCGGACGAGAGGCACCCCGTGAAGTTCCTGCACCACGAACGCGCCACCGCAGACGCCCTGTTGCCAGGCCTGGACGCGGCGCTGGCCCAACTCCCGCTGGCCGAACTGGAGAGCACCCCGAGCCCCGCCATCACCGAGTTCCGCGCGGCAGGCGGCCCCGCCCTGCTGGTGCCCACCGAGAACTCAGGGATCGGCGCCACCCCCCTCCAAGCCGTACGCGTACAGCGAGCCGTCGGCTCCCGCTGCCCCTCGCTCGCGGTGGCGACGACCATGCACCACTTCTCGATCGCGGGACTCGTCCAGGCCGCCGCGTACGGCAACGGCACCGGCACGGGCACCGGCGCGGAAGGCCTGCTGCTCGAAGCCATCGCCAAGGAAGGGCTGTTGCTCGCCTCCGGGTTCGCCGAGGGCAACACCGGCCAGAACATCCTCGCCCCGCACATCACCGCCCACCGCACCGCCGGCGGAAGCATCGTGCTGAACGGCAGCAAGATGCCGTGCAGCCTGTCCCGTTCGATGGACCTGCTGACCGCGTCCGTGATGATGAAGGACGAGGACGGGGTCGACCGGCTCGCCGTCGCCCTGATCCCGGCCGGATCACGGGGACTTGAGGTACGCCCCTTCTGGCGCTCCCCCGTCCTCGCGGGCGCCGAGAGCGACCAGGTCGTGCTGACCGATGTCGAACTCGACCCCGCGATGGTGGTGTTCACCCAGGTCACCGCCGACGCCGTCCCCGACGAGCTGAACATCGCCGGCTTTCTGTGGTTCGAACTCCTGCTGACCGCCGGGTACATCGGGATCGCCAGCGCCCTCGTCGAGCGGGTTCTCGACAAGGCGGGCGGCCCGCAGGACCCGACGCCCTTCCTGGTCGACATCGAGGCCGCGATGCTCGGCGTCGAGTCGGTGGCCCGGGCCATGGACACGGAGGCGTGGAGCGAGGCACTGCTCGTCGACGCCCTGTCGGCCCGGTACGCGGCGCAGGACGCCATCGCCCGTACGACCACGGCGTGCCAGGCGGCGCTCGGCGGCATGGCGTTCATCACGGCGCCCGACAGCACGTACCTCGCCTCCGCCGCCAGCGGGCTCACCTTCCACCCGCCGTCCCGGGCTCGTATGGGCGCGCCCCTGCGGGAGTTCCTGAACGGCGCTCCCCTGCGGATCGGTTGAGCGCGGTGCTGACGACGAACAGGAGCGGGCTGCCCATGGAGCCCGCCGCCGACGACACCTCCTGCCGGGTCGAGGTACTGCGCTCGATCGACTTCCTGCCGGACTCGGTCTGGCACGAACTCGCCCCGCCGGAGGACCCGTTGTGGTCCCGTACCGTCTTCGAGGCCATGGAGGGCGGCGCCATCGGCCCTGACAGTTATGCCTACCTGGTGGTCCGCAGAGGCCCGCGCACCGAGGCCGTACTGCCCCTGGCGCTCTTCCGGGACCTGCGCCTCGACGACATCGTCGGCCCGCGCGAGCGCCGACTCCTGCGCCCTGTGCGGAAGTTGGCGCCCCACCTGCTGCGGGTGCCGATGCTCTTCTGCGGGAACCTCCTCGGCCAGGGGCATGTCCTCAGCGCCGGGCCGCTCACCGACGAGGTCAGCCGACTGCTGGTCGACGGGGTGCTCCGGTTCGCGCGAGCCGAAGGCCTCGGCACGGTCGTCTTCAAGGACTTCACCCCGGCCGGTCTCAACCCACTGCGCACCGCCCTCAGTTCGGCGGGCTTCTTCCCCGCGCAGAGCATGCCCGACACCGAACTCCCGCTGTCCGCAGCCTCGTTCGACGAGTACATCGAGCAACTCCCCGCCAAACCACGGCGCAACGCGCGCAGCAACCTCCGTAAGTTCGCCGCGCACCCGGCGCTGCGGATGGAGACCGTCGAGGACTTCCGCCCGCTCGTACCGCAGATGCTCGGCCTCTACCGGCAGGTCATGGACCGGGCGGACCAGCGGCTCGACATCCTCGACGCCGGTTTCCTCACCACTCTCGCGGCCTCCCCCGGGCCCGACCGGCGGCTCGTGGCCTGCTTCGACGGCGAACACGGCGACCGTCTCGTCGCCTTCCTGCTCTGCCTGTTCAGCGGCTCCGGCGCCACCGGCGCGCGCATCGGCCTCGACTACACGCTGGCGCACGAGGCCCGGCTCTACCACAACGTGCACTACGCGGCGATCCGCCTGGCCCTCGACGCGGGCTGCCGCCACATCCGCTTCGCGCAGACCGCGTACACCCCGAAGATCGAGTTCGGCTGCCAGCTGATCCACCAGTCGTACGCGATCACTCATCTACGTCCGCTGCCGCGCGCGGTGCTGCGCCGGCTGCTGCCCGCCGCCCTCGCGGCGGCACGGACCCAGGCGCTCGGCCCGCACCCGCCCGCACGGGCCACGCGTCCTCCGAGCCGCCCCGACCAGGAAGGTGCCCCCTCCGCATGCCCCGAGTAGAGGTCGAACTCCCCATCGCCGTACCGCCGGAGACCGCGTGGGCCGCCGTCGTGGACGTGGAGGCCTTCCCCGCGTGCATGGACAGCGTGGACTCCGTCACGATCACCCGGCGGACCGACGACCGGCACCGGACGAGTGCCTGGGCGGTACGGCTGAAGGGTTCCGTGCTCCAGTGGACCGAGGACGAGGTCCTCGACCCGGTCGCCCGGCGCTTCGACTTCCGCCAAGTCACCGGCGACCTGGGCGAGTTCGTCGGCCACTGGGCCGTACGGCCCGCGCCCGGCGGGCACAGCACGGTCTCCCTGGACGTCACCTTCGACATCGGCATCCCGCTCCTGGCCGACCTGCTCAACCCGGTCGCGGCGGACGCCCTGCGGGAGAACGCCGCCCAGATGCTGTCGGCGCTGGAACGCCAACTGCTGGCCGCTGATGCCGAGTTGAGTGTCCCGTCGCCGGCCCGTGAAGCCGAAGAGGAACCCGACCTCGTATGACCACGACCATCGGAGCCCCCTCCGACACCTTCGACCTGATCCGGCGTCACCTCTCCCCCCGGCTCGCCCTGACCGGTTCGTTCGCGGGCCGGGGCGCCACCGAGGTGTCCGGCGACGGGTGCCGGGTGACGTTGTCCGACGGGCGTACGGCGCTCGACTTCGGTTCGTACGCCGTCACCCTGCTCGGCCACCGGCACCCGGACGTGCTCGCCGCCGTACGCGAACAGCTCGGCACGATGCCCACCTCGACCCGCAGCCTCGCCAACCCCACGGCCGCCCGCGCCGCCGCGTACCTCGCGGAGTACTTCCAACAGGCCCTGCCCAAGGTGTACTTCGGGCTCAACGGCGCCGACGCCGTCGAGGTCGCCGTCAAACTCGCGCGCCTCGCCACCGGACGCGGCAGGGTCGTAGCGGTGGAGGGCGGCTTCCACGGCAAGTCGCTCGGCGCGCTCGCGCTCACCCACAGTCCGCTGTACCGGCGGGGGTTGGTGGGTACGGCCGTCGATGTCGTGCACGTCCCGGCCGACGACCCCGGCGCCGTGCTGCGGGAGGTCAGGGGCGGGGAGGTCGCCGCGGTCGTCTTCGAACCCGTCCAGGGTGAGAACGGCGCGGCCGTGCTGTCCGTCGAGATCCTGCGCCAGTGGTGCGCCGACGCCGCGCGGTACGGCACGTTCACCATCGCCGACGAGATCCAGTGCGGGCTGCGCCGCTGCGGGGAGCGTTCCGTCGCCCTCGCGGCCGGGCTGCCCGTCGACGCCGTGCTGGTCGGCAAGCCGCTGGGCGGAGGGGTCGTACCGCTGTCGGCCCTGGTCTGCTCCGAGGAGTTGTACGCCCCGCTGAGCGCCGACCCGTTCCTCCATTCGGCGACCTTCGGGGGCCACCCGCTCAGCTGCGCGGCGCTGCCCGCCGCGCTCACCGCGATCGAGGGTGCGGCCGAACACGGCGGGCGCATCGCCGCCGCGCTGGACGGTGCCCTGGCCGAACTCGCGGGCAGGCACGGCGAGTTGATCGCCGGGATCCGCGGCAGGGGCCTGCTGCGCGGGATCGACTTCACCAGTTCCGCGGTGGCCGGCTCGGTGGTGATCGAGCTGGCCGGTGCGGGCCTGCTGGTGTCGCCGTGCCTGGGGCGCCCGGGCACCGTACGGCTGCTGCCGCCGCTGGTGAGCACCGAGTCGGACATCGCGGAGGCGGCCGACATCCTCGACACGGCGATCGGCTTGGCGGGAGCGACCAGCGGTAGGGCTCCGCATGTCGCCAACTCCCTTACAGCGCACAGGAAAGAGACACGTATGGACCGCACGGATCTGAAAGACACAGACCAGGACACACCGGTACTCGGCCGGGCCGAGCTGTCCCTCACCGTCAGGACGGCCGTGTCGGACGTCCTCGGTACCGAGGTGGACGACATCGACGAGACGACCGACCTCGGCAACGACTTCGGCATCGACAGCCTGGAGTTGATGGATGTCGGCGCCCGGCTGGAGAACGTCCTGCGGGTCAAGATCCAGATCTCCGACCTCGTGGAGGCCAGGACCGTCGGCGACGCCGTCGACCTGCTGGAGCGGCGCATGGGGAGGCCCGTATGAACGGCACCTCCTCCGGGCGAACCCGGGTCGTCGTCACCGGACTTGGGGTCAGGTCGCCCGCGGGCAACGACGTCGAGACGGCGTACGCGCGGCTGCTCGCCGCCGAGTCGACAGCCGCCGTAGCCAAGCATCTGGTGGAGGCGGAGCCCCAGGTCGACGTCGAAATGGCGTGCCTGGTACCGGAGTTTGACATCGAGCCGTACGTCACGCGGCGGGAGCGGCGTCAACTCGACCGGGCCGCCGAGCTGTTGCTCTGTGCCGCCGTGGACGCGGTGTCCGACGCGGGCGAGTTGGCCCTCGCCGACCTGCCGTCCTCGCGGGTGGGTGTCCAGGTGGGTACGGGGATGGGCGGGCTGGGGACGATGGAAGGGACCACGTTCGACTACGGCGCGAGCCCGATGACGATGCCGGTGCACACCGTCCCCCGGACCATGGCGAACTCGGCGGCCTGCCGGGTGGCGATGCGTTACGGCTTCCGCGGCAACTGCGCCACCTACGCCACCGCTTGCGCGAGCGGCACCACCGCCGTCGGCGAGGCCGCCCGGCGTATCCGGTACGGGGAGTTGGACGCCGCGGTGGCGGGCGGGGTCGACGCGCCCGTCACGACCACCATCGTGGGCGCCTTCGCCAAGATGCGGGCCCTGTCCCGGCGTTGCGACGAACCGGACCGGGCCAGCCGCCCCTTCGACACCGACCGCGACGGCTTCGTCATGGGTGAGGGCGCCGCCGTACTCGTCCTGGAGCGGCGCGACCTGGCCCTCGCCAGGGGAGCCAGGATCTACGGCGAGATCACCGGCTACGCGGCCAACTGCGACGCCTTCCACATCGCCGCGCCGGACCCGGAGGCGGCCACGGCGGCCGAGTGCATGCGGCTGGCCATCGCGGACGCGGGGCTCTCACCGGCGGACATCGGGCACATCAGCGCGCACGGTACGTCGACGGTGCTCAACGACCGGTCGGAGGCGGCCGCGGTCCACCGGTGCTTCGCGGGACAGTCGCCGCCGCTGACCGCCGTCAAGGGCGTGAGCGGTCATCTCATCGGCGGATCAGGCGCGTTGGAGGCGCTGCTGGGTCTGCTCTGCGCCGAGCGGGGTGTCGTCCCGGCGATCGCGAACACGCTCGGCAGCCCGGAGGCCGACCTGGTGGACGTGGTGATCGGCAGGCGCCGCACGATCGCGCCCGGGCGGCCCGTGCTCTCCAACTCCTTTGGTTTCGGCGGGCAGAACGCGTGCCTCGTCCTTTCGCGGTCAACGTGACCGACGCCCGCTGAAAGCTCCCTACTCGACTCACGGAACGGTCAACACCATGCGAACCCTTGTCACCGGCGCCACCGGTGTGGTGGGCACCGAAGTCGTCGACCGGCTGCGCGCGGATCCCTCCCGCCCCGGCCCCCTGACCCGGGTGGCCAGACGGGCGCCGGACGCGGAGGTGACAGCCTGGAACATCGGGAGCGAGCCGCCACCGCCCGCCCTGTCGGGCCACTGGGACGTGATCGTCCACACCGCGGCCTCCACCCGCTGGACGATGAGCAGGGCGGAGGCCGTGGCGGCCAACGTGGACCCGCTGCGGGCGGTGCTCGCGCTGGCCGACGCGGACACCCATGTCGTCCATGTCTCGACGGCGTACGTGGCGGGGGCGCGGGCCCAGGAGGACCTGCGGGGACCGGAGTTCGAGGGGTACCGCAACGGCTACGAGTGGTCGAAGGCGGCCTGCGAGTCGCTGGTGCGGGAGGAGCACGCGGGACCGCTGACGATCGTGCGGCCACCGCTGATCGTGGGCCGGCGCGACGACGGGCGGATCGCCCGCTTCTCCGGGCCGTACACGATCATCCACGCGCTGGTGTCCGGCCTCGCCGCGGTCGTCGTGGGCGATCCGGACGGCTACGCGGAGATCAGCCCCGTCGACGAGGTGGCGGAGGCGGTCGCCGCGGCGGTGCTCGCCGCTCCCCCGCCCGCGCCGCGCGTCGAGGTGATCGCGGGCGGCGGCGGGAGTCTGCGCCTCGCCGAGATGATCGGCATCGCGTGCCGGACCCTGAACGAGTTCCGCGCGCTGCACGGCGTCGCCGGTATCGAGCAGCCCCCGTTCGTCCCGCCCGGCACCTGGAACCGCTTCTTCCTGCCGCTCGCGGACCAGTACCTGTCACCGTTCCAGCACCAGGCGGTCCAGCTGCTCGCCATGTTCCAGAGCTACACGAGCATGGCTGTGCCCTTCGAGCCCACGCGGACGGTCCACGACCCCGGGGCGGTCATGGAGACGGCGGTACGGCACTGGGCCGCGCGGAAGCCTCGGCTGGCGCTGGCCCGGCCCAATCCTTGGACGTTGGTCGGGGTGTGAGCGGGGTGGCACGGCGTGGTCCGGAGTTCACCTCGTGGGGCGGTCGCCGGTGTGCGGCTGCTCCAGCTGGGAGGCGAGGACCGCGGCCTGGACCCGGCGCTGGACACCGAGCTTGGCCAGCAGCCGGGAGATGTGGTTCTTGACGGTCTTCTCGGAGAGGTAGAGGCTCTTGCCGATCTCTCGGTTGGTCAGCCCGTCCCCGATCAGGGCGAGGATGTCCCGCTCGCGGGGGGAGAGACTCGCCAACTCGGGTGACACGGTGGGAGTTTCGGCGGGATCGGCACGCAGTGAGCGCATCAGGCGGGCCGTGGTCGCGGCGTCCAGCATCGACTGGCCCGAGGCGACCGTCCGCACCGCCTGGACCAGGTCGGAGCCTCTGATCTGCTTGAGGACATAGCCCGAGGCCCCGGCCATGATCGCGTCGAGCAGGGCGTCCTCCTCGTCGAACGACGTCAGCATCAGACAGGCCAACTCCGGCATCTGGCTGCGCAGTTCGCGGCAGACCGTGATGCCGTCGCCGTCCGGAAGACGTACGTCGAGCACGGCAACGTCCGGGCGCAGCGCCACGCAGCGGACGAGCGCGTGCTCGACGGTGGCCGCGTCGCCGACCACCGAGATGTCCGGTTCGGCGTCGAGGAGGTCGGTGACGCCGCGTCGTACGACCTCGTGGTCGTCCAACAGGAAGACACGGATCGGGTGCTGCTCCGTGAAGGTGCGTGACTCGGCCATGACGACCCCTCGTTCCCCGGTGGCGGACGGCCTGCGGGTTGCCCGTGAGGACGATCATTGCTCGCCCGGCCCGGATGCACTAGGGCCGACCGGCCCCAGTCGCCCTCCCCGGACCGGGCTGTGCGCGGAGCGGCACTCTCAGGCATCGACGGCCGTACCGCTGGTCTCGCAGCACGAACCCGCGCCCGCTTTTTTCCCGGGCAGCCGGCACGCGCTCAGCCCCGGCTGCCGGCGCCGTACGGGGCGTACAGGTCCAGCAGCCTGGTCCGGGCGGAGCGGAGGCGGTGGGCGAGGACGTCGCCGACCCACTGGGCGACGGTGCTGCCGATGGCCGGGTCCTCCCGGCACAGCAGGCGGACGGCCGTGGCGTCGAACTCGTAGGCCCGTACCGGGGTCGTCGCTTCGGCGCCCAGGTGCCAGACGTGCGGGGTGAACAGCCAGGACCAGCCGACGAGTTCGTTGTGCCGGAGGGTCTCGATGACGGCCGCGCGGCGGCCCGGCACATGCATGTCGAGCTGGACCGTGCCCGTGCGGATGATCCAGAACCGGTCGGCCCGGCCGCCCTCCTCGAACAGGCGGGTCCCTTGCGGGAAGGGGACCTCGTGGGCGAAGCCCATGAGCCGCCGCTGGTGCTCGACCGGCAACGCGCGAGGCATGCCGGGCGTGGGGGTGGTGATCATGGCGTGCCTCCCGACAAGACGTGGCAACTGTCACGAACAGCGTGCGCCCGACGCCCGGCGGCCGGCCATGGGCCACCCGGCCCCTCGTCCGGGCCGGCGAGGGGACACCGGCCGCGCACCCCAACAGTCCCTGCGGAAAGGGCCGTTCAGCCCTGGGGCACGGACCCTTCGGCATCCGGCGGTCGTCGCCCCACCGGACCAGGGTGAGGAGCGTCAGACACGGACCGGACACTCCCGCCTCTCCCCGAAGGAATCACCACCATGGCCGTTCACGAGCCCGCGCACCGCACCCCGGGTTTCCGCCTGCCGTCCTCCCGCAGCAACCACACGACCCCCGCATCCGAGTCCGCCGTATCGGCACACAGCGGCACCCACGCCGCCCGGGCCTACGCCTTCGCCTCCCTGCGCCTGCTCACCGGGTTCGTCTTCCTGTGGGCCTTCCTCGACAAGACCTTCGGGCTCGGCTACGCCACCCCTTCCGGCAAGGGCTGGATCGACGGCGGCTCGCCGACCAAGGGCTTCCTGAGTTCCGTAGCCGCCGGCCCGATGGAGTCCACGTTCCACTCCTGGGCCGGGGCCACGGCGGTCGACTGGCTGTTCATGCTCGGTCTGCTCGGGGTCGGGGTGGCGCTCGTCGTCGGCGTCGCACTGCGCTTCGCGGCCGTCGCGGGCATCCTGATGATGGCGTTCATGTGGGTGGCCGAGTGGCCGCCGGCCCAGCACCTCGCGGACGGCTCGCCGAGCATGTCGTCGAACCCGTTCGTGGACTACCACCTCATCTACGCCGTCGCCCTGATCGTCCTGGCCGCCGTCTCCGCCGGCGACACCCTCGGCCTCGGCAGGCTCTGGGCGAAGCTCCCGCTGGTCCGCCGCAGCCCCTGGCTGCAGTGATCGCGGGAGGGGCGGCGGGCCAGTCGGTGGGCCCGCCGTGCCGGACACCGGCCGGTCCCTCGCGGGGACCCGCGGCCCCTGCCGGGCGTCTCGCACGAGAACCAGGCTCGTATCAGGACCCCCGATCCAGAAGGTGGACACCATGACCCGCACCGTCACGGTCGGCCTCGACGGTTCCGCCGAGAGCCGCGCGGCGGCCGAGTGGGCCGCCCGCGAGGCACGACTGCTCGGCCTGCCGCTGAAACTGGTCCAGGTCCGGGAGCCCGTACCGGCTCCCATTGCGCAGGCACCGCTGCCCGGCGCCGGGACGCAGCAGTACCGGACCGAGCGGATTCCCCGCGAGACCGGCGAAGGCATCCGGCTGCGCCATCCGGGCCTCGACGTGACCACTGAACAGCTATCCGGCCCGCCCGCCGACGTATTGGCGAGCGCCGCGAAGGACGCGGAGCTGCTCGTTCTCGGCTCCCGTGGACGGGGCGAGATCGGCGGGTTCATGGCCGGTTCGGTCGGGCTGTCCGTCCTGGCGCACGCCGCCCGGCCGGTCGTGTTCGTCCGTGCCGGGGAGCAGGCCGCCGACGAGCACGCGACGGACCCGCTCGGCATCCCGTCCGCCGCGGCTCCGTTCCGGCCCGTCGTGCTCGGCCTCGACATCGAGAGCCCCGACGACGAACTGATCGGGTTCGCGTTCGCGGCGGCCGCCCGCCGTGGCACCTCCCTGCGCGTCGTCCACGGCTGGAACCCGGCCGCCTACTACGACTACGGCCTGCCCGTGGACCTCGAAGTGCAGGAGGCCCTGGCGCAGAGCGAGTCCACCGCCCTCACCGAGGCCCTGCGCCCGTGGCGCGAGAAGTTCCCGGAGGCCGAGGTCACCGAGGAGTGCCCCTACGGCACCCCCGGCAACCACCTCGTCGACGCCTCCCGCGAGGCCTCGCTGCTCGTCGTCGGCCGCCGCGTCCGCCGGGTCCCGCTGGGCGCCCGCATCGGCTCCGTCACCCACGCCGTCCTGCACCACTCCACCGCCCCCGTCGCCGTCGTCCCGCACGACTGACCCCCACCCAAGGAGCAGCAACCATGAAGGCAGCGGTCGTACGAGCCTTCGGCGAACCCCTGGTCATCGAGGACCGCCCCGATCCCGAGCCCGGCCCCGGCCAGGTCCGCGTGCGGGTCGAGACGTCCGGGCTGTGCCACACCGACATCCATGCCGCGCACGGCGACTGGCCGGTCAGGCCGACCCCGCCCTTCGTCCCCGGGCACGAGGGCGTCGGCCTCGTCGAGAAGCTCGGCGACGGCGTCACCCACCTGAGCATCGGCCAACGGGTGGCGGTGCCGTGGCTCGGCTGGGCCTGCGGGCGGTGCGAGCACTGCCTCTCGGGCTGGGAGACGCTGTGCGAGCAGCAGATCAACACCGGGTACGGCTGCGACGGCGGCTACGCCGAGAAGTTGCTCGCCTGGGCCGACTTCGCCCAGCCGGTGCCCGACGGCGTGAGTGCCGTGGACGCCGCCCCGCTGACCTGCGCCGGGGTGACCACGTACAAGGCGCTCAAGGTCGCCGGTGTCCGGCCCGCGCAGCTCGTCGCGATCTCCGGGGTCGGCGGGCTCGGGCACCTGGCGGTGCAGTACGCGAAGATCGCCGGGGCCACCGTCGCCGCGATCGACGTCACCGACGAGAAGCTCGAACTCGCCACCGCGCTCGGCGCCGACCTCGTCATCGACGCCCGCAAGGACGACGTCGGCCAGGTCCTCAAGGGGCACGGCGGCGCGCACGCGGCGATCGCCCTGTCCGTGAACGAGGCCGCGTTCGCCGCCGTCAACTCCGGTCTGCGGCGCGGCGGGAAGCTCGTCATGGTCGCCCTGCCCGCGCACGGCACGATCCAGGTCCCGATCTTCGACACCGTGCTGAACGGCACCTCGGTGATCGGCTCGATCGTCGGCACCCGGCAGGACCTCTCCGAGGTCTTCCAGCTGCACGCGGCCGGCCGGACCGAGGTGATCAGCGAGACCCGCCCGCTGGACTCCGTCAACGAGTCCATCGCCGACGTGCTGCGCGGGGGCGTCAGGGCCCGGATCGTCTTCGACCTCGGTGCGGGGCGGTGAGGGCGATGGACCTCCCGGTCGTCGTCGGCGTCGACGGCTCCGAACCCAGCCTGCGGGCCGTCGACTGGGCGGCCGACGAGGCCGTACTGCGCGGGGCACCGCTACGGCTGGTGTACGCGTCGCTGTGGGAGCGGTACGAGGGCACCTCGCTCGCCGAGAACCTCGCCAAGCCCGACGAGCAGGTGCGGGCCGAGGACGTCGTCGACAACGCCGCACGGCGGGCACGCCGCCGCCAACCCGAACTCGACGTGAGCGTCGAGGTGTTGGCGGAGGAACCCGAGTACGCGCTGGTGCGGGAGAGCCGGACCGCCTCGCTCCTGGTGACGGGCACACGTGGCCGCAGCGGACTCGCCGAGGTGCTGCTGGGTTCCGTGAGCCTGATCGTCGCCGGGCACGCGCAGTGCCCGATGGTCGTCGTACGCGGCAACCACGACAACCAGGCCCCGGCCGGCACGCACGGCCGTGTCGTCGTGGGCGTCGGAGAGAAACCGGCGGGCTCGGCGGCAGTGCGTTTCGCCTTCGAGGAGGCACAGCGGCGCGGGGTCCCCCTCGAAGCCGTACGGGCGTGGCGGTGGCCGGCGCACGAGAGCACCGACCATCCGCTGATGGCCGGCGAACCCGCCCGGCTGCACGAACAGCGGGCGGCCGTAGCCCTGGCAGCCGCTCTCCAGGACGCTCCCGCCACCGTCGAGTCGCACGGCCGTACGACCGAAGGCCACACCCGGACCGTGCTCGTGGACGCCTCGCGGGACGCCGGCCTCCTGGTCGTCGGAGCCAAGCGGCGCCCCGGGCACTACGGGCTCCAGCTGGGCCGGGTGGCCCACGGGGTCCTGCACCACTCCACCTGCCCGGTCGTGATCGTGCCCGAGCGGACCTGACCGCGGACCGACGCCACACCCCGACGACTTACGGAGTCACCATGACCATGGTCGAAGACCAGCACGGCACCGTACTTCCCGACGACGAACTGCGCGCCCTGGACGCCCACTGGCGGGCCGCCAACTACCTTGCCGCGGGCCAGATCTACCTGATGGCGAACCCGCTGCTGGCCGAACCCCTGAAGCCGGAACACATCAAGCCCCGGCTCCTGGGCCACTGGGGCACCTCGCCCGGCCTCAACCTCGTGTACACGCACCTCAACCGGGTGATCAAGGCCCGTGACCTGGACGCGCTGTGCGTGTGGGGTCCGGGGCACGGCGGGCCTTCCGTGCTCGCCAACTCCTGGCTGGAGGGCAGCTACAGCGAGACCTACCCGGACGTGTCGCGCGACGGGGCGGGCATGGACAGGCTCTTCCGCCAGTTCTCCTTCCCGGGCGGTGTGCCCAGCCATGTGGCGCCCGAGACCCCGGGGTCCATCCACGAGGGCGGCGAGCTGGGCTATTCACTGGCGCATGCCTACGGCGCCGCCTTCGACAACCCGGACCTGCTCGTCGCCTGCGTGATCGGTGACGGCGAGGCGGAGACCGGCCCGCTCGCCGCCGCCTGGCACTCCAACAAGTTCCTCGACCCGGTCCACGACGGCGCCGTCCTGCCGATCCTGCACCTCAACGGCTACAAGATCGCCAACCCGACCGTGCTCTCCCGCCTCCCCGAGTCCGAACTCGACGAACTGCTGCGCGGCTACGGCCACGAGCCGATCCACGTCACCGGCGACGACCCGCTCACGGTGCACCGCGCGATGGCCGCCGCGTTCGACGACGCGCTGGACCGCATCGCCGCGATGCAGCAGTCGGCCCGCGAGGACGGCGTGAGCGAGCGCGTGCACTGGCCCATGATCGTGCTGCGCACCCCGAAGGGCTGGACCGGTCCCGCCGAGGTCGACGGCGTCCCGGTCGAAGGCACCTGGCGCGCACACCAGGTCCCGCTGTCCGAGGTGCGCGAAAACCCGGAGCACCTACGGCAGTTGGAGGCCTGGCTGCGCTCCTACCACCCGGAGAAGCTGTTCGGCGCCGACGGCCGGCCGGTCGCGGACGTCCTCGCCTGCCTGCCCGAGGGCACCAAGCGCCTCGGATCCAGCCCGTACGCCAACGGCGGTCTCCTCGTCCACGACCTGCCGGTCCCGTCCCTGGACCGCTTCGCCGTCCCCGTCGACAAGCCGGGCACCACCCTGCACGAGCCCACCCGCATCCTCGGCGACCTCCTCGAACAGGTCATGCACGACACCTCGGCCAGCCGCGACTTCCGTCTCGTCGGCCCGGACGAGACCGCCTCCAACCGTCTCCAGGCCGTCTTCAACGCCAGCGGCAAGGCCTGGCAGGCCGAACTCCTGCCGGTCGACGAGCACTTGGACCGGCACGGCCGCGTGATGGAGATCCTCTCCGAACACACCTGCCAGGGCTGGCTGGAGGGCTATCTCCTCACCGGCCGGCACGGACTGTTCTCCTGCTACGAGGCGTTCGTGCACATCGTCGACTCCATGGTCAACCAGCACATCAAGTGGCTGAAGACATCGAGGGAGTTGGCGTGGCGGGCACCCATCGCCTCCCTCAACTACCTTCTGACGTCCCACGTTTGGCGCCAGGACCACAACGGCTTCTCGCACCAGGACCCCGGCTTCGTCGACCACGTCCTCAACAAGAGCCCCGAGGTCGTCCGGGTCTACCTCCCGCCGGACGCCAACACCCTTCTCTCCGTGGCGGATCACGTCCTGCGCAGCCGCGACTACGTCAACGTGGTCGTCGCCGGCAAGCAGCCCTGCTTCGACTGGCTCTCCATGGACCAGGCCCGCGCCCACTGCGCGCGCGGCGCCGGGATCTGGGAGTGGGCGGGCACCGAGAACGGCGGCGAACCCGACGTCGTGCTCGCCTGCGCGGGTGACGTGCCCACCCTGGAGGTGCTGGCCGCCGCCCAGTTGCTGCGCCGGCACCTGCCCGACCTCGCCGTCCGTGTCGTCAACGTCGTCGACATGACGAGGCTCATGCCGCGCGACGAACACCCGCACGGAATGGGCGACTTCGAGTACGACGGCCTGTTCACCACGGACAAGCCGGTGATCTTCGCCTACCACGGCTACCCGTGGCTCATCCACCGCCTCGCCTACCGCCGCACCGGCCACGCCAACCTGCACGTACGCGGCTACAAGGAGTCCGGCACCACGACCACGCCCTTCGACATGGTCGTCCGCAACGACCTCGACCGCTACCGCCTCGTCATGGACGTCATCGACCGCGTCCCCGGCCTCGCCGTGCGCGCGGCCGCCGTACGCCAGACCATGGCCGACGCCCGCACCCGCCACCACGCCTGGATCCGCGAACACGGCACCGACCTGCCCGAGGTCGCCGACTGGAGCTGGGACGCCTGACCTCACCCACTCCGCACAGGGGGGCGGGGGCCGCTCGCGGTGAACACAGGGCCTGTCGGCCCTACCGTCCGCCGGCCGGGCGGAGCAGGCTCGTGGTGAGACCACGAAAAAGGGCTCGCGCCTCCCGGTGCCCCACTGCGGCGACGCCTCGCCGGACCTGGTGATCCGTCGCCACGGTCCATCTTCCGAGGGAGCGAAAACATGACCACCTTGATCACTGTCCTGGTGGTACTCGTCGTCCTGATACTGATCGGGCTGACGATGGCGGTCCGTGTCGTCCGGCAGTACGAGAAGGGCGTCCTGTTCCGGTTCGGCCGGCTGGTCGGCCCGCGCGCACCCGGACTGCGGTTCATCATCCCCTTTGTCGACGTCCTGCACCGCGTCTCGCTGCGCATCGTGACCATGCCGATCCAGTCCCAGGGCATCATCACGCGCGACAACGTCAGCGTCGACGTCTCCGCCGTGGCCTACTTCCGCGTGGTCGACGCGGTCAAGTCGGTCATCGCGATCGAGAACGTGAACTCCGCGATCGACCAGATCGCCCAGACCACCCTGCGGAAGGTCGTCGGTCGGCACACCCTGGACGAGACCCTGTCCGAGACCGACCGCATCAACCTGGACATCCGCCAGATCCTGGACGTCACCACCGTCGAGTGGGGCGTGGAGGTCACCCTGGTCGAACTCAAGGACATCCAACTGCCCGAGTCCATGAAACGCGCGATGGCCAGGCAGGCCGAGGCCGAGCGGGAGAAGCGCGCCAAGATCATCAGCGCCGAGGGAGAGTCCCTGGCCGCCGCGGCCCTGGGCGACGCCTCCGACACGATGATGGCCCACCCTCTCGCCCTGCAACTGCGCAACCTGCAGAGCCTGGTCGAGATCGGTGTGGACAAGAACACCACGGTCGTCTTCCCCGCACCGCTGATGAGCACCATCGGTGAACTCGGCTCCTTCCTCGCCCGCGAGGCGTCCGCGGCCACCGTCACACCGCCGACGGTCGCCCTGCCCGCACCGGCCGAGCCGGCTCATGTGCCGACGCCCAACGGAGCGGCCCGGCCCGTGTGAGCGCCCTGTCGGCGCACAAGTCGCGGTGACCCACGGCGCAGGTCCGCCGGGGTCACCGCATCACGGTCCCCGTTCCGCGCGGACCGACGAGAGGACGTGAGGTCCATGCCCGAACAGACACGGACCGACTCCGGTACGCCGACCGAACATCCCCTGGGCGACCTGGGACGCCGCCTCGCCACACGGCGTGCGCGACTGGGCCTGACCCGGCCGGAGACAGCCACCCGGGCCGGTGTGGCGCCCAGCTATCTGAAGTACCTCGAGGAGCTTCCCGGCGCCACGCCGGGCAGAGGCACACTTCTCAGCCTGGCCGCCGCCCTGGAGACCACGGTGTCGGACCTCACGGGCGGGACCGCCGAACTGCCGCCCGGGCTCGAACAGGCCGCGCGGAGCCCCGAGTTCACCGAGCTGAGCACGGGCGAGTGCAGGTCCCTCCTCGGCACGCACGGCGTAGGGAGAATCGCGGTGTCGACCGACTCGGGGCCCGTCGTCGTACCGGTCAACTACAGCGTCGTCGACGGCGCGATCGTGTTCCGCACCGCCTCCGGTACGACGCCGTCGTCGGCGGTCGGCCACCAGGTGGCCTTCGAGGTCGACCGCATCGACGACGCGTTCAGCCGGGGCTGGAGCGTGCTCGTGCGGGGACGCGGGCGAGCGGTGACGGACCCCGACGAGGCCCGCCGACTCGCGGACGCCGCCCACAGCGGGCCGTGGGCGGGAGGCGAGCGCGACCTGTGGGTGCGGGTCGAGATGCGGACGGTCACGGGACGCCGGATCACCGTGTGACGAAGCCGTCGTCGTCGCCCGAACACACCCCGGGCGAACGGCTGTTACCGCGTCCCGAGCCGAACGGCCCTGCCACAAGGGGCCGTTCGGCGTTCCGACGAGGACCCGCGCGGCACCGGCCGGGCACGGTTCAGGCCGTGCCCGTCGGGCCGTCGGCGCTGAGCCGGATACCGGTGACCAGGTCGGGGCGGACACGGATCATCTGGTCCATGGCCGTCTCCACCCACGGCCGCAACATCGCCCGGCAGCGGGCCAGTTCAGCGGGATCGGTCACGAGCCGGGCGTACCCCGTCACCACCACGCTCCAGCCCAGACGCGAGTCCGCGTCGACGACGTCGGCCTCGTAGGCGACGACGGCACCAGGGGCGTCGGCCCGCTCGGTGTACGAGGTCAGGGCGGAACCCCGGTGGGTGCGGACGACGATGTCCCCCTGGTCCAGCACGTGGTTGACCGGGCGTACGGTCGGCAGCGCGTGCCGGGTGAAGACGATCCTCCCCAGAGACACGCTGCCCAGCAGCCGCAGCGCCTCGGCGCTGCCGAGCTCGACACGGCGACGCGGGCCCGCGGGGGCCGGATGGATCGGTTGGCTGTCGTCCTTGACCATGGCGGGCTTCCATACCGTGAGGTACTCGCTTGTCGGAACCGTTGGGCTCTCGCTTGTCGAACCGCTGGGTGAACGGGCGGAGCGGCACCGCGGGGGACCGGTGCCGCTCCCGCCTCCAGCGTCTCCCGGGCCCCGGCCCGCTCCAAGGGCCGGACGGGTCCTGGTCAGGGCCCGGACGGCCCCACTCGCCGGGCCCCGGATCCGTTCCCCGACTCCGTACCGTCGCGGGCCGTGTGCCGGTAGCGTGAGCAACATCCGGAGCGGTGGGTGCCCACCCGCCACAGAACCGGAGGAGGCACAGGTGGGAAGCCCCGAGGAACCCCGGGCGGCCCGCATACGGCTGCCGCAGCTGAAGCTGGACGAACTGCTGGAGGAGCTGCAGGCACGGCTGGACGCCGCCCGCGGCACCCGCGACCGGGTGCACAGTCTGCTGGAGGCGGTGCTCTCCGTCGGCAGGGAGCTGGAGCTGGAGCAGGCCCTGCACAGCATCGTCGAGGCGGCGGCGGTCCTGGTCGACGCGGAGTACGCCGCGCTCGGCGTGATCACCCCGGACGGCAAGGCCCTGTCGGCCTTCCGCACCGTCGGGGTCACCGAGGAGCAGATCGCCGGGATCGGCCCGTATCCGAAGGGTCACGGCATCCTGGGTGAGCTGATCCGCCATCCCGAGCCGCTGCGTCTCGCGAAGCTCTCCGAGCACCCCGCCTCGTACGGCTTCCCGGCCAACCACCCGCCGATGAACAGCTTCCTGGGCGTTCCCATCCGGGTACGCGACCAGGTCTTCGGGAACCTCTACCTCACCGAGAAGCGCGGCGGGGCACAGTTCGACGACGAGGACGAGTCGGTCCTGTCCACCCTGGCCGTGGCGGCCGGTGTCGCGATCGACAACGCCCGTCTGTACGAGGAGTCCCGGCTGCGGGAGCGCTGGCTGCGGGCGAACGCGGAGATCACCCACAACCTGATTTCCGGCGATTCCCGCACGGAGATCCTCGCCCTGATCGCCGAGCGGGCCGGGGAGATCACGGGCTCCGCGCTGACGGCGGTCGCGCTGCCGATGGAGGACACCGGGTCGCTCGTCGTGGAGATCGCCGTCGGGCTGGACGCCGAAGCACACCAGGGGCTCGTCCTGTCCATGGACCGCAGCCTGATGGGGCTGGCCTTCGCCGCCGCGGCCCCGGTCACCAGCGCGGACGTCGGGCAGGACGGCCGTATCTCCCTGGACCCACCGCGCTTCGGCGGACTCGGCCCGGCCGTGGCCGTGCCCATCGGCACCGGTGAGGCGGGGGTGCGCGGCGTGGTCCTGCTGGTGCGGGACGCCGGGCGGCAGCCCTTCTCCGCGATGGAGACCGAGACCCTGCAGACCTTCGCCGCCCAGGCCGCCATCGCGATGGAACTGGCCGAACGCCGTCGGGACGCCGAGCGGATCGCGGTGCTCCAGGACCGCGACCGCATCGCCCGCGACCTGCACGACCTCGCCATCCAACGGCTGTTCGCCACCGGCATGACCCTCCAGAGCGCGGGCCGCTTCATCGAGCACCCCGAGGCCGCCGAACGCGTCGCACGCGCGGTGGACGACCTCGACGAGACGATCAAGATCATCAGGTCCACGATCTTCGGACTCCGCTCACGCGAGGGCACCGGCGGGGACGGCCTACGGGCGCGCGTGGTGCGGATCGTGGGCGAGGCGGCACCGGTGCTGGGCTTCGCGCCCAGCGTGCGGATGGAAGGGCTGGTGGAGACCCGGGGGCCGCGCGAGATCGCCGACCACCTGATCGCCGTACTCTCCGAGTCCCTCACCAACATCGCCCGGCACGCTCACGCCGGCCGTGGCGATGTCTCCCTCACCGCCGACTCCCACCAGGTCCGGCTGACGGTCAGGGACAACGGCGTCGGGATCCCGGCCGACGGCCGCCGCAGCGGGCTGCGGAACATGGCGGAACGGGCCCAGCAGCTCGGCGGGGAGCTGGAGTTGAGCAGTCCGTCCGACGGCGGGACCACGCTGGTGTGGTGGGTACCGGTGCCGACGGAGTAGCGGACCGCCCCCGCCGCGCCCGAAGCAGGGCCGGACGGCGTGCGCCGGGGACCCACCCGGCCCTGTCGGGCCCGCGGCGCCGAGGGAGAACCTGAGGCATGGAAAGCACAGTGCGCGCCGCCGAGCGGCGCACCCAGGTTCTGAAGTCCGCGCGAGGGCAAGGGGGATCCGTCATGAGCGGCCCGGTCGTGGTGGGAGTCGACGGCTCGCAGTCGGGCATGGCCGCGGTGGAGGCCGCCGCGCAGGAGGCCGACCGGATCGGAGCGGAACTCCGGTTGACGCACGCCTTCGCGTGGTCGTCGGACCAGGTCTCACCTGGCGTTCCGCCCTGGGACCGGGGCGGGTCCGGAGCACGCCGTGTGGTGAAGGGCGCGATGGCCGAGGCCAGGCGATGGGCCCTCCGCGCCGCGCCCGACGTCCGTGTCACGCAGGAGGTCCTCCTGGGTTCCCCCGTGGCGGTACTGGAGTCCGGATCCCGTGACGCGTGCCTCGTCGTGGTCGGCAACCACCCGACGGGCAGGGCCGGTTCTCTGCGGTCCGACTCGGTCGCCGGGCAGTTGGCGGCCCACGGGCGTTCCCCGGTGCTGGTGGTACGCGGCAGGCCCGACCCCAGCGGTCCCGTCGTGCTGGTGGGCGGCCACGGCCAGGAGGTCCCCGCCGCGGTGGAGTTCGCCTACGCGCAGGCATCGGCCCGGGGCGCGGACCTGGTCGTGCTGGACAGCACGGCCGTCCGCGACGGCCGGGCGCGCAAAGGCTTCGCCGACACCCTGTCCGCGCAGAGGGAGAAGTACCCGGACGTCATCACGCACCACGCCCGCGTCCGAGGCGGACTCCGCAGGGCGGTCATGGAGACGAGCACCCGAGCCCAGCTCATCGTGATCGGCTCACGAAGCCACGGCCGCGTTCCCGCCGCGCTGCTGAGCCCGGTCGGCCGAGCGGCACGGCGGCACGCGGACTGCCCTGTTGCCGTGATCCCCGTGAACAAGGGGTGACCGAGTCCTTCGAGGATCTTGGCGGGCCTGCTTCGACGACACCGAAGTTCTGGAACAGGTCGGCCAGGAAACCCTTTCCGCGTTGTCAGTGGTCTCTGTTAGCTTCAGGCGCTCGTGTGATCCACGAGCATCAAGTACTCACAGGGGAGGGCCACTTGAGCAGGTTCACAAGGACAGGCAGACGCAGACGCACGGTGGTGGGGAGCTGTGCGGCGGCGCTGTTGGCCGCGGCTGCCGGGACGGCGTACGCGGTGGACAACCTGCCGCCGAATCAGCCGCTCGTCCAAGACCTCCAGTCGGGAGGCAAGCCATGCGCGACCGGTGACGACACGCCATACGTTTCGGCGCCGCCCAGGCTCAGTGCGGTGCTGTACGACCCGGAGGAGGACAACCAGCCCTCCGAATCCAGCCCGCTCAGTGGCGAGTTCGAAGCCTGGTGGACGGACGCGGCCGGAGTGAAACAGCAGCGGACCTACACCACCATCACTCTTTCCTCGGGGTCGCGCCAGTACTGGACGATGCCGAACGACATCCCGGCGAACACCGTCGTCTCCTGGCATGTCCGCGCGAACGACGGCAAGGCGACCTCCCCGTGGAGCGACGAGGGCGACGGCTCGGTCTGCTCGTTCGTGTACGACGACGTGAGCCCGGAGAAGGCGACGATCACCTCTCCCGAATACCCCAACCCGGAGGACGTGTTCTGGGTGGACGGCGTGGGCGTCTACGGCCACTTCACGATGGACTCGCCTTCCGACGACGTGGTGTCGTACACGTACGGCTTCCTGGGCGGCCCATACGGCACCGTCTCCGCGGAGCGGCCGGGCGCGGCCGTGACCATTCCGTACCTGCCGCTCTCCGAGGGACCCAAGGCGCTGACGGTCCGCGCGATCGACCGGTCGGGCCGAAGCAGCGGGGAGTCGCGTTACGCCTTCAACGTGCAGGCCGGCCGTGCCCCCGTCGCCCGCTGGAAGCTGGACGACCCGGCGGGCTCCGGCTCGGCCGCCGCCGAGACCGGCACGCCGGCCCGCGCCGGGACCGGCGTGACCTTCGGCGGCCCGGTGCCCACCGGCACCACAGCCACCGCCACGGTCGCCCTCGACGGCAGCGACCAAGGCTTCCTCACCCCGGACGCCCCGGCGACCGACCTCCGTAAATCCTTCGCGGTGAGCGCCTGGGTACGGCCCGCGGAAACCGGCCGGGACATGACCGTCCTCAGCCAGGATGCCGACGGGGCACCCGGCTTCGACCTCGGGCTGCGCCACCAGGACTCCGGGACCGCCTGGTCGTTCGCGGTCGGCGGCGCGCAGGTGTCCGGCGGCGCCCCCGAGACCGGCGAGTGGGCCCATCTGCTGGGGCTGTACGACGCCGAGACCGGAAAGGCGCGGCTGTACGTCAACGGCCAGGAGACCGGGACCGCGGCCGACGCGACTCCCGCCGAGGCGGCCGGCGCCTTCCAGATCGGGCGTGCCCTCGGGACTGCCGGCTACGGGGACCAGTGGCACGGCGACATCGGTGACGTACAGGTTCACGACCGGGTCGTGGTGCCGGACGAGGTGGCCGAACTGGCTTACCGCAAGCCGAAGTTGCTCGGCCACTGGTCGCTGGAGAACGCGACGGACGGTGCGAGCCCCGAACAGTCGGGCGGCGCACCGCTGCGGCTCGGCACGGGTGCTTCGATCTACCAGGGCTCCGACGATTCCTGCATCCCGGACATCGACCCGGACTGCACCTACGTGCCGCCGCCGCTCGTCGGTGACGGGCATCTGCGGCTGGACGGCGAGAGCGGGTACGCCGCCGCCGACGGGCCCGTCGTGGACACCGGGGACAGCTTCACGCTCGGCGTCGTCGTACGCCTCGCGGACTCCGAGCCCGCCCACCCGATGACCGTGCTCTCCCAGGCCGGCGAGCACACCGACGCCTTCAAGGTGCGCTACGAGCCGTCCACGTACACCTGGCAACTGGTGATGCCGGAGAAGGACGAGGCCGGAGCCCCCGAGAAGGTGGTGTCCCAGATCGTGAGCCCGGACGGAGGCGAGGGCCAGGGCCATCGCCTCGCGGTGGTCTACGACGACGCCACCGACACGATCAAGCTCTACCTGGACGGCTACACCAACGCCCAGGCGACCGCGAGCCTCCCCGACGGCTGGCACAGCACCGGTGCCCTCCAGATCGGCAGAGCCAGGTCCGGTGACGGCTGGGGCGAGTACCTGCATGGCGACGTGGACGAGGTACAGGCCTACTCCGGCGCGCTGCGGGACCGCGACATCATCGGCCTCGGGACGGGTATGGACCCTTGCCTGTGCTGATCCCTGATCCCTGATCCCTGATCCCTGATCCCTGATCCCTGATTTCCCCAACGGTCCGCCGGAACCCGGGTTCTGGCGGACCGTCCTGCTCCGGTCGACCGCCGGTACCTGAGAGCAGGGCCCCCAACAGGCGCCGGAAGGCAGCCTGATGAGCCTGAGTCCCCTGATCCGGCCCCGCGTCCACTACACGTCCACTGGATCTTGGTCTGAACAGCCGAACGGCTGTCACCACGTTCGAGTGACGTCACCCGTTCCGACGTTTCCACAGGTGGAAACGGTTCTCCTGGGAGAGGCGAAGGTGGGGCGGGTGGGACTCGAACCTATCCGGGTGAGGCTTCTCACCTGCAGGTTTGCCAAAGTGCCCGATTTATACCCTCGGTTCGGTCCCGTTGAGCCCTGCTCGATCCGGCTCAATCGAGAGTCGTGCAGCGTTCGCTGCACCAACCCACCACACTCAGGTGAAGGCCAGCAGCCTTTCAAGACCTACCGTACGGTTCCCCACGACGACAGCTCCTGCTTAGGCGAGCATCGAATCGTGCGGCCGGCTTCTCTCCACCAGAGCGGCGGGAATCATGGTCACCTTCAGTGAGTTTTTCAGCCCGGCGGGGCTGTCCGGCAAGCAAGGACTCAAGACCTCTACGGAGGTCACTCGTCCGCTAGCTGGACGACGATGTCGCTCGCCAGCGGGGCCCATCCCTCACCAAGGGGGGCCAGCGCATCGGCGGGAGCGGGCGTTCCGAGCGGCGCACTGTATACCCGTCCGGTGTGTTCCCACGACGTCGAGGTCAGCACGACTTCTTGATCGAACAGCTCAGGCTGGAGCGCGAGGACTTCGGCGGACTGCAGAGCCCGGACATAGTTGAGCAGTTCGATCGCGCTGATCATCACCCAGGCGACCAGGGGCACTGCGGCGCGGAACCGTTCGGACAGGCCGAATGGGTCAGTCTCCCTGAGCCGTTCCACGTCGTGGTGAACGACATCACCGTAGATCCATGCCATCGCCAACGTCTGGTCGTCCAGACCTGCGACCTGACCAGTGCCAGCGTTGCCGATCATGACCTGGTAGCCACTCTCACGCGTGGTGGTGGACCCAGTCCTCCCTCTCCACTCAGTCCGGGCTTCCCTCACCCAGATCGACTCGTCCGGCAAGGACCGGCAGAAGTACCCCATGCCTGCCAGAGCCTTGAGGTATGAACAGGCGTCAGTCTCCAGCAGGAGGGGCCTGACCCTCGCAGCAGCCGATTCGACCAGCTCTTCAGCCGGAAAGTCCTGCCGAAAAGTCGCCTCACCGTCGTCCTGGACGGTCACCGAATAGGGCGCCCCAGCGAGAGTGACCAGAGCGTCCCAGTCGGCCGCGAGGGAGTGCGCCTCCACTCGGCGAGCGCGCAGTACGAACGCCTCAAGGTTGGCTCGGTGCCGTCTCGGTACATCTGCGTCCGACGGCCCACCCGCTGTCATGGGCCACTCCAGCCGTGTCAATCGTGTGATCCAGCGCTTCACGCTGGAAGCAAGCATGACGTGCCCCGGACACGAACAGCAACGCGTTTCAGTACAAGCCAAAGGAACGCAGGGTGGTTGCAAGTTCCAGGATCGCGTAGATCGTCCTCGTGAGGCGGGAGTTGACGCGGCAACAGCACAGGCACGGGACCGGTGATCATCAGGGTGTTTACGCCAGTTGATCACATCGAGGTCCCGCGCCTGCCGTTCCATCCTTCCCGATCCCTGCCGTCCTCGTGAAACCGGGCCCCCTCCGCCCTCACGGCACCGGCCGCCTGCAGGGGCTCAACTCCAGCGCGTACCCGACCCGTGGTCGCGTCGCGGGCGGTGGTGTCCGCTGATCGGCCTGCTGCTGATCTGTGCCTGCGCAGTCGTCT
This sequence comes from Streptomyces sp. NRRL F-525, assembly GCF_000716605.1. Lineage (GTDB taxonomy): Bacteria > Actinomycetota > Actinomycetes > Streptomycetales > Streptomycetaceae > Streptomyces. Next base: position 105,040 of record NZ_JNXE01000030.1, on the reverse strand, counting down.
CCGGCGCCCGGACCGTCACCGAGATCACCGAATGGGGACAACGTGCCACCACCGTGCTAGAACAGCTCGGCATCCGGCACCATCTGCCCGGACGTCGCCGCGCCCCGTCCCATGCCACCCTCACCCGGAACCTGGCTGCCCTCGACGGCAATGTCCTGGACGCCGTGATCGGCGCCTACCTGGCCGAACGCAACCACGCCGACGTCGCCACCACCGGCCCCACTGCGGCTGCCGGCGATCGCGGTGGACGGCAAGGCGCTGTCCGGCTCCGGGCACCGGCACCTGCTGTCAGCCGTCACCCCGGCCCAGCGGGCGGTGGGGGCCAAGACCAACGAGACGGCCGCCTTCCGCACGGCCGCCTTCCGCCCGCTGCTTCAACCCCTCGACCTGGCCGGCACCGTGGTCACCTTCCACACACTGCACTACAACGCGGTGATCAAGGGAAACCAGCCGGCTGCGTCAACCGAGGGCTCGCCTCCACCGGGGCGTAGGGCTCCGAGCGTCCGAGTCACCAGCCTTGCTGGGGTTCGCCCAGCGAAAGTCCGCAGTCGCGGCGCCAGTTCTCGCCTTCGGTCGTCCAGGCGATGCGGTTGCCGAGGGAAATCCAGACGCCGAACTCGCCGGGCGACGGCACGGCGATCTGCCGCGTCCAGACACTGTTCAGGCAGAGTTGCACACCGCAGTCCTTGGACTCGGACAGTCCGCGCCAGCCGCAGTCCCAGTCCACGTTCAGAGACAGCGGTCCGAGAACGGAAACCATGTCATCCAGTTCCTCCTCGGTGCAGTCGGGGTCAGGCTCGCTGTAGGGATCGCCGAAGGGCGAGGTCGAATCCAGAGTGAGAGTCAGCTTCTCGGGCAGCGGCCAGAGGTCGATCAGGTCGGGGCGGAGTATCGCGTAGCCGGCGAACGAGGAGTTCGGCTCTTCGTTGTCGAACGTGACGACGGTGCGGCGCCGCAGTTCGTCCAGGCAGGGTCCGACGCCGGGTTCTGCCTGGTTCCCGTAGATGCGGGCGGTGTCGAAGGCGGAGAGGGCGTAGGCGTATTGCTCGGCTGTGGTCACCGGCTCCATTCGGGGCGTGGGGCAGGAGGTCCAGTCGGCCAGTTCGCGCGAGATCCCCCGCGCCCGTGCCAGCGCATTCTGCGCGTCAGGGAAGGACTCGCGCAGTTGGTAAAGCATCGAGGACAAGAAAGGCGCCTTTCGGACAGTGGCGGGGCGGACGCGCCCTCGCGGTACGCGTCCGCCCCGCCCCGGATTACGGTCTGAGGTCATTCAGCGCTGGGCGGTTCAGTAGGAGTACCCGTTCGGCGAATGGTAGGTGTGGTCCTCGACATAGCCTTCGTCGGCATTGTCGCCCAGGTCGAAGGTCCCCAGACTGTTGCCGCTTTCGCTGAAGACCCGCAGACGGTACCCGCTGATCGACTTCACTCCGCCCCTGCGAGCACTCCGGTAGCTCTTGACCCAGCTCTTGACCTCCGGAGGATCGGCCAGGTCGGGGACCTGGATGAAGATCTCGTTGACCTCCGTGCCGCCTTTCCAGTCCTGCCGCCAGCGCAACTGCTTGACGGCACTGTCAAGTTGCCCGTCGAACTTCCCCTCGTCGGCCTCTCCGATGGTCTTGACCTCGCCGTAGCCGACGATGTCACCCTGCTGGTCGAGATATTCGAGGTCAGCGTTCTTGACCTTGTCTTTCCCCTTGGCTCCTGGCTTGCTCGATAGCTCGTTCTCCTTGGGCATCACCCGGGCACGAGTCCCCTCCGGAGCGCCGTCCAACGCGCGGTAGGCATTGTCCAGGGTGAGCTGCGGCTCACCGTCCTCGCCTTTGTGTTCCTGCCGCAGAGACTGCGCATCCCTGTCCCGGTCCGAACCCTCGGAGGACGAGCCGTCGGACCCACCCCCGTCGTCGCCTCCTCCGCCGCCATCACCGTTCTGCACGGCGAAGGCGATGTTGGGCGCTGCGACGGCGGTGGCCACCGTGGCGGAGCCTGAGACGGCAAGTGCGGAGCCAGCGACAAAGCCGCGGCCGTCGCCCGTGGAAAATTCTTCGGCGAGGTCATCAGTACGACCGCGCTGGCCTATCTGGGCGGGGCTGCTGGAGCCGAAAGGCCCTGCAACAGCTTCATTCCCGGCACCCAGGTCCTGATGGCGGACGGCACGACCAAGCCCATCGAGGACGTGAAGACCAGGGACAAGGTCCTCACCACGGACCCCAAAACCGGCCGAACCGAAGTCAAAACGGTAACTGCCGAGATCATCGGCAACGGTCTGAAGAACCTGGTCAGAATCACCCTTTCCATCGAAGTCGACGGCAAAAGAAGACAGCCTCGGTCACCGCCACAGCCGGACATCCCTTCTGGGTACCCGAACTCGGCGACTGGGTCAACGCAGCCCAGCTCATCGACGGCGAACGACTCAGCACTTCCGCCCGCGCCGTCATCCAAATCACCAACGTCGACCAATGGACCCAGCCAGCCACTGTTTACAACCTCACCGTGGCCGACATCCACACGTACTATGTACTCGCTGGTCAGACGCCGGTCCTGGTTCCCAACAGCAATGGGTGTGTGAACTGGGCGTCTAACAGCGTGAAAACGTGGGGTCACACATTCAAGACTCATGGCGCTGGGGCGAAGAACACGAAGGCTCTGACTGATCATGCTCGCAGCACTGGGAACCAGCAAGGTCAATGGTTGGACAACGACGCTGCTGCAGATTTCCTCAAGGGGCTCCATGTCGAAGGGGCCGGTCCTAGGTCGGTGCAGATCCCGGAGGGAATGGGGCAGGTGATCATGCCGGATGGGAGCATTGTCCAGGCGCGCGCAGCTACCGTCGTACCAAGTCCAAATGGTCTGCACAAGACGGGATTTCCGATCATTGGCCCGAACTAGGAGGCTGGAGAGATGAGCTTCTCTGTGTCGTTCAATCTGGCCGTGCCGTCAGGTGCTCCAACTCCTGATTCAGCGAGTATGGAGCCGGGTGGAGAGTATGAAACTCTCGTCATGGAGGCGTGTAGCGCCCTCTCCGATGCCGGAGGCGGAATATTCCGCATTGGCGGCTTCGGGAATAATGAGTGGCCGCTCGATGTCGCGTATGACTTGTCTGCCTTCATGGAGCAACTCCCGTCGCTTCTGGCGAGTGTGCGTGAACGCCGCGAAGTCGAGGTGGATCTTTACTCGCAAGGCATCGAGAGGACTTTGACCTTCCGCCCAAGCGGAGATCTCGTGATGATTCACTGTGATTCGCGAACCAATTGGGTTCCAGACCCGGAGCGCGAGAGTATTGCGCAGAGTGAGCTAGTCGCGATGCTCTCAAAATTGTCCCGGGACTTTGCTGGAGGGCTGAAGGCGATCAATTCCGAGCTGTCGGAGGTCGCACCATTCGAACGTTGGCTGGAGGGTGAGGTGTAGCCTCACTGCCTGATCCTGCAACCCTCGCGCTGGATAGCAACAGCAAAGTTGAAGCCCCGTCAGGTATGTCCTGGCGGGGCTTCTGGGGTGGTTGACGGCAGTAGTTGACGGCAACGTCAGCGGACGGCGGCTCCGAGGAGGGGTGGTTCGTCACTGTCGTCGGGCTTGCCGGAGATCTCAGCGGGGTTGCGGAGCGCGTTACCAAGAAGGTCGATGGCGTCGCGTTGGAGGCGGAGCCGGACGTGGGCGTAGACGGTGGCGATGACGCCGATGTGGGCGTGACCCAACAGCTCCTTGATCACGACGAGGTCGACGCCCTGTTCCAGGAGTAGCGTCGCCGTCGAGTGGCGGAGGTCGTGGAAGCGGATGCGTCGGAGCCCGGCTCGGTCGAGGAAGGTGCGGAAGCGGCGGGTGAGGTTGGCCGGGTCGAGGGGCCGTCCGGTCGGTGTGGTGAAGACGAGGCCGCTCTCTCCAGGTTGCCCCTGCGGTCTCTCGCTCCTTGTCCTGTCGCTCGTTGTGCCCCTTGAGGGAGTGGAGACACTCGGCGGGAAGGGCGATACGGCGTTCGGACGCGCGGGTCTTGGTGGGTAGGTGGGTGAGGCCGCTGGTGCGGGTGCGCTGGAGGGAGTGGCGGATGGTGGCGGTGCCGCTGTTGAGGTCGAGATCTTCCCAGTGAAGGCCGAGGAGTTCGCCTTTGCGGAGGCTGGTGCGCACGGCGAGTTCGTACAACGCGTGGAGCCGGTCGGCCCGGGCAGCGTCGAGGAACTGACAGGCCTCAGCCGCCGTGAGGGGCCGGAAGCGCTTGGGCCGGGGTGGGGTCATTGAGCGCGGCCGCCACCGGATGCAGGTGCCCCAGCCGTGTGGGGACAGGCACAAGAACCTACTCTTCCTTCGGCCGCTGACTCCGTGCGTCGGGGTGCGGGCCCTCTGTAAGGATCGGCTCCAGCCCCGGCCCGCCGTACGGGACCTTCTCGATACGGTAGGAACCTACGATCCCGCAAGGCATCCACCGAGCGCCATTCGCCCGACGCCAAGTTCCAGCACCACAGCGACTGCCCCAGTTGGTGACAAGTCACTCACCAGCCGTGGGACCGCGCCACGACACTCCCACACCACACCGAGGGAAAACCCGCAGGTCACAGCCACGCAAGCATCTTCTTGCCCGTACACGAAGCAGGATTCGCTGCACCACGCGCAGCGTTCGCTGCACGCCACACACCCTAGGAAAACCACGTTCTCGCAGGTCAGAAGGTTTCTGCCCGCGTAGCGAAGGTGGGGCGGGTGGGACTCGAACCCACGGCCGACGGATTATGAGTCCGCTGCTCTAACCGGCTGAGCTACCGCCCCATTACGGCGCGTCGCGCACATTTGTACGCGCCGTCTGCCGCAGCATAGCCGCTCATACGATCTCCTGCTTCGGATGGTCGACTTCGCACGACCATGAGGACTGCGGCCTGCCGCGAGCGGTTCCGGGGGACATGAAAAAGGACCCCAACGGGGTCCTCATCACTGCTTCCTCACTGCGCTCTCCCGACTGGACTCGAACCAGTAACCTGCCGGTTAACAGCCGGCTGCTCTGCCAATTGAGCTACGGAAGACCGAAGCTCCCCCGACTGGACTCGAACCAGTAACCTGCCGGTTAACAGCCGGCTGCTCTGCCAATTGAGCTACAGGGGAATGCCTCGTTGCATCGAACGTACCTCCCTGGGTATTCGCCAGGGGGCGTGTGCTCGCTGCGACACATACATTAGCGCAAGCAGGGGGGTGCTCCGCCAATCGGTTCCCCCGGCCCCGGTGCCGCGCCGGAGATCTACGCAAGGGAAGGATGGCCGTCATGCGCTACAAGCTCACGTTCGTCGTCGGACTGGCTCTGGGTTACGTGCTGGGCACGCGGGCCGGACGCGAGCGCTACGAGCAGCTGAAGAAGTCGGCACGTCAGGTCGCGCAGAACCCCGCCGTCCGCAACACCGCCGAGACGGCGGCGCAGCAGGGCCGCCAGTACGCGGGCAAGGCGTACCACGCGGTCAGCGAGAAGGTCGGCGACCGCATGCCCGACTCCGTCGCGGACCGGGTCCGCTCGCTCCGCGACCGCAACACCAACGGCACGAGCGGGGACGACTGGGGGACGAGCAATACGTAACGGCGCATGTCTCCAGTAGGGCGAGTGCACGCCCTGAGGGGCGCGGGGCTGTGTTCATTTGCGGCTCCGCCGCGCGGTGCGACCAGCCACAACGGACCCGCACCCGCCCCACGGCACGCACCCCTGCGGCTCGACGGCCAAACCCGGCGGAGCGATGCGGCAGAATTTCCGCCATGGGGATAGTCGCCGGGTTGGACAGTTCGCCCGATTTCACTCGTATCGTCGTCTGCGACACGGACACGGGGTCCGTGCTCAGGCAGGGATATGCGCCGCATCCGGTCGAATCCGAGACCGAGGGCGGCGGGCGGCCCTCCGATGTCGATCCACAGGCCTGGCTGTTGTCGCTGGGCGAGGCGGCCGGCGGGGGGCTGCTCGAAGGCGTGCAGGCCATCGGTGTGTCCGCGCAGCAGAACGCGCTCGTGCCGCTGGACTCGCAGGGCAACACCGTGCGGCCCGCGATGGTCGGCGGTGACAAGCGGGCGCAGGTCGCGGCGGCCGATCTGATCGACGCGCTCGGCGGGCGCGAGGCGTGGGCGCAGGCGGTGGGTTCCGTACCGCAGGCCGCGCAGCCCGTCACCAAGCTCCGCTGGCTGAACAGGACCGAGCCCGACAACGCCCGGCGTACCGCCGCGCTGCTGCAGGCTCATGACTGGCTCGTGTGGCAGTTGCTCGGGCGGCCGGTGCGGAGGACGACCGACCGGGGTGGGGCTTCCGGGACGGGTTATTGGTCCGCCGCCAGCGGCGGTTACCGGCCCGATCTCGTCGAACTCGCCCTCGGCCACCAGGCCATGCTCCCCGAGGTGATCGGACCCTCCGACGCGGCCGGTACGACCCCGGAGGGGCTGCTGATCTCCGCCGGTACCGGCGAGACCATGGCCGCCGCCTTCGGGCTCGGGATCGGATTCGGGGACGCGGTCGTGTCGCTCGGGGCCTCCGGGTCCGTGATGGCCGTGCACCACGAGGCGCTCGTCGACCAGAGCGGGATGATCACCTCGCTCGCCGACGCGACCGGGATGCATCTGCCGGTCGTCACCACACTCAACGCCGTACGGACCCTGCGGGGCGCCGCCGAGCTGCTCGGGCTGCCCGATCTGGAGAGTCTGTCCGAGCTGGCGATGAAGTCGACGCCCGGGGCGCACGGGCTGGTGTTCCTGCCGTATCTGGAGGGTGAGCGGACGCCCAATCTGCCGCACACCGCCGGGACGTTGGCCGGGCTGCGGCGGGAGTCGATGAAGGCGGAGCATCTGGCGCGGGCCGCCTTCGAGGGCATGCTGTGCGGGCTCGCCGACGCGCTGGACGTGCTGCGCGGACGCGGTGTGGCCGTACGACGGCTCTTCCTGCTCGGGTCGGCCGCCGAGCTGCCCGCCGTGCAGGCCGCGGCGCCCGCGCTCTTCGGGACCCAGATCGTCGTACCGCAGCCCGCCGACTACGCCGCGCTCGGCGCCGCCCGGCAGGCCGCGTGGGCGCTCGGTGTCTCGCAGGGCACCCTCGACCCGCGCAACCCGCCGCCCTGGCAGGGTCCGGTCGCCCAGGTCTTCGAGCCCGGTGACGAACTGGCCGTAGGACAGGCCGTGCGGCAGCAGTACGTGTCCGTACGGGAACAGACCCATCCGGGCGCGTTCCGCTCGTAGGTACGCACCAACGTCGGCCCGAATAAGGCACTCAAGGGTGCATAAGGGGCCGTAGCGCACTGCTGTTGGCTTAATCGGTTGAGGTAACGCGGGTGGAGTGTTCCACGATAGGGGCGAGGGGCACACCGCCCGCCCTCCACCCGCCGACTCCGAGAGACCCAGCGTGCTCATACGACTTCTGCGGACCTATCTCAGGCCCTACAGGAAACCCATCCTCCTGCTGGTGCTGCTGCAGTTTCTGCAGACCTGCGCCACCCTCTACCTGCCCACCCTGAACGCACACATCATCGACAACGGTGTGGTGAAGGGGGACACCGGCTACATCCTGTCGTTCGGCGCCCTGATGATCGGGATCTCGCTGGTCCAGGTCGTGTGCAACACGGGTGCCGTCTACTACGGCGCGCGCACCGCGGCGGCCGTCGGACGGGACATCCGGGGTGCCATCTTCGACCGGGTGCAGTCGTTCTCGGCCCGCGAGGTCGGCCAGTTCGGCGCGCCCTCGCTGATCACCCGGACGACCAACGACGTCCAGCAGGTCCAGATGCTGGCCCTGATGACGTTCACCCTGCTGGTGTCGGCGCCGATCATGTGCGTCGGCGGGATCATCCTGGCGCTCGGTCTGGACGTGCCGCTGTCCGGGGTGCTGATCGCGGTGGTGCCGACGCTGACGATCTGCGTGACGATCATCGTGCGGCGGCTGCGGCCGCTGTTCCGGTCGATGCAGGTGCGCCTCGACGCGGTGAACCGGGTGCTGCGCGAGCAGATCACCGGCAACCGTGTCATTCGTGCCTTCGTGCGGGACGAGTACGAGAAGGACCGGTTCCGTAAGGCCAACTCCGACCTCACCGAGATGCAGCTGAAGACCGGCAACCTGCTCGCGCTGATGTTCCCCGTGGTCATGACGACCGTGAACCTGTCGTCGATCGCCGTCGTGTGGTTCGGCGCGCACCGGATCGCCAGCGGCGGGATGCAGATCGGTGATCTGACCGCGTTCCTCGCCTATCTGATGCAGATCGTGATGTCCGTGATGATGGCCACCTTCATGTTCATGATGGTGCCGCGCGCGGAGGTCTGTGCCGAGCGCATCGAGGAGGTCCTCGACACGGAGAGCAGTGTCGTGCCGCCGGTGGCTCCCGTCTTCGAGCTGCGCCGGCACGGGCACCTCGAGGTCCGCGGGGTCGGCTTCTGCTACCCGGGCGCCGAGGAACCCGTACTGAAGTCCATCGACCTGGTGGCCCGCCCGGGCGAGACGACGGCCGTGATCGGCTCGACCGGCAGCGGAAAGTCCACCCTTCTGAGTCTGGTCCCGCGCCTGGTTGACGCGACCGACGGCGAGGTTCTCGTCGACGGTGTCGACGTGTCGACCATCGACCCGGTGCTGCTCGCCAAGACGGTCGGCCTGGTCCCGCAGAAGCCGTACCTCTTCGCGGGCACGGTCGCGACCAACCTTCGCTACGGCAATCCCGACGCGACCGACGAGGAGCTGTGGCACGCGCTGGAGGTGGCGCAGGCCAAGGGCTTCGTCGAGGGGCTGGAGAACGGGCTGGACTCCCCCATCGCACAGGGCGGCACGAACGTCTCCGGCGGTCAGCGGCAGCGGCTCGCGATCGCCCGGACGCTGGTGCAGCGGCCGGAGATCTACCTCTTCGACGACTCCTTCTCCGCCCTCGACTACGCGACCGACGCGGCGCTGCGGGCGGCGCTCTCGCAGGAGACCGCCGAGGCGACCGTGGTGATCGTGGCGCAGCGGGTGGCGACGATCAGGGACGCGGACCGGATCGTCGTACTCGACGAAGGTCGGGTCGTGGGGACGGGCCGCCATCACGAACTGATGGCGGACAACGAGACGTACCGGGAGATCGTTCTCTCCCAGCTCACGGAAGCGGAGGCTGCCTGATGGCCGGGCCCATGGGGCGGATGATGGCCGGGACGGGCCCCGACGCCCGTTCGATGGACTTCAAGGTGTCCGGCAAGCGGCTGATCGGCCAGTTCAGGCCGGAGCGGCTGACCATCGGCATCCTGCTGATGTGCGTGGTGGTGAGCGTCGGGCTGAACGTGGTCGGGCCGAAGATCCTCGGCAACGCCACCGACCTCGTCTTCGCGGGCATCATCGGGCGGCAGATGCCCGCCGGGACGACCAAGGCGCAGGCCCTCCAGGCGATGCGCGATCGCGGCCAGGGTTCGGTCGCGGACATGCTCAAGAGCACGGACTTCACACCGGGCAAGGGCATCGACTTCACCTCGGTGGGTCATGTGCTGCTGCTCGCGCTGGGCACGTTCATGGTGGCCGGGCTGCTGATGGCGGTGGCGACCCGGATGGTCAACCGGGCGGTCAACCGGACCATGTTCCGGCTGCGCGAGAGCGTGCAGACGAAGATGTCGCGCCTCCCGCTGTCGTACTTCGACAAGCGCCAGCGCGGTGAGGTCCTCTCCCGCGCGACCAACGACATCGACAACATCGGCCAGACGCTGCAACAGTCGATGGGCCAGCTGATCAACTCGCTGCTCACGATCATCGGTGTCCTCGCGATGATGTTCTGGGTGTCCTGGCTGCTGGCGCTCGTCGCGCTGGTGACCGTGCCGCTGTCGTTCCTCGTCGCGACGCGCATCGGCAAGCGCTCGCAGCCGCACTTCGTGCAGCAGTGGCGCTCGACGGGCAAGCTCAACGCGCACGTCGAGGAGATGTACACCGGGCACACCCTGGTGAAGGTGTTCGGCCGCCAGGACGAGTCGGCGCAGCTGTTCGCGGAGCAGAACGACGCGCTGTACGAGGCGGGCTTCAAGGCGCAGTTCAACAGCGGGGTCATGCAGCCGCTGATGATGTTCGTGTCGAACCTCAACTACGTGCTGGTGGCGGTAGTCGGCGGCCTACGGGTCGCGTCGGGCTCGCTCTCGATCGGTGACGTACAGGCCTTCGTGCAGTACTCGCGCCAGTTCTCGATGCCGCTGACGCAGGTGGCGTCGATGGCGAACCTGGTGCAGTCGGGCGTCGCCTCGGCGGAGCGGATCTTCGAACTCCTCGACGCGGAGGAGCAGGCGCCTGACCCGATGCCGGCCGAACGCCCCGCCGAACTCCGCGGCCTGGTCGCCCTGGAGCACGTCTCCTTCCGCTACGACCCCGACAAGCCGCTCATCGAGGACCTCTCGCTGACGGTGGAACCGGGTCACACGGTCGCGATCGTCGGCCCGACGGGTGCGGGCAAGACGACTCTCGTGAACCTCCTCATGCGGTTCTACGAGGTCTCCGGCGGGCGTATCACCCTGGACGGCGTCGACATCGCGCGGATGTCCCGGGACGAACTCCGGTCCGGGATCGGCATGGTGCTCCAGGACACGTGGCTGTTCGGCGGTTCCATCGCGGACAACATCGCCTACGGCGCCTCCCGCGAGGTCACCCGGGGCGAGATCGAGGAGGCGGCGCGGGCGGCGCACGCCGACCGGTTCGTCCGTACGCTGCCCGACGGCTACGACACGGTGATCGACGACGAGGGTACGGGCGTCAGCGCGGGTGAGAAGCAGCTCATCACCATCGCGCGGGCGTTCCTGTCCGACCCGACGATCCTGGTCCTGGACGAGGCGACGTCGTCGGTTGACACCCGTACGGAGGTGTTGATCCAGAAGGCCATGGCCAAACTCGCCCATGGCCGCACCTCGTTCGTGATCGCGCACCGGCTCTCCACGATCCGGGACGCGGACACGATCCTGGTCATGGAGAACGGTTCGATCGTCGAACAGGGCGCGCACGCGGATCTGTTGGCGGCGGACGGGGCGTATGCGCGGCTGTACAAGGCGCAGTTCGCGCAGGCGGTGGCGGAAGTGGACTAGCACCGAGGAGGACGGGCCGTCGTTCGTCTGACGGCCCGTCGTGGCTGGTCGCGCAGTTCCCCGCGCCCCTAAAAGCCCCTCGGCTGAGGTCCTTTGCAGGAGCGCGGCGAGCCCCTGAAAGCACCGGGCAGGCCCGGGTTTTCAGGGACACGGGGGCTCTGAAAAAACAGGGCACGCCCGGCGTTTCCAGGGACGCGGGGGCTCTGGAAGAACAGGGCAAGCCCGGCGTTTTCAGGGGCACGGGGGCTCTGCGAGAACAGGCCAAGCCCGGCGTTTCCAGGGACGCGGGGCCTCTGGAAGAACAGGCCAAGCCCGGCGTTTTTAGGGGCGCGGGGAACTGCGCGACCAGCCCCCACCGGGCCCGCACCCGGCATCAGTCCAGATAACCCCTCAGCTGATCCGCAAAAGCGTGATCCCGCAGTTTGTTCAGCGTCTTCGACTCGATCTGCCGTATCCGCTCCCGCGTCACGCCGAAGATCCGCCCGATCTCCTCCAACGTGCGCGGGCGGCCGTCCGCCAGGCCATACCTCAGCTGTACGACCTTCCGCTCCCGCTCCCCCAGCGTCGACAGCACAGCCTCAAGGTGCTGCCTCAGCAACAGGAACGCCGCCGACTCCACGGGACTCGTCGCGTCGCCGTCCTCGATCAGGTCACCGAGCGCAACGTCGTCCTCCTCCCCCACCGGCGCGTGCAACGACACCGGCTCCTGGGCAAGGCGCAGCACCTCGCTGACGCGCTCGGGCGCGAGGTCGAGATGGTCGGCCACCTCCTCCGGCGTCGGCTCGTAGCCGCGCTCCTGGAGCATCCGGCGCTGAACCCGGACGACCCGGTTGATGAGTTCGACGACATGCACCGGGACGCGAATCGTGCGGGCCTGGTCGGCGAGGGCGCGGGACATGGCCTGGCGGATCCACCAGGTCGCGTACGTCGAGAACTTGTACCCGCGGGCGTAGTCGAATTTCTCAACTGCCCTGATCAGCCCGAGGTTTCCCTCCTGGACGAGGTCGAGCATGGTCAGCCCGCGCCCCACGTACCTCTTCGCGACGGACACGACCAGCCGCAGGTTCGCCTCGATGAGGCGGCGCTTGGCCATGCGGCCCATGACGACCAACTTGTCCAGGTCGAGGGCGAGTTGGCTGTCCAGATCGGTCGCGCCGCCGAGCTTCTCCTCGGCGAACAGACCGGCCTCGACACGGCGGGCGAGATCGACCTCCTCGGCCGCGGTGAGTAGCGGAATGCGGCCGATCTCGCGCAGGTACTGCCGGAACAGGTCCGAGGAGGGCGCGCCGTTGTCGGCGGCGACCCGGCCGCGGGGCCGTGCCTCGGGCTCGGGGGCCTCGGCGGTCTCCACCGCTTCGGCCGTCGGTTCTTCGAGCTCGGGCGGGCTCTCCGGGTCCGCGGTCTCGGGGTGGTGCGCGGCACGGCTCTGCGGAGGGACGGTCGCGAGGACATCGGTCTCCGCTTCCGCTTCCGCGCCGTCCGTCGTGCTGGTCTCGGTCTGGTCGAGGGTCTGGGTCTGCACGGGGGCGACCTCCAGGATGATCGCTGCCAGGGGGTACGGCAGCGGTACTTCAGGGGCGGAGACGACGGCCTCGCCGCTGTCCGTCCCGTACTCGATGAGCGGAACCGCGGGGGTGAAGGACCCGCTGGGGACGGATCGGCCGCGCTCCGAGGACTCAGGCACCGGAACCCAGTGTGGAGTACGACACATCGCCGCCACGAGGGGCGTGCGGTGACTTTTTGAGTCCGTTCCGTGACTACGTGCTCAGAGCGCTGTGGCGCCGTGCACCTTAAGGGCCTGGTCGTACTGCTGAAGCACCCAAAGTTCGTTCTTCGCCGCAGCCAACTGAGCAGGATCGCCGCCTGCTTCCAATCGCCTGACAGTGATCTGGACCTCCTGAATACGGCGATCCACGGCTCTTCGGCGGACGGTGACGAGCTGCTCGCCCGCGTAGTTCTCGTCGACCGTGCGGCGCATGATCGCCTCGACGGCCAGCTCGGTGACCATCGCGCGGACCGCGTCGTCCGGTGCCGCCTCGCGGACCCGGACCAGATAGTCCTGCGCGTCCTGAAGGCCGTACTCGGCGCCGCCCGCCTCGATGATCGCCTCGCGTACGGCGGCGTAGGGCGGGGCGGTGAACTCGTCCACGCCGTACGCGTCGAAGGCCGGGGAGACCAAGTCGGGGCGCTGGAGGGCGAGTTTGAGCAGTTCGCGCTCGGTGGCGAAGACCGGGTTGCGCAGGGTGAGGGCGGGGCCGCCGGTGGGGGTGCGGGGGGTGGTGTCGTACGGCTGCTGGGCGGCGCCCCTCGCCGGTGCCGGGCCCTTGCCGCCGCGGTCGCGGGCCCAACGGGCCAGCTGGGCAACGCGCTTGACCACGAACTGGGTGTCGAGGATGCCGAGCATGCCGGCGAGCTGGACGGCGACCTCGTGCTGGGCGCCGCTGTTCTTGATGCGGGCGACGATCGGGGCGGCCTCGTCCAGGGCGGCGGCGCGGCCCGCGGGGGTGTCGAGGTCGTAGCGGACGACGATCTGGCGGAGCGCGAACTCGAAGAGCGGGGTGCGGGGTTCGGCCAGGTCGGCGACCGCCTGGTCGCCCTTGGCGAGGCGCAGCTCGCAGGGGTCCATGTTGTCCGGGGCAATCGCGATGTACGTCTCGGCGGCGAACTTCTGGTCGTCCTCGAAGGCGCGCAGGGCCGCTTTCTGGCCGGCCGCGTCGCCGTCGAAGGTGAAGATCACGCGCGCGCTTCCGTTGTCCATCAGCAGCCGGCGGAGGATCTTGATGTGGTCGGTGCCGAAGGCCGTGCCGCAGGTGGCGATCGCCGTCGTCACCCCTGCCAGGTGGCAGGCCATGACGTCCGTGTAGCCCTCGACGACGACCGCGCGGCTGGACTTGGCGATGTCCTTCTTGGCGAGGTCGATGCCGTAGAGGACCTGCGACTTCTTGTAGATCGCGGTGTCGGGCGTGTTGAGGTACTTCGGGCCGTTGTCCGACTCGTAGAGCTTCCTCGCGCCGAAGCCGACGACCTCGCCGCCGATGTCGCGGATCGGCCACATCAGGCGGCCGCGGAAGCGGTCGATGGGGCCGCGGCGGCCCTCCTGGGCGAGGCCGGAGAGGAGGATCTCCTTGTCGGTGAAGCCCTTGCCGCGGAGGAAGCGGGTGAGGTGGTCCCAGCCCTGCGGGCTGTAGCCGACGGAGAAGTGCTCGGCGGCGGACTGGTCGAAGCCGCGCTCGGCGAGGAACTTGCGGCCGGTCTCCGCCTCGGGGCTGACGGCGAGCTGCTCCACGTAGTAGTCGGCGGCGACCTTGTGGGCCTCGACCAGGCGGATGCGCTCGCCGCGCTGGTGGGCGGGGTTGTACCCGCCCTCCTCGTACCGCAGGGTGATGCCGGCCTGGGCGGCCAGCCGCTCGACCGACTCGGAGAACGTGAGGTGGTCGACCTTCATCACGAACGTGATGGTGTCGCCGCCCTCCTGGCAGCCGAAGCAGTGGAAGAGACCCTTGCTGGGGCTGACCTGGAAGGACGGCGACTTCTCGTCGTGGAAGGGGCAGAGACCCTTGAGGTTGCCTCCGCCCGCGTTCCGCAGCTGGAGGTACTCGGACACCACGGCGTCGATCGGGACCGCGTCCCGAACCGCCTTCACGTCCTCGTCGTTGATCCGTCCTGCCACGCGTGAATTCTACGGGGCCGGACTGACAGCAGTGACGACTAGGAGCTCTTGGCGCCCAGGCTGTCCAGCGGAACGTGTGGGTCCGCGAGGGCCTCGGTGTCCACCTGGGCCCGGGAGCGGATGAGCTGCTGGATGGGCTCTGTGACGTCCCACACATTCACGTTCATCCCGGCCAGCACGCGGCCCTCCTTCAGCCAGAAGGCGATGAACTCCCGCTTGCCCGCGTCTCCCCGGATCACCACTTCGTCGTAGGAGCCCGGGGGCGCCCAGCCGGAGTACTCCATACCCAAGTCGTACTGGTCGGAGAAGAAATAGGGCACGCGGTCGTAGGTGACGTCCTTGCCGAGCATCGCGCGGGCCGCCGCCGGGCCGCCGTTGAGGGCGTTCGCCCAGTGCTCCACCCGGAGGCGGGTGTCGAACAGGGCGTGGTGGAAGGCGGCCACGTCGCCGGCCGCGTAGATGTCGGGGTCGGAGGTGCGCAGCCGTTCGTCGACCGCGATGCCCCCGCCGTGCGCGCGGTCGGCCAGCTCCAGGCCCGCCGCCTCGGCGAGCGCGGTGCGCGGGGCCGCGCCGATCGCCGCGAGGACGTCGTGCGCGGGGTGCTCCTCGCCGTCGTCGGTACGGGCGGCCAGCACCATGCCGTCCTGGCCGACGATCTCGGTGAGCCGGGCGCCGAAGTGGAACCGCACGCCGTGCTCGGCGTGCAGGTCGGCGAAGAGCTGGCCCAGTTCGGGTCCGAGGACGCCGTGCAGCGGCGTCTGGGACGGTTCCACGACGGTGACCTCGGCGCCGTACTCCCGGGCCGCCGCGGCGACCTCCAGGCCGATCCAGCCGCCGCCGGCGATCACCAGATGGCCGTTGTCCCGGCCGAGCGACGCCAGCACGTTCTTCAGGCGCTCGGCGTGCGAGAGGCGGCGCAGGTGGTGGACGCCCGCTAGGTCCGTGCCCGGGATGTCGAGGCGGCGGGGCTCGGAGCCGGTGGCGATGAGCAACTTGTCGTAGCGGACCAGGGTGCCGTCGTCCCCGAAGCGCACCGTCTTCGCCGTACGGTCGATGGCGTCGACGGTCTGGCCGAGGTGCAGCTCGATGTCGTTCTGCGCGTACCAGGCGGGTTCGTGCACGAAGACGCTGTCGCGCTCCTCCTTACCGAGGAGGTAGCCCTTGGACAGCGGCGGGCGCTCGTACGGGTGGTCGCGTTCGTCGCAGATCAGTATCACGCGGCCGGTGAAGCCCTCCGCTCGGAGCGTCTCGGCCGCCTTGGCGCCGGCCAGGCCTCCTCCGATGATGACGAACGTCTGATCCGCGTCGACCACTTGATGCCTCCTCGTAAGGGTGCCGCCATATGCGAGCGTCCCGCACGCAGTGTGATGCGGGAAGGGGGTGTGGCCCGATCAGGCCACGGAGGGTCACATTCGGGCTTGTTTCGCGTCACTGTGCCCCAGCGACGTGAGATGCGCGTGAAGAGAACGCGCCGACGCGTCCGTCAGCGAGGCGATCTGATCCACGATCACCCGCTTGCGGGCGCGGTCGTCGGCCGCCTCCTCGAACTGCGCGCGGAACTGCGGCTCCAGCCCGTCGGGCGCGCGCGTGGTGAGCACCTCGGCGAGTTCGGCGACGACGATCCGCTCGTCGGCGCGGATGCGCTCCTGCTCCGCGCGCTGCATCACGTACCGGTCGGCGACCGCCTTGAGGACCGCGCACTCCAGCCGTGCCTCGTGCGGTACGACGAGTTCGGCGTCGTAGCGGGTGAGGCGGCCGGTGCCGTACGCCGCGCGCGTGGCGGTCTCGGCGGCCAGGCAGAAGCGGCCGATGAGCTGGCTGGTGGCGTCCTTGAGGCGGGCCTGCGCCACGGCCGAGCCGTCGTAGCCGTGCGGCCACCACTCCTGGTCCTGGAGCCGGTCCAGCGCCTCGGCGAGTTCGTCGGGGGCCGTGTCCGCGGGGACGTAGCGGCCGATGGCGACCTTGAAGATCTCCTGGCGTTCCGGTTCGGCGTGCAGGCAGTTGGGGTCGATGTGGCCCGCGTGCAGGCCGTCCTCGACGTCGTGCACCGAGTACGCCACGTCGTCAGACCAGTCCATCACCTGGGCCTCGAAGCACGTGCGCGTGCCGGGGGCGCCCTTGCGGACCCAGTCGAAGACGGGTCTGTCGTCCTCGTAGACGCCGAACTTCGGGGACGTGGGGTCGGTGGGGTGCGCTCCTCGCGGCCAGGGGTACTTGGTGGCGGCGTCGAGGGCGGCGCGGGTGAGGTTGAGGCCGACGCTCACCATCTCGCCTGTCGTGTCGCTTCTTACGAAGCGCTTCGGTTCGATGCGGGTGAGGAGTCTCAGGGATTGCGCGTTGCCCTCGAAGCCGCCGCAGTCGTCGGCGAATTCGTTGAGTGCCTGTTCGCCGTTGTGGCCGAAGGGGGGGTGCCCCAGGTCGTGGGAGAGGCAGGCGGCTTCGACGAGGTCGGGGTCGCAGCCGAGGGCTGCGCCCAGCTCTCGGCCTACCTGGGCGCACTCCAGGGAGTGGGTCAGGCGGGTGCGGGGGCTGGCGTCCCAGGCCTGGCTTCGGGTTCCTGGGGTGACCACCTGGGTTTTGCCCGCGAGGCGGCGCAGGGCGGCGGAGTGGAGGATTCGGGCGCGGTCGCGTTGGAAGGCGGTGCGGCCGGGGCGTTTGTCGGGCTCCGGTGCCCAGCGGGCGACTGACGTCGGGTCGTAGGGGTGGGGGGCTGCTGTGCGTGTACCTGCGGTGCCTGCTGTGCCTTCCATGCTTCGACAGTAAGCGGCGGTAGTGACAATTCGGGAGTTGCGGGGCGCCTATGCGTTTGCCGGGGTGCGGTTCGGTTGCGTCTGCGGGCTCGTTGTGGCTGGTCGCGCAGTTCCCCGCGCCCCTGGGTGGGGTGCCCCTGGCCAGGTGCCAAGCGTCTGGTCGTAGCGGTGGAGGATCAGCCTTGCCATCCCGGGGTGGGCTCCCAAGGGGGCCGACGCGATCCAGGGGGCCGTCTCCGCGCACTGGGTCGCGAAGCGGCCCGGGGCCGTGAAGCAGGAGGCGATCGCCACCCTGTGGTGGCCTTGGGCCGTGAGGGTGTGGATCGCCTCGGGGACCGTGGGGGTCGCTGCGGAGGCGTAGGCCGGGATCACGGGGACGCCCAGGCGGGCGGCCAGGAGGTGGGCCGTGCGGAGGGTGTCCAGCTTCGACTCCGGATCCCGGGAGCCCGCTGCGGCCAGGACCACCGCGCTCGCCCCACGGGGCCCTGTGTGCCAACCCGCCTCCACCAGGCGGTCGTAGAGGGTCTCCACCAGGAGGGGGTGCGGGCCCAAAGGGGGTGCCACGCGCGTGTGTGCCTGTGCGTTGGCCGCCAGCTCCGGGATGTCCCGCTTCACGTGGTAGCCGCGGGTCAGGAGGAGGGGGACCAAGACCGCTTCCGGGGTGGGGAGTTGGGTGAGGGTGTCCGGGAGGCGGGGCTCGTTCAGTTCGATGTGGCCCAGGTGGACGGGGACGTCGGGGCGCAGGGCGCGGACGCGGGACTGGAGGGCTCGTACGGTGTCCAGGGCTCTTGGGTCGCGGCTGCCGTGGGCCACCAGGACCAGGGCAGGCGTACTGCCGAAGGTGGGCTCCTCGCGAGGTGGAATCGACGCCGTCATGGAGTGATCGTGGCAGGGGGAGGTTGCCACCCCGTTGCGCTGGAGACATGGGTCTTTTCCAGGGGTTCACGGTGGGGTGCCGGGGGGTGTGAGAACCGGAGCGGGTCGCGGCGCGTCTGTGACTGTCGGAACCGAACGCGGAGGGGCCCCCTTGATACGTCTGATGCGCCGCCTGAGGCCCCGTCGGCCGCGACTGCCACGCACGCGTGCGGGATGGCGGCAGCTCGTGCAGGTGGTGGCCGCCGGGTGTGTCCTCGCGCTGCTTCCGGCGACCTGGCTGTGGGTCGTGACGGCGGACCGGCTCGGGAGCGTTCAGGACGCGCCGCGCACCGATGTCGCCGTGGTGTTCGGTGCCGGGCTGTGGGACGGCGAGCCGTCGCCGTATCTCGCGCACCGGCTGGACGCGGCGGCGACGCTGTACCGGGAGGGGCGGGTGAAGGTCGTCCTGGTGACCGGTGACAACAGCCGCAAGGACTACGACGAGCCGGACGCGATGCGCGTCTACCTGGCGAAGCACGGGGTGCCACGCTCGCGCGTGGTGACCGACTACGCCGGTTTCGACACCTGGGACTCCTGCGTCCGCGCCAAGAAGATCTTCGGCGTCGACAAGGCCGTCCTCATCAGCCAGAACTTCCACATCCGGCGGGCGGTCGCGCTGTGCGACGCGGCGGGGGTCGACTCGTACGGCGTCGGTGTCGACGAATCGCACAACGTGACCTGGTACTACGGCGGCTCCCGCGAGGTGTTCGCGGCGGGCAAGGCGGCGCTGGACCTGGTGTTCCATCCCGATCCGCACTTCCTCGGGCCGAAGGAGAAGGGCGTCACGCGGGCGCTGGCCTCCGGCAACTGACGCCTCTTCAGCGGCGGTTGAGCCAGTCGCCGCCCTCGATCAGCTTGCCGTGGGTGCGGAGGCGGGCGGTGACGGTGGGGGCGGCGAGGTACACCCAGGCACGGACGGACGTGCCGTCGGCGTCGCGGGTCACCCGGCGTTCGACGCGTTCGTAGAGGCTGGCCGGGTCGCCGGGGGCGTAGTCCTCAAGTCGGTCCAGTTCCCGGAGGAGTTGGGGGTGGGACTCGGGGCGTGCGGTGACGAGTTCGCCGACGATCACCGAGCCGGCGGCCTCGACGGCGTACGGGTAGCCGGGGCCGTCGTAGAGGGCGGCGCCGTGGAGTCGGGCCCGTTCCTCGGAGGCCGTGCGGCCGCGCAGGAAGAGGTCGTGGTTGGGCTCGCCGGGGCGGAGGGTGCCGTAGACGAAGAAGGGGAGGGGTGTCACTCGGTCTCCTTCAGCCCGGAAGTCTGTGCATGCGCTATGGACATGACATGTCATGGGCCCTTTAAATCTCATTCAACATCAACGCAGCCCCCACGCCCCCCACTTGCGTTCTTGAGGAGACCCATGAGTCGGACACGGCACATTCGAGGTTCCCGTCTCGCCACGGCCGGTGTCGCCGCCGGCGCCGCGACCCTGCTGGCCGCCACCCTCGCCCCCACCGCCCACGCGGCCGACCGGCCGTCCCGGACCACCGCGATCGCGAACGCCGCGTCGGCGCTGGTCGCCCATGCCGCGGGCCTGGGTCTTACGGCCGCGGAGGACACGTCGGTTCGTGACGTGATCGTCGACGCGGACGGCACCCAGCATGTCCGCTACGACCGGACGTACCGTCAACTCCCGGTCCTCGGAGGTGACTTCGTCGTCCACCTGGCCCCGAACGGCAGTTACCGGAGCGCCGACCGCGCGACCCGGAGTTCCATATCCCTGTCGTCCGTGGCACCGAAGGTGGCCGCTCCGAAGGCGGCGGACCTGGCGGTGAACGCGCTGCGGGCGGCGAATCTCGGTGAGGTGCTGAAAGGGGTAACGTCCAAGCCCCAGCTGATAGTTGACGCCCTGCACGGCGCGCCGAAGCTCGCCTGGCGGACGAACGTGGTCGCCAAGGACTCGCTCGGAAACCCGGTCGCCCGCACGGTGCTGACCGACGCCCGTACCGGCGCCCAGATCGACGCCTGGGACAGCGTGGAGACGGCGACGGGTGACGGGCAGTCGCTGTACAGCGGGACGGTGCCGCTGGAGACGACGCTGTCGGGGTCGACGTATCAGCTCAAGGACGCGACGCGCGGCGGGACTTACACCGGTGACGCGGCGAACAAGACCGACCTGTGCATCCTCGGCATCTGCATCAGCCGCGCCCCGTCCACGGTGTTCACGGACGCCGACAACCACTGGGGAACGGGGGCGAGTTCGGACCGCTCGACGGCGGCGGTGGACGCGCAGTACGGCACGGACGAGACCTGGGACTACTACAAGAACGTCCACGGCCGGAACGGCATCGCGGGCGACGGCAAGGGTTCGTACAACCGCGTCCACTACGGCAACAGCTACAACAACGCCTTCTGGGACGACAGTTGCTTCTGCATGACGTACGGCGACGGTGACGGGACACAGCTCGGTCCGCTGGTGGCGCTGGATGTCGCCGGGCACGAGATGACGCACGGCGTGACGTCCAAGACGGCCGCGCTGACGTACTCGGGCGAGTCCGGCGGGCTCAACGAAGCCACCTCGGACATCATGGGCACGCTGGTGGAGTGGTACGCCAACAACTCCTCCGATCTCGGTGACTACTTGATCGGCGAGAAGATCGTCCGGTCGGGATTCGGCAAGGCGGCGCTGCGGTTCATGGACCAGCCGTCCAAGGACGGGAATTCCGCGGACTGCTGGAGTTCGTCGGTGGGGAATCTCGACGTGCACTACTCCTCGGGCGTCGCCAACCACTTCGCGTATCTCCTCGCGGAGGGCAGCGGCGCGAAGACCATCAACGGCGTCAGCTACAACTCGCCCACGTGCAACGGCTCTTCGGTGAGCGGAATCGGCCGGGACAAGCTCGGGGCCATCTGGTACCGGGCGTTGACGGTCTACATGACGTCCTCGACGAACTACGCGGGGGCGCGGACGGCGACGCTCAACGCGGCGAAGGACCTTTACGGGGTGGGGAGTTCGGAGTACGCCGCGGTGGCGGCGGCGTGGAGTGCGGTGAGCGTGGGGTGAGTTGAGGCTGGGGCCCGGGGTCGGCTGTTCGGCGGGGTTATGCCGTGGCGACGGCGGGGCGGCGCTGGCTAGGCTCCGGTGCCGCCTCACAGACCCGGAGACCCATGTCCGCCAGCGCCAGGATGCACGCTGACGAACTCGACATCGACGCGGAGCTGGTGCGTCGGCTGGTCACCGAACAGTTCCCGGAATGGGCGGGGTTGGCCGTCACGCGGGTCGCCTCGGCCGGGACCGACAACGCGATGTGCCTGCTGGGCGAGGACATGGTCGTACGGCTGCCCCGACTACCGGGCGGGGCACGGCAGATCGAGACGGAACAGCGCTGGTTGCCGCGTCTGGCACCGCACTTGCCGCTGTCCGTACCGGTGCCGCTGGCGATGGGTGAGCCGGGGCAGGGGTACGGGCTGCGGTGGGGTGTGTACGGCTGGCTGGACGGGGGCGACGCGTACGATTCGCCGCTGGCCGAACCCGCCGACGCGGCAGCCGAGTTGGGGCGTTTCGTCGCCGCGTTGCGGCAGGTGGACGCGGTGGGCGGTCCGGTGTCCTTCCGGGGCGGCCCGCTCGGTCCGCAGGACGCGGACGTCCGCAAGGCGATCGAGGACCTGGGCGCCGACGGCACCCACGACCCGGCCCTAGCGACTGCGGCCTGGGAGCACACCCTCGCCCTCCCCCAGTGGGAGGCCGCCCCCGTCTGGCTCCACGGCGACCTCCTCCCCGGCAACCTGCTCACCACGGCCGGCCGCCTCACCGCGGTCATCGACTTCGGCGGCCTCGGGGTCGGCGACCCCGCGGCGGACGCGCTGCCCGCGTGGGCCCTGTTCTCCGCCGGAACGCGTGAAGTGTTCCGCGAGACGGGCGAGTTCGAGGATGAGGTCTGGGCCCGGGGGCGGGGGTGGGCCTTGTGCTTCGGACTGGTGGCGGAGCACTACTACCGGGGCGGGCGGAATCCCGTGTTGGCGAGGGTGGGGCATCGGGCCGTGCGGGAAGTGCTGGAGGAATTCGGGGCCTGATCCGCGTTCACTCCACTGGTA
This sequence comes from Streptomyces sp. NRRL F-525, assembly GCF_000716605.1. GTDB lineage: Bacteria > Actinomycetota > Actinomycetes > Streptomycetales > Streptomycetaceae > Streptomyces. The sequence goes on along the minus strand of NZ_JNXE01000030.1, from coordinate 82,671 downwards.
CCGGGTGCCGTTTCCGCCACGCGATGCGCGGTTTCTCCAGGAGGCCCGCGGCTTCGGCGACCGCTCGAACAACGGAGGTGAATACGGCCGTTTCGAAGAATTCCGCGATATGGAATTTCGAGAAAAATGACCCGCTGCCGAACACCACTCCGACGGCGCAACAGTAGAGGGCCGCCCACAGCCCACGCCATCGGTTCATCGGGTAGATGACCAGCGGGATCACCGGCCATGCGTAAGCGGCGCACAGGAATACGAACGTCAGCGTGGCGATGAGGATCTCCACTACAGCGCACCGAACTCATGCATGCCGACAATCACGAAGAAGGCAGTGGGCAGGAATATGAGGGGCACCGCGAACAGTAACCCCGTTTTCCAGGAGTTCTTATCCGCGATTTTCACGCACAGCAGTGCGCACAGTGTCACATAGAAGAACAGCGGGATGACTATGTATCCGGCGCCCATACGTTTCCTCCGTAGCCGCACCCGAGGGGCCGATCCCCTTCGGGAACACTCGCCGGGCATGCGTTGACCCGTCGTCAGGACGTCAGATTATCGAGGCGCGACGATCGACATGACAGATCACGACAGATACTGGCGTCATGACTGATCAGCGCGAGGTCTCCATCGTTCGTCGGCCCGGCCGGACCCTCTCCGCCGAGGACGGGCTGGGCGCGTTGCTGGCGGCCTACCACCTGCGGACGGAGACCGAGAAGGGGAAGCCCGTCGCCGACGTGGACGCGCTGCCGGGCCGGTACCGGGCGGAGATCTCGGACCCGCGGACCGCGTTCGTCGACGATGTCGTGCTGGTGGCAGTGAGCGGGGACGCCGCCGTGGGCTGCCTGGTGGTTACCGCTCCCGTCGACGGGCGGTCGGAGATCAAGAGGCTCTGGGCGGAACCGGCGTTCCGGGGCCGGGGCGTTGCCTCGGCTCTGCTCGGTGACGCGCTCGCGCAGGCTGCGGAAAGCGGCGCGGGCGCCGTGCGGTTGTCGGTGTGGAGTTGGCGGACCGGGGCGATCGCGTTGTACGAACGGCTCGGCTTCACGGTCACCGAGTCATGGGACGAGCGGGATCAACTGGTCTGCATGGAGCGGGTCTTGTGAGTCCCGCCGTACGACGTCCAACTCGCACCACACCGACTTGCCCACGGTGAGCTCGCGCACGCCCCAACGGTCCGCGATCTGACCGACGATCAGCAGGCCACGCCCGAACATGTCGTCCTCGGTGGGCTCGCGGAGGCTCGGCCGTAACTCGCCCCTCGGGTCGGACACCGCGATGCGTACGGCGCGTTCGGTGAGGGTGAGTTCGACGCGGAAGAGTCGGTCGCGCAGGCACCCGTGCAGTACGGCGTTGCCGCCCAGCTCCGAGACCAACAGGGCGGTGTCCGCGGCGAGTTCGAGGTGACCCCACTCGGTGAGCAGCCGGTGGGCTCGGCGGCGGGCGAGGGTGACGCTCTTGGGGAGCGGGGTGCAGTCGAGGCGGTCGTGATGGAGGGGGGCTTCGGGGGCGACCATGTCGCTCACCTCCGGGCAGGGGCGAGCTGCGCCATGCATCAACTGGCGCCGCTCTGCGATCGGTTCGTGACCGACGGTAGAGGCGGCTCGGCATTTCACGCAAGTAACTCTCGGAGGAATTCCCCCGAAGGGTGTTTGCGATGCCGCGTGGCACCGCGCCAGACTGATCACACGCACACGTCTGAGGGGGTACCTACGTGACATCGCCGACGCAGGGCCACAGCACATCGACCGTCCTGGGACGCCGACTCGGCGGTGAACTCACCAAGTTGCGCACGGCGGCCGGCCTCAACCAGACCCAGGCGGGCAAGGCACTCACCGCATCCACGACCAAGGTCGCGAAGATGGAGGGCGGTTGGGTTCCCATGCGCGACCCCGACCTCCGGGCGCTGTGCGAGTTGTACGGCGTTCGCGATCCCAGCGTTGTCGGCGGGCTTCTCGAACTGGCCAGGATCGACCGCGAGCGCCGCAAGGCCAAAGGCTGGTGGGACGACTTCGACATCCCAGGCGTCATGCAGGAGTACGTCGCGCTGGAGAGCGCGGCGACGGCCATCAAGGCGTGGCAACCCGCGTTCATCCCCGGACTCCTCCAAACACCCGAGTACGTAAGGGCGTTGAGGACTGAACCGCCGGCCACGGTGACCATCAGAGGCTCCCAGGCCGACGAAAAGTTCATCGCGGCGCGGCTCACCCGACAAGGCCGCCTGTCCGACGACCCTCCGTTGTCGCTCCGAACGGTGATCTACGAGGCGACCCTCCGCAACTTTCCCGGCGGCGCGGCCACAGCCATCAGCCAACTCGACGGGCTGATCAAGGCGGCCGATCAGTCGAACATCAGCCTCCGGGTCTTCCCGTTCGACGCCGGTACACACCCAGGTCTGACCGGTTCGTTCAACATCATGTCGTTTGCCGAGCCCGGCGCCATGGATGTCGTCTACGTGGAGGCGCCGTTCGTCGAGCGCTGGGTGGAGGGCGGCGAATTCGCAGCCGCCTACGATGAGTTGTTCGAGACGATCACCGAACGCTCCCTCAGCGAACGGGAATCCATTTCCTTCCTCCACGAGCTGCGCAAGAGACTGTGAACCATGCCCACATTCGAGTACCGCAAGTCCAGCTACAGCAACGACAAGTCCGAGTGTGTCGAGGTAGCCACCAACATCCCCACCACCGTTTCCATACGCGACTCCAAGAACCCCAACGGCCCCTCCCTCCAGCTCCACCCCACCACCTGGAGAGCCTTCCAATCCTCCCTCCCCGCAGCCACCCACATCGAAAAAGTGTGACACTTCCCGCAAAAGTGTCACACTTTCTCAGAACGACACGCGGCTGATCAGCCCTTCGGCGCGTGAGCCATCGCGATCGTCTTCATCTTGAGGATGCGCACCGCTTCGGGGTCCGTCACCGGCCGGGAAACCTGCCCCTTGGCCGCGTCGGCGACCGCCTCGGCCTTCTGCTTCTGTGTGCGCGCGGAGTGGTCCGTCGTGGAGTGCGAGGTCGCCGTGGCCGCGTGGACCTGCGACCCCGCCGCCACCGTCAGACCGCCGAGCGCCAACGCGCTGACCGCTGCGGTCCTGAACGTCGTTCCCATCCTGCCCGGCTTACGGGGTGCTGCATGGCGCATGAGAGTTCCTCTGCTGTCGGTGCGACTTGGACAGGTGGACTACGCAGCACGGGGGCCCGGACGCGACACCCGGATGCGGTGACCCAGATCACGGAGAGTCGCTGTAGCGGAGGATCAGCGCCCGTTCGTACTTCCCCCATAGAGGACCCCTGGCCGTTCTGTGGACGGAAATGAATGGCGGACGAGTGGCGAGAGGCGCGGCGGAAGAGGAGTTCGATGAGTTCTACGCACTGGCCTACCCCAGGCTCGTTCGGCAGCTCTGCGCGATGACCGGCGATCTGCCGGAGGCTCAGGATGTCGTGCAGGAGGCGTGGATCCGCACCACGGCCTGGCGGCTCGCCGTATCCGGCTTCCGGCGGGTGCGGCGCGGTGTGCAGCTCATGCAGCGTCATCACGAACAGCGCTCCGTCGAAGGCCCGTCCCCCGAACGTGTCGCTCTCGTCGACGCACTTCGCACGCTTCCGCAGAAGCACAGAAGTGTCGTTGTGCTCCACCACTTGTGCGATCTCAGCGTCGAGCAGATAAGCGCCGAGACGGGCTGGCCGGCCGGGAGCATCAGGGTGTGGCTGGTCCGTGGGCGCCTGTCGCTCGCCCGTCATTTCTCCTCCCTGCCGGACCAGGAGGTGGACCATGTCGGATGAGTCGGATGAGTACCAGCGTCCTGTCTGGCTCGCCGAGAGCATCGCCCAGTTGGAGAGCGTTCGGGTCGACCGGCCGCTGTCCGCACCGGGGTTGCGTCGCAGAAGCGTCCGACGCCGTCAACGCCGTACCCGTTCCGCCGCCGTCGCGGCGATTGCCGTGACAGCGATCGGTGCGGGCGCCTTCTGGAATTCCGTGGGCACGGACCGATCGGCGGAGAATCCCTCCCACCACGAGGAGGACTCCAGAACATCGGCGGCCCAGGAGAAACTGCTGACTTACTATTCGGCTCTGCCGGATGCCCTTGCCGCACGGGACGCGACGTCGAAGTCGAAGCTGTGGAAGCTGATGACCGCACATTTCACGCAGCCGGCGCTGAAGCGGGAAGTCGTTCTCGAAGGCAACGGAGCCGACGACCTGGCGGCCACGTGTGGGCAGGTGGAAGCCACCACCGTCTTCACCGTCGGCGCCGCCCGCAGCGCCGGGGCCCACACCGTCCGCGTACGCGTGACGAGCGACAGCCCGGCGGAATCGATCGAGGTCGACTTCGATCTGCGCACCATGAGAATCTCGAACTGGTCCTGCCCCGACGGGTCTTGAGACCTCTGCCGGGAGTCCACACGACGGCGACACGACAAGGCCGCCGCCCTCAAGGGCAGCGGCCTTGCATCCCCGTTCCCGACTCAGGCGGCCAACTCCCTCTCCTCCAGAACTTCCTGATCCTCAGTCACCGAATCCCGCATCACCACCGCCGCCAGCACTCCCGCCGCCACGACCCCAACCGCGCTGACCATGAAGGTCGTTGACATGGCGTGCGTGAACGCCTCCCGGGCCGCCCGGACCAACCCCGCGTCCCCGTGCGCCGCCGCCAGCGCCCCGCCGATCGAGTGGCGGGCCTCGTCGGACGTACCGGAGGGCATCTCGTCGGCGAAGCCGCTCGACAGGAGGGAGCCGAGGATCGCGATACCCAGGGCCGTACCCGCCTGCTGGATGGTGTCGTTGAGGGCCGAGCCGACGCCCGCCTTGTCCTCGGGGATCGTGCCCATCAGCGCGCCCACCGCCGCCGGCATCGCGAGGCCCGCGCCCAGGCCGAGGAGGCCCAGCGCCACCGCCGGGACGGTGAAGCCGGTGGCGGCCGTGACCGTCGTAAGCAGGACGAAGGAGGAGGCCATCACCAGCATGCCCGCCAGGATCAGATACCGATGGCCGTACCTCGCCGTGAACTTGGCGCCCGCCGCGTTGCCGACCAGCGCGGTGACCGCCAGCGGCACGAAGGCCAGGCCCGCCTTCACCGGTGAGTAGCCGAGGACGAACTGCAGGTACTGGGTGAGGACCAGGAGCAGGCCGCCGTTGCCTATCTGGACCAGGGTCAGGGAGAGCGAACCGCCGCTGAAATTACGGTGCTTGAAGAGGACCAGGGGGACCATCGGGGTCGGGGTCACGTTCTCCCAGACCACGAATCCGGCCAGCCCCGCCACCGCCACCGCGAGGGTGACCAGGCCCCGGCCCGCGAACGCACCGTGCTGCGGGATCTCGATGATCCACCAGATCAGGGCCGTCATACCGACCGCCGACAGCACCGCGCCCAGCGGATCCGGCTTCTGCCAGGGGTTTTTGGACTCCGGCATCAGCGTCACACCGGCCACCAACGCGAGCGCTACGACCGGCACGTTGAGGAAGAAGATGGAGTGCCACGAGAAGTGGTCGATCAGGACGCCACCGAGCACCGGGCTGCCGACCAGCGCCAGCATCGACACCGAACCCCAGGCCGCCATCGCCTTCCCGCGTTCCTCCGCGTCGAAGACCGTGATGAGGATCGAGAGCGTCGACGGCATGATCAGCGCACCGCCCACCCCCATCGCCACGCGCACGGCGATCACCTCACCGGGGTTCGTGCAGAACGTCGCCGCCAGCGAAGCCGCCCCGAACAGCACAAGACCGATCAGCATCACCTTCCGGCGGCCGAAGCGGTCGCCGAGGCTGCCGGAGGTCAGCAGCAGGCCGGCGAAGACCAGGATGTAGGAGTCGAGGATCCACTGGGTGTCCTGGGCGCTCGCCCCGAGGCTCTCGGTCATCGACGGCACCGCCACGGTCAGCGCCATGCTGTCGACCACCAGCACCAGCGAACTGAGGCACAGCACGACGAGGATCCACCAGCGCCGGGGGTTCCGGGTTTCGGTAAGTGCTTCCGGGTGACTGCGACTGCCCATGACTGCTTCCTCTGCTTCCCTCGTCGGCCTGCGTACACCGTTCCTTTGATGCGAACACTGTACGCACGGCGGAACAGTGTGCGCAATCCCTGAACTCTGTACGCTGGATGCGAACGACGTACGCACGGCCCGCACGAAGGAGACCCGTCATGGCCGCCAGGACCACGCCGAACCCCATCCCCTCCGTGTGGGCCCGCGAGCAGCGCGCGGCCGACCAGCCAGCGCTCAGCAGGGACGCGATCGTGCGCGAGGCGATCGCGATGCTGGACGCCGACGGCATCGAGGCGCTGAGCATGCGCAAGCTCGGCGCCCGCCTCAACGCCGGCGCGACCTCCCTCTACCGGCATGTCGCGACCAAGGACGAGCTGATGGAACTGGCCGTCGACGAGGTCGCCGCCGAGATCCACGTCCCGGCCGCGGACACCGCCGACTGGCGCGCCGCCGTCACCGAGGCCGCCGCCTCCTTCCGTACGACCGCGCTACGGCACCGCTGGCTGTCCTCGGTGCTCGGGCAGGCCGGGCTCGCCTACCTCGGCCCGAACCTCATGTCCTTCACCGAACGGCTCGCCGCGCTGTTCACGACCGTCGGATTCCCCGAGCCGAGCGGCGCGATCGACGCGGTGCTGTCGTACACGATCGGGATGAGCACGACCGAGGCCGCCTGGCTCACCACGGTCGCGCGGTCCGGCGAGACCGAGGCCGAGTTCATCGCCCGCCTGATGCCGGCCGCCCAGCAGGCCGCCGCCGGTCACGCCCATCTCGCCGGTTCCTACGCCGAGTCGACCGTCACGAGCACCGATCCGGTGACCCTGCGCGACAGTAAATTCGCCTACGGCCTCGATGTCGTCCTGGACGGGCTGTCGCTACGGCTTGCCCGTTAAGCCCCTTCCGCCAGGTCGGCCGTCTCCAGGTAAACCTCCGCCAGCACCTGCAACTCCGTTTCCCCAGTGGTGAGTTGCTCGCCCGGGTGCAGGCGTCCGGCCAGGTCGTTCGGGCGGTTCGGGATCGTCACCAGGTGCGCTGCCGTCTCCGCCGCGGCGCCCAACGCCAGCCACTCCCCCGCGAGTTGAGCGGTCAGCACCTGGTCGAAGTCCGGGGGGCGGGTGAGGGCGTGGGCCAAGTAGAGCTGTTCGCGGCCGAAGAGGACGTAGCGGAGGGGCGCCGGTTCACCAGTGGGCTCGGTCGGGTGGCCGACATACAGCCGCTCCTCGATCCTCACCCTCACCTCCCCCAGCAACTCGCCGTCCCTACCGAAGCGGCCGAAGTAGAGGTCGGCGGGGAAGGTCGCGCCCGGCTCAAGGTCCTTGAGGAGGAGGGTGGGTGGGCTGATCGTGAACAGGGCCGACGTGCCGTAGCGCTTGCGGGCCGTGCGGTAGGTGTCCGTGTCCAGGGTCACCCGCAGGACCGCCTGGAAGTCGTACGGCGCGGTGAACGTGGGCATGTGGACGGCGTACACCGTGTCCGTGCCGAGCAACACGAGGCCGTGCACGGCGAGTTCGGGGGTCACCATGTCAGTGCCGGGTCAGGGTCGGGACTCTTCGGGAGTTGCCGGCACACGAACCCGGCGAGGAACACGTCGTCCGGTGCGGTGACGCTGCTCTGCATCGCGGAGGTCGCCTGCTGGTAGGCCACCCAGCGGAGTTGGAGGTCGTAGCCGTACTGGACCACCTGCACCTTGGCGAAGCGGCCCTCCGTCGTGCGTACGGCGAACACGTCCCCGGTGACCAGTTGGTTGCTCGCGTTCGGGTTGCCGGTGAGGGGGGTGCTGCCGTAGGTGAGGGTCGAGAGGCGGTGGCCGTCGAAGGCGTCGTAGTCGACCTGGCCGAGGTTGACGATTCCGGCGTGGGAGCTGGGCACCAACTGGGCGGTGGTCTCCGTCATCCACTCCCACCACAGGTCGGCGGTGTTCATGTCGCCGCCCGCGATGCCGTTGTCGAGGTCGAGGGTCCAGGTGCCGTGAAGGGTGGTCTCGCCGGGGGTCTCGGTGTAACCGACGGCCTGGCGGATCAGCTCGATGTTGCGGGCCAGGGCGACCGATTCGACGTACGCCGGGCAGCGGCCGTGCGGTGGGGTGGCGCCGTCGCTCAGCGGGGCGACGCCTGACGAGAGGCGCCAGGCGCGGGAGCCGAAGAGTTCCATCGGCGGGTCCAGCCAGGGGCGGATCACGGACACCACGCGGTATTCAAAGGCGAGGGAGAAGACCGTGTCGTCGGTGGCCCGGTCGCCGAACGCCGACCGGAGCTCCGCCGGTGCCTGGGCGGCCAGGGTGCGGAGCATGTCGTCCGAGAGCACGACTCTCGACCAGGGGTCGTCCAGCGCGCCGTCCGGTGAGTAGTAAGTGGGCGCGAAACGCGTGCCGTTGGGGGCGGTCGTGTACTGGTCGGGGAGGTTCGGGTTGAAGGTGTCGCGGTGCCGTTTCCAGATGCTGGAGGGGGCCTTCGAGGCGAGTTCGGAGGTCTCGCGCAGGGCGTCCTCCACCTCGGCCTTGTGGCCCGCGGTCTGCCAGGCGTCCATGGCGTCGTCCCTGGCCTGGCGGAGCCGGGGTTCGTCGACGTGGGTCCAGTGGTCGCGGACGGTCTGGTCGGTCGACATCGTCGCCGTCTGTTCCGCCTGGTGGTAGTCCGTGTCGGCCTGGAGCCACGCCTGGCGGGCCGTGCGGTAGTCGCGCAGGGCGGCCGAGGGGACGAAGACTCCGTCGGCGCCGGTGTCGTAGAGGTACGCGACCGCCTTGTCGTAGCGCTGGTGTTCCTCGAGGGTGAGGGTGGAGCCGGCCAGGTCGGCGCCGAGTACCTCGCCGTAGATTCCCCACAGGTGGACGGTCGACGGGGGCGCCCAAGTGGGTTGCGTGGGGACCCTGTTGACGAGTTCGCAGAACTCGGACCAGACCGTGGCCCGGGGCGCGTCCAACGCGCCGCCGAAGCGGAACATGCTGTCCTGGTAGACGATCGGCGTCACGGGGACGCTCACCAGGTGCTCGGGGTCGGTGAGCAGGTTCCGGAAGTACGCGCCCAGGCCGAACATGGCCGCCGCGTCCACCGGGGACGCGGCCCACACCGCTGCGGTCTCGTTCATAACCGGCCGCCGCCCTAGACGAGTTGGTCGGGGTCGAGGCCGTCGAGCAGGTTCGGTGTCTTGTCCAGGAGGTGGTTGACGAAGCCGATGATCTGCATGCCGGGGACGGTGATGGTGGCGCCGTCGTTCTCGGAGTGGAAGTGCTGGTCCGACTCGGAGTGGCTGTAGCTGCCCTTCACGGTGAACGGGCCCCAGCCGACACTCGCGTTGACCGACACGGAGCTCTGGTGGGTCTGCAACGCCTGGGCCAGCGAGGCGGAGTGGATGGTGAGGTTCCTGATGAACAGGGCCTGGAGCGGATAGCCGATGAAGCGGCCCTGGGGCGGGTCGCCGCCGTCGGACGGCATCTGGTCGTAGTTCCAGCCCTGCCCCTGGCGCAGGTCCCAGCCGCGGTTCTCCAGGAACTCCGGGTAGAACCACGGCCGTACGACCTGGACCTGGGCCATCTCGAAGGACATCGAGAAGTCGTCGACCTGGTAGTTCTCGCTGTAGTCCTGGGAGTTGGAGGTGACGCCCGAACTCGCGCTCCACAGGCCGAAGTTCAGACCGCCGCCCGCCGACCAGGACGTCGTCTCGTAGTGGCTGTGGGAGTCCACCATCTGGTGGTACATCGAGTACGCGGTCCAGCCGTTCGAGGTCGCGAAGTCACCGGGGACGACCGTCGTGTAGTAGAAGGACTGGCCCGGGCCCAGCGCGTTGGTGTTCGCCTCCTCGTAGAAGCGCTCCAGGTTGCGCTTCCACAGGAGCATCGACTTCTCGGTGGTCTGGTCGATGTAGGCGTTGATCTCCTCGACCTCGTTGCGGTACCCGCTCGACGTCCAGTCGTCCATCGCGGCCGCGACCTGCATCGAGTACAGCTGCGCGTTGGCCGCCCAGTCCGCGACCGCCTGCTTGCCGGACTCGCCCACGGCCGCCTGCGCGGCGATGCGCTTGTTGTTGTACGACAGCGCGGCGGTGACGTACGCCTACATGCACGCCTTGTAGGCCTTGAGCATGGGGCTGTCCTCGGTGACCTGCTTCTCCTGCTCGGTGACGATGTCCTTCACCGTGCGCGTCACCCTCAACAGGCCCCGGAACCGGTCCAGTTTGGCCTTCTGGTCGTCGGTGAGCTGGTCGTCGACGACCTTGGAGAACTTGAGGATCTGGCCGTAGATCTCGCTCAGCCGGGCACCGCTCGCGTTGCGCCACACCCCGTCCTGGCGGCCCGAGGAGTACCCCGAGGTCACGTCCGGGATGAAGTCGATGAGCGAGGAGAAGTTGTACGCCTGCTGGAGCAGGAGCTTGTCCTCCGCCGCGGTCGCTCCGGTGCCGATGCCCTGCGCGGCGAACGCGAAGTCCGCCTCCTGGTACGGCAGTCCGGGCATGCACCAGGTGATGAAGCTGGACTTGGCCGGCGGGACGCTGCCGTCGCCGCCGGTGAGCACGTTGTACATCTGGTCGCGGAACGTCCGCCCCAGATCCCCCAGTTGGTATCCCATGGCCCCGTCCTGCCCGGGTCATATACCGCTCATACGGTGACTTCTGACTGTTCACCCGGATAAGTGAACCCCGTGCGAGGGGGGCGACTTCGACGAGGCTCAGGTGGCGGCCTCGATGTTCCGCATCACGGACGCGAGGGAGTCGTAGTAGTTCGTCGCCGTCGCGTACCCCGCGTCCGCGACCGCCCGCGCGAAGGCGTACGGATCGTCGGTGTGCTCGAACGCGGGCGCGTAACGGGCGTTGTTCCGGAGGTAGTTGCCATGGGCCGTGAAGGACTCCTCGGGGGTCGCGTAGACGCGGAACCAGTCGCGGACGACGTACAGGTACTTGCCGTCCGGGCGCTGCGTCACCGAGATGACCTCGGGGAACTGCACGTCGGGGCGGTCCAACACCTCCTGGGTCCGCAGCAGTTGACGGCTCCCGGGCGGGTCGGTCGCCTTCGCCTTGATGCCGAAGAAGTTGTTGCCGGGGGCTGCCGTGCCCCAGCCGGACTCCAGCGCCGCCTGGCCGAGCGTGACGAGTGCGGGGACGCCGGTCGCCGTCTCGCTGGCGGTGGCGAACTCGCCGTAGGAGAGCTTGAATTGGGCGGCCTTGCTCGAACTCGGGGGCGTGGTGGCCGCGTTGGACCAGATCGCGTCGTAGGGGCCGGTGAGGCCTGACCACTGGTCGGCGGTGGTGAGCGGGTAGCCGTCCTCCTGTTTCTTGGTGTGCCAGTCGATGGCCACGTACTCGGTGCCCTTGAAGAGGTACGCCCGGCCGTTGCCGGGGTTGAGCGCGCCGTCGATGCCGTCGCCGATCCAGTCGGCGGTGACGCCGCTCCAGCCGTCGGCGATCGGCTTGGGGTAACCGGGGTCCTGGCGGTCGGCGGCGATGTCGTAGCGGACGTACTGCGGGCCGCTGAAGAAGTAGAGCTTTCCGTCGGACCAGTTCATGACCGCGTCGACGGTGTCGAAGGAGAGGCCGGACCAGTTGTCGCGGGTCGGGAGCGGGTAGCCGTCGTCGACGGTCTGGGTGGCGAACGGGATGCGGACGTACTCCGTGCCCCGGAAGACGTAGAGATGCTCCTGGCCGAGGTCGACCGCCGCGTCGATGCCCTCCTCCCAGCCGGGCGGCAACCCGCCCCAGGCCGCGCCCAGTTGCCAGTCCTGCGCCGGGTCGGCCGCGTCCGCGTCGAGGTCGTACGTGGACACGGTGGCCCCGACGGTGAAGTACGCCTTGTCCACACTCATGCCGGGATGCATGCTCCGGCGGTGCGGTTCTTATGGCGCGGTTCGGGGTCCCGTTCGAGTGAATCATCGGGTGATCCACGTGGCGTCATGGAGGTGGCACGACGTTTCCAGTGATCGTTTAGGGGTTGTCCGGCCCGACGTGCCCGTTTTCCGGCGCGTCATCCAGAGATCATTGGAGTAGTCATGCGTATGCGTTCCGCCCTGACCACGTCCGTCCTCGCCGTCGGCATCCTGCTCGGTGGCGCGGGTGCCGCCCTCGCCCACGGCGACGGCCCGTTCCCCCACGACGACGGCGCGCTCGTCCAGGGCACCGGCTCGCAGGGCTCCGGGCACGTCGACAACACGATGTTCGCCGGTGTCATCGACCACGTCGGCCCCGTCTACTCCTCGACCACCAAGACGGACCACGACTGGGACCGTGGCACGTTCGAGGGCGTCTTCGGTTTCTGACACCTCCGCGTGGTGGTGTGAAGGGGGCGGCCGACTTTTGTCGGCCGCCCCTTTTTTCGTTGGATCCTTTCTCCTCAGGCCAACGGCCGCACCCGGCGCGCGTCCTTCAACGCCCTTCCCCACCACACCAGTTGGTCCAGCATCGCCTTCGCCGCCGCGTCCGGGGCCGACGGGTCCTTGAGGCGGCCGTCGTCGTCGAAGGACGCGCCCGCGTTGTGGAAGGAGACGGTGTCGCGGACCGTCACGGCGTGGAGTTCGGCGAAGACCTGGCGCAGGTGCTCCACCGCGCGCAGGCCGCCCGCGAGGCCGCCGTAGGAGACGAGGGCGACGGGCTTGGCGCGCCACTCGGTGAAGTGCCAGTCGATCAGGTTCTTGAGGCCGGCCGGGTAGGAGTGGTTGTACTCAGGGGTGAGGACGACGAAGGCGTCGGCGGAGGACAGTTTCGGGGTAATGCCGGCGAGTGCGGCGGTGGCCTCCGGGGTCGGCGCGAGGGTCGTGGGCAGGTGGCCGGTGTCGGCCACGTCGACGACCTGGAGGGTGAGGTCGGGGTGGTCGCGGACGTGGGTGAGGAGCCAGTCGGCGACGACCGGGCCGAAGCGGCCGTGGCGGTTGCTGCCGATGACGACGGTCACGGTGAGCGACTGCGTGGGGGTGATGTCGGTGTCCATGCGGGCAGCGTCGTACCTTAACCATTCTTGAGGTCAAGGGCTGCCGACCTCGGCCTCGCCGGCGGCGCCCGGTCACCCGTTCACACGCGCGGCTTGCGCTCTTCGGGTTCTTCTCCGGGACGGGTTTCGCCGTAGCCCGTCGTACCGCTATGACCTGCTGAAACAGCGTCGAGAAGGCGTGTCGGAGGCTCTTTCTGACACCCATTCACCGCAATTCTGACGCTCGCTCAGGAAGCGGGCTCGGCCCGGTGCCACTTACCTCGGAAGGGCAGCCAACCACAGCTCGGAGGAGCACCGATGCGTCGTACCGCCCGTCTGCTGACCGGCACCGCGCTCGCCGTAGCCGCCGCGGGTCTCGCGACCGCGCCGGCCTACGGCGGCGAGACCGGCAGTCTGGAGGTGTTCCCGTCGAACGCCGTGCCGGGCGGCGACGTCACGGTCAACACGGCGGCGTGCGGCGACGACGGTACGGCCGCCGGTGATGCCAGCGCGGTGGGCGCCGGCACGTTCACGCTGGCGCCGAGCGCGCACGAGGGCGACGCCATCGGGCAGTTCAAGGTGCCGCCGAGTGCGCAGCCGGGGACGTACGAGATCGTCGCGAAGTGCACGGACGGGCGGCAGGTCAGCGGCGATCTGATGGTGACGCTGGCCTCGATGCGGCAGCAGGTGCAGCCGCGGGGCAGTGTGAAGACGGGGGTCGGTGGCGCCTTGGGCCCCGACCCCGTGCAGACCGCGGCCGGCGTGGCGGCTCTCGCCGTCGCCGCCGCGGGCGGTACCTGGCTCCTGCATCGCCGGGCGAGAGGCGACAGGTTCTGACGGACACCCTCCGCTGTCCGTCCGCCGGTACCGCACGTCCCGTCCCCCTCCGGGTCCGACGCCCCTCGTGGCTCGGAGGGGGCGCGGGGCCAGTTACTGGAGAGGGGTGCGTTATGCGTCTCGGCAACACCGCGATAGGGGCCGTCACCGTGGTCGCGCTGTGCACCGGCGCGTGGCTGTTGACCAGCGGTTCCGATACGAACGCTCCGCCGCAGCCGTCCGCCGCCGAGGGCCGGCCCGACCCGGTCGCCGGGCGCACCGCGGCGCGTGCCCTGCCGCCGTCGCCTCCGGACCGCATCCGTATCCCGGCCATCCATGTGAACGCCCCGCTGATGGGCCTCAAGCTGACGAGCGCCGGCAGCCTGGACGTGCCCCCGGCCGCGAAGAAGAACCTCGCCGGGTGGTACGAGGCCGGGACCACCCCGGGTGAGACCGGTACGGCGGTCGTCGCGGGGCATGTCGACAACGCCGACGGGCCTGCCGTCTTCTACGACCTCGGTGCCCTGAAGAAGGGCAACACGATCGAGTTGGACCGGTTGGACGGGAGCGTCGCGCTGTTCACGGTGGACGCGGTCGAGGTGTATCAGGCGAGCCGGTTTCCGGATCAGAAGGTGTACGGGGCTGCGCGGCGGCCCGAGTTGAGGGTGATCACGTGTGGGGGCGGGTATTCGCGGGCGACGGGGTATCAGGGGAATGTCGTCGTGTTCGCGCACCTGAGTGGGAGTCGGTAGGGGCTTCCAGGGAAGGGCCGTGCGTCGTCTGCAAGTCCGCTGTGGCTGGTCGCGCCCACGCGGCGGAGCCGCGGGTGGAACTCTCACTGCGGGCACACCAGATCGGACAGCACGGCAAGCGGCAGGGACGGGTTGGCTGCTGCTGCCTCCACTACCTGCCAGTCCGCGTCGGCGAGCAGCTCTACGACGACCGGTGGCGGGAGTGATGGATGGCGGGCGGCCACGGGTCTTGCCTGTCTGTCCGCGAGGCAGACGAGCAGGGCCGAGGCCGTTGCTCCGCGATGCCGGGCCACCTCACGGAACACCTTCTGCACCGTCGGACTGTGCCGGACCAGTTCCTCCAGCAGTGCCGGGGGTGCGTCCGGGTTGGTCGCCACCTTGGCCAGAACGCGGACGCCGTGCCGGTCGACCATGGCGCGCAACTGCGCTTCGGTGAGGCCGGGATGCGGAGCGAGGGCCTTGACCACCTTCGCGTCGGGGTCGTCGGCCAGACGGTCGCGTATCGCGGGTGGCACATTTCGTAGGTGGGCCACGAGCATGCGGGCAGCCGGGTCCGATGACTCGGCCAGTTCTTCCACCTCGGCGGGAGAAGCGGTGGCGATACGGGGCAGAAGGGTGTTGCCGATCTTGGCAGTTCGGGCCAGCCGGGTGAGCACGTCGAGCGGCACGCGGGGATGGTGCGCGAGCCTGCGGCGCACGTCGGGGTCGCGGTCACCGGCCAGCACACGGATCAGGGCATCGTCGATCACGGGATTCTCGGCAAGGTCGGCGCGCACACCGGGAACGGGGTCCGAGGCGAGCCGCGCACACGCCTGCCGGGGCAGGTCCCGGCGGGCGGCGAGCGCCCAGCGCAACAGCATCGACGGATGGTCCACGAAACCGACGACGGCTTCGACGGGGGTGGCGGGGTTACGCAGTGCCGCCTCCCGCATGCCATGGACGGTGGACTCGTGGGAGCCGTCGCAGTAGGCGCCCGGCGGTAGATCGCAGTCGAGCCGTGGGCACTGCCGATCGTGAACGAAGGGGGTCTCCTCGCGGTCACAGACGAGGCAGTGTCGCGCCGCAGGCAGCCCTTCTCCGGTCAGCAACGCCGCCAGTACGGCGGGGGGTGTCGCCTCGTTGCCCGCCACCGCGCGGCGTACCTCGGCGTGCGGATGCGCGGCGAGGCTCGCGGCCACGTCCGGGGTGGTCCACAACGCGAGTTCGGCGACGACACGTACGTCCGGGTCCGCCGCGAGCGTGTCCACCACGTCGGACGGGAGGCCGGGGCAGGCGGCCAGCTTCTCCCGGCGCTCACGGACCCGGTCCGCCGCGAGGAGGCGCGCCCACTCCGGGCGGCCGACACCGTGGTCGAGCAGGGCGAGGGCGGCATCCGGCCAGACAGAGGGATCGACGTCGGCGGCGGTCAGCCGGCCCTCGTGCGCGAGCCGCACCGCGCTCGCGTCGACGCGCTCGGCCAACGCGACCGCCTGTGCGCGGCTGAGGTCCGCGCGACAGGCGAGGTCCATGGCGATGTCGTCGTCCGCGATGGATATCAGCCGGTCGACCAGCTCGGACGACAGGGCTGGATTGGCGGCGAGCCCGCACAGGATGTGATGCACAGAGGCATCCTGCCCGGAGCGTGAATGATGAGTTCGGGATTTTCTGATGGTCTGCGGGAGCTGGCCGCTCCGTTGTCGCCGTCGTTCAACTCCCGTCCGCAGGGCGGCGGGACCGCTCCGTGTGACGAGCGGGCTGTGGCGTCGGATCCACCGGACGGTCCTGGACGAACTCGACGCGCGGGGCGAGTTGGACCGGGCCGAACCCGGTCGATCGCACGACGGTGAGCGCGAGGACCAGGAACGTGCCGGTGCCGGGGTGCCCGCGAGGACGGGGAGGCAGAGGACTGCGACCGTTGAGGGGGTGGTGAGCCTCGGCGGGCCTCAGCGGGCCGTTTCCAGGTAGCGGAGTACCGCCAGCACCCGGCGGTTTCCCGTCTCCGAAGGCGGCAGGTCGAGCTTCGCGAAGATGTTGGCCACGTGTTTCTCCACGGCTCGTTCCGAGACCGTGAACGCGGTGGCGATCGCGTGGTTCGTGCGGCCCTCCGCCATCAGCGCCAGGACCTCGCGTTCGCGCGGGGTGAGGGTGTCGAGGGCGGTGGATCGGCGGGCGGCGCCGAAGAGTTGGGCCACCACCTCGGGGTCGAGTGCGGTGCCGCCGGCCGCGACGCGTTCCAGCGCTCCGACGAACTCCCTGATGTCCACGACCCGTTCCTTGAGCAGGTACCCGAACCCGGCCGGGTTGCCGAGGAGTTGGGCCGCGTGGGTCGTCTCGACGTACTGAGAGAAGAGCAGGACGCCGGTCGCGGGGTGCCGGTCGCGTAGTTGTACGGCCGCTCGTACGCCCTCGTCCGTCTGGGTGGGCGGGAGGCGGATGTCCACGACGGCTACGTCGGGTGCGTGGGCCGCGACGGCGGTCAGCAGGGACTCCGCGTCGCCCACCGCCGCGACCACCTCCACGTCCCGGAGTTGGAGCAACTGGACCAGGCCGTCGCGCAGCAGGGCCGAGTCCTCGGCGATGACGACGCGCATACGGCTCCGTTCAGGTCGTGTCGGGTCAGATGTGGGGCAGTTCGACCGTGACCACCGTAGGGCCTCCGGGCGGGCTGTCGCAGGTCAGTGTGCCGTCGACCGTGCGGACGCGGGCCAGGAGGCCGGTCAGGCCGGAGCCCGCGCCGATCAGCGCGCCGCCCTGTCCGTCGTCGGTGACGAGGAGGCGGAGGAGGCCGTCGCGGGCGGTGACGTCGACGGTGGCTGCCGTGGCGTGGGCGTGTTTCGTGGCGTTGGCGAGGAGTTCGGCCGCGCAGAAGTAGGCGATGGTCTCGACGGCCGGGGTGGGGCGGGTGCCGATGTCGGTGGTGAGGGTGACGGGGAGGGCGCTGTCGGCGGCGAGGGTGGTGAGGGCGGCGTGCAGTCCCTCGTCGAGTACGGGCGGATGGATGCCCTTGACCAGGTGGCGCAGGTCGGTGATGGCCTGGGTCGCGTTGCCCTGGGCCGTGTCCACGACGGTGAGGACGCGGTCGGGTTCGGCGCCTGCGGTGACCAGTTCGCGGATCAGGGTGAGGTGCATGGCCAGGGCGACGAGGCGGGCCTGGGTTCCGTCGTGCAGGTCTCGTTCGATACGGCGAAGGGTCTGCGCGGCGTCGTCGACGGCTCGGGCGCGGGTCTCCTCCAGGGTCCGGATCCGGCGGGTCGCGGCGTCGGGGCCGAGCAGCACGGTCAGCAGGGCGCGGTGCGGGCCGAGGGCGTAGCGAAGGAGGAGCGGGGCGACTGCCAGCAACAGCAGCCCGGCCGCGAACGGGATCAACCAGCGTGGCCAGGAGTCGAGTTGGTGGCCGAAGAACTCCAGTGACACGTGGCGGTCCGCGGAGCCGTCGGTGCCGTGAACCGTGTTGTAGTTCCAGCGCTTGAGCAGCGGGTGGAGGGTGAGCAGGACGCCGTAGACGTATCCGATGACGACGGCGGCGTACGCGAAGACGGCGGTGAACGGCGTCAGCAGCGCGCAGCCGACGGCGCGCCAGCCGGACCGGTCGAGCAGCACTCCGCGCCGCCACCCCAGGATCCCGCTGCCGCCCGGCGCTCCCGGCTCCTCGATGTCCAGGCCCAACAGCCGCCGGGCGAGACCGCGTTGCAGCGCGCCCAGCGCCAGCGCGCCGCGCACGGTCGCCGCCAGCAGCCACAGGCCGAGCGTGGTCACCGACAGCGCCCCGCCGAACGCCAGCCCGACGAGCGTGAGGAAGAAGCCGACGAGGGCGAGCGGGAGGGCCAGCACGCCGTAGAGGACGGCGGCCAGGGCGGGGCGGCCGAAGGTGGCGGTGGCGAGGGAGCGGAGACGGGAGCGGAGGCTCGGCATGGGATCAACCTAGGAGAGGAGCGCCCTGGCGACACGGACCTGCACGGCGGTCAGGCCTCGCACCACCCACGGCATCAGGAGGAGGAAGCCGATGCCGCCGATCACCGCGTGGAAGGCCCACGCTCCGGCGAAGGTCGGGCCGCCCCAGGCGCCGGAGTAGTCGTCGCCCGCGCGGAGCGGCCAGCCGAGGTTCATGGGGACGATCGCCCAGCCGTAGAGCGTAATGAACGCGGTGACCAGGTTGAGCGGGGTGGCGAGGAGGGCGTGGGGCAGGCCGCCGGCGCGCGCTGTGCCCGAGATCTCCGTGTCCAGGAAGCGGTGGGCGAGCCCGCGCTGCCAGCGGGCCGTGGGGGCGCCGAGGAGGGCGAGCGGGATGCAGGCCAGGCCCAGCGGGAGGGCGAGGAGCGCGTAGGCGGTGCGGCGCCAGGTGGTGGCGGTGAACGGGGCGCGGACGAGGTTCCGGGCGTGGGCGGAGGTCGGGTCCGGGGCGGGCGGTCGGGTGGGCAGATCGCGGGTGGTGGTCATGGTGCATCCCCCTGCACATGGGTCGGCGACGTGGAGTCGGTGTACGGGTGTCGGCGCAGCCCGTGTGAGCTGCTGTGAACCGATGCCTCCAGCCTTCCGCCGCCGCACGGCGCACACGATGGTGCCTGCACGGGACCCGGGGGTTCGGTTAACCGAACCTCACACCGCTCCCCCGGCGCGCGCCCCGAACCCTCACACCCCCCGCGCGCTCCCGCTGAGGGCAGCGTTCCTCGCGGGAAACAGGTGGGATGCGGTCGGGTAACACCGGCGTCGCAGGCTCCTGGGCATGACCTCGAATCCGCGTGTGGTGCCCACCATCGTGCTCGTCGGCCACGGCATGGTCGGTCAGCGCTTCCTCGAAGCGCTCGCCGAGCGCGGCCTGACGGCGACGCACCGCGTGGTCGTGCTGTGCGAGGAACCGCGTCCTGCCTACGACCGCGTCCAGCTCACCTCGTACTTCTCGGGCCGCACACCCGAGGAACTCTCGCTCACGGACGCGGAGTTCATCGCGGACCACGGGATCGAGCTGTACGTCGGCGACCCGGCGGAGACGATCGACCGGGCGGCGAGAACCGTAACCGCCCGCTCCGGCCTGGCAGTTGAGTACGACACGCTCGTCCTCGCCACCGGCTCGTATCCGTTCGTGCCGCCCGTTCCGGGCAAGGACGCCGAGGGCTGTTTCGTCTATCGCACGATCGAGGACCTGCTCGCGATCGAGGAGTACGCCGGGTCGCGGGCGACGACGGGTGCCGTGGTGGGGGGTGGGCTGCTCGGGCTGGAAGCCGCTGGTGCGCTCAAGGGGCTCGGACTGACCACGCACATCGTGGAGTTCGCGCCCCGGCTGATGCCGGTGCAGGTCGACGCGGGCGGTGGCGCGGCCCTGCTGCGCACCATCGAGGACATGGGCCTGACGGTCCACACGGGGACCGGTACGCAGGAGATCCTCGCCGACGCGGACGGCGCCGTCACCGGCATGAAGCTGTCCGACGGTTCCCAACTCGCCACGGACATGGTGGTGTTCAGCGCCGGTGTCCGCCCCCGCGACCAACTCGCCCGCACCTCGGGCCTGTCGGTCGGTGAGCGCGGCGGCATCACGGTCGACGAGCAGTGCCGTACGGTCACCGACCCGCACGTGTTCGCGATCGGCGAGTGCGCGCTGGCGGCGGACGGCCGGGTGTACGGGTTGGTGGCGCCCGGTTACGAGCAGGCGGAGACCGCCGCCGCGACCATCGCCCAGGACGAATCCGCCTTCACCGGCGCCGACTTGTCGACCAAGCTGAAGCTGCTCGGCGTGGACGTGGCGTCCTTCGGCGACGCGCACGGCGCGACCGCGGACTGCCTCGACGTCGTCTACTCCGACGCGCGGGCGGGGACGTACAAGAAGCTGGTGATCGGCCGGGGCGGCGAGCTGCTGGGCGGCATCCTGGTCGGCGACGCGGACGCGTACGGCACCCTGCGCGCGTTCACCGGGTCCGTACCGCCGGTCTCCCCCGAGCAGTTGGTGCTGCCGGCCGGTTCCGGGGGCGCCGTCCAGCTCGGTCCCTCCGCGCTGCCCGACGCGGCCGTCATCTGCTCCTGCCACAACGTCAGCAAGGGCGCGATCCGCGGCGCGGTGACGGACCACTCCTGCGCGAGCGTGCCGGAGGTGAAGAAGTGCACCAAGGCCGGTACGGGCTGCGGGAGTTGCGTCAAGGTGCTCGGCCAGCTGGTCACCGCCGAGCTGGAGGCGAACGGCGTCGAGGTCGACAAGGGCCTGTGCGGCTGCTTCGCGCAGACCCGCGAGGAGTTGTACGAGATCGCCCTCGCACTGCGTGTCAACTCCTACCAGGACATGCTGGATCGCTATGGCCGCGAGGGCGCCCGGGGCGGCGACGGCTGCGAGATCTGCAAGCCGACGGTGGCGTCGATCATCGCATCCCTCGCTCCGACGATCGGCGCGAGCGGTTATGTCCTCGACGGCGAACAGGCGGCCCTGCAGGACAGCAACGACCACTTCCTCGCCAACTTGCAGAAGAACGGCTCCTATTCGGTCGTGCCGCGCATCCCCGGCGGCGAGATCACCCCCGAGAAACTCATCGTGATCGGCGAGGTGGCCCGCGACTTCGGCCTCTACACGAAGATCACCGGCGGTCAGCGCATCGACCTGTTCGGCGCACGGGTGGAGCAACTCCCGCTGATCTGGGCCAGGTTGGTGGACGCCGGTTTCGAGTCGGGCCACGCGTACGGAAAGGCCCTGCGGACGGTCAAGTCCTGTGTGGGGCAGACCTGGTGCCGTTACGGCGTGCAGGACTCGGTCCGGATGGCGATCGACCTGGAGCTGCGCTATCGGGGGCTGCGCTCCCCGCACAAGCTCAAGTCGGCCGTCTCCGGCTGCGCCCGCGAGTGCGCCGAGGCCCAGTCGAAGGACTTCGGGATCATCGCCACCGCCAACGGCTGGAACCTGTACGTCGGCGGCAACGGCGGCGCGACTCCGCGTCACGCGGACCTCCTTGCCAAGGACCTGTCCGATGCCGAACTGGTGCGCCTGATCGACCGGTTCCTCATGTTCTACATCCGTACGGCCGACCGCTTGGAGCGTACGAGCGTGTGGCTGGAGCGGATTCCGGGCGGCTTGGACCACGTACGGGACGTGGTCGTGGCGGACTCGCTCGGTATCTGCGGGGAGTTGGAGTCGCTGATGGCCGCGCATGTCGCCGGGTATCGCGACGAGTGGGCCACGACCATCAACGACCCGGAGAAACTGGCCCGGTTCGTGTCCTTCGTGAACGCGCCGGACACCCCCGACCCGGTCGTCGGCTTCGTCCCCGAGCGCGACCAGATCAAGCCCGACCTGCCGTTGCTGACCATCGGCATGCGGCCCCAGCAGCCCGCCGACGTCCTGGAAGGAAGCGCCCAGCGATGACCCTGGCTCCCGAGACGACCGACCTGAAGGTCCAACTCCGGCTGGCGGAAGGCTGGTTCACGGTCTGCGACCTCGACCGCCTCACCCCCGGCCGCGGAGTGGCGGCCCTGCTGCCCGACGGCTCCCAGGTCGCCCTCTTCCGCGACCGCTCCGGCAGCCTCTACGGCATCGACAACCGCGACCCGTTCAGCGGCGCGGCGGTGCTCTCCCGCGGGCTTACCGGCACCCACCAGGGCCGCCCGTTCGTCGCGTCACCGCTGCTCAAGCAGCGGTTCGACCTGATCTCCGGGGAGTGTCTGGACGACGCGTCGGTGCGGGTGGCGACGTACGAGGTGCGGGCGCGGTGACACACCGGACGTACGCCGCCGTTCCTCACCGGATGCGGTGCGTGCGCAGCGCGGTCGTCAGGGCCGCGGTGCTCAACACGGCCGTGGCCAACAGGTAGTAGCCCGGTGCCACCGGCGAGCCGGTCGCCTCGATCAGGGCCGCGGCGATCGTCGGGGTGAAGCCGCCGAAGAGCGCGACCGTCGTGTTGTAGCTGAAGGACAGGCCCGTCGCGCGGGCCCGGGCCGGGAAGACGTCGGCCATCACCGACGGCAGCGTGCCGAAGTACACCGCCTTGAGCAGGGCGAGGACTGTGGTGCACAGCGCGAACGTGAGGAACGACGGCGAGGCGTTGAGCCACAGGAAGAGCGGGACGACGCTCACGCCGATCAGCACCGCGGTCGGGATCATGAAACGCAGCCTGCCGTGGCGGTCGCCCAGCAGCCCCACGAGCGGGGTGACGAAGGTCAGGACGGCCCCGGCGATGAACAGCGCGGTGAACGACAGCGAGGCGTCCAGGCCCAGTTGACCGATGCCGTACGTCGGCAGGTACTGCAGCATGAAGTTCAGCGCCGTCGAGACGATCAGCGCACCGCCGGCGATCAGCAGCCCGCCCCAGTGGTCGCGGAAGACCGACACGATCGGCGAGGGCTTCGGGGCCGCCGACTCCAACTCCGCTGCCAGCACCGGGGATTCGTCCATGTAGCGCCGTACGAAGTAGCCCACGGGACCGATCAGCAGCCCGAAGGCGAACGGCACGCGCCACCCCCACGACGTCATCTGCGCATCCGACAGCACCGCCGTGAGAACCGCCGCGAAGCCTGCCGCCATGAGGGTCGACAACCCCTGACTGGCGAACTGGAAGCTGCCGAGGAAACTCTTGCGCCGCTCGTCCTGCTCGACCAGGAACGACGTCGCCGCCCCGAACTCGCCCCCGGCGGCGAACCCTTGGATCAGCCGCGCGAGCACGATCCCCAGGGTCGACGCGATGCCGAGGGTCGAGTACCCGGGCATCACCGCGAGCAGCAGCGTGCCGAGCACCATGAGCCGGATCGACAACACCAGTGCTTTCTTACGGCCGTTGCGGTCCGCGTACGCCCCGAGCAGCAGCCCGCCGAGCGGCCGGATCAGATACGTCACGCCGAACACGGCGTAGGCCTGCACCAGTTGGACGCCGGGGTTGCCGCCGGGGAAGAACGTGCGGCCGATGTAGGAGGCCATCAGCGCGTAGAGGGCGAGGTCGAAGAATTCGAGCGCGTTGCCGATGCTGGCCACCGCGATGGCACGGCGGGCGGTGGGGCGATTCGGCGCGCGGGTGTCGTCGGGGTGGGTGGACTGGATGGGCTGGGGGGACGGAGCGGTCATCGGGGGTCCTTCCGGCGGGTGTTGGGGAGGGGTGTGCCGGACGGGGTGCGGGTGCCGAGACTCGGGGGCTATCAGTGCTGTACGGGGAGCGGGCGGTCCGCCGATGGACGGCCGAGCGCGTGGAAGAGGCCGGCCGCCAGGACGAGGCCCTCGCGGGCGATCGGCGCCAACAGGTGCTCGTCGGGGGCGTGTTGGAGGCAACCGGGGTAGGAGTGGGGCAGCCAGAGGGTCGGCAGGCCGAGGACGTCGGTGAAGACGGCGTTGGGCAGGGAGCCGCCGATGTTGGGCAGCACGGCGATCGGGCCGCCCGTGACCTCTTCGAGCGTGGTCCTGGTCCAGCGCACCCACGGGTCGTCGAGCGGGGTGCGGCTCGCGGCGAAGCTCCCGAGCACTCGGACGTCGACCATCGGGTACCCGTGCTCGGCCAGATGCCGGGCGACGGCCTCGGCGGCCTTGTCTGCGTCGGTGCCTACGACGTAACGGAGTTGGAGGACCGCGCGGGCGCTGCCCGGGATCGCGTTGACCGGCCGGTCGGCGTCGGCCGCGCCGAGGGCGAGGACTTCGAGGGTGTTCCAGGCGTAGAGCCGTTCGGCGGCGGACAGTTGGGGCTCGCCCCAGCCCTCGTCCGGTACCGGGTCGCCGGGCGAGGCGGCGACGGTGACCCCGGCGAGTGCCTCGCGGACCTCCTGCGGGATCGGGGGCGGCAGCAACTCCGGTACGCGGATACGGCCGTGGCCGTCGACCAGGGTCGCGACGGCACCGGCGAGGGTGGTCGCGGGGTTCCGCAGCAGGCCGCCCCAGTTGCCGGAGTGGTAGGCGTCCGGCCGTAGATCGGCGGTGAGTTGGAGCCCTAGGCCGCCGCGCGCGCCGAGGAACAGTGTCGGGGTCGTGGCGTCCAGGCGTGGCCCGTCCGAGGCGACGAGCACGTCGGCGCGCAGCAACTCCCGGTGTTGGGCGGCGAATTCGGCGAGCCCGGGCGAGCCGATCTCCTCGCCGGACTCCAGTAGGAAGGTCAGGTTGAAGCCCAACGAGCCCTGGTCGGCGAGGAGTAGGCGCAGCGCGGCCAGATTGACCAGATGCTGGCCCTTGTTGTCGGCGGAGCCGCGCCCGTACCAGCGGTCGCCCTCGGCGGTCAGCGTCCACGGGTCGCGGCCCTCGCTCCACCGGCCGGCCTGGCCCTCGACGACGTCGGCGTGGCCGTAGACGAGCACGGTCGGGAGGTCGGGGGACTCGACGCGGGTGCCGATCAGGAAGGGACCGGCCGCCGGATCGGGGTTGTCGTAGCGGGCGACCTCGCAGCCGAGGGCGGTCAGGGCGGGGGTCAGGAACTCGTCGAGGTATGCCTCAATGGCAAGGCGGCCCTCCGGTCGGGAACTCTCCGTGGCGTACGCGACCATGGTGGCCAGCTCGGTGAAGAAGGCACCCGAGTCGACGAACTCCTCGGCTTTACGGGCCAGTTTCTCAGGGATCACGGGAAGATTTCTCCAGGGAGGGCGGCGGTGGGGCGGGCGGTGCGCTCTCGTCGTTCCAGCAGAGTAGGGCGGAATCGGGCGGGCGACCATTGCCGTTTGTGACGTGAAGCGTTCTACTTTCGGCAACGCAGTACATGACCATCAAGGGACCCCATGCAGCTTCTGCCGGTGAATCTCGCCTACTTCCTGGAGGTCGCCCGCACCGGATCGGTGACCGAGGCGGCGCACGCCCTGAATGTCGCGCCCTCGGCGATCAGCAGGCAGATCGCCAAGCTGGAGTCCGGCATCGGGGTCCCGCTGTTCGCCCGGCATCCGCGCGGGATGGCCCTGACCGAGGCCGGCTCGCGGCTGCTGGCCCACGCCCGGCGCACGGAGACCGAATCGACCACGCTGGTCGAGGAGTTGAGGACGGGGCGGGGTGCGGAGGCGCGCAGTGTCGCGGTCGCCTGTTCGGAGGGGTTCGCGCGACGGCTGGTCCCGCGGGCGATCGCCGGCTTCCGGCGCGAACACCCCGACGTGGCCTTCCGCGTGGACGTGGTCGCCCGCCAGGAGGCGACCCGCCGCGTGGTCGAGGGGCTAGCCGACGTCGCCGTCACCTACACGATGGGCCCGCAGCACGACGTCCGCGTCGAGTGCGCGGTCGTGGTCCCGGTGACGGCGATCGTCCCGCTCGGCCACGTACTCGCCGGGCGGGATCGCATCAGCCTCGCCGACCTGTGCGCGTACCCGCTCGCGCTGGCCTCGCCGGGCACCAGTCAGCGTGAACTCGTCGACATCGGGGCGCAGTTGGAGGGGATCACAGTCCGTCCGGCGCTGGTCTGCGACAGCCTCGCTCCGCAGTACGAGTTCGTGCGGGCGGGAGGCGGCCTCGCCCTCGTCGGCGATCTCGGTGATCTCGGCGACACAGAGCAGAGCGCCGCGACCGAGGGCGTGACGTACGTCCCCGTCGACCACCCGGTGTTCCGGCAGCGCGAGGCGCAGGTGCAGACGGCGACGGGGCGGCGGCCGTCCTGGTCGGCGACACAGTTCACCGAGTTGCTGGTGGCGTCACTGCGGCGGGACCGGTCGCCTTGAGCCGCGACCTGCACATGAGCCTCACAGCGGAACATCACGGCCGTAACACACTTCCCTGACAATCTGATCCGGCCGCGTGGGAGCGCTTCCCATCACAAGTCGGCTGAAGAGAAGGGCAGTTCAGTACGTGAAGCTCGACATGTTCAGCGAGATCCAGGACCCCAGGCCGTGGGCGACCGAGGACCACGAACACCGGCGGATCACGGAGGCGGTCGAACAGGCCGTGCTCGCCGACGAGTTCGGGTACGACTGCTGGTGGCAGGTGGAGCACCACGGCGCGGCGGAGTTCAGCCTCAGCTCGGCGCCGGAGTTGCTGCTGGCGGCGCTGTCGCAGCGCACGTCCCGGATACGGCTCGGCCACGCGGCGGTGTTGGCACCGGCCGAGATCAACCACCCGCGCCGGGTTGCCGAACGGGCCGCCTGGCTGGACCAGTTGAGCGGCGGCCGGGTGGAGCTGGGCCTGACGCGTTCCACGGCGCCGGAGTGGCGCATGTTCGGCGTGGACCCGGCGGGCGCCCGCGCCCAGACCCAGCGGGCCTTCGAGGAGATACCCCGGCTGTGGACGGGCGCCGGCGACCAGCCACTCGTACCGGCACCCCTCCAACACCCGCACCCGCCCCTGTGGCAGGCGGCGTCCAGCCCGGCGTCGTTCGAGGAGGCGGGCCGGCGCGGGGTGGGCGTCCTGGGCACGACCCTCTGGGAACCGCTGACCCGGGTGGCGCGGCTGGTCGAGCTGTACCGCGAGGCCGTAGCCAACTGTGAACAGCCGGCCGGTGCCTTCGTCAACGACCAGATCGCGTTCTTCACGTTCGTCCATTGCGCGGAGACCGATGAGGAGGCACTCCGATCGGGCGCCGCAGCGGCGGCGGCCTGGTACACGGCCCGGGCGCTCACCTTCTTCGAGGCGGCGGACGCGTTCGTCGAGACGATGACGATCCAGCAGGGCATCCTCGCCGACCCGGCCGGCGGCGGCCTGACCGGCGCGTTCCTGCGCGACGAGGTCGACACGGCCCCCAACGCGGCCCAACTGGCCATCGGCCGCATCCTCCAGGGCGAGACCGTCCCCGAGGACGAGTTGTTCGAGGCGCTGATGGCGCAGGATTCCCTGATCGTCGGCAGCCCCGACACGTGCCGCAAGAAGCTGCGGGCGTATGCGGACGCGGGCATCGACCGGTTGATGTGCTTCCAGCAGGTGGGGGCGATCCCGCATGAGCGGGTGATGGACAGCATCCGGCGGGTGGGCGAGCTGATCCCGGAGTTCGCTTGACCGGCGGGGCCCTGTGCACCTTGGTAGCAATTCTTGACTGATCGTTCTAGACGGACCTAGGCTGCTGGACATGGCCAGGACCAAGGAGTTCGATCCCGAGGCCGCGCTGCGGGCAGCCCTGGAGCTGTTCTGGCGGCGCGGCTACGAGGCGACGTCGATGTCCGACCTCGTCGAGCACTTGGGCGTCGGCCGGGCCAGCATCTACGCGACCTTCGGCAACAAGCACGAGCTCTACCTGAAGGCCCTGGAGAGCTACGACCGGGCCGGACTCACCCCGATGGTGCGGGAGTTGTCCCAGCCGGGGCCCGCGCTGCCGCCCGTGCGGGCGATCGTACGGCGGTACGCGGCCGAGGCGGCGAACGAGCAACTCCGGGCGCTGGGCTGCCTGGTGACCAACACGGCGGCGGAACTAGCCCCGCACGACGTGGCCGCGACCCGGCTGGTGGAGCGCAACTGGGACCAGTTGGAGGCGGTGTTGCGTTCGGCGCTGGTGCGGGCGCAGGCGCAGGGCGAGTTGCCGGCCGACCGCGATCCGCTCGGCCTCGCGCGCGTGCTGCTGGTGCTGATGCAGGGGCTGCGGGTGGTCGGCCGGGCGTCCGGGGACCCGGCGCGGGTGCGGGACGCGGCCGAGCAGGCGTTGACGTTGCTGGACTGAGACACCCCGCTGTTCAGGGCCTTTTCTTATGCCCTCATATTGAACTGATCGGTCAAGAAAAGGGGAGATCATGACCAGCCGCAACACACCAACCCGCTTCTCCGGCAGGACCGCGCTCGTCACCGGGGCGGGCTCTGGTATCGGGCGCGCCATCGCCCTCGCGTTCGCGGCGGAGGGCGCCAACGTCGTCGTAGCAGGACGGCGACGCGAACCACTCGACGAGACCGTCGCGTTGATCGAGGCCGGGGGCGGCAAGGCCCTCGCGGTAACTGCCGACGTATCGAGGGCAGTTGACGCCCAAGCCCTGGTCCAGGCAGCCGTAGACCGCTACGGCTCGCTCGACGTGGCCGTCAACAACGCGGGGATCTTCCGGGGCGGACGCCCCCTCGCCGACCTCACCGAGGAGGACTGGCGCGCCCAACTCGACATCAACGTCACCGGAGTCTTCCTAGCGCTCCAGGCGGAGATCCGGCAGATGCGCACCCAGCCGTCCGGCGGCGCGATCGTCAACGTGGCATCGACCTTCGGCGTGCACACGAGCAGCCCCGGCGCCGCCGCCTACGCCGCGTCCAAGGCCGCCGTAGCCGTGCTGAGCAAGGGCGCCGCCGTCGACCACATCCGCGAGGGCGTCCGCATCAACGTGGTCAGCCCCGGCGCCACGGACACCCCGATGTCCCTGCGCGCGGGCGAGACGGAGGCCGACCGAGCCGAACGCGTACGGGCCACGCTCCCCCTGGGCCGTATCTCCGCCACGTCCGAAGTGGCCGCCGCCGTCCTGTACTTGGCCTCGGACGACGCGGCGTCGGTGGTGGGCACGGACCTGGTGGTGGACAGCGGCGCGACGGCGTAGAGGCGGGCAACTCAACGACTCACGGCTTGAGTTGGTCGTAGACGACCCCCGTCAGCTCCTCCGAAGCGACCCAAAGCCGTTGCCCCATCGCGTCGTTGAGGGTCCAGGGTGCCCGCCAGGACGGTGCCGGTGCCCCGCGCCACATCGCGACGCGGGGGCCGAAGAACGCGTCAGGGCGTACGTCGGGGGCGGTGGCCGCGTAGAGGGAGGGCAGCGCGCCGGCCTCCGCGGACTGGGCGAAGACACGGTTGCCGATCTCCATGAACCGCTCGGCGCCCCTGCGCCCTTCCGCCTGCGGCCCGGCGGTCTGGAGGTTGGTGGCTGCGTACCCGGGGTGGGCGGCGGCCGCGATCACCCCCGAACCGGCCGCCGCGAGCCGCCGCGCCAGCTCGTGCGTGAAGAGCAGGTTGGCGGTCTTGGAACGGGAGTACGCGGTCCAACGGCTGTACCGGCGCTCACTGTTGAGGTCGTCGATGTCGATGTTGGCGAGCAGGTGCATGAAGCTGGAGAGCGTGACGATCCGGGCGTCGGGAGCGTCGAGCAGCGCCGGCAGCAACAGCCCGGTGAGCGCGAAGTGCCCCAGGTGGTTGACCCCGAACTGCGTCTCGAACCCGTCCACCGTGGTGCCGTACGGCATCGCCATGACCCCGGCGTTGTTGACGAGCAGATCGAGCCGCTCGTAGGGGAAGGTGTCCGCGAACTCCCGCACGGAGGCCAGATCCCCGAGATCCAACCGCCCGAACTGCGCCTCGGCGCCCGGCACTTCGGCCACGATCCGGTCGGCGGCCTCACTCCCCCGCACTTCGCTCCGGCAGGCGAGCACGACCCGGGCACCCTTACGGGCCAGCTCGCGCGCGGTGACGTAGCCGAGCCCGCTGTTGGCCCCGGTGACGACGGCGACCCGGCCGCGCTGGTCGGGGATGCCGTGTTCGTTCCAGCCGGACATGAGCGGGCTCCCTCGGTGAGCGTGGACAGGCGTCGGCGAGCGGTTGGGATCTCAGCGTACGAGAGCCGACCCGCCACCGCTCCGCTCACTCCGAGCGACATAACCATCACGAGATGGTCACTCTTCCCTCACGTCCCGCACCGGGGCAATACGGTCCATGTCTCACCAGACACAGGGGGACGACATGACCCACCCGTACGCCACACCACCCATGCCCCAGCCCCAGCCGCCGTTCCAGCCGGTCCGCCCCGCACCCCGCTGGGCCCGCAAGCGCTACGTACTCCCCGCCCTCGCCATGGCCTTCTTCATCGGCATCGGCGCGGGCGGCTCCGGCCAGAACAAGAAGACCGACACGACGGCCGACGCGAAGCCGGCAGCGGCCAGCCCCCAGCCGACGATGACCGTCACCGCGACGACGACGGAGACGGCAACCCCGGCACCCGCGCCCACGGTCACCGCGACCAAGACCGTCAAGGTCACGAAGACGGTCACCGCGGAGGCCGCGGCGGGCAGCGGCTCGGGTTCAGGTTCCGGCTCTGGTTCCGACGACTCCAACTCCGGCGGCGGCAGCACCTATTACGCGAACTGCACCGCGGCCCGCGCGGCCGGCGTCACGCCCCTGCACAGGGGCGACCCCGGGTACGACTCCCACCTCGACCGGGATGGGGACGGGGTCGCCTGCGAGTGACGGCGGGCGACGGGCGCGGGGATAGGCGGCACCGTCCACGGTGTGAACTGAGTCCTGAGATCACGAGCGCACGCCGATGTTCTCGTAGTGATCGCACAAGGCGTTCAGGACGCGGGCCAGACGTCTCCCGTAGGCGACCACTCTGTCCCATCCGGAACCCGGCTCAAGGCGCAGCCTCTCCCGCGCCTCCCCGACGCATGCCAAGGCGCAGTAATGCGCGACGTTCTTGGGGTGCTCGCCAGTCACTCTCTGAATGTCGGGGATCAGCAATTCCAGTTGCCCGCGCATCAGTTGGATGAGGATGTCCAACTCGGCGGCGCTCAGCGGGAGAACACCAGGGGTGGCGTCCGGATCCAACAGTCGGTCAGCGGTCACGCGCATCATCTCGATGTCCGGTGGGAGCCGATTCCTGTCTTCGGCCGTGGGCGGATGCGCATTGGTTGGCCTCATGTCAGCGCTCCTCGCAGCGTGGGCCGTGTCGTCACTGCGGAACCTAGGAGTGCGATACGCGTGCGCTCCAGCAATGTGCAGATATGTGCGCACAGAGCACTAGCCAGCCGTTGGCTGGTAATTGGCTCTTGACTGGGGCCAGCTCACCGGACGACGGTATTGCACAGTCCTGCATAACCAGATGCTGGAGGAAACCGTGCCGCTGCTGTTCATCGGAATCGACCAGAACACCGGTGACTACGAATCACCCACGGTCTGGGTCGACCAGGAGAAGCAAGAACTCGTCTTCCAAGGATGGAAGCCGGACCTCGAACTCGAAGCGGAGTGCGCGGCGTTCGAGGTACCCGGTCACGCGGTCGGCATCCCCGAGAACGAGGCTGTGGTCCGTCTCCCCGCCAGGATGGTGCCGATGATCAGGGAGGCCTGCGATGCAGTCGAACGTTCCGCCGCAAGCGTTCGCTGACCTCCTCTCCGGCGCCACCCGCACGGCCGTACACCTGGAAATGCGGGACGTCTACGGGGTCGACTACGAGAGCGGCCCCTTCGCGGAGTGGCGTCAAGGCTTCCGGCACGACCGTGCCGACCGCGGCTCCTGGTGGCGCCCCTGGCTCGACCTGGTCGAACAAACCGCCGCGCGCGGCGTGACCGTCCGACGAGCCCGGATCGTGTCGGAGCCCGTCAGCGAGTACACCCGCTTCCTCTACGACGGCACCTTCACGAACGTCGCCGCGGGCGAGCAGGTTCGCTGGCTCCCCCGCCGCCGGGCCTCCGACATCGCCCTGCCCGGAAACGACTTCTGGCTCTTCGACGAACAGGTCGTGCGCTGGAACCACTTCAGCGGCGAAGGCGCGTCCCAGGGCGGCGAGGTCACCCACGATCCGGCTGCGGCCAAACTGTGTTCTGATGCCTTCGAGGCCGTCTGGGAACGAGCCGTCCCGCACGACCAGTACGAGATCCACTGACATCGGCAGTATCGGACAGGCCAGTTCATGCCCATCTCCCCGTCCTCGTCCGCCCAGGCCGCGCGCGAGGTCGTCGCCCGCCAACTCCGCGACCTGCGACGGACCGCCGGGCTGACGGTCGTCGAACTGGCCGGCCGATGCCACTGGCACCACGCCAAGACCTCCCGCATCGAGAACGCCAAGACCGCACCGACCGCGACCGACATCCGCCTGTGGTGCCGGGCCTGCGGCGCCGTCGACCAGGCCGAACCCCTGATCGCACGGTCACTGCACGCGGAATCTCTGTACACGGAATGGCGCGCTCAAGTCCGCGACGGCCTCAAGGCACTTCAGGCCAGCGAACCTCGGCTGTTCCAGGACACCGCCCTCTTCCGGATCTACTCCTCCTCCCTGGTGCCCGGCCTGCTCCAGACAGAGGGCTACGCCGCAGGCGTCCTAGGGATCAGCGCCCGCTTCCGAGAAGTACCGATCGACGACAGCGCCGACGCCGCCAGAGCTCGCGTCGCCCGAAGCCGGATCATCCACGAGCCCGGGCACCGGCTGGTCGCCGTGATCGAGGAGTCCGTCCTCCACCACCAGATATGCGATGCGGAAGCCATGGCGGCCCAACTCGGCTACCTCCTCACCGCCGGTGCCCTCCCCCAGGTGTCGCTCGGCATCGTGCCGATGACCTCTTCACCGAGGGACCAGTGGCCGCGGGAAACATTCCACATCTACGACGACCGCCTCGCCAGCGTCGAGCTGATATCCGCCCGCGTCCGCATCACCGAGCCGTCGGAAATCACCCTGTACCTGAGGGCCTTCGAGGAGTTGCGCGGCATGGCGGTCTACGGTGCCGAGGCTCGCGCACTAATCGTGAAGGCCGTGGAAGCCCTGCACTGATCGGCGATGGGCGGCAACAAGGTTGGCCGGACAGTCACGCGAGCGATGGCCACCGTTCGGCGGCCCACTCCAGCCATCCTGACCACCCAGGAGGTGGACCTGCTACCTCAAGTCCATCGAGTTCCGTGGCGTCGGGCTCCTCGAACAGTGTCCTCCAGTGCACGAGGTCCGCCTCGCTCATCGCGAAGGTCTGATCAGGGGTGGCCGACTGGCGATGGGCGATCCGAGCGCGTTGGGTCTCAAGGTCCACCGGCACGTACACCAGGTGACAGGACGCGCCGACAGACATCACCAACCAGCGGATCGCGGACCTCTCGTCACGAGACCAGCAGCCGAAATCCAGGACCACGTTCGTTCCCAGCTTCAGCGCCTCCAGCCCCACCCAGAGCAGCCGTCCTTCTAGCACATCGCGCTTCCCCGCCGGCTGCGGATCACCGAACAGCGGGAGCATCCACTCATCAGGCGTCAGCCGCAGCGCGCTGTGCTCCTTGGCCAACTGCCGAGCTCTCGTGGTCTTTCCGGCCCCGGGCAGGCCGACCGTCAGGAACAACGTCGTCACGCCCGGATCTTGTCACGAAGGCCAAGTGATCACGGCTTGAGCCAAAGGCGGACCGAACCTGCGGTGGCAGAGAGGGGCGACACCCCCGCACAGGGTGCCGCCCCTCCCCTCGCAATCCGGAACCACCGCCGCGTCGGTGAGGGTCAGGATGACCGACAGCAGTTCCGGGGTTCTTGGACGCCCTACGACCTACCAAAGGTCAGCCATGCGCCTACCGATGATCGCTCCCCTGCCCCGCCGAAGCCGCCCGCCCCGCTTCAAGCCGAGCCACCGGAATCCGGAACGGCGAGCACGACACGTAGTCCAGCCCGACCTCGTGGAAGAAGTGGACCGACTCGGGGTCGCCGCCGTGTTCGCCGCAGACGCCGAGCTTGAGGTCCGGGCGGGTTTCGCGGCCCGCCTTCGCCGCGAGTTTCACCAGGGAACCCACACCGTCCCTGTCGATCGTCTCGAAGGGGGAGACGCCGAAGATGCCCTTCTCCAGGTAGGCCGTGAAGAAGGAGGCCTCTACGTCGTCCCGACTGAAGCCCCACACCGTCTGCGTGAGGTCGTTCGTGCCGAAGCTGAAGAACTCCGCCGCCTCCGCGATCTGGCCCGCCGTGAGGGCCGCGCGCGGGAGTTCGATCATCGTGCCGATCGAGAGCTTCAGGGACGTGCCCGTTGCCGCTTCCACCTCCGCGACGACCTGGTCGGCCTCCTCGCGGACGATCTCCAGCTCCTGGACCGTGCCGACGAGCGGGATCATGATCTCCGCGCGCGGGTCGCCCTTCGCCGCCTTGCGTTCGGCGGCGGCCTCCGCGATCGCCCTTACCTGCATTGTGAACAAGCCCGGGATCACCAGACCCAACCGCACACCCCGCAACCCCAGCATCGGGTTCTGCTCGTGCAGGCGGTGGACCGCCTGGAGGAGGCGGAGGTCGTTCTCGTGGGACTCCTGGCGGGACTCCGCGAGGGCGACACGGACCGACAACTCCGTGATGTCCGGCAGGAATTCGTGCAGCGGCGGGTCCAACAGGCGGACGGTGACCGGGAGTCCGTCCATCGCCTTGAACAACTCGACGAAGTCGGCCTTCTGGAGCGGGAGCAGCGCCTTGAGGGACTCCTCGCGCTCGGTGTCCGTGTCGGCCAGGATCAGGCGTTCCACCAACTCGCGGCGGTCGCCGAGGAACATGTGCTCCGTACGGCACAGGCCGATGCCCTGCGCCCCGAAGCGGCGGGCGCGCAGCGCGTCCTCGGCGTTGTCGGCGTTGGCGCGGACCCTCAACCGGCGTACGCGGTCCGCGTATCCGATGATCCGGTGGACCGCCTCGACCAGCTCGTCGGCGTCGTCGGCACCCGCGTGCATCCGGCCCTCGAAGTACTCCACGACCGGGGACGGGACCACCGGGACCTCGCCCAAGTACACCTTGCCGCTCGACCCGTCGATCGAGATCACGTCGCCCTCCTCGACCACGTGACCACCCGGCACCGTCATCCGGCGCCGCTTGGTGTCGACCTCCAGTTCCTCCGCACCGCAGACACACGTCTTGCCCATGCCCCGCGCTACGACGGCCGCGTGCGACGTCTTGCCACCCCTGCTGGTGAGGATGCCCTCCGCCGCGATCATGCCGTCGAGGTCGTCCGGGTTCGTCTCCCGGCGGACCAGGATCACCTTCTCCCCCGAACGTGACCACTTCACCGCCGTGTACGAGTCGAAGACCGCCTTGCCGACCGCCGCACCCGGCGAGGCCGCGATGCCCCGGCCGACCTGCTGGACCTTCGCGTCCTCGTCGAAGCGCGGGAACATCAGCTGCGCCAACTGCGCCCCGGTGACCCGCTGGAGCGCCTCCGCCTCGTCGATCAGCCCCTGGTCGACGAGTTGGGTCGCGATACGGAACGCCGCACCCGCCGTCCGCTTCCCCACCCGCGTCTGGAGCATCCACAACTGGCCGCGCTCGATGGTGAATTCGATGTCGCAGAGATCCTTGTAGTGGTTCTCCAGGGTCTTCATGATCTGCATGAGCTGGTCGTACGACTTCTTGTCGATCTGCTCAAGTTCCGCCAGCGGGACGGTGTTTCGGATGCCGGCGACGACGTCCTCGCCCTGCGCGTTCTGCAAGTAGTCGCCGTAGACGCCCTGGTGGCCGCTGGCCGGGTCGCGGGTGAAGGCGACGCCCGTGCCCGAGTCGGGGCCGAGGTTGCCGAAGACCATGGAACAGACGTTGACCGCCGTGCCGAGGTCGTGCGGGATACGTTCCTGGCGGCGGTAGAGCTTGGCGCGGTCGGTGTTCCAGGAGTCGAAGACCGCGTGGATGGCGAGGTCCATCTGCTCGCGCGGGTCCTGCGGGAAGTCGCGGCCGGCCTCGGTCTTGACGATCCGCTTGAACCGGGTGACCAGCTTCTTGAGGTCGGCAGCGTCCAACTCGGTGTCGACGGCGACCTTCTTGACCTCCTTGGCCTTGTCGAGCGCCTCCTCGAAGAGGTCACCGTCGACGCCGAGGACGGTCTTGCCGAACATCTGGATCAGACGGCGGTACGAGTCCCACGCGAAGCGCTCGTCGCCGGCCTGCTTCGCCAGGCCCTGCACGGACTTGTCGGAGAGCCCGATGTTCAGGACCGTGTCCATCATGCCGGGCATCGAGAACTTCGCCCCAGAGCGCACCGACACGAGGAGGGGGTCGTCGGCCTGCCCCAGCTTCTTGCCCATCGTCGCTTCGAGGGCGTCGAGGTGTGCACTCACCTCGTCACGCAGTGCCGCCGGCTCCTCGCCACTGTCGAGGTACGTCTTGCACGCCTCGGTGGTGATGGTGAAGCCGGGAGGGACGGGAAGGCCCAGGTTCGTCATCTCGGCGAGGTTGGCACCCTTGCCGCCGAGGAGCTCCTTGAGGTCCTTGTTTCCCTCGGTGAAGTCATAGACGAACTTCACTACGTGGGGTTCTTTGTTTTCCGACACGGGTCTCGACTCCTCGGGACGCGGGTGGCTGCCCTGACGGCCAGGAACATACCCAGATCGAAGGCGTCTGGGTACGTCCACTTGCATGTCATGCGTCTGTAACCGGCAGTCCGCCAGCGGATCGAAAGTCAAAGCTCGGCAAGCGAACACCGGCGGATGTTTTCACTTCTTGAACGCGGCACGGCCCATCAGCGCGCTTTTGCGCTCACATGAGCGGTTCGCGGCTCGCCTGTTTTCGATCGATGAACGATCAAGGGGTGGCACGGAGTGCCACCCCTTGGAGAAGTGCAGCCGCGCAAGATCCGCTCACCTGAGCGCCACCCCTATCAAAGGTGGCGAGAATCACGCTTCCACAACCGACCGGATTTCACCATCCGGACGGGTCTCGCGACCGAAACGCGGACGTCACATGCCCCTGGACCGCACGCACCCGCCGCGCCCTCACATGCCCAGCGCCAGCAACCGCTCCTCCACCCGCTCCGGCGCGTACAGATGCTCCACGACCAGCGCCCCCGCCCCCACCAGCCCGGCCCGTTCGCCGAGCCGCGAGGTCAGGACGTGCAGATGAGCGGTGGAGCGCGGCAGCGCCCGCTGGTACAGCAGCTCCCGTACGCCCGTGAGGAAGGAGGTGCCGGCCAGGTCTCCCGCGATCATCAGCACCCCGGGGTTGAGCAGCGTCACCACGGTCGCCAGCACGTCCCCGACCTGCCGTCCCGCCTCGCGGGCGAACGCGGCCGCTCCCGGGTGCCCGGACGCCAGCAGGTCCCGCACATCCGAGCCGGACGCCGCCGGCACCCCGGTCTCCGCCAGCCGTCGCGCCACGGCACCACCACTCGCGACGGCGGCGAGACAGCCGTAGGAACCACAACGGCACAGCGCCTGCGCGCCCGCCGGAACGCGGATGTGGCCGATGTCGCCGGCGCCGCCGTCGATCCCCCGGAAGATGGAACCGCCGACGACGACTCCCGCGCCGATACCCGTCGACACCTTGACCAGCACGAAGGCCGAGCAGTCGGGGTGGCCGGTGCGCTGTTCGCCGTAGGCCATGAGGTTGGCGTCGTTGTCGACCAGGACCGGGACCCGCGGGGCGCCGGTGTGTTCGGTGAAGGCGCGGGCCAGGCGGCCCCGTATGTCGTAACCGTCCCAGCCGGGCATGATCGGCGGCTGGACGACGCGGCCGGTCTCGCTGTCGACGGGTCCGGGGACGGCAAGCCCGATCCCGCAGACCTCGGACGCCTGATGCCCGGCCTTCTCCAGCAACTCGGCGAACCAGCGGCCGAGTTCGCCCAGTACGGCTTCCGGCCCGTCCTCGATGACCAGCGTGCCGCCGTGCTCGGCGAGGATCTCGCCGGTGAGCGAGAGGACGCACGCACGCGCGTGGCGGGTGTCCAGGTCCGCCGCGAGGACTACGGCGTGGGCGTCGTCGAATTCCAGGGTGATCGACGGGCGCCCGCCCAGCGGGGAGTCCACCGGGCCGCCCGCGCCCTCGCGCAGCCAGCCCGCACGGAAGAGCCGGTCCAGGCGCTGGCCGACGGTCGCGCGTGAGAGTCCGGTCACCTGTTGGAGGGCGCCGCGGGTCGTGGCGCGCCCGGTGCGTACCAGTTCGAGCAGATCGCCGGCGCTCGCTTGACCTCGTCCAGTCATGCGCACCCCCTTGTGTTTCTCAACCCTGCATTACATATTGAGTTTTGCGTGTTAAATAGACGTAACCCTACGGTAGCCATGACCGAACCGGTCGGCACGATGTGTTTCGTGGAGTCCCGAGTGGATCGCACTGCCCAGCTCACAGCCCTCCCCGTGGAACGCACCTTCGTATACGATCCGCCACCCTTGTCAGGTTCGCTGCACCTCAGGGCGGCTGCCGTACTGGAAGGGAACTGGACGGGTACCTCAACCGTCCCCTCCCGCGGTCTGTATCCGCACCAGTGGTCCTGGGACTCCGCGTTCATCGCGATCGGTCTACGGCACCTCTCGCCGCTGCGGGCGCAGACGGAGCTGGAGACGCTGCTCGCCGCCCAGTGGGGCGACGGACGTATCCCGCACATCGTCTTCAACCCCTCCGTACCGCTCGACGCGTACTTCCCGAGCCCCGACTTCTGGCGCTCCTCGACCGCGGGGCGCACCGCGGGCGCCCCGCGCACCGTACAGACCT
This sequence comes from Streptomyces sp. NRRL F-525, assembly GCF_000716605.1. Classification (GTDB taxonomy): domain Bacteria; phylum Actinomycetota; class Actinomycetes; order Streptomycetales; family Streptomycetaceae; genus Streptomyces. The sequence goes on along the minus strand of NZ_JNXE01000030.1, from coordinate 44,349 downwards.
CGGGCATCGTGCAGCCACCGGTCCACGCGCTGGCAGCGTGGCTGGTCCACTGCGCCGACCCGGGCCTCTCCCGCGCGCGTGGCTTCCTCGCCGGTGTCTACCCCCGGCTGGCCGCCTGGCACCGCTATCTGCTGCACCGGCGGGACCTGGGCGGCGGCGGGCTCGCGTCCGTCGTACACCCCTGGGAACAGGGTATGGACAACAGCCCTTGCTGGGACGCCCCGTTGGGCCGGATCCCGCCGGCCCCGGCCCGTTCCTTCCGCCGCGCCGACCTCGACCACGGAGCGGCTGAGGACCGGCCGACGGACCTCGACTACGGCCGTTACGTGCGCCTCGCGACGGACTACCGGGACGGCGAATACGCCGACGGGGCAAGCGAGTTCGCGGTGGAGGACCCGTCCTTCAACGCGCTGCTCATCGCCTCCGAGCACGCACTGGCCCGTATCGCACGGGAGTTGGGCGCGACGGGCACGGCCCGGCACGCGCGCGCGGAACGCCTCACCGGGGTGCTGATCGACCGGCTGTGGGACCCGGCCGAGGGCATGTTCTTCTGCCGCGACGTCAGGGGTGAGGGTCTCATCCCCGAGCGGAGCATCTCCGGGCTCATCCCGCTGCTCCTCCCCGACCTGCCCCGGGACATCACCACGGCCCTCGTCCGTACGGCGTCCGGTCCGCACTTCGGGCTCGGGGACACCACCCGACTGCCGCCCAGCTACGACCTGTTGGGCGAGGCGTTCGACCCGCACCGGTACTGGCGCGGGCCGGCCTGGTTCAACACGAGCTGGCTGCTGGAGCGCGGACTGCGGCTGCACGGCGAGCGGACACGGGCGGAGGCGCTGCGCACGGCGGTGCTGGAGACCGCCGCCGCCACCGACTTCGCCGAGTACGTCGACCCGTACGACGGCGAGGCGTGCGGCGCGACCGGCTTCAGCTGGACCGCCGCGCTGACCCTCGATCTGCTTCACGAGCCCCCCGGGCACGGCGTGTCCGCCGCGGGTCTCGGCACGTTCGACATGAGTGACACACGTGACTGACGCCGACGTCAGTGACACAGAAGTCAAGGTCGCCAAGAGAGTCAAGGGAGGGGACCGGGGATGACGGACCGGCATCATCTGCTCGTGCACGGCGGGACGTTCGCAGCCGTGGGCGACGGCGGGGACATCAGCGGCGTACGGGGCGGCAGTTCCCCGGACGGGTTATTCGTACGGGACGCCCGGCATCTGAGCCGCTGGCAGTTGACGGTCGACGGCGCGGTGCCGGAGGCGCTGACGCCGGTGGCCGACGGGGACATGGCGCGCTGTGTCCTCGTCCCGCGCGGCGGCCGCCAGGAGCCGCCCGCGCACACGCTCTTCCGTGAACAGGCCGTGGGCGACGGCGCGTTCGTCGAATCGCTGAAGGTGACCAGCAACCGCCCGGTGCCGACCACGGTCCGGCTCGCGGTCACCGCGGACGCCGACTTCACGGACCAGTTCGAACTCCGCTCCGACTACCGCACCTACGCGAAGATCGGCGCCACCCGCTCCCGCCAAGTCCTGGAGGACGGCGTGGAGTTCGCCTACCAGCGCGGCGAATGGCGTTCTTGTACGACGGTCACGGCCGAGCCCGCTCCCGACGGCGTCGAGGAGACCGGCACCGGCGCGCGCCGCATGGTGTGGACCCTGGACCTCGAACCGCACGGCACCGCCGAGTTGGCGCTCCGCGTGATGGCCCGCCCGCACGGCGACAAGCGCGCCCTGCGGGTACCGCGCTCCCCGTCCGCCCTGAACGACCAACTCATCGCCCTGGAGGGCGAGTACGTCCAGGGCGTCTCCTTCCCCACCGGCTGGCCGGAGTTGGCGGCCGCCTGCGCCCGGGGCCTGTCGGACCTGGCCTCGCTCCAGGTCCCGGCGACGGGCCCGGACGGCGAGGAGCTGCGCGTACCGGCGGCGGGGGCACCGTGGTTCCTCACCCTGCTGGGTAGGGACGCCCTCCTGACCTCCCTCTTCGCGCTCCCTTACCGCCCCCAACTCGCCGCCGCCACACTGCCGGCGCTGGCCGCGACGCAGGCGACGGCGGTGGGCCCCGAGTCGGTCTCCCAGCCCGGCAAGATCGTGCACGAGGTGCGGCACGGTGAGTTGGCGCACTTCGGGCAGGTGCCGTACGGGCGTTACTACGGCTCAGTGGACGCGACGCCGCTGTTCCTGGTGCTGCTCGGCGCGTACGTGGAGCAGACTGGCGACACGGCCCTGGCTCGCCGCCTGGAGCCCAACGCCCGTGCCGCGATCGGCTGGATGCTGGACCACGGCGGCCTGACCTCGCGCGGTTACCTGGTCTACCGCGCGGACCAGGGCGGCCTCGCCAACCAGAACTGGAAGGACTCCCCCGGCGCGATCTGCGGCGCCGACGGCACGCGGGCGAGTGGTCCGGTGATGGCGGCGGGGGCGCAGGGGTACGCGTACGACGCGCTGCGCCGCACGGCGTGGGTGGCGCGGACGGTGTGGGAGGACGAGACGTACGCGGCCCTCCTGGAACAGGCCGCGGCGGACCTACGGGACCGTTTCCAGCGGGACTTCTGGATGCGGGAGCACTCCTTCCCGGCGCTGGCGCTGGACGGGGAGGGCAGGCAGGTCGACGCGCTGGCGTCGGACGCAGGCCACCTGCTCTGGTCCGGCCTGCTGGACAAGGAGTACGGCGAACTGGTCGGCCGCAGGCTCCTGGCGCCGGACTTCTTCTCGGGCTGGGGCGTCCGCACCCTGGCCTCGGGCCAAGCGGCGTACCACCCGCTCTCGTACCACCGGGGTTCGGTCTGGCCGCACGACAACGCGCTGATCACCCTCGGCCTGGCCCGCTACGGCCTGCACGACGAGGCCCGCACGGTCGCGCACGCGCTGGTCGACGCGGCGACGGCGACCGGCCACCGTCTCCCGGAGGTCCTCGCGGGCTACGGCCGCGACACCCACCCGGAGCCGGTTCCGTACCCGCACGCGTGCGTACGGGAGTCCCGTTCGGCGGCGGCTCCGTTGGCGCTGCTCACGGCGGTCGGGGGCGCGTGACACAACGGTGATAAGGCGTTTGCCGGGTGTTTGCCCAGTTCCGTGAACAGGGGCCCGAGGCAACTCGTACGGAAGAGCGGCGGTCCTGCCTCCCCAGTCGGACCGCCCCTCCACTCCGATCACGGGCCTCGCACGGAAGGACCTTCGGGTTGCCTCAGCACACGAGCACACGCCAGACACCGAATACGGCCGGGGCAGCCGATGGCGAGGTACTGCCGCCGGACACGAACGACGAACCGACACCGGACCCCGCGATAGCAACGCCGGAGGCCTCCGGCACCGAGTCCAAGTCCGAGGCGGGCGCGGGGAGTTCCGCGGTCGGTGAGGCCGGGGCCGAGGCCGACCTGTCGGCGGGCGCCGACGGCAAGACCAAGGCGGACCGCCTCGCGAGCGTCAAGAGCAAGGCAAGGCCTTCCGCCGACGCCGCGACCAAGGCCGGCTCCGCTGCGGGCGCCAAGGCCGAGGCCGATTCCCCTGCGGGCGCCAAGACCGAAGCCGGCACCTCTACCGCCGCCAAGACCGAGGCCAGTTCGCCTGCCAGCTCCGCGACCAAGGCCGGCTCCGCTGCAAGCACCGCGCCCGAAGCCGACGCTTCTCCCGCTGCCGAGCCCGACCAAGCCGAGGCCCCCGCGCCCGAACGAGCCGTAGAAACGCCCTCCGAGGCTACGGCGGAAGCCGCGCCCGACACCGCGTCCAGCACCGTGAAGTCCGGGACAGCCGAGGCTGTCGACGCCCCCGCCCCCGGAGCCGCAGGCTCCGAAGCACCCGACACCGAGGCCGCCGAGAAGGCCACCGCGACCGCCCCGGACACCGAAGCCGAACCCGACGCCTCAGCCACCGACACGGACGCGGACACCTCAACCGACCCCGAAGCAGCCGCAGACACCGCCCCCGGCGCCACGGAAGCCACCACCCCCCGCCCCAAACGCCCAGGCCTACGCACCTGGAGCAGCCGCCTAGGCCTCCGGCGCCGTATGCAAGCCTGGCGGGAGAAGCACCCCGTCGCCGCGCTCACCCTCTCCTGGGTCGTCACGTTCCTCGCCGCCGTGCTGGTCTACATCTGCCTCGAAATGCCCAACACGCTGGGGCAGTTGAGGCTGATGGAGTTCGCGCGGCTGCCCGCCGAGGCGATCATGGCGGCGGTGATTCTGCTGAGTCTGCCGCGGCGGGCCCGGATCATCGTGGCCGCGGGGTTCGGCGCGCTCGTCGGGGCGATCGCCGTGCTGAACATGTTCGACATGGGGTTCAACGAATACCTGGGCCGGCACTTCAACATCATCCTGGACTGGAGCCTGTTCGGGGACGCCCGCGGGTATCTGAAGGACACCTTCGGCGGGACGGCCACCCAGGTCATCACGGTCGCCCTCATCGCCCTCATCGTCGCGCTGATCGTCCTGGTCGCGCTGGCGATGGTCCGGCTCAGCAACGTCCTGGTCGCCTACAAGGCCATCGCCACCAAGGGCACCCTGATCGCCGGCACGGTGTGGATCACCCTCACCGCCTTCGCGCTGGAGTTCCACGGCATCCCGCTCGCCGCCGACCACACCGCCGGCGTCATCAAGTACCAGGTGCGCGCGATGCAGGAAACCCTGCGCGACGAGGCCGAGTTCAAGAAGGTCGCCAAGGTCGACGCGTTCGGCAACACCCCCGGCAGCCAGCTCGTCCCGGACCTCCGCGGCAAGGACATGATCTTCACCTTCATCGAGAGCTACGGCCGTAGCGCGATCGAGGACCCGATCATGGCGCCCGGTGTCGACTCGACGCTCGCCGCCGACACCAAGGCCCTCTCGAAGGCGGGCTTCGCCGCGAAGAGCGGCTGGCTGACCTCGGCGACCTACGGCGGCAGCAGCTGGCTCGGCCACTCCACCACCATGTCGGGCCTGTGGGTCAGCAACCAGCAGCGCTACCGCACGGTGATGGCCAGCGACCACCTGAGCCTGACCGACGCCTTCAAGAAGACCGGCGACTACGACACCGTCGGCGTGATGCCGGGCATCCAGAAGGGCTGGCCGGAGCAGAGCTTCTACGGCCTCGACAACGTCTACAACGCCTTCCAACTCGGCTACAAGGGACCGAAGTTCAGCTGGTCGACGATGCCGGACCAGTACGCGCTGGAGCAGTTCCAGAAGCAGGTGCACAGCAAGCCGCGCGCCGACGGCAAGTCGCTGATGTCGATGATCATCCTGACCTCCAGCCACCAGCCCTGGGCGCCGATCCCGAAGCTCGTCCCGTGGGACCAGCTGGGCAACGGTTCGATCTTCGACGCGATCCAGAAGGCCGGCAACAAGGCGTCCAGCGTCATCGCCGACACCACCAAGTCCCGCCAGGAGTACGGCAAGTCGATCCAGTACTCGGTGAACTCCCTCACCCAGTGGCTGGAGCGCTACGGCAACGACAACACCGTGCTCGTCTTCCTCGGCGACCACCAGCCGATCGCCCGGGTCAGCGGCAACCACGCCAGCCGTGACGTGCCGATCTCGATCGTCGCCAAGGACCCCAAGGTCCTTGAGAAGATCGACAGTTGGAACTGGACCGACGGCCTGCGCCCCGCCCACAAGGCCCCGGTGTGGAAGATGAGCGACTTCCGCGACAAGTTCCTCACGGCGTACGGCTCGACGCCCCACCCGAAGAAGAACTGACCAGTCACCGAAGGATGTTCAGCCTCCGGACGTGTCCAGTTCCGCGTCCTCGCTGATCCCCGCGCAGTCGTACGGGTCCTTCAGCCAACCGTCCGGCAACACCACCCTGTTGTTGCCGGACGTACGGCCGCGGGGCCCGTCCGCGCCCACTGGCCAGGGCTGGTCGAGGTCCAACTCGTCGAGCCCGGAACGGAGTTCCTCCAGCGACGACGTGATCGCGAGCCTCTTGCGCATCTCGCTGCCGACCGCGAAGCCCTTCAGGTACCAGGCGACGTGCTTGCGGAAGTCGATGACTCCCCGCGCCTCGTCCCCGATCCACTCACCGAGCAGCGTCGCGTGCCGCACCATGACGTCGGCGACCTCACGCAACGACGGCTCCAGGACGTCCTGTTCACGCCCCTCGAAGGCCGCCACGAGATCCGCGAACAGCCACGGCCGGCCCAGGCACCCGCGCCCGACCACGACCCCGTCGCACCCGGTCTCCCGCACCATCCGCAGCGCGTCCTGCGCCGACCAGATGTCGCCGTTGCCGAGCACGGGGATCTCCGGCACATGCTCCTTCAGCCGCGCGATCGCGTCCCAGTCCGCCGTACCGCCGTAGTGCTGGGCGGCCGTGCGTCCGTGCAGCGCGATGGACGTGACGCCCTCCTCGACGGCGATGCGTCCGGCGTCGAGGAACGTGATGTGGTCGTCGTCGATGCCCTTGCGCATCTTCATCGTGACGGGCAGGTCACCGGCCCCGCTGACGGCCTCCTTCAGGATGGCCCGCAGCAGGTTCCGCTTGTACGGCAGCGCGGAGCCGCCGCCCTTGCGGGTGACCTTCGGCACCGGGCAGCCGAAGTTGAGGTCGATGTGGTCGGCGAGCCCCTCCTCCGCGATCATGCGGACGGCCTTGCCGACGGTCGCGGGGTCGACGCCGTACAGCTGGATCGAGCGAGGCTTCTCGGTCTCGTCGAAACGGATCAGCTGCATGGTCTTGTCGTTGCGCTCGACCAGCGCCCGGGTCGTGATCATCTCGCTGACGAACAGGCCCTTGCCACCGCTGAACTCCCTGCACAGGGTGCGGAAGGGCGCGTTCGTGATCCCGGCCATGGGGGCCAGGACGACGGGCGGCGAGACGGTGTGCGGGCCGACCTGCAACGGGGTCACAGCCGGGGACACGGGCGGGGAGACGGGCGCGGAGACGGGCGTGGACATTGCTCCATTGTCCCGTACGGCGCCGGGTGCCCGGGTCCGAAGATCGTGTATCGGTAATTAGTTAGCCGCACTATCGAGTTTGGCGTACGATGGTGCGCATGCCCGAGCTCAGCCACCGCCGCCGACAGCTGGTGCTCGCGATCTGCTGCATGAGTCTGCTGATCGTGAGCCTGGACGTCACCATCCTGAACGTCGCGCTGCCCGCGATGCAGACCGATCTGCACGCGTCGACCTCCGGTCTGCAGTGGACGATCGACGCGTACACCCTGGTCCTGGCCTCCCTGCTGATGCTGGCGGGCTCCACGGCCGACCGGATCGGCCGCAAGCGGGTCTTCATCACCGGCCTGGTGGTCTTCAGCCTCGGCTCCCTGCTCTGCTCCCTGGCGCCGAATCTGGACGCGCTGATCTGGTTCCGCATGATCCAGGCGGTCGGCGGCTCGATGCTCAACCCGGTCGCCATGTCGATCATCACCAACACCTTCACCGAGCCGCGCGAGCGGGCCCGGGCGATCGGGGTGTGGGGTGCGGTCGTCGGCATATCGATGGCTGCGGGGCCGCTGATCGGCGGGCTGCTCGTGGACTCCGTCGGCTGGCGCTCGATCTTCTGGATCAACCTGCCGGTGGGGCTGGCCGCGCTGCTGCTCACGCTGAAGTTCATCCCCGAGTCCCGCGCGCCCAAGGCCCGCCGTGCCGACCCGGTCGGTCAGCTCCTGGTGATCGCCCTGTTCGGTTCGCTGACGTACGCGATCATCGAGGCGCCGAGCTCCGGGTTCACCTCGATCCTGCCGTTCGCGGTGCTGGCGTTGGCCGCGCTCGGCGCGCTGCTCTGGTACGAGCCTCGGCGCGATGAGCCGCTCATCGACCTGCGCTTCTTCCGGTCGGCGCCGTTCAGTGGGGCGACGGTGATCGCGATCAGTGCGTTCTCGGCGCTGGGCGGGTTCCTGTTCCTGTCCACGCTGTATCTGCAGAACGTGGTCGGTCTTGACGCGCTGCACGCCGGGTTGTGGATGCTGCCGATGGCTGTGCCTACGTTCCTTTGCGCGCCGATCTCGGGGCGGCTGGTCGGTAGTCACGGGCCGCGAATATCCCTGTTGATCGCGGGGACGGCGATGACGGCGAGTGCGGTGATGTTCGCGGGGTTCGAGGCGGAGACGTCGGGCGTCTCGCGGTTCATCGGGTACGCGCTGTTCGGGATCGGGTTCGGGTTTGTGAACGCGCCGATCACTAACACTGCGGTGTCCGGGATGCCTCGGGCTCAGGCCGGGGTTGCGGCGGCCGTTGCTTCCACGAGTCGGCAGTTGGGGCAGACGCTTGGGGTTGCCGTGGTGGGGGCGGTGTTGGCTTCCGGGGTGGTGGCGTCGTCGTACAAGGAGACGTTTGTTTCTGCGGCTCGGCCCGGGTGGTGGATCCTCGTTGCCTGCGGGGTGGCCGTGCTGGTGTTGGGGGCGGTGACGAGTGGGGCTTGGGCTCGGCGGACTGCTGAGCGTACGGCTGAGAAGTTGGCGTCTGTTGAAGTACGCGAAGCGGCTGGGATCAACGCCTAGTTTTGCGAGTGCGGGTCCGCTGTGGCTGGTCGCGCAGTTCCCCGCGCCCCTGGGGTGACTTACCTTGCCTGTGCTAGTGCGTACAGGCGCTCCAGCCGCTCTCTCGACTCGCCGTCCGCCGGCGCATACGTAACCATCCTCGGCCCCCTCGCCGGGCCCAACCACAGATCCGTGTGGTCGACCGTGATGCGGCCCACGTGGGTGTTGCGGAACTCCTTGCGGCGGGGGCTGGCGCCCATGACCTCGTGGCGGTCCCAGACCTCGCAGAACTCGGGGGACGTGCGCAGGCGCTTGAGGAGGGTCTTCCAGGTGGGGTCGGCCAGGTGGTCGGCCATCGAGCCGCGGAAGCGGGCGGCCATGAGGCGCTGGGTCTTCTCCAGGTGCACGATCGACGACCGCCACTCCTCGTGCGTGTAGGAGAGGATCATGCAGTTGCGGTCCTCGGGCGGCACCCCGTCCAGGTCGCAGAGCAGCATCCCGTAGGTGCGGTTGTAGGCGAGGATGTCGTACCTGCTGTTCTGGAGGCAGGCCGGGATCGGGTCCAGCTGGTCCAGCATCATCTTCAGGGCGGGCGTGACGACCGCGCAGGTCGTGGCCGGCCGCGGGTCGATCGCACCGGCCAGCTGGAAGAGGTGGGTGCGTTCGCTGCTGTCCAGGAAGAGGGTGCGGGCGAGGGCGTCGAGGACCTGTACCGAGACCTGGATGTCCCTCGCCTGTTCGAGCCACGTGTACCAGGTGACCCCGACCGCGGCGAGCTGCGCGACCTCCTCGCGGCGCAGGCCCGGTGTACGGCGCCGGGTGCCTCGCGGCAGGCCGACCTGCTCGGGGGTGATGTGCTCCCGGCGGTGGCGCAGGAACGCGGCGAGTTCATGGCGCCGGACCGTCGACGCGGTCTGCGGCGCGGGTGTCGTCCGCTCGGTCACCGTCTCCTGTGCCATGGTCGTCATCGCTCCAGTCTGCCGCTGTACGGAGCCTGTTTCCAGGTAGTCCTGCTACCAGGATAAGGACACTCTGGTACCAGTCTCGCGAGAAGCGCAGGCTGATCAGCGTGACCGAAACCATCGCTTCCCGCACCGTGAAATCCCCGGCGGCGGCACCCGTGCTCAGCGGCCTCGGACTGTTCACGGTGCTGCTGGCCGCGGCGCTGCCCCTCATCGACTTCTTCATCGTGAACGTGGCCCTGCCGACCATCGGCAAGGACCTCTCGGCGAGCGAGGCCGTCCTCGAACTCGTCGTCGCCGGCTACGGAGTCTCGTACGCCGTGCTGCTCGTCCTCGGCGGCCGGCTCGGCGACCTGTTCGGGCGCCGTCGGCTGTTCCTGGGCGGGATGGCCGCCTTCGGCGTCACCTCGCTGGCGTGCGGGCTCGCGCCCACCGCGTGGACGCTGGTCGCCGCGCGGATCGCGCAGGGCGCCGCCTCCGCGGCGATGCTCCCGCAGGTCCTCGCCACCATCCAGGCCGCGACCCAGGGTCCGCGCCGCGCCAAGGCCATGGGCCTGTACGGCGCGACCGCCGGCCTCGCCATGGTGGCCGGCCAGATCCTCGGCGGGGTCCTCGTCGCCGCCGACATCGCCGGTACCGGCTGGCGCGCGGTGTTCCTGGTGAACGTGCCGGTCGTCATCGTCGGCCTGGTCCTGGCCGCCAAGGTCGTACCGGAGACGCGTTCGCAGCACCCTGAGCCGGTGGACGTCCCCGGCACCTTCCTGCTCGGCGCGTCCCTGCTGGCGCTGCTGGTGCCGCTGACCGAGGGCCGGGCGGCGGGCTGGCCGCTGTGGACGTGGCTGTCGCTGGCCGCGTTCCCGGGGCTCGCGTCGGCGTTCTACGCGGTGGAGCGCAGGGCGGACCGGCAGGGCCGTACGCCGCTGGTGCCGCCGAGTCTGCTGGCGCTGACCTCGCTGCGGCGCGGGCTGGTGATGATCGTGCCGTTCGCGATCGGGTTCAGCGGGTTCATGTTCGTGATCGCGGTGGCGTTGCAGAGCGGCGCGGGTCTCGGCCCGGTCGCGGCGGGCCTCGCGCTGGTCCCGCTGGCGGTGACCTTCTTCCTCGCCTCGCTCGCCGGGCCGCGCCTGGTGAACCGGTACGGCACGCGGGTCGTGACCGCCGGTTCGGTCATCCAGGCGGTGGGCCTGGGGCTGATCGTGCTGGCCGTGTGGCGCTCCTGGCCGCACCTCGGGTTCGTCGAACTGCTCCCCGGCGCGGCCGTCGCCGGAGCCGGTCAGGCGCTCCAACTCCCCATCATCTTCCGGATCATCCTGTCCGAGGTGCCGACCGCCCGTGCCGGTGTGGGCGCCGGCGTCATGGTCACCACCCAGCAGTCCGCACTGGCACTGGGCGTGGCCACCCTCGGCACCCTCTTCCTCTCCCTGGTCCCGGGGATGGGCATGCAACACGCCCTGGCGATAACGCTGTTGGCGCAGCTGGCCGGGGTCGTCCTGACCGGCCTGCTCAGCCTGCGGCTGCCGCGCACCATCGGCTGACATACCGGACGTCACGCCAGTCGTCACTCCGGATGTCATGTTCACAGCTTGGACAACTCGGCGTGAATTGCGCCCCGTTGATGTTGGTCTTGCTGCACACTCCTTGCCGGAGACTCCTGAACGGAGGCGAGGCGCATGTTGCAGATCAACACGAGCAAAGTGAGCCGCTGGGACCAGCACGGGCGGGAACATGTCGTCCGCGTGCAGCGCAAGGGCGCGCAGCGCACGATCGTGTGCGACACCTGCGGCTGGAAGAAGAACGCGCAGTTCCTGCCCTGGCTGAAGGCGGAGGAGCATCTGGCCGAGGAGCACCAGGCGACGAAGGACCCGTCCGCCGACTGACCGGGGAGCGATGAGTTCGGGAGGCGGGCAGAGTCGTATCCGATACGACTCCCCGGACCGGAAGGCCGACCGATGAGCTCTCTCCACGACACCCTGCGGCGACGCGTCGACGACGGCACCGTGCCGGGGGCGGTGGGCCTGGTGGCCCGCGGCGACGACGTCGAGGTGGTCGCCGTCGGCTCCGTCGACGTCGAAGGCACCGCCCCGATGGCCCGCGACGCGATCTTCCGGATCGCCTCGGTCAGCAAGCCGGTCACGGCGGCTGCGGTGCTGGCGCTGGTGGAGGACGGACGGCTCGCGCTGGACGCGCCGGTGGCGGAGTGGCTGCCGGAGCTGGCGAAGCCGACGGTGGTCCGCACGCCGTCCTCTCCGGTCGAGGACGTCGTGCCCGCGGACCGCCCCGTCACCGTCGAGGACCTGCTGAGTTTCCGGGCCGGCTGGGGATTCCCGGACGACTTCTTCCTGGCGGCGGTCCAGGAGCTGCTCGCGTTCCAGCAGGACGGCCGCGCGCCCTACCTCCAGCCAGGACCCGACGAGTGGCTCGCCGCGCTGTCCCGGATCCCGATGGTGCGCCAGCCGGGCGCCGCGTGGCTGTACAACACCTGCTCGGACATCCAGGGCGTCCTGGTCGCCCGCGCCTCGGGCTCGTCGTTCCCCGACTTCCTGGCGGAGCGGTTCTTCGGGCCGCTGGGCATGGCGGACACGGGGTTCTCGGTGCCGGAGTCGAAACGGACCCGCTTCACCACCGCCTACACCCCGGGCGAGCTGGGCGCCCTGGAGCAGGCCGACACCCCGGACGGCGGCTTCAGCCGGCCCCCGGCCTTCCCCTCGGGCGCCGGCGGCCTGGTCTCGACGGCCGACGACCTGCTGGCCTTCGGCCGGATGCTCGCGAACGCCGGCGCGGCGCCGGACGGCACCCCGGTCCTCTCCCCCACCTCCGTGAGCCGCATGACCACCAACCACCTCACCGCCGCCCAGCGCGACGCCTCGGCCCTGTTCCTGGAGGGCCAGGGCTGGGGCTACGGCGGCCAGGTCGACGTCGCTCCGGTCGACCCGTGGAACGTCCCCGGCCGCTACGGCTGGGTCGGCGGCACCGGCACGGCGGCCCACGTGGTCCCGCCCACGGGCACGGTGACGGTCCTGCTGACCCAGGTGGCGATGACCAGCCCGACGCCGACGGCGCTGATGCGGGAGTTCTGGGCCTGCGCCGCGGGGCGCTGACGCTCTCGACTCGCCGTCGCGGGCGACCGGCATCAGCATGGATGGGCGTGCTCAGCCGAACGCCCATCCGAACGACAGGAGTCCCTCGTGAACGTCACACTCCGCGGTCGCGGCACTCGTACGATCGCCGCCGGTGCCCTGAGCCTCGCCCTGCTGTCGGCCGGGACGGCGAGCGCCTTCGCCGCCTCCCCGAGTCCGAGCGCCATGGGCTCGATCACCGTCAAGGCCGACAAGAGCACGGTGAAGGCCGGTGACAAGGTGACCTTCGCGGGCCGCACCAAGGGCCTGAAGGTCGGCACCAAGCTGGTGCTCCAGCACGAGAAGTCCGGGAAGTGGAACGCGCTCAACGGGAGCACCACGGTCAAGAACGGCAGCAGCTACTCGCTCACCGCGAAGCTCAACACCAAGGGCCAGGAGCATCTGCGGATCGCGGCCGGCACGACGTACTCCCCGACCGTCACCGTGAAGGTGAACTGACCGGTACCGGCGGTCAGTTGCGCAGCCCGCGCACCAGCAGCTCCACCAGTGCCTCGAACTCCGCGTCCGCGCCCGGCTTCCGCCACTCCCGCGCGTAGGACGGGTCGTGGAAGCAGGTGGCGGCCTGGAAGACGGTGCGGGCGGCGACGGCCGGGTCGGGGACCTTGAAGACACCGCTCTCGACGCCCGCGCCGATGATCGCGGTGAGCTGGCCGATGAGTTCGTCGAGGTGCTCGTCGACCACGTCGCCCGCCTCCTGGGCGAGAACCATGTAGGTGGCGAACATCTCGGGATCGTCGCCCGCCTTGCGGCGCTTGGCGTCGAAGAGGCCCGCCAGCCAGGCGCGGAGGCGGGTCTCGGGGTCGCGGGCATCGGCCGTGAAGCGGGACAGGTTCTCCGAGGTCCGGTCCAGCCAGCGCTTGGTGACCGCCGCGCGCAGGGCCGCCTTCGTGCGGAAGTGCCGGTACACGGTGCCATGGCTGACGCCGAGCGCGCGGGCCACGTCCACCACGGTGGCCTTGGCCGGGCCGTGGCGGCGCAGCACCTCCTCGGTCGCTTCGAGGATGCGCTCGGCGGTCAGGGTCTCGCTCGGTGCCATGACGAAGACCGTACCCGCAGGCGGGATCAGTGCTCGCTGTCGAGGTGCGCCATCATCGCCGACGGGTAGCGGTCGCCCATCGCCGAGTCCGCCGGTACGGCCGCCTCGATCGCCGCCAGATCCGCCGCGTCCAGTACGACGTCCAGCGCGCCCAGCGACTCCGCGAGCCGCTCCCGGGTGCGCGCGCCGACGAGCGGCACGATGTCCTCGCCCCTCGACAGCACCCAGGCGATGGCGAGTTGGGCGACGGAGACGCCCTTCTGCTCGGCGAGCTTCCGCAACTGCTCGACCAGGGTCAGGTTGTGCTGAAGGTTCTCGCCCTGGAAGCGCGGCGAGTGTGCCCGGAAGTCGGTCGCGCCGAGCTGCCGGTCGGTCGTGAAGTGCCCGGAGATCAGCCCGCGCGACAGCACGCCGTACGCCGTGACGGAGATCCCCATCTCCCGGGTGACGGGCAGGATCCGGTCCTCGATGCCGCGCGTGATCAGCGCGTACTCCAGCTGCACATCCGCGATCGGCGCGGTGGCCGCGGCCCGGCGGATCGTGTCGGCGCCGACCTCGCTGAGGCCGATGTGCCGGACGTAGCCCTGCTCGACCAGTTCGGCGATCGCGCCGACCGTCTCCTCGATCGGTACGCCGGGGTCGACCCGGGCGATGCGGTACACGTCGATGTGGTCGACGCCGAGGCGCTGGAGGGAGTACGCGGCGAAGTTCTTCACGGCGGCGGGCCGGCCGTCGTAGCCGCTCCAGCCGCCGGCCGGGTCGCGCAGGGCCCCGAACTTCACGCTGGTGAGGGCCTGTTCGCGGCGGGCGGCGGGGGCGGTGCGCAGGGCCTCGCCGATCAGTATCTCGTTGTGGCCCATGGCGTAGAAGTCGCCGGTGTCGAGGAGCGTCACGCCCGCTTCGAGGGCCGCGTGGATGGTGGCGATGGACTCGGCGCGGTCCGCTTCGCCGTACAGCGCGGACATGCCCATGCAGCCGAGGCCGAGGGCGGAGACCTGGGGGCCGGTGGTTCCGAGAGTGCGCGTCTGGATCGTCATGCGTCCACCTTGGCATGACAGATGACAGATTTCAATATCTGTCATTCCATACTTGTCAGCACGATCGACTGGCGTCGACTGGCACCGACCGGCATCGACTGGTACAGACCTCTTGACGAAAGGTCTGGACCACGCGCACTGTCATGCCTACGACACCTCACCGCACCCCCACCGGGAGGCCCGTATGCTCCGTCGCCTCGTCACCGCCGCCCTCACCGCGGCCACCCTCCTCGTCCCCCTCACGATCGCCACCGCCCCCACCGCATCCGCGGCCGACACCTGCGCCGTGAAATCCCGTCCGGCCGGCAAGGTCCTCCAGGGCTACTGGGAGAACTGGGACGGCTCCTCCAACGGCGTTCATCCGCCCTTCGGTTGGACCCCGATCACCAACTCCGCGATCGCCGCCCACGGCTACAACGTGATCAACGCGGCCTTCCCGGTGATCCGTTCGGACGGCACCGCCCTCTGGGAGGACGGCATGGACGCGGGCGTGAAGGTGGCCACGCCCGCCGAGATGTGCGCGGCGAAGGCCTCCGGCCAGACGATCCTGATGTCGATCGGCGGCGCGGCCGCGGGCATCGACCTCAGCTCGTCCACGGTCGCCGACAAGTTCGTCTCGACGATCGTGCCGATCCTGAAGAAGTACAACTTCGACGGCATCGACATCGACATCGAGACGGGCCTGGTCGGCAGCGGGAACATCGGCCAACTCTCCACGTCCCAGGCCAACTTGATCCGCATCATCGACGGCATCCTCGCCCAGATGCCGTCCAACTTCGGCCTGACGATGGCCCCGGAGACGGCGTACGTCACCGGCGGCAGCATCACGTACGGCTCGATCTGGGGCGCGTATCTCCCGATCGTGAAGAAGTACGCGGACAACGGCCGCCTGTGGTGGCTCAACATGCAGTACTACAACGGCAGCATGTACGGCTGCTCCGGCGACTCGTACTCGGCGGGCACGGTCGCGGGCTTCACCGCCCAGACCGACTGCCTCAACAAGGGCCTGGTCGTGCAGGGTACGACGATCAAGGTCCCCTACGACAAGCAGGTCCCGGGCCTGCCCGCCCAGTCGGGCGCGGGCGGCGGCTACATGTCGCCGTCCCTGGTCTCCCAGGCGTGGAAGCACTACGGCACGAGCCTCAAGGGCCTGATGACCTGGTCAATCAACTGGGACGGCTCGAAGAACTGGACGTTCGGCGACAACGTGAAGTCCCTGCAAGGGCGTTGAGACCCCACGCGAAAGGCCGGACGGGCATTTAGCCCGTCCGGCCTTTCGTTCAGGCGGAGTTGACCCTAGGCGCCGACGAGACGCGCGGCCAGGTAGCCCTCGATCTGGTCGAGGGACACCCGCTCCTGCTTCATCGAGTCGCGCTCGCGCACCGTCACCGCGTTGTCCTCGAGCGTGTCGAAGTCGACCGTCACGCAGAACGGCGTACCGATCTCGTCCTGACGGCGGTAGCGGCGGCCGATGGCACCGGCGTCGTCGAACTCGATGTTCCAGTTCTGACGCAGCGCGGCGGCGAGGCCCTTGGCCTTCGGGGACAGCTCGGGGTTGCGGGAAAGGGGCAGGACAGCCACCTTCACGGGCGCCAGGCGGTGGTCGAGGCGCAGGACCGTGCGCTTCTCCAACTTGCCCTTGGCGTTGGGCGCTTCGTCCTCGACGTACGCGTCCAGCAGGAACGCCAGCATCGCGCGGCCGACACCGGCCGCGGGCTCGATGACGTACGGCGTCCAGCGCTCGCCGGCCTCCTGGTCGAAGAAGAAGAGGTCCTGGCCGGAGGCCTTGGAGTGGGCGTTCAGGTCGTAGTCGGTGCGGTTGGCGACGCCCTCCAGCTCGCCCCACTCGTTGCCGCCGAACTGGAAGCGGTACTCGATGTCAGCGGTGCGCTTGGAGTAGTGGGAGAGCTTCTCCTTGGGGTGGTCGTACCACCGCATGTTCTCCTCGCGCAGGCCCAGGCCGGTGTACCAGTTCCAGCGCTGCTCCATCCAGTACTCCTGCCACTTCTCGTCCTCGCCCGGCTTGACGAAGAACTCCATCTCCATCTGCTCGAACTCGCGGGTCCGGAAGATGAAGTTGCCGGGCGTGATCTCGTTGCGGAAGGACTTGCCCATCTGCGCGATGCCGAACGGCGGCTTCTTGCGCGAAGTGGTCTGCACCTGGCCGAAGTTGGTGAAGATGCCCTGCGCGGTCTCGGGGCGCAGATAGGCGACGGAGCCGGTGTCCTGCGTCGGGCCCAGGTGGGTGGAGAGCAGGCCGGAGAACTCCTTGGGCTCGGTGAACTGGCCCTTGTTGCCGCAGTTGGGGCAGTTGATGTCGGCGAGGCCCTTCTCGGGGGGGCGGCCGTGCTTGGCCTCGTACGCCTCCTCCAGGTGGTCCGCGCGGAACCGCTTGTGGCACGCGGTGCACTCGGTCAGCGGGTCCGAGAAAGTAGCGACATGGCCGGAGGCCACCCACACCTCGGGGGCCAGGATCACGGACGAGTCGATACCGACCACGTCCTCGCGCGACGTCACCATGTAGCGCCACCACTGGCGCTTCAGGTTCTCCTTGAGCTCGACACCCAGGGGCCCGTAGTCCCAGGCGGCGCGCTGGCCGCCGTAGATCTCACTACTGGGGAATACGAAGCCACGGCGCTTGCTCAGGCTGACGATGGTGTCGATCTTGTCGGCGGCCACGGTGCTCTCTTCATGACGAATGGACAGGCAGCGAATGCCTCAGGTTACCGGCGCCTCCCGCCCCTGTATCAAATCGGTTCCACACCCGGGGCTTGTTGACAACGGTTTCCATGTCAGTTGAAAATGACTGTCATGAACGTACGACGACGCCACATATCCGGGATCGCCATCGCCGCGGCCACCGCCCTCGGTCTCGGGACCCTCTCCGCCTGCTCCGACAGCGCTGCCGCGGCCAACACGGACAAGTTCGACGTCGTCGCGGCGTTCTACCCGCTGCAGTACCTCGCCGAGCAGATCGGCGGCAGCCACGTCCACGTCACCAGCCTGACGAAACCCGGCCAGGAGCCGCACGACCTGGAGATCAGCGCGCAGCAGACCGCCGCGCTCGGGCAGTCCGACGCGGTGCTCTACCTCAAGAACCTCCAGCCCTCCGTCGACGCCGTGGTGAGCCAGTCCGAGGTCAAGACGAAGATCGACGCCGCCTCCCTGACCACCGAGGAGAAGCACGGCAACGAGGTCGGCGGCCACGCCGCCTCGCACGACACCTCGAAGAACGACGAGCTGGCCGGCCTCGACCCCCACATCTGGCTCGACCCGGTGCGCTACGCCCAGGTCGCCGAGGGCGTCGGCAAGGCCTTCGAGCAGGCCGACCCGAAGAACGCGGCCGACTACAAGACCAACACCGCGGCCCTGGTCAAGAAGCTGGACGCGCTCGACACCGAGTTCAGGACCGGCCTCGCGAACACCAAGACCAAGGTGTTCATCACCACACACGCCGCCTTCGGCTACCTCGCCGAGCGCTACGGCCTCACCGAGGAGGCCATCAACGGCCTCGACCCCGAGTCGGAGCCGAGTGCCAAGCGCGTCAAGGACCTTGAGAAGATGGCCAAGGCCGACGGCGTCACCACGGTGTTCTACGAGACGCTCGTCAGCGACAAGACCGCGAAGACCATCGCCGCCGACGCGAACCTGAAGACGGACGTCCTCGACCCGATCGAGGGCATCACCAAGAAGTCCCGCGGCACGGACTACTTCTCGGTCCAGCAGGCCAACCTCAAGGCCCTGCAGACGGCCCTGGGAAGTAAATGACCAGCACGGAGGACGAGTTGATGAGCGACTTGATGAGCGAGCCCGTCATATCGCTGCGCGGAGTCCGCGCCGAGCTGGGCTCGCGCCCCGTCCTGCGCGGCATCGACCTCACCGTGCGCCGCGGTGAGGTGGTCGCGCTGCTCGGCGCCAACGGCTCCGGCAAGTCGACCGCGATCCGCACGATCATCGGCCAAGTGCCTTTGTCCGCAGGCGAGATCGAGCTGTTCGGCACCCCGCGCCGCGCCTTCCGCGACTGGCGGCGCGTGGGGTACGTACCGCAGCGCACGACGGCCGGGGGCGGGGTGCCCGCGACGGTCACCGAGATCGTCGCGTCCGGCCGCCTCTCCCGCGCCCGCTTCGGCCTGCTGCGCAAGGCGGACCACGAGGCCGTACGGCACGCCCTGGAGCTGGTCGGGATGGCGGACCGCGCCAAGGACTCGGTCGACGCGCTCTCCGGCGGCCAGCACCAGCGCGTGCTGATCGCCCGCGCGCTCGCCGCCGAACCCGAACTCCTCATCATGGACGAGCCGATGGCGGGCGTGGACCTGGCCAGCCAGAAGGTCCTCGCGGACACCCTGACCCGCCAAGTCGCCGAGGGCACAACGGTGTTGCTCGTCCTGCACGAACTCGGCCCGCTGGAACCGCTGATCGACCGCGCGGTCGTCCTGCGCGACGGCTGCGTCCAGCACGACGGCCCGCCCCCGCGCGCGCTGGGCCAGCATGCCCTGCCCGGCCACGACCACGTACACCCGCACTCGGCGGACGCCGAACCGATCCGCACGGGACTGCTGAGCTGATGGACCTCCTCGACTACGCCTTCATGCAGCGGGCGCTCATCGCCGCCGTCCTCGTCGGCATCACCGCCCCCGCGATCGGCATCTACCTCGTCCAGCGCCGCCAGCCCCTCATGGGCGACGGCATCGGCCACGTCGCGATGACCGGCGTGGGCCTCGGCTTCCTGCTGAACGCCTCCCCGGTCTGGATGGCCACCGCCGTCTCCGTCCTCGGCTCGGTCCTGATGGAACTGATCCGCTGGTACGGCAAGACCCGCGGCGACATCGCCCTCGCGATGCTCTTCTACGGCGGCATGGCGGGCGGCGTGATGTTCGTCAACCTCGCGCCGGGCGGCTCGAACGCCAACCTGAGCTCGTACCTCTTCGGCTCCCTCTCGACGGTCTCGCAGTCCGACGTGACGGCGATCGGCATCCTGGCCGCCTTCGTGATCGTGGTCACCCTCGGCCTGCGGCGGCAGCTGTTCGCCGTGAACCACGACGAGGAGTTCGCGCGGGTCACCGGCCTGCCCGTGCGCGCCCTGAACCTGCTGACGGCGGTCACCGCCGCCGTCACGGTCACCGTCGCGATGCGGGTCGTGGGCCTGATCCTGGTCTCCGCGCTGATGGTGGTGCCGGTCGCCGCCGCACAGCAGCTGACCCGCAGTTTCGGGGCGACGCTGGCGATCGCGGGCGTGATCGGCGTGACCGTGGCGGTCAGCGGCACCGTCACCTCGTACTACCAGAACGTCCCGCCCGGCGCGACGATCGTGCTCCTGACGATCGCCGCGTTCATCGCGCTGACCGCGCTGGCGACTCCGCTGGCGAGGCGCCGGGCCCGGGCCGCGGCCGCCGCGCGACCCGCCGGGGACCCGGTGGAGTGCGCGATTCCAGCCACGCGGGGGGCCGCCGACGAGGTCGGCGTCTGACCACGCACAGCCCGGGCTGGCACAATGGCTCGGCAAAGTGCAGACGTGAGGAGGCAACGGTGACGACGGCCGGCCCGCCCGTAAAGGGACGCTCCACCCGCCAGCGTGCCGCCGTGTCGGCGGCGCTCAACGAGGTCGACGAGTTCCGCAGCGCCCAGGAACTCCACGACATGCTCAAGCACAAGGGTGACTCGGTGGGGCTGACCACGGTCTACCGCACCCTCCAGAACCTCGCCGACGCCGGGGAGGTCGACGTTCTGCGCACCGACGAGGGCGAGTCGGTGTATCGGCGCTGCTCCACGGGCGATCACCATCACCACCTGGTGTGCCGGGTGTGCGGCAAGGCGGTGGAGGTGGAGGGGCCTGCTGTGGAGAAGTGGGCGGAGGCGATCGCGGCGGAGCATGGGTACGTCAATGTGGCGCACACTGTCGAGATCTTCGGTACTTGTGCGGAGTGCTCCGCTGGTTGAGCGGATTGTGTGCGGGTCCGGTGGGGGCTGGTCGCGCAGTTCCCCGCGCCCCTAGGGGGGTGCCGGGACCGGGCGTTCAGACGCGGAGCGCGTGGGCGTCGAGGATCGCTCGCAGTCGGTCGGCGTCGGTCGGGTCGGGCAGGCCGCGCTTCGGGAGGAGGGTGACACCGACGGCGTTCTTGTCGGAGCTGAACAGGAAGAACGCGTCCGGCGTCTCCCGGTAGCGGGGCTGCACGGTCCAGTTGATCGAGGTCGACGAGTCGTCGGTGACCACCGACACCCCGACGTCCGTGACCGTCGCGCG
Organism: Streptomyces sp. NRRL F-525; assembly: GCF_000716605.1. Taxonomy (GTDB): domain Bacteria; phylum Actinomycetota; class Actinomycetes; order Streptomycetales; family Streptomycetaceae; genus Streptomyces. The sequence goes on along the minus strand of NZ_JNXE01000030.1, from coordinate 23,545 downwards.
GAACACCCCCCGGCGCTCCGTGTGGCGATGGAACTGGCGGGCCATGAGCCAGGGTTGGAACATCAGCAGCAGCACGGCCATGATCAGACCGGCGATCAGCGGAAGCGGCACCGACTCACCACCGGCCAGTGACACCGCCACCGCCACGGCGGCGAAGAAGACCGCGACGCCGAACATCCACAGTTGCCTTCGCCCCGCCCGGCTGACCCGCCTGCGCGCTTTCAGCGCCGCCGTGAAGTCCTCGACGGTCAGCTGATACACCAGCTCGACCGATTCCCCCGTCAGGTCCCGCGGATCCCGCCCCATGTCCATGAGGCGGGATCGTAGCCGCCGTTCCTAGCCCTCCTCGGGTCGCCCCCGCATCGCCGCTTCCATCGCCAGCAGCTTCTCGTTCGGCACGGCGCCGCCGAACCGCCGGTCCCGCTGGGCGAATTCGACGCACGCGCGCCACAGGTCACGCCGGTCGAAGTCCGGCCAGAGCACGTCCTGGAAGACCATCTCGGCGTAAGCGCTCTGCCAGATCAGGTAGTTGGAGGTGCGCTGTTCGCCGCTGGGGCGGAGGAAGAGATCGACCTCGGGCATGTCCGGGTAGTACATGTACTTGGCGAAGGTCTTCTCGTCGACCTTGGCCGGGTCGAGCCGCCCCGCCGCCACGTCCTCGGCCAACGCCCGTGCCGCGTCGGCGATTTCGGCCCGGCCGCCGTAGTTCATGCAGAAGTACAGAGTCAGCGCGTCGTTGTTCTTGGTCTGCTCCTGCGCGATCTGGAGCTCCTTGGCGACCGACCGCCACAGCTTGGGCATACGGCCCACCCACCGCACCCGGATGCCGAGTTCGTCGAGGGTGTCACGCGTCTTGCGGATGAAATCGCGGTTGAAGTTCATGAGGAAGCGCACCTCGTCGGGCGACCGCTTCCAGTTCTCGGTGGAGAAGGCGTACAGCGAGATCGCGCCGACGCCCATCTCGACGCCACCCTGCAGCACGTCCAACACCCGCTCGGCGCCGACCTTGTGGCCCTCGGTGCGCGGCAGCCCCCGCTCCTTCGCCCACCGTCCGTTCCCGTCCATGACGATCGCCACGTGCTTCGGGATCAGCTCACCGGGCAGCTTCGGCGCGGTGGCCCCGGACGGGTGCGGCTCCGGCGCCGTGTACTCGCGCCGCTGGCGCCCCAGGATCCCGCGTACGGCCATGTGCTTCTCGTCTCCTCTTTCCGACTACTACGACTTCTCTACGTACCGCAGTGACCGAAGCCCGCGCTCCAGATGCCAGTGCAGATAGGCGGACACCAGCCCGCTGCCTTCCCGCACATGCCGCGCCTCGCACGCGTCCGCCGTCGCCCAGTCTCCCGTAAGCAGCGCACCGAGAAGCTCCAGGGCCTGCGGCGAGGGTACGACGCTGCCGGCCACCCGGCAGTCCGCGCAGACGACCCCGCCCGACGCCACGGAGAAGAACCGGTTCGGCCCCGGCATCCCGCACTTCGCGCAGTCCCCGAAGCTTGGCGCATAGCCGTTGACGGCGAGGGAACGCAGCAGGAACGCGTCGAGGATGAGATGCGGAGCATGCTCCCCGCCGGCCAGCGTCCGCAGCCCGCCCACGAGCAGCAGATACTGCTGTACGGCGGGCTCGCCCTCGTGATCCGTGAACCGCTCGGCCGTCTCCAGCATGGCCGTACCGGCGGTGTACCGCGCGTAGTCGGCGACGATCCCGCCACCGTACGGAGCGATGGTCTCACTCTGGGTGCACAACGGCAGCCCGCGGCCGATCAGTTCACTGCCCCGCGCGAAGAACTGGACGTCCACGTGGGAGAAGGGTTCCAGCCGCGCCCCGAACTTCGACTTGGTCCGCCGCACCCCGCGCGCCACCGCGCGTACCCGCCCGTGACCCCGGGTGAGCAGCGTGATGATCCGGTCCGCCTCACCCAGCTTCTGGGTGCGCAGCACGATGCCGTCGTCGCGGAACAGGCTCATGCCGCCCATTGTCCCCTACGGCTCCGTGGCGCCACGACGTCTCAAGGCACCTCACCGCGACTGCGGGCGTTCGCGTACGCGGTCGCCGCGCTCAGCCGCTCGGCCGGGGTCGCGTCCCGTACGGCGGCCGGCTCGGCGTCCCACTCCCGCCCGCCGCCGTACGGGCGCAGCTGAACATAAGGCCCCTCATGCCCCATGACGATGCCCACTCTCCCGTTACGGGTGTCCACGGCGACCGATCCGACAGGCGGCTTCATCGCTCTCCTCGCACCCGAATCCGGAATTCCATCAAGGTTTCCTTCGCCTCCCAGCAGTGTGCCCACAGCTGGCTCCCCCGCCTTTTCGACTTTCACGCTTCTCGTCTCCCCAGAGCCCCTTCTCCCCCTACACTCGGCAGGAGTCTGTCGGCGGCAACTGCGGTGCGGACCAAGGGGGTTGGCTATGACAGGCAATTCGAACAGGCAATTCGGAAACCGCGGATGGACCTCGCCCTACTGGACGGTCAGCGGGTTGATACGGGCCTTGAGCAGACAGAATTCATTGCCCTCGGGGTCGGCCAGCACATGCCACTGCTCCTCCCCCGTCTGACCGATGTCGGCCCGGCGCGCACCGAGCGCCAGCAGGCGTTCCAGCTCGGCCTCCTGGTCGCGGTCGGTGGGATTGACGTCGATGTGCAGCCGGGACTTCCCCGGCTCGGGCTCGTCCCGGCGGCTGAAGAAGATGGTCGGGTGCGGCCCCCCGAACCCTTCCGGCGTCCCGATCTCGGCCCACTCCCCTTCCTCGCTCTCGAGCACGACAAAGCCCAGAACCTCGCACCAGAACCGCGCCAGCAGCTCGGGATCACGGCAACCGAGCACGAGTTCACCGATACGACACGCCATGAAAAAAACCCGCTCTCAGGGACTCCCAGCAGTGAAAACAACCTCGCGACCGTACTGGACGACTCGAGCACGGTCGAAGGCTTTTCCGTCCCCGGCCCGGCGCGTGTCCCCTACCCGACCGAGACCAGCCCGAAGTCACGGATCAGCCGCCGGGTCACGCTCGGGGCGATCAGGGCATCACCGGCGGCCACGACCCGGACCGCCGCCGAACTCCCGGGTGCGGGTGCGGGCATCGGTCCGGGGGTGTACGACCCGGGTCGACACCTACGGTGTCCGAACGTCCGCCGCCGTCACGGCTGTTGGCGTGGGCCGGCGGGCTGGGTGACCGCCCTTCCTCCGTCCGGTTCGGGGGACGGTTCCGGGGCGCGGTCCGGTTCCGTCGCCTCCCACAGGACGTTGAAGCGGTTGATGCGTTCCTCGACGTGTTCGCGGGTCATCTTCAGGGTCGTCTTGGCCGGCATGACGCGGATGTCCGGCTCGGTCTCGTAGCAGAGTTCGCCGTCGAAGACGATGAAGTCGTTCAACGAGTTCATCTGGGCGGTGGGTTCGAGGAGGGCGCGGACCGCGATACGCGCGTCGATCCCGAACTTGCGGTGTCTTTCGCAGAGTTGGCGGAGGCTGCCGGTCACTTCCGACTCCTCGTCGACGAGGAACACGCGCCGGATCTGTACCCGGCGGGACTTGATGGCTGTTTCCTGGGCGGCGAGATAGCGGCGGGCCGGCTCGCTCGACCAGAAGTCCCGGTCGACGGAGGTGCTGGTGGCGTAGAGCGTGCGCTTGACGCACTTGGTGAGGTCGATCAGCCACTCGTGGTTCTCGCCGGGGCAGTCCGCCGTGCCGTTGCCGAGGTTCTCCATCAGGAGGGCCAGGCGGCCCAACTCCTCCTCGGCGAAGGCCTTGACGATGTCCGCGCCCTGCTCGCCGACTTTCGTGTAGCCCAGCACCAGCCGGGTCACCTCGTCGGAGCGGAGTACCGAGCCGTCGACCTTGCTGTACAGCTCGGTCGCCGCGTTGATCTTCGCGAAGCTCTCGTCGACCGCCGCGCGCATCTCGGTGTGATGGCTGGACAGGCTGTCCTTCATGTCCCGGATGCGCCGCTTCTGGCTCTCCTGGACGGCCTCAAGGCGCTCGCCGAAGTCCACGAGCAGTTGCACGATCAGGGTGGCGCAGCCCAGGACGATGGACATCGTCCACTGCCACAGGTCGCCGTCGTTCTCGTTGAGGACGTTGGTCACGAAGAACGCGGCCACTCCCGCTAAGACCGCGAACCCGGTCCTGATGAACAGCCTCGACCCGCGCTGGGGCTGGTCCTGCTGTGGAACGGCCCCTGGTCCCGCCCCTGTTGTCGTCACTCCGTTCATGTGAGCCTCTCCCCCGTCGGATATGCGGTTGTCGCCGCCCCGTCAGCGCGTGCTCAGCGCCTGGTGCAGCAACGGGATGGCCTGTATGGCCAGTTGGTCCCGGATACGCTGGCGAAGGTTCTCCCATTGGCGGCTGAAGCCCGGTTCCCGCTCCAGTACGTCCCACAGGTGTCCCAGCGTGCGGTCCACGTGCGCGCGCGGCATCCACAGATGCAGCAGGTGATCCACGGCCGGACGCAGCGCCAGGACCGCCGCGGGCCCGTCCGCCGCGCCGAGCCGGCTGTTCTCCAGCATGTGCACCACCGTCGTCAAAAGCCAGTCGTGCAACGCGAGGTCTTCGCAGAGCCCCGCGACCGCGGCGGCCTCGGTGCCCTCGGGAACCCTCAACTCGACCGTCCGCAGGCCGTCTTCGGCCAGCGTGAAGCGGTCCAGGGAGGCCTCCTCGCCCTCGGGCGCCTGCCGCGCGGCCCAACGCAGGTGTGTGCGGCGGGACTTGAAGGGTGCCTTGTGGTCAAGGAGGGGGTGGCGCACCAGTTGCGCCAGCAGCCCCTCGGCGATCATCCCGAGGTCCAGCTCGCCGCGCCCGCCGCCGCGCAACACACCCTCCGCCGTTGCCTGTTCGGGCAGTTTCCCGAACGGCTCGACGACCCCGGGGCGGACCAGGTAGTGCCCCCAGGGCCGGCGTACGTCGGGTCCGGTGGCCGGGGCGCTGAAGTAGGCGGTGGCCTGCAGGACCCGGCCCTCGGTGAGCGCGGCGCGGGCGGCCACCGTACCGACGGCCCTGACCTTCGCGCCGTTCGAGGTGGGCAGCCGGCAGTCCACGCCCGTGAGGACCTCGGGCGAGAGGGCGTAGAGATTGGGCCGCTCGGAGACCCGGACGTGTTCGTCGGCGCGCAGCCGCAGGAGTTGGGCGGCGGCGCGGCCGTCCAGCGCCTGGAAGGAGGGCAGCAGGCCGGTGCGCACCTCGCCGCAGGCGAGGACCGAGCGCGTCTGCCGTCCGGGGGTCGTCATGTCAAGTCCCGTCGGATGCGGCCGAGTTGGCGGGCTCCTCGTAGAACACATAGGTGGCGCGCTGGGCCACCGCCTCCGGTACCGCGACACCCTCGCCCGCGGACCGTTTGGCCACCTGTTCCAGCGCGACGGAGTCCACGTCCACCTGGTCGAGGATGAGCCGCACCGCGTCCTCCACGGCCACGAAGCGGTTCGCCATCAGCGTGCAGGTGCGGTACGCGCTGAACGGGACCCGGGTGTCGCTGAGTTGGAGAAGCGGCGGCAGCCGGTCCCAGTCGCGCGGGAAGTCCCCGCCGGTCCAGGGCTGCGGGACCAGCACGGGCTCGCCCAGGTGCCGTAGCAGACCCAGGCGGGCCAACTGCCAGACGGCGGCCAGGAACGGGCAGGACCACAGGCGGCCCTTGTCCGTCTCGGACCACAGCTCGACATCCATGAAGACGGAGTGGTTGCGGGCGGCGGTCTCGTGCGGGGGCTGCCAGGTGACGATCTCCGCCAGGGCACTGCGCGTCGGGGCCGTGCGCTCGCCGTTCGCGAGCCAGCCCGTCTGGCTGACCGGGGGACGGGAGCCGTGGCTGCCCGGTGGGGGCGACTCGACCAGGCGGTGCATGACGGACTCGGCGAGTTCGATGCGGTCGGCGACCGCGCAGCCCGATTCGCGGGCGAGGTAGTCGATGACGAGGCCCGCCTTCTCGGCCTCTTCGAGGACCAGCGGGACGAGTTCGGCCGGGGTGGAGAAGCGGGTGAAGTAGTCGTCGATGAGGAAACAGGTGCTGATCCGGGGGCGTTTGCCGCCGGTGCGGCGGGCGGCGGAGGCGCGGGCCGCGTCCACCCAGATGCGGACCTCGGCGAAGTGCTCGCGCAGCCGCTCGGGGCCCGCCTCGAAGTCCTCCATGTACAAGTGGCCCAGTTCCAGGGAGAGATGGGCCAGCGGTACGGACTGGGTGCGCGGGTCCGCGGTGGTCTCCCGGAAGACGGCCTCCGTCATGCCTCCTCCCAGTACTTGTCGTCGGTGAGCCGCGCGGCGAGGTCGCTGAGCGCCTGCCAGGTCTCCATGGTGGCGATCTGGCTGTCCAACACGTCCTCGTCGGTGATGAGTTGCTCCCGCCACTGCAGCACCGGCTCCAGCGGGACCGACCCGAGCACCTGGCTGTAGCCGATGCCGTGGTGCGAGGCGAGGTGCTTCAGCTCGGTGTCGCACTGCTCCATCCACGCCGACTGCGTGGGCGTGGCCTGCGACCACAGCGCCGAGTCGGGATCGGGTACGGCGGCCCGCACGAAGCGGATCGCGCCGCGCAGCGCGTCCTCGTCGTGGCCGCGGGCGACGCCCCCGGCGAGGATGCCGCGCTTGCCGTAGACGAGGCTGGCCGCGGCCTCCACGTGCTGGCGGGTCCAGCGGTGGAAGACCAGCCAGCGGGCCTGGACGCCGCTCATCTCCCGCAGCGAGGTGGCCGCGAGGACCATGTCGACGGCGTAGCTGCGGCCGGCGCTGAGGTCGACGACGATCAGGTCGAACTCGCTGTTGAGACGCAGGAGTAGATCCACGCAACGGCGCAGGTTGTCGCCGGAGGTGGCGAACTCGCCGCCGCTGAGGTCGCCCGGCATGAGGATCAACCGGCCTGCTCCGGGCGGCTGGTTGCGCAGGACGCGGTGTTCGGTGTCGGCCCAGACGTCGATGCGGACGGGTTCGCTGACCTCGCCTATCAGGTACGAGTGCAGGCCGCGGTCCTCGGCGGCTTGGCGGGCGTCGGGCACGTCGAAGACGGCGGAGGCGGTGGGCGAGCCGAAGTCGAAGTCCAGGTAGCAGACGTCGTCCCCGGTCAGCGCGCGCTGGTAGGCGAGGTTGGCGCTGGTGACCGAGCGGCCCGTGCCTCCCTTGTCGGAGGCCGCGAAGATCAGCACGGCTCACACTCCCTGGACCGCGGCGGCTTCGCGGGCCCGGGCGAGTGCGTCGAGCTGGCCCAAGACGTCCAGGGTCAACGAGTAGGCAGTGCCCGGCTGTTCGTCGACGAGCGCGCGGGCGCGGCGCAACTTGACCTCGATTCCCCTGAGTTGCATCCCGCGTTTGCCGTCGGCGTTGGGCGCGGGCGCCATCTGTTCGTTGCCCAGGAGGTGCGTGGACTCGCTGAGCAACGCCCGTGCCAGCTCGGTGAGTTCGAGGCTGCGGATCGGGGGCTGCGCGTACATGTTGTGGACCTGGACCATCACCTCGGTGACCCGCTCGGTGATGCTCCAGGACACCGGGCCCTCGGTGAGGGCAGTCTCGGGGTAGATGGCGTGCACGTTGTCCCACAGGCCGACGCCCTCGCCCTCGCCCATCCGGCGCCGCCACACATGGCCGAAGATGTCCTCGGCCAGCCTCAGCAGCCGGTCGTGCGCGGAGAGGTTGCGGGAGAGCGTGCACAACTGCACGGTGCGCTTGAGGAGTTGGGCGGAGAAGTCGCTCATCGTCCAGTCCATCGGCGGGCCGATGGTGCCGCCGCCCTGGAGGGGCAGGGTGACGCCGGGGTTGTGCAGCTGAATCATCGGGTCGTCGCGCGTCATCCGGCTGGTGATCCGGCCGCGTTCGGCGAGGCGTTCCATGACGCGGACGGTGCGGGTCAGGTCGTCGTCGGTGGCCCGGCGGCGCATCAGGTCGTGCACGAGGATCGCGGCGACCGAGAGCGAGAAGTACTCCGACTCCAGCCGCTGTCCCGTCGTACGCCAGGGGATGTCCTCCAGGGGCCAGCGGTCGCCGTCGAAGCGCGCGATGCGCGACCAGTACTGCTGGGTGATCTCCCAGCGCAGTCGCAGCGCCTCGGCGAGCTTCTGCTGTTCGGCGTTGAGCAGGCCCAGGGTCAGGGTGCGGTCCGAGAACAGGTCCTGGATGCCGTCGAGCGCGACCACCGTGAAGTAGAGGTACGGCACCGGGTTGGCGACGCCGCTGGGCTGCGCGCCGATGGACTCCTCGGTCTCCACCTCGGGCGCGTCCCGCACCAGGCTCCAGGCCCAGCCGCACTCGAACAGCTGGCTCTCGTCCTTGAGGGCTTCCTGGACGTCGAGGCCGAGGATAAAACTCTCGATGATGGCGGCGCGCAGCGGGCGGAACCGCCGCTGGAACTGCTCCAGAACCTGACGGGTCGACAACTGTCCCTGGCCCAGCAGCTCGCAGAGCGTCTGGCCCTGGGAGGAGTCGGTGTCGTAGACGTTGACCGTGAACGACCGCAGCAGACTGACCATGGCGGCGGTGAGCCGGTTGCTGGTCGCGATCCGCAGCTCCCGGATCGTGTCCTGCATGTCGCCGCGGCGGGTCTTGGTCTCGTAGACCTTGAGGAAGCCGAGCAGGGCGAGACAGAGGGTGATCGACATGGAGAACGAGTCGGTGACGCCGAGTTGGCGCTGCTCCTCGGTGAGGTCCTGCTCCTTGTCCCGGGACTGGAAGTAGTAACCGCCCGCGAACGTCGGCCTCTTGTCGTCGGTGTGGGTGCGCATGAACTCGACCGCGGCCATGACGAGGTTGGCCGGAATCTCCAGCCGCCCACCGGCCCGCTTCAGCGTCTGCTGGACGTCGGTCAGCGTGGTGTCGGGGTCGTCCAGCCGGAACGAGGGCAGCTCGGTGGCCGGATACAGCAGGCAGAGCAGGCGCTCGGCGTCGGCGACGCTGCTCTCACCGCCCCACTTTCCCCACGCCCACTCCCCTCCGTCGAAGGAGTGGCGGGCGACCGCCTGCCAGATGTCCAGCAGGTGCTGCCGCGGCTTGATCTCCATTCCATGCCCCTCACACAGACCGCACTGCCCTCAGCCGAGGAATATCCCTCTTCTGTTGTGAAGATTCACCGGTCGACCGCCCTGTCAGCCGATCGGAATCTGTGGGTCCGAATTCCCGCGCCAACCATAGGAGAGGATCATTCCGGAATACCCGTCCCGCACCGCGGGCTCGGTTTCGAGCCGCTGCACCTTGAGTCCGTCCGCGAATGGTTCGAGACTCTCCCGCACCTCGTTCTCTCCCACGTCGCACGCGGGGAAGAAATACTCACCCGCGTGATAACCCTTGGAGTGTTCCATAAAAGCGGCGGCAAAGGGAGCACCGGGGGCCAGGGCGCGCATGAAACGCTCCACGCCCAGGCTGAACTCCAGGTGGGAGGAGGTCATCGACTCGGCGACGAAGAACATCGTCCCCACCGACCACTGACCGGCGAACTGCTCAAGATCGAAGATATCGCCCTGCTGGACCTTGACGACCTTGCGGAATCTCTCGCGGGGGTCGGCGTCGAAGGCCTTGTAGTCCTTGTTCCCGCACAGGGCGTCCCAGAACTGGTCCCAGTTCTCCGCATACGAGTCGACCTGGCTCCGCAGGTAGGCCACGTTCGAGGGCGAGCGCTCGTAGAGGGTGATCTCGTCGCACCACGGCAGCATGGACAGCGCGGGATAGAGATTGGCTCCGGCGCCCACGTCGATGCCGTATACCGGGCCGACGCCCTGGTTCCGGAAATGGCCCGCGAAATGATCCCTGAGAATGGGAAGGATCTCGGCGTCCTCCGCCTGTAGGTCACGGTAGTTGTGATCTACATATGCGATCGAATCGAACGCGCTCCAGGCGACTTCCGCGTTTTTCACCAGTCCACACTAACAACATCACAGGCACGACGTACACCTGATCGTCAATTTCGTAGGGCAATCTACGTCAAGTCACAGCCACCGCCGGGGCGCACAGGGGGCGCATCGTGGCGAATACATTCATGCGACCTGATTCGGCCTTGAACTGCCGGATTGCCCCACCCAAGATGTTCGGAACCCCGTCGAACAGTCCAGAAAGGAAGATCGTTCGCGTCTCGCCCGTACCACCCGTACGAGTGGCAACACGCACTTGACCCTCGTCCCGCAGGAGGCAGTATGACGGCTTTTCCGGAGGAACGTTTCCCCTCTCTCGGCCGCCGCGCTGACCAGGCATTCTTAGCCGACCGCGCCGACCGGCACCTGACCCTGAGGGGTATCACCGAGGCCGACCTGCCCGAACTCCTGCGCGTGGACAGGGAGGCCTTCCCTGAGGAGCCGTACCCCGCCTTCGTGCTCCGGCAGTTCTGCGACATCCACGGGGACCGCATCCTCGTCCTCGACGACGGCGAGGGATTGCTCGGCTACATCCTCTTCGTCAACACCTCGGACGGCTACGTGAGTTGGATCATGAGCCTGGCCGTCACACCCCACCAGCAGGGCCATGGGCTGGGTCGGCGCCTGATGGTCGAGGCCCTGCGTCGACTGCGCACGGAGAGCGTCCACCAGGTCCGCCTGACCGTGGAGCCGACGAACGCCGCCGCGATCATGCTGTACCGCTCGCTGGGGTTCTCGTCCGAGCAGGGCGTGCTCAAGGACTACTTCGGGCCGGGCGAGCACCGCCTCCTCATGACCCTCGCCCTGTGACCGTAGCTCCGGGCCAGCGCGTGGAACGCCTCCTTCGGCTCCCAGTGCCAGGGTGAACTCGGGTCGTACGGACGGTCCTTGACGGTTTTGGTGATGGCGTAGCTCGCCAGGTCGAGGTCGTGGCGCGGGTCGTGAGGTCGGTGCGGGGCGTCCGGGGTGACGAACTCGAAGGCCATCGCGCCGTACAGACCCATCGACTCGAAGACCTCCAACAGGTCTACGACATACGCCGCTTGGGTGTGTTCGCTGCGGACGAGGTGGCCCTTGATCTCCTCCGGGTCCTTGTCGTAGTCGACGACGTTCCAGCCCATGCCGGCCGTCTTCTCGGCACCCTTGTAGGCGCAGGTGCCGAACTCGGTGATGGCGACGGGCTTGCCCCAGCGCTGGTACTGGCTCAACTCACGTACATAGTCGGCCGGTTGGCGAAAGTAGGAGTAGTAGTCGATTCCCACGATGTCGAAGAGGTGCCAGTCGACCTCGTCGTCCTGAGCGGCGGCGTAGCTGAGGTTGCCGTGGAAGACGGAATGGCCCAGCGCCGCCGCCTTCTTGGTGAAGGCGTTCAGCCTGCGCTGCATCTTCGCCGGGTCGAACGTGCCGTTCAGGATGTTCTGGACGCGGTCCAGGACGGTGGCCCCCGGCACGATCCCGGGCACGAACAGCCAGAACTCGCAGCCCACGCTGAAGTCGACGCTCGCGCCCTGCCGCCGGAGGCGTTCCGCGAACCGGCCCGTCTCCGCGAGGTGTTCGAGGATGTCCCGCTCCGGGAGGTCGGCGAGGGTGGGCTGGAGCCAGACGTGCAGGCCGAGTTCGGCGGCCTCGGCGGCCGTCGCGGTGAGGCGGCCGACGCCGTCGCCGGTGACGTCGACCGTGTCGGCGTGCAACTCGTCGCGGATCGCCCGGAGATCGGCGCGCATCCGGTGCGGGTTCCAGGCGGTGGCGGGGGTCTCGCCCTCGCCGACCGTGTAGACGACGCCGTGCCGGCGCAGGCCGGGACACCGGGCCTGCGTCGCCTGTGCAGGTGTACGCGGCCGTGCTGCCGCCTGTCCCGAAGGCAGCAGCGCGCCCGCCGCTCCGAGGGCCAGCGACCCCGCCAGGAACTGCCCCCGAGTGATCCCCTGTGTGTTCACCATGCGCCCACTGTGCCGATCCAGCACCCGTCGGGGGGTCGCCCGATGGTCTACGGCGACGCAACCAAGGGATGAGTTGTCGCGTCGGTCACTGGAGAGATCGTCGACGGAAACCGACCGATCGTCGACGCGGACCGACCAGACGCAGACCGAACAAAGGAGAGCGTGATCTCAGGCTCCGAACAGTCCTCTACGGCCCCTACGACCCCCTCGACCCGCTCCGCCACCGCCACCCGCCGCACCCTGCTCACCGCCGGTGCCGCCACGGCCGCGACCCTCGTCACCGGCGCCTCCCCGGCCCAGGCATCGGACAGCACCGGCACCCGCACCGACGTCACGGCAGGCCTGCGCTCCCTTGAGGAGCAACACACCGCCCGCGTAGGCGTGTTCGCGCATCACCTCGGTACGAAGAAGACCGTCGTGCACCGTGCCGACGAGCTCTTCCCGATGTGCTCGGTGTTCAAGACGCTCGCCGCCGCGGCCGTCCTGCGGGACCTGGACCGGCACGGCGAGGTGCTCTACAAGGTCGTGCACTACACGGAGGCCGATCTGGTCGACGGTTCCGACCAGACGCGGGCGCATCTGGCCGACGGCATGACGGTCGAGCAACTCGCGGACGTGGCCGTCCGCTACAGCGACAACGGCGCGGGCAACCTGATCCTGCGCGAACTCGGCGGCCCCACCGCCGTCACCCGCTTCGCCCGTTCCCTCGGCGACCGGGTCACCCGGCTCGACCGCTGGGAGACCGAGCTGAACTCGGCCGAGCCGGACCGGATCACCGACACCACCAGCCCGCGCGCGATCGCCGGACTGTACGGCAAGCTCGTCCTCGGCGACGCCCTGCGCCGCCCCGACCGCGACCGGCTCACCGCCTGGCTGCTCAACAACACGACGAGCGCCGCCCGTTTCCGCGCCGGGCTCCCCGCGACCTGGACCATCGCCGACAAGACAGGCAGCGGCGACTACGGCACCGCCAACGACGTCGGCATCGCCTGGACGGAGTCCGGTGACCCGGTCGTCCTCGCGGTCCTGACGACAAAGCCGACGCTGCCCGACGCGCCGTATGACAACCAACTGGTCGCGAACACTGCCGAGTTGGTGGCGGAAGCGCTCGGTTAACGGGGGAAGTACTGCCTCGGCGTCACTCCGACCACCCGGTGGAACGCCGCCGTGAAGGAACTCGCCGAGGCGTACCCCACCCGTCGCGCCACGGCCTCCACCGGCAGCCCCTCGGCGAGGAACGGCAACGCGGCCTGCATCCGCAGCCGTTCCCGCCACTGGCCGAAGCCGAGACCCGTCTCGGCGACGAAGAGGCGGGCCAACGTCCGTGCGCCGGCGCCGACTTGACCGCCGTACTCCGCGAGGGTCCGCCCGTCCGCCGGGTCGGCCCGCAGCACCTCGGCCACCGACCGCGCCCGGGGATCACGTGGTTCGGGTACGGACACGCTGGTCACCGGCACCGGGCGCAGCTCGTCGAGGAGCACCGGCTCGGCTCGCGCGCGGGCGTCCGGCGTCAGGTCCGTGCGGTCCAAGTGCACGACGAGCGCGCGGAGAAGCGGGGTGACCGCGACGACCGTGGGGTCGCGCCAGTCGATGTGCGGGCAGCTCACCGGGGCGACGAACACACCGCGCATGACGGCGTCACCCTCGGACTCCGTCGCGTGCGGAACGTACGCGGGGATCCACAGGGCCAGCGACGGCGGCAGCAGCCATGTCCCGTGCTCGCTGCGGATCCGGAGCAACCCCCGTTCGGAACAGAGGAGTTGGTGATCGGGGTGCCGGTGCGTGGCGAAGGCGGTGCCGCGCGGCATGACGAACTGACCGACGAGGATGGCCGTACCGAACCGGCTACCCCGCTCCTGTCCGTCTCGCGACATGACACGGCAGCCTAGCCCGTGGCGGACAACCGCCCGCCCCGCCTAGCGTCGACGTATGCCGATGAACCGAGCCCACCGCAAGCTGTGCAGCTCAGAGGGATGGGCGCAGACGACGAAGGACCGCATCCTGCCCTGGGCCCTTGAGCACGTCGAACTCGGCGCGGACGTCCTGGAGATCGGCCCCGGCTACGGCGCCAACCTCCGTGTCCTCGTCGAGCGGGTCGACCACCTCACCGCCGCCGAGATCGACGCCGACAGCGCCCGCGCGCTCCAGTCCCGGTGGGGCGACCGAGCCACCGTGCTCCACGCGGACGGGGCCGAACTGCCGCTGCCCGACGCCTCGTTCGACTCCGTCGTCTGCTTCACGATGCTGCACCACGTGCCCACCGCCGCCCACCAGGACCGCATCTTCGCCGAGGCGTTCCGCGTGCTGCGCCCGGGCGGCACGTTCGCGGGCAGTGACAGTCGATCCAGCGTCCGTTTCCGGGTGTTGCACTTCCGGGACACGATGAACACCCTCGATCCGGCGACCCTCCCGGCCCGGCTGGAGCGGGCCGGTTTCACGGACGTGGTGGTGGACCTGGACCAAGAGAGCCGCCGCCTACGCTTCCGGGCCCGCCGGGCCTGAAGGCGCCCCGAACCGCCGCACGTACCGCCGCTGCCACGGCGTCTCCACCGCGTGCCGGTCGTAGTGGGCGCGGACGTAGGCGACCGCCTCCTCCGGCGGCACCCCGTCGAGGACCGCGAGGCAGGCGAGTGCCGTGCCGGTGCGGCCCCGGCCGCCGAGGCAGGCGATCTCGACGCGCTCGGTGCGGGCCCGCTGCCAGGCCTCGGTGAGGACCGTGCGGGCCTCGGCGCGGTCGGCGGGCAGCCGGAAGTCGGGCCAGCGCAACCACCGTGCCGGCCAAGGGACTTGGGGCGGTGGGCTGCCCAGCAGATACACGCCGTACGTCGGGGCCGGGCCGTCGGCCGGGAGCGGTCGGCGCAGGGCGCGGCCCCGGATCAGGCGGCCGGAGGGGAGTCGTAGGACACCTGTGTCCCGCTCGTCCCACGGTTCCCGTGTCTCACTCATCCGGTGCCTCGTGCATCGCCTTCTCCAGGAGTGCGCTCCCCGCCCATCGCATCACGTCCCGCGCCTCCTCGGGGTCGAGTCCGCAGGCGTCGCGGGTCGCGATCAGCGCCTCCACGCCGTAGACGAGGGTGACGGCCATGGTCAGGCGGCGGTGGAGGTCGGGCGGGAGGGTGTCGGCGAGGGGTTCGAGCGCGGTGCGGGTGAAGCCGAGGCGGGTCTGGTTGCGGGTGGGGATCTCCGGCTCGCCGCCCTCGTGCCCGTGCTCGTGCTGGGTGAACCAGCGTTCGAGGCTGGCCCGCACCAGCGCCCGCCACATGGCCTCGTCGCCGAGCTGGAGCTCGGCGACACGCGAGATGAGCGTGTCGAGGCGCTCGGCCGGGTCGGCGGGCAGATCGGCGGTGACATCGGGGGTACGGATGAGGAGTCGCGTCTCCTGGAGCAGCTCCTGCGGGCTGGAGAAATAACGATACGCCGTGGCCAGGGACACCTCGGCCGCCTCCGCCGCCTCCGCGATCGTGACCGTTCGGCCCTCGCGGATCAGGGCGCCCGCAGCCTCGATCAGGGCGCGGCGCGTGCGCAACTTCTGTCTGCTGCGGCCCTCGGGCATGCGAATTCCTTCTTGTCGTGAGAAAATTTTCTTATTACAGTATATCCGTCTCACCAAACGGGGGTCGCGGGCCCGACCGGCGCGCGGCACGACGAGAGGAGGAGCTCGATGGGCTCCATCACACCGGCGGAAATGGAAGTACTGATCGGCACGCACATGCTCGCCGAGGAACACGGGGACCCGGCGGCGGCCGTGTCCGTCTACACGGACGACATCGAGCACGACGCCGTCGGCTGGCCGGGCGGCCCGGCGGTCGGTATCCCGGCCGCGCAGGAGCGCTACGAGCAGCTGGTGAAGGATCTGCGCACCGAGAAGTCCGAGCGCACCCACACCTACTACTCGGAGAACGCGGCGACCGTCGAGGACCTGATCACCTGCACGGTCCCCGGCTCACTGCTGGGCGTCCCCGGGAACAACCGCCGGATCACCTTCCGGATGCTGCACGTCTTCGAGTTCAAGGACGGAAAGATCTCCCGCGAGAACGTCTGGCTGGACGGGGCGGCGATCGTGGGTCAACTCACCGCGCCCTGAGCTCAGTTCAGGATCCACCTGAAGGTCAGCCCACTCCCCGCGACTCCTGCGCCGCGCGCGCCTCGATCCCGCGGAAGTGGTCCGCCATCGCGCGCTGCGCGCCCTCGACATCGCGGGCGCGCAGTGCGGTGACGATGTCGCGGTGGCGGCGGACGGTGAGTTCGGGGGCCGGGTCGTCGGTCCAGCCGCGGGCTCCGGCGACGCGGCGGAACACCGTCCAGAAGGCGCCGAGGAGTTGGGGCACGAGTTCGTTGCCGAGCGAGGCGTAGAGCAACTCGTGGAATTCCCGGTCGAGTTCGGGGAAGGGCCGACCGGCGCGGCCCGCGTCCTCCATCCGGGTCACCACCGCTTCGAGTCTGTCCAGTTCCGGTTCGGTGACGGTGACAACGACCCGATGAATCAGGCCTTCCTCCAGCACCTCGCGCACCTGGAGGACCTCGGCCAGCGCGTCCGCGTCGTCCTCGTGCCGGGTGAGCGTACGGAAGGTGAGGCCGTCGACGAGCGGGGTCAGCGAGGCGCGGCCGACGTAGGTGCCGTAGCCGTGTCTGATCTCGACGATGTCGAGGGCCTGGAGGGCTTTGAGGGCCTCGCGGACGGAGTTTCTGCTGATGCCGAGGTCGTCCATCAGCTCGGCCTCGGTGGGCAGGGGCGCACCGGGCTGGAGCTTGCGGTCGAGGATCAGCTGGACGATCTCGCGCTGTATCCGACTGTTCCTTGGCTCCCCGGACATGCGCCGCATCGTAGCCGCATCAGACGTCCCACGTCCCACGTCCGACCCCGGCCGGACCTGATGAGGCGTCAATTGTCGCCATTCCCGCGCCTTTTCAAACCGCCATTGGTCCGACCTCTGACGGCTACGCCATTCGTGTGCGATGCCTTGACCGCCCCCACGGCCGCTCTTATGGTCGCGCTGACCGCAGGACGTAGGACGTCGTACCTCCTGGAGTAACCATGCGCGAAGACGTGACCCAGAACGTGCCCGCGCTGCACCGCCGGGCGTTCCTGAAGTACTCCGGCGCGCTGGGCGCGGCGGCGGCGATCTCCTCGTCCCTGACGGCCTGTTCGTCGGGGCCGCAGTCGACGAACGACACCGGCGGCGGGGGCACCGGCAAGAACCGGACGCTGACCGCCGTGATCGGCTACGGCAACGACGGCAGCTGGGATCCGACGCAGACGGCGTCGGCGTTCGCCATGGCCGGCAACAACCACATCTACGAGGGCCTGATCGACACGGACCCGATCACCCGCGCGCCCTACCCGGCGCTGGCGACCGCCGTGCCGAAGGACACGAGCGGCACCTCGTGGAAGTTCACGCTGCGCGCGGGCGCCAAGTTCCACGACGGGCAGCCGGTCACCGCCGACGACGTCGTGTTCGTCTACGACCGCATCCTCGACCCGAAGACGGCGACCCTCGCGCAGGGCTTCTTCGCCAGCTGGCTGAAGGAGGTCAGGAAGGTCGACGCACAGAACGTCGAGCTGGTCCTCAAGTTCCCTTTCCCGGAAGGGATTTCACGCCTCACCCTCGCGAAGATCATGCCGAAGCACATCTTCTCCGATCCGGGCGCCTGGGACGACGCGATCAAGGGCAAGGCGGTCGGCTCGGGGCCGTACCAGCAGACCGCGCACCACCCCAAGTCCAATACGACCTTCGCCGCGTTCGCCGACTACAACGGCCCGCGCCCGCCCGCCTTCAAGACGATGAACTGGCTGACGATCGTGGACGCGGCGCCGCGCGTCGCCAAGATCTCCGGGTCGAGCGCGGGCGCGCAGATCGCCGACAACATCCCCTACGCCAACATCCAGCGGCTGCGCAGCGGCGGGATGACGGTCGCGGGCGGGGCCGGGATGAACAACCTGTTCCTCATGTTCAACACCCAGCACAAGCCCTTCGACGACGTACGGGTGCGCCAGGCGCTCCACTACGCGATCGACACCGGCAAGATGGTCCAAGTGGCCCTGCGGGGGCACGGAAAGCCGTCCTCGTCGTTCCTCGACACCGGCAACCCCACCTACCGGCGCGCGAAGACGGTCTACGACTACGACCCCGACAAGGCGAAGGCGCTGCTGAAGGCCGCCGGGGTCAGCGGGCTGAAGATCAACATCCTTGCGGTGAACGTGAGTTGGATCGTCGACTGCCTGCCGACCATCAAGGCGTCCTGGGACGCGATCGGCGTGAAGACGACGCTGGCCCCGCAGGAGACCACGGCCGTCTTCACCAAGATGGACCAGAAGCAGGACTACCAGGTGGTCGCCGCCGCCTCCAACCCCAACCAGTTCGGCCTCGACGCGGACCTGATCATGCACTACAACTACGGCCCGCAGAACCTCTGGATGGGGTACGCCCGTTGGGCCGGGAACTCCGTCGCCAAGCAGCTCTTCAGGGACATGGACCAGGCCACCCAGGAGCCGGACGCGGCGAAGAAGAAGACGATGATCCAGGACTACATCGACACCGTCGCCGAACAGGCCGTGCTCTACCCAGTGGTCCACAACGAGCTGATGACCGCCTGGGACCCGAAGAAGCTGACGGGGATAAGGGCCCAGCCCTATCCCGGCATCAATGTCCTCCAGGCCAAGTGGGTCTAGCTACACGGGAGTTGGACCATGGTCACCGTCCTGCGGATTCTGGCCCGCCGTATCCTCCTGCTCGTTCCGCTGATGCTCGGCGTCGTGCTGTTCGTGTTCGTGGTGATGCGCTTCTCGGACGTCGACCCGGCGTCCGCGTTCTTCCAGGGCGCCAACCCGACCCCGCAGCAACTGCACGACTTCCGGGAGCGGAACGGCCTGCTCGATCCGCTGCCTGTGCGCTACGTCCATTTCGTGGGCGCCCTGCTCCACGGTGACATGGGCATCAGCGCGCTGACCCGGGCACCCGTCCTCGACCAGGTCACGACCGCGCTGCCGCTCACCCTCCAACTCACCTTCCTGGGGCTGGGGATCGCGGTGGTGCTGTCGCTGCTCGGCGGGGTGACGGCGGCGATCTACCGCGACCGGCTGCCCGACCAGATCATCCGGGTCGTGTCACTGACCGGGGTCGCGGCGCCCGGCTTCTGGCTGGCGCTGCTGATGATCCAGTACCTGGCGGTGGACCGGGGCTGGTTCCCGACCGGCGGCTACATCAACCCGGCGGACTCCCTCACCGGCTGGCTCAAGACGATGGCCCTCCCGGCGCTGGCCCTCTCCCTCCCGGTGGCGGCCCAACTCACGCGCATCGTACGGACGTCGGTGGTCGAGGAACTGGACAAGGACTACGTCCGGACGGCGATCGGCAGCGGTCTGCCGCCGCGGGTCGTGGTCGCCCGGAACGTGCTCCGCAACGCGCTCATGAACCCACTCACCGTGCTGGGCCTGAGCGTCGGATACCTGCTCGGCGGTGCGGTCGTCATCGAGACCATCTTCTCCCTCCCCGGGATGGGCAAGCTGATGATCGACGCCGTGCAGAACGGCGACCCGGCCGTCGTCCAGGGCGTGGTGCTCACGACGGCGACCGGGTTCGTCGTCGTGAACCTGGCCATCGACATCCTCTATCTGCTGGTCAACCCCCGCCTGAGGGAAGCCTCCTGATGCTCACTCAGTTCTCGCCCAAGAGGCTCGCCGAGACCCTGTCCCGGCCCGGCATCCGGCTGCGCTGCTGGCGCCGGCTGCCGCTGCTGTCGAAGGTCGCGGTGTGCTTCGTGGCGGCCGTCGTCCTCGTCGCACTGTTCGCCCCGCTCCTCGCGCCGGACGACCCGCTCGACCAGCAGCTCCCCGTCGGCGGCACCGGACACCCCTCCGCCGAGCACTGGATGGGCCAGGACAGCCTGGGCCGGGACATCCTCAGCAGGCTGATGTACGGCGCCCGTTGGTCCCTCGCGATCGGGCTCGGGGCGACCGCGCTGGCCCTGGTCGCCGGAGCGCTGATCGGCGCGGTCGCCGCGACCTCGCGCAAGGGCGTCGACGAGGGGCTGATGCGCTGCCTGGACGTGGTGATGGCGTTCCCCGGCATCGCGCTGGCCGCCGTGCTGGTCGCGGTGTTCGGCGGCGGGATCACCGTGCTGATCTGCGCGATCGCGTTCCTGTTCACCCCGCCGGTCGCAAGGGTCGTACGAGCGAACGTACTTGACCAGTACGGCGAGGACTACGTCACCGCGGAACGGGTGATCGGCGCCCGCACGACACACATCGTGACACGGCACGTGGCCGTCAACTGCGCTGCTCCGATCCTGGTGTTCTGCACCGTGAAGGTCGCCGAGGCGATCGTCTTCGAGGCGTCGCTGTCGTTCATCGGCGCGGGTGTACGGCCCCCGGACCCGTCCTGGGGCAGTGTCATCGCGGACGGCAAGAACATGGTGCTGACCGGGGGTTGGTGGGCGACGGTCTTCCCCGGCCTGCTGATGCTGGTCACGGTCCTCTCGCTGAACATACTGTCCGAGGGGGTCTCGGACGCGTGGGCGGCCCCGGCGCCGCGCGAGGTGGACGTACGGCCCGACGAGGACCCGCTGGACGCGCCGGAGCCGGGCAGCGGCGAGGTGCTCCCGCTCCCCGGTCTGACGGAGGCGGCGCTACGACTCCGGTCCCGGGCAAGGCCGTTGCCCGACCCGGACGGCCAACCGGTCCTGGCGGTCGAGAACTTGGCGATCGGCTTCGAGGGCCGCCACCACGGCGTGGACATCGTCGACGGCATCAGCTTCGAGGTGCGGCCGGGTGAAGTCCTGGGCCTGGTGGGCGAGTCGGGCTGCGGGAAGTCGCTGACGGCGCTCGCGGTGATGGGCCTGGAACCGAAGGGCGCGCGGGTACGGGGCCATGTCCGTTTCAATCAACGGCAGTTGGTGGGCGAGCCGATGAGAGTCCGCCGCAGACTGCTGGGCCACGAGATGGCGATGGTGTACCAGGACGCGCTGTCGTCGCTGAACCCGGCGATGACGATCCGCGCGCAGCTCAAGCAGGTCATACGGCGCGGAGGGCGCCGTGGGGCGGGCGAGTTGCTGACGATGGTCGGCCTCGACCCGGAGCGCACCCTGCGCAGCTACCCGCACGAACTCTCCGGCGGCCAGCGCCAACGCGTCCTGATCGCCATGGCGTTGTCCCGCGACCCCAAGCTGATCGTCGCCGACGAACCGACCACCGCGCTCGACGTCACCGTGCAGGCGCAGGTCATAGAGCTACTGCTGCGCCTGCGCGAGGAGTTGGGCTTCGCGCTGATCCTCGTCTCGCACGACCTGGCGCTCATCGCCGACGTCACCGACCGGGTGGTGGTGATGTACGGCGGCCAGATCGTCGAGACGGGCGTGACCGCCGACCTGGTGGAGTCACCGGCCCACCACTACACGCGCGGGCTGCTCGGCAGCGTGCTGTCGCTGGAGTCGGCGGCCGAGCGGATGACCCAGATCAAGGGGGTCGTGCCCTCCCCGGCCGACTTCCCGGCGGGGTGTCGGTTCGCCGACCGGTGTCCGCTGGCGAGTGATGTCTGCCGTACGACGGCGCCGGATCTGGTGGGGCCGCGTTCGCATACGGCGGCGTGCCATCACCCGGCGATCGATCTGGTGACGACGGAGAGCGAGGTGGTCACGTGAGCGGGTTGGGGGTGGGGGGTTCGGGTTGTGTGCGGAGTGCGGGTGAGTGGGTGCTGGTCGCGCCCCGCGGCGGAGCCGCTGATGGATACAGCCCCGCGCCCCTTGGGGGGTTGGGGTGGGCGGTATGAAAGGTGCGGAGGGTGGTCAAGTGGGTGGTGCGTTGGTCGAGTTGGCCGGTGCTCATGTTGTGCACAAGGCGCGCAGCGGGGGGTTGTTCAGCCGGGATCGGGTCTACGCGCTGACTGGGGCCGATCTCACCATCGCGGCCGGTGAGACGGTGGGCGTGGTGGGTGAGTCCGGTTGTGGGAAGTCCACGCTGGCCAAGGTGTTGGTGGGCGTGCAGCGGCCGACGTCCGGGACGGTGTCGTTCCGGGGCCGGGACCTGTGGTCGATGCCGGACGGTGAACGACGGGCCGCGGTGGGCACCGGCATCGGCATGATCTTCCAGGATCCGTCGACCGCGCTGAACCGCCGGCTGACGATCCGCCAGATACTGCGGGATCCGCTGGACGTGCACGGTCGCGGGACGAAGGCCGAACGGGAGGAACGGGTACGGGAGTTGATGTCGCTGGTCGGCCTCCCGCGCGCCCTGGCCGACGGCCTCCCGGGACAGCTCTCCGGCGGCCAGCGCCAACGCGTCGCGATCGCACGGGCGTTGGCGCTGAGCCCCGACCTGGTGGTGGCCGACGAACCGACCAGCGCGCTGGACGTGTCGGTCCGCGCCCAGATCCTCAACCTGCTCCTGGACCTGAAGGAACGGCTGGGCCTGGCCCTGGTGTTCGTGTCCCACGACATCCAGACGGTACGGCGGATGAGCGACCGGGTGATCACCATGTACCTGGGCCGGATCGTCGAGGAGACCCCGGCCGACCAGGTCACCGACCGGGCAAGGCATCCGTATACGAGGGCCCTCTTCTCGGCGACCCCCGGCCTCCTCCACCCCATCGACCCGATCCCGCTGATCGGGCCGGTGCCGTCGGCGACGCGACCGCCGAGCGGCTGCCCGTTCCGCACCCGCTGCTGGAAGGCGGACGACGTGTGCGCGTCCGCCATGCCGGACTTTTCGCCCGCGTCGACACCGGGACATTTCTACCGTTGCCACCATCCTGTAGAGGAGGATCTGTCCACCCGCGACCTCGTTCGCCAAAGCCGCCCCATGGAGCCTTCATGACCTTCCCCGCCCCGCTGACCGGTGTCGTACCGCCCGTCTGCACGCCCCTGACACCGGACCGCGAGGTGGACGTCCGTTCACTGCTCAGGCTTGTCGACCATCTCGTCGAGGCGGGGGTGCACGGGCTGTTCCTGCTCGGGTCGACGTCGGAGGCGGCGTATCTGACGGACCGGCAGCGGAGGTATGTGGTCGAGGCGGTGGTGGCTCATGTCGGCGGCCAACTGCCGGTCCTGGCAGGGGCGATCGACATGACGACGCCTCGGGTCCTGGACCACGTGGCCGCCGTGACGGACGCGGGGGCGGACGCGGTGGTGGTGACCGCGCCCTTCTACACGCGCACCCACCCGGCGGAGATCGCCCGCCACTACCGGCTGGTCGCCGCCGCGTCGCCGGTCCCCGTGGTGGCCTACGACCTTCCCGCCTCCGTCCATACGAAGCTGCCGTCCGACCTCGTCCTCGAACTCGCCGCCGAGGGCGTCCTGGCCGGGCTCAAGGACTCCAGCGGGGACCTTGGCGGCTTTCGTACGGTCGTCACCGGTGCGCGGGTCCATCCGGACATCACCGGATTCAGTGTCCTCACCGGGTCCGAGCTCTTCGTCGACTCGGCGCTGGCCCTGGGCGCGGACGGGGCGGTGCCCGGTCTCGCCAACGTCGATCCGCACGGGTACGTCCGGCTCGACGCGCTGTGCCGGGGTGGGGACTGGGAGCGGGCCCGTGCCGAACAGGAGCGGCTGTGCGCCTTGTTCGGGTTGGTGGGGGTGGGGGACCCGGCGCGGATGGGGGGTAGTTCGTCGGCGCTGGGGGCGTTCAAGGCGGCGCTGTATTTGCGGGGGGTGATCGCGTGTCCGGCGACTGCGGAGCCTCAGGTGGGGTTGTCCGCGGGTGAGGTGGAGCGGGTGGGGAAGTTTCTGGCGGGGGCGGGGTTGCTGTAACGCTGTCTCTTATACACATCTGACGCTGCCGACGAAGGCTTAGGGGTAGATCTCGGTGGTC
>NZ_JNXE01000029.1 GCF_000716605.1 Streptomyces sp. NRRL F-525 | reverse complement strand
CCGAGATCTACACCTAAGCCTTCGTCGGCAGCGTCAGATGTGTATAAGAGACAGGCCTTCGACGACTCCGGCCGTGAACTCGCCGTAGCCGCACGCCCGGTGGGCCTCTCCATGCACGGCGGCTTCGTCGAGCAGGACATGGACGAGGTCTACGGCGCGGTCGTCGCCGTACTGGACGAACTCACCGCGGAGGTCGACGGACCGTTCGAACTCGCCGGGCTGACCGGGCAGGGCGACGGGGTGTGGCTGGTGGACGGGGACGGGCGGCCGGTGCGGGCGGCGGCGTCCTGGATGGACGGGCGGGCACACGAACTGCTCGATCAGTGGCTGGCGGACGGAACCTTCGAGACGGTGTTCCGGCGGACCGGTAGCGCGATGTTCCCCGGGTGTCCGGGGCCGCTGCTGGCGTGGCTCGCCGCGCACGAGCCCGCCGCTCTCGACGCCGCCACCACCGCCCTGTACTGCAAGGACATGGTGTTCCAACGGCTGACGGGGGCGCGGGCGACCACCGATGTCTCGGACGCGTCGATGCCGTTCCTCGACCCCCGGACGCGGTCGTACGACAACGGTGTCGTCGAGCTGCTCGGGCTGACCCGGCGAAGGCGGCTGCTGGCACCGGTCGCCGACCCGGTCGCCACGGCCGAGACGCGTGGCGAGGGGCTACCGGCGGGGACCCGGATCGCGAACGGGCCGTACGACCTACCAGCCTGCGCGCTCGGTGCGGGGGTGACGGAACCGGGCGACGGGCTGCTCATCGTCGGGACCTGTCTCGCCAGCCTCGTCGCGACCACCGAACTGGACCTGAGCGGCGAACCGGCCGGCCTGTACATCTCCCTCGACCGGCCGGGGCACTGGCTGCGGGCCATGCCCGCGATGGTCGGTACGGCGGCCCTGGACTGGGTGCTGTCGACGACCGGCGTCCGGCACGAGGAGGTGGACGCGCTGCTCGCGGCGACCCCGGCCGGGGCGAACGGGGTGCGGGTGCTGCCGTACTTCGCGCCGTCCGGTGAACGTGCGCCCTTCGTCGAGCCCCGGCTCCGCGCCGAACTCACCGGTGTCTCCCTGGAGTCGACACCCGCCGACCTGATCCGGGCGACCTGCGAGGGCATCGGCTACGCGGCCCGGCACTGCCTGGAGGCGGCCGGTCTCACGGGCTCCCTGGCCGTGTGCGGCGGCGGCACGCGCAGCCCTGCCTGGATG
This sequence comes from Streptomyces sp. NRRL F-525, assembly GCF_000716605.1. Classification (GTDB taxonomy): domain Bacteria; phylum Actinomycetota; class Actinomycetes; order Streptomycetales; family Streptomycetaceae; genus Streptomyces. Next base: position 136,200 of record NZ_JNXE01000029.1, on the reverse strand, counting down.
CGGCTGCTCGCGGATGTGCTGGGGCGGCCGTTGCGGGTCGTCGAAGGGGAGGTCGGGGCGCGGGGTGCGGTGCTCGCGGCGGCGGAGCGGTACCGGGTTCCGCTGGACGCGGGGGCGTGGACGCGGCCGACGGAGATCGTGGAGCCGGACGCGGGGCGGGCCGCGTTCTACGCCAAGGGGTTCGAGGACCACTTGGCGCGCCTGACGGCCGCACGCCACCGAAGCCGATGACGCCGAACGCAGGGCAAGCCACGTACTACGCCAAGGAGTTCGAGAACCACCTCGCTCACCCGACGGCCGCGCTCACCCGACGGCCGCACGCCACCGAAGCCGGTGATTCCGGGGGCGGGCGTCCGCGATTCGCGGTGTACTACCGGCCTGGCCGTGCGTGGCGAGGAGGAGTTGATGACGGTGCTTCGACGGTGGTGCCCGAACTGCCATGGGTGGCAGGACTTCCAGCAGCTGGCCGACGCCGAGAAGGCCGCCGTCCGGGAGGAAAAAGGGCCCCGGCACTACGTGGGGGATCTGTGGCGCTGCGCCGTGAAGGGCTGTGTGCGGTACCAGCCCGCGTACAACGCGCGGGGCGGCGGCGATCTCCCCGAGAAGTTCCGTGAGGAGAAGGCCGCCGCCCCGGAGTGAGCGCCGCCGTGCTTACACCAGGTTGCTGAAGTCCGGGCCCTTCGTACGGGTGCGCTTCAGCTCGTAGAAACCGGGGACCGAGGCGACCGCGACCGTGCCGTCCCAGAGGCGGGCCGCCTCCTCGCCCTTGGGGGCGGGGGTGACGACCGGGCCGAAGAAGGCGATCTGCTCGCCGTCGGGGCCGGGGACGGCGATGACGGGGGTGCCGACGTCCTGGCCGACCTTGTCGATGCCCTCCTTGTGGGAGGCGCGCAGCTCGGCGTCGAACTCGAAGTCCTCCTGGTCCGCGTAGTCGATCAGGTCGGCGGGCAGGCCGACGTCCGCGAGCGCGCCGGCGACGGCCTCGACGGTCGGGCCCTCGCCGTTGTTGTGGATGCGGGTGCCGAGCGCGGTGTAGAGCGGGCCCAGGATGTCCGAGCCGTGCTTCTGCCAGGCGGCGGTGACCACGCGGATCGGCTTCCACGCCTTGGTCGCGAGCAGCTCGCGGTACTCCTCGGGCAGCTCGTCGAGCCGGGGTTCGTTGAGCACCGCCAGGCTCATGATGTGCCAGCGGACCTCGATGTCCCGGACCTTCTCCACTTCCAGCACCCACCGGGAGGTCATCCAGGCCCAGGGGCACAGGGGGTCGAACCAGAAGTCCACGGGGGTCTTGGCGGGCGTGGTCGCGGTCTCAGACATGACGCTCCTCGGAATACGGCCGTTTCCCCACGGCAACACCGCCCCTCGCCACCTCATTCCCGGGTACCCGCCGTCAGGGGCGCATGGCAGGATCGGCCCTGACCGCATAGCGAACACCGTTGATCGAACACCATCCGAGGGAGCGCTCCGTGCCCGGTGAGAATCTGACCCGCGACGAGGCCCGTGAGCGGGCCGCCCTGCTGTCCGTCGACGGGTACGACGTGTCCCTCGACCTGCGCTCGGCGGTCGGCGACGACGCCGGGGAGGGGCCGCGGACCTTCCGGTCGGTGACCACGATCCGGTTCCGCTGCGCCGAGCCGGGCGCGGCGAGCTTCGCGGACCTGATCGCACCGGCCGTGACCGCCCTGTCGCTCAACGGCAAGGACCTCGACCCGGGCGCGGTCTTCGACGGCACGCGCATCCAGCTGGAGGACCTGGCCGCCGAGAACGAGCTGATCGTCGACGCGCAGGCCGCGTACTCCCGTACCGGCGAGGGCATGCACCGCTTCGTCGACCCCGAGGACGGCGAGGTCTACCTCTACACGCAGTACGAGCCGGCCGACGCGCGCCGCGTCTTCGCCAACTTCGAGCAGCCGGACCTCAAGGCGCCGTTCCGCGCCGAGGTGAAGGCCCCCGAGGGCTGGACGGTGTGGAGCAACGGCGTCGGCGAACTGACCGACGGCGTATGGAAGTTCGCGGAGACGAAGCCGATCTCGACGTACATCACGGCGTTCGCGGCGGGCCCCTACCACTACGTGACGGACTCCTACTCCCGTACCTTCGAGGACGGTACGACGCTGGAGATCCCGCTCGGCGCGATGTGCCGCAAGGGGCTGGCGCCGTACTTCGACGCCGACGACGTCTTCCTGATCACCAAGCAGGGCCTGGACTTCTTCCACGAGCACTTCGACTACCCGTACCCCTTCGGGAAGTACGACCAGGCGTTCGTGCCGGAGTACAACCTCGGCGCGATGGAGAACCCGGGGCTCGTCACCTTCCGCGAGGAGTACATCTTCCGGGGGAAGGTGACGCAGGCCTCGTACTCGGGGCGGGCGAACACGATCCTGCACGAGATGGCGCACATGTGGTTCGGCGACCTCGTCACCATGGAGTGGTGGGACGACCTGTGGCTGAAGGAGTCCTTCGCCGACTTCATGGGCGTGTTCGCCAACGTCGGCGCGACCCGCTTCACCGACGCCTGGATCAGCTTCGCCAACCGCCGCAAGGCGTGGGCCTACCGCGCGGACCAGCTCCCCTCCACGCACCCGATCACCGCCGACATCCGCGACCTCCAGGACGCGAAGCTCAACTTCGACGGCATCACGTACGCCAAGGGGGCTTCCGTACTGAAGCAGTTGGTGGCGTACGTCGGCCAGGACGCGTTCCTGGAGGGCGCGCGCCGCTACTTCAAGCGGAACGCGTACGGCAACACGCGCCTCGGCGATCTGTTGTCGGTGCTGGAGGAGACGAGCGGGCGGGACATGGCGTCCTGGTCGCGGTCGTGGCTGCAGACGGCCGGGGTCAACTCCCTCACCCCGCAAGTGGTGTTGGACGTGGAGGGCGGCCGTATCGCGGAGCTGACGGTGCTGCAGGAGGCGGCGGAGTCGCACCCCGAACTGCGCCCGCACCGGGTGGTGATCGGCCTCTACCGGATGGAGGACGGCCGTCTCGTGCGGTACGAGCGGGCCGAGGTGGACGTCGAGGGCGCGCGGACGGTCGTGGTGGAGCTGGCCGGTGCGGACGCGCCGGAGCTGGTGCTCGTCAACGACGAGGACCTCACGTACGCCAAGACCCGTTTCGACGCCGTGTCGTTGGCGACCCTGCGCGACCACCTCGGGGCGCTCACCGACCCGATGGCGCGGGCGCTGTGCTGGTCGGCGCTGTGGAACATGACGCGGGACGCGCTGCTGCTCGCGCCCGACTTCATCGACCTGGTGATGCGGTTCGGGCGCCGGGAGACCGACATCGGTGTCCTGCAGATGCTGCACGCGTGGGCGAACTCGGCGCTGGTCAACTACTCGCCGCCGTGGTGGCGCGAGACCGGCGCGAAGCTCCTGGCGCACATCGCGTTGCGGGACCTGCGGGACGCGGAGCCGGGCAGCGAGCAGCAGCTGGCGTGGGCGCGTTTCTACGCGTCGGTGGCGTCGGCGCCGGAGGAACTCGCCCTGCTGCACGCCCTGTTGGAGGGTACGGAGAAGATCGAGGGCCTGGCCGTGGACCAGGAGCTGCGCTGGGCGTTCCTGGAGCCGCTGACCGCGCACGGCGCCGCCGACGAGGCCGTCGTGGCCGCCGAACTGGCCCGGGACGACACCGCGTCCGGCAAGCGCCACCAGGTCCGCTGCCTGGCCGCCCGCCCCTCGGCGGCCGTCAAGGCGCAGGCGTGGGCGCAGGTCGTGGAGTCGGACGCGCTGTCCAACGCGCTCGTCGAGGCGACCATCGCGGGGTTCGCGCAGCCCTCGCAGCGGGAGTTGCTCGCGCCGTACACGGAGAAGTACTTCGCGGCGATCGAGCGCGTGTGGTCGGAGCGGTCGATCCAGATCGGCGTGGACGTGGTGCGGGGGCTGTTCCCGGCGTACCCGGCGGCCGAGGACGCGCAGGCGACGCTGGACGCGACGGACGCGTGGCTGACGTCCCACGAGGGAGCGGCGCCGGCGCTGCGGAGGCTGGTGCTGGAGTCGCGGGACGACCTGGCGCGGGCGCTGCGGGCGCAGGCGGCGGACAACGAGGGTCGGGGTTCCGACGGCGCCCAGGGCTGACCCTTGGCCTGCGATTGGCCTCTGCGTGACCGTTACTGAATACAGGTAATCGCCCCCGTAACCCCTGGTCCACCCCATCCGGACCAGGGGTTTTCGGCGCCTACTCGGCATCCGAACGCCTGTCCTTTAGTACCGCGTTGTCCGGATTTGTCGACGGGCGTGTAACAGCGGTTAGGGACCGGATCCGGCGCGGGAAACCCCGTTGCATGAACCACAACACCCCGCTCTCCCCCCGCCCCCTCAGCCACCTCACCGAGGTGCACCGCCGCGTGCTGACGACGGCTCAGCTCCGGGCGCACGGCGTCCCGGCCGCCGAGGTGAACGAGCAGTGCCGTCCCGACGGGCCGTGGCAGCAACTCCTCCCCGGCGTCGTCCTGTTGCACTCCGGCCCGCCGACCGGCGAGGAGCGGCTGCACGCGGTGCTGATGTACGCGGCGCGGGAGCGGACGGCGGGGGTCCCGGTCCAGCCCGGCGCGGAGGGCCCGCACCGCCCGACGTACACGGAGACGATGGTCACGGGCCTGGCGGCGCTGACCCTGCACGGCTTCACGTCGGCGCCGGAGCTGTCCTCCCTGAAGCAGATCGACGTCCTGGTCCCGCGGATGCGCCGACTGCGCTCGACGGGCAGCGCGCGGATCGTCCGTACGGCGTCGCTCCCGGCCGCGCAGCAGGTGAAGGGTGTCCCGGTCGCGCCGGTGCCGCGGGCCCTCGCGGACGCGGTGGCCGAGTTGTCGGACGCGAACGCGGTACGCGGGCTGCTCACCGAGGCGGTACGCGGCGGCCACTGCGAACCGGCCGCGGTGGTACGGGAGTTGAACAACGCCAAGCTGCTGAGCCGCCCGCACGTGGTGGACGCGGTGGACTCGCTGCTGGCCGAGGGCCGCGCGATCGCGGAGGACCGCCTCTACCGGATGGTGAGCGAGCACGGCCTCCCCGACCCGGTCTGGAACGTGGACCTGCGCCTGCCCGGCGGCCCGCACCTGGGCGGCCTGGACGCGTACTGGCCCGAGCAGGCGGTGGCCGTAGAGCTGGACACCCGCGCCCCGCGCCAGGACGAGGACGCCCTCTGGTCGGAGTACGCCCGCAAGCGCGAGCATCTGGAGCGGCTGGGCATCACGGTCGTCCACATCACCCCGAAGAAGCTCCGGGACGCGATGGAGCAGCAGGCGGCGGTGGTCCGTACGGCGCTGATGGCGGCGGCGGACCGCGATCCGGCCGCGTATGTCGTGGTGCTGCCCCGGTAGTGACGGACCGGGGCGGGATCAGGAGGGGAGAGGAGGGGCCACCGGGGGTCGGTGGCCCCTCCTCATGTCTGTCCTACAGGGGTTCGGGCAGCGGCGGCGGGGCGGCGCTCGTCGTCGTGTGTCCCGCGTGCAGGCCGTCCATGAGGGCGGCGTAGGAGGCGATCATGCGCGTACGGCTGAAGCGTTCGCGGCTGCGGGCGTGGGCCTTGGCGAACTCCGCGCGGCCGATGACCGCCTCGGTCCAGGCCGACGCGATGGCGTCCGGGTCGGGGGGTGTGACGATGCCGTGTCCGGCGACGATGGAGGCGCTGTCGCCGACGTCGGTGGCGACGGGTACGGCGCCGCACATCATGCCCTCGATGAGGCAGAGGGGTGCGGCCTCGCCGAAGGACGAGGTCAGCGCGACGACGTCCGACCCGGCGTAGACGGTCTCCATGTCCCGCCGTACGCCGAGGAGATGGAGCCGGTCGGTGAGCGTGGCCCGCTCCTCCCCGAAGGCCTCGTCGATGTCGGCGGAGAGGGCGGGCTGGTCGTGGTCGGTCATGCCCGCGCCGCACATCAGGACATGCCCGGCGGGTTCGCGTCGTAGCCATTCCTTGGCCGCGCGAAGGAAGAGCGGGATGTTCTTCATCGTGGCGTAGCGGGCGGCGAAGACGACGACGGGGGCGGTGTCCGGGATGCCGAGCGAGGCGCGGAGGGCGAGCCGCCGGGCCGGGTCGGGACGGAAGCGCAGCAGATCCACGCCGTTGGGGATGACGTGGAGGACCTCGGGCGGGATGCCGGCGGCCTGGTATGCGTCGCGGGTGGACTCCGCGCAGCAGACGGCGGCGACGACCTTGCCGTCGGCGATGGCGGCCTTGAGTTCGTCGAGGGCGGTGCCCGAGTGTTCGGGGTCCGAACGGTGCAGGCACACGACGACGGGGCGGCGGGGCAGGCCCGCCTGGTTCAGCAGGGAGAGCGGCTGCTCCTTGAGCGACAGGACGACGTCGGCGTCCGCGAGGGCGCGGGCGGCGTCGGCGAGTTCGGGCCCGGTGAACCCCACCGTGGCCTGATCGTCACCGCCGCCGAAGCTGCGGCCGAGGGTCGAGACGCCGACGCCGGCCGCGGTCAGTTGCTGGTAGCAGGCGTCGTTCTCCATGGCCTGCCGGGTTGCTTCTCGGTGTACTTCTCCGTGGATGCTGAGCACCGTATGGTGCTGGCCGCCCTCCACCAGTCCCAGTACGACGTCGCTGTGGACGATGCGGGCTCCTCCGGAGAAGAACCCCTCGTAGACCGACAGCACGTGCAGCTCGTGTCTAGCGCGCACACGACCACCCGCCTTGCGTATGAATCGAGCCATCCCCGTGAACAGCGGGTTAGCCGTTATGAGGCGGCACGGACATTTCGTGCGAATGAACTGGGCGTCTCGTGTCTGGGTCCGATTGGTTATCCCGGGGTCAATTGGTACGGAGGCCTACGGCGAGCTGGACGCGAACCGTCTTTCCGATGTCTCCGCGCGGAAACCGTTCGGCGAATTCGAGGGCTTGCCGGACCACGGCGAACACCGGTTCGGGGTCCGATACGTCGATCACGCGAAACCGGGAACCGTTCCCCCGCTCGGCATGTCGTGAGGCACATGGTGTCTTTCTTCGCGATCTTCGGACCGCCCGTGGTCACGGTCTTCCTCGTTGCCTTCGGGGCGGCTGCGTACGGGTTGTGGGTGACCGCGAAGAAGCCCTCGTGGCCGGCCCGTTGGGCGGTGCTCGGGGGCGGGGCCGCGATCGCCGCCTACGGGGCCGGAACCGACTACGGGCTCGCCTTCACGAACCCGCTGGACCTGTGTGCGGAGAAGACGCCGGACGGCGTGCGCTGGCAGTCCCCGGGGCACGCCACCCTGACATCGACGCACGTGGGCAGCTTCCCGCTGTCCGTCAAGTGCCATTGGAGCAGCGGGTACAGCACCGAGATGGTGTGGCCCTGGGCCTCGCCCCTGCTGTACGCGGGGCTGGTCTGCTGCGTCGGGTGCTCCGTCCTGCTCCTCGTCAAGCACATCCAGCGGTCTCAACCGGTATAGCTCCTCCCCCCTTTGGACACCTCGTAGTACTTGGGCTCGGTGAGGTCGAGCCTGAACACCATGCCGTACCGCTTGCGAAGGGCGGCGACGGTCTGGGCCTCTGGTTCGCGCGTGCACCGCGTCACGGGGAGGTCGACGGCGGGGCAGGCGTCCGGTTCCTGGATCATCAGGTGTGGCTGATGGTCGCGTACCGGGTCCCACGACAGGGTGTGCGCCGAAGCGGACATCTCGGTCTGCTCCAGGGCACCGGCGTGGTCGCGGTAGCGGTCGACGACGGCCCCGTAGGCGTCATTGGTGAACGGGATGTCGGACCCTGTGCGGTCCCCCGCGGTGAGTACGCCGTCGAGGACCGAGACGATCCGGTCGGGGGCGGCGCCGTAGTACGCGGTGACCTGCATCGAACAGCTGATCTTGTAGGTGTCGTCGCCGTTCGAGTCGAACAGCTGCTTCGCTCTTCCGCCCCGGCACGTGTCGCGCACGACGAGCATGCCGAGAGCGAGGGGCGTGTCCTCGGCGTACGCGCGCGCCACGCCCCGCAGGCGGCTCTCCGTCCTCTCCCGGGCCTGTAACGCCTGGGCGCTGCCCGCGAGTTTGCGGACCTCCCTCGGGCTCGTGGCGCGGCTCTGGGCCGAGCACGCGGAGACGGCCACCACCACGACGGTGGCGACCGCGCCCCACAGTGTCTTGCGCGTTCCGGTCATGCTCTCCCCCTGTTCGCACCCCTCCCGCAGAGGCGCTACCCGCCACTGTTCAGCGGGGCGGGCAGGTCGCGCATGAGTACCCGTACCTACCGGGTCCCCCGACCGAACCTCGCCTCACGTCCCGCAGAACTCCCCCACCACCACCGCCCCCGCGTCCCCCGACCAGTCCCCGTTGAAGTTGAACGCCAGGGAATGGCTCCCGTCCGCCGTCGTCACCGCCACGGACGACGAGCCGTGGATGCCGCCGTCGTGGCCCCAGACGTGGACGCCGCAGGGCAGGGTGATGTCGGCGAGGCCCAGGCCGTAGCGGGTGCCGGCGCTGTCGTCGCCCGTCGGGACCGTCGTCTTCATTTCCTTCAGCTGCTTCCCCGGGAGCAACTCGCCCCGCAGCAGCGCGCCGTAGAAGCGGTCCAGGTCGGAGGAGTCGGAGATCAGTGAGCCCGCCGAAGAAGCGATGGTCGGGTTCAGGTTCGTGACGTCGTACGTCGGGCCTGTCGCCGTTTCTGCCAGCTTGCTGTACGCGCGGCTGCTGGGCTGCGGGACCGTGACCCTCGCGCCGGGGAGTGAAGTCGCCTTCAGATGGAGGGGGTTGATGATGCGGCGGCGGATCTCCGTCTCGTACGAGTGGCCCGTGACCTTCTGGATCACCATCCCCGCGAGGACGTAGTTCGTGTTGGAGTAGTTCCACGACGTGCCCGGGGCGAAGTCCGGCTTGTGGGTCATCGCGATCGCCACCAGGTCGGCCGCGCTCTTCGTGTCGTAACGGTGCTGGAAGAAGCCGTCCTTGGTGAAGTACGCGGTGCCGAAGTCCTCGTCCGCCGTGTAGTTGAAGATGCCGCTCGTGTGGTTGAGGAGTTCGCGGAGAGTGATTTTGGTGCCGTCGTGGCCGTTGCCCTCGACCACGCCCGGCAGCCATTTCGCCACCTTGTCGTCCAGCGACAGGCGTCCCTCCGCCTCCAGTTGGAGGATCACCGTCGACACGAACGTCTTGGTGATGCTGCCCACCCGGTAGCGGTCGTCGGCCGAACGGGGCTTGCCGGTGCGGAGGTTGCCCACACCGGCTGTCGTCGACCAGGTGGTGCCGTCGTCCTTCACCGTCGCCGTGACGCCGGGTACGCCGATGTCGATCGCCGCCTGGATGGCCGTAAGAGTGGCGGTGTGGTCCTTGCCTGCCGGCTCCGCCGCCATCGCGGGTCCCGCCAGTGCGACCGACAGCGCCACCGCCGTCGTCGCCATGAGTGCCGTACGGACTCTCAGTCCCATGTCTTCCCCCTTCGTCGGGGGGAGGGACTCGACGACGCGTGGCCAAGGTTGCCCGGATGTACGCCAGTTGAGTGAGTTTCAGCCCTTCTTGAGGAGCAGCTCCGTGTTGCGGTCCTTCGGGTCGCCGCCCAGCACCGTGCTGGAACCCGGTGCGTTGTACGACAGTTCGCGGTACAGGGCCGCGAGGCCGGTCTGGGTGAGGTCGGAGAAGTCGGTGCGGTGCGGGGCCGCGGACTCGATCAGCGTGGTGAAGAGGGACAGCGTGCCGTCCTTGTTGTCCACCAGCTCGATGACGCGGGCGAGTTGGGGGTAGTCGACGTGCGAGGCGGTCGAGATCTCCCAGAAGCTGCGGCCGTCGGGCGCCGAGTGCGGGGTGATGACGTTGCGGTGGATGTGGCCGTTGACCCAGGCCAGCACGTTCGGGTGGCTGCCGAGGAGGGCGATGACCGCCGAGCCCTCGTAGCGGCGCTCGGTGGGGTGCGCCGGGTCGGGGCGGGTGTTGTCCATCGTCTTGCTGGTGTGGTGGCTGAAGATCACCGCGTACGAGTCCTTGTTGTCGCGCAGCGTCTTGTCCAGCCACCTCAACTGCGTTGCCCCGATGGACCCTTCGTAGTGGCCGCCCGCGTCCGTGGTGTCGAGGCTGATGCCGATCACGTCATCGGCGATGCGGAACGCGTAGTACTGGGTGCCCGCGTCGACGTTCGCGGAGGAGTAGCCGTGGCCGACCGGACCGAGGCCCTGGTAGGCCGGGTCGAGGTGGGCCTTGAGGTACTCGGCGGAGGTGTACGGGGCGCGGTTCTCGTCCGGCGTGATCGAGCGCGCGGAGCGGGCGTGCGCCTTGAGGAAGTCGCGGTAGCCGGAGCCCTTGGGGTCCTTGGCGTCCCGGATCGAGTTCTGCAGCTTCTTCGCCTCGGCCGCCGTCGCGGTCATCAACTTCTTGCCGCCGATGGCGAGTTCGGTGAGGTACGGGTCCGCGTGCGAGCCGAAGCAGCCGAGCGGCAGCGCGTCGTGGTTGCCGACCGTGGAGTACCAGGGCAGGTTGAGGCCGGGGCTGCGGACCTCGCGGATCGCGGCGGCCAGGAAGCCCTTGAGGTGCGGGAAGCCGACCTGCTTGTCGCCGTCGCGCACGGTGGATTCGGCCTGCCAGTACAGCTTGAGGCCGCTGTTCTGGACGCCCTCGTAGTGGCGCGGGTCACCGGTGTTGGGGGTGAACCGGCCGCCGCTCATGATCTTCATGAACCATTCCAGCTCGGACTTCGCGTTGTTGTCCGTGTTGTCGCCGGTGGTCATCACGAAGTGCAGCGGGGAGCCGGTCACCGGCGCGCCGCGCAGCGCGTTGACCCGCTCGACCAGCGAGATCCCGCCCTGCACGGTCAGCGCCTCGTGCGGGCGCCACGCGTGCTTGTCGGTCGAGCGCAGGTACTCCAGGCGCAGCGGGTGCTGAACGTCCATCAGGTGCAGGTCGGTGAACTGTACGAACGACGCGAGTGCCGTACGGCGGCCCGCGCGCCCGGACTTGGCGTTGGCGAGGTCGCCGCGCACGACGCGCTTCCAGCCCGCGCCGTCGCCGAGGCGGCGGTAGCCGGAGCTGGTGCGCGGGGCGGCGACCGTGGCGAGGGTGGTGCCCTTGGTGTACGGCGCGAGGGGTGCGGCCGGTGCCACGCGGGAGTGCGCGACGGGTGCCTCGGCGGCGGCGTTGGCAGCATCGGCGGTGACTGTGGCGGCCTGGCTGTCGGTGGGCCGCAGGGCGTATCCGACGCCCGCGGACACGGACACGGCCGCGGTGGCGGCGAGGACGGTACGGCGGTTGACCCCCAGCGCGGAGCTGGCGACAGAGCGTGTGCGCGACATGGCGCGATCTCCCCGAGTACGAACTGCGTCGGCAGTGGTCGCGGGGGTGCGCGGCGATCGGTTTTCGATCGCGGTCGCGAACTTCCCGCTCGTACTGGATGCTTGGCATCGGGGATGACCTGCGCGTAAACGAGACGGCAACGCGTAGCGCCGATCACCGTACGTCGATCTTGAAGACCCCTGTGCGTTCGTGAACGCTCGTCGAGCCGCCGGGAGGCGGCTACTCCGTGTTCATCTGCCGGGGTACTGAAGCTATTCCGGGACCCGTTCGACCCGTCCTGCGGCCGGACGCTCGCGCCACAGTCGTAGCGCGATGTCGATCAACCGGACCCGGGGCAGGCCGGGTACGTCGTCCAGTGGATGCCAGGCGGCCATGTCGGTGGACCCGCCGATCTCGTTGCGCAGTTCGCCGCCGACGATCTTCGCCTCGTAGACGAGGCGGAGGCCGTGCTGGTCCACCTTGCGGTGGTAGCTCCATGGGATGACGTGGTGGATGGAGTCCATGCCGAGGAAGCCGGTGACCTCGACGTGGTAGCCGGTCTCCTCCTCCAGTTCCCTTACGACGGTGTCGTTCGGGTGTTCGCCGTGGTCCATGCCGCCGCCGGGGAGGACCCACTCGTGGCCTCCGCGCTCGGCTGGTGACCGGGCCAGGAGGAGTTGGCTGTCCCTGACGCAGACGGCGTAGGCGGCGACCCTCAGCTTTTGGCGCATCCGGAGACGTTAAGTGCGCTGTGGGAGGTGCCGCAATGGGTCGTTGTTTGGGTGCGGCGCCGTTGGGGCTGGTCGCGCCCACGCGGCGGAGCCGCAAATCGATACAGCCCCGCGCCCCTTTAGGGCGCTTATCTCGCCGGGGTTGGGTTGGCAGGGGAGTATTCGGGGGCGGACCAGCGGAGGGGGAGTGCTGCGGGGGTCTCCACTACCTCGGTCAGAGTGAAACGCACCCTGCGCTTTCCCTCACCGTCGAACTCCGTCCTTGCCTCGCCGGTGAGTTGGAGTGTTGTACCCGTCGTCCAGTCCAGGAAGAGGAGGCCGGCGCGGGGGTCGGTGTGGAGGTTGCCGAGGCTGAGGAACATGGCGTTGCCCGTGTAGTCAGGCCAGGTCAGCTCGTGGGGTGAAGTCGCTTGTACGAAGCCGGGGTTGCCGCCCCGGTGGCTGGCGTCGGCGCCGTGTTCGTGGACGGTGGCCAGGAAGAAGGTGTCGGCCTTCGTGATGAACTCGGCCTGCGTAGGAGTCAGTTCGGTGGTGTGCCGGGGGCGCTCGGGTTCGCGGGGCGCGACCGTCTCGTAGGACTCTCTCCGTTGGATGTATTTGGGGCAGTTGGAGAAGACCCGCTCCGCCTCGATCGCCAATCCCCTTGCCGTGCGGCGGAGTTGGCCGTCCACTCTCATACGGCGGCGGGTGCGGGGGTCCAGGGCGATCGTGCCGACCGGGAGGTCCCGCGCCTCGGCTAGGGCCGGGGTGAGGGGGTCGGTGGGACGGGTGGCGCCGGTGATCGAAATCTGGTGCGGGCCCGTCGCGTGGACGAAGCCGGGGGTGCCGGTGAGTGGGGAGGCCCATACCTTGCCCGTTGCCGGGTCTGCCGCGCCCAGGATCAGGAGGGGCTGGAGTTCGAGGAACGCGGCGGCCACCGGTTTGATGCCCTGGCCGATGATCTGGCCGACGTGGTCGGCGAGTTCACGTACCCCTACCCGGTCCTGCACAGCGCGGGAGCCCTCGTGATAGGCGCTCATGGCGTCCATGGCTAGAAGAAGCCGCAGGTCGGGGCCTCGGCGTCGGGGACCGGGGCGTCCTCCGCGCCGGTCGGCACCGAGATCTCCAGGCGGGTGCCGTCCGGGTCGTGGAAGAAGATGCCGCCGGAGGCCGCGCCCTCGCGGTGGGCGACCACGCCCTCGTACGCGAACTCGGCGCCGTACGCCTTGAGCGCCTCCTCGTAGTGGCGGACGCGCTCGATCGAGTCGGCCGCGAACGCCAGGTGGTGCAGTCCGGCGTGGTCGGCGGTGTACGGCCCCTGCGCCTGCTGCCAGAGAGTGAGGACGGGGCGGGCGTCGTCGCCGTCGCCCAGGAACGCGTACCGGCGGTCGTCCTCCTTGCCCTCGGTGAGGACCGCGAAGCCGAGGACGTCGCGGTAGAAGGCGAGGGAGCGGTCGAGGTCGGTGACGTTCAGGCCGATGTGGCCGAGGTGCGGGGTCATGGGAAGCCCTTCGCTGACATAACCGTTGTCGATGACTTTAGTGGTTAGAATCGGTGAGGGTCAACCGGTCACGTACTCTTGACCGGTTAGATCAGAAGAGAGGCACCCGATATGCCGAAGCCCACGTCGAAGTCGAAGACGAAGCCGATGCCCCTCACCGAGGACCCGCGGCCGCTCATCGGCGAGCCGCTCGCGCTCGACCTGCTCAACACGTGGTGGATGCGGGACGGGGCCGTACAGGATCTGCTCACGGTCCCGGGCGGGCTCGCCGTGTGGCTCGCGTCGAACGGGCTCGACGGGCGGTTCGCGGCCGACACGATCACCCTGACGCACGTCAACATCGCGCGCGGCGCGCTGAAGACGGCCCTCGACGACGGCCGCACGGACGACCTCGACGGCGTGCTCGGCATGGGACGCATCCGCGCCACCCTCACCGCCGACGGGCCCGGCGAGGTGCCGGAGTTCCAGGACCCCAGGTGGGGGCCCGGCTGGCTCGCCGCCCGCAGTTATCTGGAGCTGCTCTCCACCGCCCCGGACCGCATCCGCCGCTGCGCCCACGAGGCCTGCATCCTGCGCTTCTTCGACACGTCGCGGAACGGCACCCGCCGCTGGTGCTCGATGGCGGCCTGCGGCAACCGCGCGAAGGCGTCCCGTCACTACGCCCGTTCGAACCACGGGAACGAATAGGGGGTTTTCCCCATACGTTCATAGCGTTTCGGTCAACACTTCCCAAACAACCGTCCCTTGGGTAAAGCTGTGCCCTCGTCCGGCACTGGATTCTTCACCTACAAGGGATGCCGATGACCCTCTCCCACCAGAGACGCGTGGCCCGGATATCCGTGGCCGCCGGTCTCGTCGCCGCGCTCTCCGCGGCCGGGCCGATACCCATGGCCTTCTCCGCCGACTCACCGTCCGCCACCACCTCCGCGGACCCGAGCATCAAGTCCGCCGCCGCCAAGCTCGGTTCGGACGACGCCGACCTGCTCGCCACGGCCAAGGCCGACGGCGACAAGAACGTCACGATGATGATCGCCACCGCGCCGGGCGCGACCGAGCAGGTCGCCCAGCAGCTGGACGCGGTCAAGGGCGGCTCCGTGGGCCGCACCTACGACAAGCTCGGCTACGTCCGCGCCACCGTCCCGACCGGCAAGGCCGACTCGGCGATCGCCGCCGCCGCGAAGCTGTCCTCGGTGCAGGCCATCGACCTGCGGCAGGAGATCGCCCTCGACGATCCGACGCCGAGCGCGGACACCGCGAAGGGCGCCAAGAACGCGTCCAGCGCGACCACTTACTCCGGGCCGAGCAAGAGCACCCCCGCCGAGAACCCGTACAACCCGTCCTTCGAGACGGGCGCCGTCGACTTCGTGAAGAAGAACCCGAAGGCGGACGGCCGCGGCATCACGATCGGCATCCTCGACTCCGGCGTCGACCTCGGCCACCCGGCGCTGCAGAAGACCACCACCGGCGAGCGTAAGATCGTCGACTGGGTCACCTCGACCGACCCGATCGTCGACGGCGACCAGACCTGGCGCCCGATGGTGACGGCCGTCTCCGGCCCCGACTTCACCTACGGCGGCACGAGTTGGACGGCGCCCGCGGGGTCGTACGAGATCAGCACGTTCAAGGAGTCGTACACCACCGGCGGTGACGCGAAGGGCGACGCGAACCGTGACGGTGACACCACCGACGCGTGGGGTGTCCTGTACGACCCGGCGGCCGGCACGGTGACGGTCGACCTGAACAACAACCAGAACTTCAGCGACGACACCCCGATGAAGCCGTACAAGGACGGCTACCAGATCGGCTACTTCGGGACCGACAACCCGGCGACGGACGTCGTCGAGCGGCAGCCGTTCGTCGTGCAGATCAGCAAGGACGTCCCCATGGACCCGTACGGCGGGTCCTGGGTCGGCAAGACCGCGGACTTCGTCAACATCGGTGTCATCGAGTCCGAGCACGGCACGCACGTCGCCGGCATCACCGCGGCCAACGGCCTGTTCGGCGGCAAGATGAACGGCGAGGCGCCCGGCGCGAAGCTCGTCTCCTCGCGTGCCTGCACCTGGACCGGCGGCTGCACCAACGTGGCGCTCACCGAGGGCATGATCGACCTCGTCGCCAACCGCGGTGTCGACATCGTCAACATGTCGATCGGCGGCCTGCCCGCGCTGAACGACGGCAACAACGCGCGCGCCGAGCTCTACACGCGCCTCATCGACACGTACGGCGTGCAGCTCGTGATCTCGGCCGGCAACTCCGGTCCGGGCGCCAACACGATCGGCGACCCCGGCCTGGCCGACAAGGTGATCTCGGTCGGCGCCTCGATCTCGAAGCAGACCTGGGCGGCCAACTACGGCTCGCAGGTGGCGACTTCGTACCAGCTGCTGCCGTTCTCCTCGCGCGGTCCGCGTGAGGACGGCGGCTTCACGCCGACGCTCGTCGCGCCCGGCGCCGCGATCAACTCGACCCAGACCTGGCTGCCGGGTTCCCCGGTCGCCGAGGCGGGTTACACGCTGCCGGCCGGCTACTCGATGCTCCAGGGCACCTCGATGGCCTCCCCGCAGGCGGCGGGCGCCTCGGCGCTGCTGCTGAGCGCCGCGAAGCAGAAGCACATCGCCCTCACCCCGGCGACCCTGCGCACGGCGCTGACCTCGACGGCCGATCACATCAAGGGTGTTCAGGCCTACGAGGAGGGCGCGGGCCTCATCAACATCGTGGACGCGTGGAAGTCCATCAAGGACGGCGCGAGCGCCCACGAGTACACGGTGAAGGCTCCCGTCGACACGGCGATCGACTACGCGCTGAAGACCCCGGGCTTCGGCACGGGACTGTACGACCGCGAGGGCGGCCTCAAGGCCGGCGCGAAGAAGACGTACGACATCACGATCACGCGAACCACCGGTGCGGACAAGGCGGTTCGGCACGAGCTGCACTTCGAGAACAACGCCGGTGACACCTTCCGGATCGTCGGCTCGGACGAGGTCAAGCTCCCGCTGAACCAGCCGGTGACGGTCAAGGTGCAGGCGGCGCCCAGGAGTTCGGGCATCAAGAGCGCGATCCTGGAGGTCGACGACCCGAAGACCGAGGGCCTGGACAAGCAGATCCTCACGACGGTCGTGGTCTCGACTCCCGTCAACTACACCTACTCCACCGCGAGTTCGGTGCAGCGCAACAGCACGCAGTCGTACTTCGTGACCGTCCCGGCGGGCGCCAAGGCCCTTGAGGTCGCCATCAGCGGGCTGAAGGACAAGAGCCAGACGCGGTTCATCTCGATCCACCCGTACGGCGTTCCGGTCGAGGACACCGGCACCCCGTACTGCTACAACAACTACCTCGACGGCAACGGCTGCAAGCCCGACGTGCGGTCGTACGCGGACCCGCAGGCCGGCGTCTGGGAGATCGAGGTCGAGGCGCGCCGCACCTCGCCGCTGCTCGACAACCCGTACAAGCTGGACGCCACCGTCCTCGGCGCGGCCTTCGACCCGGAGACCGTGACCGTGCCCGAGGCGAAGGTCGGCGTCCCGGCCACCGCCTCGTGGAAGGTGACCAACAACTACGCGGCCCTCACCGGCACGTTGAAGGGCGGCCCGCTCGGCTCCTCGCTGACCGCGCGGCCCACCATCACCGAGGGCGTCACCCAGACCACCACGGTCGATGTCCCGGCCGGCGCCACGTCCCTGGACGTCGCGATCGGCAACGTGTCGGACACGGCGGCGGACCTGGACCTGACGGTGAAGAACGCCGCCGGGACCGTCGTCGGCACCTCCGCCGACGGCGACTCGGAGGAGTCCGTCTCCATCGCCAACCCGGCCGCCGGTACGTACACGGTCGAGGTCGTGGGCTACTCGGTGCCGTCCGGGTCCACCGCGTACGACTACCGGGACGTGTTCTTCTCCCCGGCGCTCGGCACGGTGACCGTCGACGGTTCGACCCCGGTGAAGCTCGCCACGGGCGCCTCGGCGACCGTCTCCGGCAGCGTCACCGCCCTGGCCCCGGCCCCCGAGGGACGCGAGTTCTTCGGCCAGGTCCAGCTGGTCAACGCCCACGGCACGGTCGCGGGGCTGGGCAGCGTGAAGATCGAGAAGGTCACGTCGTAGCCCTGACAGGGATACGACGGTGAGGGGGCGGGCGTCCGTGCGGGCGCCCGCCCCTTTCCTGTCAGCCGGTCGGGCAGGTGGTGGTGCCGGGCCCGGCCAGCGCCTCGACGATCGCGGCGCTGTCCGTGGCGACCGCGTCGTCGCCCACGGCCCAGAGGGTCGCCGTGTCCGAGCCCTTCGGGACCCCGACCAGCACGTGCTGCCCCTGGCGCGGCGCCGGCTGTGCCCCCGCGGCCAGGACGACCGTGACGTCGGCCGGGCCGTGGGCGGGCCGGTAGGAGCGGGTGACGGCGAGCGTGATCCGTTTCCGGGGGTCGGAGCCCGGCCGCACCCCGGTCACCGTCCCCTCGACGATGAGGCGGGAGCAGGCCACGTACAGCTCCGGGTCGGACAGCTCGCCCGAAGCCTCCGGCGCCTTGTCCTGCGTCGAGCCGGAGCCGGTCTTCGCCCCCTGGTCCGCGCTGTTGCTCGCCGCGCCGCCCGAGACTCCGTTGTGCGCCCCCAGCCAGGCGAGCCCGGTGATCATCGTGGCGACGACCGCCGTCGCGAGGGTGCCGTAGGCGAGGACGCGCAGGGCGGGACGGCGGCGGGCCGGGCGGGGCCTGGTCACGGGTTCGGGCGCCGGGGGTGCCGACAGTGCCTGCCCGATGATTCCCAACTGCTCGCGCAGCAACGCCACTTCGGCGGTGGCGACCCGGTGCTCGGCCATGAACTCGGTGTCCGCTTCCGCACCTCGCGGCAACGGTTCGTCCGTGATCGCGGCCATCAGCGCGTCCACGCCGTCGTACTCGGCAGCCACGTCACACCACCTCGTCCTCGTGCAGGCGGTCGCGCAGGGCGCGGACCGCGGAGTGCAGCCGGCTCTTGACCGTGCCTTCCGGGATGCCGAGTTCCTCGGCGATCCCGCGCACGGGGAGGTCGGCGAAGAAGCGCAGGACGAGAACCTGACGGTGCTGGTCGGGCAGTTCGTCCAGGCCCTGGGCCACCGCCAGGGACAGGACGCTCGTGTCCTCGCCGGAGGGGTGCTCCAGCTGGCGCAGGGAGGCGAGGCGCTCCCCCACCCGTTCCTGGCGGCGCTTGGCGCGGTGCCAGTCCATGGCGAGGTTGGAGGCGACGACCGCCGCCCACGCCGAGACGTCGCGCGGGGCCTCGTCGCCCTTCGCCGCGCGCTCCAGCAGCCGCAGCCGTACCTGCTGGACGCCGTCCGGCAGATCCGCCTGCGGCACCCCGCCGAGCGCGAGCACCGCCCGTACCCGGCGTTCCTGGGCCGCGTCCAGAGGATCGGCGTCCTCCTGGACCCGGCGGGCCTTTCTGCGCAGCACAAGCCACCCCCTCACCGCGTTTCCTCTACGACGCGGGAGGGGGCGGAAACGTTCGGCCGGGCGCGGAGGAGTTTTCCGCGGCGGCGGACGGAGGCGTGGATCACACCGGCGGGCGGGACGGCTTGCGGTCCGGGGCCGGTGCGGGGCGGATTTCTCGCAGCGCGCGGAGCCGTCGCCGCAGGATCGGGCCGGGGGCGGTCGGGTGGCGCGTCCCACTCCTCGGGCCGGGCGGCGAAAGGATTGGACACGCGGGCACGGGTGAGACGCATCATGGAAGCGCTGGACCACGTAGAACGCACGTAAAGGGAGTCGCCGTGAAGGTCGGAATCGTCGGAGCCACCGGTCAGGTCGGCACGGTCATGCGCAGGATCCTCGTGGAGCGGGACTTCCCCGTGACCGAGCTGCGTCTGTTCGCCTCGGCCCGTTCGGCGGGGACGGTCCTGGACGGCGTGACGGTGGAGGACGCGGCGACCGCGGACTACTCCGGGCTGGACATCGTGCTGTTCTCGGCGGGCGGCGCGACGTCGAAGGTGCTGGCCGAGAAGGTCGCCGCGCAGGGTGCGGTCGTCATCGACAACTCCTCCGCCTGGCGCAAGGACCCGCAGGTTCCGCTGGTCGTCTCGGAGGTGAACCCGCACGCGATCGTCGACCGGCCCAAGGGCATCATCGCCAACCCGAACTGCACGACGATGGCCGCGATGCCGGTGCTGAAGCCGTTGCACGCGGAGGCGGGGCTCGAGGCGCTGGTCGTCGCCACGTACCAGGCGGTGTCGGGGTCGGGGCTCTCCGGTGTGGCGGAGCTGCACGGGCAGGCGTTGAAGGTCGTCGCCGACGCGGACAAGCTCACGCACGACGGTTCGGCGGTCGACTTCCCGGAGCCGCAGGTCTACAAGCGCCCCATCGCGTTCAACGTGCTGCCCCTCGCCGGGTCGATCGTCGACGACGGCCTGCACGAGACCGACGAGGAGCAGAAGCTCCGCAGCGAGTCCCGCAAGATCCTGGAGATCCCGGAGCTGAAGGTCTCCGGCACCTGCGTCCGCGTCCCGGTCTTCTCGGGGCACTCCCTCCAGGTCAACGCCCGTTTCGCCCGCCCCATCTCGGTCGAGCGCGCGACGGAACTGCTCGGCGGCGCCCCGGGCGTAGCCCTCACGGACATCCCGACCCCCCTCCAGGCGGCCGGGCAGGATCCGTCCTACGTCGGCCGTATCCGCGCGGACGAGACGGTCGAGCACGGGCTCGCGCTGTTCATCTCCAACGACAACCTCCGCAAGGGCGCTGCGCTGAACGCGGTACAGATCGCGGAGCTGGTGGCAGCGGAACTCAAGGGCTGACCCCGGGAGTTTTTCGCCCCCGCCGCCCCTACCCGTCCCATCCCCCAGGGGCTCCGCCCCTTCAACCCCGACACGGGGGCCAGCCCCCGGACCCCCGCTCCTCAAACGCCGGAGGGGCTGGGTTTGGGGCCCGCGCCTCGAACGCCGGGGGGCTGATTTCGGGCCCCGCGCCTTGGACTCCGGAGGGGCTGTTTTCAGCCCGTCCGGCGTTTGAGGACGAGGCCCCTTCAGGGCCGATGGGGGGCTGGGGGCGGAGCCCCCAGGGGGTCACGCCCTGCGTACCTCGAAGAAGAAGCAGCCGTACTCGACCGCCCGGACGTGGACGAGAACCACCGCCGGATCCGCGAAGGCCCGGTCGAAGGCCTCGTCGTCGAGGGCGTCGACCAGCTCGCCGCCCAGGATGTACCCCTCGGCCGAGTAGCGGCGCAGCACCCGGTGGGCCCCCGCGAAGGGATACCCGGAGCCGGCCGCAGGCCCCCCGCACTCCTCCGCGTGGACGAACACCGGCCCCCGCTCGTCGTACGCCCCCGGCTCGACCCCCGTTTCCGCAGCCCAGCGCCGCAGCGGAGCGTACGAGACCAGGGCGATCCGCTCGCCGGGCGCGCTGCGGCGCAGGCAGCAGCGGAGCGGAGCGCCGCCCTCCTCGTCCGGGTAGGGAACCATTCCGCGTCCCGCATCGTCAGCAGAGCGCAGCTCCTTCAGGGCCGTCGGGTCGACGGGTCGTGCCGTGTACGTCGTCATGAACCCAGGTTCGCGCTCGTCCGCCCCGCTCACCGGCGGGATACGGACATCGCGCTTCCGTCGGCTCCCGTGGAAGGATGGCGCAACCCACACATAACGAGGAGATGACCGCGTGCCTGGCACAAACCTGACTCGCGAAGAGGCGCAGCAGCGGGCAACGCTGCTCACCGTTGACTCGTACGAGATCGATCTCGACCTCTCCGGCGCGCAGGAGGGCGGGACCTACAGGTCCGCGACGACGGTGCGCTTCGACGTGACGGAGGGCGGCACCGAGTCCTTCATCGACCTGGTCGCCCCGGCCGTCCACGAGGTGACGCTGAACGGCGACCCGCTCGACCCCGACGAGGTCTTCAAGGACTCGCGGATCGCGCTGGCCGGGTTGCTGGAGGGGCCCAACGTCCTGCGCGTCGTCGCCGACTGCGCCTACACCAACACCGGTGAGGGGCTGCACCGGTTCGTCGACCCCGTCGACCAACAGGCGTACCTCTACACCCAGTTCGAGGTGCCGGACGCGCGAAGGGTCTTCGCCTCCTTCGAGCAGCCCGACCTCAAGGCGACCTTCCAGTTCACCGTGAAGGCGCCCTCCGGCTGGACCGTCGTCTCCAACTCCCCGACGCCCGAACCCCGGGACGACACCTGGGTGTTCGAGCCGACGCCACGCATCTCGACGTACATCACCGCGCTGATCGTCGGGCCGTACCACAGCGTCCACAGCGTGTACGAGAAGGACGGGCAGAGCGTGCCGCTGGGCATCTACTGCCGGCCCTCGCTCGCCGAGTTCCTCGACTCGGACGCGATCTTCGAGGTCACGCGGCAGGGATTCGACTGGTTCCAGGAGAAGTTCGCCTACGCGTACCCCTTCAAGAAGTACGACCAGCTGTTCGTCCCGGAGTTCAACGCGGGCGCGATGGAGAACGCGGGCGCGGTGACCATCCGCGACCAGTACGTGTTCCGGTCCAAGGTGACCGACGCCGCGTACGAGGTCCGCGCGGAGACCATCCTGCACGAGCTGGCCCACATGTGGTTCGGCGACCTCGTGACCATGGAGTGGTGGAACGACCTGTGGCTGAACGAGTCGTTCGCCACGTACACCTCCATCGCCTGCCAGGCCTACGCCCCCGACTCGCGCTGGCCGCACTCGTGGACCACGTTCGCCAACTCGATGAAGACCTGGGCGTACCGGCAGGACCAACTCCCGTCCACGCACCCGATCATGGCCGAGATCCGCGACCTGGACGACGTCCTCGTCAACTTCGACGGCATCACGTACGCCAAGGGCGCGAGCGTCCTGAAGCAGCTCGTCGCGTACGTCGGCATGGACGAGTTCTTCGCGGGCGTGCAGGCGTACTTCAAGCGGCACGCGTACGGCAACACCCGCCTGTCCGACCTGCTCGGCGCGCTGGAGGAGACCTCCGGCCGTGACCTGAGCACCTGGTCGAAGGCGTGGCTGCAGACCGCCGGCATCAACATCCTGCGCCCCGAGATCGAGACGGACGCGGACGGTGTCATCACCGCGTTCGCGATCCGGCAGGAGGCCCCGGCCCTGCCCGCCGGTGCGAAGGGCGAGCCGACGCTCCGCCCGCACCGCATCGCGGTCGGCCTCTACGAACTCGACGAGAGCACCGGCAAGTTGGTGCGCGACGAGCGCGTCGAGCTGGACGTGGACGGCGAACTCACCGCCGTACCGCAGCTGGTGGGCAAGCGTCGTCCGGACGTCGTCCTGCTCAACGACGACGACCTGTCGTACGCGAAGGTCCGTCTCGACGAGCAGTCCCTCGCGTTCGTCACCGAGCACCTCGGCGACTTCGAGTCCTCGCTGCCCCGCGCCCTGTGCTGGGCCTCGGCCTGGGACATGACACGGGACGCCGAACTCCCCACCCGTGACTACCTGTCGCTCGTCCTGTCGGGCATCGGCAAGGAGTCCGACATCGGCGTCGTGCAGTCGCTCCAGCGGCAGGTGAAGCTGGCGATCGAGCTGTACGCCGACCCGGCCGCCCGTGACGCCCTGCTCACCCGCTGGACCGACGCCACGCTGGCGCACCTGCGGTCCGCCGAGGCGGGCAGCGACCACCAGCTGGCCTGGGCGCGGGCGTTCGCGGCGACCGCGCGCACCCCGGAGCAGGTGGACCTGCTGGACTCCCTGCTGGACGGCGCGACGACGATCGAGGGTCTGGCCGTCGACACCGAGCTGCGCTGGGCGTTCGTCGAGCGGCTCGTGGCGGTCGGGCACTTCGACGAGGAGGACATCGCCTCGGAGCACGAGCGGGACAAGACGGCCGCCGGTGAGCGGCACGCCGCGACCGCCCGTGCCGCCCGTCCGACCGAGGAGGCGAAGGCGGAGGCCTGGGCGCAGGTCGTCGAGTCCGACAAGCTCCCCAACGCCCTTCAGGAAGCGGTGATCTCGGGCTTCGTGCAGACGGACCAGCGTGAACTGCTGGCGCCGTACACGGAGAAGTACTTCGCCGCCGTCAAGGAGGCCTGGGACACCCGCTCGCACGAGATCGCCCAGCAGATCGCGATCGGCCTCTACCCGTCGGTCCAGGTCTCCCAGGACACCCTGGACCGCACGGACGCCTGGCTGACGACCGCCGAGCCCAACGCGGCCCTGCGCCGCCTGGTCTCGGAGTCCCGCTCGGGCGTGGAGCGCGCGCTCAAGGCACAGGCCGCGGACGCGGCCGCCGACCACTAGGCAGGACCAGACGGAGGGCGGGTGACCAACCAGGTCACCCGCCCTCCGTGTACCCGCCCTCCGCGTACTCGCCCTCGGTGCCCAGCAGCCGCGCGGTGTCCAGCATCGTCCTCAGGTGCAGCCCGGTCTGTACGGCCACGGGCACCCACCGCGGGTCGTAGGACTTCCGCAGTTCCTGGCACCACTCGTGCACCAGGTTCCCGAGGGTCTCGGCGGCGTCGGGGTCGGTGCGGGCGAGGGCGCGGCGCAGCATGGCCGCAGCGCGCAGCGGGACCCGGCGGGCGGAGACGCCCAGGGTCGCGAAGTGGCCCTCGTGCGCGGGGAGTTCCTCGGCGGCCCAGGTGCCGGCGATGGACGGCGAGACGTCGACCAGTTCCAGCCCCGCGTCCCGCAGCGGTCTCAGCTCCTCGGGCACACCGTCGAGCGCCCGCCCGTCGAGTACGGCCGTGAGCTGCCGGGTCCGGTCGAGGAGCAGCTCGCTCACCCGCGCGGTCTCCCCGGCCGGGTCGGCGGCGGGCCGCGGGTCGCCGGTCGCGGCGACGGCCCAGGCGGGCGCCTCGACGAGCGCGGTGAGGGTGCCGTAGCGCCCGGGGTGGAGCCAGGTGCTCTCGGCGACGAAACCGCTCTGGTCGCGTTCGCCCGTGCCCCGGCCCGACGGCAGTACCAGGACGCCGGGTGGTTCCGGGCGCCAGTCGAGGCCGTCGAGGGGGTGATGGACGAGGGGGACGCGCAGCCGGGCCGCGGTGCGCCGGAAGGCGTCGGCGACGCCCGGGACGTCCTTGGTCAGCATCACGAAGCCGCCGCCGAACTCGATGCCGTGCAGGGTGAATTGGGCGGCGGGCCGCAGCTCGTCGAGCAGCCGCACCAGCGCCGCGGACTCGGGCAGCGGCCGCCGTCCCGCGCCCCGGGCCGGCATCGACTCGGGCTGGCAGGCGAACTCGGGCCGGTAGAAGGAGCGGTGGCACTCCTCCAGGGACGGCTCCGGTTCCTCCGGCTGCCAGCCCTGCGCGAGGTGCGCCCCGTCCGGGTCGAGGCAGAGCAGGAAGTGCCAGGTGCAGCCGAGGAGTTGGAGGTGGTGCGGCCGGCGCGCGAAGAGCCGTGCCAGGCGGAGTGCGGAGGCCCCGCCCACGGGTTCGTTGGCGTGCGCGCCCGCGACGGTCAGGAACTGCCGGTCCCCGTGCCCGGCCGACAGCAGCCACAACGGCCGCCCGGCCCGGCTCTCCCCCACGGCGCGCAGCCGCAGCACCCCGGGTGCCAGGGCGGCCAACGCGCGGGCCTGCCGCTCCAGTTCGTCGACGCCGGGATACGGCGCGCCCCGGAAGTGCGGTGTCCGCACGCCGGCCCTCCCCTTCGTCACCACGCCAACTCACCGTGCCCATAGGGCTGTTGAATTCCCCATGGGAGCTCCAGGGGTACGGCATGTCAAGAGGGACCCCGGGGACGGACGACCCCGCCCGGCCCGTCCTCAGCCCGGGAACATCCCGCCGGTGACATTGACGAACGTGCCGGTGATGCTCGCCGCGTGGTCCGAGGCGAGGAACACGGCGGTCGCGGTGATCTCCGCGAGGGTGGGGTTGCGGCGGGTCATGCGCAGGCTCGACAGGTGGTCGAGGATGCCCTGGATCGCTGCCTCGTTGAGGTCGGGGTTGACCTTGCCGAGCTTCTCGACGGTCAGGGTCTCGGGGATGCCGGCGGCCCACAGTCCTACGGCGCGCACCCCGCGCGGGCCCAGCTCCATCGCCAGGTTGCGCACGAGGCTGTCGGTCGCCGCGTCGGCGGGACCGGTGCCGCCCATCATCGGACTCCCGTGCGCGGAACCGCTGTTGAGGGTGAGGACGACACCGCTGCCCCGCTCGGCCATCCGGCGGGCGGCGGCGCGGGCGGTGATGAAGTTGGCGCGGGTGCCGTTGATCACCGGCGCGAGGAAGGCGTCGACGGGCATGTCGGTGATCGGCAGTCCCTGGACGTCGCCGCGCGAGACGAGGTTGAAGGAGATGTCGATGTCGCCGACGCGGGCGAGGTGTTCCGTGACGGCGCTCTCGTCGAGGGCGTCGACGACAGCCACCTCGGCGTCCTTGATGTCACTGGCCACGGCCTCCAGGGTCTCCCGGGTGCGTCCCACGAGGTGGACGCGGGCCCCCTCGGCGGCGAAGGCACGGGCGACCGCGCCGCCGATCGAGCCTCCGGCGCCGTAGATGACCGCGGTCTTGTCGGTGAGCAGCATGGTGGTTCTCCTTGCGGGTCGGGTGTCGTTCGAGTCGGCCATACAGACGCACGCGGGGGCCGCCACTCATCGGTCACCCCTGGTCGGTCACAGGCGCAGCGGCAGTCCGAAGGCCGGGAACAGGTGCGGCTCGAAGGACGTGATCTCCACGATCCGGTCGTCGGGGCCGAAGCGGAGCACGTCGAGGACCTGGGCGCGGTAGACCGTCGTACCGGGTCGGCGGACGTAACCCCCGGCCGCCAGCTGCCCGTTGGCGCGGGCGGGGAGATGACGCCAATGCCCCAGGAACATGGGCGAGTTGGCGTCGAGACTCACGCTCAGGAATTCGAGCAGCGCGTCGCGGCCGGTGAACCAGAACGGGTTCGGCGGCATGGTGAGCGTGACGTCCTCGCTGAGCAGCTCGGCGACCTCGGACAGGTCGAGGCGCTCGGCGGCGGCCATGTACCGCTTGACCAGGGTGCGTTGGTGCTCGGTGGGCTCGTCGGTCGTCCAGTCGGCACGGCGGCCGGGCAGCCGGTCGCGCAGGGTGGGGCGGGCGCGTTGCAGCGCGCTGTTGACCGAGGCCACGGTCATGTCGAGGGCCTCGCCGGTCTCCACGGCGGTCAGTCCGAGGACGTCCCGCAGCACCAACACCGCGCGCTGGCGCGGCGGGAGATGCTGTACGGCGGCCAGGAAGACCAGTTCGAGGGTCTCGCGGGAGACCGCGGCGGCCTCCGGCTGCTCCTCGGCGGAGGGCAACTCGTCGTCGGGGTAGGGCTGCAGCCACGTGATGCGGGCGGGCGGCTCCCCGCCGCCGTGGTTCATGCCGGGCAAGGGCTCGTAGCGCTTGGGGCGGCGGGCCGTACGGCGCTGGAAGTCCAGGCAGGCGTTGGTGGCGATGCGGTACAGCCAGGTCCTGGCACCGGCCCGCCCCTCGAAGGTGTCCCGGGCCCGCCAGGCCCGCAGGAACGTCTCCTGGACCAGGTCCTCGGCGTCGTCGTACGACCCGGTCATGCGGTAGCAGTGGACCTGGATCTCACGCCGGTGGGACTCGACGAGGGCGGCGAAGTCGCCTTCGTCGACGGGGACTTGGGGGATGGCGGGGGCTTCCGTAACGGGTAGGTGCGTGACGGGTTCCTGAGCGGTGTCCCGCGCGGTGCGCGCCACCCGCCTCAACCGCGCGACGGAGGAGGACAGTTCCGTCACTCCGGAGTAGAAGACGGAAGGCGGCTGCGGGACCAACTCCTCGACCTGCCGCCCGATCTCCTTGATCAGCCCGTCGACTCCGGCCCCGCCACCGCCGCCCTGCCGCTCCCGGTAGGCCTTCTGCCGGCAGGCGGCGGAACAGTACACGGAACGCCGGCCGGTACGGCCCGCCCGTGCGATGAGCGGCTTGCCACAGCTGGGGCAGGAGTCTTCGGCCACGGGTGCCTCCGGCGTTGCGTCACGAGCGTTGCGTCACAGGTGTCGCCTCACGGCGTTGCGTAACGACATTCCCGCGTGACGCTACCTCCCGGACCGGAACAGGAGGCGTACGCGGACCGATCTGCCCGAACACCGTCGCCCCGAACGCCAGCGCCATCCCCGCCACCTGCACCGCCGTGAGCGCCTGCCCGAGCGCGGCCCAGCCGACGACGGCCGCGGTCAGCGGGGAGAGCGGGCCGAGGAGGGTGACCTGGGTCGCGGAGAGCCGGCCGATCCCGCGGAACCAGAGCCAGTACGCGATCGCCGTGTTGGCCAGCGCGAGATACAGGTAACCGCCGACCGCCCGCCCGTCCAGCGCGGGCGGCGCCCCCTCGACCAGGAAGGCGACGGGGGCTATCAGCAGCCCGCCGGCGGTGAGCTGCCATCCGGTGAGGGCGAGCGGGCCGACGCCGTCGGGGCGGCCCCACCGCTTGGTGAGCACGGTGCCGGTGGACATGGACGCGGTGGAGGCCAGGGCCGCGAGCACGCCGACCGGATCGAACGCCCCGGCCGCCTTCAGTACGACGAGACTGACACCGAAGGCCGCGACGGCACCGGTGAGCACGCTCCGGGCCGTGGGCCGCTGCCCCAGCAGCACGGCCGAGAGTCCTACGACGATCAGCGGCCCGACCGACCCGACGACCGCCGCCATGCCCCCGGGGAGCCGGTACGCCGACAGGAACAGCAGCGGGAAGAAGGCGCCGATGTTCAGCGCGCCGAGCACCGTCGCCTTCCACCACCACGCGCCGCGCGGCAGCACCCGGGCGAGTGCGAGGAGCACGAGGCCGGCGGGCAGGGCGCGCATCAGGCCGGTGAAGAGGGGGCGGTCGGGCGGGAGGAACTGAGTGGTGACGGCGTAGGTGGTGCCCCAGGAGATGGGGGCGAGGGCGGTGAGGGCGGCCGTCAGGACCGGGCGACTGGCCATGGGAGACATGCCTTTCAGCGGAGGCCGAAGTAGGTCGACACTGATTAGCTTACCGCTAAGCAACTTACCGTCAAGCCACTAACCCCTGATCCACTGACCCGTGATCCACTTTCTTGCGACCGACCCACTGACCGGCGGATACTCACCCCATGAACGACAAGGACCCCGTCGACGCGATCGTCGAGCAGTGGGCGACGGTGCGGCCCGACCTCGACACCGCCGCGATGGAGGTCTTCGGGCGGATCTTCCGGCTCGCCCGGGCCATGGGCGACCGCATGGAGAAGGCGTACGTCCCGCACGGCATCTCGCGCGGCGAGTTCGACGTCCTCGCGACCCTGCGCCGGGCCGACGAGCCGTACACGCTCTCGCCGCGCGAGCTCTCCGCGACCCTGATGCTCACCACCGGCGGCATGACCGGCCGCCTCGACAAACTGGAACGGGCCGGCCTCCTCCGCCGCTCCCCCGACCCGCACGACCGCCGCGGCCTCCAAGTCACCCTGACGGAGAAGGGGTTGGCGCTGATAGACGAGGCGGTCGGCTCCGGACTCGCGACCCAGACGGCGGCCCTGTCCGGCCTGGCCGCCGACGAGGCCGACCAACTGGCCGACCTGCTGAGGAAGTTGCTGGCCTCGACCGAGCGATGACCGCTCCGCACAGGTCTGTTCAGCGGCAGAGGGTGCCCGCCTCAGGACATGCCGAAGGCGCCCGCCTCACCGCTGTGGGTGATGTGGGCGCCTTCCGGAAAAGGTGAGGTCAGACCTTGGCGTCGACGGCGGTGCCGGTCTTGCCGGACTTGGCCTTCGGCGCGCGGTCCTTGGACTTGTCCAGCGCCATGACCAGGCCCGCGATGATCGCGAACAGGGCGAGCGGGATCAGGACATAGAGCCCCAGCGTCTCGGCGACGCTCAGGCCGGAGCCCGGGTCGTCACCGTCGTCGCGGGTGAGCGCGAGCGCGGGGGACGTCATGAGCAGCATCATCAGCGTCGTACCGGCAGCCAGGGCGCCGGCGCGCAGGGCGTTCTTCTTGTCCACACCGCAAAAGTAGCGAACGTCCGAACGGGCCGCGCGCCCGGGGTGCCGTATGGGGTGCCGCATGGGCCGCACGCCCCTCACGGACCCCCTTCTCCACCGGCCTCCGTCCCCTCGCCCAGCCCCACCCGCAGCACGTCCACCAGCGCGTGCAGCCGCGGCGAAGCCGCCAGCTCCTCCAGCGTCACCGGCCGCCCCTCCGCATCGGCGATGGGCAGGCGCCAGTTCGGATACTGGTCCCACGTGCCGGGCAGGTTCTGCGGACGCCGGTCGCCGACGGTGTCCGGGAGCCAGACGCCGATCATGCGGGCCGGGGTCCGGAGCAGGAACCGGTGGACGGCGTGGATCTCCGCCTCCTCCTCGGACGCGGGCCGCCCGCCGCCCGTGGGGTGCTCGTAGAGGCCGAGCCGGGCCAGCAGCGCCAGCCACTCCCCCACATCGGTGGCGGACTCGACCCGTTCCTCCTCCACCGGCCGGGTCAACAGGCCCAGCCGGTCGCGGAGTTCGACGTGTTCGCCGGTGAGCCGGGCCGCGGTGGGCGGCAGGTCGTGGGTGGTGGCGGTGGCGAGGCAGTCGGCCCGCCACTTCTCCGGCGCGAGCGGACGCCCGTCGCCCTCCCAGTCCCGCTCGAACCACAGCACCGACGTCCCGAGCACCCCGCGCTCCTGCAGCGTCTCGCGCACACCCGGTTCTACGGTCCCCAGGTCCTCGCCGATCACCACGGACCCGGCGCGCGAGGCCTCCAGCGCGAGGACGGCGAGCATGGCCTCCGCGTCGTAGCGGACGTACGTGCCCTCGGTGGGCGGATGCCCCTGCGGGACCCACCACAGGCGGAACAGGCCCATGACGTGGTCGATGCGCAGGGCGCCCGCGTAACGGAAGAGCGCGCGGAGCAGGCGGCGGTAGGGGGCGTAGCCGGACTCGGCGAGGCGGTCGGGGCGCCACGGGGGCAGACCCCAGTCCTGGCCGAGGGAGTTGAAGGCGTCCGGGGGTGCGCCGACCGACATGCCGGCGGCGAAGTACCGCTGTTGGGCCCACGCGTCGGCACCGTCCGGATGCACTCCGACGGCGAGGTCGTGCACGACCCCGATCGGCATGCCCGCTTCCCGCGCTGCCCGCTGGGCGGCGGTGAGCTGGTCGTCGGTGAGCCAGGCGAGGCGGCAGTGGAAGTCGACGCGGTCCATCAACTCGCCCCGGGCGCGCGCGGTTTCGGGTGAGCGCGGGTCGCGCAGGGCGGCCGGCCACTCCCGCCAGTTCGAGCCGTGCACCTCGGCGAGGGCGTACCAGGTGGCGTGGTCCTCCAGCGCCTCGCCCTCGCGGGCGAGGAAGTCGACGTAGGCGGCCCGTCGTCCGGGTCCGAGGGGGACCTCGCGGACGAGCTCCAGCGCCTCGCGCTTCAGCTCCCACACGGCGTCGCGGTCGATCAACGCCTCCTTCTCCAGGACGGATTCCCGCAGCCGCCCGGCCCGTTCGAGGAGCCCGCGCAGCCGCTCCCGCTCCGCCTCCTCGACGTACGCGAACTCGGGGACGTCCTCGACCCGCAGATACACCGGGTCGGGGAAGCGGCGCGAGGACGGCCGGTACGGCGACGGGTCGGTGGGCGCGCCCGGCACGGCCGCGTGCAGGGGGTTGACCTGCACGAACCCGGCCCCGAGCGACCGCCCGGCCCAGGCGGCGAGTTCACCCAGGTCACCGAGGTCACCCATGCCCCAGGAGCGCCGGGAGAGGAGCGAGTACACCTGCACCATCAGCCCGTACGACCGTTCCGCGGGCGTGGGCAACCGGTCCGGGGCGATGACGAGTTGGGCCTCGGCGCTGCGGCCGTCCGGCGCGGTGGCCGTCAAGTGGTGGACGCCGAGCGGGAGTTGCTCGGCGCTCGACCGCAACTCGCCCTGCTCGGTCTCGATGTGGAGCACGGTGCCCTCGGGCAGCGCGTCGAGCGCGGGGGGCGTGCTGCCGTACCGGCCCACGACGGTGGGCGGCAACAGCCGTGCGGCCAGCTCCTGTTGGCGGGCGGCGAGCGCGGCGGCGGTGGCCTGCGGGGTGCTCGCGTCGACGCCGAGGGCGGCCAGCGCGGCGACGACCGCGACGGCGGAGGCGGGGACCGCGCGGTCCGGTGAGGGGCTGTAGGCGGTGGCGACGCCGTGCAGTTCGGCGAGGTGCGCCAGGTCCTCGCCGAGGGCGTCCGCCGGCCGGGGTGCGGTCATCTAGGGCCTCGTCGGGTCCGGGTCGGCGAACGGGTCGGCCAGGGCGGCGAGTTCACCGCTCGTCGTCATCGGGTCGTCGATCAGGCCGGCCTCGCTGGTCAGCGGCGCGTCCATCGTGGCGGACTCGCTGGTGAGCGGGGTGGCGTCGGCGAGCGGGGGCTCGCTGGTGAGGGGTTCGGCGTCGGCCAGCGGGGGTTCGCTGGTCAGCGGGGTCTCGGCCCAGGCGCCCTCGGAGTCGACGAAGAACAGGTCGGGGTCGGCGGCCGGCTCCGGGGTGCGTTTGGAGCGGGCCGGGCGCGGAAGTGATGCCGATGCTGCGGCCACGGGGGCCTCCTTGTCGTGTCGGGCGAGCGTGGGAGATGGTCACCGCAAGCCCTACCCAGTGGACGCGACGGCAGACCTCCAGGTTGGGGTACGGGTGGCACTGCGGCCACTCCCACCCCCCACTCCCCGTACTTTTCCGGCTGATCACTATTCACTCAGTACATGTATCCAGTGCATACTGAGCGCCATGAGCACCCGCCACATCCTGCTGGGCCTGCTCGCGGGAGGACCGAGCCACGGCTACGACCTCAAGCGACGCCACGACGAACGTTTCCCGCAGGCCCGCCCGCTGGCCTACGGGCAGGTCTACACGACCCTCCAGCGGCTGGTCCGGGACGGTCTCGCGGAGGTCGACGGCACCGGTTCGGACGGCGGCCCGGAGCGCACGGCGTACCGCGCGACGGCGGACGGTTCGCGTGAACTCGCCCGCTGGGCAGGGGAGATCGCCCCGCCCGCGCCCTTCGTGACGAACGAGATCTTCGCCAAGGTCGTCGTCTCGATCCTGGCCGACGGCGACCCGGAGGCGTATCTGCGGGCCCAACGCGCCGCGCACATGGAGCGGATGAGGGAACTCACGGCGGTCAAGACCGCCAAGGGCACCGACCTCGCGACCGTGCTCTCGGCGGACTACGCCCTCAACCACCTTGACGCGGACCTCCGTTGGATGGCGACGACGGCGGCCCGGCTGACCACTCTGACCGCGGAGGTCGACACAGCATGAGCGACAACGGGGGTACGGCGGCGCCGCTCCTCGCGGCCCGTGACCTCGCCAAGACGCACGGCAGGACCCGCGCGCTGACCGGCGCCTCGGCCGACCTGCACACCGGCGAGATCCTCGCCGTCACGGGGACCAGCGGCAGCGGAAAATCCACGCTGCTGCACTGCCTGGCGGGAATCGTCCGCCCCGACGAGGGGACGGTGACGTACGCGGGGGAACGGCTGGACGACCTGCCCGAGAAGCGGCTCAGCGAGCTGCGGCGCACGGAGTTCGGGGTGGTCTTCCAGTTCGGGCAGCTGATACCCGAGCTGACGGCCGTCGACAACGTCGCGCTGCCGCTGCTGCTCGCGGGCACCTCGCGGACGGACGCCCGGGCGGCGGCCGGGGAGTGGCTGGAGCGGTTCGGGGTGCGCGGGCAGGGCGAGCTGCGGCCGGGTGAGCTGAGCGGCGGACAGGCCCAACGGGTCGCGCTGGCACGGGCGTTGGTCACCTCCCCGAAGGTCGTCTTCGCGGACGAGCCGACGGGCGCGCTGGACTCCCTGGCGAGCGAGCAGGTGATGACGGCCCTGGTCGGCACGGCCCGCGAGTCCGGTACGGCGGTGCTGCTGATCACCCATGACGCACAGGTCGCGGCGTACGCGGACCGCGAGCTCCGGCTGACGGACGGGACCGTGGCGACGGCGGGGGTGACGGTATGAGCGCGCTGCTCACGGATCTGCGGCTGGCCTGGTTGCTGACTCAGGGGTCGGACCGGCGCGAGTGGTGGCGGGTCGGGCTCACGGCGGCCGGGGCCGCGCTGGCGACGGGGATCGGGCTGGCCGTCGTAGCGCTGCTGTCGTTGGACGGGTTCTACTCGGTGTCCTTCGGGTCCGGGCTGTTCGACTCCCCCAGTGACCGGCGGAACGTGAGTCTGGCGCTCGGGCTGCTGCTGATCCCGGTGCTCGGGTTTCTCGGGCAGTGTGCGCGGATCGGGGCGGTGCACCGGGACCGGCGGCTGGCCGCGTTGCGGCTGGCGGGGGCCGGGCCGTGGCAGGTGCGGCGGATCGCCGCGCTGGAGTCGGGGCTCGCGTGTCTGGCCGGGGCGGTGGTGGCGACGGCGGTCGTGGTGCCGCTGCTGCCGTACGCCGTCGCCTAGGCCGGTGTCGTGCTGGTCGCCGTGGGCGTGCCGGTGCTGGGGGCGGTCGTGAGCGCTGTGGCGTTGCGGCGGGTGGTGGCGGATCCGCTGGGCCGGGTGCGGCGGACGTGGCCGGCGCGAAAGCCGGGGCGGCTGTTGCGCACGGCGACCTGGCTGCTCGCGGCGACGGCGGTGTTCCTCGCGCTGACCCCGGTGTTCGGCAGCCCCGTCGCCTTCGACCTGGTCCCGGTGATGGTGCTCGTCCTGGCCGTACTGATCAGCCTGATCGCGATCTGGTTGTCCGGGGCCTCGTCCCGCCAACTGGGTGAGGGCTTCGCGGCCGGCACCTCCCGCCCCGCGCTGCTGATCGCGGCGGAACGGATGCGCGAGGACCCCTGGTCGACGGCCCGGACCCACGCGGCACTGCTGCTGGTGACGGTCGTGGGGTCGGGCTTCGCGGGCGTACGGCAGATCCTGCTCGCGGGCCTGGAGGACATGCGCCGCAGGGGCCACCTCGGCACGCGCATGGCGTACTACACGACGGGCATCGACCTGACGGCCGCCGCGATCCTCGTCGCCTTCGCGCTCGTGCTGACCGCCCTGGCCGTGGGCACCGCCGAGTCGCTCGCCGTCCGGCGCCGGGGCCTGGCCGCGCAGGCCGCCGCCGGGGTGCCGCACGCCGTACTGGCCCGGGCGCTCCTCCTGGAGACCGCGCTGCCGCTGCTCCCGGCGATCGCGGTGGCGGGCCTCGGCGGCACGGTGATCAGCGCCTGGTACGGCGCCGCCGTCTCCGAGCACACGGACGTGCCGGTGCCGTACGCGGCGCTGCTGGTGCCGGTCGGCGTGTACGCGGCCTGCGTGCTGGCGGCGGCGACGTCACTGCCGTTGCTGCGGCGGTCGGTGCGGCCGGGCGAGCTGCGCTACGCATGACGGTCCGCCCCGGCAGCACGGGGGGCTGCCGGGGCGGACGACTCCGTACCGCCGTACGTGGGCGTACACAAAAGCCCGGATCGTCAGGCGGAGATGCCGTCGATCCGGGCCATCGCGTCCTCCGCGCCGTACGGCTGCAAGTACGGCAGCCAGCGCGGGTCCCTATGACCTGTCCCGATGATGCGCCAGGCCAGGCCGGTGGGTGGGGCGGGTTTGTGGCGCAGCCGCCAGCCGATCTCGAAGAGGTGCCGGTCGGCCTTCGTGTGGTTGCAGCGGCGGCAGGACGCCACCACGTTGTCCCAGGCGTGCTTGCCCCCGCGGCTGCGCGGAATGACATGGTCGACGCTGGTTGCGACGCCACCGCAGTACATGCACCGGCCCCCGTCGCGCGCGAAGAGCGCCCGGCGGGTGAGAGGAACGGGCCCCCGATAGGGAACCCGCACGAATCGCTTGAGCCGGACCACGCTGGGTGCGGGGACTGTGACGGTTGCGCTGTGCATAAAGGCGCCGGATTCCTCAAGGGAGACTGCCTTGTTCTCCAGGACGAGGACGAGCGCGCGGCGGAGCGGTACGACGCCGAGTGGCTCGTACGACGCGTTGAGGACCAGGACATGCGGCACGGATGCCTCCTTGTGCGTCGGCGGCGCGTGGCTCGCGCCGGGACGATCTGTAGTCAGTCTCCCCTCATGCCTGGTGGAAGCGCCACCATGTCCCGGTAACGGGCTGGGAGTGTTTTCGACCACATGTGATGCGGGGCCGGGACGGGTGTGGGTTCGTCCCACCTGTTCATTCCCGGCTGAGCACAGCCTCTCCCCTGAACACGGCAACGATCCACACACGATGCCCCGATAGTGTGGTGGGCCCGCCCTCTTGGTGACCTATTCGTGACCTTGCCCCTGTCGGACCATGCCGGAGGGCGGACGCAGCACCTGGAGGTACCTGCCGTGTCCTTGTCCGCCGTCCTACTGGCCGCCGCTACGCCGTCGCCGTCCCCGAGCCCCTCGGAGACGTCGGTGACCGTACCCTCGCTCCAGGACGCCCAGGAGAGCGCGACCAACGCCGCGAGCTGGGTGGAGCAGAACTGGTCCACATGGCTGGCGATAGGTCTCCGGGTCCTGCTGATCGTGGTGATCGCGGCGGTCCTGAGAATGACGGTACGGCGGGCGATCACCAAGCTGATAGACCGGATGAACCGCACGGTCGAGTCGGTGGACGGCACGGCGCTCGGCGGTCTCCTGGTCAACGCGGAACGCCGCCGCCAGCGCTCCCAGGCGATCGGCTCGGTCCTCCGCTCGGTGGCGTCGTTCGTGATCCTCGGCACAGCCGCCCTGATGGTCCTGGCGACCTTCGAGATCAACCTGGCCCCGCTGCTGGCCTCCGCCGGTGTGGCGGGCGTGGCGATCGGTTTCGGCGCCCGCAACCTCGTCACGGACTTCCTCTCCGGCGTCTTCATGATCCTCGAGGACCAGTACGGCGTCGGCGACCAGATCGACGCGGGCGTCGCCTCCGGCGAGGTCATCGAGGTCGGCCTCCGCGTGACGAAGCTCCGCGGCGACAACGGCGAGATCTGGTACGTCCGCAACGGCGAGGTCAAGCGCATCGGGAACCTGTCCCAGGGCTGGGCGACGGCGGGCGTGGATGTGACGGTGAAGGCATCCGAGAACCTGGACCGCGTAAAGGCCACCCTGGACGCGGTAACGGAGCGGATGAGCAAGGAAGAGCCCTGGAACGAGCTCCTCTGGGGCCCGATCGAGGTCCTCGGCCTGGACAGCGTCCTGATCGACTCGATGGTCGTCCGGCTCTCCGCGAGGACCATGCCGGGCAAGTCGGTGAGCGTCGAGCGGGAACTGCGGTGGCGGGTCAAGCGGGCCTTCGACGAGGCGAACATTCGCATCGTGGGCGGGGCTACGGCTGATCCGGTGGAGGATGCGGCGGACCCGACGGAAGCGGTCGCGGCGCCGTCGGTGTACTCGAACTCGGATTCGCCTCAGGTGGCGGCTACTTCGCCTATTGCTTCGCAGCGGCCGACGGGGCGGTAGTTGTAGGGGGCGGATACGTCTCAACCCCCCGCCCGCTCCGCCCCCCTAGCGAAGAACCGCCCCACATACTCACCGGCAGGCAACCCGCTCTCCCGCATGAGCGAGAAGACCTCGGCACCCTCCCCCGGCTCACCGAACATCCGGTACGCCTCGGCGAAGTCGGCGTACTCGACGCCGTCGAGGTCGGCGCAGTACTCGTGCGCCTCCAACTCCCCACGGGTGACGGCCTCGTCGAGCGAGGTGGCCCGCCACAGGGTCAACCGCTCTTCGTAGACACCGAGTTCACGATGCCGGAAGACACACCGGACGCCGTACCAGGACCGCTCCTTGACCTGTACCCCCACTCAACACCACCGTCCGACCGGCTCACTTGAGCCACCACGATCATCCGCGACCTGGCGACGCGCCGCCTGCACGATTTCCCCGGCTCCACCGATGGCACGGTCGCGTACGGAGGGGTCGGCGCTGTTGATCGCCTGCTCAGCGGCGCGCAGGCGGTGAGCCGTTTCCGGGTGGCGCTCGATCCCGACGATCGCGCATCCCGCCTCAGCCTCGCCCCACGCGACTCCAAGACCCCCACCGCAGCACACCCTCCCCGCCAAAGTGTGACACTTTCACACCAACTGTCACACTTCCACGCCCCACCCCCCACCCCCAGGCAATCCCCCTACGCCCCCCGCACCTCGATCACGAACTTCCCCCGCACGCCGCCCCTTTCGAGCCTCCGGTGCGCCTCCGCGATGTCGGCCAGCGGAAACACCGTGTCGGTCACGGGCCGCACATCCCCCGCCTCGACGGACCGGGCAAGTTCAGCGATCCGGTCGGCCGACGGGTCGTTGCTGAAGAGCTTCACCCGGCGGGGCCGTGCCGCGGCCCGCAGCCCCGTGCCGAGCATCGACGTGACGATGTGATCCGGGTCGAAGGCCAGCGCGATCAGGCGGCCGCGCCGAGCGAGCCGGGCCTGGTAGGCGCCCAGGTCCGTGCCGACCACGTCGACGATGACGTCGAAGCGGCCCAGGTCTTCCGGCCGGGTCGTGCGGTAGTCCAGGGCGACATCCGCACCGAGTTCCACGACCCAGTCGACGTTCCGCGCCCCCGCAAGGGCCGTGACATGCGCGCCCAACGCCTTGCCCAGTTGTACGGCGACGCTGCCCACGCCCCCGGCCGCACCCCGGACCAAGAGCCGCTCGCCCGGCGCGAGTTGGGCCTTGTCCGTCAGCGCGGTCAGCGCGGTCGTCCCCGATACCGGAAGCGCGGCGGCGTCGAGCAGGCTCAGGTTCTTCGGTGCGCGGGAAAGGCGCCGTTCGGGTACGGCGACGTACTCCGCGATCGACCCGAAGGTGAGGTGCGGCACGAGTCCCCACACCGCGTCCCCGGTCCGCCACGCGCTCACTCCGGCCCCGGCCTCCACGACCCGGCCGGCGAAGTCACCGCCCACGCGGCGGGGGAAGCCCGCGCGAGTCATCCAGCGCAACCTGCCCGCCCGGAAGGCGATCTCCCCCGCGTCCACGCTCGCGGCATACACCTCGACGAGCACCTCTCCCGGCCCGGGACTCGGCACGGGCACCTCGTCGACCCGCAGCACCTCGGGCGGGCCGTAACGGTCGTACTGCACAGCACGCATGATCGGTCTCCCCTGGGCGTCCCGGAACACAAAGTGGGGTGGCACCCCACTTCCTGTCGGCTACCATAACCGGAGAGCCACCCCATTTATCAAGCGCAGGAGGTCAACGTGGTCGACACGGCGGCGCGACGGCCCCTGCGGGCGGACGCCCAGCGCAACTACGACCGTGTCCTCGCCGCCGCCCAGAAGGCGTTCGCGACGCACGGAGCCGGCGCCTCGCTGGAGGAGATCGCCCGCCGGGCGGGCGTGGGGTCGGCGACCCTGCACCGACACTTCCCCTCCCGGGCATCCCTCCTGCGAGCCGTCTTCCGCGACCGCGTCGAGGCGCTCTGCGCGAGGGCCGAGGAGCACGCCCTCGCGAGCGAACCAGGCACCGCGCTCTTCTCCTGGCTACGGGACTTCAACGCCTACGCGGCCGCCAGCCGCGGCCTCGTCGCCTCACTCCTGCACGACGGCCGGGACACCGGCCTGCTGGAGGAGGACGACGACTGCGTGGCGACGATCACCACCGCTGCCGGTCAACTCCTGCGCGACGCCCAGCAGTCGGGTGCGGTACGTCCCCACATCCGCACCGAGGACATGCTCACGCTCGTCAGCGCCATCTCACTCGCGACAGAGGGCCAGGACGACGGCACCCAGGCGGCCCGGCTGCTGGACATCGCGATCGACGGTATGCGCGGCGCGAGCTCCTCCCCCTCCGCATCTACGCCGTGAGCGCCTCCCCCTCCACGCCCACCAGCCCCAGAACTCCCGCCACTTGGCACATCGCCACGAATGACGCCCCCTTCCGCAGCCCCCCGGCCATCTCCTCGTCGCGCAGGTCGAGCACGACCGTCCCCGACACCTCGTCGAACGCCATCGACCCCCAGACCGTGCGCCTACGCCACCCCGGCCGCCAGTGGAACCAGATCTCCTCGCGCCCCTTCTCCGCCGTGACGGACGCGCGGTCCGACGCCTTCAACTCCGTGCGCATCCGGTCCGACCAGCCCACCGAGGGCCGTAGCACGCGGAGTTGGCGGGCCTGGCGGGCGGCGAGGGCGTCCGGGGTGAGGGTGATGCCCGACCCGCGCGCCCGGTGTCGTAGCGACAGCCATGCCACTACCGCCCATACGACGCTGGCGGCGGCCCATGTCGCCGCCAGTTCGCCCGCCGTGCTCCAGGCGACGCCGCCCCGGTCCCAGAGTTCGAAGCCGGCCCTGATCACCACGGGTACGGCGACCGCGCACGCCGCCTCCCGCCAGCACCCCGCCCACACCTTCACGCCCGCACCCCGCTCACCGTTCCCTGCCTCTCGCAAACGGGGTTGATCAAAAGTCAGGAATCTGTGAGGCGGCTGGCAGGACAGGCCGGTCCGCATCACGAATCGGCCTCGGGGGCGGAGTCGCAGAGGCCGAAAAGCGCCCAACAGGCCTCGCAATTCCGGCAGATCGGGGGAATCTCCGCCACCCGCCCCCACCTGCGGCTTTACCCATCGTGACGAACCCGTGATGCGACCACCTTCACAGGCTCGGCTCATTTTCATCGCAGACTCACCACGCCCAAGCATGAGAAAACTCGCCATCGGCGCCGCTCGCGCAGGCCGCCGCGCCGGAACTCGTCTTCAGCGGGGTGACGGTCAACAAGGGGAAGGCGATCGTCGCAGGGACGACCGCGGCGGTGAAAGTGCCCGTGACGTACACGCCGACGCGGCCGGCGGACGTGGTCGCGGACGGCAGGTCGACGTTCGCGGGGATCATGCTCTACCGCGGCCGGCTCGCCGGCATGGACAACGACATCGAGGCCACCCTCGCGCCGACCTCGACGGCTCGGACGACAAGATCAGCGTGTCCCAGCCCGCCAAGTTGCAGTTCCGGGCAAAGAGTTCGAGCACCTACACCACCGTCAAGACAGCTACGTCTTCGCCGGTACCGCCCCCGCAGGTAACGAGTCTGTTGCCTCGGGGGCGGTCTCTATTGACGCCCCCTTCGCCTCGGGCTTACGTTCCTCCCACCCAATAGGAAACTTTCCTAACAGTGATCACGTGACAGGCTGTGCGGTTCGGAAGTTCGAGAGTTCGAAGGCAGGTGGCGTACGACATGGCAGGAACCTCCGGTACCCCGGGCACTCCCCGCGTCCTGCGCGCCATGAACGACCGCGCCGCCCTGGACCTCCTGCTGGAGCACGGCCCGCTCTCCCGCACCCGGATCGGCAAGCTCACCGGCCTCTCCAAGCCGACCGCCTCCCAGCTGCTGGCCCGGCTGGAGGCGGCGGGGCTCGTGCTCGCCACCGGGACGAGCGAGGGGCGGCCGGGGCCCAACGCCCAGCTGTACGTGGTCAATCCGAGTGCCGCGTACGCCGCCGGGCTCGACGTCACGCCGGAGCGCATCCGCGCCGCCGTCGCCGACGTCACCGGCCGCACGGTGGGGGAGTTCGAGCTCGCCACCCCGGGCCGGCGGCCCGCCCAGCCCGTCGTGCGGCAGGTCACCGACACCCTCGACGGGGCCGTGAAGGCCGCCGGGCTCGCCCGGGACGACGTCCACCGGCTCGTCATCGGCACCCCGGGCGCCTTCGACCCCAACACCGGACGGCTGCGCTACGCCTCCCACCTGCCGGGCTGGCACTCCCCCGCCCTCCTCGACGAACTCGCCGCCGCGCTGCCGATGCCGGTGGAGTACGAGAACGACGTGAACCTCGTCGCCATAGCCGAGCAGCGGCTCGGCGCGGCCCGCGGACACGGCGACTTCGTGCTGCTGTGGAACGAGGGCGGCCTCGGCGCCGCCCTGGTCCTCGGCGGCCGGCTGCACCGCGGCTGGACCGGCGGCGCGGGCGAGGTCGGCTTCCTGCCGGTGCCGGGCGCACCCCTGGTCCGCCAGGTGACCAAGGCCAACAGCGGTGGTTACCAGGCCCTGGCGGGCTCGCAGGCCCTGCCCCAACTCGCCCGCGAACTCGGCATCACCGAGATCCCGACGGGTCCCTACGCCGAGGTCGCCGCCGC
This sequence comes from Streptomyces sp. NRRL F-525, assembly GCF_000716605.1. GTDB lineage: Bacteria > Actinomycetota > Actinomycetes > Streptomycetales > Streptomycetaceae > Streptomyces. The sequence continues at coordinate 95,096 of NZ_JNXE01000029.1, read as the reverse complement.
CCTCGTCGCCACCGCCGCCGACCACACCAGCGGTCCCCAGCGGCGGCTCCTGGAGATCTACGCGACCCACCTCGCGACCGGTCTCGCCTCGCTCGTCTCCGTACTCGACCCCGAACTCGTCGTCCTCAGCGGTGGATCGCTGACCGCGGGCGGCGAACCTCTCCGCGCCCTCGTCCAGGCCGAGTTGGAGGAGCTGGCGGCGTCGCGGCCCCGGCTCGTCGTCGGCGACGTCCATGAACACCCCGTGCTGCGCGGCGCGTTGGAGAGCGCGCTGGCAACCACCCGCGACGAGGTCTTCGACACCTCGCGCTGACCCGACTTCCCGCACGGCCGACTCCGGTTCCCCCAGACCGACTTCGGCCCACCTCGAACCACCCGGCTTCCCCAACCACCTCGCCCCGCCCTGCCCTTGGGAGACCTCGCCATGCCCGGAATATCCCGGAAAGCGGTCATCGCAGTCGCCGCCTCCGCCTCCTTCGCCCTTCTCGCGACCGCCTGTACGGGGCAGTCCTCGTCCGGTGCCTCCGACGACGCCTCGAAGGACGTGACCATCAACTTCTGGCACGCCTGGAGCGCCGCCTCCGAGCTGAGCGCCGTGAAGTCACTGGTCGCCGGGTTCGAGAAGGCGCACCCCAACATCCATGTGAATGTGGTCGGCAACATGACCGACGACAAGATCAACCAGGCGCTGCGCACTGGCGGCGGCAAGTCCCCTGACGTGATCTCGTCGTTCACCACGAACAACGTCGGCAAGTTCTGTTCGTCGGGCGCTCTCGTCGATCTCAATCCCTTCTTCAAGAAGGCGAACATCGACCCGGAGACCACGTTCCCCAAGGCCATGAACGAGTACACCCAGTTCGACGGAAACCGTTGCACCGCCCCCCTGTTGGGCGACGCGTACGGGCTCTACTACAACAAGACGGAATTCAAGAAGGCCGGCATCACCAGCCCGCCCAAGACATGGTCCGAATTCGAGGCCGACGCCAAGAAGTTGACCATCAGCAAGGGCGACTCGTACTCGCAGCTCGGGTTCATGCCCGACTACCACGGCTGGGAGACCACGACCGAGCACATCTTCGCGCAGTTCTCGCCGACGTACTTCGACAAGAGCGGCAAGTCGGCGCTCGCCACGGACCCCGCGTTCAAGGCCGGTTTCACGCTGCAGAAGAAGCTCGTCGACGAACTCGGCGGATTCAAGAAGCTGGAGAGCTACCGCTCCACGCTCGGTGACGAGTGGGGCGACAAGCACCCCTTCCACACCGGCCAGGTCGCGATGCAGCTCGACGGCGAGTGGCGGCTCGGGATGGCCACGGCGGCAAATCCCAAGCTGGACATCGGAGTTGCCCCGCTGCCCGTCCCGGACGACCAGGTCGCCCAGTACGGCAAGGGCTACATCACCGGCACGATCACCGGAATCGCCGCCAACAGCAAGAAGCAGAACGCCGCCTGGGAGTTCGTCAAGTACATCACCACGGACACGGACGCGGTGGTGAACTTCTCCAACGGCATCCACAACGTGCCCTCGACCCTCGCCGCCCTCAAGTCCCCGAAGCTGAAGTACGACCCGCGCTTCAAGACGTTCCTGGACATCGCGTCGAACCAGTACTCGACCACAAGTCCCGCCTCCATCAACGGCGGTGTGTACCTGACGACGATCCAGAACCTCGGCTACGACTACGAGAGCGGCAAGGTCACCGACCTCGACTCGGCTCTGAAGAGCACGGCCAAGCAGATCGACACCGACATCGCGCAGGCGAAGTAGCCGCAGAATGAGCACAGTCACTCTGGCGTCGAAGCGCCGCAAGTCGGCGCTTCGGACACTCGCCTTCATGTCGCCCTGGCTGATCGGCTTCGCGGTCTTCTTCGCGTATCCGCTGATCTCGACGGTCTATTTCTCGTTCATGCACTACGACGGCTTCAAGCCGCCGACGTGGGTGGGGACGAAGAACTGGACGTACGTCTTCAAGAACTATCCGTACTTCTGGCCCGCGATGCGCAACACCCTGTGGCTGGTCGTGGTGATGGTCTCGCTGCGGGTCGTGTTCGGGCTCGGCGTCGGCCTGTTGATCACCAAGATCAAGACGGCGACGGGCGTCTTCCGGACGCTCTTCTATCTGCCGTATCTCGCCCCGCCGGTCGCGGCGACGATGGCGTTCGCGTTCCTGCTCAACCCCGGTACCGGGCCGGTCAATTCGATCCTGGAGAAGGTCGGCATCCCGGCCCCGGGCTGGTTCAACGACCCGACCTGGTCCAAGCCGGCGCTCACCCTGCTCGCCCTCTGGGGCATCGGCGACCTGATGGTCATCTTCATGGCCGCGCTGCTCGACGTACCCCAAGAGCAGTACGAGGCAGCGGAGTTGGACGGGGCGTCGGCCTGGCAGCGGTTCCGGTTCGTCACGCTGCCGAACATCTCGCCGATCGTGATGTTCGCGGTCGTCACCGGCGTGATCCAGACCATGCAGTACTACACACAGCCCCTCATCGCCGGGAAGGTCGCGTCCGGCGTCATCCAGGGCGCCGGCACGCAGTTCGAGCCCGGCTACCCGGAGAAGTCCACGCTCACCCTTCCCCAGCTCGTCTACAACCTCGGCTTCCAGCGCTTCGACTACGGCTCGGCCTGCGTGGTGGCACTCGTCCTGTTCGCCCTGTCGATGGTGTTCACCGCGTTCCTGATGCGGCGCCGGGGCGGCCTCAACCTGGCAGGTGACTGACCATGGCCCAAGTACTCGACAAGCCCGTGGAGTTGCGGGCGCCGGTGACCCCCGCCGAGCGCACCGCCCGCCGCAAGGCGCTCATGGAGTGGATCGCCGTCCACTCGCTCGGCGTCGCCGCCGCGCTCTTCTTCACGCTCCCGTTCGTCTTCGTGTTCCTGACCTCGCTGATGAGCGACAGCCAGGCCCTGAGCCGTGACCTCATCCCGCACACCTGGGAGTGGGGCAACTACCGCAAGGTGTTCGACACTCCGGGCTTCCTCACCTGGTGGAAGAACACCCTGATCTACGCCGGTCTCGGCACCGTCCTGACCGTCGTGTCGTCGATCCCGGTGGCGTACGCGCTCGCCAAGTTCCGCTTCCGGGGCCGGAATCTGTCGCTGATGCTCGTCATCTCGATGATGATGCTGCCGCCGCAGGTCGTGATCATCCCCATGTACCTGTTCTGGGCCAAGCAGTTGGACCTCTCGGGCACGCTGTGGCCGCTGATCATCCCGATGGCGTTCGGAGACGCCTTCTCGATCTTTCTCCTACGGCAGTTCCTGATGACCATCCCGAACGAGTACCTGGACGCGGCGAGGGTCGACGGCTGCGGCGAGTTCAAGACGCTCGTGCGGGTCGTGCTGCCGATGGCCAAACCGGGTATCGCCGCCGTGGCGCTCTTCCAGTTCTTCTACGCCTGGAACGACTACTTCGGGCCGCAGATCTACGCGTCCGAGAACCCCGGTGCCTGGACGCTGAGTTACGGCCTGGAGTCGTTCAAGGGCGCGCACCACACCGACTGGAATCTCACCATGGCCGCGACCGTGCTGGTCATGGCCCCCGTGATCCTCGTGTTCTTCTTCGCGCAGAAGGCGTTCGTCGAGGGCGTCACGCTCACCGGAGTGAAGGGTTAACCCCACATGAAACTCACCGTGGTCGGCGGAGGCTCGACCTACACACCCGAACTCATCGACGGCTTCGCCCGGTTGAGGGACACCCTGCCCGTCGAGGAACTCGTCCTCGTCGACCCGGCGCCCGAACGCCTTGAACTGGTGGGCGGGTTGGCCCGCCGTATCTTCGCCAAGCAGGGGCACCCCGGCCGGATCGTCACGACGGACGACCTGGACGCCGGTGTCGAGGGTGCCGACGCCGTGCTGCTGCAACTCCGCGTCGGCGGGCAGGCGGCCCGCGAGCAGGACGAGACCTGGCCGCTGGAGTGCGGCTGCGTCGGCCAGGAAACGACCGGCGCGGGCGGCCTCGCCAAGGCGTTGCGGACCGTACCGGTCGTTCTCGACATCGCGGAACGGGTCCGTCGTACGAACCCGAACGCCTGGATCATCGACTTCACCAACCCGGTCGGGATCGTCACCCGCGCCCTGCTCCAGGCCGGGCACAAGGCAGTCGGCCTGTGCAACGTGGCGATCGGATTCCAGCGGAAGTTCGCCGGACTCCTCGGGGTCACCCCGACCGATGTGCACCTCGACCATGTGGGCCTCAACCACCTCACCTGGGAAACCGGTGTGCGGCTCGGCGGTCCCGAGGGCGAGAACGTGCTGCCCAAGCTGCTCGGCGAACACGGCGACGACATCGCCGCCGACCTGAGCCTGCCCCGGGTCCTCCTCGACCGGCTCGGCGTCGTCCCGTCGTACTACCTGCGCTACTTCTACGCGCACGACGAGGTCGTACGGGAACTGCGGACGAAGCCGTCCCGGGCCTCCCAAGTGGCCGAGATGGAACGCGAGTTGCTGAAGATGTACGCCGACCCGGCCCTCGACGAGAAGCCCGCGCTGCTCGCCAAGCGCGGCGGCGCCTACTACTCCGAGGCCGCCGTCGACCTCGCCGCCTCGCTGCTCGGCGGGGGCGGGAGCCCGTACCAAGTGGTGAACACGTACAACAAGGGGACGCTGCCGTTCCTGCCGGACGACGCGGTGATCGAGGTACAGGCGGCCGTCGGCGCGAAGGGCCCGACTCCCCTTGCCGTAGCGGAAGTCGACCCCCTGTACGCGGGGCTGATGGCCAACGTGACCGCGTACGAGGACCTCGCTCTGGAGGCCGCGTTGCGCGGGGGCCGGGACCGGGTGTTCCGGGCGCTGCTCTCGCATCCCCTGATCGGCCAGTACGAGTACGCCGAAGCCCTGACCGACCAGCTGATCGCGCACAACCGGGAGCACCTCGCGTGGGCCTGACCGCAAGTGTCCTCGCCGTCGACGCGGGCAACAGCAAGACCGACGTCGCGGTCGTGGCGGCCGACGGGGAGATCCTCGCCACGGCCCGCGGCGGCGGGTTCCGGCCGCCGGTCGTGGGCATCGGGACGGCCGTCGACAACGTCGCCGAAGCCGTCGCCCGCGCCTTCGCGGAGGCGGGGGTGAGCTCGGTCGACCATGTGTCGGCCTGTCTCGCCAACGCCGACTTCCCCGTGGAGGAGGAGCAGTTGGCCGCCGCGCTGCACGCGCGCGGGTGGGGCACGAGTGTGGAGGTGCGCAACGATACGTTCGCGGTGCTGCGGGCGGGCATCCCGGAGCCGCGCGGAGTCGCCGTGGTGTGCGGGGCGGGCATCAACTGCGTCGGCATGCGGCCCGACGGCCGCACCGCCCGCTTCCCGGCGCTGGGCCGTATCTCCGGTGACTGGGGCGGCGGTTGGGGCCTGGCGGAGGAGGCCCTGTGGCACGCGGCCCGCGCGGAGGACGGGCGCGGCGGTCCTACGGCCCTGGCGCGTACGCTCCCGGCGTACTTCGGCCTGGACTCGATGTACGACCTGATCGAGGCCCTGCATCTCGAACACGTCGAACACCGCCGCCGGCACGAGTTGACGCCGGTGCTGTTCGCGACGGCGGTGGACGGCGACCCGGTGGCCCGGTCGATCGTGGACCGGATGGCGGAGGAGGTCGTGGCCATGGCGACGGTCGCGCTGACCCGCCTCGACCTGCTCGACGAGGAGGCGCCGGTGCTGCTCGGCGGCAGCGTCCTCGCCGCCCGGCATCCCCAACTGGACGACCGGATAAGGGAGTTGCTGGCAGCGAAGGCACCCAAGGCGGTGGCTACGGTCGTCACCGCGCGGCCGGTCCTCGGTTCCGTGCTGCTCGGTCTGGACCATGTGGGCGCCGCGGCCGGGGCACATGTGCGGGCCAGGGCCTATTACGAGCACTGACACCCGGGAACCGAACAGATTCCCACGGCGTATTCATGGACAGGGGGGCGGTGCGGGGCGTTGTGTGGTGCCGGAAATCCGGTGACCGCGCTGCGATCCGATCAAGATCCAGTGAAGGCCGGTGCGGAATGTCAGTCCCTGCGGCGATACTTGCCGCGACGGGATGACCCTGGGGGAGGTCAGCAGTGACACAACCGCAGAAGAGCAGTACGGCGCCACCGGGCACCGCGGTGCCCACGATGCCGGTGCTGCCGCCGCAGCCGGGCCGGCCGGGGGCGCCCGCGCCCCGGCGTACGCCGGACGCGGCGCCCGCGCGCCGTACGGCGATCGCCGAGGGCGTGGACCAGTTGCGCGCGGCCGCGACCACCGAGCCGGGCCGGCTGCGGGCCATCGGCGCGCTGCTGGCCGTGCTGGTGATCGCGTTCGGCGCGGTCACCGCCTGGCAGACCGACAGCCGGGCGACGGCGGCCGGCGACGTGCTCCACCACAGCCAGCCGCTCAGCTCGGACGCGGCGGACATCTACCGCTCGCTCGCCGACGCCAACACGATGGCGGCGAGCGGTTATCTGGCGGGGCTCCAGGAGACGCAGGCGACCCGCGACCAGTACGAGGCGGACATCAAGACGGCCGCCGCGAAGCTCGTGACGGCCGCCGCCAACACCGACCCGGGCTCGTCGTCCGCGACGACGATCAAGCAGCTCAACGAACTGCTCCCGGAGTACAAGGGGTTGGTCGAGTCGGCCCGCGCCAACAACCGGCAGGGCTTCCCGGTGGGCGGCGCCTATCTGCGCGCGGCGAACGACACCATGCAGAACAAGATGCTCCCCAAGGCCGAGACGCTGTACAAGACGGAGAACCAGCGGCTGAGCGACGACTACGGGGACGCGAAGCCGTATCCCTGGTTCGCGATCGCCCTCGGGCTCCTCGCGCTCGGCGGGCTCGCCTGGGCCCAGCGGCGCAACTACCAGCGTACGAACCGGGTGTTGAACCACGGCCTGGTCGCCGCCTCGGCCACCACCGCGGTCGTCCTGCTGTGGGTGGTCGTCGGCCACACCTTCGCGCGCGCGGGGCTCGACGCCTCGTACGACCACGGGGTGAAGTCGCTCAACGTGCTGCACGACGCGCGGATCGCCTCCCTGAAGGCGCGCAGCGACGAGAACCTGACGCTGGTCAGCCGTGGCGCGGAGACGAAGACGCTGGCGGACAAGACGGTCGTGGACGCCTACGACTACGAGTACGACCAGGAGATCGCGAAGCTCGGCAAGGGCCTGAAGCTGGCCGACTCGCTGGCCGACGACTCCGCGGGCCGCAAGCCGGTCGCGGTCGCCAACAGTTCGATGAAGGTGTGGATCTCCCGCCACGCGAAGGTCAGCGACGACAACGAGAAGGGCCTCTACCAACAGGCCCGTGACGGTGTCATCGGCAAGAGCGGCGCGACGGGCGAGTGCTTCAACGCCGTGGACGCCTCGCTGAACACGGCGCTGCTGCACGAGACGAAGGAGTTCAGGAAGTCCGCGAGCGACGGCCTGGACGCGATGACCGGCCTCACCCTCGGAGCCGCGGTGCTCGCGGTGCTGGGTGCGGCCGGGGCCGTCCTGGGCATCGGGCGCAGGCTGTCGGAGTACCGGTGAAAGGGGGCGTGACGATGCGCGCACGGAGTGACTTCCTTCGCCGGCTGAACGCGGTGCGGCGGGTGCGGGCCGGCCTGCGGGGCTGGGGCGGGGTGGGCGCGATGGCGGTCGTCTGCGTCCTCGCGGTCGCCTTCGTGCTGCTGCTGCCGCTCACGCAGTCGCGCGGCGAGGGCGGCGCGGCCCTCGGCGGTCAGCGGACGGTCCAGGGCACCCAGGCCAGGGCGCCCGAGTGCGACGAGGCGACCGTCCAGAACCAGAGCCCGTCCCCGTCGGACGCCGACGGCGCCACGATCGACGCCATCAAGGCGCGCGGTGTGCTGAAGGTGGGCATCGACCAGAACAGCTACCGCTGGGGCTACCGCAACCCCAACAGCTCCTCCGGTGACCTGGAGGGCTTCGACATCGACCTGGTCACCGCGATCGCGAAGAACATCTTCGGCGACTCGTACACCGCCAACAGCGTCCAGTTCCTGGCCATCCCGACCAACCAGCGCATCCCGGCGGTCCAGGACAAGCAGGTCGACATGGTGGTCCGCACGATGACGATCACCTGCGACCGGGCCGGCCAAGTCGCCTTCTCCGCCCCGTACTTCCTCACCGGCCAGCAGGTCCTCGCCCCGAAGGCGTCGACGATCACCGGCTACGACAAGTCCCTGGCCGGCAAGCGCGTCTGCTCCGCGTCGGGTTCCACGGCGAACGACCGGCTGACGGATGACAAGGCGAGCGGCAAGCTGCCCGCCAGCGTGAAGATCCTGCCCCCCGTCGCCAACCAGCTGGACTGCCTGGTGGAGCTCCAACTCGGCCAGGCGGACGCGGTGGTGACCGACGGAGCGCTCGCCGCGAGCCAGGCCGCGCAGGACCCGACGGTGGAGCTGAAGGGCACCACCTTCACCACCGAGTACTACGGCGTGGCGATGAACAAGGACGCCACCGATCTGGTACGCCGGGTCAACCGAATACTGGAGAGCTACCGCACCAGCCCCGACGGCTGGCGGGCGTCGTACACGAAATGGCTGCTGCCCACCCTGGGTAAGGACTCGGAGTCGGCCGACCCGCCGACCCCGCACTACACGTGACGGACCATCAACTACCGAGCGGCACAACGGACTTTCCACGGAACACAAAGCAGCGAGAGGTGATCGATGGGCGTCACGGGACCCCCCGGGCCGGTAATGGACCGGGACGAGGTGGACCGTGCGCTGGCGCGGCTCGGCGCGGAGCACGAGGCCATCGAGACCTCGCTCCTCGCCCTGCAGGACCACGCGGGCCGCAGACTCCTCGAAGGCGCCGAGCTGACCGGCACGACCAAGGAGCGCTGGGCGTCCACCGACGCGTCGATCACGCTGCTGTGGGCGTACTTCGACGCCTACACGGACGCGTTCCACGCCGCCCAGAGCATCCGCTCGCGGCGCCGCTGGTCCAGCCGTGAGGACCTGGTCGAGCTGACCGAGCTGCTGCGCGGCGAGTCCGTCACGGTCGCCGGTTCGACCACGGCGACGGCCAACATGCCGACGCTGACCGGGGGTTCGAGCAAGCTGAGCCACCAGTTCTCGCTGAGCGGGCTCGTCGACGAGATGAACGACCTGTACGCGAACTCGCTGGACATGGTCGTCACCTCGGACGCGGTGTGGTCCGCGCTGCCCGCCCGGATCGATTTACTGGCCGCGGAGTTGCAGCGCACCCGCCAGCTCGCCCACTCCGTCGGCGTCCGCCCGGGCGAACACCCCGCGGGCGACGACCTGGAGCGCATCACCAGCACCCTGACCGAGCTGCGCGAGCGGGTCATCTCCGACCCGCTGGCCTTCTGGGTGCGGGCGCAAGGGAGTTCGGCCCCCGGCGGCGGCCGCCCGGACACCACGGTCTACGACCGGGAGGCGCGCGCCCTGGAGGACGTGCGCCGGGAGATCGACGCCGTGCTCACCGTCCGGCAGGACGCGGAGGCGCGGCTGGTGAAGCTGCGGGACGTGCTCTCCCGCGCGGACCGCACCCTCGCCGAGGCGCGCACCGCGCGCGGTGAGGTCCTCGCGAAGATCGCGGCCACGGAGGTGCCGGTCGTCGGCGGACCGCCGACCGTGCTCCAGGAGCAGCTGTCGACGGCCGCCGAGTACCGCAGACACGCCCAGTGGCACCGCCTGTCCCCGCTCCTGGAGTCCCTGGAGCAGAAGGCGGAGGACGAACTGCTGCGCGCCCGCGAGTCGTTGACCGCGGTCACCCAGCCGCTGGCGGTCCGCGCGGAGCTGCGCGGCCGCCTCGACGCGTACAAGGCGAAGGTCGCCCGGCACGGCCTCGCGGAGGACCCGCTGCTGATCGAGCGGTACGACGCGGCCCGCCGCATGCTGTGGAGCGCGCCCTGCGACCTGCGCGTCGCCGAACAGGCGGTGCTGCGCTACCAGCACGCGGCCGCCGAGCAGTTCAACGCTCCGCGGCCACAGCCGCAGGGCGGTCCCGAGGACCAGAGGGGGCCGGGCGCGTGAGTGACGAGGAAGAAGCGGGGTCGGTCATGAGCGAGACACAGCAGAAGTGTCAACGGCCAGGCTGCGAGGGGTCGTACGAGGACGTCGGCGGCGGCGAGCTGTACTGCGACACCTGCGGTCTGGCGCCGGTGGTGTCGGCGAAGGGCGCGATCAGCTCACCGCCCACCGGGATGACCAGCGGCAAGGGCTCGCGGGGTTCGGGGAGCGGCAGTTCCCGTACCAGCAGCCGCAGTTCGCGTACGTCGTCGCAGTCGTCGAAGTCGCGGCGCTCGGTGTCGGGGCGGCTCTCGCGCTCGGAGTCGGGGCGCTCCACCGGCCGTTCGGTGTCGGTGCGCAGCTCCGGCTCGTCGTCCGGGACCTCCAGCCGCGGCCGGCTCGGCGTCGGCCTGGTGCAGGTGCCGGGGGTGCCGCGGCCCGACCCGCGCGAGATGGTCCTGGAGAACCCGGAGGTGCCCGAGCGGAAGCGGTTCTGCTCGCGCTCGGACTGCGGGGCTCCGGTGGGTCGCGCGCGCGGCGACAGCCCGGGGCGCACGGAGGGGTTCTGCACCAAGTGCGGCAACCCGTACTCGTTCACGCCCAAGCTGGAAGCCGGCGACATCGTGCACGGCCAGTACGAGACCGTGGGCTGTCTCGCGCACGGCGGTCTCGGCTGGGTCTATCTCGCCGTCGACCGCGCGGTCTCCGACCGCTGGGTGGTCCTCAAGGGCCTCCTCGACACCGGCGACCAGGACGCGATGGAGGCCGCGATCTCCGAGCGGCGCTTCCTCGCCGAGATCGAGCACGCCAACATCGTGCGGATCTACAACTTCGTGGAGCACCTGGACCAGCGGACGGGTTCGCTGGACGGCTACATCGTCATGGAGTACGTCGGCGGCAAGTCCCTCAAGGAGATCGCCAACGACCGCCGTACGCCGGACGGGAAGCGCGATCCGCTGCCGGTGGAGCAGGCGTGCGCGTACGGCATCGAGGCCCTGGAGGCGCTCGGCCACCTGCACAGCCGCAACCTGCTGTACTGCGACTTCAAGGTCGACAACGCGATCCAGACCGAGGACCAGCTCAAGCTGATCGACATGGGCGCGGTGCGCAGGATGGACGACGACGAGTCGGCCATCTACGGCACGGTGGGCTATCAGGCGCCGGAGGTCGCGGAGGTCGGCCCGTCGGTGGCGAGCGACCTGTACACGGTGGCCCGCACGCTCGCGGTGATGACCTTCGACTTCCAGGGCTACACGAACGTCTTCGTGGACTCCCTGCCCGACCCGGACAACATCGAGGTCTTCCGCCGCTACGAGTCGTTCTACCGGCTCCTGGTCCGCGCCACCGACCCCGACCCGGCCCGCCGCTTCGCCTCCGCGCAGGAGATGGCCGAGCAGCTGACGGGCGTCCTGCGCGAGGTCGTCTCCCTGCAGACCGGGCGCGCCCGCCCGTCGCTGTCGACCCTGTTCGGCCCCGAACTGAAGGTCACGGACACGGAGTTGTTCCCGAAGCTGGACGGGGACGTGTCCCTGCTGGGGGCGAGAGCGACGCAGCCGTCGAAGCGGGCCTCAAGTGCCCGCTCCGGCACGGCACTTGCCGAACGACCCGCCGGCGGCCCGGTGTTGACCGCGCTCAACGGCAGCGCGCCGCGGAGCATCGTCAAGCAGGTCGACTCCCCCGCCGTGGCCCTCGCGCTGCCCGTCCCGCACGTCGACGCGAGCGACCCCAACGCGGGCTTCCTGGCGGGCCTGATGGCGACCGCGGCGACCGAACTGCTCGGGGCGCTCGCCTCGGCGCCGTCGCCGTCCGTGGAGACCCGGCTGCGGCAGATCAGGGCCTGGCTGGAGAACGGCGACTCGTACACGGCGCTGGACGCCCTGGCGAAGCTGGAGGACGAGCGGCCCGACGACTGGCGGGTGGTCTGGTACACGGGCGTGGCCGCGCTGGCGACCCTCGACTACGAGGCCGCCGCGCTGTCCTTCGACGCGATCTACGACGCCTTCCCGGGCGAGCCCGCGCCGAAGCTGGCGCTGGGCCTGTGCGCCGAGGTGCTGGGGCAGCTGGACAACGCGGCCGAGTACTACCGCCTGGTGTGGTCGACCGACCCGAGCTATGTGAGCGCGGCCTTCGGCCTGGCCCGCGTCCAGTTCGCGACCGGCGACCGGCCCGGCGCCGTACGGACGCTGGAGTCGGTGCCCGAGGCGTCGATCCACTACACGGCCGCGCGGGTGGCCGCCGTACGGGCGCGGCTTCGGGAGCGGGCCGCGACGGCGGACGACACGCCGTTCCTGGACGATCTGACCGCGGCCGCCGGACAGGTGGAAGCGCTGGAGGGATACGGTCTGGACGCCGTCCGGCGCGAGCGGTTGTCGGCCGAGGTCCTCGGCCGCGCCCTCGACTGGATACTCTCCGGAGGCCAGGGTTCCGTACCGCTCACGCGGCGGGAGCTGCTCGGCAGCGAACTGGACGAGCGGGGACTCCGCTTCGGCCTGGAGCGTTCGTACCGCACGCTGGCCCGGCTGGCACGGGACGGCGAGGAGAGGATCGACCTGGTGGAACGAGCCAACCGTTACCGCCCCCGGACGTGGGTGTAGTTGATGTCGCAGATGCCCCAGCTCTCCGCCTGCCCGAGCTGCGAAGAGCCCCTGGAGTCCGGTGACCGCTTCTGCGGCGCGTGCGGATACGACCTGTCCGCCGTGCCCGCGCCGCCGGACGACCACCCGACGCTCACCATGAACGGCGCGGTGCCGCTCCCCCCCGAGGAGGCCGCGGACGTGGACTGGCCCGTGGTACCCCAGCCGGAGGGCGCCGGGACCCCGCCGGCGGTCCATCTGCCCACCGACCTGCCCGGCACCGACTCGGGCGGCACCCCCCTGCCCTCCAACGCCCCACCGCCGCCCGCCGGTTCACCGGCCGCGTCGGGCGTACGGTTCGACCGGCCGCCGGAGCCCGACGAGTACCCCCTGCAGGCGCCGGACCCGCGGGTCGCCGCCGATCCGCCGACCGCGGGCGAGGGCGTCAAGGTGTGCGTGGCGTGCCGCTCGGGCCGGGTGGACCCGGACGGCTACTGCGAGAACTGCGGGCACGCCCAGCCCCGCGAACGCGACCACATGGAACAGGAGTTGGGCCCGCTCGCGGCGGTCAGCGACCGCGGGCTGCGCCACCACCGCAACGAGGACGCCTTCGCCGTAGGACAGTGCCTGCTGCCGGACGGGGCGCCCGCGCTGGTCGCGGTGGTGTGTGACGGGGTGTCGTCGGCGACGCGGCCCGACGCGGCCTCGCTGGCCGCCTCGCGGGAGGCGGGAGAGGCGCTGCTGTCCGCGCTGCCGCAGGGGACGCATCCGCAGGCGGCGATGCACGAGGCGATCATCGCGGCCTCGCACGCGGTCAACTCCCTTGCCCAGGAGCCCGCTACGGCCCGCGAGCACGCCCCGCACCAGAACGCGCCGGCCTGCACGCTGGTCTCGTCCATCGTCACCCCGACCCTCCTCGTCGTCGGCTGGGTCGGCGACAGCCGCGCCTACTGGATCCCGGTGGACCGCAGTTCACCGCCGGCCCGGCTCACCGAGGACGACTCGTGGGCGGCCCAGATGGTCGCCGCGGGCCTGATGAGCGAGGCGGAGGCCTACGCCGACGAGCGCGCCCACGCGATCACCGGCTGGCTCGGCGCGGACGCGTACGAACTGGAGCCGCACACCGCCTCGTTCAAGCCGGACCGGCCCGGTGTGGTGATCGTGTGCACCGACGGACTGTGGAACTACGCGGAGTCCGCCGAGGAGATGGCGGAGATCGTCCCCGCCGACGCGGCGGTCCGTCCGCTGCACAGCGCCCAGGTGTTGGTCGGCCACGCGCTGGACGGCGGGGGCCACGACAACGTAACAGTGGCCGTCGTGCCGTTCCCGGCCCCGCCGCAAGGGGCAGTAATCGGCTGAGGCCGCATAAACGGGGACGGCCTCGGACCGGTGGGGACCGGTCCGCATATAGTCATCGCCCCATTCAGGTGGGGTACTTGAGGGGGATCAGAGCGAGCATGGCCAATTTCTCGAAGTCGAACGTGCCACAGTTCTCGGTCGACGTGTACCAGAACGAGTACCTGCCGGAGGGCGGGCGTGAGGTCAACGCGATCGTCACGGTGACCTCGACCGGCGGCGGCACCATCGGGAGCCCGGTCGCGGCGCCCCATCTGTACTCGGCCGGGCAGGGTCCGGACGCGGCCGTGGCGATCATGGTCGACTGTTCGGGGTCGATGGACTACCCGCCGACCAAGATGCGCAACGCCCGCGACGCCACGGCCGCCGCGATCGACACCCTGCGCGACGGCGTGCACTTCGCGGTGATCGGCGGCACGCATGTCGCCAAGGAGGTCTATCCGGGCGGCGGGGCGCTCGCGGTCGCCGACGCCCGCACCCGCGACCAGGCCAAGCAGGCGCTGCGCAAGCTGAGCGCGGGCGGCGGTACGGCGATCGGCACCTGGCTGCGCCTCGCCGACCGGCTGCTGTCCTCGGCCGACGTCTCCATACGCCACGGCATCGTGCTGACCGACGGCCGCAACGAGCACGAGGCGCCGGAGGACCTGAAGGCCGCGCTCGACTCCTGCGCCGGACGGTTCACCTGTGACGCGCGGGGCGTCGGCACCGACTGGGAAGTGAAAGAAGTCACAGGGATCGCCTCCGCACTGCTCGGCACCGCCGACATCGTCGCCGACCCGGCCCACCTCGCCGCCGACTTCACGAAGATGATGGAGACGGCGATGGGCAAGGAGGTCGCGGACGTCGCGCTGCGGCTGTGGACGCCGGTGGGCACGGCCATCAAGTTCGTCAAGCAAGTCGCGCCCCGGGTCGAGGAGTTGACCGACCGCCGCACCGAGGCGGGCCCCCGCGCCGGGGACTACCCCACCGGTTCCTGGGGAGACGAGTCCCGTGACTACCACGTGTGCGTCGAGGTCCCCGAGGCCGGCATCGGCCAGGAGATGCTGGCCGCGAGAGTCTCGCTGGTCGTCCCGCAGCCCGACGGAAGCACCCAAAGCCTGGGCGCCCAGGGCCTGGTGAAGGCCGTGTGGACCGACGACATGGTCGCGTCCACGTCCATCAACCCCCAGGTCGCGCACTACACCGGCCAGGCCGAACTGGCACAAGTCATCCAACAAGGGCTTGATCTCCGCAAATCGGGAGATGTCGACGGAGCAACGGCCAAACTGGGACGGGCCGTTCAGCTCGCCAGCGTCTCCGGAAACGCGGATACTGCGAAACTGCTTGCGAAGGTGGTGGACGTGGTCGATGCCGCGGCGGGTACTGTGCGACTGAAGGCGAAGGTCGCGGAGGCCGACGAGATGACTCTCGAGACACGGTCCACAAAGACTGTTCGTGTAAAGAAGTGACCTAGCAAGCACGACTCCGTGAGACCGAGAACGACCCTGTGCGAAAGGGGGACGCGCCGACATGCCGACCTGCCCGAACGGACACCAGTCGGGTTCCGACGACTGGTGCGAGGTCTGCGGTCACCGCATGGCCGGTGCCGTGCCCCCGCCCCCTCCCCCGCCCCCCGGCGGCGGCTACGGCTTCCCGCCGCCCGCCCCCGGCCGCGCCCCGTCCGCCGAGGCGGAACTCTGCCCGCAGTGCCGCACGCCCCGCGAGGGCGGTGCGCCGTTCTGCGAGGAGTGCCGGTGGAACTTCCTCACGAACACGGCGACGTCGTACACCCCGGCGGCCCCGCGCCCCTCGACCCCGGGCCCCGGGCCTGGCCCGAGCCCGGCGTCCCGCTTCCAGCAGCAGCCTCCGCCGCCCGGTGCGGGTCCCGGTCCCGGTCAGTCCTACGGCGGTGACCCCTACGAGTACCAGGGGTCGCGGCCCTCGCAGATGAACCGGCCCGCGGAGCCCATACCCCCGTTCGGGAGTGAACCGACGGGGCGGCCTGGGGGTCCTGGTGGGCCCAACGGCCCCGGTGCCTTCGGTGGCGAGCGGCAGGGTGGACCGGGTGGTCCCGGTTCGCAGGGGTTCGGTAACGAGCGGCAAGGTGGGCCCGGCGGCGGTCCTGGTGGCCCCGGCCCGCAGGGGTTCGGCGGCGAGCGGCAAGGTGGGCCTGGCGGGCCCGGTGGTCAGGGCTCGCAGGGCTTCGGCAATGAGCGGCAGGGTGGGCCCGGCGGTCAGGGCGGACCCGGCGCGCAAGGTTTCGGCAGTGAGCGTCCGGGCGGCGGTCCCGGCGGCCAGGGTGGTCCCGGCGGCCAGGGCGCGCAAGGCTTTGGTGGCGAGCGGCAGGGCGGCCCCGGTGGCCCCGGCTCGCAAGGTTTCGGCAATGAGCGGCAGGGGGGGCCCGGCGGTCAGGGCGGACCTGGCGCGCAGGGCTTCGGCGGTGAGCGCCAGGCCGGCGGTCCCGCGCCCTTCGGGAACAACGACCCGTCCGGTCCGCCGCGGCCGTTCGGCAACGACCCCTCCGGCCCGCCCCCTCCCCCGCCCTTCGGCAACGAGGCGTCCGGCCGGCCCGGCTCCTTCGGCAACGAGCAATCCCCGGGTCCCGGCGGCCAGTTCGGCAACGAGCGACCCCGCCAGGGCGACTTCGGCGGCGGCCGCCCCGGCACCTTCGGCGGCGAGCGGCAGGGTCCGCCCGGGCCGTTCGGCAACGAGCCCTCGAACCCGCAGGGTCCCCCGAACTTCGGCGGCCCCGACCCCTCGCGGCCGATCCCGCCGCCGCCCGGACCGACCCCGCCCGCGGGTCCCGGTGGGACGAGCGGCGCCCCGCAGGCGTTCCAGCAGTCCGCTCCGCCGGCCCCGCCCGGGTTCCCGCAGGAGACGAACCGTCCGCAGCAGGGCGGCTCGCCCTTCGGCGGCGGTGACGACGACTGGGTGATCTCCCCGCCGACCCCTGGCTCCCCCGGTTCTCCGGGTGGACCCGGTGGTCCTGGCGGTCCTGGCGGTCCCGGTCAGGGTGGTGGCGGCTACGGCTATCCGCAGCCCGGTTCGAACCAGGCCCCGCCGCGTCCGGCGTATCAGCAGCAGCCGACGACGTGGATGGCGACGATCGGGCCGGACCGTGAGTACTTCATGGCGATGATGCAGCGTTCGGGGCCGGAGGCCGCGGGGCTCAATCTGCCCGCGTACTCGCCTGAGCAGCAACGGCAGTTGACCGGGAACCAGATCACCATCGGGCGTCGGCGGCACTCCACCGGGGAGTCTCCCGACATCGACCTGTCGGTGCCGCCGGAGGACCCGGGTGTTTCGCATCAGCACGCGGTGCTGGTGCAGCAGCCGGACGGGAGTTGGGCCGTCGTCGATCAGAACTCGACGAACGGTACGACCGTCAATGGTGGCGAGGAGCCTATTCAGCCGTTTGTGCCGGTGCCGTTGCAGGATGGGGATCGGGTGCACGTGGGGGCGTGGACGACGATCACTGTGCGGCGCGGCTAAAGACGGGTCGTTCGTCGTCTGCCGCGCCGTCGTGGCTGGTCGCGCAGTTCCCCGCGCCCCTGGAAGGGGCGTTGTAGTCACCGGAGAGGCCAAGTGTGCGGGCTCTCCGGGGCGTCCAGCCACGCTCGCGCCCCCTCACCGGTGACCGTGACGCCGTAGCGCTCTCGCCCGGGTCTGCCTTCTTGCTCCCACAGCTCTCGGGCGTCCCGCGGATCAAGCGCGCCATGGGTGAGGGTGAGCAGGAAGCGGAGCAGTTCGTGGTCGCCGGGGCGGTGTGGGATCTCGTCCTGTACGGCGGGGTCGGTGCCGCGCAGGGGGACGAAGTACGCGGCCGTGTTCAAGAAGGTGCCCTCGGCATGCTCCGCGTCCCGCACGGTGAGGGCGATCAGGCCGGTGGCCAGGGGGGCCAGGATGCGGGCGCCCGAGGTGCACTGGGCCAGCCAGGCGGGTGGGATCGATGTGAGGGCGCAGGTCGCGATGATGCGGTCGTAGGGGCCGTGTTCGGGGACTCCGCGGGTGCCGTCGCCGGTGATGACCGTCGGGCGGTATCCGGCGTCGGCGAGGTGGGTGCGGGCGGAGTCGGTGATCTCCGGTTCCAGGTCCACGGTCGTCACCCGGTCGTCGCCGAGCCGCTCCGCGAGCAACGCCGCGTTGTAGCCCGTCCCCGCGCCGATCTCCAGCACCCGGTCGCCGTCGGACACCCGCAGTTCGGCCAGCATCCGTGCCATCAGGGACGGCTGGCTGCTGGACGACATCAGCTCCCCGTCCCGTAGCCGCGTGGCGAGCGGTACGTCGGCGTAGACCCCGCGCAGCCAGCGCTCGCGGGTGCGCGGGTCGGGGCTGTCCCTCCACAGGCGTTCGTTCCCGTCGGCGACAGCCGCGTAGTAGTACGGCACGAACAGGTGCCGCGGTACGGCCGTGAACACCGCCCGCCAGCCGGGGTCCGCGTCCCAGGCGCCGCTCAGGCCGATCGCCCGCACCAGTTCCGCCCGCGCGGAGACGGCGAGGGCGTCCAGGTACCAGTCGTCCTCGTGGTCTTCGTCGAGAGCGTGCGCGCTCATACGTCCACTGTCCTGCCGTAGCGGCCGGGAGGCGAGCGGTCCTAAGTCCGAAGTCCTCCGCCGCCCCGTCTGAGACCATGGGGGGTGTGAACGAGATTCGGCGCGGCACGCTTCAGGAGCAGACCTTCTACGAGCAGGTCGGCGGGGAGAAGACCTTCCGTCGGCTCGTCCACCGTTTCTACGAGGGCGTCGCGGAGGACCCGCTGCTGCGGGCGATGTACCCGGAGGAGGACCTGGGTCCGGCCGAGGAGCGCTTCGCCCTCTTCCTGATGCAGTACTGGGGCGGCCCGACGACGTACAGCGACAACCGCGGCCACCCGCGCCTGCGCATGCGCCACGCTCCGTTCCAGGTCGACCAGGCCGCGCACGACGCCTGGCTGAAGCACATGCGCGTCGCCGTCGACGAACTCGGCCTGTCCGAGGAGCACGAGCACACGCTGTGGAACTACCTGACGTACGCGGCCGCCTCGATGGTGAACACGGCGGGCTGACCACCGTTCACTGAACGTCGGATTCCGGTCGTTCGGCGCCGGATTCCGGTCACGATCCGGTCAAGCAGTGGTCGCAAACGGTTACTCGCCGCCGGTCCC
Organism: Streptomyces sp. NRRL F-525; assembly: GCF_000716605.1. Lineage (GTDB taxonomy): Bacteria > Actinomycetota > Actinomycetes > Streptomycetales > Streptomycetaceae > Streptomyces. The sequence continues at coordinate 76,123 of NZ_JNXE01000029.1, read as the reverse complement.
CTCTGGCAGCATCGCCGGGGAAGATCCGGACGACGGCGGGGGGCCGGGTGGGGTTCGTCCTCGTACGCGCGCGGGCACATCGCCTGCTGCTCGCCGCTGCCCTGCTCACCGTGCTGCTGACCACGGCCGTCCTCACGACGCTCACCGCCTACTCGGGCGCGATCGGCGACGCGGCGCTCCAGCACTCCCTGAACGACGCCCGCAACGCCCCCGACACCGCCCTGATCGTCAAGGCCGACGTCCCGCCCGCCGAGCGCGCGGCCGCCGACACCGCCGTACGGAAGGCGGCGGGGCGGACCTTCGACCAACTGCCCGTGACCGTACGGACGTTGATGCGCTCGGGGCCGTACGCCCTGCCGCGCTCGCTCCAGCCGCGGGCCGAGCGGTCCGGCGATCCGGATCTCACCTACTTCGGTGCCCTGGACCGGTCGCAGGTGCGGCTGGTGTCCGGACGCCTCCCGCGCGCGACGGGCTCGGGGGACATCGAGGTCGCGCTGCCGCGCACCGCGGCCGAGGGGCTCGGGGTGCGGGCGGGCACGCGGCTCACCCTCGACAACCGGCTCAGCGGGCCCAAGGCGCACATCCTCGTCACCGGCGTCTACCGTCCCACCGTCGCGAGCGCCGCGTACTGGCTCCTCGACGACCTGCGCGGCCGCGGCCTCAGCACGGCCGGTTTCACGACCTACGGCCCGCTGCTCACCGATCCCGCGAGCCTCGCCGGGCTGAGCGCCGGGCAGTCCGCGTGGCTCGCGTCGGCCGACTTCTCCACGCTGACGACCGGGCGGATCGGCACCCTGCGCGGGACGGCTGCGGCGGGCAGCGCCTCGTTGCGAAAGTCCGGTGCGGTCAAGGGAGTTACCACCGCGACGACCTCGCTGCCGGACGTACTCGACCGGATCGACCGCTCGTTGCTCGTCTCCCGCTCCACCCTGCTGATCGTCGCGCTCCAGCTCGCGCTGCTCGCGGGGTACGCCCTGCTGCTGGTGGCCCGGCTGCTGAGCACCGAACGGGCGGGCGAGAGCCGGTTGTTGCGGGCGCGCGGCGGTTCCCGGGCGCGGATCGCGGGCCTGTCGGCGGTGGAGGCGCTGCTGCTCGCCGTACCGGCCACGGCAGTTGCGCCGCTGCTCGCGGGGCCGCTCACCGAACTCCTCGCCGGGCACGGCGCGTTGGCGCGGATCGGCCTGCACCTGGACACCCCGGCGGGCGGCCGTGCGGGGGTGTGGCTGGTGGCGGCGGCCGTCGCCCTCGGCTGCGCGCTGGCGGTGACGCTCCCCGCGCTCACGTCGTCCTTCGAGGGCGGCCGGGCCCGCGCGGTGCCCGCTCCGCTGCGCGCGGGTGCGGACATCGGGCTGCTGGTCGTGGCCGGGGTCGCCTACTGGCAGCTGAACCGGCAGACCTCGGGAGCCGTCAGCACCGACGACTCCGGGACGCTGGGCATCGATCCCCTGCTCGTCGCGGCCCCCGCCCTGGCCCTCCTCGCGGGCACGGTCCTGACGCTACGGCTGCTGCCGCCGGTGGCACGGCTGGCCGAGCGCCGGGCCGCCGCCGGGCGGGGGCTGCCGGTGGCGCTGGCGGGCTGGCAGTTCAGCCGCCGTCCGATGCGCGGTGCCGGGCCGGTGCTGCTGCTCGTGCTCGCCCTGGCGCTGGGCATGCTGGCCATCGGCCAGAGCGCCTCCTGGAACCGCTCACAGAGCGACCAGGCCGACTTCCAGGCCGGGGTACCGGTCCGTGTACTGGCCGCGGGTGACGGCGGGTTGGGCCGCACGGAGACCTACGCGGACCTTCCCCGCGTACGGGAGGCGGCCCCGGCCGTCCGCACCTCCCTGTCCCTCTCGGGCGACCGCACGGCGACCGTGCTGGCCCTGGACACGGCCCGCGCGTCGGACGCGGTACTGATCCGCGGGGACCTGACCTCGGGACACCCCGCCGGACCACTGCTGGCCGGCCTAGCGCCGAAGGGGACCACTGCCGGGAGCCAAATCCCGGCGGGAACAGCCCTGTTGAAAATGCGGGCGGGCATCCGCAGCACGGGCCCGCGGATGGCGGTCGACGTCACGGCCACGGTCGAGGACCGCTACGGCACGCCGTACGAGGAGCCGCTCGGCCAACTCCCCACGGACGGACGGTCCTACGACCTGACACTCGCCCTGTCCCCGGCACTCGGCCCCCTGACCTTCACCGGGCTGCAACTGGACCTGCCCCAGCCCGGCGAGCGCGCCGCCCAACAACGCCTCACGGTGAGCGAGTTGAGCGCCACGGACGCGCGGGGCAAGGTACGGAGGCTGACACTGCCCGCCGCCTGGACGGGGCGGTCCTCCGTCAGCGCGTCGTACGGCACGGCCAACCCGCGTGCTCCCAGGGTGAGTTCGGCGAAGCCCCTGACCGTCGACTACGACACGGGATACATCCCGGGCAAGGACTTCTGGACGATCGCCTCCGTCACGGTGCAGTTGCGGGTCGCGCAGCCCGCGGTGCCCGAGATCACGGCCGTCGCCACCGACCGCTTCCTGGCCTCGGCGGGCGCGCGCACCGGACAGCGGGTGCAGGTGACGCTCGGCGGGGAGAACCTGCCGGTGCGGATCGTGGCGGCGGTGCGGGGGCTGCCGACGACGGGTGACTCCGCCGATTCGAGCGCGCAGGACGGGGGCGCGCTGCTGGTCGATCTCCGGTCCGTGAACTGGGTGTTGGAGGCGAGCTACGGCGCGAGCGTCACGCCCACCGAGTGGTGGCTGCGGACGGCGCCGGGCGACGCGGCGACGGTGGCCGCGGCGGTGCGCGCGCTGCCCGACGTCGATCCCACGGAGGTCGTGGTGCGGGAGGAGATCGCCCAGGAACTGCGCGACGACCCGTTCGGCGCCGGACCTGAGGCCGCGTTCGCCGCGGCGGCGCTGGTGGCGGCGGCCCTCGCGGCGGTGGGGTTCGCGGTCAGCACGGCGGGGTCGCTGCGGGAGCGCGGCGCGGAGTTCGCCGTCCTGCGCGCGCTGGGCGCCCCGCGCCGCCAGCTGGCCCGCATGATCGCCGCCGAACAGGGCGTCCTGGTCGCGCTGGCCCTCGTGGTGGGCACGGCCCTGGGGACCGTACTCACCCGGGCGGTGATCCCCCTGATCGTCCTGACGGCCCGCGCGACCCGCCCGGTCCCGCGCGTCCTGGTCGAACTGCCCGTCACCCACGTGGCGTTGCTGCTGGTCGCGGTGGCGGCGACACCGCTGATCGTGACGGTGGCGCTGGCGTTGCGGCGGGCCGATCCGGCGACTTCACTCCGGGAGCAGGGGGGTGAGTGAGATGAGGGACGTGAGAGCCGGAAGTGCGGTGCATGCCGGGGGTGTTGAGGGTTCCGGTGCCGCCGTGACCGCCCCCTGGGTCCGTACCCGGCTGCGCTCCGCCCCCGGTGCCGCGTGGGCGCTGGCGCTGCTCGTCGTGGTGACCGCGTGTCTGGCCGCCTCTTTCCCGAGGGCGCTCGACCGGTACGAGGACGCCGGGCTGCGGCACGCCGTACGGCAGGCGGGCCCCGACCGGACCTCCGTCCAACTCTCCGGACCGCAGCCCGACTTCGTGGTCCCGCAGCGAGAGCGCGAGGCGGACCTGCGCCCCGCCGAGCTCCGCAGGCAGTACGACAAGGTCCGTACCGCGGTCGGCCGTCCCCTCGTCATCGACCCCGCCCAGTCCGCGTACGGCGTGCGTCCCGCCGAGGACCTCGCCGTGCCGGACAGCTGGATACCGCGCCCGAACGGGCTGCCCGCGCACGTCTACCCCGCCGCCCAGAGCGACCTCGCCGGACACGCGACGGTACGGGAGGGCCGGTTCCCGCGCGCCTCCGGCCACGTCACCGCGCAGACCCCGGGGATCGAGGCCGCGGTCACCGTCGCGACCGCCAAGAGCCTGCACATCAAGGTGGGTTCGGTTATCCACGTACCCGGCGAGGGACGCGCCCCGCTCGCCGTCCGCGTCACCGGCATCCTCACCCCGCGCGACCCCGCCGGCGCCTACTGGTCGACCCAGCCCCTGCTGCGCACCCCGACCCTGGTCGTCCTGCCGACGCCGGACCAGCCGAAGTACTGGCTCGGCGCCCTGCTGTTGGCCCAGGACGCGGCCCCCGCCCTCCTCGGCACAGCGGCGAAGCCGGTCCCGTACTGGCAGTTGGCCCCCGACCCGACGGCTCTGCACGCCCACGACCTGGACAGCCTGAAGGCCGCCGTCGCCGCACTCGAATCGGGCCCGGGCCTCCAGCGGGTCCGCACCTACACCAACCCCGACACCGACCTGAGCACCGGTCTCGACGACGTGTTCGCCACCTTCGGCGAGCTCCGGTCCGGCATCCGCCCGTTGACCGCCGTCGCGGCCTTCGCCACCGGCACGGTCGCCGTCGTCGTCCTCCTCATGGCGGGCGGCCTCACCGCCGACCGCCGCCGCACCGAACTCGCCCTGCTCCGCGCCCGCGGCGCCTCCCTGCGCGGCCTCACCGCCCGCCTGCTCGCCGAGACGGCCGTGATCGCCGTACCGGCAGGGGCACTTGGCCTGACGGCCGCGCTGCTGGCCGTCCCGGAGGGCCGCGCCGTCTACGCCGTCGCGGCCGCCCTCGCGGTCACCCTCACCGCGACCGCCGCGCTCCCCGCACGCGCCGCGCTCACCCACCGGGCCGTCCGCGTCCACGGCCCCCGCGAGGACGTGACGACCGTACGTCCCTCCCGGCGCCGGACGGTCGCCGAACTCACCTTGCTGGTGGTGGCGTCCGGCGCGGTGGAGGCCCTGCGCCGACGCGGGACGTCCAGCTCGGCGGGAGATCAACTGGTGTCCCTGGCACCGGTGTTGGTGGGCGTGATCGCGGCGCTGGTGCTGGTGCGCGTGTATCCGTTCCTGCTGCGCGGGCTGGCCCGTCCGGCGCGCCGGCTACGGGGCGCGGTGGGCCATCTGTCGCTGGCCCGGGCGGGCCGTACCTCCGTCTCCGCGGTGCTGCCCCTGCTGGCCCTCCTCACGGCGCTCACGACGGCCGCGTTCGGCGGTTCGGTCCTCGCGGGTGTGAGCGACGCCCGTGACCACGCGGCGCTCCTCGCCGTCGGCGCGGACGCCCGCCTCGACGCGACCGCTCCCCTGCCCTCCCAACTCTCCGGCGAGATCAGCCGGTTGCCCGGGGTGCGCGGTCTCGCCGAGGTGAGCATCACCGACGAGGCGAAACCCAGGGACGGTCTGGAGGCGGTCCCGCTGGTGGGCGTGAACCCCGGCGACTACGCGGAGTTGACGCACCACACCGGCCTGGGAACCTTCACCGAGGGCCAGTTGAAGCGCCCCGCGGGCTCGGGTGCCGTCCTCCCCGCCCTCGCCTCGCCCTCCGTGGCCACCGCCTACGGCACCCGCCCCTTCCTCGTCCGGCTGCCGGACACCAGCGCGGTCACCGTGCGGATCACGCTCGTCCGGGACGTGACCCCGGCCGTGTCCGGCGCCGACTTCCTGGTCGTGGACCGCGCCGGATTGTCCGGTACGGCGGCCCGCCCGACCTCGCTGCTGGTGACCGGCGGCCGGGTGAGCGGGGCCGCGCTGCGCAAGGCGGCCGGGACCTCGGCCGGGGTGACGGTACGGGCCGAGGAACGCGCCCGGTACATCGACTCGCCCCTCCAGTCCGGCGCCGAGCGCATCTACACCGCGGCGGTGGCGGCGGGCGCCGGTTACGCCGTACTGGCCCTCCTGCTCTCCCTCCTGCGCGCGGCCCCGGAACGCGCCGCCCTCCTGGCCCGCCTCCGCACGATGGGCCTCACGCGCGCCCAGGGCCGCCGTCTGCTGATCCTGGAGTCGCTGCCCCAGGCCCTGTTGGCGGCGGCGGGCGGCGCGCTCACCGGCTGGGCGACGATCCGTCTGCTCGCCCCGGGCTTCGACCTGACGTCGGTGGCCCTGGCGTCGGCCCGGAACCCGGTCGGGGAGGCCCAGTTGAGAACCGACCCGGTGTCCCTGGCCGTCCCCGCGATCGGGGTGCTGCTGGTGGCGGTGGGGGTCGCGGGGGTGCAGGGGTGGTGGTCCGGACGGCGGGGATCCGTACGGGAGTTGAGGGCGGGGGACGCGCGGTGAGTCGTAGCGACACGGTTTACGCCGAAGGCAGTTGGGACCGAGGAGATCACCGATGACCACGAACCCCACCCTCGCCGACCTGGCCACCCGCGCGGCCGAGAGCCGCAACCGGCCCGCCTACGGCCATGACGCCCTGATCACCTGCGACCGGCTGGTCCGTATCTTCACCGCGGACGGGGTCGAGGTGCAGGCGCTCCAGGGGCTCGATCTCCTGGTCAGGGAGGGCGAGTTGATGGCCCTGGTGGGGGCCTCGGGCAGCGGCAAGTCGACGCTCATGAACATCCTGGCCGGGCTGGACACACCCACCGCCGGTGCGGCCCGGGTGGCCGGCCGGGATCTGCTCGCGATGACCGCCAAGGACCGGCTCGCCTACCGTCGTGAGGTCGTCGGGTTCGTGTGGCAGCAGACCTCCCGCAACCTGCTCCCCTATCTGACGGCGGCTCAGAACATCGCCCTGCCCATGCAGTTGTCCGGCATCCGCTCCGGGCGCCGGGCGAAGGCCGAACGTGCCCTGGAACTGCTGGAGTTGCTGGATGTCGCCGACTGCCGCGACCGGCGTCCGCGCGAGATGTCGGGCGGTCAGCAGCAGCGGGTGGCGATCGGGGTGGCCCTCGCCAACGCCCCGGCCGTGCTGCTCGCCGACGAACCCACCGGTGAACTCGACTCCCACACCGCCGAACAGGTCTTCGCCGCGTTCCGCACCGCGAACGAGCAGTTGGGCACCACCATCGTGATCGTCACCCACGACCAGGCGGTGGCCACCGAGGTCCGCCGCACGGTCGCGATCCGCGACGGCCGCACCTCCACGGAGGTCCTGCGGCGCAGCGAGGTCGACGCGACGACGGGTCACGAGACGGTCGTAGCGCGGGAGTACGCGATGCTGGACCGGGCGGGGCGGCTCCAACTGCCCGCCGAATACACGGAATCGCTGGACATGCGGGACCGTGTGGCCCTGGAGCTGGAGTCGGACCACATCGGTGTGTGGCCCGACGACAGCGAGCAGCGGTGACCGCGCTCAGCGCACGCTGACGCCGAGCGCCCCAAGCCCCGCCCTGCGGACGGCGATCGAGCCGTACGGGGTGCGGAGCCGCAGCCACGCGCCCGACGAGAAGAGGCCCGACTCCCCGCCGGGGCGGAGGAATCCGAGCGACTGGGCCGCGTGCACGGCGCGCACCGGGAGCGAGGTCTCGCCGACCGTGCGGGACCAGATCTCCCGTCCTATGCGGTCGAGTTCGGTGCGCGTGCGGGCTTCGGGGGTCAACTCCTGGGTGCGGGAACGGAATTCGGCGACTCCGGCCGCGATCATCCCGCGCAGTGCCTGCGGGCCGGGGAGGCCGGACTCGGGGGTCCAGCCGCGGCGCGGTGGCAGCACCCCGGCCCAGGGCGGGCCGGTGACCGCGGCCGGTACTCCGGCCGTGGCCGCCAACTCGTCGAGGGATTCCAGGAGTTCACCGGCGGAGACGGTCACGTCGAGCGTGACGTCGAGGCCGTTCTCGTAGGGCTTGGCGAGGCGTACCGCGCGGATGGCGAGGACCTCGAAGGACGGTGGCCGCCCGAAGACGGCGAGTGCCGTGCCGGCCGCCTGGAGGCGGACCGCGGCGGCGCGGTCGTAGTGGAGCAGCCGGGAGAGGAAGGCCGCGAGGTCCGCCGCCTCCCCTTCGTCGGCGAGGTGGAGGACCGTCATGCGGCGACGGCCTCGTCCTCGGCGTCGTCCCGGTATTCCTCCAGGAACTCCCGTTCCGCGTCGGTGATCCGGCGCGGGCGCTGGGCCGCGAAGTCGAACGGGACGACGACCGTGGAGGCCCGGACGTAGACCAGGTCGCCGTCCTTCACCTCGTACGTGATGGTGAAGGACGCCGCCCTGATCTCCGTGATCCACAGCTCGATGTCCACGGGTGTGTGCCGGTGGACGAGCTGGCGTTTGTAGTCGATCTCGTGGCGCGCCACCACCGACCCCTGCTGGAACTCCTTGTCCGGGCGGAACAGGAAGTCGATACGGGCTTCCTCCAGGTAGCGGAGGAAGACCACGTTGTTCACGTGGCCGTACGCGTCCATGTCCGCCCAGCGCAGCGGGCAGCGGTAGATGTGGCGCAAGAAGATCAGCCCCGGGTCAGCTTCTTGTAGGTGGCGCGGTGCGGACGAGCCGCGTCCGCACCGAGTCGCTCGACCTTGTTCTTCTCGTACGACTCGAAGTTGCCCTCGAACCAGTACCACTTCGACTCGCCCTCGTACGCGAGGATGTGCGTCGCGACCCGGTCCAGGAACCAGCGGTCGTGGGAGATGACCACGGCCGCACCGGGGAACTCGAGCAGCGCGTTCTCCAGCGACGACAGGGTCTCCACGTCGAGGTCGTTGGTGGGCTCGTCGAGGAGCAGCAGGTTGCCGCCCTCCTTGAGGGTCAGCGCCAGGTTCAGGCGGTTGCGCTCACCACCGGAGAGGACACCGGCCGGCTTCTGCTGGTCCGGGCCCTTGAAGCCGAAGGCGGACACGTAGGCGCGGGACGGCATCTCCACCTGGCCGACGTTGATGTAGTCGAGCTCGTCGGAGACGACGGCCCACAGCGTCTTCTTGGGGTCGATGTTGGCGCGGCTCTGGTCGACGTAACTGATCTTGACGGTGTCGCCGACCTTGATGGAGCCGGAGTCCGGGGTCTCAAGGCCCTGGATCATCTTGAACAGCGTGGTCTTGCCCGCGCCGTTGGGACCGATGACCCCGACGATGCCGTTGCGCGGCAGCGTGAAGCTCAGGTCGTCGATGAGGACCTTGTCGCCGAACGCCTTGGAGAGGCTCTGGACCTCGACGACGATCGAGCCCAGACGCGGGCCCGGCGGGATCTGGATCTCCTCGAAGTCCAGCTTCCGCATCTTGTCGGCCTCGGCCGCCATCTCCTCGTAACGGGCGAGGCGCGCCTTGGACTTGGTCTGACGGCCCTTGGCGTTGGAGCGAACCCACTCCAACTCCTCCTTGAGCCGCTTCTGGCGCTTCTCGTCCTTGCGGCCCTCGACCTTGAGGCGGGCGGACTTCTTGTCGAGGTACGTGGAGTAGTTGCCCTCGTAGGGGATCGCGCGGCCGCGGTCCAGTTCGAGGATCCACTCGGCGACGTTGTTCAGGAAGTACCGGTCGTGCGTCACGGCGACGACGGCGCCCGCGTACTTCGTGAGGTGCTGCTCCAGCCAGTTCACCGACTCGGCGTCGAGGTGGTTGGTGGGCTCGTCGAGGAGGAGCAGGTCCGGGGCCTCGATCAGCAGCTTGCAGAGCGCGACGCGGCGCTTCTCACCGCCGGAGAGGTTGACGACCGGCCAGTCGCCGGGCGGGCAGCCCAGCGCGTCCATGGCCTGCTCCAGCTGCCCGTCGAGGTCCCAGGCGTTGGCATGGTCCAGGTCTTCCTGGAGCTTGCCCATCTCGTCCATCAGGGCGTCCGAGTAGTCGGTCGCCATCAGCTCGGCGACCTCGTTGAAGCGGTTGAGCTTGCCCATGATCTCGGCGGCGCCGTCCTGGACGTTCTCCAGGACCGTCTTGGTCTCGTCCAGCTCCGGCTCCTGCATGAGGATGCCGACGCTGAAACCGGGCGTCAGGAACGCGTCGCCGTTCGACGGCTGCTCGAGCCCCGCCATGATCTTGAGAACGGTGGACTTACCGGCACCGTTCGGCCCGACCACACCGATCTTCGCGCCGGGCAGGAAGCTCAGCGTCACGTCGTCAAGGATGACCTTGTCGCCGTGCGCCTTGCGCGTCTTGCGCATGGTGTAGATGTACTCAGCCAAGAGAAACCGTCCGGCAGCTTGAAATCTGGAGTGGGCAGACGTATCCATCTTGCCTGAGGTCCCGGCTTGGGTGGTAACTCGTTTGGCCGGGGGGCTGTGAGCTGGGGGTTCGCCGCGGACGGCGGCGCCCCGTCCGGCGGGAACTACGCGGGCTTGCCCGGAGTCCCGCTCCACGGCCAGTACTCGAACCCGTTTCCGGTGTACCAGTCGAGCCTGGTGCCGCCGCAGACGCCGCTGTGGACGTCGAGGAAGTCGTAGTCCACAGCCTTGATCGACTTCTTGGGGAAGGTCACCGACAGCTCGGTGGTGACCGTGCCCCGCGCGGGGATCGTGCCCAGGGACAGGGCCGTGGAGTTCCACAGCGCGAGTGAGCCGTTGGTCTTCTTGTTCCAGTGCAGGCTCATCCTGTGCCAGTGCCCGCTGCCCACGCGCCACTGCACGAGGGGCGCCGGCCCGCGGTTCTTCAGGAGATTGCCCAGGGCGAAGACGTAGGTGGCCTTGGGCAGCGCCACGGCCTCGGTGTTGTGCACGCGGAGGCGGGCGTGCAGCGCCACGCCGGCGCTGTGCGCGGTGGGCACCACCGACCCGGCGGCGTCGGAGACCGAGACCGCTCCGTATCTGCACGTGTACGCCGCGGTCGCCGCGGCCCGCGGCTGCGCGGCTTCGGCCACGACGGTCCCGGGCACGGCGCCGAGCAGACCGGTCGCGGCCATCACGACCGCTCCACGGCGAACGGTGGTCCTCATCGGTGGTTCCCCCCCACATCCGGTGTCGATGGTGTTCCGTGCCCTCACCGCTACCGCTACCGCTACCGCTACCGCTCAGCCCTGCTGCCCGGGCTTGCGGTCCCGCAGCAGGACCAGGGTCGTGGCGCCGATGCCGACCAGGCCCAGGGCGAGGACCGTGATCATCGGGGTGATGCCGGAGCCGCCGGTCTCGGCGAGGTTGGTGTCGACGGTGGTGCCGCCGACCGTCGCCGGGCTCGGCTCGCTGAGCGTCTGCGTCACGGCACCGCCCGCGTCGCTCTGCGTCCGGCAGTCGAGGACCCCGGTGAACCGCTTCTCGTAGCCGTTCGGCCCCGTGATCGTGAAGTCGTACGCCTGGTCCTCCTGGAGCGGGACCGTCACCGTCGCGGACTTACCGGCGTCGATGCCGTGCTCGACGCCCATCAGCTCGAAGGTGAACGTCGCGTCGCCCTGGTTGGCCGCGGTGATGTCCAGGGCGCCCTCGGCACAGTTCTTCTGCGCCGACAGTGCCGGTATGGCACCGGTCTCCGCCCAGTTCGCGCTCGCGGCCGCGGCGACCGTCGACTCGCTGGAACCGGCGAGGATCTGCGTCTGGCTCCTGCTCTCGGAGGTGAAGGCCCGGCCGACGGGCACGGTGGTGGAGGCCTGCACGGTCAGGTCGGCCGACCCGGCCCCCGCATCCTCGGGCACGTCGAAGAACACCTGGCTGCCGTCCGCCGCCGACGTGACGACCTTGCCGTCCTTGTCGACGATCCGGACCTTGGTCGTGGCCGCGTCGGCGGGCGGTGTCACCGTCACCCCGCTCGCGTTCGTGTGCACGGTCACCGGGCCGAGCCGCTCACCGGGGTGACCGGAGACCGCGGGCGGGTCGAGGGTCAGCGAGGCCTTCGGCTCCGCCACGTTCCGCGCGCTCTTCTCCAGGTAGTCCGCGAGCTTCTCCGCCTGCGGGTCGACCGCGTCGACGTCGGCGCCGTCCGAGTAGCGCCAGATGGCCACCTGGGTGCCGGCCGCCGCGTCGCTCTCGGTCAGGCCCTTGGTGCCGGCCTTCGCGGAGAGCGCCGCCAGGTCGTTCACCTGCGGGTAGGAGTGCTGCAGGATCCAACTGATCTTCCCCGCGCTCTTGTTGGCGCCCAGCGACGTGCCGCTCCACGCGGTCTCGTGGTACTTGGCGTCCCGCTGGGTGGGGTTGCGGAGATCCACGCAGTACGTCTGGAGGGTGCCGCCGCCGTCCACGGACATCTCGAACAGGCCCGCGGAGACCTGCACATCGGCGGCGCCGTCCCCGTGGATCACGGCGGCGCCGTAGGTCTTGAGCCCGCCTATCGTCGCCGTCGCCCCGCCCTGGGTCTGCGGTGTCCCGTCGGCGACGGCCGGGCCGGCACCGGCCAGCACTCCGGCGGCGACGAGTCCGCACACCCAGGTCGCGGCGACGAAGCGCACGGCGCCTCGGCCGCGCAGGGACAGCGCGGAGAACACAGACAACGCAGGTGACACGGAATTCCCCTTCGAGCAGGACCCGTCGGCGTGGGAGTGCGGTCCCACCAGCAGAATCAAAGCGCCGGGAACTGTGCCCGAGCTATGCCCGGCATCCTAGGGACGCGGGCGCACCCCCTTCTCCAGTCGGGTCATCCGATAACCGATCCGAATCGGAATCGTTATCCCCAAGATCGCCTACGAGCAGGGCTTATCGACAAATCCACCGGGTCTTTCGGAGCGCATTCATCGATAAGCCGCAGTTCGATCAGCTCGGGGCATTCACTGACATCACGTCACCACGAGTGGCTCCGCGAGCTGTTGACCGGAATGCTCCTGGCCGACGGAATCGGAATCCGCGGCCGAATCCCCGTCCGGCGTCTCCCAGTTGGGCTCGGGCCGGGGCGGAGAGGCCGCCGTCTCCTGCCTGTTGGCCCGGCGGAAGGCCGACGTCCCGCGTGCCAGGTCGTGGCCGACCGCGACCGCGTCGATGTCCGCCGAGGACCAGCTCGGCTGTCCCTCGCGCACGTCCGTCCGCACCTTCAGCCGGCCCTGGACGACGACGGGGTCGCCGACCGACAGCGACGCCGCCACGTTCGTGGCCAGCTGGCGGTTGGCCCACACCGTGAAGAAGCTGGTGTGGCCGTCCGTCCACTCGCTCTTCTCCCGGTCGAAGTACCGCGCGGTCACCGCCAGCCGGAACCGCGCCGACGGTCCCGTCGCCAGGTCTCGGTACATCGGCTGGGTCGCCACATTGCCGACCGCGCAGATCGTGGTGTCGTTCATCGCTCGTCCCTCCCTGACCCGGCCCCGCGAGGCCGAGCGGAAACGCGTACGGGCCCGTCCCGTACGGCTGCAGTCAGACTGCCTCCGCCGAGCCGGGCCCGCCGAGCGCTGTGGACCACCGCCCACCTGTGGAAAACCTCGTCACCCGGACGAGGGAACGACATTCGGACCTCGGTTCACCCGGCCCCGATGCCCGCCCCCGTGACCCGCGCGTACTGCTCCCGCACCTCCCGGTACCGCAGCAGCTCAGCGGCCAGCGGATCGAGCACCCGCGCCCGTCCGCATCCCGCCGCCGCTTCCCGCAACCGGCGTTCCGCGTCGAGGCCGTAGCGCCGGGCGGGGCCGCGGGCCGCCATCCGGCAGCTCCACTCGACGAGCGGGCCGCCGATGATGCCGGCCACCATCAGCAGCACGGGCACGCCCAGGTTCGGTGCCATGAAGCCGATGATCTGGCCCACCAGCCAGAGCCCGCCGACGACTTGGAGGATCGTCATGGACGCCTGCGCGAGGACGGCCGCCGGCCACCAGCCGGGACGCGGCGGCCGCCCCACCGGCAGCCCGGCCCGCGCCGCCAGCTCGTCCAGCGCCTCGGGCAACCCCTGCGACCCGCGTACGGCCGCCTCGCGCACCGCCTGCGCCCACGGCGCCGGGAGCCCGCCGGAGGCCCGGTCGGCGACCGTGCGGACCGCCTGTTCGACGCGCTGGCGTGCCGTGGCCTCCTCGTCGGCCTGGGCGCGGACCGGCAGTCGGCCGGTGACGGGTTCGCGCCGGTCGTTGTACCAGCGCCACAGCCGCAGCCAGGGCGTGCCGCAGGCGCGGTTGGCGTTGCGCAGCCAGGCGCGTTCGGCGGCCTCGCCCGCCGCGGTGGCGCCCACCGAGTCCGCGAGCCGCGCGGCGAACTCGTCCCGCGCCTCCTCGCTGAGCCCGGTGCGCCGCCCGGTGGCGTAGACGGGCCGCAGCCGCCACGCGGCGGCGTCCACATCGGCCGAGATCCGCCGGGCGGCGGCGCCGCGGTCCGCCACGAACTGGCCCAGGACCTCCCGCAGTTCGGGGATGCCGTCCCCGGTGAGCGCGGACAGGGAGAGCACGGTCGCGCCGGGTTCGCCGTACTCCCCCAGGGCGATCCCGTCCTCGTCGAGCAGTCGCCGCAGATCGTCGAGGACCTGGTCGGCGGCCTCCCCGGGGAGGCGGTCGATCTGGTTGAGGACGACGAACATGACCTCCGCGTGGCCCGCCATCGGCCGCAAGTAGCGCTCATGGAGGATCGCGTCGGCGTACTTCTCCGGGTCGACGACCCAGATGACCGCGTCGACGAGCGCGAGCACCCGGTCGACCTGTTCGCGGTGCGCGACGGCCGCCGAGTCGTGGTCGGGCAGGTCCACCAGGACGAGCCCGCGCAGCTGGGCCTCCATCTCGGCGCTCTGCAGGGGGCGCCGGCGCAGCCGTCCCGGGATGCCGAGCCGGTCGATGAGGGTGGCCGCGCCGTCGCTCCAGCTGCACGCGATGGGCGCGGCGGTGGTGGGCCGGCGTACGCCCGTCTCCGAAATGGCCACTCCGGCAAGGGCGTTGAAGAGCTGCGACTTGCCGCTGCCGGTGGCGCCCGCGATGGCGACGACGGTGTGCTGCCCGGAGAGCCTGCGCCGCGCGGCCGCCTCGTCGAGCACCCGCCCCGCCTCCGCGAGGGTCCCGCTGTCGAGCCGGGTGCGGGAGAGCCCCACGAGTTCGCGCAGCGCGTCGAGACGGGACCGCAGCGGCCCGTCGTACGCCAACGGGGCCGGGACGTGGGCGGCTTGTGCGGCGTGCGCGCTGTGCGCGGCCTGCGCGCGGGAGGCCCTGATCTCCACGGCGGCGGCCTGCTGCGCGGCGGTGGTCTCGTTGACCCGCCGCGCGATCAGCCCGTCGTCCCAGGAGCCGGTCGATTCCTCGGGGTCCGCCGGATCCGCGGGCGCCTTGGACTCCGTACGCCCTGAGGCGTCGGCGTCGGCCCGCACGCCCGCGTGGCCGTCGGCGTCCTCCGGGGCACCCGCCTCCTCCGCGTCCTCTACGGGGAGGCCGTTTGCGGGAGTTGACGCTGAATCGCCCTCTACGGGGGAGGCGTTCTCGGGGTGCTCGTCCTGGGCGGCGACCGCGTCCCCGGTGTGCGTGACGTGGTCCATCTCGTCCGTGTGGTCCTGGTCAGTGACGGCAGTCACCGGTCACCTCTCCTTCTGCAGTACGGACAGCGCGGCGATGAGTTCGGCCTGGGGTTCGGGGTGCACCTCGAGGGCGTCGAGCGGGGCGAGCCGCCGTTCGCGCTCGGTGTGCACGACCCGGTCCAGATGTTCGTTGAGCAGCCGCCCGGCCCGGTCGCGCAGCCGCAGCGCGCCGTGGGCGCCGATCCGCTCGGCGAGCCCCTCGCCCGCGGACCGCGCCCTGCGGCCGCCCAGCAGCGCGGTGGCGACCAGGGCGGCGACGACCTCGGGATCGGGCGCGATGCTCCGGTCGAGGTCGGCCACCTCCTCCTCGGCGTACTCCTCCAGCTCGCGCCGCCACCGCCGTACGGCCATCCCGATGCGGTGCTCGGCGCTCTCCAGCGACGGATCGCGCTCGGTGAGCTCCGGGGCGCCCGCGGCCGGTTCGCGGCGCCAGGCGTCGTCCACGCGCTCGTCGGCGGCCGTGACGGCGCACAGCAGCAGTGCGGCGAGGCTCTCCGCGAGGGCGTCGAGCAGTTCACCGGCGGAGCAGTCGAGCGGGAAGGCGCGCCAGCGCTTCAGCGCGTCCCCGGCGAGCACGGTCCCGGCCTGCAACCGCCCCCGCACACGCGCGTGCTCGCTGTCGTACGCCCCGTCGACGGCGGCCGTGAGCCGGAGCGCGGCCGCGTACTGGGCGGCGGCGGCGCTGGCCAGTTCGGGCATCCGCGACTTCAGCGAGTCGAGGACGCCGTAGGCCGTGCGGGCCATGGACTGGTGCCGGGCACCCGGGTCCTGGGCCTGCTGGACGAGCCAACTCCGCAGTGTGGCCACGGCGCTGGCCGGGAGCAGCCCGCCGCCCCAGGCGGATTCGGGGAGTTCGGGCACCGTGAAGCGGGGGACGTCGCCGAGGCCGGCCTTGGCGAGCAGGGCGCCGTACTGCCGCGACACCTCGGACACCACCTGGTGGGGCACCCGGTCGAGGACGGTCACCAGGGTCGCGTTGTGCTCCTTGGCCGTGCGCAGCAGATGCCAGGGCACGGCGTCGGCGTAGCGGGCGGCGGTGGTGACCATGACCCAGATGTCGGCGGCGCAGATGAGTTCGGCGGCCAGCACCCGGTTGTCGGCCACCAGGGAGTCGATGTCGGGCGCGTCCAGGAGGGCGACCCCGCGCGGGAGGGTGTCGGCGGTCTCGATCCGCAGCACACGCATACCGTCCTCACCGGGGAGGAGCAACTCGTCTCCCGGGTCCTGATGGGGCACCCACACGCGCGTGAGGTCGGGCAGCACCCGCATGCCGCTGAACCAGTGATGGTCCTCCGGGTGGCAGACGAGCACCGGTGTACGGGTCGTCGGCCGCAGCACACCGGCCTCGCTGACCCGGCGCCCGACAAGGGAGTTGACGAGCGTCGACTTCCCCGCACCGGTGGAGCCGCCGACCACGGCCAGCAGCGGTGCTTCGGGTTCTTTCAGGCGGGGCACCAGATAGTCGTCGAGCTGGGCGAGCAGTTCATCGCGATTGGCACGCGCGCGTGGAGCCCCCGCCAGGGGCAGCGGGAAGCGTGCGGCGGCGACACGGTCGCGCAGGGCGGAGAGTGCGTCGAGCAGCTGAGGCCGTACGTCCAAGGTCACCACATGTGAAGAATGCCCAATTTTGGGGGAATTCTGAAGCATATGAGCACGCCTGCGCGCCGACAGAACACAACGGACGGAAGGGATGACTGGGGCATGGGCACAGTCCAGGCATAACGAGTGCACAACACCCGTGGCCCGGGGCACCAAAAGCGATGCACGATTCGTACCTGCCTGCGATTATCAGGACCGCTTCACTGAACCTCCACATCGAGCCACGGAGGTGAAGCAACAGGGACAAGGACCCGGGAGCCCTATCCTTGTCCCCGGCAACGTCACGGACCGGCCCACACCCGGGCACACCACGACCGAGGCCACACACCCGGCCCCCGTAGCTCAGTGGATAGAGCAGGCGCCTTCTAAGCGCTTGGCCGCAGGTTCGAGTCCTGCCGGGGGCGCCATTGAGTCCCTTTCCGGCCATGTATCGATCGGTCGGATCATCGAGAGCCGCATGGGATTCTTCCTGGAAAACTCCGCCACCGACGCGGATAAGATGGCGAACTTCTGCTGCCGGAGCAGCCTTGTCTGATCATGATCTGTCTGCTTGAGGTGTGCCCTACATGAGCGAGACGGTCGGCGGTGTCGCCACCCGCGCCCCACTGATCCACCCGAGTCCGTCGCAGTCCACCGGCCCCGCGCCACTGCACCGCGCGATCACCCTGCTCGCCGTCATCAGTCTGTTCATCGGCACGCGCGGTGAATGGTCGACAGCGATCGCCAACCGGCCCAAGGTCGGCGCAGTGATCATGCTCGGGTATGCCGGGATCCTGATCCTGGGCATCCTGGCCCTCGCCGTGCGCGGCCGTCGCGCTCTCGTCCTGGTCGACGCGGGGGTGCTGCTCCTGGGCATGGTGCTGGCGCTGTGTTCGTACGCCCTCGGCGGCGGGATGAACGACGAGACGGTGCTGATGACCCAGGCCACGCACGAGTTGGTGCACGGCCACGCCGTGTACGGGCACGAATGGCCATGGGTGTTCGAACGCAGCCACGTCGGCGTGACAAAGACGATGTCGGGCGGCGCGGACTACTCCTTCGCGTATCCGCCCCTGGCCGTGCTGTTCAACGCCCCCGTGTACGCGTTGATCGGCGCCAAAGCGGCCACGCTCGTCCCGACCCTCCTGCTGCTCGTCGGCGCCGCGGTGCTGTGGTGGCTGCTGCCGACACCGTGGCGGTCGGCCGCGACGGCGGTCTGCCTGGGCTTCCCCATGCTCAAGGGCTACGCGGCCATGGGCTACCCGGCGATCCCGGCACTCGTGCTGCTCATCCCGGTGGTGATCCGCTGGCCCGCGATCGGCGCCGGGGGACGGCTGAGCCGCTCGGACTTCGTGCGCGCCGGACTCCTCGGAGCCGCCTGCGCGACCCACCAACTGCCCTGGTTCCTCACGCCGTTCCTGCTCGTCGGTGTCTACGCGGTACGGAATGGCGAGCTCCCGGCGCGGGCGGCCCTCGGCGTGGTCGCACGCTTCACCGCGATCTCTGCGCTCGTGGCCCTGGCCGCCAACGCCTACTTCATCGCGCAGAGCCCCCGGGCCTGGATAACCGGCCTGGCCCTGCCGTTCACCCAGCACGGGGTCCTGCACGGCCAGGGCATCATGGGCCTGTCGTACTACTTCTCCGACGGCAGCAGCCGACTGGACTTCTACTCGTACGCCAGCATGTTGCTCGCCGCCGGACTGCTCACCCTGTTCGCCCTCTTCGTACGGCGACTCGGCCCGGCCGCCACCGTACTGCCGTGGTGCGCGTTCTACCTGGCCACCCGTTCACAGGACGGCTACTACCTACTGATGACCCCGTTGTGGGTCGCTGCCGCCGCCACCGTCACCAGCTCCGACTTCGCCTTGGCCTGGCAGCCCCGGCTGCCGTTCGGCCAGCGGCGAGCGGTCAGCGCGATGGTGGCAGCGGCGGTGCTGGCGCCGGCCGCCGCGTGCGTGGCCGTCGCCGCCGCGAGCGGGCCACCGATCCGGCTGACGGTCAGCGGCGTACGGGGCGACAGCGGCGGGATCCACAGGCTCACCGTGCGGGCGACCAACGCCGGTGACACCGCGCTGACTTTGCACTTCGCCTCCAGCACCGGCGAGAGCACATCCGCGTACTGGACCGTGCGCGAAGGCCCAGCCGTGCTCGGCCCTCACCAGTCGGCGCGCTACGAACTCGTGCCCGCCGGTGGAAGCTACTCCCTCCCGGACCGGAAGCATCTGCGGGTCCGGCTGCGGGTGTTCACGGACCGGCCGCAGACGCTGAGCAGCGTCGACATCCACGTACCGAAGGGGTAGGCGGAGGACGCCGGTTCGTCCTCTCAGCGTTTCTGGGAGAGCTCCCCGGGAGCGTTCTCCACGCGGATCGAGTCCTTCTCCCACACCTCAAACGGCCTGTCAACCGCACCGCCGCCCACCAGATCGTCTACGCCGACCCGGCCTCGGGGCCACCGGGACACTCCTCCCAGCCGGAACGGCTGTCGCGCTTCCCCCGCGCGGCTACATGGCACGCCTGGGATACGCGATCGTCACGGCACCGTCGGCCGACATGTCCGTCGACATCACACCGGCGAGGTGAACTCGCCGCGGCCGAGCTGAACCGGCCGAGTCCGACGGCGAGTTGACGCCGGGCTTGTCCGCGCACCGGCGCACGGGCGCGGTGCAGGTCGGCGAAGCGACAGCGCCGATATCCACATCTGCGGACCTGTCGGTCGAGGACCGGGCGGCCTAGCGGCGCGAGGCGGGCCGGTCCGGCCGGGGCAGAAAGCCGTAGTGCATCATCCGCTTGCGCTCCCCGATGACGCCAAGGCTGACGAGCGCTCCCATGACCAGCGAGTACAGGACGATCGGGAGATCGATCCGTCCGATCGCCCACGCGGCCACCCCGCCGAAGAACACGGCACCGACGAGGCCGAAGCGCAGTGGATGCTGAACGGCCCGCTTGCGGCCTTCGGACGGGGGCAGATGCCCGCCGAAGGCTCGATCGACTGCGAAGAATATTCGTTTGATCCGGTCCATTGTTCTCTCCTCGCACTACATGGCCTGGCCCGGGCCCGAAGGCCCGGGCCAGGCCATGAGTCCCGCCCGCGCTAGCGACCCAACATCATACGGAACGCGGCTCCGCTGAGCGCTGACCGGGCAGTCAGACTGGTTGCCGTACCCGCAGCGCCCGCGCTGACAAGGCTGGTAGCAGCCGGCCAGATGGTGGCTTCTGCATACCCGCCCAGGGTCTTCTTGCCGTCAGACATTCGGTAATTGATTGCACCTCCGATAGCGGCTGCGGCCGTCGCACAGAGAGTGCCCGCGAGGAGGCCCACACCTCCGGTCACGAAGGCGACACCTGCCGTGCAGCCGATGGTCAGGCCGATGGCGACCACATCGCCGATGTGTTCCTTCACGTGATCCCATGCGGTCGACCACCAGGGCTTGTCCTCGTCCTTCTCGAAGACGTCCTTGTAGTCGTGCTGCACGGCCTTCTTGCACTGGTCGGAACTCTGCGACGAGACGACGTAGCAGCCCACGAACGCGTTGATCGCCCCTGTCCACTCATCCTTCGCGTTCTGCAACCACGCCGCCGCGTCACCCCGGCTCATATATTGCGACCCGCTGTAACCGAGGTTCTTCTTCAGCCAGTCGAAGGTCTTCTCGCTGAGTTTCTTCGACGTGTCCTGCTTCTTGCCGCTGGCGATCCACTCGTTGATCGACCCGTCGCCGACCGCGGTGCCCTTCTCCGGGTAGACCTTGCCCGAGCCGGGGTCGTAGCCCACCGACTCCTGCACGTCCTTCGGGCAGTCCGAGAGGTCGTACAGGCACGGGTCGCCGTGCGGCTCCAGGCCGGTCGGGTCGCTGTAGGCGATCGGGTTGTTCATTGAGTAGCTGTACAGGTTCATGTTCTGCGGTGTGTACGGCGTTCTCAGCGGGTCCGTGGAGATGAACCGGCCCAGTTTCGTGTCGTACATCCGGGCCCCCAGGACGGACAGCCCGGTGTCGGAGTCCTCGCTCTTGCCGAGGAAGCCGTGGTCGGTGCCGCTCGGCAGGGTTCCGCTGCGCTGGGCGCCGAAGGGCAGATAGCGGCGGCGGGTGACGGCGTTGGTCACGGAGTCCACCGTCACCGACGTCGACGCCTGCGGGTCGGACATCACCCAGGTGACGGTCCCGCCGGTGCCCGAGGTGCGCACAGCGACCGTGCTGGCGCCGTCCGCGTAGTACCGCGTGCCGGTGAGGGTGCTGCCGGCCTTGCGGATCTCCTGGCCGCCCAGGTAAAGGACCGTGGCCGCGCTGCCCTTGCGGAGCAGCAGGTTGCCGTCCGCGTCGTAGACGTACGACGTGGCCGAGGCACCCGTGGTCTGGACGAGCTGTCCCAACTCGTTCCAGATGAGTGTGGTGCTCGCCCCCTTCACCGTCTTCGACGTCATCTGGCCGGCGTTGTCGTAGCCGTAGCTGTCGGTTCCGGTCGGCGTCTTGACGGAGGAGACGGCGTGCGGACGCGCCGCGTTGGGGGTGTACGTCGACTGGTCGGCGGAGTAGCCGGGGTAGACGTAGTCGTTGACCTCGGCGCCGGTGGACTTGGTGTCGGTGACCTTCTGCAGGTTGCCGGCACCGTCGTAGGTGTAGTCGAGCTGGTACGGGTCCGTGCCGGTGGCCAGGTCGGGCGCGAACGGACCCGTGCAGCCGCTGGTGCTCAGCGTGGTGTACGCCTTGGAGATCCGGTTCAGCTCGTCGTAGTTGAAGCACTGGTGCTGGCCGGTGGTCCTGTCGTTCAGATCGGTGATCTGGCCGCCCAGGTCGTAGGTGTAGTCGTCGTTCTGGACGGTGCCCTTGGCCGTGGTGCTCGTGGTGATGTTCTTCAGCCAGCCGGTGCCGGTGGTGTCCTCGTAGGTGTAGGTGCGCTTGGCGCTGTTGGCGGCGCCCGTGACGCCGTAGGTGCGGCCGGTGAGGCGGCCGAGGGAGTCGAAGTCGGTGGCGTCGACATAGGTGGTGCCGCTGATGCTGCTGGTCACCTTGTCCTCAAGACCGGACGCGTCGTACGACGTGGTCACCGTCTCCGCCGGCAGCCCGGCGGTGGCGGGGTAGGCGACGGTGGTGTTGTGGCCCGCGGCGTCGTAGCCGTAGGTCGAGGTGTAGGTGCCCTGCAGCCCGTTGCCGTCGGTGGGGACGGTGACCTTGCTGTCGGTCAACTGGCCGTTGGCGTCGTACTTCACGGCCTCGGTCGTGTAGGCGAAGCCGCCCGCGTAGGAGGTGGAGGTGGCCGACCTGCCGATGCCGCCGGTCGCGGTGTCGTAGGTCTTGCGGGTCAGCACGGTGCTGCCCTTGGACACGGTCAGCGGCCGGTTCAGGTTGTCGTAGGCGTAGGTCAGGACAGCATTGTTGCCGTCGGTGGTCTGCTGGACCAGGCCGTTGGCGTCGTACTGCGTCAGCCGTGTGCCGGTGTCCAGCTCGACCGACTTGGTCGTCTCTCCGAGCCAGTTGTACTCGTACGTCGAGATGTTGCCCTTGGCATCGGTGAGCTTGGTCAGATGGCCGGAGCGGTCGTACTCGTAGCTGGTGGTGTAGGTGGACCCTCCGAACTCCACGATCTTGGAGGTCTGGCCGAAGACGTCGTTGTACACGTTCCTGCGCTCGCCGACGGCCGGCATCTCGGTGACGTAGTCGCCGTGATAATTGCTCAGCGTCTGCCGCTGGGCCTGGGGGTTGCCCAGCGCCATCAGCCGCGACTGGGTGGTACGGCCCGCGTAGTCGACGACCAGGTCGGTGTACGAGGGCAGGTTCGCCACCGTGGGCAGCACCATCCCGGAGCCCGCCGTGGAGGCGTTGTAGAACGGCGCGCTGGTTCCGGTGACGTTGCCGGAGGTGTCGTAGCGGGTGGAGACGACGGTACGGCCCGAGCCGGCCGGTGACAGGGTCTGGGTCTCGCGGGTGCGGCCCAGGCCGTCGGTGTAGGTGTAGCCGGTCATGAACGTGGAGCCGGACAGCAGTTGCTGGGTCGTCACCTTCGGCGGGACAGTGGACACCAGGTCCGGGACACCCTCGCTGTTGTCGGACGTGGTGATCGTGTAGGCGAACTTCGCCGTCGGTGTGCCGTCCGGGTAGTTGGCGATCTGGGCCGGCTTGAAGACCTGGACAACGCGGCCCACCGCGTCGAGCACGGTCCGGGTGGTCTGCCCGTTCGCGTCCAGGACCTGCTGCGGGATGCCCCACAGCCTGGACGACCAGGTGGTGGTGGACTGCGCGGTCGCGGGACCGCTGTCGTCCGGGTCGGGCGTGGTGACCTTGACGCCGTTGACCGGCCAGGACGTGTTCGGCTGGTAGACGGTCGTGGTGGTCTTGTTCTTGCCGTCGGTGCTCGACGTGGTCCGGCCCGCCGCGTCGTAGCCGTACTTCGTGATCCGGTAGTTCGTTCCGTCGGTGTACTTCAGGACCGCGGTGATGTTGGCGTCGCCGGGCTTGTTGTTGGCGGCCGGCTCACTGCCGGTCGCGACCGCCGCGTTGTCGAAGAGCTTGACGGCATGGCCGTTCTGCTTGCTCAGCCGGTCGGTGGCAGCGCAGTCCGCCTCGTAGTGGCGTACGTCGTCCTGCAGCACCATCCAGCGCTGGACCTGCGAACTCGGGAACAGGTCCGTGTTGTAGGCGTAGCCGTACGTCGTGCAGCGGTTGTCGTCGAAGGAGCTGAGGCCCCAGTCGTTGGTGCGCACCGGGCGGCCGTACGTCGTGCTGCGCGCGTCCGCGTCGTCGTACTCGTCCCTGACGACGTGCTCGCGCCAGCCCGCGGAGGTCAGGTCGTGCGTGGTGGTCTTGGTCTCGCGCACGAAGCGGGCGTCGGGCAGGCCGTCGTACTGGGCGGTGTCGTAGGCCCAGTACTCGTGCCACACCCGCTTGTGCGACTGGCCGGTGCCATCGCGGTCGCTGGACTCCAGGACCCGGCCCGCCAGCCAGGGGGAGTCGGTCTTCGCCGCGCTGCCGCTGTCACCGTCGTCGACGGTCACGGAGCGAGTGGCGGACGAGTCGGTCTTGGACGTGCGGTCGCCGTCCATGCCGCGGTACAGCCAGTAGTAGGTGGAAGCGGCGTTGTCCTTGGTGCCGGTGTGGACCTCGACCTGCTGGTAGCCGCGCCAGTCGGTCCAGGACTCGTTCGCGTCCTTGACCAGCGGGTCGTTCGGGTATGCCCAGGCGGGCTTGCCCACGTAGTCGTACGTCGTCGTCATGACCGGGTCGCCGTCGTTGGCGGTGCCCGCTCCGGGTCCGGGATCGACGCTGACCTTGGCGACCACGTACTTCTTGAACCAGCCGGTCTTCTCGGTGGTCGAACCCTCGGGCACCCAGCGCTGCTTGAAGCAGGCCTGGGTGTTGTTGGACTCCGACGGCGGACTGTTGATGTCGCAGGTGTCCTGCGCGTCGTAGTTCCTGTAGGTGACGTTGGTGAACGCACCCAGGTCTCCGTGGATCTGGGTGACGCGGCGGAAGTTCAGTACGCCGCCGCCGAGTTGGTTGTCCCGCCACTCGCCGTTGATGTTGATGGTGGGCAGGGTGATGTCCGTACCGCTGCCGTATCCCCGGCGCTGGACGTAGTCCAGCCAGAGGTTGGCGTCGATCACGCCGTCCGGGTTCGGCAGGCCGTACTTCATCTGGTACTGCATCGCCGGGTCCCAGGCTGAGCTGTCGTTGTCCCGGACCCAGGTCTTGACGTCCCACAGCATCTTCGTGGCGAAGAACGTCGGCGAGTACGTCTCACCGGTGATGCTCTTGCAGCCGTCGGTGCCGTCGCACATCAGGTCCGTGGGCACGTCGGGATACGAACTCGGGTTGCTGGAGATGCCGGGGCACGGGTCCGGCTCCTTGGCCAGAGGGTCCGTGTCGCTCATCCGCTCCACGCAGCGGCCCACGTACCGCAGTTCGACCTGGGCGGGCAGTTGCGCGCCGGCGATCTGCGAGGCCCAGCCGTACTCGATGCGCACCGGGTAGGCGGCGGAGTCGTAGGTGCGGGCCTGGTCGGTGAGCAGGACGGAGCGGTACTTGTTCTGTTCCTTCTCGTAGAAGTAGGCCGTCTCGACCTCGTTGGGATCCACGACCCGGTCCAGGCCCCAGCGGTAGGCCTGGGTGGAGACGCCGACGCCGCCGTTGTAGCCGGGCTCGCCCGGGTTGTTGCCGAAGACCGGGACGGTCAGCACGGAGTTGGTCGCGGTGCCCGTCTGGCGCTCCGAGCGGCCCCAGCCGAAGTAGTAGCGCATGCCCTCCTGGGTGGAGACCACCCAGTACTCGTCGTCCGAGCCGTAGCCGCCGGACAGATGCTGCACGCGCCAGCCCGGGTCGTCCAGGACGTGGTACCAGCCGGTGCCGTCGTTGTCCTGCACGAGCTGCGAGGTCACGCCGTTGAGGTTGATGACGTAGACCGCGCCGTCGGGCTCCGTGGTGGAGTTCGGCGAGTCCCAGCACAGGTCGCCGACCCAGCCGGTGCCGGTGCCGTCGTCCTGGCAGCCGCGGTAGCGGCGTTCGATGAAGCCGATGCCCAGGTCCCAGCCCAGGCCGGCCATCCCGGCCTGGGTGTTCACAGCCGAGGTCATGCCGTCCACGGACTGCGAGTTGTAGTTGAGCGACAGACTCGGCGCGGTGCCGGCGGGGGGCTTCGGTACGTCGATCGGAAGGCTGTACGTGAACGCGCCCGACCCCTTGGAGACGTTCCACGAGCCGGTCGGGCTCAGCGTCGAGGCGCGGTAGTCACCGGCGTCGGACGACGAGCCGGACGCCAGCGCGTACACCGTCCCGGAGTCGGTGGTGGCGGCGAGGGTCTGGGCGGACTGGAACTGCGACAGCGTCGAGCCGTTGGGCTGGATCACCGAGACGCGGGCGGCCGGGTCCCCGTCCGCCTGCACGGTCGCCGTGATCGTGTTCTTCGCCGTGTCGTTGGTGATCGGCACGGACTTCGGGGTGTCGTGCGAGCAGCCCTTGACGTTCGGTGTGGTCAGCGTGCACGCGGGCAGGGCGACGAGGCGTAGCCGGGAGGCGAAGTTGCCGCCGTAGGCGTCCTTGAAGCCGGAGTAGTCGATGGCGACACGCACCGGGCCCGGAGTGCCGGTGCCGTCCCGCCGGGTGACCCGGACGCCCACGCCTGTGCCCCCGGCCGGCGCCAGTTGGGCGCGGTCGAGGACCTTGACGTCGACGTCCTTCGGGGCGGCGGTGAGCGGTGACCGGGTCCCGGCGAGGGACGACACGAGGGCGGCCGCCGAGGCGGGTCCGACCTGGACGGCCGCCTTGCCGCCGGCCGTCGGGGTGACCGGGGCGGACTTGCCCGCCGCCATGCCGGACAGGGATATCCGCGCCTCGGCCGCCTTCGGCCAGGTGGCGCGGACGGGCTCGGTCCGCGTCGGCTCCGCGCCGTCACGCGGCACGCTCCCGGACGCCTCGGCAGGTACGTTCACCGGCTTCGGCGCCAGCGTGACGACCGCCGCCGCGGCCTCGGCCGCCGGCGCCCCCAACAGCGTCGCGGCCACCGCCACGGCCAACGCCCACGACATGTTCGATCTGTGTCTGCGCCTCGAACGCACGGACCATCCCCCAACCCGGCAAAACCAGCCCATATCACACCTGGAAAGCAAAGTGAACAGGTCATGACATTGGGCGGTCGGTGAAGTGACCACGAGTCACAGCCTGATCAAAGGTGCACGTTAAACAGGCTTGACCATCAGCCGACAGCCCCGCAAAACGGGTGATCAACACCAATCAGTCCTTCACACCCTCCTTACATGAGTGACTTGAATCACGTTTGCCGAAAATTTGGGCATCGGTCGCGATTAGCGTTACCTAAAGTCCGTTCTTTATCGATTCAGGGGACTACAGGCGCACTACGGGATTTACTCCCGGTTCCGCCGGAATCGACCCGACCTCTGGAACGGCGACAAACCGAGGCTGGCGTCACGAGATCTCCGGATGCTTCAATCCCCCCTCACAGCCAAGGAGAACTCCAGGGGGGAAGACGACATGGGTGACGCTCTTTCGGGGATGAGCCGCAGACAGCTCATGAAATGGGCCGGGGGAATGCTGGGAACGGCCACATTGGGTTCGGCCGCGACCATCGCTCTGACCAGTGGCACCGCATCCGCGGCGGTCGCCGCGTCCACGAAGTTCGACCTCACCGCGCCGTCGAGCGAATTGCTGCGGGAAATAGACCTCCAGGACGTACGTGTCCTGCAGTCCTTCTCCTTCGACAACACCAACAAGCACATCTACACGGTCAACCTGATCCAGGGAGGTCGACAACTCCCCGGCGAATCCCGCCCGTACACCGGAACCGAGCGCGCGGCCAACGGCGACCTGGCCGTCACCCGCCTCGACCTCACCGGTGCGAAAATCGGCCGCATGTACCTCAGGGGATTCGGACACGGCGTCGCGATCGCCGTCGAACCCTCCGGGAACAGCGCCTACTTGTGGACCGAGACCGACGCCGTCGCCGCCACCGATTCGGCCGGTGTCACCAATGGCTGGGGCAGTAAGATCGCCCGCTTCAAGTTCGTCAACGGCACGGTCCTCACCACCGATTCGTCGCAGATCACCAAGTTCAGCCCGGTGTCCGGAGCCGACCGCACGACCATCGCCATCGACCCCGTCAACAGTCGCCTGGCCGTGCGGTACCGCGTCAGCGGCGCCTTCAAGTTCAGTCTCTACGAGCTCGCCGCATTCAAGGCCGGCACATTCACACCGCTCGCGACGGTGACGCAGCCGACCGGCAGCGCGTATTCCGACTTCCAGGGCTTCACGGCCCTCGGGCAATACCTGTACATGATCGACGGAAACGCGTACACATACGCGGACAGCACGACGACGACACCTACCAATCCCGCCGGCAACACGTACATCACGAGAATCGACTGGAACACCGGGGCGGTGAGCGACCGCCAGCTCACAAAAGCCGCGGAAAGCCTCTACTACCGCGAGCCCGAGGGCCTCGCCATTCAGATCCCGGACACCAGTAATACGGCGGCCTGCCGACTGGTCATGGGATTCGCCTCGGAAAACTCCGCCACCGACACGGACAAGATGGCGAGTTTCTACTACAAGGGCTCCCTGATCTGACCTTGGCCCGCTCCATCTGAGCAAGACAGCCGATGCCCAGGCCGCCGTCCCCGATGCCGCACCGGGCGGTCACGCTGCTCGCCGACATCACCGTGCCCTTCCGCCTTCGCACGGAAGGGCACGTACTGGAGATGTCCGGGTGTGACTCGCCGCGGAGCGTCCTGCGATGGGCGACGCAGTCCTCCTACGCAGGGAGCGGTTGGCCCGGGCAGGGCGGGAGTTCCTGGCCGATCGCCTCGCGGAACCCGGCGCCACGAAACCGCTCCCGGAAGCCGCCGCGATCGCTGGGGAAGACCTCGGGCTTCCGCCCCCCGAGCGCCCTCGATGCCCAGCGACCGCCCGTGTCGGTCTCCGCTCGTGAGCCCCCCTACTTCTTCAGCGCCCGGCGGAGCTTGCCCGCGGCGCGGCGCAGGATCGTCGTCGCCCCGGGGCGCGGGGTGGGCCTGCGCCGTCCGGGATCCTTGGCCGCCAGCTCGGCCGCCGCGGCGGCGAGACGCTTGACGACGACACCCCCGCTCGCGGAGACGTCGAGGGCCAGCGGGAGGGCCACCAGCTTGCCGACTCCGGTCGCGGGCAACGTCAGCTCCAGTCGCCACTCGCCGTCCGCCAGTTCGTCGAGCCGGAGGTCGGCGCTCAGGTCGGCGTCGCCGGTCACGCGGGCGGTCAGCGTGGCGGGGAGCGCGACCGCACGACCACTCGCGACGTTCGTCAGCTTCAGGTCCGCCGCACTCTCGCCCTGGACATGGAACGGCAGGACGACGACGAGGCGGCCGGGGTCCGTCGTCACGGTGACGTCGGCGGAGGCGAGATGGGCGAACTCGTACGAGAGCCGGTCGGTCTGCTGGTCGACGTCGAGCGAGAGGTTGCCGTGCGGCTCGGTCCAGTACGGCAGGACCAGGTGGGCCGGGGAGCCGACGACGGCGCCGGCGCGCCCGCGCCCGGCCGCCTCGCTGCGGACGGCACCGAGGCGGGTCTCCTTGGACCAGCCGCAGGAGCTGATGCGGACCAGGACGTCCCAGACACCGGCGTCCAGTGCGGCGCCGTTGGCCGCTGCCAGCGGATCCACCCGCGAGCCGGCCCGCAGCACCTGCCGGAAGTGCCCTTCGCGCCCCTCCACGGCGACCTTCTCCCTGGTGAGCTCGACCGGTTGGAAGAACTCCGCGCCCGACGAGCGCTCCCGCAGGACGACATCCGCCCTCGATTTGCCCAGCGGCGCCGAGGTATCCGCGCCCAGCTTCGCGACGGCCTCCATGCTCTCCTGCGACAACGGCGGGGCGAGCAGGTCCTTCGTGCCGTCGTTGCGGAAGCTGAGCGGCTCGCCACCGGAGGTGAGAGCGGCGGTCAAGCCCACGGTCAGTACGCCCGTGTCCCAGGCAAGACCGTCCAGGCTGCCGGAGGCCTTGATCCCGGACTCCCAGCGGGCGAACTCCTCGACGTCGGCGAACCGGCCGGCGGCGATCAGCGCGGCGACGATCTGCTGTGCGGGCGGCAGACCCGCGGCGACTCCCGGGCCGAAGCGCTCGACGACCACCTTGTGGATCTCGTCGAACAGCTCCCGGCGGTAGTCCTCGGGAAGCTTCAGGAGTCGCTGCCCGCGCATCCGCTCGACCATCTCGTTGCGCAGCCAGCGGCGGAAGAGCTTGTCCCGCAGCGGGCCGGGCTCGGTGAGTTCCTCGACGACGTCCAGGGCCTCGCGGAGGTTCTTGAAGTAGCCGACCGGGTCGAAGCGCTGGAAGCCCGCGTTGGCCGCGTCCTCACGCTTGATGTGGTAGTAGCACAGGTAGTCGCTGAGCACCGCGACGTTCTCGGCCCGCAGGTACGCCTCGGTGACGAAGACGTGGTCCTCAAGACGTCGACGCCCCTCCATATAACGGAGGTTGTGCCGGTCGAGGAACTCCTTGCGGAACATCTTGTGGGGGGTGAGGCTGTCGATCAGCGGGGCGTTGTCGACTGTGGCGTGCGGACGGTTCTTGCGGAACAGCTCCCGGGGGACGCCACGGCCCTTGCCGACCATCTTGCCCACGATGACGTCGGCCTTGTTCTCCACGCCGTAGTTGTACATGCGTTCGAGAGCTTCGTCGCCCAGCCAGTCGTCGTTGTCCACGAACTGGATGAACTCACCCTGGGCGGCCGCGATGCCCGCGTTGCGGGGCTTACCGGACCAGCCGGACGCCTCCTGGTGAATGACGTGCATGTTCGCGTGCTCGGCGGCGAGCCGGTCCAGGCGCGCGGGAGTGTCGTCGGTGGAACCGTCGTTGACGAAGATCGCTTCGTACTCGTCGTCCGGCAGGCTCTGACGCAGAAGAGAGGCGATGCAGTCCTCGATGTACCTGCCCGGGTTGTAGACCGGGATCACCACGCTCACCTTGATGGGCATGTGTCTTCTTCCGCCTCAGCTACTGGGAGTCATTCGTCAGGACCCGGCGCATGTCGCCGCTCGGTAGACGTTCGATTAAGGCTAACGGGTGACCGACCCGCCCTCCGTCACAGCAAGTGACGGACCAAGACACAAACGGATCACAAAGCCTATGGAACGATTTCACGAACTGTGGCGGACCAGCCGGAGTGTTGCTTGACAGGGCCACGGTTAGGATGCCGCGCATGAAGGCTCTCGTTCTCTCCGGTGGCTCGGGCACACGCCTGCGCCCCATAACCCACACATCGGCCAAGCAGCTGGTGCCCGTCGCCAACAAACCCGTGCTCTTCTACGGTCTTGAGGCCATCGCCGACGCCGGGATCACGGATGTCGGGATCATCGTCGGCGACACCGCCGACGAGATCCGGGAAGCCGTCGGCGACGGCTCGAAGCTCGGGATCGACGTCACGTACATCCCCCAGGACAAGCCGCTCGGCCTGGCGCACGCGGTCCTCATCGCGAGCGAGTTCCTCGGCGACGACGACTTCGTCATGTACCTCGGCGACAACTTCATCGTGGGCGGCATCACCGGCCTCGTCGACGAGTTCCGCACCGAGCACCCCGACGCGCAGATCCTGTTGACCAAGGTGCCCAACCCGACGTCGTTCGGTGTCGCCGAGCTCGACGGGAACGGCCGGGTCAAGGGCCTGGAGGAGAAGCCGAAGGAGCCCAAGAGCGATCTCGCCCTGGTGGGTGTGTATCTCTTCACTCCGGCGATCCACGAGGCCGTTCGCTCCATCAAGCCCTCCTGGCGCGGCGAGCTGGAGATCACCCACGCCATCCAGTGGCTGATCGACCAGCGCAGGGACGTGCGCTCGACGACCATCTCCGGCTACTGGAAGGACACCGGGAACGTCGCCGACATGCTGGAGGTCAACCGCTCCGTCCTGGAGACGGTCGAGCCCCGCATCGAGGGCACCGTCGACGAGTCCAGCGAGATCATCGGCCGGGTGCGGATCGACGCCGGCGCCGAGGTCCGCGGGTCGCGCATCGTCGGCCCGGCCGTCATCGGCCCCGGTTCGGTGATCACCGACTCGTACATCGGCCCCTTCACCTCGGTCTCCGAGGGCTGCCGGATCGACGACAGCGAGGTCGAGTACTCCATCGTCCTGCGCGACTCCTCCATCACCGGCGTACGGCGGGTCGAGGTGTCCCTCATCGGCCGCAACGTCCAGGTCACTCCCGCGCCCCGCAACCCCGCGGCCCACCGTCTCGTCCTCGGCGACCACAGCAAGGTACAGATCTCTTCATGACCTCCCCTTCGGCTCCGGCCCTCCCCACCCGGATCCTGGTGACCGGCGGCGCCGGCTTCATCGGCTCGCACTACGTCCGTACGCTGCTCGGCCCCGAGGGCCCGGGTGACATCACGATCACCGTGCTGGACAAGCTGACGTACGCGGGTAATCCGGCCAACCTCGACGCGGTGCGCGAGCACCCCGCCTTCGCCTTCGTGCAGGGTGACATCTGTGACCCCGCGCTGGTCGGCAAGCTGTTGGCCGAGCACGACCAGGTGGTGCACTTCGCCGCCGAGTCGCATGTGGACCGCTCCATCGACGGCGGCGCGGAGTTCGTGCGCACCAACGTGGTCGGCACCCACACCCTGATCGACGCCGCGCACCACGCGGGCATCAAGACCTTCGTGCACATCTCCACCGACGAGGTCTACGGCTCCATCGACGAGGGCTCCTGGCCCGAGACGCACCCGCTGCAGCCCAACTCGCCGTACTCCTCGGCGAAGGCCTCCAGCGACCTGATCGCACTGTCGTACCACCGCACCCACGGCCTGGACGTCCGCGTCACCCGCTGCTCGAACAACTACGGGCACCACCACTTCCCCGAGAAGGTCATCCCGCTGTTCGTGACCAACCTCCTCGACGGCAAGAAGGTCCCGCTGTACGGCGACGGCGGCAACGTCCGCGACTGGCTGCACATCGACGACCACGTCCAGGGCATCGAACTCGTGCGCACCAAGGGCCGCGCCGGCGAGGTCTACAACATCGGCGGCGGCACGGAGCTCAGCAACAAGGAGCTGACCGGGCTGCTGCTGGAGGCGTGCGGCACCGACTGGGAGACCAGCGTCGAGTACGTCACCGACCGCAAGGGCCACGACCGCCGGTACTCGGTGGACTGCACAAAGATCCGCGAGGAGCTCGGCTACGAGCCCCGCAAGACCTTCGAGCAGGGCCTCGCGGAGACGGTGCAGTGGTACCGCGACAACCGCGCCTGGTGGGAACCGCTGAAGGACCGGGCCGCGCTCTGACCTACGACCGCGCCAGGCGCCCGGTGAACCGCCCGTTCACCGGGCGCCTGGCGCGGTCGCCGTCACGCACCAAATCGGCCGCCACATTTCGGCACGGTTTCCGTTACGTCCGGGTGGATACGTAATGGTCAAGAATTGCACCCGAACACTTGTGGGACATCGCAAGGGCGCCGGATCATTGGCCGAATCCCGCCCCTCCCCACTACCCCGCAGGAGCCCCGGTGGCCGCTGGTCAGATCGCCTCCGAGCCGGCCGACACGCCGACCGCCGCTCAGACGGAACGGCAGAAGCTGCGCAAGCACTTCGGCCGTTTCGACATCCTGTTCTTCCTGCTCTGCACGATCGTCGGCGTGGACACGATCGGCACGGTCGCCTCGTCCGGCGCCGAGGCGTTCACCTGGCTCATCATCCTGGCCGCGGTGTTCTTCATCCCCTCCGCGCTGCTGATCGCGGAGCTCGGCGCCGCGTTCCCCGAGGAGGGCGGCCCGTACATCTGGACCAGCCGGGCCTTCGGCCGCCTCGCGGGCGCCGTCAACAACTTCCTGTACTGGATCACCAACCCGGTCTGGCTCGGCGGCACCCTCGCCGTCTCCGCCGTCACGGCGTTCACCACGTTCTTCAACGACGGCAAGGACCTCAGCACCCCCGCCTTCTACGTCTTCGCCCTCGTCTTCATCTGGGTCGGCGTCCTCGCCGCGATCCTCTCCTTCGACGTCGGCAAGTGGATCCCCACCATCGGCGCCTGGAGCCGCTTCGTCCTCCTCGGCCTCTTCACGATCACCGTCGTCATCTACGGCATCAAGCACGGCCTGCACGGCTTCGGCCCCGGCGACTTCTCCCCGACCTACGCGGGCTTCGTCGGCCTGGTCCCCGTCCTGATGTTCAACTACGTCGGCTTCGAACTCCCCAACACCGCCGGCGACGAGATGACCGACGCCCAGAAGGACGTCCCCTTCGCGATCTTCCGCAGCGCCGGCCTCGCCGTCCTCCTCTACGCCCTCCCCATCCTCGGCATCCTCCTCGTCCTCCCGGTCAAGGCCATCACCGGCCTCGGCGGCTTCCTGGACGCGATCCGCCAGGTCTTCACCGTCTACGGCGGTGACGTGGCCGCCGACGGCACCGTCACCAGCAGCGGCGCGGGCACGTTGCTCGGGGACATCGCCGCGGTGCTGTTCATCCTCACGGTGCTGTCCTCCGGCGTCACCTGGGTCATGGGCTCCGACCGCGCCCTCGCCGTCTCCGGCTACGACGGCGCCGCGCCCCGCTTCCTCGGCGTCATCTCCAGCCGCTTCGGCACTCCGGTCCGGGTCAACATCCTCAGCGGCCTGGTCTCGACCCTCGTCCTGGTCCTGGCCCACCAGCTCACCAACGGCAGCGCGGCGAAACTCTTCGGCGCCGTCCTCGGTCTCGCCGTGTCCACCACGCTGGTCAGCTACTTGGGCATCTTCCCGGCACTCGCGGTACTGCGTTACAAGGCCCCGGACGTCCCCCGCCCCTACAAGGCGCCCCTCCCCATCCTGCTCAGCGTGGTACTCACCGCGCTCATCGTGTTCGCGAGTGTGCAGCTGGTCGCGCCCGGTGCGGGCGACCACTGGTTCGGCGCCGACTACGCCCCGGACGGCTGGACCGAGGGGGAGCGCGGGCAGTACCTGCTGACGGAACTCGTCCCGCTCATCGGCTTCATGCTCCTCGGCGTCCTCTTCTGGGCCCTGGGCAAGCCGACCCGGACGGCCAACTCGGTCTCGCTCGCGAAGGAGTAGCGTTCCGGACGATCACCGGGAACCTACCCAAGGAACTGCCGTGCCCCTGCGCTGTGTCGTCCTCGACGACTACCAGAACGCGGCGACCGAACTAGCCGACTGGTCGCCGCTCAAGGACACCGTGGAGGTCGTGAGCCTGCGCGAACACCTCGACGACGAGGGCGAGTTGGCCGCCGCCCTCGCCACCGCCGACATCATCGTCACCCTGCGCGAACGCGTCCCCTTCCCCGCCTCGCTCCTCGCCCGGCTCCCCCGCCTGAAGCTGCTGATCGCCTCCGGCATGCGCAACACGGTCATCGACTACGCCGCCGCGAAGGCGCACGGCGTCACCGTGTGCGGCACGGCCAGCTCCTCGACCCCGCCCGTCGAACTGACCTGGGCGCTGCTGCTCGGCCTCGCCCGGGGAATCGTCGAGGAGGCCAACTCCCTGCGCGGCGGCGGCCCTTGGCAGCAGACGGTCGGCGCCGACCTGCACGGCCGTACCCTCGGGCTGCTCGGACTCGGCAAGATCGGCGGCCGGGTCGCACAGGTGGGCCTGGCCTTCGGCATGCGCGTCACCGCGTGGAGCCAGCACCTCACCGAGGAACGCGCGGACGAGGTCGGCGTACAACTCGCCGCGTCCAAGGAGGAGTTGCTCGCGGACAGCGACTTCGTCTCGGTCCATCTCGCCCTCGGCGACCGCACCCGCGGTCTCCTCGGCCCCGCCGAACTCGCCCTGCTCAAGCCCACCGCGTACCTGATCAACACCTCACGCGCGGCGATCGTCGACCAGGACGCCCTGCTCGCCGCGCTGCGCGAGGGCCGGTTCGCCGGCGCCGGTATCGACGTCTTCGACACCGAGCCCCTCCCCGCCGATCACCCGATGCGCACGGCCCCGCGCCTGCTCGCGACACCCCACCTCGGCTATGTGTCGCGGGCCAACTACACGACGTACTACAGCCAGGCGGTCGAGAACATCCAGGCCTACCTCGCGGGTTCGCCCGTACGGCAACTGCCGTAGAACCCAAGGCCCGTACGGCGGTTGACGCCGGACCCGCGCGTCAGGCCGCCGCTGCCGGCCGCCGGTAGATTCCCTCGCTCCGCCGCAAATGATGCAGATCCACCAGGTAGCGCCGGAGCGTCACATGGTCGACCTCGCCCTCGTCGCACCAGGCGCGCAGCTTCTCGTTGACCGTGCGCTCGGGGTACTCGACGCCCGGCGCGAAGGTCTGCTCGGCGATGTGCTGGAGCACCACCTGCTTGCGGGTCCACTGGGCGGGGAGGCGGATGAGGCGGCCGCCCCGGACGAAGGTCCGCAGGATCATGTCGGTGTGCTCGTCGCCGGTGACCGGGCCGGTCTCGGCCGGCTCGGCGTCCTCGCGGGCCAGCTTCTTGAACAGGTCGTAGTCGACGCGGAGTTCACCGTCGTCCATGGTCTTCACCACGCCCTGTTCGCGCAGCCGCAGCAGGGCGACGGCCGTGCCCCGCGGGGTCAGCCCCGCCACCTCGGCGACCTGCTCGGAGGTCTCGGCCCCCAGGGCCACCGCCGCGAAGGCGCGCACACGGTTCTGCTCGGCGAACAGACGGAACAGTTGGTCGGTTGCCATGCCCGGAGGTTAATGGACACCCACCCGTCGGGGCACCGGATTTCCGCCCGTCGAACATCCGCGCCCGGCGCTCGAAGTCGTGTTCAAAAAGAGTGATCCCCACGTCCACGCCGTTACCAGCCCTGCGCCGCCGCGTTGAACTCCAAGTGCGGCGGCGAGTCCTGCCGCCGCACTCATCGAACCAAAGGAGAACGTGATGTCTCGCATCGCGAAGGTGGCCGTCGTCGCCCTCGGCACGGGTG
Source organism: Streptomyces sp. NRRL F-525 (assembly GCF_000716605.1). GTDB lineage: Bacteria > Actinomycetota > Actinomycetes > Streptomycetales > Streptomycetaceae > Streptomyces. The sequence continues at coordinate 40,194 of NZ_JNXE01000029.1, read as the reverse complement.
CCGTGGCGCTCGGTGGCGCCGGCCTGGCCATGGCGGACGCGGGCGCGCAGGGTGCGGCCGTCGGTTCGCCCGGCGTCCTGTCGGGCAACGTCGTGCAGGTCCCGGTCCACATCCCGGTCAACGTCTGCGGCAACACCATCAGCGTGATCGGCCTGCTGAACCCGGCCTTCGGCAACACCTGCGCCAACGTGAGCGGCCACGGCCACCCCGGCCACCCCGGCCCGGGCTACGGCGGCAACGGCTACGGCCACTGATTCGACCGCACGCTTTCGACCGCACACGCGGACGGACGTACGCGAAGAGCCCCGGCACCTCAGGCGCCGGGGCTCTCCCCATGTCCGCGGCCGGTCAGCCGTACCGATAGATGGTGCTGACGTCCTCCAGCTGCTCCGGCGTCACATCCCACGGCGGCAGCCGCTCCTGCCGTGCCACGACCCGCCCCTCCTGGTCGTCGCCCGCGCCCGGCGGCTTCGCCGGAAGGTAGCGGGCGCCGCGGTGCCTGCTCTGCCAGCGCGACCACTGCAGGTCGATGAAGGCGTGGTGCAGCCAGAACACGGGGTCGTTGACGGACGCGCCGCCGAGCATCACGCCGCCGACCCACTTGTGGACCCGGTTGTGGTTGCGCCAGGACGCGCTGCCGGCCCCGGTGCCCCACCCTTCGAGCCGGTTGCGGAACCCGGTGCGGCAGGTCGAGTCCCAGGGCGAGACGTCGTAGACGGGATCGGCGAGCGCCCCGTCCAGGTCGCTCTTCGTCGGCAGCTCGATGGGGGCGCCCGCTCGGCCCAAGTCCCTTGTGAGGTACGGCTCGTCGGTGATGTTCTCCGTGAGCTTCCACTTGCCCGCCGCGTAGGCGAACGGCCCGGTCGTCACCTGGTGGTCGGAGCGCCGCCCGGTGCCGCCGAGCAGGTCCTTGGTCCAGGGCGTGGAGGTCGCGGAGCGCTCGCGCGTCCAGTCCCAATAGGGCACCGTCACCGAGGAGTCGACCCGGCGCAGCGCCCGCTCCAGGTCCAGCAGGAACTGCCGGTGCCAGGGCAGGAAGGAGGGCGCCATGTGCGCCGAGCGCAGTCCGTACTCCCCGTCGGGCACGAAGAACTCGACGTGCGTGCGCACGAACTCGTCGTACTCGCCCCGCCGTTTGACCTCCAGCAGCGCCGCCACGAACCGCCGCTTCTCGGCGCTCGTGAGCGTGCTGACGTCCTTACGCGTGTACGCCATGGTCTCCCCCCATGTGCATCGGACCCTTCGCCTCGCTCAACTCCCGGCCCGGGCTCAGCTCGTCGACCGCCGCGCGGGTCGCCTCCAGCGCCGTCGGGTACGAGCGGTAGTGGTCGACCATGCTCAGCCAGGTGCCGTCCGCGCGCCGCATCAGATGCAGCGGCCGGCCGTCCACCGTGACCTGCCACCCGTCCTTCAGCACGCCGTGGATACGACGGCCCCGGTACGTCTCGTCGAAGGCGGTGTCCCCGGGGTCCTCGCCGGAGCGCGTGGGCCGCGAGGCCGCGACGACGGGCACAAGGGCCACGGCGAGCACGGCACCGAACGCCCCGCGCAGCGCCTCCCGCCGCGTCCTGCGCACCGGCCCGGGTCTGACCGGCTCCCGGCCCACGGGTACTCCACCGACGCTCACGCTCATGGCCCAACTCCCTCGTCCGGTACGGCTCGTTCGAGGGGCTAACCGTCCGGCGGCCCGTGCGGTCACCCTCCGCAGGGCTCGGGCAGACAGAAGGGCCCGGGTCGCACCACCCGGGCCCTCGTCCGCTCCGGCCCTGCGGCCGCCTTCGTTCTTCCCGCGCTACGTCCTAGAGGCCGGCGCCCGTGACCAGGTCCGCGCCCGGCACGGTCTGCAGCACCGGGGCCAGGACGCCCAGCTGGGGCGCCTTCAGGTCCGGGAGGCCGAAGTTGTCGGGGTTGGGCGGGGTCAGCGGCACGTCCAGCGCCAGGCCGGGGGCCATCGTGCGCAGGTCGGAGGCGGGCGTGCTGACGCCGACGTGGTCGAAGCCGTCGCCGAGGACGTGCGGCAGCGGAGCGCGCAGGCCGAGGCCGGGCAGGCCGCCGTGGACCGGGAGTTGGGGCACGGCCCGCTCCGGGATGAGCCGGCCCTCGACGTACCGCGGGCCCTCGGGCGAGCCCGGCATGGGCACGGGCACCTCCCCGCCCAGCTTGGGGAGTTCCATGCCGAGGGCGCTCTCCGCGCCCTCGAGCGGCACGGGTACGGGGACCGTGCCGATCGCGGCGGCAGGGGTCGCGACGGCGGCGCCGGTCGCGGCCGCCACGGCCGTGATGACGGCGGCGATGGTTCCTCGGGTGGTCGACTTCATCTCGAGTACGGTCCCTTTCGGAATTCGGAGGCTCTGCGTGCTGACCGGGTAACGAGGCCGGGCAGCGCATCAGTTCAAGATTCCCCCGGGTGCCGTAGTAGTCAGCTTTCCGGAATTCCCGTCGGCGGGCCGGAAGTTGCTTCCCGTCAGCGGGCCGGAACCGGCAATTCCCGCCCGCTGTCCGGTCGTCAGCCGCGCAGGCTGCGGGCGGGCAGGATGATGTGCGCGGCGGCGTTCAGGGTGTCCTCGGAGCCGGCGAACTCGGCCAGCGCCTCGGGGGTGACGGGCTTGCCCGGCTCGGCCTCGGGCCAGGGGCGGGTGGTGAACACCAGGTAGGCGAAGCCGCGTTCGCCGACGGCCGCGAGCCACTCGGGCGGCGGCACGCACTGGGCGTTGAGCTGCGGCATGTTGAGGACGGCCTGCCCGGACTCGACGAGCATGGTGATCGGCAGGCTGGGCTTGCTGGCGCCGTCGACGACGTTGCCGCCGACCGGGAGCCCGTTGTCGGTCAGCAGCCGTTCCACGGCGGCGGTGGCGGCCTCGGGGCCGTCCGCGGCGTCGCCCAGGGTGTAGGCGAGGAGGTAGGGCATGTCCCCGTCGGGGGCCTCGCCGCTCCACGCCAGGACGACGAGGGTACCGAGGTCGGCGACGCGGAAGGGGCGCGTTTCGCTTGAGGTTGAGGTCACCGCGCGACCTTATCGACGGGCCGGAAGGCCACCGGACGCGTTCTCACCCGTCCGGCCGATGGCGCGGGCACCCCGCCACACGAACGAGGGACGCCTCGCGACGCCCCTCGAACACCACCGGAGAGACTCAGCTCTGCAGCGGCAGACCACCGAGCAGCGGGTTGTGCTGGTTCAGCGCGGCGGTCGCACCCTTGAGGGTGTTGAGCGCGGAGCCCTTGTTCTCGGTGTCGAGCGCGTCCGACTGGTGCTGCAGCGGCATCACGTCGGCGGGCTGGAGCTGACCACTGGTGAGGGTGTTGACGGCGCCGGTGAGGCTGGTGGGCGTCACGTCGGCGGGGCTGTAGGCGAACGCGGGCGCGGCGGCACCGGCGATGGCGAGGGACCCGGCAACGACAGCGGCAGCCTTCAGGGACTTCATCGTGTTCCTTTCTTCGGCAACTCATGTCACCAGAGCGAATTCTGTCGCCGTGTGTAACGAGTTCCGGCCGGGGCGGAAACCCCGTGCGCAGAAACTTTCTGCTGCCCACCCGAATGCGGTGTGTGTCTCATCGGCGTTTCCCATCCTCATATGAAAAGGCCGTGGAACCGGAAAGACCGTCGGGCCGGCCCCCGTAAAGGGACCGGCCCGACGGCCGTTCTACGACTGCTCTACTACTGCTCTACGACTGCCTTGCGGCTGCTCGCGTCAGACGCCCGGAACCGCCGGAACCGCCGGTACCGCGGGCACGGCCGGAAGCGAGGACGTCGACGGCAGCGACGGCAGCGCGGGCAGACCGGGCAGGCTCGGTGCGGGCAGACCGCCGCCGAGCAGCGTGGCCGCGACCACGTTGACGAGGCCCGTCACCACACCGGTGACCGCCGGGACGACGCCTGCGACATCGCCGGAGGTGACCGCCGCGAGCAGCGTGGCGACCGCTTTCTGCAGGGAGGCGAGCGCGTCACCGGCGAGGTCGGCGGGCGCCTTGGCCTTGGAGTCGTCGGCGCTCTTGAGCGAGGGCAGCGCGGGCACGGCGGGAACCGCTGGGGCGGCGGGCACGGCAGGCGCTGCGGGGACCGCCGGTGCGGCCGGCGCCGCCGCGGTGATCTTGGCGACGGCCGCGGTGACCGCGTCGCCCAGCGTCTTCGCCTGGTCGGCGGAGAGCTGGCCGTTGTCGGCCTTGAGCGCCTGGGTCAGCAGGTCGGTGACGGGGGTGAGCACGCTGCCGAGGCCGCCGAGGCTCTTGACCGGGGCGAGCAGCGCGTCAGCGTTGGGGACCGGCGCGCTCGACGCGGCGTGGACGTGCTTCCGCGCCGAGTCGTTGTCGGCGGCGACGGCCGCGGGGCCGGCGATTCCGATCAGGACAGTGGCACAGAGCACGGAGGACGCGACGCGCCGTGCGGGCAGACCACGCATGGGTGTTTCCTTTCGGTGGTGCTTCGGATCTTGAGCCCACCGTGAAAGCGCTCACCACCATCTGCAACCGGTCGGACGCGCCGGGTGACCGCCCGTCAGCCGCCCGGTCGACGTCGTGCCTGGTGAGGGCCATGTCAAGACCGAAGCGCCGGACCGGGACGGCTACCGCCCATTCGGGGCAACACCCCCGAACGCCGACCGGCCGTCCCCCCGTGGAGACCCCACGGGAGAACGGCCGGACGAAGTGATGCGCGCGGACGTCAGTCGTTGACGCAGGTGTTGCCGAAGGCCGGGTTCAGCAGGCCGATGACGTTGACGGTGTTGCCGCAGACGTTGACCGGGATGTGGACCGGAACCTGGACGACGTTGCCGGACAGCACGCCCGGGGAGTGGGCGGCCGCGCCGTGCGCGTCGCTGTCGGCGGCGGCGATGCCGGCGGTGCCCGCCATGGCGGCGGCGGCAACGGAGGTCAGGACCAGGCCCTTCGCGATACGCGACATGGAGAGGTGCTCCTTGGGGTTGAAACAAACAGACGGGCGGGGATGCCCGGCGCTGTGTCAACGCGCGGCGCCCAAAGGGGTTGTGCCGCCAATGGGGTGATCTCCCGAGGGCCGAACTTCACCATTCCGACACACTTGTCGGGTTTCGCAGGATTAATACGGATAGCCACTAGAGTTGCGCACCTCCCGAAGTACCCCTATAGCCATCAGATCGCACATAGGGGCCGTACTTCCCGAAAGGGCATCTCCGGTCATGCGCAATTCCCTGGGTCCGCTGCTGCGCCGGGCGTCGACGGGCGCGCTCGCCCTCGTCTCGATCTGGGCCCCGGCCGCCTCCGGAGCATCCGCCCCGCCCGTCGAGGCCGAGCGCGTCCCGTTCGCCCAGCGCTATCACGCGCTCCAGCATGGCGGCATCGTCCGCGCGGCCAACACCTCCATCAGCTGCCGCGCGAACTCGGCCGCGTGCCCGGCCGTACGAGAGGGACAGGCCGCGGTCAACGGCGACTTCGACATGTTCTACGTAGACGTCGACCGCGACCCGAACACCTACAACTCCTCGCGCGCGGAGGTCCGGCTGCCCGAGGGCGCCCGGGCCACGTACGCGCGCCTGTACTGGGGCGGCAACCTCCGCGTGGGCGAGCAGAAGCCGCCCAAGGACAACGGCCGGGTGCTGATCGCGGAGCCCGGCGGCGAGTACAAGGCGGTGCTCGCGGACACGGTCGTAGGGCACCGGGTGGCGGGCGGCGCGGACGCGTTCCAGGCCTCCGCGGACGTCACGAAGCTGGTCCGGGAGAGCGGTTCGGGCCTCTACACCGTGGCCCAGGTCAACACCGCGATGGGCAAGTCGGCGGCCGGCGCGTGGGGCGGCTGGACCCTGGTGGTCGCGTACGAGAAGCCGCAGGAGCCGCTGCGCCGGCTGGAGTTGTGGGACGGCTTCGGCGCACTGGACTCCCGGACCGGCGCGGAGATCCGCATGCGCGGGGTGCGTGTGCCCGCGCACGCCGGGGGACGCGCGGGCGTGGTGGCGTACAACGGGGATCGCGGCCGCACCGGGGATTCGCTCACGCTCTCGACCGGTCGTACGAACGCCACCGCGCTCGGTGACGGCGCCAACCCCCGTGACGACGTGCTGAATTCCACGATCAGCGACCCGGCGGCGGCTCCTTCGGAGCGTGCGCCCGCGTATGCGAACACCCTCGGCTACGACTCCGATGTGTTCGATCTCGGGAAGGCGCTGCGTCCTGGCGGTGACCAGCTGGCCTTCCGGCTCGTTTCCCAGCGGGACGCGGCGTGGTTCGGGGCGCTCTTCGTCGCCGTCGACGCCCAGCAGTGAGGCGCGTTCCCGCCCGCAGTCCCGAGCGCCACCCGTGAGCGAGGAAACCGCGCAATGCACCAGCCAGCAACCGACCCTCGGCCACGGGTCCTGCACCTCGCCCAGCCCGTGGACGCCGGGGTCGCCCGTGTCGTCCTGGATCTGACGCGGGCCCAGCTCGCGTCCGGCCTGCACGTCACGGTCGCCTGCCCCGCCGGCGGCGGCCTCGCGGACGGGGCCCGGGCGCTCGGCGCCGACGTAAGCCTGTGGGAGGCGACCCGCTCGCCCGGTCCGGCGCTCGTCTCCGAGGTACGGCGGCTCGCCCGGGTGGTCGCGGAGGTGCGCCCCGACCTGGTGCACGCGCACAGCGCGAAGGCCGGACTCGCCGGACGTCTCGCCGTGCGGGGGCGGATCCCGACCGTGTTCCAGCCGCACGCCTGGTCGTTCGAGGCGGTCGGCGGGGTCACCGCCACGCTCGCCACCGGCTGGGAACGCTGGGGCGCGCGCTGGGCCACCCGGACGGTGTGCGTGAGCGAGGCGGAGCGCACGACCGGGCTGCGGGCCGGGGTCCGGGGCCGCTGGAGCGTGATCCCCAACGGCATCGACACCGAGCACTTCCACCCCGCGGCCGTCGACACCGTACGGGCCGGGATCGAGCAGCTCGCCGGGGTCGACCCGGCGGCTCCCCTGGTCGTCTGCGTCGGGCGGCTGTGCCGGCAGAAGGGCCAGGACGTCCTGCTGACGGCGTGGGACGAGGTGGTCCGGCGGGTGCCGAAGGCGCGGCTGGTGCTCGTCGGCGACGGGCCCGACCGGGCCGCACTGCGCCAACTCGCCCCGGATTCCGTCCTGTTCGCGGGTGCCGTCCCCGATGCCGTGCCCTGGTACCAGGCCGCCGACCTGGTGGTCCTGCCCTCGCGCTGGGAGGGCATGGCGCTGGCCCCGCTGGAGGCGATGGCCTGCGGGCGGCCCGTCGTCGTCACGGATGTCGCGGGCGCCCGCGAGAGCCTGCCGCCCGGGCTCGCCCCGCGCTGCCTGGTACCGGCCGACGAACCGGCGGTGCTGTCCGGGGCCGTCGCCGAGCTGCTGCTCGACCCGCTGCTGCGCGAGTCCCTCGGCCACCAGGGGCGCCGGTACGTCCAGTCCACGCACGACGTGCGGCACTCCGCCGAGGCGGTCGCGGAGGTCTATCGCGATCTCCTCGGCGGCAAACCCGTCGTGCCCACCGAGTGCAGGGAGTCCATCCACTCGTGACCGCGGAAAGCACCGTCCCCTCCCCCGGCGGACAGCCACGGGACCACGGATTCTCTAACGTCTCGGTCATCCCCCGCCGCACCGGCGGCGGTTTCCGGTTCCCGGTCCGCCGCCCGCCCGCCCGGCCGGCCTCACCGCTGCCGCTGCTCGGCGCGGACCTCACCGCCGCCCTGGTGGGCGCCCTCGCGCTCACCGGCAGCCAGCGCAGACCGCTCCTGGTGGCCCTGCTGATCGCCGGGTCGATACTGCTGCGCCCGAACCTTCCCGGGGCCGTACCCCGCGTCCTCGACGAACTCCCCGCCGTCTGCGGCCGGATCGCCGTCGCCTGGCTCGCCCTCGGCACCCTCACCGCGGCCTACGCCCCCGACCGCGCCCTCTCCCCGCGCACCCTGCTCCTGGGCTTCGCCCTTCAGTCGGCGGCGAGTTGCGTGGCCCGCGGCGCGGTGCACCGACGCCGCCGCAAGGCCCTCCTCAACCGCCCCCGCGCCGCCCTGGTGATCGGCCCGGCGGCGACCGCGCAACGCGTGGCGGCGGCGGTGCTGCGGCACCCGAAGTGCGGGATCGAGCCGATCGGCATCGTCGCCGAACACCCGGACGGCACCGAGGGGTTGCCCGTCCTGACCACCGGCGAGGAGGTCGAGCGGGCCCTCATCCAGAACGGCGTCCGGGCCGTCCTCACCGTGCATCCCTCGGTACGGTCCGAACGCGGGCCGCTGCTGCGGGCGTTGGCGGAGTCGGGCTGCGTGGTCTGGGAGGTCGACGCCGACTCACCCTCGTACGAGATGCGTGACCAGCTGGCCGGATTCGCCTGCCGCAGGCTGGAGTTGGGGTCGCGTCGGTCCGGCAGCTTCGGCAAGCGGGCACTGGACGTGCTGGCGTCCGGCACCCTGCTCCTCCTCGTCAGCCCGCTGCTGCTGGTGTGCGCGGTGGTCCTCCGTCTCACCGACGGGCGCGGTGTCGTCTTCCGCCAGGAGCGCATCGGCAAGGACGGCCGCCCCTTCACGCTGCTGAAGTTCCGCACGCACCGCCCGGTCGACGAGCACGAGGCGGCGACCCGCTGGAACATCGCGCGCGAGCCGCAGATGAGCCGCTTCTGCCGCTTCCTGCGCCAGACCTCGCTGGACGAACTGCTCCAGCTCTGGAACGTGTTCCGGGGCGACATGAGCCTGGTCGGCCCGCGCCCCGAACGCCCTTACTTCGTCGCCCAGTTCAGCCAGACCTACCCCGGCTACGCGGCCCGCCACCGGATGCAGACCGGCATCACCGGCCTCGCCCAGATCCACGGGCTGCGCGGCGACACCTCGATCGAGGACCGCTGCCGGTTCGACAACGCGTACATCGACAACTGGTCGCTGTGGCAGGACATCTGCATCCTGGCCCGCACGGTGACCGCGCTCGTACGTCCGACCGGGAGCTGAGCCGTGAACCACCGAGCCCGTATGAACGCCCCTGCCCTGCCCGTACGCCCGACGGGGAGCTGAACCGTGCCGCACCGCGTCCGCATGTTCGCCCCCGTCCTCCCGGTCATCGCCGTGATCGCCCTGCTCGGCCTGCCCCTCACCCCGGGCGCGGGCGGCGCGGGCCCGGCCGACGCGGTCTCCGGCCTGGTGGTGCTGTACTGCGGGATCCGGCTGCTCCGCGACCGCCGCCGCCCCCTGACCCCAACTGCCGTAGCGGTCATGGGACTTCCGGTCCTGGGCCTGTCGATCGCCGCGATGGGCGCGTCCTCCCCGGGCGCGGGCCTGAGCGGCCTGGGCCGCTACCTACAGATCTTCGTACTCGTCCCGGCCGCGGTCGTCCTCCTCATCCGCGACCGCCGCGACTTCCGCGTCCTGGCCTGGTCGTTCGTGTCCCTCGCGGTGTGGCAGGGGGCGATCGGCGTCAAGCAGTACGTCACCGCGACCGGCGCCTCGTACCAGGGCGAGGACATCCGCGCGGTGGGCACCTTCGGCCCGACCGACGTGATGGGCATGGCGACGGTGGTGTCCTTCGGCCTGATCTGCGCGCTGGCTCTCGCCCTGGGCCGAAATGACGTACGACAGCGGGCAGTTGCGACGTGTTGCGCCTTCGCCCTCCTGGTCCCCCTCGCCCTCTCCTTCAGCCGGGGCGCCTGGATCGCGACGGCCGCGACCTGCGCGGTGCTCCTGGCCCTGGCGGGCCTGCGCCGTGCCCTGAAGGTGGCGGCGGCGGTGACGGCGGCGGGCATCGTCCTGGTGGGCGGCTTCGGCGTCGGTACGGCGATGCTCCAGGAGCGGATCGACAGCATCACCCAAGTCACCAATGCCCCCGACCAGTCGGTGATCGACCGCTACACGATGTGGGCGGCGGCCACCGCGATGTGGCGCGAACACCCGCTGACCGGCGTCGGTTTGAAGGGCTTCCCCGAACACCGGGACGGCAACGCCTCGTTGGCCCTGTCCTCAGGCAGCGACACGGAGGGAGCAGGCGCGGCCTTCCTCAAGCAGCCCCTCCTCTCCCCCCACAACATGTACCTCCTGGTCCTCAGCGAACAGGGCCTGATCGGCCTGGTCACCCTGGCGGGCAGCTGGCTGGCCCTCCTGGTCTGCGCACTGCGCGGCCTCTTCCGGGTCCACCGCACCGAACTCCCGGGCCTGGACTGCGCGTTGGTCTCCACCGGCCTCCTGACCTGGCAGCTGATCGACTTCGTCTACGCGGACATCGGCGGCCCGTCAACAGTCCTCACGGCGGTGGTCTTCGGCTTGGCGGCGTGGTGGTCCTTGGTGGGCGCAAACGCGGAGGAGCAGCCACGCGTGGCGACTCCGGTACGCGCAACCCCCGAAGGGGCCATGTCCCAATGACGGTGACGGGCAACACCGAGCAGGGCAACCCCGTAAAGGGGCGCGGGGAACTGCGCGCCCAGCCCCCACGGCGCAGCACCCAAAAAACAACCGACACCACCCCCCTACTCCCACCGTCCCGCACCCCCGAAGACACCCCCACCCCAGACTCCCGCGGCTTCCTGGCCAAAGCCGCACTGATCACAGCCGCCCTCTCCATCACCGGCTCCCTCCTAGGCCTCGCACGAGACCAGGCCCTGGCCCGCCTCTTCGGCGCAGGCAGCGAAACAGACGCCTTCCTCATCGCCTGGACGATCCCGGAATTCGCCGCCACCCTCCTGATCGAGGACGGCCTCGCCTTCGCCCTGATCCCCGCGTTCAGCATGGCCCTAGCCCGCAGAGCCCAAGGCACCTCCGGCGACCCGGTCCGCACCCTGGTGGCAGCCACCCTCCCCCGCCTGACCCTGGCCTTCATCGCGGTATCGGCCCTCCTCATCGGCACAGCCCCTTACCTCGTCGAAGCCCTGGCCCCCGGCCTCCCCAACCCCGCCCTCGCCATCAGCTGCACCCGCATCACCGCAACCTGCGTCCTCAGCTTCGGCCTGGCCGGCTACTGCAGCGCGGCCCTCCGCGCCCACCGCCGCTTCGTGGCCCCGGCCGCGATTTACGTCGCGTACAACATCGGCATCATCGCCGGGATGTACGCCTTCGGCGCCCACTGGGGCGTCCGCTCGGCGGCCCTCGGCGTGGCCGGCGGCGGCGTCCTCATGGTGCTGACCCAACTCCCGGCCCTCTGGCGTCAGTTGACGAGCCACAAGCCCACCACCCCGGACGCAGACACCGGCCCCGCCGAACCCCGCCCGATGAACCTCGCCCTGATGGCCACCGTGCTGCTCTTCGCCCTGTGCCGTCAGTCCCAGGTCCTGATCGAACGCTTCCTCGCCTCGCACCTCCCCGCCGGCGCCATCTCGCACCTGAACTACGCGCAGAAGGTCGCCCAGATGCCGATGGTGCTCTCGCTGATGCTGTGCACGGTCACCTTCCCGGTGGTCGCGCGGGCACTGGCCGAGGGCGACACCGAGAAGGCCCGCAACCGCGTCGAGCGGGACCTCGCCCTCGCCGCCTGCCTGGTCCTGCTCGGCGCCGCCACGGTGATCGCCTGCGCCCCGCAGATCATCCAACTCCTGTTCCAGCGCGGCGCGTTCACCGCCCACGACACCGCCGCCACGGCCGGCGTGATGCGCGTGTACGCCCTCGGACTGCTCGGCCAGACCCTGGTCGGCGTCCTGGTCCGCTCCTACTTCTCGGCGGGCCGCCCCACCTGGTACCCGGTCGGCGCGATGGCCGCCGGCATCGTCGTGACCACCTGGATCGGCGCCTGGACGGTCGGCCCCTGGGGCGTCATCGGCATCGCCGTCGCCAACGCCACCGGCATCACCTTCACCGCCGTACTCCTGCTCTACGGATCGGGCCCGCGCAGTGTCCCGCTCCGCACCCGGCAGGTCCTGATCGAGCTCAGCCGGCCCGTGCGCGCGGCCGTGGTCGCCACAATCGCGGGGGCGTTCGTGGCCCACGCGCTGCCCTCGCCGCTGCTCGGTCTCACTGCCGGCTGCACGACCGTCACCGTCGTCTTCGTCCTGCTCGGCTGGGCCCTGGGCGCCCAGGGCTTCGCACCCGCACTGGAAACCGTACGCTCGATCACACGAAGGCTCATCCATGGCCGCTCCCGTTGATTCCCCGACCACCGGCAGACGCGCCACGGGCCCGGTCCCGTGGGTGGCGATGTACCACTCCGTAGGCGACTGCTCCGACGACCCCTACCGCATCACGGTCACCCCCGACCGCCTTGACCAGCAGCTGAGTTGGCTGCGCCGGCGCGGTCTGCGGGGCGTGTCCATGGCCGACCTGCTCGCCGCCCGCGCCCGGGGCGAGGGCCACGGTCTGGTCGGTCTCACCTTCGACGACGGCTACGCCGACTTCGTCACCAACGCCCTTCCCCTGCTGGCCCGTTGGGACTGCGGCGCCACCCTCTTCGTCCTCCCCGGCCGCCTCGGCGGCGACAACGCCTGGGACCCGCAGGGCCCCCGCAAGCCCCTCCTCACCGCCGACGGCATCCGCCAAGCCGCCGCCGAGGGTGTGGAGATCGGCTCGCACGGCCTCACCCACGTCGACCTCACCAAGGCCGACGACGACACCCTGCACGCCGAAGTCGCCGAAAGCCGTTCCAGACTCCAGGAGTTGCTCAACTCCCCTGTCGACGGCTTCTGTTACCCCTACGGCACGATCAACACCCGCGCGATGGACGCCGTCCGCGAGGCCGGTTACACCTACGCCTGCGCCATCGACCCCGGCGACCTCAACGGCCCGCACGCGCTCCCCCGCGTCCACATCGGCCAGAACGACACCGCCGTACGCCTCTTCCTCAAGTACCGGCTGCACCGCCTGCGCCGCCGCCCGGTGGAGGGGCTCGCATGAAGGCCCTGCACATCATCACCGGGCTCGGCGTCGGCGGCGCCGAGCAGCAACTGCGCCTGCTCATCCGCCACTTGCCGGTCGACTGCGACGTCGTGACGCTCACCAACCCGGGCGCGGTCGCCGACGGCCTGACCGCCGACGGGGTGCGCGTCCTCCACCTCGGCATGACCGGCAACCGCGACCTCGCCGCCCTCCCCCGCCTGGTCAGAATCATCCGCACCGGCCGCTACGACCTCGTCCACACCCACCTCTACCGCGCCTGCGTCTACGGCCGGCTCGCCGCCCGGATCGCGGGCGTGAAGGCCGTCGTCGCCACCGAACACTCCCTGGGCGACTCGCAGATGGAGGGCCGCGACCTCAGCACCGGGGTCCGCGCCCTGTACCTCGCCAGCGAGCGCCTGGGCCGCTCCACGGTCGCCGTGTCCCCCACGGTCGCCGAACGCCTCAAGCGCTGGGGCGTACCGGGCCCGCGCATCGAAGTCGTCCCGAACGGCATCGACCTGGACCGCTTCCGCTTCGACCCGGTCCAACGCCTGCGCACCCGCCAACGCCTCGGCCTCCCCGAGGGCGCGTACGTCATCGGCGGCATCGGCCGCCTCGCGGCAGGCAAACGCTTCGACGTGCTGATCCGGTCCCTCGCCCAACTCCCGGACGACTACTGGCTGTTGCTGGTCGGCGGCGGCACCGAGGAGAACCTCCTGCGCCGCACGGCCCACGACTGCGGGGTCGCCGACCGGGTGCTGTTCACCGGCGAACGCCCCTACACACCCGACGGCACCCCGGGCCCCGACCTGCCGTCCCTCACCGCCGCGATGGACCTGCTCGCCTCCCCGTCCCCCGAGGAGGCCTTCGGCCTGGCGGTCGTAGAGGGACTGGCATCCGGGCTGCCCGTGCTCTACGCCTCCTGCCCCGCCATCGAGGACCTCCCCCCGCAGGCCGCGGCCGCCGCCCGGCGCGTGCAGGGCGGACCCGAGGTCTTCGCCCGCGCGCTCGCGGCGGCCCGCGCGCAGGGCCCGCGGCCGCGCACCGCCCCGGACGCCGCCCACCACTACTGCATCACCCGCAGCGCCGCCCACCTCATGGACGTGTACGCGGCCGCGGTCTCCACCTCGTCGCCGTCCCCCGCACCCCAGGGAGCCAGTTCCTCATGACCGAGATCCGACAGCACCTCCCCCTCAGCCGCGCGAAAGCCCTCCCGGCCTGGACCCTCCTCGCGGCCGGCGCCGTGACCGGCGGCCTGCTCGGCGGCGCGTACGGCGTCGTCAAGAGCCCGACGTACACGGCGACCAGCTACGTCATCGCCGTCCCCACCGACAAGGCCGACTCCGCGACCGCGCTCGGCTTCGCGCAGGCCTACGGCCGGGTCGCCACCCAGCTCGCGGTGCTCGGGGACGCGCAGGTGTGGGCGGGCGTGCCGGTGAAGACGCTCCAGTCGAGCGTGCAGACGGCGACCTCGCCGGACGCGCCGATGGTCGCCGTCACGGCCACCTCCTCGCGCGCCGACCTCGCCGCCGACATGGCCAACGCCGTGTCCCGCTCGCTGACCGTGCACGCGAACGACGCGAAGGCCTCGACCCACGTCGAACTCCAGACCTTCGCCCGCGCCATCAGGCCCGCCGCACCCACCTCGGCCTCGGCCGCGGTGACCGGCCTGGTCGGCGCGAGCGCGGGCGGCCTCCTCGGCGGCCTGCTGCTGCTCGTCCGGCCCCGCCGTACGACCGACGAGACCGGCCGCCCCGCCTCCGTGCCCAGCCCGGCCACCGCGGCCGACGTCCTGTGACACCGGTGTACTCGGCCGAACTCGTCACCGACGCCCAGGAGTTCGCCGAACTCGCCCCGGCCTGGGGCCGGTTGTACCAGAAGTGCGGCGCGGCGACCCCGTTCCAGTCCCACGCCTGGCTGCACTCCTGGTGGCTGTCGTACGGCCGAACGGGCCGCCTGCGCCTGCTCGTTGTCCGCGACGGCCGCGAACTCGTCGCCGCGGCGCCCCTGATGCTCGTCCGCAGCCCGGTTCCCTCACTGGTCCCGCTCGGCGGCGCGATCTCCGACTATGGCGACGTCCTGCTGGACGACGACCACGGCGACCCGGCCGTCGCCGCGCTCACCGAGGGCCTCGCGGCCGCCGCCCGCACCGCGCTGATCGACTTCCGCGAGGTGCGCCCCGGCGGCGCGGTCGAGCGCGTCTACGACCGCTGGCGCGGCCCCCGTCGGCGCGTCCACGACTCCCTGTGCCTGGAACTGCCCGCCGTACCGATGGCCGAACTGGTCGCCCGTCTCCCCTCCTCCAAGGCCCAGCGCGTCCGCGCCAAGCTCCGCAAGCTGACCGCGCTGGGCGTGGAGCGGCACGTCGTACAGCCGGACGGGGTGGACTCCGCCCTGCGGCGGCTGCTGGAGCTGCATCAACTCCAGTGGCAGGGACGGAAGGTGACGTCCGAGCATCTCCAGACCCGGTTCTGCGAACACCTGGTCCGCTCGGTCGGGCCGATGGTGCGCTCCGGGGACGCCGTCGTCACCGAGTTCCGGCTGGACGAGGACGTGGTCGCCGTAGATCTGACGTTGTTGTCGCGGCGGCTCGCGGGGGGTTATCTCTACGGCGCGCATCCGCGGCTGCGGGAGCGGAAGGCGGATGTGGCGGTGATGCTGCTGGACGCGTGTGCCGAGCACACCGGCGCCGACGAGCCGCGCACGCTGAGCCTGCTGCGCGGGGACGAGCCGTACAAGCATCACTGGCGGCCCGAACCGGTCGTCAACCAGCGGCTGTTGCTGGCGCGGCGGCGGACGGCGCCGCTGATGTCGGCGGTCGTCTGCGATGTCGCCGCGCGCCGGCGGGGCAAGGTGCTCCTGCGGAAGTGGAAGGAACGCGGTGGCGACGGACCGTGAGCGGCCCGCCGCCACCTCTGGTTCAGCGGTCGCGCTGCCACCAGTCGAACTTCACGCACAGCTTCCCGCCGAGCCAGTACTCGACCCAGTCGCCCAGTTCCACGGGCGAGCAGTTGGCCGGGTGCGTCGGGGCGGGCGGTGTGGTGGGTGCGGTCGGCTTGGTCGGCTCCGGGGTGACCGGGGGCGTGGGTGTCGTCGGTGTCACGGGGGCGGTCGGGGTCGGGTCCTCGGTGCGGCCGAACAGGACCGAACGGTAGACCTGGGACGACTTCGGGTTCTGGGAGCACTGCCACACACCGTGCGGGCAGTAGTCGGTCACCGTGTTGTACAGCGGCTTGTGCTCGTCCATCCAGGCGAGCATGCGCTTCATGTACTCCGCGTTGTCGCCGTTACGGAAGAGTCCCCATTCAGGATAGGAAATGGGCTTGCCGTGGGATTTGGCGAAGTCCACATGTGCCTGAAGTCCGTAGGGCTCTTTCACCTGTTCGTCGAACGTCAGCCCGGACGGCTGGTCGTACGAGTCCATTCCGACGATGTCGACCGTGTCGTCCCCCGGATAACACTGCGTCCAGGGAACGGCGTCCCGGCCGCGGCTCGGATCGAAGTCGAACCGGAATTTCTGGCCCGGCACCGAGCGCATCGTGGTGACGATCCTGTTCCAGTACTTCTTCCAGGCCTCCGGGTCCGGCCCGCAACGAGAGGTGTACGTGGTGCCGTTCATCTCCCAGCCGAGCACGATCACCGTGTCCGGCACCTTCAGGTCGACCAGCCGCTCGGCGAGGGCCTTGAAGTGCTGATCGAACTGACCGGCCGCGCCCTGCTGGAGCAGCTGCCGCACCTGCCAGTCGGAGACACCGTCCTCGTTGTGCTCCTGCATCGGCACGTTGAGGACGAGCATCCGGTCGGACTTCTCGGTACGCCAGTCCGCCCACACGTCGAGGAGACCGGGGGCGCCCTCGATGTCGCTCCAGTGATTGCCCGGCAGGTAGGTGTGGCCGACGCGCAGTTCGGCCCCGCCCAGCCAGCTGCTCAGCGCCGCCATGCGGGCCACACCGCGGGCACCGGAGTCGAGGAAGGCGCCGAACGCGGGCGCCTGCTTCGGCTCGGGGGTCTTGGTGGCCTCGGGTGCCTTCGCGGGTTCCGCGGCGGTCGGGGTCGTGGGTGCGGTGGCCGTGGTCGGGGTGGTCACGGGAGCAGGCGGGTCGGTGACCCGCGTCACCCCCGCCGCGAACCCGGGACCCGACGCGAAAGCCGCCGACGCGGCGACCGCGGCCGCGATGAAGGCGAGTCGTCCGGTCCGGGACCGTCGCTGCTGTGGGGCCATGCCTGCTCCTCTCTCCACTCTCGTGCGCTGTTCCGACTTTGCCTTTCCTTCTACTGACACTCAGTCATATGAATATGAATTACGCCACCGCCGTTACGGCTTCCGAGTTCCCCTATCGCCCGCACGGGTGAACCGAACCGAAGGAAACAGTCCGTGTCGCTGCTCGACATCCGTGTCCCCGCAGTTCTGTTGCGGATCGACCGGAATCCCTTTCACCACGGAACGCTGGGTGCCGTGCGTTCGCTGGGCCGGGCGGGAGTGGAGGTGCATGTGGTCGCCGATTCCGCCGGAAGTCCCGTACGCAGCTCCCGCTTTGTCTGCCAGATGCATCCCCCGCCGGCGCCCGGCGCGTCTCCCGGCGAGATCGCCGGCACGCTCCGGCGGGTGGCGGCGCGGATCGCGCGTCCCGCCGTGCTGATCCCGATGGACGACGCGAGCGCCGTCGCGGTGGGCCGCCTCGGCGACGAACTCGCGCCCTCCTACCTGCTGCCGCAGCAGCCCGGCGCGCTGTCCGAACGGGTCGCGGACAAGGCCGAACTGGCCGCGGTGTGCGCGGGCGCGGACATCCCGCACCCGGTGACGCTGATCCCGGAGAGCCCGGCGCAGGCCGCGACCTTCGCGTGGCAGCTGGGGCTGCCGGTGGTCGCGAAGTGGAGCCGGCCCTGGCTGGTGCCGGCCGGGACCGGGCTGCGCAGCACGGTGGTGGTGCACAGCGCGCAGGAGGCGCGCGAGTTGTTCCTGCGCGCCGAGGAGGCGGGCAGCCGGCTCCTGTTGCAGGCGTTCCTGCCGCCCGGGCCGGACCGCGACTGGTTCTTCCACGGGTACGCCGACCGGTCCGGCGCCGTGCGCGGCGGTGGCACCGGCCGCAAGCAGCGGGCCTGGCCGCGTGGCGCGGGGCTGACGGCGGTGGGCCGCTGGACGCCCAACCCGCAGGTGCAGGCGCTGGCCGAGCGGCTCACGGCCTCGCTCGGCTACCGGGGCATCCTCGACCTGGACTTCCGCCGCTGCGGTTCGACCGGCCGCTACCACCTGCTCGACTTCAACCCGCGGCCCGGCGCCCAGTTCCGGCTCTTCGCCGACTCCGCGGGCCTGGACGTCGTCCGCGCCCTGCACCTCGACCTGACCCACCGTCCGCTGCCCGACGGGTCGCCGCGGCCGGGTCGGGTGTTCGTGGTGGAGAACTACGCGCCGCTCAGCGCGCTGCGGCCGGCGCTCGGCGGACGCGAGCTGGCCTGGCACGCGCCGGACGACCCGGGGCCGGGCCGTGCGATGTGGGGGCTCTGGGGCCGGCATGTGCTGCGCAAGGTGTGGGAGCGGCTGGGCGGTACGGGCCCGGCGCCGCGCACGGCGGAGGTGCGCGTGGTCCGGCAGGCGGGCGAGAGCCACCCCAACGGGCCTGTCGAACCGGCCGAGTTGACGAAGGTGACCGAGTTGAGCGATGACGAGAAAGCGAGCAGCTGCTGATGTACGACCTGCTGGTGGTGGGCGCGGGCCCGTACGGCCTGTCCATCGCGTCCCACGCCGCGGCCGCGGGGCTGAACCTGCGCGTCTTCGGCCGGCCGATGGCGTCCTGGCGCGACCACATGCCCCGGGGCATGTTCCTCAAGTCGGAGCCCTGGGCCTCCAACCTGTCGGATCCTGAGGGCCGTTGGCCGCTCGACGTGTACTGCGCGGGCCAGGGTGTGGAGTCCCGGCACGGGGAGCCGATCCCGGTCGAGATGTTCGCCGACTACGGCCTGTGGTTCGCGCGCAACGCCGTCCCGGAGGTGGACGAGCGGACGGTGGAGCGGATCGCGCCGGTGCCGGGCGGCTTCGAGGCGGTGACCGACGACGGCACGGTGCTGCACGCCCGGACCGTCGCGCTCGCGGTCGGCGTCATGCCGTTCGTCGAAATCCCGTCCGCACTGCGGGGGTTGGGCCGCTCCCTCGTCTCGCACAGCAGCCACCACAGCGCGCTGGACGAGTTCCGCGGCAAGGACGTCACGGTGATCGGCGGCGGCCAGGCGGCACTGGAGACGGCGGCCCTGCTCGCCGAACAGGGCACGCGGGTACGGGTGTTGGCACGCGCCGACGAACTCCTCTGGAACGACGTGCCGCCCGCGTGGGAGCGCCCGTGGTGGCAGTCGGCCCGCTCCCCGCACAGCGGCCTGGGCCCCGGCTGGCGCAACTGGTTCTACTCCGAGCGCCCCGACCTCTTCCGCCGCCTCCCGGAGTCGACCCGGGCCAGGATCGCGGCCAACGCCCTTGGCCCGGCCGGTGCTTGGTGGGTGCGGGACCGGTTCGAACCGGCGGTGGAGGTGCTGCTCGGCCATGAGGTCGCGGCGGCCGACGTGGTGCCGGGCGGGGTGCGCCTGGAGACGGTGAGCCGGGCCGGCGGTACGCGGAACCTGGACACCGAACACGTCATCGCGGCAACGGGGTTCACGGCCACGGCCAACCGACTCGGGCTGCTCTCCAGCGAGTTGAGGGGTTCCCTGGCCACGGTGGGCGACGGTTCCCCCGAGGTCGACCGGGACTTCGAGTCCTCGCACCCCGGCCTCTTCATGGCGGGCCTGGTGACGGCCTCGGGCTTCGGCCCGGCGATGCGCTTCGTGCACGGCGCCACGTTCACGGCGGGCGCGCTGGTGCGGGGAGTGGAACGCCGGCTGCGCTCGGAGCCGCGCGGCGGCATGATCCCGGCACCGGGCCGACGGGGCGCGCCGGCCTTCGTACGGCGCTGACGGCGCGGGTGTGCCGGGCGGTGACGTCCGGCACCCCGTGCGTCTTACCTACGGGACGCGATCCGGCCTCGTCGGTAGAGGATCGTGCCACCCGCGATCAGCGCGGCACTGACACCGGACGTGGCCAGCATGGCCTCACTGCCGGTGTGCGCCAGAACGGGCGGCGGGGTGTGCTCCCCACCGGAGGGCGGAGGCGTGTGGTGCCCGCCCGTGGGAGGGGGCGGGGTGTGGTTGCCGCCGGTGGGAGGCGGCGTGTGGTGCCCACCGCTGGGAGGCGGCGGAGTGTGGTGACCGCCCGTGGGAGGCGGGGTGTGATGCCCACCAGTCGGAGGCGGCGTGTGGTGTCCGCCGGTCGGAGGCGGAGTGTGGTGCCCACCCGTGGGGGGAGGCGGGGTGTGATGAGGGGGCGGAGTGTGGTGAGGCGGTGGGGTGTGGTGAGGCGGCGTGTGCGGAGGGGGCGGCGTGTGGTGGTGCCCGCCCGTGGGCGGCGGCGTCTCCTCGCAGTCCGGGGTGCCGTAGCCCGGGTGGTGCCCATGGCCGTACCCGGTGTGATCCCCGTGGCCGTAGCCCGTGTGGTCTCCGGAGCCGTACCCCGTGTGGTCCCCGTGGCCGTAGCCCGAGTCACCCCCGGAGCCGTAACCCGAATCGTCCCCGTAGCCGCCGTAACCCGAATCGTCGTCGGAGTCCCCGTACGACTGCTCGGCCCACCGGTGGTACTCGCTGTGCCGGTGCCCCTCCTTGCCGCCGGCACAGGAGTTGCCGAACGTCGGGTTGAGCCCGGACACCCCGTCGGCGGTGTTGCCACACGCGTTGACCGGTGCGTCGATCGGGACGTCGATGCTGTTGCCGGACAGGACGCCCGGCGAATCCTTGGCAGCGCCGCCGGTGTACGAATCGGCCAGGGCGGGGCTGCCGCACAGGGACAGAATGCTCGTCGCGGCGGCCGCCGCGACCATTCCCTTACCCAGGGTCTGTCGCAATCTCGTTGTCTTCCTGCTTGAAGTGGGAAAAGCCGGCCTTGGAAACCTGTCCAAGGCCGGCCATGAAACAGCCGGAACGGCTGGGGTGCTACGTCGTCAGTCGTTGACGCAGGTGTTGCCGAACGCCGGGTTCAGCAGGCCGATCACGTCGATCGAGTTGCCGCACACGTTGACGGGGATGTGCACGGGAACCTGGACCACGTTGCCCGAGAGGACACCCGGCGAACCGACGGCCGCACCCTCGGCACCCGCGTCGGCGAAGGCCGGGGCGGCCATACCGAGAGCCATGATCGCACCAGCGACAACAGCAGCGCTCTTCTTCATGAACGTTCCCTTCTCTGCGGTCATGCCCACCATGACCTGCAGCCTGTAAAACGAGGGATAGACGCAGGAAGAAACTCAAGAACGCGTGTCACCTGACAATTCACTCGATCGTCCGCACCGAATTGACGCGATGGGCGCACGGATGCAGAAACGCTTCTCTTCAAGGGGGAGTCAGGAAGAGGACCGCAATGCGAAACGGCCAGGGCGGCCCGCACGGAGATTTCCGACGGGCCGCCCTGGCCGCTTTATTGACGAACGGTCAGCTGCCGATGGCGCCGTTGCCCGACAGCACCGGGATGTTGTCCGCGATGTGCGACAGCGGCTCGTCGCCCTTGGCCTGGGTCGAGTTCTCGGCGCACTGCTGGTTCTGCGGGGCCGAGAGGACCGGCACGTCCTGGAGGACGGTGACCGGCACCAGCACGCCCACGATCGAGGCCGCGTTGACCTTGGCCGGCAGACCGACACAGAGCTTGTTCAGGTCGCCCTGGGCGAGCCCGAGCTGGGGGCTCATGTCGCCGGCCGTCTTGGCGTTGCCATAGGCCTGCTCGGCACCGTTCCCGTTGACCGTGGTGACGCCGTTGTCGTTGCCGATGGCCAGCGCCTGCGGGGCGGCCGTCGCCGATACGCCGACGACGGAAGCCGCGACAGCCGTCGCAGCCATTGCCTTCTTGAGCATTTCTGCGGTCCTTTCCTGGCAGAGACACAATTCCTGCTCCCCCATCAACAGAGGTCGGCCGGATTGGTTGCGTGTCTTCACCCGGTTGGATTCATCTGGGCCATTGGAGTGAATCGGAGCAACCATGCGGCCCGGTGCCAGTTGTTCAGGTCGCTCCGGTGGACGGGGTTACTCCAGAAGGGACCACGCAAGTGATCAAGAAGGTTATGGCTGCTGCGGCTGTCGCCGCTTCCGTCGTCGGAGCCTCGGCTGCCGTCGCCGCCCCGGCGATGGCGATCGGTAACGACAACGGCGTCACCACGGCGAACGGCAACGGCGCCGAGCAGGTCTACGGCAACCAGGCCACGTACGGCAACATGAGCCCCCAGATGGCGCTCATCCAGGGCTCGCTGAACAAGCCCTGCATCGGCCTGCCCGCCAAGGCGAACCTGGCCTCGCTGGTCGGCCTCGTGCCGGTCACCGTCGCGCAGGACGTGCCGATCCTCTCCGCGCCGCAGAACCAGCAGTGCACCGAGAACTCCACCCAGGCGAAGGGCGACGAGCCGCTGTCGCACATCCTGGACAACATCCCGGTCCTGTCGGGCAACGGCGCCTCGGGCAGCTGACCTCGCGGACACGCACAGCGGGCCGCCGATCTCTCGGCGGCCCGCTGGTCTGCCTCGCCGGGACGCGCGGAAGGCGGCCGAGGAGTTCGGGAAGCTGCGCGCGGCCCGTCCGCTGGTCCCCCGCGGACAGCAGCCCCTGCCGAGCGACCCGCCGCGGATCTCCCGGCGCGTCCCCGCGCGAGGCAGCCAATTCACTTACACGCGAGCCGACTTATTGCTCCATTCAGGGCAAAGGCCGCAACCAAACCAGTCATCACTCAGTTGATCATCGCGCGGCTCCGCAACGGGAGTCCGTCCTCCGAAAGGGTTTGAACATGAAGAAGCTGTGGGCGACCGCGGCTGTTGCCGCCTCCCTCGCCGGTGCCACCGCCGCTGTCGCCACCCCGGCGATGGCGATCGGCAACGACGACGGTGTCACCACCACCCAGGGCAACGGCGCCGTGCAGAAGTACGGCAACCAGGAGACCAAGGGCGACATGAGCCCCCAGCTCTCCCTCGTCCAGGGCACCCTGAACAAGCCCTGTGTCGGCCTGCCGGTCAAGGCGAACCTCGCCTCGATCGTCGGCGTCGTGCCGGTCACGGTCCTGCAGGACGTGCCGATCCTCTCGGCCCCGCAGAACCAGCAGTGCACCGAGAACTCCACCCAGGCCAAGGGCGACGAGCCGCTGTCGCACATCCTGGACAACATCCCGGTCCTGTCGGGCAACGGCGCCTCGGGCAGCTGACCTCAGCACCACGCACCACAAGAAGCGGGCCGCCGAGCACATCGGCGGCCCGCTTCTTGTTATGCCTGTTTCGGCCTCGCGTACAGGGCCTCGATGTCCTCCGCGTAGGCCGCCGTCACCACGTGCCGCCTGAGTTTCAGGGACGGGGTGAGGAGGCCGTTGTCCTCGGTGAACTCGCCCTCGATCAGGGCGAAGGCACGGATGGACTCGGCGCGGGAGACGGCCTCGTTGGCGTGGTCGACGGCCTTCTGGACGTCGGCGCGCAGGCGGGGGTCCTCGACGAGGTCGGCGAGCGGGGTGTCGGCGGGGAGCTTGCGGACCGCGAGCCAGTGGGCGAGGGCCTCGGGGTCGAGGGTGATCAGGGCGGCGACGAAGGGGCGGTTGTCGCCGACGACCAGGCACTGGCCGACCGGGGCGCGGCTGCGCAGGCGGTCCTCCAGGACGGCCGGGGAGACGTTCTTGCCGCCGTTGGTGACGAGGATGTCCTTCTTGCGGCCGGTGATGGTGAGATAGCCGTCCTCGTCGAGCGCGCCCAGGTCCCCGGTCGCGAACCAGTCGTCCTTCAGTACGGCGTCGGTGGCCGCCGGGTTGTTCCAGTAGGCGCCGAAGACCACCCCGCCCTTGATGAGCACCTCGCCGTCGTCGGCGATGCGGATGGTGGTGCCGGGGACCGGGAGGCCGACCGTGCCGGGGCGGGGCCGCAGGGGCGGGACGACGGTGGCGGCGGCCGTCGTCTCGGTGAGGCCGTAGCCCTCGTAGACGATGATTCCGGCGGCGGAGAAGAAGAGGTTGAGGTCGCGGTCGAGCGGGGAGCCGCCGCTGATCGCGTAGCGCAGGCGACCGCCGAGTTCCTTGCGGATACGGCGGTAGACCAGCAGGTCGTAGAGGGCCCACGCGGCGTAGAGGGCGGGGCCGGGGCCCTTGCCGGTGCCGAGGAACTTGTTGAGGTAGGCCTCGCCGAAGCGGACGGCGATGCGGTCGGCGCGGTCGAAGGAGGCGGCGCGGCCCATCTTCTCGGCGGTCGCGCGGCCGGCGTCGTGGATCTTCTCGAAGAGGTACGGCACGCCGACGAGGAACGTTGGCCTGAACTCCCTTAGCGCCGGGCGGAGTTCGTCGGGCTTGATGCTCGGGCAGTGGCCGATCTCGATGCGGGCCATCAGGCAGGCGATCTGGAGGGTGCGGCCCATGATGTGCGCGAGCGGGAGGAACAGGAGCGTCGAGGCGACCTGGCCGGTGACCTCCGTGAAGAGGGGGTGCAGCAACTCGACCAGGTTGGCGGCCTCGGTGTGCAGGTTCGCGTGGGTGAGGACACAGCCCTTGGGGCGGCCGGTGGTGCCGGAGGTGTAGCAGATCGTCGCGATCGTGTCGGGGGTGAGGGAGGCGCGGCGCTTGGTGATCTCGTCGTCGGGCAACTCCTCGCCCAGGGCGGCGAGTTCGGCCATGGCTCCGGCGTCCAGCTGCCAGACGCGCGGGGGTTGGGGGTGGCGGGCCGTGGCGGTGGTGACCGTGTCGGTGTTCTCGGGGGTCTCCGTGACGACGAAGCGGGTGCCCGAGTCCCTTACGATCCACTCCACTTGGTCCGCGGAGGAGGTCGCGTAGATCGGTACCGTCTGGCCGCCGGCCGCCCAGATCGCGAAGTCGAGGACCGTCCACTCGTAGCGGGTGCGGGACATGACCGCTACCCGGCCGCCTGGTTCGAGGCCTGCGGCTATCAACCCCTTTGCCGTGGCGGTGACTTCGCTTGCGAAGGCGGTCGCGGTGACGGGGTGCCAGGTGCCGTGCTGTTCGCGGCGGAGGACCACGGTGTCGGGGGCCTCCGCCGCGTTGGTGAACGGGAGGTCTGCGGTGCTGCCGGTCGTCGGGCGCGGGGCGAGGGGCAGCGTGCCCGCCTCCCGTACGACGCCCCGCTCGTCCCTGGTGAGTTGGACCCGGGTGCGGGCCGCCAGGTCGGTGCGTTGCCGCGCCCGCTTCAAGTCCTTGCGTACGCCCATGACGACTGCTCCCGGTCGACGGTGGCTGGGGCGTCAACTTACTCGCAAGTAGGGGAAGGTCAATGGGGTCTGTGCGGTTCCGGTGGGTTCAGTCCGTTCGGCGTGCCTCGTCGATCGCTTCGGCGAGTTGGCGTACGTCCTTGTCCTCCGTCTTCCTCGCCAACGTGTGGGCGCGGGCGGCGAGTTCGGTGAGGCCGGGGTTGCCGGGCAGGGTGCCCGTGCTGTCCTCGGGTGAGCGGAGGGTGTCGGCGAAGTAGGCGGCCACGGCGGTGACCTGGAAGGTGTTCGGGGCGCTGGTCAGGGAGTCGTGCAGGGCGCCGGTCTCCAGTTGGCCCGAATCCTCGTGCGGGGCGCGGGTGTTCGGGTCGAGCCAGCGGACGCTCGCGGTGGCGAGGTGACCGTCGGCGCCGGGCCTGGTGCGGACGGCGTAGAGGGCGGTGACGGTGTGGCCGGGGCCGATCTCGCCGCCGTCGACGTTGTCGTTACGGAAGTCGTCGTCGGCGACCTTGCGGTCCTCGTAGCCGATGAGGCGGAACTGGGCGACCGTCTCGGGGTCGAAGGCGACCTGGGCCTTGGCGTCGCGGGCGGTGAGGTCGATGTTCTGCGGGAGTTGGTCGACGAAGACCTTGCGGGCGTCGGCGTCGTCCGAGATGTACGCGGTGTGGCCGTCGCCCTTGTCGGCGAGTTTCTCCATCAGGGCGTCGCCGTAGTCGCTGCCGACGCCGACGCCGAAGAGGGTGATGCCGTGGTCGCGGCGTTCGTTCGCGATGCGGTCGAGGATCGAATCGGCGTTGGTGTCACCGGAGTTGGCGAGGCCGTCGGAGATGAGGACGACGCGGTTGGTGGCGCCTTCGCGCAGGCCCTCGGTGGCGGTGGCGTAGCCGGTCTCGACGCCGGCGCCGAGGTTGGTGGAGGACTGGGTCTCCAACTCGTCGATGGCTTCGTGGACTTGGCCGCGGTGGCCGTCGAGGCGGGTCATCGGGAGGACGGTCTCGGCCTCGTCGCTGAAGGTGACGAGCGCGACGGAGTCGTCGTCGCGCAGGCGGTCGGTCATCTCGTCGAGGGACTTCTTGGCGAGGTCCAGGCGGCCCGTCTCGCTCATGGAACCGGAGACGTCGATGACGAACGTCAGGGCGGCGGGCGGGCGTTCGTCGGTGGAGTCGGCGGTGCGGGTGGCGAGGCCCACGCGGACGAGGGACCAGTTGGAGCTGTCGGTGCGGGCGCCGTCGACGGTGACCGTGAAGCCGTTGCCGTCGGGGCGGTCGTAGTCCTGGCGGAAGCTGTTGACGAACTCCTCGGGGCGGATCGTCGACGGGTCGGGGCGCTGGCCGTCGGCGAGGACGCGGCGGGCGTAGCCGTAGGAGGCGGTGTCGACGTCGAGGGCGAAGGTGGAGAGGTAGTCCGGGGACGGGGCGATCTTGTCGGCGGGGGTGCCGGTCTGCTCGCCGTCCTGTTCGCTGCTGTTGTCGCCGCCGGTGGCTACGGGTGGGGCCGGAGCCGGGAAGCCGGTGCGGTTCCTCGCGTTCGAGGTGTTGGAGTGGCTGCCGTCGCCCGCGCCGCAGCCGGTGAGGAGCAGGCCGCTCGCGGCGGTGAGGGCGAGCAGGGTGGTGCGCAGTCGCCGGGGTTTCCGGGTGCGGTGGTGGGCGTGCTCCTGCCTCGGTCGTGTTCGGTCGGTCTGGTGGGTCTTCATCTCCCGTGCCCCCTCGGTCCGTTGACGTCGGCTTCTTGCGACTGTGACGGCGGAGGGGGCGGGAATGTGCGCTACGGGGAGTTGCGGAAGCGTCTCGAAGGGGTCGCGATCATGGCCCGTCGAGACCGGTGGGTGATGCTCCGGTGACCTAGGACACGATGTCCTTGCGGGCGAAACCCCTGAAGGCCAGGGCGAACAGCACGATGGCGTACGTAACGGAGACCGCCGTGCCCTGGATCATGCCGGACCACTCGGGATGGGGTTGTACGGCGTCCGCCCAGGCGAACTGCCAGTGTGCGGGCAGGAAGTCGCGCCAGTGGCCGAGGGCCGTGACGGCGTCCAGGACGTTGCCGACGATGGTCAGGCCGACCGCTCCGCCGACCGCGCCGAGGGGGGCGTCGGTCTTGGTCGAGAGCCAGAACGCGAGCCCGGCGGTGACCAGTTGGGACACGAAGATGAACGCCACGACCACCAGCAGGCGTTGGGCCGCCGTGCCCGCGCCGATCGCGCCGCCGGTGGGCAGCTCCAGGGGGCCCCAGCCGTAGGCGGCGGTGCCGACGGCCAAGGCGACGACCGGGAGCAGGATCATCGCGGCCAGGCTGAGGGTCAGGCCGACGACCAGCTTGGACCAGAGGAGGCGGGCTCTCGGCACTGGTGCCGCGAGCAGATAGCGCAGGGAGGACCAGCTCGCCTCCGAGGCGACCGTGTCCCCGCAGAACAGGGCGACCGGGACGACCAGGAGGAAGCCCGCGGACACGAACAGGTTCACCGCGGCGAAGTTGGCGCCGGACGAGGTGGCCGTGTCCATCAGCGTCAGCTGGGAGCCGCGGTCGCCCGGGGTGCCGCCGATCGCGAAGGCGGCGACCAGGATGAAGGGCAGCGCGGCGAGGATGCCGCCCATGACCAGCGTGCGGCGCCGCTTCAACTGCCGGACCAGTTCGACCCGTAGGGGCAGGGTGCGGCCCGCCCGGTAGCCGGAGGCCACCTCTACGGGCTCGGCGAGCGTGCTCATGCGGAACCTCCGATCAGGGTGAGGAAGGCGTCTTCCAGTCGGCGGTGGGGGCCGAGGGAGGAGACCGGGACCTCCAGGCGGACCAGCTCTACGAGGAGGCGGGCGGCGGTGAGTGTTTCAGTGCCGTCGGTTTCGCGGGTGGCGTTTGCGAGAGTGCCCGAGTGTGCGGCGGCTTGTAGTTGTTCGTCTGCTGCGCCGTCGTGGCTGGGCGCGCTCCGCGGCGGAGCCGCTGATGGATGCAGCCCCGCGCCCCTCTGGGGCGCTGCCGTCAGGCGTACCAGGAGGGCGCCCTCTGTTCGTGTTGCCGACTCGACCCCGGGCAGGGCCGCCACCTTCTCCACCAAGGGGTCCGGAATATCTGTTGCGAGGCCGACCAGGAGGGAGTCCCCGGAGCCGACGATCTCGGCGACCGGGCCCGCCTGGACCAGGCGGCCGCGGTCCATGACCACCAGGTGGGTGCAGGTCTGTTCGACCTCGGCGAGGAGGTGGCTGGAGACGATGACCGTGCGGCCGGCTGCCGCGTAGCGGATCATCACCTCGCGCATCTCGCGGATCTGGGGCGGGTCGAGGCCGTTGGTCGGTTCGTCGAGGATGAGGAGGTCGGGGAGGCCGAGCATGGCCTGGGCGATGGCGAGGCGCTGGCGCATGCCCTGGGAGTAGGTGCGGACCGCGCGGGCGAGCGCGTCGCCGAGGCCCGCGATCTCCAGGGCCTCCTCCAAGTGGGCGTCCTGGGGCGGGCGTCCGGTCGCCTGCCAGTACAGCTCCAGGTTCTCGCGGCCGGAGAGGTGCGGGAGGAAGCCCGCGCCCTCGACGAACGCGCCGACCCGGGAGAGGACGGGGGCACCCGGGCGGATCGCGTGGCCGAAGACCCTGATCTCACCGGCGTCCGGCTTGATCAGGCCCATCAGCATGCGCAGGGTGGTCGTCTTGCCCGCGCCGTTCGGACCCAGGAGGCCGAGCACCTGGCCCTTCTCGACGCGGAAGGACAGGTCCCGTACCGCGTACCGGTCCGCCGACTTCGCGTACCGCTTGCTCAAGTCGGTGATCTGGAGCGGGACTTCGGCAATGGCGGGGTCGGGGGGCGTCGATGCCGTACGCCTGCGTCCGGTCAGGAGCAGGGCCAGCGCGATCGCCACGCCCGCGAGCGGGAGCCACCACACCCAGGACGGGAGCGTCGCCGCCGCGGTCGTGACACTGGGGGCCGTCGGTACCTTGAGGTCGCTCTTCAGGGTGACCGTGTACGTCGCCGGGGCCGCCGGGGAGGCGTAGCCCAGGTCCGTCGAGGCGAGGACCAGGCGCAGGTGGTGGCCGCTCTGGACGTCGTAGTCGATGGCCGGGAGGGTGATCGTGACGTCCTTGCCGGACTTGGTGCCGTCGACCCTGAAGGGGGTCACCAGCTGGGAGGGGAGCACCTGTTGGGTGCCACCGGGGCCCACGTCGTAGACCTTGCCGAAGAGGACGGTGTCGTCGCTCGTCGACTTCACGTGGACGGTGACCGTGGGCGAGCCGGTGATGCGGAGGCCGGTGGTGAGGGGGGCCGAGTCGAACGCGGCGTACTGGCCGGGGAAGTCGAGGGAGACCCCGATGCCCAGGGAGGAGAGCTGGGACAGGCCGCCTGTGCTGCCCAGGCCCGGCAGGGCCGAGATCGCGGGTGGGCTGGCGCCGGCCGGGTTGGTGAAGGACTGTTCGCGGCGGCCGGTCAGGGCGATCGTGCGCGGGTCGCTCTCCAGGCCGGGGTACGCGCTGCCGCTCGCGCCGCGCAGCAGGGCCGCGCCGTCCGTGGAGTCGACGCCTCCGGTGCGGGTGACGCGGAACGCGGGGCCGGTGTCGGTGTTCTTGTCGTCCTTCAGGTACCGGTCGAACCAGGACGTCACGCGGGCCTGGACTCGGCTCGTCTCCATGTCGCCGCCGTCATGGCCGCCGGCGATCCAGTCGACGTCCACGGGGGCGCCGTTCGCGCGGATCGCCTTCTCGGCGGCGTCGGCCTGGCCGAGCGGGAAGAGGGAGTCCGTCTGGCCCTGGAGCAGGAGGGTCGGCACGTTGATGTGCGTCGCCACGGCCGACGGTGAACGGGCTTCCAGGAGTGCGCGGGCCTGGGCGTCCGGCTTGCCCGACTCGGCGACGCGGTCGTACATCTGGCACAGCGCGGGCTCGAACTTGGCGCAGCCGCCACCGGAGTTGATGAAAATGCCGGCCCAGAGCTTCTTGAAGACGCCGTTCGGGAACAGGGCGTCCGCGAGGTTCCAGTACGTGATCGCCGGGGCGATCGCGTCGACCCGGTCGTCGTAGCCCGCGGCCAGGAGGGAGATCGCGCCTCCGTAGGAACCTCCCGCCATGCCCACGCGCGGGTCGCCCGGCTTGTCCAGTTCCACGTCCGGTTGCTTCGCCAGCCAGTCGATCAGTTTCGATACGTCCTTGACCTCGCCGGACGGGTCGTTCAGGCCGATCTTGCCGGTGGACTTGCCGAAGCCGCGGGCGGACCAGGTGAGTACCGCGTAGCCGTCCCGGGCCAGGGCTTGGGCTTCTTTTCGTACGTCTTCTTTGTTGCCGCCGAAGCCGTGCGCAAGGAGGACGGCGGGGCGGCGGGTCGATCCGCCTGTTGTGAAGTACGAGGTGTCCAAGGTGACGCCGTCGATCGCCATCATCCGGTCCGATTGGTGGACCGGGGGTTTGGTGTCGGACGCTGCGGCCGTCCAGGTGCCGGCGGCGGCGAGCACGACGACGGCCGCGGTGGCTGCCAGCCAGCGCCGGGGGTGTCGTAGTCGTCGTAGGCCTTGTCGCCCGGGCAGTCGAAGATCCATGCGTTCAACGGTACGGGGCGTCTCTGACAGTTGGGGCAGACCCTGGGGTGAACCGGGGATGGCTGTGTACCGCGCTGGGAGTACGGGCTCTGGGTCGGGGGGTGCTGTTGCGTTGCCGGGTGCGGGTGCGTTGGGGCTGAGCGCGCAGTTCCCCGCGCCCCTAGAGGGCTCGCCCCTTCGGGGCCTCGTCCTCCTCGGGGAGTGAGATCAGCCAGCGGGTCTCTCTGCGCGGGCGCAAGTACAGGGCCCAGTACAGAGTTGCTGCTGTGACTATGCCGCCCGTCCACAGCAAGTAGGTCGTTTCCTGCTGGGTGAGGATGTAGGCCAGGACTGCGATCAGCAAGATCGGCATTGCGGGCCACAACGGCATGCGCCATGCGTGTGTGTGGCGGTGATGGCCTCGGCGGGACAGTAGGGCCGCCACTGCCACGAGCAGGTACATGCCGGTCACCGAGACGCCTGTCACGCCGTACAGGGTGTCCAAGTTGACGAAGCAGAGGATCGCGCCGGGGATGCCTACGGCGAGGGTGGCCACCCAAGGGGAGCCGAAGCGGCCGAGTTTGGAGAAGACCGTGTTGACCGGCTGGGGCCAGGCCTTGTCCCTGGCGGAGGCGAAGAGGACTCGGGAGTTCTGGATGACCATGACGATGCCCGCGTTGATGATCGCCAGGGCTACGCAGAGGCTGACGAAGGTGCCCACCGCGGAGTTGGACCACGCCGTCACCATGGTGCTGATGTCGCCGCCTGTCAGGGTCGAGAGGTCGGACGCTCCCATCGTGATCGCCACCACCGGGACCAGGATGATCACCGTCGAGATCGCGAGGGTGGCCAGGACCGTGCGGGCCACGTTGCGGCGCGGGTTCTCCAACTCCTCGGAGAGGTAGACCGCCGTTGAGAAGCCTTGCGTGACGAAGAGGGCTATCGCCAGGCCGGACACCACCAGCATCGCCGTCACCGTGTCTGTGTGGCCGTGCGTCCCCGCTACCTGCATCGAGGTGAGGCTGCCGATGCCTCGCTGGCTGTGGGTGAAGCCCAGGAGCGCCACGACTCCCGCCGCTATGACCTCCAGGACCAGGAAAATGCCCGTGATCCACGCGTTGGCGCGCAGGTCCAACAGGCCTGCCAGCGTGGCCAGGAGCATCACACCCGCGCCGGTCATGGACGGGTTCAGGTG
The DNA here is from genome assembly GCF_000716605.1 of Streptomyces sp. NRRL F-525. Lineage (GTDB taxonomy): Bacteria > Actinomycetota > Actinomycetes > Streptomycetales > Streptomycetaceae > Streptomyces. The sequence continues at coordinate 8,559 of NZ_JNXE01000029.1, read as the reverse complement.
GGCTATCGGGGCCAGGTAGTCCGCCGTACCCATCGCTATCACCGGCGGGACGATCATCACGACCAGGAGGGACAGGACGAAGACCAGCCAGCCCGCGAGCCTGCCCGCCAGCGTCGACACCATCGCGTACTCGCCGCCCGCGCTGGGGATGAGGGTGCCCAGCTCCGAGTAGCAGAACGCCACGGCTATGCAGAGGACCGAGCCGATCGCGATCGTGAGGGCGGTCGCGGTGCCGAGCGAGCCGAACAGGTCGGGGACGACCACGAAGAGCGTGGAGGCCGGTGTCACGCAGGAGAGCGTGAGGAGCGTGCCGCCGACGATGCCGATGGAACGCTTCAGCTGCTGCGGGCGCCCGGAGGTGTCCGGCGCCTCGGCTGTGGCGGCTTCGGCGGCTTCGGCGGTGGAGAGGGTGTCGGTCACGCGCTGATGGAACATTGACGAAACCGTCACGTCAATGGGTGTTCACCTACGGAATTCGTTGATCGAGAGTGGATGGAGCGGCCTATTCGGCATCTCGACGCAGTGTCGGTCCCGGTTCGGCTCGGTACGGGAACCGCAGTCGTCGTAGGCGAAAAAATGGGGCCGTCCGCGATGCGGACGGCCCCGTTCAGGGTTTCTCAGTGGTTGCGCGGGAAGCCCAGGTCCACGCCCGACGGGCCGTCGGCCGGGTCCGGCCAGCGGGTCGTGACGACCTTGCCGCGGGTGTAGAAGTGCGTGCCGTCGTTGCCGTAGATGTGGTGGTCCCCGAAGAGGGAGTCCTTCCAGCCGCCGAACGAGTGGTAGCCCACCGGGACGGGGATCGGGACGTTGACGCCGACCATGCCGGCCTCGATCTCCAGCTGGAAGCGGCGGGCGGCGCCGCCGTCGCGGGTGAAGATCGCGGTGCCGTTGCCGAACGGGGAGCTGTTGATCAGCGCCACGCCCTCGTCGTACGTGTCCACGCGCAGGACGCAGAGGACCGGGCCGAAGATCTCGTCCTGGTACGCCTTCGCCGTGGTCGGCACCTTGTCGAGGAGGGAGATGCCGATCCAGTGGCCGTCCTCGAAGCCCTCGACCGTGTAGCCGGTGCCGTCGAGGACGACCTCCGCGCCTTCGGCCGCCGCGCCCGTGACGTAGGACGCCACCTTGTCGCGGTGGACCGCGGTGATCAGCGGGCCCATCTCGCTCGTCGGGTCGTTGCCGGGGCCGATCTTGATCTTCTCGGCGCGCTCGCGGATCTTCTCGACCAGCTCGTCGCCGATCGAACCGACCGCTACGACGGCCGAGATGGCCATGCAGCGCTCGCCGGCCGACCCGTAGGCCGCGCTCACGGCCGCGTCCGCCGCCGCGTCGAGGTCGGCGTCCGGGAGGACCAGCATGTGGTTCTTGGCGCCGCCCAGGGCCTGGACGCGCTTGTGGTTCGCGGCGGCCGTGGTGTGGATGTAGCGGGCGATCGGGGTCGAGCCGACGAACGACACCGCCTTCACGTCCGGGTGCTCCAGGAGGCGGTCCACCGCCACCTTGTCGCCGTTGACGACGTTGAAGACGCCGTCCGGGAGGCCTGCCTCCGCGAGGAGTTCGGCGATCTTCAGGGACGCCGACGGGTCCTTCTCGGACGGCTTGAGGACGAAGGTGTTGCCGGTCGCGATGGCGATCGGGAACATCCACATCGGCACCATGGCCGGGAAGTTGAACGGCGTGATGCCCGCGACCACGCCAAGGGGCTGGCGGATCGACGAGACGTCGACGCGGCTGGCGACCTCCGTCGACAGCTCGCCCTTCAGCTGCACGGTGATCCCGCACGCCAGGTCGACGATCTCCAGGCCGCGCGCGACCTCGCCCAGCGCGTCGCTGTGCACCTTGCCGTGCTCGGCGGTGATGAGCTCGGCGATCGCGTCCCGGTTGGCGTCCAGCAGCGCGCGGAACTTGAAGAGGATCGTGGTGCGCTTGGCGAGCGACGAGGTGCCCCAGGTCGCGTACGCGTCCTTGGCGGCGGCGACGGCCGCGTCGACCTCGTCGACGGTCGCGAAGGCGACCTTGGTGGTGACCGCGCCGGTCGCCGGGTCGGTGACCGGCCCGTACGTGCCCGACGCGCCTTCGACGGTCTTGCCGCCGATCCAGTGGTTGACGATCTTCGTCATGCCCAGTTGCTCCTTCACAGATGGCGGCGTCGGGTGGAGACGTGCCGTTCGTACAGCTCACGTGCCTTGACCGCGGACGATCGGGTCGCGGTCGCGGCCACAGGTACATCCCACCAGGCCTGCGCGGGAGGCGCGCCCGACACAGTGTCTGCGGTTTCGGTCTCCACGTAGACACATGTGGGAGTGTCGGCCGCCCGCGCCACGGCAAGCGCTTCACGCAGGTCGCTGACGGTCTTCGCACGCAGCACCCGCATGCCGAGACTGGCCGCGTTGGCGGCGAGGTCGACGGGCAGCGGGGCGCCGGTGTAGGTGCCGTCGTCGGCCTGGTGGCGGTAGGCCGTGCCGAAGCGCTCTCCGCCGACCGACTCGGACAGGCCGCCTATCGACGCGTACCCGTGGTTCTGTATCAGCAGGACCTTGATCGCGATGCCCTCTTGTACGGCGGTCACGATCTCCGTCGGCATCATCAGGTACGTGCCGTCGCCGACCAGCGCCCACACCGGCCGGTCCGGCGCGGCCAGCTTCACGCCGATCGCGGCCGGGATCTCGTAGCCCATGCAGGAGTAGCCGTACTCCAGGTGGTACTGGTCGAACGACCGCGTCCGCCACAGCTTGTGCAGATCGCCGGGGAGCGAACCGGCCGCGTTGATGAGGATGTCGGACTCGTCGACGATCTCGTCCAGCGCGCCCAGGACTTGGGGCTGTGTCGGTCGTACGTCGGGTTCCTCGGCCTCGTAGCAGGCATCGACGCGTTGTTCCCAACGCTCCTTGTCCTCGCGGTACTCGGCGATGTACGACTCGGTGACCCGGTACGCGTCCTGGCCCAACTCCCCTGCCAGCGCGGCCAGTCCGCTCCGCGCGTCCGCGATCAGCGGCTGCCCGGCGAGCTTGTGGCCGTCGTAGGCACCGATGTTGAGGTTGAGGAAGCGGACGCCGGGGCGTTCGAAGAGGGTGTGGGAGCCGGTGGTGAAGTCGGTGTAGCGGGTGCCGACGCCGATCACCAGGTCGGCCAGGCGGGCGAGTTCGTCGGCGGTCGCGGTGCCGGTGTGGCCGATGCCGCCGACGTCCTGGGGGTGGTCGTGGTTCAGGGAGCCCTTGCCGGCCTGGGTGGAGGCGACCGGAATGCCGGTGGCCGACGCGAACTCCGCGAGGGCTGCCTCGGCGCGGCTGTGGTGGACTCCGCCGCCCGCGATGATCAGGGGGCGCTTGGCCTCGCGAACTGCCCTTACCGCTTCTGCGAGTTCGGCCGGGTCGGCGGCCGGGCGCCTTACGTGCCAGGTGCGTTCGGCGAAGAACTCGTCCGGCCAGTCGTACGCCTCGGCCTGAACGTCCTGCGGGAGAGCGAGAGTTACGGCTCCGGTCTCGACCGGGTCGGCGAGTACGCGCATGGCTTGGAGCGCCGCCGGGATCAGGGCCTCGGGGCGGGTGATCCGGTCGAAGTACTTCGACACCGGGCGCAGGCAGTCGTTGACCGACACGTCGCCCGCGTACGGGACTTCGAGCTGCTGGAGCACCGGGTCGGCGACGCGGGTGGCGAAGGTGTCGCCGGGGAGGAGCAGGACCGGGAGGTGGTTGATGGTGGCGAGGGCGGCGCCGGTGACGAGGTTCGTGGCGCCGGGGCCGATGGACGTCGTAACCGCGTGTGCGGACAGGCGATTCGACTGACGGGCGTACCCAACTGCCGCGTGGACCATGGACTGTTCGTTGCGGCCCTGGTGGAACGGCATCTCGTCGGTGTACTCGATGAGGGCCTGGCCGAGGCCGGCCACGTTGCCGTGGCCGAAGATGCCCCAGGTCGCGTCGATCAACCGCCGCCGTACGCCGTCGCGTTCGGTGTACTGGACGGACAGGAACCGTACGAGTGCCTGTGCGACCGTCAGCCTCGTCGTCGAGGTCATCGGTAACCACCTGTGCTTTCAACGTGGTCCGGGTGGAAGCAGATCCGCCACTCCCTCGTTCCACCCGGCCCCGCCATGACGTTCAGGTAGTACATGTCGTGACCCGGCTGGGCGATCGACGGGCCGTGCCAGCCATCGGGCACGAGCACGGCGTCGCCGGAGCGGACCTCCGCGAGGACGTCGGATCCGCCCTCACGGGAGGGGAATACGCGCTGATAGCCGAAACCGTTCGGGCCGTCGATCTCGAAGTAGTAGATCTCCTCCAACTCGGCTTCCTCGCCCGGCCGTTGTTCGTCGTGCTTGTGGGGCGGGTACGAGGACCAGTTGCCGCCGGGGGTGATCACCTCGACGGCGATCAGCTTGTCGCAGTCGAAGGCGTCGGCCGAGGCGAAGTTGCGGACGCGGCGCAGGCAGGTGCCGTCGCCGCGTCGTTCCACCGGAACCTCCGGCGCGGGGCCGTAGCGAGCGGGGAGTCGTCGCTCGCACTTCGCTCCTGCCAGGGCGAAGCGGCCTCCCGCGCCGGAGGCGATCTTGGCCTGGGCGTCGCGGGGCACGTACGCGAAGTCGGTGACTCCGGCGAACACGCTTTCCCTGCCCAGGAGTTGGAACTCTTCGTCCTCAATTCGCACGGTACATCCCCCGCCGAGCGGAAGCACGATCCACTCGCTGTCACCGGTGGTGAAGTGGTGTGTCCCGCCCGGCTCCAGCTCGACGACCCGCAGACTGCTGTGGGTCCAGCCGGCCCGCTTGGGGTCGATGTCCACGGCGTACTGCGCGTTGGCGGCCGAGCCCTTGGGGACGTACAGCTCGGGGACGTACGGCTCGGCGGTCGTCATAACGCGCCCCTCACAGCAGTCCTACGGCGGTGTCCACGGCGGCGGCGACGTCTCCGTCCGCCGGGTAGAGCAGCGAGCGGCCGACGACCAGGCCGCGCACGGTGGGGAGTTGGAGGGCGCCGCGCCACTTCTCGTAGGCGCCGTCCTGGTCGTCGCCGACCTCGCCGCCCAGCAGCACGGCGGGGAGCGTGGAGGTCTCCATGACCTGGGCCATGTCGTCCGGGTTCTCGGTGACCGGGAGCTTGAGCCAGGTGTAGGCCGAAGTGCCGCCCAGGCCCGAGGAGATGGCGATGGACTTGATGACGGCCTCGGCGGAGAGGTCGTTCTTCAGCTTGCCCTCGTCGGTGCGGCGGCTGATGAACGGCTCGACGAAGAGCGGGAGTTGACGCGCGGCCATGTCGTCGATGGCGCGGGCGGTGGACTCCAGGGTGGTGAGGGAGCCGGGGTCGTCGTAGTCGATGCGGAGCAGCAACTTGCCCGCGTCGAAGTTGAGGCGCTCGATGTCCTCGGCGCGGTGGCCGGTGAAGCGGTCGTCGAGTTCGAAGCTCGCGCCCTGGAGGCCGCCGCGGTTCATCGAGCCCATGACGACCTTGCCGTCGAGGGCGCCGAGGAGGAGCAGGTCGTCGAGGATGTCGGCGGTCGCCAGGACGCCGTCGACGCCGGGCCGGGAGAGCGCGAGGCAGAGGCGTTCGAGGAGTTCGGCGCGGTTGGCCATGGCGAACTTGTGGTCGCCGACGCCGAGGGCTCCGCGGGCGGGGTGGTCGGCGGCGACGATCATCAGGCGGCCGGCGTCGTTGAGCAGCGGGCGGCGGACGCGGCGGGCGGCGGCCTCGGCGATCGCTTCGGGGTGGCGGGCGCGGGTGCGGACGAGTTCGGAGATGTCGACGCGGGGGCCGGTGCCTGCGCCGGTGCCGGTGTTGCCTTCGTGGCCGGAGACGTCGTCCCCGTCACCCTGCTCGCCGTGCGCGTGCGTCACACCGTCCCCGCCTTCGTACTGGCCCTCGTACTCGCCCCCGTGCTCGGCGCCCGTCACACGACCCGCCCTCACAGCACCGCTCCGGCGGCGACGGCGCCCTCGACCTCGGCGACGGTCGGCATCGCGGAGGAGCACTCCAGGCGGGAGGCGACGATCGCGCCGGCCGCGTTGGCGTGGCGCATGATCTTCTCCAGGTCCCAGCCGGAGAGCAGGCCGTGGCAGAGCGAGCCGCCGAAGGCGTCACCGGCGCCGAGTCCGTTGAGGACGGTCACGGGGAGCGGGGGTACCTCGGCGGTCGTACCGTCGCGGTGCACGGCCAGGACGCCCTTGGGGCCCTGCTTGACCACGGCGAGTTCGACTCCGGCGTCCAGCAGCGCGCGGGCGGCGGCGTGCGGTTCGCGTACGCCGGTGGCGACCTCGACCTCGTCGAGGTTGCCGACGGCGACGGTGGTGTGGCGCAGGGCCTCTTCGTAGAAGGGGCGGGCCGCGCTCGGGTCCTTCCAGAACATGGGGCGCCAGTCGAGGTCGAAGACCGTCGTACCGGACTTGGCGCGGTGGGCGAGGGCCGCGAGCGTGGCCGTACGGCTGGGCTCCTCGCTCAGGCCGGTGCCGGTGATCCAGAAGATACGGGCCTCGTGGATCGCGTCCAGGTCGAGGTCGTGGGCGTCGATCTCCAGGTCCGGGGCCTTGGGCTGCCGGTAGAAGTACAGCGGGAAGTCGTCCGGCGGGAAGATCTCGCAGAACGTGACCGGGGTCGGGTACTCCGCGACGGGCGTGACCCAGCGGTCGTCCACCCCGAAGTCGCGCAGCGCCTCGTGCAGGTAGGTGCCGAAGGGGTCGTCGCCGGTGCGCGAGACGAGGGCGACCTCGCGACCGAGCCGGGCGGCGGCGACCGCGACGTTCGCCGCCGAGCCGCCGAGGAACTTCCCGAAGGTCGTCACCTGGGGCAGCGGCACGCCCGTCTGCAGCGGGTAGAGGTCCACCCCTAGCCGCCCCATGGTGATCAGGTCGTACGCCATCGACTTCCCTTCGCGCCCGCGCGAGCGGTCCCCCTGAGGACCGGATGCGGAGCGGCTTCGTTTCGGCTCTCCACGGTTTGTAGTCCCGGTGGCCGAGCCCTGTCAATGTTTTGTCCAGACATTCGGACGAGACGGGGGTGGGTTGGGGGTAAGGGCTTGCACAGTGACCGCCGTGTCAGGTTGTTCGTCGGGTGCGGGTCCGTTGTGGCTTGTCGCGCAGTTCCCCGCGCCCCTTACGGGGCGCTGTAGTCCCGTGGACTATGAGTGGATGTCTGTTGCTGCCGTGTACATCCGGCGCGGGCACGGGGCCGATGGGTCCTGGGAGACCGCGCTCGGGTCGCCGCATCCGCGCCTGCGGCCCGGGGTGATCAGTTATCGCGGGATGCGGCTCGACCTGGCGCGGCCGCGGGCTCGGCTGGAGGCGCCGATCGGGGCGGCTACCTTGCTGCTCGGGTTCGAGGGGTCGGTGCGGATCTCGCGGGCGGGGCGGCCCACGGCGACGCTGGGGTCCGTGTTCTGCGGTCCTACGACCACTGCGGCGCTCGGCGAACACAGCGGGCGGCTCGCGGGAGTCGAGGTGCTGCTGATGCCGTGGGCGGCGTTCACGCTGTTCGGTACGGCTCAGCACGAACTCGCCGACCGGGTGGTGGACCCCGACGAACTCCCGCACGTGCTCGGCTCCCGCTGGGCCGGGATCGGTGAACTGGCCGCCGGGCTGGCCGCGTTGCCGACCTGGGAGGCTCGATTCGGGCTGCTGGACGACGTGTTGACCCGCTGGTCGGCTGCCGGTACGCCGAGTTCGGAGCGGGTGGTGCGGGCCTGGTCGGAGCTGGTGCGGACCCGGGGCGCGGTGCCGGTGCCCCGGCTCGCGGAGGAAGTGGGCTGGAGCGTACGGCAGTTGGAGAACCGCTTCCGGGAACAGATCGGCCTCGGCCCCAAGGCGGCGGCGCGGGTACTGAGGCTGCAACGGGCCCGGCGGCTCCTCGCGTCCGGCCGCAGCCAGGCGGAGACGGCGGCGGTCTGCGGCTTCTACGACCAGGCGCACCTGAGCGGCGAGTTCAGGGCGATGACGGGGTGCACGCCGGGGCAGTTCGCGGTGGCGCGGGTGGGTCCGGCGGTGGCGCGGTCCGGGATGCCGGCCGGCGACCGGATGACGGGCGAGGCGACGAGTCTGTTGCTCGCGCCGGGCCGTAGTGCGGATTTTTCCAAGACCGGCCGGGCACGTTGATGCAGGCTGAGCGCCTGGCCGGTTGATCCCTGGGGACGCGAGGGTCCTCAGGGGGTCACCGGTCCGACGGGGGATGCGGGGGCAGCGGGCCGGACCTGTCGCAGCGGGTCCGGCCCGCCTTGGGTGCGTGTGGGTGGGGTGGGGTGGGGATCCGGGGCGCCTTGCCGGGGCCGGGACGGGGATCCGGCCTACCTCGCTCGGGGCCGACGCGGGGGATCCGGGCCGCCTCGGCCGGGGCCGGTGCGGAAGATCCGGGCCTACCTTCGCCGGGGACCGGTGCGGGAGATCGGGCCCACCTTCGCCGGAGCCGGTGCGGGAGATCGGGCCCACTTTCACCAGGGCCGGTGCAGGAGATCCGGGCCACCTTCACCAGGGCCGGTGCAGGAGATCCGGGCCACCTTCACCAGGGCCGGTGCAGGAGATCCGGGCCATCTCGCCACCCCGCCCCAGCGTGCCCGGCCCACCTCCCCACCCCGCACGCC
>NZ_JNXE01000028.1 GCF_000716605.1 Streptomyces sp. NRRL F-525 | reverse complement strand
CCCCCACCCCACTCAACCGAACAGCCGCCAACGGCGATCCCGCCCCACAAGGGCCACCCGCACCCGACAACGAAACCCGCACGGGCGGTGCGGGTGGGAACAAAAAAGCCGATGGCGGAGCCGAGGCGAGGCGGATCGAGGGGTTGCTGCTCGGGCTCGCCGCAGGGGATGCCGCCGGTTGGCCCGCCGCAAGGCACCGCGCCGCTCGGATGCCGGAGTGGACCCGCCGCCTCACCCGCGAGTTGGACACCTTCGCGGAACAGAACGCGACCACCACCCTCCCCGTCCCCATCGCCCTGAACCAACCCCCCGAGCCCCTACGCCTGGGCCCCTCCGACGACGCCGAATGGGCAGCCTTCGCCGCAGAAGCCGTACTAAAGGCCGGCGACGACACAGTCCTGGGCGACCTGAGCCGCGAACGCAGAACCCGCGCCGCCATCGACCTCACCTGGAACGCCATCGCCAGCGAGGTCGCCGCCGCAGCGGACCGCGCCCCCGAGGTGGAGTCCGCCGTACTCCCCCTCCGCGCCCGCATCTCGGTACGGGCCGGCCTCGGCAACCTCGCAGCAGGCCTCCGCCCACCCGCCACCGGCCACGACAACCCCCACTACTTCGACGACGCGGCCTGCGTAAGAGCCTGCGTACTGGCCGTGGCGCACCCCGGTGACCCCCAACGCGCCGCCGCCCTCGCCGAGTTCGACGCCCACTACACCCAGGACGGCGACGGAGTCCACGGCGCCAGAGCCATGGCGGCAGCCCTCTCCCTCGCCCTGGTCGGCAGGGACGTGGACGACTGCGTGGCAGCGGCCCTCGCCGAACTCCCCGAATCCACCGAGATCGGCCGCAACGCCCGCCACGCACTGAAGTTGGCCCAGGACAGCGACAACGCCTTCGCCCTGATCCCCCTCTTGGAACACCAGATCGTCGACCACGTCTACAGCTACGGAATCGCAGCAGCCGAAACCGTCCCGGTAGCCCTCGCGTTGGCGACAGCAGCCCGCGGCCGTATCGCCGAAGCGGTCCCCGCCGCGGCCTGCCTCTCCCGCGTAGCCGACTCGGCACCAGCCCTCGCAGGCGCCCTCACCGGAGCACTCAGCGGCGGCCAGGCGATCCCGGCAACCTGGCGGGACGCCTGCCGCACCCTCTCCGGCTGCGCCCTCCCCCGCCTCACCGGCACGGACCTCGTAGAACTCGCCGAACTCCTGGAAGCCACACAACCGGCGCCACCCGGAGGATGATTCAGGGCATGACGCCCAAAGAACCAGAAAGCAGCCTTGAGGAGAGGATCACCGGAGCCCTCGTGGGCGCCGCCGTCGGCGACGCCCTCGGCGGCCCCGTCGAGGGCTACTCCCCCGACCAGATCCTCGAACGCCACGCCGGCCGCGTCCACGGCATCGTCGGCCCCTGGAACGGCGACGCCTGGCGCACGGCCCGCCCCATCGCCCCGTACCACAAGGGCGACGGCCACGTCACCGACGACACCTTGATGACCCACGCCCTCGTACGGGTCTACGCGACCGTCCGCGACCACCTCGACGCGTACTCCGTCGCCGACCACCTCGTCCCCGACCTGATGCAGAACCCGCGCTGGATCCCGGAGTTGGAGGCGGAGGCCATCCCGCTCCAGCGCATCTTCCTCGCGGAGAAATGGCTGGCCACCCGCCTCCACTACGGCCACGTCGACCCCCGAGAAGCCGGCGTCGGCAACATCGTCAACTGCGGTGCCGCGATGTACATGGCCCCGGTCGGCCTGGTCAACGCGGCCAATCCGGCGGGCGCTTACGCCGAGGCCCTCGACATCGCGGGCGCCCACCAGTCGTCGTACGGCCGCGAGGCAGCCGGTGTCTTCGCGGCGGCCGTAGCCGCAGCCTGCGTCCCGGGCGCGACCCCCGACTCGGTCGTGACCGCCTGCCTCGCCCTGGCCAAGGACGGCACCCGCACCGCCATCGAGAAGGTCTGCGAAGTGGCCTCCCGTTACTCGGACTTCGAGTCGGCGCTGGTCCCCCTGAGGGAGGCGATCACACCGTACGACACCGTCGGCCCCGACTACCGCGCCCCCTCCCTGGACGCCCGCCGCCCCTCCCGCACGAAGGCGATCGAGGAACTCCCCGTCGCCCTGGGCATGTTGGTGGTCTCCGGCGGCGACTACCGCCACGCGGTGCTGGGTTCGGTGAACTACGGCCGCGACTGCGACTCGATCGCGACGATGGCCGGCGCGGTGGCGGGTGCCCTCGGCTCCACCATCCCGCAGGACTGGTCGAAGACGGTCGCCGAGGCCAGCCGCCTGGACCTGTGGGAACCGGCGACTACCCTCACCGCCGTCACCCGCGAGCTCTTCGAGCGCGATGTCCTCCGCCGCCGGGCCCACGAGGCGGCGTTCACCGAGATCGGAGGGCTGAAGTGCTCCGACTGACCTGGGTCCAGCCGGAGGACCTGCTCGGCCACGAGCTGCGCCAGGCCGCCCAGGACGGACGCGAACCGTCGGCGATCGCGGCCCGCTGGCGAGCGGCGGGCGGTACGGACGCCCCGGAACGGGCGGGCGCTTCGGCCCAACCCCCCACCCGCTACCTCCGGTTGCTCGCGGAAGACCTGCTGGACGAACTGGCCGACCTGCCCAGCTCGTTGGCCGACCAGGAGCCCACCGACCTGGCACGCATCCGCGCCCTCTGCCCCGACTGGCCCACCCCGCAAGCCACTCCCCCACCCCGCCCGGCCCGCTTCGAGGCCGCCTGGCTGGGCCGGGCCGTCGGCTGCCTCCTCGGCAAACCGGTCGAGAAGATCACCCTGGACGGCATCCGCCAACTCGCCCGCGCCACCGGCAACTGGCCCCTGAACAGCTACTTCACCGCCCGTGGCGTCCCCGCCGACCTCCTCGCCGCCCACCCCTGGAACCGCCGTTCCGCCCCCACCTCCCTCGCCGAGAACATCGACGGCATGCCCGAGGACGACGACCTCAACTACCCCCTGTTGAACCTCCTGTTGCTGCAGCGCCACGGCAAGGACTTCACCACCGCCGACGTGGCGAAGCTCTGGCTCGACGAACTCCCCGCGGGCCGCACCTTCACCGCCGAACGCATCGCCTACCGCAATCTCCTCACCGGACTGGAACCCCCGCGAACGGCCCGCCACCGCAACCCGTTCCGCGAGTGGATCGGCGCCCTGATCCGCGCCGACGTGCATGGCTGGACCAACCCCGGAAACCCCGGCGCCGCTGCCGAACAGGCCCACCGCGACGCCACGTTGACCCACACCGCGAACGGCGTCTACGCCGCGATGTTCACGGCGGCCGTCATCGCCACCGCGACCACCGGCACCCACGACATCCACACCTGCCTGCGCACCGGCCTGACAGTCGTCCCGCCCAACTCCCGCCTGGCGAAGGCGATCCAGCACGCCCTGCAACTGGCCCGGAAACACCGTGACTTCGACGAGGTGGTGGACCAACTCCACGCCACCTACAGCCGAACCCACCACTGGGTCCACGCGATCCCCAACACCGCCCTGATCGCCGCCGCCCTCACCCACGCGGACGGCGACTTCACCGGCTCCATCTGCCGTGCGGTGTCCGGGGGTTGGGACACCGACTCGAACGGCGCGACGGTCGGCAGCATCGCCGCCCTCCTCTCGGACACCGCGCTCCCCGACCGCTGGACGGCCCCGCTCAAGAACCGACTCGCCACCTCCGTAGGCGACTTCAACGGCATCGGCTTCGACACCCTCGCCCGGCTCACCCACCAGGAGACCGCCCGCCCATGACCCACATCGCCGTGCTCGGCAGCACGAACATGGACCTCGTCGCCTACGTCGCGAAGGCCCCGCAGCGCGGAGAGACCGTGACGGGACGGGAGTTCCGCACGATCCCCGGCGGCAAGGGCGCCAACCAGGCGATCGCCGCGGCCCACGCGGGCGCGACCGACGTCACCATCGTCGGCGCGGTCGGCAACGACGCCTACGGCGCCCAACTCCGCGCCACCTTCGAGCACTCCGGCGTCGACACCGACCATCTGCGCACCGTCGAGGGCCCGTCCGGCACCGCGCACATCGTCGTGGACGACGAGGGCGGCAACGCGATCGTCGTGATCCCCGCCGCGAACGGCACCGTCGACCACCTCGCCCCCGGCGACGAGGCCACCATCGCCACGGCCGACGCCCTGCTCCTCCAGCTGGAGATCCCCCTCGCGGCGGTGATCGCGGGCGCGCAGGCGGGCCGCCGCCACGGCGTCCGTACGATTCTCACGCCCTCGCCCGCCCAGCCACTGCCCCCCGAACTCCTGGCCGCCGTAGACCTGTTGGTCCCCAACGAGCACGAGGCCACCGCCCTCACGGGCCGCACCGACCCGCGCGAGTCGGCGGCCGCACTGCTCGACCAGGTGCCCGAGGTGATCGTCACCCTGGGCGCGGCGGGCAGCCTGTACGCGGCCCGGGGCGCCGAGCCGTTCACCGTCCCAGCACCCCGAGTGACCGCCGTGGATTCAACGGGCGCGGGCGACACCTTCGTCGGCGCGCTGGCGGTGGCGCTCGCCGAGGGCCGCCCGATGCGGGAGGCGCTGGCCTGGGCGGCAGCGGCGGCGGCGCTGTCCGTGCAGCGGCCCGGGGCGACGGCGTCGATGCCGTACCGCGCGGAGATCGAGAAGCAGTACGCCTCATGACCGAGACGACGACCCCAACTCCCCTGTCCGGCCTGCGCGTTCTCGATCTCGCGACGCTCTTCGCCGGGCCCCTCGCCGCCACCATGCTCGGCGACTTCGGCGCCGAGGTCATCAAGGTCGAGCACCCCACGAAACCGGATCCGTCCCGGGGGCACGGCCCCTCGAAGGACGGCGTCGGCCTCTGGTGGAAGCTCCTCGGCCGCAACAAGCGCGCGATCACCCTCGATCTGTCGAAGCCGGGCGGGCGCGACACGCTCCTCCGCCTCGCCGCGACCGCAGACGTGATCATCGAGAACTTCCGCCCCGGCACCCTGGAGAAATGGGACCTCGGCTGGGCCGAACTCTCCGCCGCCAACCCGAAGTTGGTGCTGGCCCGGGTCACCGCCTTCGGCCAGTTCGGGCCCTACGCCCACCGCCCCGGCTTCGGCACCCTCGCCGAGGCGATGAGCGGTTTCGCCGCGATCACCGGCGAACCGGACGCGCCCCCGACGCTCCCGCCGTTCGGCCTCGCCGACTCGATCGCGGGCCTGGCGACGGCGTACGCGGTGATGACGGCCCTAGCCGCCCGCGACCGCACGGGCGAAGGCCAGGTGGTGGACATGGCGATCATCGAACCCATCCTCACGGCGCTGGGCCCCCAGCCCCTCTGGTACGACCAGCTCGGCCACGTCCAGCCGCGCACCGGCAACCGCTCCCAGAACAACGCCCCGCGCAACACCTACCGTACGGCGGACGGCAGTTGGGTCGCCGTCTCCACCTCGGCCCAGTCGATCGCCGAGCGCGTGATGCGCCTGGTCGGCCGCCCGGAACTGATCGACGAACCGTGGTTCGCGACGGGCGCGGACCGGGCCCGGCACGCCGACATCCTCGACGCGGCGGTCGGCGACTGGATCGCGCAGCGGACCCGCACGGAAGTCCTGGCCGCCTTCGAAAAGGCGGAGGCGGCGGTCGCCCCCATCCAGGACGTGCGGGATGTGATGTCGGACCCCCAGTACCAGGCCCTCGACACGATCACCACCGTCGACGACCCCGAACTCGGCCCCCTCCGCATGCAGAACGTCCTCTTCCGCCTCTCCGCCACCCCCGGCGCGATCCGCTGGACCGGCCGCCCGCACGGCGCCGACACGGACACGGTCCTGACCGAACTCGGCCTGACGGACACCGAGTTGACCACCCTCCGCCAGGCGGGCGCCCTGTGACCCCGCACCCCCTGACCTGGCTCTACGTCCCCGGCGACCGCCCCCCGATCGTCGCCAAGGCCCTCGCCGCCGGCGCCGACGTGGTCGTCGTGGACCTGGAGGACGCGGTCGCCCCGGACCGCAAGGACTACGCCCGTGCGGCCACGGCGGAGCTTCTCTCGGAGCCCCAACTCCGCGTCCACGTACGCGTGAACGCCCTGGACACCCCCTGGGCCGCCGACGACCTCCGCACCCTCGCACCCCTCCCGGGCGTGTCCGGCCTACGACTCCCGAAGGTCACGTCCCCGGAGGAGGTCGTAGCCGTAGCGGAAAAGGCCCGCGGCCTCCCCCTGTACGCCCTCCTGGAGACGGCCCTCGGCATCGAGCGGGCCTTCTCGATCGCCGCCGCGCATCCCTCCGTGCACGGCATCGCGCTCGGCGAGGCGGATCTACGGGCCGACCTGGGCGTACGCGACGACGCCGGTCTCGACTGGTCCCGCTCCCGGGTGATCGTCGCCGCGCGGGCCGCGGGACTCGCCCCGCCGCCCCAGTCCGTCCACCCGGACATCCGCGATCTGGAGGGTCTTGCCGCCTCCTGCGCGCACGGCCGTGCCCTCGGTTTCCTGGGGCGCGCGGCGATCCATCCCCGTCAACTCCCGGTCATCGAGAGCGCGTTCCTCCCGACGAACGAGGAGATCGAACAGGCCGAGACGATCGTCAAGGCGGCCATGCGGGAGGAGGGCGCGCAGGCGCTGCCCGACGGGCGGTTCATCGACGCGGCGGTGGTGGCGGCCGCGCAGCGAACGCTCGCGTTGGCGCGCCGGACCTGAGACGCGATGAGGGCGCCCCGTCGAGCACGGGGCGCCCTCATCGTCGTAGAACCGGCCGTCAGCCCTTCTTCGCGGACTCGGCCTCGTCCTTCTTGAGGTCCACTTCGGTCGCCGCGTCCGCTTCCTCGGCGTCCGCGTCTTCCTTCGGCTCCTCTTCCGGGGCCGCCGTGCTGTCGTCGCCGTCGGTCTCATCGGCCGGTGCGTCCGTGTCCGGCTCGACGACCTCTTCACGGCCCGGGCGCTTCTTCGCCGAGATCACGAAGTAGAGGACCGCGAGCAGGAAGACGATCATCGCGGTCCAGTCGTTCAACCGCAGGCCCAGGAAGTGGTGGGCGTCGTCGACGCGCATGTACTCGATCCAGCCGCGGCCGACGCAGTACGAGGCGACGTACAGCGCGAACGCCCGGCCGTGGCCCAGCTTGAAGCGGCGGTCGGCCCAGATGACGAGGAAGCCGACGCCGACGCACCACAGCGACTCGTAGAGGAAGGTCGGGTGGTAGTAGCCGGGGACGCGGCCGTCCGTCGAGGACGTGATGTGCAGCGCCCAGGGGAGGTGCGTCTCGCGGCCGTAGAGCTCCTGGTTGAACCAGTTGCCCCAGCGGCCGATGGCCTGGGCGAAGGCGATGCCGGGGGCGAGGGCGTCGGCCCAGGCGGGCAGCGGGATGCCACGGCGGCGGCAGCCGATCCACGCGCCCACCGCGCCGAGCGCGATCGCGCCCCAGATGCCGAGGCCGCCCTGCCACACCTTGAAGGCGTCCACCCAGTCGCGGCCCTCGCTGAAGTACAGCTCGTAGTCCGTGATCACGTGGTAGAGGCGACCGCCGACGAGGCCGAACGGCACGGCCCAGACAGCGATGTCGGCCACCGTCCCGACCTTGCCGCCGCGGGCGACCCAGCGTTTGTTGCCGAGCCAGACGGCGACGAAGACGCCGATGATGATGCAGAACGCGTAACCGCGCAGCGGAATGGGGCCGAGGTGGATGACCCCACGCGACGGGCTGGGAATGTAGGCAAGTTCCATGGCAGGGTCGACGCTACCGTGCCGGACCGTGACCTCGGCAAGCGGCCCGGCTACGGCTCCATAACGGGCCGGTGTGAAAACCGGCCCGCCCGCTTACCCCGCGCTACCCCTTGTTCGCCGCCTGGACCAGCTGCTTCAGCTTCGCCGGGGTCATCGTCTGGTCCGCGTAGATGTTCTTGCCGTCGAAGAGGACGGTCGGGGTGCCGGTGAATCCGCCGGCCTGGAACGCGGCGGCGGACTTCAGGACCCAGCTGTCGTGCGTACCGCTGTTGACGCACTTCTGGAACGCGGGCGTGTCGAGACCCTTCACCTTGCCCGCCAGCTCGATCAGCTTGGCGTTGCTGGAGTACGCGTCGTCCGTCTCCTTCGGCTGGTTCTCGTACAGCACGTCGTGGAAGTCGCGGAACTTTCCGGCGTCCTGGGCGCAGGCCGCCGCGTTGGCCGCGCGCTTGGAGCCGGTGCCGCCGAGGTTGCCGTCGATGATCGTGACCAGGTGGTACTGCACCTTGAGCTGCCCGGAGTCGGTCAGCTCGTGCAGTGTCGAGCGGTACGCCGTCTCGAAGGCCTGGCAGGCCGGGCAGCGGAAGTCCTCCCACACCGTGAGCGTCGGCTTGGCGCTGTCCTTGCCGACCTGGATCGCCAGGCTGTCCTTGCCGGTCGCCCCCGAGGGTGCCACCAGGGGGCCCGCCTTGCTGCTGCCGCTGTCGTCCTTGCCATGGTTCGCGGCGAGGACGCCGATCACCGATGCCAGACCCAGCACGCAGACGACGCTGGCGGCCACGATCAGCGTGCGCCGCCGCCTCTCCGAGGCCTTCTGCTTCTCACGCTCGACCGCCAGCCGCTCGCGGGCGGTGCGCTTTCCGTCACGGTTCTTCTCGCTCACACCCCGCAGAACGAACCGGGGAGGCGCAGCGCGCCTCCCCGGTACCAGGTCCACCCGTTCGAGTGACCAGTTGTTCTGTTTTCCGCTACGCCTGTCCGCGCACGCCCTTCGCGAGGTCGGCCGCGAGGGCGCGGACCGCCTCCACGCCGACCGCGTCGTCCGGCGCGTCCAGCATCCCCTTGACGAAGGCCGAGCCGACGATCACGCCGTCCGCGAAGCGGGCCACCTCGGCGGCCTGCTGGGCGTTCGAGACACCGAGGCCGACGCACACGGGCGTGTCGGTGGTGGCCCGGGTGCGTTCGACGAGGTCCTGCGCCTGCGCGCCGACCGACGCACGGGTGCCGGTGACGCCCATGAGGGAGGCGGCGTAGACGAAGCCGGTGCCGACCTTGGTGATCTCGGCGAGGCGGGCGTCCTTGCTGCTGGGCGCGACCACGAAGACCGTGGCGAGCCCGTGCTTCTCCGCGTGCTCCCTCCACAGCCCGGCCTCCTGGACGGGCAGGTCGGGCAGGATGCACCCGGCGCCGCCCGCCTCGGCCAGTTCGGCGGTGAAGCGCTCGACGCCGTAGCGGTCGATGGGGTTCCAGTACGTCATGACGAGTACGGGCTTGCCGGTCGCCGTGTGCGTCTCGCGGACCGTGCGCATGACGTCGGCGATCTTGACGCCGCCGCGCAGGGCGATGTCGTCGGCGGTCTGGATGACGGGACCGTCGAGGACGGGGTCGCTGTGCGGGAGGCCCACCTCGACGATGTCCGCGCCTCCGTCGAAGGCCGCCTTGATCGCCTCGATGCCGCCGTCCACGGTCGGGAACCCGGCCGGGAGATAGGCGATGAGCGCGGCCCGTCCCTCGGCCTTGGCGGCGGCGAGGGTGTCGCTCAACAGCCGGATGTTGCCGCTCACTTGGCGTCCCCCTCGATCTCCGCGACGTCGGCGGTGTTCGCCGCGACCTCGGCATCGGTGTCGTACAGGCCGAAGTACCGCGCGGCCGTGTCCATGTCCTTGTCGCCGCGCCCGGACAGGTTGACGACGATCAGCCCGTCCTTGCCCAGCTCCTTGCCGACCTCCAGCGCACCGGCGAGCGCGTGGGCGCTCTCGATGGCCGGGATGATGCCCTCGGTGCGCGACAGCAGGCGCAGGGCCTGCATCGCCGCGTCGTCGGTGACCGCGCGGTACTCGCCGCGGCCGCTGTCCTTGAGGTAGGAGTGCTCGGGGCCGATGCCGGGGTAGTCCAGTCCGGCCGAGATCGAGTACGGCTCGGTGATCTGGCCCTCCTCGTCCTGGAGGACGTAGGACCGCGAACCGTGCAGGATGCCGGGCTCGCCCGCGGTCAGCGTGGCCGCGTGCTCGCCCGTCTCGACGCCGTGTCCGGCGGGCTCGCAGCCGATGAGGCGTACGTCCGTGTCCGGGATGAAGGCGTGGAACAGGCCGATGGCGTTCGAGCCGCCGCCGACGCACGCGATCGCCGCGTCGGGGAGGCGTCCGGCGCGCTCCAGGATCTGGCGGCGGGCCTCGACGCCGATGACCCGGTGGAAGTCGCGGACCATGGCGGGGAAGGGGTGCGGGCCTGCGACCGTGCCGAAGAGGTAGTGCGTGCGGTCGACGTTGGCGACCCAGTCGCGGAACGCCTCGTTGATCGCGTCCTTGAGGGTGCGGCTGCCGGACTTCACGGCGATGACCTCGGCGCCGAGCATGCGCATCCGGGCCACGTTCAGCGCCTGGCGCTGGGTGTCGATCTCGCCCATGTAGATGGTGCATTCGAGGCCGAACAGGGCGCAGGCCGTTGCGGTCGCGACGCCGTGTTGGCCGGCGCCGGTCTCCGCGATGACCCGGGTCTTGCCCATGCGCTTGGTGAGCAGGGCCTGGCCGAGGACGTTGTTGATCTTGTGGGAGCCGGTGTGGTTCAGGTCCTCGCGCTTGAGGAAGATCCTCGCGCCGCCCGCGTGTTCCGCGAAGCGGGGCACCTCCGTGAACGCGCTTGGCCTGCCGGTGTAGTTGAGGAGGAGGTCGTCCAACTCGCGGGCGAACTCGGGGTCGTGCTTGGCCTTGTCGTACTCGACGGCTACCTCGTCCACGGCAGCGACGAGGGCCTCCGGGATGAACTTGCCGCCGAACGCGCCGAAGTAGCCCTCGGCGGTGGGGATGTGACCCTCGGGGTCGGGAATGAAGAACTCGCTGGGCATGCGGAAACCTCACGGTGAGTTTGTGGAAAAACACTAAACGCCGTGGGGGCAGGGGTAGTTAGTTGACTGCGGGCCCGTTGGGGCTGGTCGCGCAGTTCCCCGCGCCCCTAAAGGCCCGTTGCCATCGGCGCCCGTTTACTTGCCCAGGTTCGTCACCGATGACGTAACGCACCCGACGGCCGTGAACTCGCCTCGCGGGGGCACGGCAACCCCTCGGACGGCAGCCGCGCGCGAGGCGGGCGTGCCGGTCCATGGGGGTCAGGGTGAGTGTCATCGGGAGGCAGCCTAGCGGGTGATCAGCTGCGGCCGTGGCGGAGTGCGGGGTGTTCGCCTGCCGCCACCAGGTCCGAGACCGCTGACTTGGGGTCGCGGCCGGTGACCAGGGACTCGCCCACCAGGACCGCGTCGGCGCCTGCGTTGGCGTAGGCGATGAGGTCGTGGGGGCCGCGGACGCCGGACTCGGCGATCTTGACGATGTGGTCGGGGATCTCGGGGGCGACGCGCTCGAAGGTGCCGCGGTCGACCTCGAGGGTCTTGAGGTTGCGGGCGTTGACGCCGATGATCTTGGCGCCGGCGTCGACCGCGCGGTCGACCTCGTCCTCGTCGTGGACCTCGACGATCGGCGTGAGTCCGATCGACTCGGCGCGCTCGATGAGGGACTCCAGGGCGGGCTGGTCCAGGGCCGCGACGATCAGCAGGGCGAGGTCGGCGCCGTAGGCCCGGGCCTCCCAGAGCTGGTACGACGTGACGATGAAGTCCTTGCGCAGGACCGGGATGTCCACGCGGGCGCGGACGGCCTCCAGGTCGGCCAGCGAGCCGCCGAAGCGGCGCTGTTCGGTGAGGACGGAGATGACGGCGGCGCCGCCCGCCTCGTAGTCCGCGGCGAGGCCCGCCGGGTCGGCGATCGCGGCCAGGGCGCCCTTGGAGGGGCTGGAGCGCTTGACCTCGCAGATGACCTTGACGCCGTCACCGCGCAGGGCCGCGACCCCGTCCTTAGCCGCGGGAGCCTTCGCCGCGCGCTCCTTGAGCTCGTCGAGGCTGACGCGCGCCTGCCGTTCCGCCAGGTCGGCACGGACTCCGTCGATGATCTCGTCGAGCACACTCACGCGAGCGGCCCCCTTCCGGACGGTGGAAAAGCCATGGTCACATCTGACAACGATGGTATCCGGAGGAAGGCGTAGGCCTCGCATCCGGTTGACGCCGGTCCCACTACCTGGACATGTGTCGGTTGATCAAGGATGTAGCCAGCCACCGAACGGCAGGTTCCGGACAACCGTGAAGACCAGCACCAACGCGCCCAGACCCCACAGCTGGACCCGGCCGAGTTCGATCCGCGCGGGCCTGCCGCGGGCCGCACGGACCACCCAGACGGTCCATACGACCGTGAAGGCCAGATAGCCCACCACGGCGATCGCGTTGTCCTGGAGCGCGGCGAGAAAGTCGCCGTGGATGAACTCGTGCGCGCTGCGCAGGCCGCCGCAGCCGGGGCAGTACAGGCCGGTGAGGCGGTACAGGGGGCAGACGGGGTAGTGGCCGGGCTGGTTCGGGTCGACCGCGCCGACGTAGGCGAAGGATCCGGCCACGGCCGCGAGGACGGCGGCGGGTACGGCGACGCGGTTCATCAGCACGGAGGCGGAACCGGGGGCGCGTGTCTTCGGCACGCTCTGGCTGTCGGCGTTCACGTCTCGCATTGTGCCCCCTGGCCCTTTCGTGCGGCACGCGCGCGTGAGGGGCGGTTCCCGGTGCTCCCGGGGGACCGCCCCTCCACGAAGTGGTGGCTGACAGCCACGTCTCAGCTGTCGGCGTGCGCCGTCTTGCCGAGCAGCTCGGTCAGGTCCTGGGGACGGTCCTTGGGCATGCCCATTCCCATCGCGCTCATGACCCAGCCGACGATGCCGCCGACGACCGTGATCCCCATTCCGGCCCAGAAGCCGGCCGGCTGCGCCATCACCATGAAGGCGCCGGCGACCAGGAACCCGATGAAGATGATGGTGGTACCGGTCCAGGCGGCCAAAGTGTGACCGTGGCTGTTGCCCGCCATGACGTGCTCCTCGTTGCTGTGTACGTGTGTGAGCAGACGCTCACGCTTCATTGTTCCGCACGCGAGCGAAAGCGATGCTCCGGGGTGCCCCCGTGTCTACTCCGGTGCCGGCAGCGCCCCAAAGGGGCGCGAGGAACTGCGCGACCAGCCACGACGCCGCCGCAGTCAACCGACGGCCCCGCTCATCGCCTGCTCTCCCAACGGAGTGCTTACGCCCCGGTGGGGTCCTCACCGCGGTCCAAGGCCTTCCAGATGTCCTCAGGCCGATCGGGGTCCACCACCGGAGCCCGCCGGGGGCGAGGCGTGCCATTGCGCTCGTACCGGCCCGACATCGCGGGCCAACGGCGACCATAGAGGAGGGCGAGCAGACCAGCCAGCAGGATCAGGCCGCCGCCCACCGCAGCAACGTACGGCCAGGCAGTGTGGTCGAAGGCGTGCACGACGGACGAGGTATCGCCGGAGGCCTGCGCGGCCTTGTCGTCCAGCGCGGAGCTGTCCGTCGCGCCGAGAAGCGCCGCGGCGACGATGCCCGCGCCGGAGAGCGCGAGAAGGGCGGAGACCGCGAAGCGGCCGGTCCGGCGGACGGCGAAGACGGCGACGAGCGCGGCGAGGCCCACTATGGCGAGCGCCGCGGGCACGCCCGTGACGTCGCTGCCCTTGGCGGACAGCGGGAACGCGTCGCCGGCCACCGTCGCGGTCCCCATCGACCAGCGCTGACGGGTGGCCAGCAGCGCCACGGCCGCGCCGAGCGCACCGCTCAGCAGGGCCACGGCGAGGCTGCGGCGGCCGGCACGCGCGGGGCCTTCGCCTTCGGAACGGGGGTGAGGAACAGCAGCAGTCACGGAGTCCACTATCGCTCCAACCCCGGGCGAACTGTCACCCGGGGTTCATATGACCCTCGTCCTATTGCCCGAGCCGGTTCGCCGTGTGCACGGCGCGGAGGACCGCCGCCGCCTTGTTGCGGCACTCCTGGTCCTCCATCTCGGGGTCCGAGTCGGCGACGATGCCGGCGCCCGCCTGGACGTAGGCGGTGCCGTCGCGGAGGAGGGCCGTACGGATGGCGATGGCGGTGTCGGAGTCGCCCGCGAAGTCGAGGTAGCCGACGCAGCCGCCGTACAACCCCCTTCTGGACGGCTCCAGTTCGTCGATGATCTGCATCGCGCGGGGCTTAGGCGCGCCGGAGAGGGTGCCGGCCGGAAAGCAGGCCGTGAGGACGTCGAAGGCGGTACGGCCGGGGGCCACGCGGCCGGTGACCGTCGAGACGATGTGCATCACGTGGGAGTAGCGCTCGACGGACATGAAGTCGACGACCTCGACCGAGCCGGGCTCGCAGACCCTGCCCAAATCGTTACGCCCGAGGTCGACCAGCATGAGGTGCTCGGCACGCTCCTTGGGGTCGGCGAGGAGTTCGTCGGCGAGGGCCTGGTCCTCCTGCGGGGTGGCCCCGCGGTGCCGGGTCCCGGCAATGGGGTGGACCATCGCGCGGCCGTCCTCGACCTTGACGAGGGCCTCGGGGGAGGAGCCGACGACGTCGAAGCCGTCGAAGCGGAACAGGTACATGTACGGGGACGGGTTGGTCGCCCGAAGGACCCGGTAGACGTCCAACGCGCTTGCCGTGCACGGGGTTTCGAAGCGCTGCGAGGGGACGACCTGGAAGGCCTCGCCCGCGCGGATGCGCTCCTTGATGTCCTCGACGGCCTCCTTGAAGTCGGGGCCGCCCCACAGCGCGGTGTACTCGGGCAGCTCGGAGGGCGGGAGCTGGGCGGGCGGCTGGGCCACCGCGCGGGAGAGGTCCGCCTCCATGGCGTCGAGGCGGGCGATCGCGTCCGCGTAGGCCTCGTCGACGCCGGTGTCGAGGTCGTTGTGGTTGATCGCGTTGGCGATCAGCAGGACCGAGCCCTCCCAGTGGTCCATCACGGCGAGGTCGCTGGTGAGGAGCATGGTCAGCTCGGGGAGCTTGAGGTCGTCGCGCTCGCCCGGGCCGATCTTCTCCAGGCGGCGGACGATGTCGTAGCCGAGATAGCCGACCATCCCGCCGGTGAAGGGCGGCAGGCCCTCCTGGTGGGGGGTGTGCAGGGTCTCGATGGTCGCGCGCAGGGCGGCGAGCGGGTCGCCGTCGGCCGGGACGCCCACGGGCGGGGTGCCGAGCCAGTGGGCCTGCCCGTCGCGGGAGGTCAGGGTGGCGGCACTGCGCACGCCCACGAACGAATAACGGGACCAGGAGCGGCCGTTCTCCGCGGACTCCAGGAGGAAGGTGCCGGGGCGCTCCGCGGCCAGTTTGCGGTAGAGCGCGACCGGGGTGTCGCCGTCGGCGAGGAGCTTGCGGGTGACCGGAATGACGCGACGGTCGGTGGCCAGCTTGCGGAACGTCTCGAGGTCCATGGCGGCTGACCCTACTGATCCGAGGCGGGGGTGTCGGAATCAGCACCTTCTTTAAGAAGGCCTTCGTTGAAGTCTCCTTCGAGGTCTTCTTTGAGAAGCACGTCCGCGTCGAAGCAGGTGCGGTCGCCGGTGTGGCAGGCGGCGCCGATCTGGTCGACCTTCACGAGGACCGTGTCGGCGTCGCAGTCCAGGGCGACGGACTTGACGTGCTGGAAGTGGCCGGACGTGTCGCCCTTGACCCAGTACTCCCGGCGGCTGCGGGACCAGTACGTGCAGCGGCCCGTCGTCAGGGTGCGATGCAGCGCCTCGTCGTCCATCCAGCCGAGCATGAGCACCTCACCGGTGTCGTACTGCTGGGCGATCGCGGGGACGAGCCCGTCGGCGCTGCGCTTGAGGCGGGCGGCGATCTCGGGGTCGAGGCTGCTGGGCTGGGGCGTGCTGGTCATGGGGCCATTGTGCCGCGCCCCACTGACAGTCCTGGCCGGGCGTCCACTGTGCGGACTTGGGCGGCGGTCGTAGGCTGACGGTATGTCGACCTTCGCCAAGCGTGAACGACTTCTTCTCGCCGATCTCCTGGAGACCGCGGGCCCGGACGCCCCGACTCTCTGCGAGGGGTGGCGGACCCGTGACCTCGCCGCGCACGTCGTGGTGCGCGAGCGCCGTGCCGACGCCGCCGGCGGCATCATGATCAAGCAGCTCGCGCCGCGGCTGGAGCGGGTGATGACGGAGTTCGCGGCGAAGCCGTACGAGGAGCTGATCCAGCTGATCCGTACGGGCCCGCCGCGCTTCTCGCCGTTCCAGCTCAAGCAGCTCGACGAGGCGTCCAACACGGTCGAGTTCTACGTCCACACGGAGGACGTACGGCGGGCTCAGCCGGAGTGGACGCCGCGCGAGCTGGACCCGGTGTTCCAGGACGCGCTGTGGTCCCGTCTGGAGCGGATGGCCCGGCTGATGGGCCGCACCGCGCCGACCGGGCTGGTGCTGCGCCGCCCGGACGGGCAGACGGCGGTCGCCCACAAGGGGGCGCCGGTCGTGACGGTGACCGGTGAGCCCTCGGAGCTGCTGCTGTTCGCGCACGGGCGGCAGAGCGTGGCCAAGGTGGCACTGGACGGCGACGAGAACGCCATCGCCAAGCTCCAGGAGGCCAAGCAGCTGGGGATCTGAGCCTGCGGTCGCAGGGCGGCCCGGTCGTCAACTGGGCGGGTCAGCCGGGGAGTTCGGCCCGCCGCAGGTCCCGCACGCACAGCGCTACGACCCCGCCCAGCCCGCAGACCACCGCGCTGCCGACGAACACCGGGCCGGTGCCCCACGCCCCGATCGCGGCGGCCGACAGCGGCATGCTGAGCGGGGCGAAGCCGAGGCTGACCAGGCTGGAGACGGCGGTGACACGGCCGAGGTAGGCGGGGTCGGCCCGAGTCTGCAGCAGGGCCCCGCACATCGCGCCGCTGAGGCCGGCCAGCAGCCCGATGAGCAGGGCCACCCCGACCGCCCCGAGGACGTTCGGGACGAAGGCCAGGGCGCCGATCGCGACGGAGCCCGCGAGGCACGCCCAGCCGACGACGTGCCCGGCGTGCGGGAGCCGTCCCCGTACGGCCAGCAGCAGCGCGGCGGCCCCGGCGCCCGTCCCGAAGCCGGAGAGCACCCAGCCCATGCCCGACGCGCCCCACCCGCGCTCGTCCGCGAGCAGGGTCAGGCCCACGTTGAGCGGGCCCACGAAACCGAGGTCGCCGAGCGCGATGGCCAGCATCAGCGGGGCGAGGACGCGGTGGCCGCGGATGTAGCGCAGGCCGGCCCGGAGGTCGCCGAGCGGGGTGGTGGGGTGGGTGTCGGCCTTGTCGGGGGCGGCGGTGCCGACGACTCCTGCGCCGGGTGACGCGCCAGGACCGCCCGCGGCCTCACCCGCACCGGCGGTCCCGCCGCGCGCGCAGGCCTTGTCGTCGGCAGGCAGTTCCCGTATCCGTACGGAGATCAGCAGCGGCACCGACACCGCGATCAGCAGCCCGGCGAACGCGAACGCCGCCGCCGCGCCGCCGATCGCGACGCCGAGGCCGCCGAGCGGGGCGCCGACGATGCTCGCGAAGCGGATGCCTATTCCCCGCATGCCCTGCACGCGCGCGAGTTGGTCGCGGCTCGTCACGCGCGCGGGGAGTGCGCCCACCGCCGGCATGAACACCGCGTCGACCGTCCCGAACACCACGGCGAGCAGCGCCAGCGGCCACAGTCCCGGGCTCGTCAGGAACAGCAGCGCGGCCACCGCCAGCACCGCCGCGCAGCGCACCATGTCGCTCCCGATGACCACCCGGCGCGGCCCGAACCGGTCGGCGACCACTCCCCCGCCCAGCATCAACAGAGCCCGCGGCACGGCACTGACCGCCATCACGACCCCGGCCTGTGCGGGCGAGCCCTGCTGTACGGCCGCCCAGGACAGGGCGATGTAGTACACGCTGTCGCCGACCATGGACGCCGTGTACGCACCGAGCCAGCGCAGGACGTTGGGGTCGCGGTGGGCGGGTCTGTGGGTGACTGTGCCGGGGACTATGAGGGTGCCGGTCACGGGAGATCGTCCTCTCAGGTGCGGAACGGGAAGCCGTACAGGTGGATGGCGACGTTCTCGCGGCCCTGGGTGTCGCCCGCCGCCTCGGCGGCTCTTCCCCTGGCCTGGTACTTGTGGATCAGGGTGTCCAACTCGACCTGGAGTTCGGCGAGTTCGGACGCGTTCAGACGCGGGAGGTACTCGCTCTCGAAGCCGGCCGAGCGCCACTCGTCGTTCCAGGACTCGGACTCGTCGAGGTGGCGCCGGTAGAGGTCGACGCGCTGCTCCAGCAGGATCCGGGTGAGCGCGCCTTGCGCCGCGAGCTTCTCGGGCGCGTCCTTGACGTCCTCGTGCCGCACGGTCAGGCTCTCCGAGGCCGGCCGCCACCAGCGCTCCCGGCCGTCCTCCCCCTGCCGCTCGGCCTCCTCGATGAGCCCGTGCTCGGCGAGCTTGCGCAGGTGGTAACTGACCAGCGACACGGCCTCGTCGACCTGGTCGGCCAGCTGCGACGCGGTCGCGGTACGAGCCACGTACAGCGCCCGGTACAGCTTGACGCGCAACGGGTGCGCGAATGCCTTGAGCGTGCCCAGATCGGTAATGGCACGGGTCTCTTTCGAGGTCATGCACCCCACGCTAGATACGAAAGAAAAGTTGCGCAACATATTTTGCGCAACTTATCTTTTGTGTCTCCCCACAAGTAAGCCCCGACCACCAGGCAGCCGGGGCTTACAACGCCTCTACGGAGTCACCGCACGGGGTGACCCGCCTCCTTCAGCGCCTGCTTCACTTCCCCGATCCGCAAGTCACCGAAGTGGAAGACCGAGGCGGCCAGCACCGCGTCCGCCCCCGCCGCCACCGCCGGCGGAAAGTCCGCGAGCTTGCCCGCGCCGCCGGAGGCGATGACCGGCACGGTCACGTGCTTGCGTACAGCCGCGATCATCTCGAGGTCGTAGCCGTCCTTCGTACCGTCCGCGTCCATCGAGTTGAGCAGGATCTCCCCCGCCCCCAACTCCGCCGCCCGGTGCGCCCATTCGACCGCGTCGATGCCGGTGCCCTTGCGGCCGCCGTGGGTCGTGACCTCGAAGGACCCGCTCTCAGTCCGCCGCGCGTCCACCGACAGCACCAGCACCTGCCTCCCGAACCGCTCCGCGATCTCCCGGATCAGCTCGGGCCGCGTGATCGCCGCCGTGTTGACGCCGACCTTGTCCGCGCCCGCGCGCAGCAGCTTGTCCACGTCCTCGGCCGTGCGGACGCCGCCGCCGACCGTGAGCGGGATGAAGACCTGCTCGGCGGTGCGGCGGACCACGTCGTACGTCGTCTCGCGGTTGCCGGAGGACGCGGTGATGTCCAGGAAGGTCAACTCGTCGGCGCCCTCGGCGTCGTAGACCTTGGCCATCTCGACGGGGTCGCCCGCGTCGCGCAGGTTCTGGAAGTTGACGCCCTTGACGACCCGGCCGTTGTCCACGTCCAGGCAGGGGATGACTCGTACGGCGAGGGTCATGCGGAACCTCCGCCCTCGGCACCGGAGCGGTACGCCTCCACCTCGACCTCGACGACCAGGCTCGGGTCGACGAAGCCGGACACGATGATCATCGAGGCGGCGGGGCGGATCGCGTCGAAGAGTTCCTTGTGTGCGCGGCCCACGTCCTCCACATCCCGGGCGTGGGTGATGTACATACGGGTGCGCACCACATCGGCGGGGCCGAGACCCAGTTGCTCCAGCGCCGAGAACGCGACGTTGAACGCGTTGACCGTCTGCTCGTAGGGACCGCCCCCGGCGATCTCGCCGTCCACTATCGACGTGCACCCGGAGACCAGCACCAGGCCGTTCGGCAGCTCCACCGCGCGGGAGTAGCCGAAGGCGTCCTCCCAGGGGGCGCCGGTCGCGACGCGTCGTAGCTCGGTCACCGGGCCACCGCCTCCAAAGCCTCTTCCAGGGTGAACGCCTTCGCGTACAGGGCCTTGCCGACGATGGAACCCTCGACACCGAGGGGTACCAGCTCGGAGATGGCGCGGAGGTCGTCCAGGGAGGAGACCCCGCCGGAGGCCACGACCGGGCGGTCGGTCGCCGCGCAGACGTTGCGCAGCAGTTCCAGGTTGGGGCCCTGGAGGGTGCCGTCCTTGGCGATGTCGGTGACCACGTACCGGGCGCAGCCCTCGGAGTTGAGGCGGTCCAGCGTCTCGTAGAGGTCGCCGCCGTCACGGGTCCAGCCGCGTCCGCGCAGGGTCGTGCCGCGTACGTCGAGGCCGACCGCGATCTTGTCGCCGTGCTGGGCGATGACCTTGGCGACCCACTCCGGGGTCTCCAGCGCGGCGGTGCCGAGGTTCACCCGGGTGCAGCCGGTGGCGAGGGCGGCGGCGAGGGTGTCGTCGTCGCGGATGCCGCCGGACAGCTCGACCTTGATGTCCATGGCGCCGGCGACCTCGGCGATGAGCTTGCGGTTGTCACCGGTGCCGAACGCGGCGTCCAGGTCGACGAGGTGCAGCCACTCGGCGCCGGAGCTCTGCCAGGCGAGGGCGGCCTCCAGGGGGGAGCCGTAGGAGGTCTCGGTCCCGGACTCGCCGTGCACCAGGCGGACGGCCTGGCCGTCGCGGACGTCCACGGCGGGGAGGAGTTCGAGCTTCGAAGGCATCAGAGGGTTCCGATCCAATTGTTCAACAACTGCGCTCCGGCGTCGCCGGACTTCTCGGGGTGGAACTGGGTGGCCCACAGAGCGCCGTTCTCCACGGCGGCCACGAAGGGCTTGCCGTGCGTCGACCAGGTCACCAGGGGGGCGCGCATCGCCGGGTTCACGACTTCGAGGGACCAGTCGTGGACGGCGTAGGAGTGCACGAAATAGAAGCGCGCGTCCGCGTCGAGGCCCGCGAAGAGCTGGGAGCCCGCCGGGGTGTCCACGGTGTTCCAGCCCATGTGGGGCACGATCTCGGCCTGTAGGGGCTCGACCGAGCCGGGCCACTCGTCCAGGCCCTCGGTCTCCACGCCGTGCTCGATACCGCGCGCGAACAGGATCTGCATGCCGACGCAGATGCCCATCACCGGGCGCCCACCGGCCAGCCGGCGCCCGACGATCCAGTCGCCGCGCGCTTCCTTGAGGCCCTGCATGCAGGCGGCGAAGGCGCCGACACCGGGCACCAGCAGCCCGTCCGCGTTCATGGCCTTGTCGTAGTCACGCGTTATCTCGACCTCGGCACCCGTGCGCGCGAGGGCACGCTCGGCGGAACGGACGTTCCCGAAGCCGTAGTCGAAGACGACGACCTTCTTGGAGGCGTTCCCCGCGCTCAACTCCACACCGCCAACCGCATGACCCCCGCGACCAGACACATCGCCGCGCCGATGGAGACCAGCACGATGAGGCTCGCCGGCATCTTCTGCTTGACGAAGGAGTAGACCCCGCCTAGGAGGAAGAGTCCGACGACGATCAGAAGGCTGGAGAGGCCGGTCACAGCGCGCCCTTCGTGGAGGGGAGGATGCCGGCCGCGCGCGGGTCGCGCTCGGAGGCGTACCGCAGGGCGCGGGCGAGGGCCTTGAACTGGCACTCCACGATGTGGTGCGCGTTGCGCCCGTACGGCACGTGCACGTGCAGCGCGATCTGGGCCTGCGCGACGAACGACTCCAGGATGTGCCGGGTCATCGTCGTGTCGTACTCGCCGATCATCGGCGCCATGTTCTCGGGCTCGGTGTGCACGAGGTACGGGCGGCCGGACAGGTCGACGGTCACCTGGGCGAGGGACTCGTCGAGCGGGACAGTGCAGTTCCCGAATCGATAAATACCCACCTTGTCGCCGAGCGCCTGCTTGAAGGCGGCGCCGAGCGCGAGGGCGGTGTCCTCGATGGTGTGGTGCGAGTCGATGTGCAGATCGCCCTCGGTCTTCACGGTGAGGTCGAACAGACCGTGCCGGCCGAGCTGGTCGAGCATGTGGTCGTAGAAACCGACCCCTGTCGACACGTCGACCTTGCCGGCGCCGTCGAGATCGATCTCGACGACGACCGAGGTCTCCTTGGTCACCCGCTCCACACGTCCTACGCGGTTCATGCGCTCTGCTCCTTCATCAACTCACGGACCGCGTCGAGGAACGCGTCGTTCTCTTCGGGGGTTCCGGCGGAGACCCGCAGCCACCCCGGGATGCCGTTGTCCCGGACCAGGACGCCCTGGTCGAGGATCTTCTGCCAGGCGGTGTGCGAGTCCGCGAACCGCCCGAACTGCACGAAGTTCGCGTCGGACTCGACGACTTCACACCCGAGGGCCTTCAACTCGCCCACCAGCCGGTCCCGTTCACTCTTCAGCTGCTCCACGTACCCGAGCAGCGTGTCGGTGTGCTCCAGGGCGGCCAGCGCGGTCGCCTGGGTGACGGCCGACAAGTGGTAGGGCAGCCGTACGAGTTGGACGGCGTCGACGACGGCCGGGTGCGCGGCGAGATAGCCGAGGCGGAGCCCCGCGGCCCCGAACGCCTTCGACATCGTGCGCGAGACGACGAGATTCGGCCGACCTTCGAGCAGCGGCAGCAGCGACTCGCCGTGGCTGAACTCGACGTACGCCTCGTCGACGATCACCATCGACGGCTTGGCGGCCTGCGCGGCCTCGTACAGCGCGAGGACCGTCTCGGGCGGAACGGCGTTGCCCGTGGGGTTGTTGGGGGTCGTGACGAACACGACGTCGGGCTCGTTCTTCGCGATCCACCGCTCGGCGGCGGCGAGATCGATCGAGAAGTCCTCGTTGCGCGGACCGGAGATCCACCCGGTCCCGGTGCCCCGCGCGATGAGCGCGTGCATCGAGTACGACGGCTCGAAGCCGATCGCGGTACGGCCGGGCCCGCCGAAGGTCTGCAGCAGTTGCTGGATGACCTCGTTGGAGCCGTTGGCCGCCCACACGTTCTCGACGCCGACCCGGTAACTCCCGGTCTTGGTGAGGTAGTTGGCCAGCTCGGTGCGCAACTCGACCGCGTCCCGGTCCGGGTAGCGGTTGAGGTCGCGGGCGGCTTCACGGACCCGCTCGGCGATCCGCTCGACCAGTGCCTCGGGCAGCGGGTAGGGGTTCTCGTTGGTGTTCAGCCGTACGGGGACGTCCAACTGGGGCGCGCCGTAAGGGGACTTGCCGCGCAGCTCGTCCCGTACGGGAAGATCGTCGATTCCGAAGCTCACTTGCCGGGCACCTTCCAACCGAACCTTGCCTTGACCGCCGCGCCGTGCGCGGGCAGGTCCTCCGCCTCCGCCAGCGTGACCACGTGATGCGCTACGTCCGCCAGCGCGTCCTTCGTGTAGTCGACGATGTGGATGCCGCGCAGGAAAGACTGCACGGAGAGCCCGGAGGAGTGGCAGGCACAACCCCCGGTCGGCAGCACGTGGTTGGAGCCGGCCGCGTAGTCGCCCAGCGAGACGGGCGCCCACGGTCCGACGAAGATCGCGCCGGCGTTCCGCACCCGGTCGGCGACGGCAGCGGCATCCGCGGTCTGGATCTCCAGGTGCTCGGCGCCGTACGCGTCGACGACCCGCAGGCCCTCGTCGACGCCGTCGACGAGGACAATCGCGGACTGTCGGCCGGCCAGTGCCGGGGCGATCCGGTCCTCGATGTGCTTGGTGGCCGCGACCTGGGGTTCGAGTTCCTTCTCGACGGCGTCCGCGAGCGTCACGGAGTCCGTGACCAGGACGGCGGCGGCGAGCGGGTCGTGCTCGGCCTGGCTGATCAGGTCGGCGGCGACGTGCACCGGGTCGGCGGTGTCGTCGGCGAGGACCGCGATCTCGGTCGGGCCGGCCTCGGTGTCGATGCCGATCTTGCCGGTGAAGTAGCGCTTGGCGGCGGCGACCCAGATGTTGCCGGGGCCGGTGACCATGTTGGCCGGGGCGCAGGACTCGGTGCCGTGGGCGAACATCGCGACGGCCTGGGCACCGCCGACTGCGTAGACCTCGTCGACGCCGAGCAGCGCGCAGGCGGCGAGGATCGTCGGGTGCGGGAGGCCGCCGAACTCGGCCTGCGGCGGCGAGGCGAGCGCGACGGACTGGACACCGGCCTCCTGGGCCGGGACGACGTTCATGATCACGGACGACGGGTACACGGACCGACCACCCGGGGCGTACAGCCCCACCCGGTCCACCGGCACCCACTTCTCGGTGACGGAACCACCCGGCACGACCTGGGTGGTGTGGGTCGTACGGCGCTGCTCGCGGTGGACGAGCCGGGCGCGCCGGATGGACTCCTCCAGGGCCGCGCGCACCTCCGGGTCGAGCTGCTCCAGCGCGTCACTGAGCGCCTGGGCCGGGACCCGCACCTGCTCCAGCCGCACCCCGTCGAACTTCTCGGCGAAGTCGATCAGCGCCGCGTCGCCCCGATGATGCACGGCCTCGCAGATCGGCCGCACCTTCTCCAGGGCGGCCGAGACGTCGAAGTCGGCTCGGGGCAGCAGGTCGCGCAGGGCGGGCCCTTCGGGGAGGGCGTCACCGCGCAGATCGATTCGGGAGATCACAGGAGCAATTCTCGCAGACCGCGATCGAGGGCCGCTCACGCATATCAATGGCTGATACAGAACGTGGCCGGAACCCGGAAGATCCCCTTCACGTCTAGTGTTCCGGGGGTTACTCAGCGGGCATGAACTGCTGTGCGAAACCCGTGAGTAGTTGAGAGGGATGAAAGAGCAGTGACCGAGGGTGCCGGCATCCGCGCGGGGGATGTGCCGGACGATGCGACCGCCGCCGAGGCCGGTATGTGGCAGGCCTTCCGCAACGGCAGCGTGTACGACCTGAGCAGCGGCGACAGTGTCGTCGACGATCCGCACGGCGGACATCCGTGGGGCCCGGAGCGGACCGTGCGGGCGCGGTTCGTGTGCTGGCTGCTCCTCGACGGACCGCCCGCGCTGTCGGGCCGGGTGGCCTCCCTGAAACTCACCGGCGTGCAGATCAGCGGCGTCCTGGACCTGGCGGGCGGCACCGTCACGCCGTACGTCGAGCTGAAGGGCTGCCGTTTCGAGCGGGAGGTGCTGCTGCCGGAAGCCCGCTTCCAGACCGTACGGCTGGTGGACTGCTCGGTGCCGCGGCTGGAGGCGGCGCGGGTGCACACGGAGGGTGACCTGCATCTGCCGCGCTGCCGCTTCCACAACGGCGTACGGCTGACCGACGCGCACATCGGCACCGACCTGCTGCTGAACCAGGCGATCGTCTACCGGGACCGCACCGGGCGTTCGATCGCCGCCGACGGCATGACCGTAGGGCAGGATCTGCAAGCCGAACTCCTGGAATCGCACGGTGAGTTGAGCCTGCGCAGCGCCAAGGTGGGCGTCTCGCTGAGTCTGCGCGGTGCCCGGCTGGCCAACCCGTACGGCCGACTCGCCCTGAACGCGCCCCAGTTGACCGTGGGCCGCACCCTGTACCTGACCCCGGCCGGTGTCGGCGGTCCCTGGCTGAGCGGTACAACTCCCGCGCGCGGGACCCGCATTCAGCGTTTCTCGTGCCAGGGCGGGGTGCGGCTGGACGACGGGCGGTTCGGGGACGCGGTGGACCTGGAGCGGGCCCGGTTCACGTTCACGGACGACCAGGAGCTGTCCCTACTGCGCGTCCAGGCGCCGGAGTTGCGCTTCCTCGGCGAGAAGCCCCAACGCGGGAAGGTGGTGCTGTCGGGGGCGCGGGTGGTCAACCTGATTGACGCGGCGACCAGTTGGCCGGCTCCCGGCAACCTCCACATGGGCGGCTTCGTGTACGAGAACCTCGTACCGCAGGGCCCGTTCCCGCTGGACGCGCGTCTCGACTGGGTGGCGGCGGCGACCGCCGAGTACGCCCCGGAGCCGTACGAGCGGCTCGCGACCGTGCTGCGCAACGCCGGTGAGGACGAGGACGCGCGCGAGGTGCTGCTCGCCAAGCAGCGGCGGCGCCGGGAGAGCCTGCCGATCGCGGCCAAGGTGTGGGGGTTCGTGCAGGACTGGACGGTCGCCTACGGGTACCGGCCGGGCCGGGCCGCCGTGTGGATGGCGGTGTTGTGGGCGGCGAGTTCGCTGGCCTTCGCGCACGCCGACCACGCGCCGGTGAACACGAACGGGCATCCGCCGTGGAGCCCCGCCCTGTTCGCGCTGGACCTGCTGCTGCCGGTGATCGACCTGGGGCAGGCGGGCCAGTGGCAGCTGCACGGCGGCTGGCAGTGGCTGTCGGTGGCGCTGATCCTGCTGGGGTGGATCCTTGCCACGACGGTCGCGGCGGGCGCCACACGGCTGCTCAGACGCGGCTAGCGGGCCCTCGGAAGCCCGCGCGCACAGCACTCGAACAGTTGAGCAACAGTCACCTTTTGCCTGGGCTTGACCGAAGCGCGTACAACTTTCAGCCGGGTGGTCAAACGGTCTGGCGCACTCCGGATCGGCGGTCTTTCAATGGTCGACACCATGGCTCTGCTGCGCGCGTTCATCCGCACCGCCCGGATGGCAAGGAACACCTCGCGGCTCGCCGCCGGGCTGCCGGCCGACGACGAGGTCCTCCTCGACGCCCCCGACGACCGGCTCGGCCCGGCGCTGGTCGCGGCCGGGCGCGGCGAGTACGGGCCCGCCTCCGAGCTGCTGGCCGCCTCGCGCGCGTCGGCGGAGTGGGAGGACCGCGACCGCCACACACGCCGGCTCGCCGCGTTCGCCCGCAGCCGCCCGGAG
Source organism: Streptomyces sp. NRRL F-525 (assembly GCF_000716605.1). GTDB lineage: Bacteria > Actinomycetota > Actinomycetes > Streptomycetales > Streptomycetaceae > Streptomyces. The sequence goes on along the minus strand of NZ_JNXE01000028.1, from coordinate 111,104 downwards.
TGGCTGGACGACTGGTGCGCGGCCGCCCCGCGGAACCCGGACGCGCTCCTCCTCACGGCCCAGCTGGCGATGGACCGCGGCTGGGAGTCGCCGGCCCGCGCCGAACTCCTCCGTGAGCTGAGCCCGCTGATCACGGCGGCGGCCGAGGCCGAGCCGCGCGACCCGGTGCCGTGGCGGATCGCGCTGGACCGGGCGCGGGGCACGAACGCCGGGCACGCCGAGTTCGAACGGCTGTGGGGCGAGGCGGTCCGCCGCTCCCCGCACCACTACGGCTGCCATGTGGCCGCCCTCCAGTACCTGTCCACGGCCTGCTGCGCGCAGTGGGGCGACACGCCCCACACCGCCCGCTGCTCCCACCGCGAGTGCTTCGACTTCGCCGAACCGGCCGCGCAGGACGCCCTGCCCGGCTCGCTCGTCCAGGCCCTGCCGGTCCGGGCGGCCTTCGCGTGCCTGACCGACGGCTGCGGTCCCACGGTCCCCCGCGCCCGCCTGGACGCGGCGGCCGACCTGGCGATCGCCCTCTCGGCCACGTACGCGGCGGCGGACCCGTGGCCCGCAGAGGTCCGCAACCTCCTGACCTACGTCCTTGTCCGCCTGGAACGATGGACGGACGCTCTCGACCAACTCCGCCTGATCGGCCCGTACGCCACGTCGTTCCCCTGGGACCGGATATCCGACGACCCGCTCGGCCAGTTCCTCGAAGTCCGGGACGGCGTCCGCATGGCGGTGGCCGCGGACGTGCCCCTGGGCGGCCCGGTTCCCCCGGCCCTGCGGGCGATTCCGACCCAGCCGTGGGCGTTCGAGGACGCACCCGGGTATCCACGGAGTGAGCACGGCGGACGTGCCCGCTCCGGCGACCATTAGGCTTTTGCGCCGTGACCACCGTCCGGCTGCCGCTCTTCCCCCTGAACTCGGTTCTGTTCCCGGGGCTCGTGCTTCCTCTGAACATTTTCGAGGAGCGCTATCGCGCCATGATGCGCGATCTGCTCAAGACCCCTGAGGAGGATTCGCGCCGATTCGCCGTCGTGGCCATCCGCGACGGCCACGAGGTGGCATCGACCGCCCCGGGCATGCCCGACCAGACGGCCGTGCCCGACCGCGGGCCCGCCGCCGGCTTCGGCCCCGACCCGCTCAAGGCCTTCCACTCGGTGGGCTGCGTGGCCGACGCGGCCACGATCCGCGAACGCGCCGACGGCACCTTCGAGGTACTGGCCACCGGCACGACCCGCATGCGCCTGCTCTCCGTGGACGCCTCGGGCCCGTTCCTGACGGCCGAGCTGGAGGAGCTGCCCGAGGAGAAGGGCGACGAGGCGGGCGCGCTGGCTGAGGGCGTGCTACGCGCGTTCCGCCAGTACCAGAAACGCCTGGCGGGCGCCCGCGAACGCACCCTGTCCACGGGTGAGGCCGAACTCCCGGACGAACCGGCGGTCGTCTCCTACCTGGTGGCGGCGGCAATGATGCTCGACACGGGCACAAAACAACGCCTCCTCCAAGCCCCCGACACCGCCTCCCGCCTGCGCGACGAACTGAAACTCCTTCGCTCCGAGACGGCCATCATCCGTAACCTGCCGTCCCTACCGGCATCGGACCTGACCCGAGGCCCGACAAGCCTGAACTGACGCGGGAGTCCCCTGATGGCCAAGAAGCAGAAACAGCAACAGTCGGGCGGCACCCCGGCGACGGTCGCCCTGACGACCGCGGGGGTGCCGTACGAACTCCACGCCTACGACCACGACCCCTCCCACCCCTCCTACGGCGAGGAGGCGGCCGAGGCGATGGGCGTCTCCCCGGACCGGGTCTTCAAAACCCTGCTGGCGGACGTGGACGGCACCCTGACGGTCGCCGTGGTCCCGGTGGCGGGCCAACTGGACCTGAAGGCCCTCGCCTCAGCGGTAGGCGGCAAACGCGCCACGATGGCCGACCCCACCCTCGCCGAACGCACCACGGGCTACGTCCGAGGCGGCATCTCCCCCCTGGGCCAACGCAAAAAACTCCGCACGGTCCTGGACGCCTCAGCCACCACCCACCCCACGATCTGCGTCTCGGCAGGCCGCCGCGGCCTGGAGGTGGAACTCACCCCCGACGACCTGAAAACCCTCACCGCCGCGGTACTGGCCCCCATCGGCCGTGCGTGACCCCTCGACGCCCTCCCTGTCCTCGGTTAAGAGGAAGAGACATGTCGAAGAAAACGCGGAAACGAAAGTGGCGCATCAGGAAGCACAGGGCAAACCACGGGCGGAGGCCGGCGTAGGCGTTTCGGGCACCGGTCGGGCGGGCGTGACTTCCCAACGCAGGCCGCCACATCCAGCCCGTCCGGCGTTTGAGGACGAGGCCGTCCAGGCCGATGGGGGTCTGGGGGCGCAGCCCCCAGGCGGGGCGGAAGGGGCGGCAGCCCCTGGGGATGGGACGGGTAGGGGCGGCGGGGGCGAGAAAACCTAGGACAGAGGAGCCCCGTACCCATCCGTAGGCCCAACCCCCTGCTGCACATACCCCGGCTCAGGATCCCGAGGCCCGAACAACGCCGTCAGCCCCAGATGAACGACCAGCGCGGCCACCGGCCAGGCCAGCAACGCCCCCTTCGCCCCCATCTTCAGCGGCGCGGAGAACGTAACCCCCTTACCCACAGCCTTGGCATGCGCGAGCACATCCTTGGTAGGCCCGAACCACATCCCCAGCCGCCAGGCGATGAACGCGGCGAGCAACCCACCCAGAGCCAGCGCTGCGACCAGCGGCACTCCCCCACGCCGCCGCAACAAAAAGACGACAAGCGCGCTCACGACCCCAAAAGCGACGGCAAGCAGAGTGAACGTTCCGTCCACCCCCACGGCCTGCTCACCCTCGGAGTCCTTGAGGTAGACGACCCAGCTCTTGTCGACCACGTCCCCGACCAGCGGAACATGCGGCGCCAGCCACCACCACAACACCCCAAGCAACACCCCGCCGACCGCCGAGGCGACGGTGACGACCACGGCCTCGATCAGCTCGGTCTTGATCCCGGGCCCGTCCGCCCCGTAGGACGCTTCCTGCGGGGCGTACACGGGATACCCGGCCCCCGGCTCACCGGGGGCGTCCGTGGCACCCGGGGAATCCGGGGAATTGGGGTCACCCGGCGGCTGCCACGCATCGTGCGGGGACTGGTCACGCGGCGGCGGAGGCGGAGTCAGCGGTGCGGTCACAATGCCATCGTGCCAGGCCCGGCTGTGCGGCGCGTCACCGGACGGCAGCCCGACGGTATGCCCAGGCGGCGACGGCCAGCGAAACGACCCCGACCCCGGCGCATACGGCGAGGTCACCGAGGACGAGCGCCCAGTCCGGATGCGCCGCGAACGTCTGCGCGAACGCCTCCACGCCGTACGTCGAGGGCACCAGATCCCGCAGGAACCGCACCGCGTCCGGCATCCGATCAGCGGGCAGCACACCCAGCAACAGGGCCGCGGACATCCCCAACTGCCCGAGCAGCGTGGCGAGTTCGGGCCGAGGAGCCAGCAGCCCCAGCGCCGCCCCGAGTCCGGCGAGCGCGGCCCCCGCGAGCGGGATCACCGCCGCCAGGATCCAGATGTTCCCCATCGGCAGCCCGAACAGCACGCACCCGAAGACGGCGGTCAGCGCGGTCCCCGGCACGGTGAAGGAGGCGTACGCCCCCGCCGCGCCCAGCACCACGGCCGCGGGCGGCACCGGCAGGGTGGCGTAGTGGTCGAGCCCGCCGCTGCCGCGCAGCTGCCCGAAGTACTGCGCGAGGAGGTTGAGCCCGACGTAGGCGACGACGAGCACGGACGAGCCGGCGACCACGAACCGGGCGTCGTGGCTCCCGCCGTCGACGACCCCGCGCATCATGATCAGGATGCCGACCGACTGGAAGGTCGCCACGAACAGCAGCGGGATCCGCGCGACCCGCGCCCGGGACAGCTGCGCCCGGTACACGGCGGCCATGGACGGCCACAGCCTCGCCTTCGGCCCCAGCTCGGCCGCGCCCGAGGCGGTGGCCTCCGGCACGGCCAGGGGACCACTCGGCAGAACATCGGCGGATACGACACTCACGTCGCGCTGCTCCTCTCGACGCCGGCAGACGCCCTGTCCCCTACGGATACAACGACATTCGCCCTGTCCCATACGGATACGACGGCCCGTGCACTCATGCCTTCACCAGCCCCTGCGCGTTCCCGCCCAGCGTCAGATACACGTCCTCCAGGCTGGGCGTGGCCAGCGTGAAGTCGTCGAGGGCCGCGAAGGCCGCCCCGCCGGTCACCGTGGCGACGGCCACCCGGGCCTCCTCGGGGGCCAGCCGCAGCGTCCAGCGGCGGCCGGACTCGACGGCCCGGTCCCGCAGCGCGGCGACCTCCGGGACGTCCAGCGGCGGCTTCTCCCGCCACACCAGCTCGACCCGCACCTCGCCCGCGACCTGTTCCTTGAGCCCGGCGGGGGTGTCGCAGGCGATGACCTTGCCCTGGTCGAGGACGGCGACCCGGTCGAGGACCGTCTCGGCCTCGATGACGTTGTGGGTGACGAGCAGCACGGTGGACCCGCGCTCGGCCCGGCGCCGGTCGACGGCGGACCACACGGCCCTGCGCGCCACCGGATCCATCCCGGTGGTCGGCTCGTCGAGCACCAGCAGCGGCCGCTCCCCGACCAGCGCGGCGGCGACACACGCCAGCCGCCGCTGCCCACCGGACAGCTTCTTCAGCGGCCGCCCGGCAATGGCCGTAAGCCCCAACTCGTCCAGTACGGCGTCCCGTTCGGCCCGCGCCTCGCGCAGCTCCAGGCCGCGCAGCCGGGCGGTGGTCTCGGCGGCGAGCGACACGGTGAGTTCGTCGAGGGCGGAGGACTCCTGGCCGAGGTAGGCGAGGATCCGCGCGGCCCGCTCGGGGTGGCGGACGATGTCGTGGCCGAGGATCTCGACGCTGCCGGCGTCGGGCCGCATGAGCCCGGTCAGCTGGCGTACGAGGGTGGACTTGCCGGCGCCGTTCGGGCCGAGCAGTCCGAAGATCTCGCCCCGGCGGATGTCGAGGGTCACGTCGTCGGTGGCCCGCACCTCGGGGGTTCCCGGCGCACCGCGCCGTCCGCGCACCGCCGGATAGGTCTTGCTGAGCCCGCGCACCGCACACACGACATCATCACCGTGTCGAAGTGCCTGTCCCGCGCGCGTACTCACGGGACGAGACTACGGGGTCCGGGAGCCCCGCCCGTTCGCGGGTCGGTCGAGAACGGCACAATCGCCGGTAAAGCCGTCCCGCCACCGCGCGGCCCGGCCGGCTGCGCTCACTCCCCGGCGGGCGCGTGCTCCGCGGCCGTCCGTACGTCGATCTCGCGCCAGAAACCGGCCCGGATCGCGTACCGGTCGTGCTCGTCGATCTGGTCGTCCTTGTGCGCGAGGAGGCCGAACCGGGCGGCGTAGCGCAGGAGTTCACCGTCGATGCGGTGCGGGACGCGGGGGTACATCCCGGACAGCTTCTGCAGGTGGCTGCCGTGGTCGCCGAGGCGGCCCATCCAGCGGCGGGCGAAGACCTGGCCCACTTCGTAGGGGTCGCCGCCGACCGTGGTGATGTCCTCCTCGCGGTCGGCCCAACGCTGCTCGGCGGTGGTCAGCTGCGCGAGCGTCGGCATCGAGGCGACCTCGGGCGGCTCGGCGGCGCCGCCCGGCCGGTCGACCCACCCTTTGTCGGAGGACCAGCGCAGGGTCGCGCTCGCGGGCTGCTGCGCCGGCGCGGCGGCACCGGGGGCCTTCAAGCTCGCCAGGTCCTTCGGGGTGGGCACGCCCTTGGGCGCGGGCACCCGCTCCTGCGAGCCGTTCTCGGATCCGGCCGCGGCGGTCGCGTGCTCGCTCTCCTCGGCCGGCCGCTCACGCGCGGCCGGCGCGGACTCGGGCAGCGGCGCGGACAGGATCGCGGCGATCTCCGGCCGCGGCACGGGTGGCGGCGCGCACACCCCGCCGAGATCCTTCGCCCGTACGGCCTTGGTGATCCAGGTCCGGTCCAGCACCCGCCGCTCGTCGGCCTCGGCGACCAGGTCCTCGGACTGGTTGTAGTCCCCGTCCGCGGCCTGCACGGCCCACAGGTGTACGGCGACGCCGTGCTCCTTGGCGGCCATCATGCCCGGCAGCAGGTCGCCGTCGCCGGTGACGAGGACGACGTCGGAGCAGGCGCGGTTGCGGGCCAGCTCGGTCAGCTCGGCGTGCATGGCGGCGTCGACGCCCTTCTGCGCCCAGCGGCCGTCGCTGCGGGTCAGGGCGCCGAGGCGGACGGTCACGCGGGGCATCACGCGGAGCCTGCGGTGCTCGGGCTGGGGGACGCGGTCGGGGGCGCCGTCGAACCAGTAGATGCGCAGCAGGGGTCGTTCGGTGTCGGACTCGGCGCGCTCGCGCAGGCCCTGGATGAGGGCGGCGTGATCGACGGTGATCCTGGAACGCGAGGGTTCTCCGGCGAGGAGACTCGCAGCGGCCCCCAGCAGATACCCGGCGTCCACCAGGACGATGCAGCGGTCCACGCGACTCACCCTCTTCCCGGTCGGTTCACTTCGGGCTTGCTTCGAGTCTGCCCGACCGCGCAGGGGTTAACGGCCCGAACTCGATCTTCGGCGTGGCGTTTCGGGGCTGCTCTCTCGCACCAACCATGTCACACACGGTAATTATCCGAAATGCGTTCTTCGTCAGGCTATGTGAATCTGGTCGCGGCCCTGGCCCCTAGATCCCCCTCAGGAGGCAGATCACCATGGCCAAGAACAAGCACCGTGACCGCAAGCAGCCGCAGTCCGAGCGCGCCCAGGAGCAGGCCACGTCGTCCTCGATGGAGGCACAGGCCGAACAGCGCATATCCCAGGCGACGCCGAGCGACATGGCCCGCAAGGGCAAGCAGAAGCGCTTCGGTCACAACTGAGGCCTGCTTTAAGGGTTGTTGAACGACTGAGGGGCGCATCCGTTGGCGGATGCGCCCCTCAGTCCTGTCCGTACGCCTGTTGCTAGCCCGCCAGGCAGGCCGCGCCGAGCAGCACCTTCAAGTCGCCGAACAGCGCCGGGTCGGGCTTCACCCGGTGCTTGTCCAGACGCAGGATCGTGGTCTTGGTCGGGCCCTGGAGCTTGATGCGGACCTCGCTGTCGCCCCGGTGGTGGCTGAGGATCTCACCGAGCCTGCTGACCATCGGCGGAGTGACCCGGGTCGCCGGGATGGTGAGGATCACGGGCGCGTTGGTGCCCACGTTCGACACGTCCGGGACCTGCATCTCCATCGCGACCAGGCGCGGCACGTCCTCGCGCTTGTCGAGGCGGCCCTTGACGAACACGATGGTGTCCTCGACGAGTTGGGTCGACACCAGCTGGTAGGACGCCGGGAAGAACATGCACTCGATGGAGCCCGCGAGGTCCTCGACGGTGGCGATCGCCCAGGCGTTGCCCTGCTTGGTCATCTTGCGCTGGAGGCCCGAGATGATGCCGCCGATGGTGACGACCGCGCCGTCCCCGTGCTCACCTCCGGTGAGCTGGGCGATGCCCGCGTCGGCCTTGTCGGACAGCACGTGCTCCAGGCCGAAGAGCGGGTGGTCGGAGACGTACAGACCGAGCATCTCCCGCTCCTGGGCGAGGAGATACGTCTTCTCCCACTCGTCGGTGGTGAACTCCACGTCGAGTCCGAAGCCGGGCTCGCTGGTGTCCTCCTCGCCCATGCCCCCGAAGAGGTCGAACTGCCCCTCGGCCTCCTTGCGCTTGACCGCCACCACGTTGTCGATCATCGGCTCGAAGTGCGCGGTGAGGCCCTTGCGGGTGTGCCCCAGGGTGTCGAACGCCCCGGCCTTGATGAGGGATTCGGTGGTCCGCTTGTTGCAGGCGGCGGCCTCGACCTTGTCCAGGTAGTCGGGGAACGAGCCGTACTTCCCCTTCGCCTTGCGGGACCGGATGATCGAATCCACCACGTTCGTACCGACGTTGCGCACGGCCTCCAGGCCGAAGAGGATCACGTCGTCGCCCTGGGCGGCGAAGTTGTGCACCGACTCGTTGACGTTCGGCGGGAGCACCTTGATCTTCATGCGGCGGCACTCGTTCAGGTAGATCGCGGACTTGTCCTTGTCGTCCTTGACCGAGGTGAGCAGCGCCGCCATGTACTCGGCCGGGTAGTTGGCCTTCAGGTAGGCGGTCCAGTACGAGACCAGGCCGTACGCGGCGGAGTGCGCCTTGTTGAACGCGTAGCCCGCGAAGGGGACCAGGACGTCCCACAGGCCCTGGATCGCCTCGTCGCTGTAGCCGTTCTTCTTGGCGCCCGCCTGGAAGATGGTGAAGTTCTTCGCCAGCTCGTCGGGCTTCTTCTTGCCCATCACGCGGCGCAGGATGTCGGCCTCGCCGAGCGAGTAACCGGCGACGATCTGGGCGGCCTTCTGCACCTGCTCCTGGTACACGATCAGGCCGTAGGTCACCGCGAGGACCTCCTCGAGGGGCTCCTCCAGCTCCTTGTGGATCGGGGTGATCTCCTGGCGCTTGTTCTTGCGCTCGGCGTAGTTGATGTGCGAGTTCATGCCCATCGGGCCCGGGCGGTACAGGGCCGACACGGCGGAGATGTCCTCGAAGTTGTCGGGCTGCATCTGGCGCAGCAGCGAGCGCATCGGGCCGCCGTCGAACTGGAAGACGCCCAACGTGTCGCCGCGGCAGAGCAGTTCGAAGGTCTTGGGGTCGTCGAGCGGGAGGGCGAGCATCTCCAGGTCGATGCCCTTGTTGGACTTCACCATCTTGATGGCGTCGTCCATGATCGTGAGGTTGCGCAGGCCCAGGAAGTCCATCTTCAGCAGGCCGAGCGACTCGCACTGCGGGTAGTCCCACTGCGTGATGGTCACGCCGTCCGTGTGGCGGACCCACACCGGGGCGTGGTCGACGATGGGCTCGCTGGACATGATGACGCCGGCCGCGTGCACGCCCATCTGCCGGACCAGGCCCTCGACGCCCTTGGCGGTGTCGATGACCTTCTTGACGTCCGGCTCGTTCTCGTACATCCCGCGGATCTCGCCCGCCTCGCCGTAGCGGGGGTGCTTGGGGTCGGTGATGCCGGAGAGGTCGATGCCCTTGCCGAGGACGTCGGCGGGCATCGCCTTGGTGAGCCGGTCGCCCATCGCGTACGGGTAGCCCAGCACGCGCGCGGAGTCCTTGATGGCGTTCTTGGCCTTGATCTTGCCGTAGGTGCCGATCATGGCGACCTTGTCGGCGCCGTACTTCTCCGTCACGTACCGGATCACCTCGACGCGCCGACGCTCGTCGAAGTCGATGTCGACATCGGGCATGGAGACGCGCTCGGGGTTCAGGAACCGCTCGAAGATCAGGCCGTGCGGGATCGGGTCGAGGTCGGTGATGCCCATGGCGTACGCGACGATCGAACCGGCCGCGGAACCACGGCCGGGGCCGACCGCGATGCCGTTGTTCTTCGCCCACATGATGAAGTCGGCGACGACGAGGAAGTAGCCCGGGAACCCCATCTGGATGATGACGTCCATCTCGTAGTCCGCCTGCTTCTGGCGGTCGTCGGGGATGCCGTTCGGGAAACGGCGCTCCATGCCCCGGCGCACCTCCTCCTTGAACCAGGTGACCTCGGTGAACCCGTCCGGGATGTCGAACTTGGGCATGAGGTTCTTGGCCTCGAACATGCCGGAGGTGTCGATCTGTTCGGCGACCAGGAGGGTGTTGCGGCAGCCCTCCTGCCAGGCGTCCGAGGAGTCGACGGCGTACATCTCGTCGGTGGACTTCAGGTAGTAGCCGGTGCCGTCGAAGCGGAAGCGGTCCGGGTCGGAGAGGTTCTTGCCGGTCTGGATGCAGAGCAGGGCGTCGTGCGCGACCGACTCGTGGGCGTACGTGTAGTGCGAGTCGTTCGTCACCAGGGGCGGGATGCCGAGCTTCTTGCCGATGTCCAACAGGCCGTCACGGACCCGGTGTTCGATCTCGATGCCGTGGTCCATCAGCTCCAGGAAGTAACGGTCCTTGCCGAAGATGTCCTGGTACTCGGCCGCCGCCTTCAGGGCCTCGTCGTACTGGCCCAGGCGCAGCCGGGTCTGGAGCTCGCCGGAGGGGCAGCCGGTGGAGGCGATGAGCCCCTCGGACCACTGGGAGATGGTCTCCTTGTCCATGCGCGGCCACTTCTGGAGCCAGCCCTCGGCGTACGCGTCCGAGGACAGCTTGAAGAGGTTGTGCAGGCCCGTCTTGTTCGCCGCCCAGATCGTCTTGTGGGTGTAACCACCGGAACCGGACACGTCGTCGCGCTTCTGGTGCGGCTGGCCCCACTGGATCTTGCGCTTGTTGCGCCGCGACTCGGGGGCGACGTACGCCTCGATGCCGATGATCGGGGTGACGCCCGCCTTCTTCGCCGTGTGGAAGAAGTCGTAGGCCCCGTGCAGGTTGCCGTGGTCGGACATCGCGATATGGGTCATGCCCATCTCGTTGCACGCGTCGAACATGTCCTTCAGCCGCGCGGCACCGTCCAGGAGCGAGTACTGGGTGTGGACATGCAGGTGCGTGAACGGCGGCTTTGACACGGCTTGGCCTCCAGGGATAACAGGGGAAACGATCGACAAAGTGCGGCGGACGGTCTGGGGGGACGAGACCGAATCCTATGCCTGACCACTGACACATGGCGGGCACTCCCGCGTACCTTCAAGCGTTGGAAAGTGACGACAGACCCGTCACATGTCACGTACCACCCGTACCAGGAGGCACAGAGCGATGTCGGTTCCGCAGCTCAACGACGAGCACCGCGGCGAGGAGATCCTTGCCGTCTTCGACACCGCCTTCGGCGAGCTCCTGGCCGCCGACCCGGCCGCGTTCCGCGTGAAGTTCCGGAAGATGGCAGCCTCGGCGTTCGCGTTCTACCGGGGCACGGCGTGCCTCTTCTACCACGACCTGGACGCCGAGAAGCGGGGCGGCCCGTACCTGGACGACCGCACCTCGCGCGTGTGGATCCACGGCGACCTGCACGCCGAGAACTTCGGCACGTACATGGACTCGAACGGCCGGCTGGTCTTCAACGTCAACGACTTCGACGAGGCCTACGTCGGCCCCTTCACCTGGGACCTCAAGCGCTTCGCCGCCTCCGTGGCGCTGATCGGGTACGCGAAGGCGCTCAGTGACGAGCAGATCACCGAGCTGGTGCAGGTCTACGCGGGCGCGTACCGCGAGCGGATCCACGCGCTGGCGACCGGCGCGAAGAGCGACGAGGTGCCGCCGTTCACGCTGGACACGGCCGACGGCCCGCTGCTGGGCGCGCTGCGCACGGCCCGCTCGCTGACCCGCTTCGAGCTGCTGGACTCGATGACGGAGATCCGTGACTTCGAGCGCCGGTTCGCGTCGGGCGGCGGCTCCATCGAGCTGGACGCGGCGACCCGGTACAAGGTCCTCGCCGCCTTCGACGGCTACCTGGAGACGCTCCCGGAGTCCTCCCTGGACCGCCCGGACTCGTACCGCGTGAAGGACGTCGTCGGCCGCCGGGGCATCGGCATCGGCTCGGCCGGGCTGCCGTCGTACAACATCCTCCTGGAGGGCAACAGCGACGCCCTGGAGAACGATGTGGTGATCTACATCAAGCAGGCCCAGACGCCGGCCGTCTCGCGGCACATCACGGACGCGGCGATCCGGGACTACTTCCAGCACGAGGGCCACCGCACGGTGATCTCCCAGCGCGCCCTCCAGGCGCACGCGGACCCGTGGCTGGGCTGGACCGAGCTGGGCGGGACCGGGCAGCTGGTCGCCGAGGTGTCGCCGTACGCGGTGGACCTGGACTGGAGCGACATCGACGACCCGGAGGAGATCGCCGCCGTCGTCGCCGACCTCGGGCGGGCCACGGCGACGATGCACGCGGCGGCCGACGACCAGTCCGGCGAGTCCCTGGTGCCGTTCTCCACGGAGCGGGCCATCGACGCGGCGATCGCGGCCGACGAGGACGGCTTCGCGGGCGTGCTCGTCGACTTCGCGCACAGCTACGGCGCACGCGCGCGTGCCGACCACCAGACCTTCGTCGACCTGTTCCGCAACGGCCGGATTCCGGGTCTGTAACCATCCGTACGCTCACAGGAACCCTTTAGGGGTCCCTTACCGGAGCACGTGACAGACTCTCCTCCGCTATGGACATATCCGGGATCCAGCTCAGGGCCGTACGCGCGGCGCTGTTCACGGCACTGGTCGTGACGCTCAGCACCGCGTCGCACGTGCTGCTGTCCCGGGCCCCGCTTCCGCTCGGCACGGTGGCGGCGATCGCCGCCACCGTGTTCGTCATCGCGTACGCGCTCGCGGGCCGCGAGCGCGGCTTCGGCCGGATCGCCGCCCTCCTGATCCCGCTGGAGCTGGCCGCCGACACGGTCTTCACCACCGGCCAGCACGCCTGCTACGGCAGGGCGGGCGGCCCGGTCGCCGGACCGCTGCGCGCGGTCGGCCTGGACGTGCTGTGCAGCGGCGGCGACGTGGGCACCTCGCTGGCCCGCGTGACCGGCGATCCCCATCAGGCGGCGGCGCTCCTCACGCACACCGACGCCACCGCCGCCTGGCTGCTGCTCGGCGCGCACATCGGTGTCGGGCTGCTGGCCGCCGCCTATCTGCGCCGCGGCGAGCGCGCGATCTCCGAACTGCTGCGCGCGGCCACGGCGGTCGGCTTCCGCCCGCTGCTCCTGGCCGTCGCCGCGGTGACGGGCCGCCGCACCGCGCCGGTCCGCCGGCTGCCGCGCGGCACGCACCGCATCGCCACCGCCCGTGAGCGGCTGCTGGTGCACTCCCTGGGACGGCGTGGACCGCCGTGCTCGGTCCTCCTCGCGGTCTGAACACCCCACAGGTACCTGAGCACACATCAGTCCCCCACACGTATTCCGCGTACGACGTGTACGCGTCCCATATGGAGATCACCAACATGAGCAAGCGGAACAGCGCGGCGGCGAAGACGGCGGCCCGTGAGCGGCTGCGCGCCGAGCGCGAGAAGCAGGCCAAGCGCGCCAAGGTCAGGCGGCAACTCATAGTCGCCGCCTCGGTCGTCGGCGTCCTCGCGATAGCCGGCGGCATCGGCTACGCCGTCGTACAGAACAACAAGCCCACCTACTGGGAGTCGGCGAAGGACGACAAGCTCGTCAAGCCGGCCAACACCACCGGCACCAACGGCACCACGGTCGTCCTCGGCAAGAGCACCGCCAAGAAGACCCTGGTCATGTACGAGGACCCGCGCTGCCCGATCTGCGCCCAGTTCGAGCAGACCGTCGGCTCGACCGTGAAGAGCGACTGGGACGCCGGCAAGTTCAAGATCCAGTACGTCGGCGCCACGTTCATCGACAACAAGGACAACGGCGAGGGCTCGAAGAACGCGCTGAGCGCCATGGGCGCCGCGCTGAACGTCAGCCCCGAGGCGTTCCTCGAGTACAAGACCGCGCTCTACTCGACGAAGTACCACCCGGACGAGACGACCGACAAGTTCAAGGACGACGCGTACCTGATCAAGGTCGCGAACACCGTCCCCGCCCTGAAGAACAACGCGGCCTTCCAGAAGGCCGTGAAGGCGGGCACCTACGACAAGTGGGCGCTGGACATGTCCGCGACGTTCGACAAGAGCGGGGTCACCGGCACTCCGACCCTGAAGATGGACGGCAAGACGCTGACCGGCTCGGACGGCACGAACGCGCCGATGACGGTGGCCGACTTCACCACGGCGATCACGGCGGCCCTCAAGGCCTGAGCCTTGTCGTAGGACGCTGTTGCACGACGCGCAGTCGAAGAGCGGGCGAACTTTTACGAGTTCGCCCGCTCTCGTTAATACTGATCAGTAACCTGTTCGCTCGTGACCAGTCGATACAGAGCACCCGAGAGCGTCAACTCGCCCTCCCCGCGCCGCCGTACGGTCGTCAAGGCCGCGGCCGCCACCGCCGTCCTGGCCGGCCCGCTGATCGCCGCGCTCCCCGCAGGGGCCGCCACCGACACCCCTTCCTTCCTGCACGGAGTCGCCTCCGGGGACCCGCTCCCGGACGGCATCCTCCTGTGGACCCGGGTGACGCCCACCGCCGAGGCGGTCCCGGGCTCGGGGCTCGGCCCGGACACCGAGGTGAGTTGGACAGTCGCCACCGACAAGGCGTTCACGAACGTCGTCTCCCGGGGCTCCCTCACCGCGACCGCCGCCTCCGACCACACCGTGAAGGCCGACATCCGCGGCCTGGCCCCGGCCACGGACTACTGGTTCCGCTTCTCGGCCGGTGGCACCGACTCCCCGGCGGCGCGCACCCGCACCGCGCCGGCGGCGGACGCGACCGTGACCGGCCTGCGCTTCGGCGTCGTCACCTGCGCCAACTGGGAGGCGGGCTACTTCTCGTCGTACCGCCATCTCGCGGCCCGCAACGATCTCGACGCGTGGCTGCACCTGGGCGACTACATCTACGAGTACAAGTCCGGCGAGTACGCGGCGCGCGGCACGGTCGTACGGCAGCACGCGCCACTGAACGAGATCATCACGCTCGCCGACTACCGCACCCGACACGGCAAGTACAAGACCGACCCGGATCTCCAGGCGCTGCACACCAAGGCACCGGTCATCGCGATCTGGGACGACCACGAGTTCGCCGACAACGCCTGGTCCGGCGGCGCGGTCAACCACACCGAGGGCGCCGAGGGAACCTGGACAGCCCGTCAAGCGGCCGCGAAACAGGCGTACTTCGAGTGGATGCCGGTCCGCCCGGCGATCGCGGGCACCACCTACCGCCGTCTGCGCTTCGGCAAGTTGGCGGACCTCTCGCTCCTCGACCTGCGGTCCTTCCGTTCGCAGCAGGCGAGTTCGGGCAGCGGTTCGGTCGACGACCCGGACCGTACGATCACGGGACGCGCCCAACTCGACTGGCTGAAGGCCGGGTTGAAGGCGTCGGACACCAAGTGGCGGCTGGTCGGCAACTCCGTGATGATCGCGCCGTTCGTCATCGGCTCGCTCACCGCCGACCTGCTCAAACCGCTCGCCAAGCTGCTGGACCTGCCGCAGGACGGCATAGGCGTCAACACCGACCAGTGGGACGGCTACACCGACGACCGCCGTGAACTCCTCGCGCATCTGCGCTCGAACGCGATCGGCAACACGGTCTTCCTCACCGGCGACATCCACATGTCCTGGGCCAACGACGTACCGGTGGACGCCGGCACGTACCCCCTGTCGCCGTCCGCGGCAACGGAGTTCGTGATCACGTCCGTGACCTCCGACAACCTCGACGACATCGTGAAGGTCCCCGAGGGCACGGTCTCCGCGCTCGCCGCACCGGTGATCCAGCTCGCCAACCGGCACGTGCACTGGGTCGACACGGACCGCCACGGCTACGGCGTCCTGGACATCACGGCCGACCGCGCGCAGATGGACTACTACGTCCTGTCCGACCGCACCTCGGCGACCGCGACCTCGTCCTGGGAGCGGTCGTACCGGACGCGGAGCGGCACGCAGAAGGTGGAGCGGACGTACGACCCCGTGTAGTTACAGCGTTTCGAGGAAACCGAGCGCCACCCGCCAGGTGGCCTCGGCGGCCTCCTCGTCGTAGTCCGGGAGGTCGGGGTCGGTGTACAGGTGGCCGGCTCCGGCGTACCGGTAGATCTCCACGTCCGCGCCCGCCCTGCCCATCTGGAGATACCAGGAGCTGAGCCAGTCGTCGGTCTCGAACTGGTCGGGCTCGGCGACGTGCAGCTGGACCGGCAGGTCGTCGACGGAGGCGGTGGCCGCGATGTCCGAGGTGCCGTGCAGGAGGAGCAGGCCGCGGGCCTTCTCGTCGCCGAGGGCGAGGGTCTGCGCGACGGAGGCGCCGAGCGAGAACCCGGCGTAGACGAGACCGCGCTCGGAGTACGGGGCGGCGGCCAGCACGGCCCGCTTGAGCACCTCGTCCTTGCCGATCCCGTCGTTGAAGGCCATGCCCTCCTCGACCGTCTCGAACGTCTGCCCCTCGAAGAGGTCCGGGGTCCACACCTCGTGGCCCGCCGCGCGCAGCCGCTCGGCGGCGTCACGCACCGCCGGCCGGAGACCGTACGTGGAGTGGAAGAGCATGATGTTCATGAAGCCATCGTGCCAGTACGGTCGGACACATGGAGAACGTACTGCGCCCGCTGATCGTCATCGGCGGCTCCGTCGTCCTCACGCTGCTCATCGGCTGGGTCACCGACCTGCTGCTGCGCAAGGCGGACGCCCGGCACGACGACACCACCCTGTGGGGCCTGCTGCGCCGAGGCCGGGTCCCGTACCAGCTCGTACTCTGCGCGGCCTTCCTCAGAGCCTCCTACGACCAGGCACAGCTCCTGGAGGAACACCGGGTCGGCATCGGCCAGACCCTGACCCTGGTGCTGATCGGCGCCACCGCGTGGCTGATGATCCGGGTCGCGGCGGCGATCGTCGAATCGTCGTACGCCCGTTACGCCCGGGCCTCCCGCGACGCGGCCCGGGTCCGCCGGGTCCGGACCCAGGTGACGCTGATCACGCGGGTGGTGGCCGCGATCGTCGGCGTGGTGGCGGTCGCCGCGATGCTGCTGACGTTCCCGGCGATGCGCGCGGCCGGCGCGTCCCTGCTGGCTTCGGCGGGCGTCCTGGGCATCGTCGCCGGTGTAGCGGCCCAGTCCACCCTCGCCAACCTCTTCGCGGGACTGCAGATCGCCTTCGGTGACATGGTCCGCATCGGCGACACCGTGGTCGTGGACGGCGAGTGGGGCACGATCGAGGAGATCACCCTGACCTTCCTGACGGTCCGCACCTGGGACGAACGCCGGATCACCATGCCGGTGTCGTACTTCACGTCCAAACCCTTCGAGAACTGGTCCCGCGGCACCCCCCAGATGACCGGCATCGTCTACTTCCAGGTCGACCACTCGGCCCCGGTCGACGCGATGCGCACCCAGCTCCGCGAGATCCTCCGCGCCTGCCCCGCCTGGGACGGCCGCAGCTACGGCCTCGTCGTCACGGACACCACCCCGAACACGATGGAGGTCCGCGCCCTGGTCACGGCGAAGGACGCGGACGACATCTGGACGGTACGGGTCACCGTCCGCGAGCAGATGATCCGCTGGCTGTACGTGGAGCACCCGTACGCGTTGCCCCGCGTGAACACGGCGGACGCGGCACCGATCCCGGGCGAGGATCCGTCACCGAACGGCGCCACCACCCGCTCGGCTCACGAGCCTCCGGGCGGTAACCGGGGGTGAGGGTTGGGCGGGGCACCGCTGGCGGCTGGCCAGTCCCCGGCGCCAACCCCCGCGCCCATCAACGCCGTTGACCGGAACCAAACCCCCGCCACTCAGCCCCAACCCCTCAACGCCCCCGCTCAGCCCCGCCGTTGACCTGGATCACCTGCGAAGTCACATGCCCAGCGGCCGGAGACGCGAGCCAGTGCAAGGTCGCCGCGACATCCCCTGGCGTACCGGCCCGCCCGGTCGACGTGTCGTTGATGAGCCGTTCACGCCGGGCGGAATCGATCCGCGGCCCGAAGAACTCGGTGTCCTCGATGTACCCGGGCGCGACCACGTTCACGGTGATGCCGCGCGGGCCGAGATCCCGGGCCAGGTCGTAGGCGTACGGATGCAACGCGGCCTTGGCCCCGCCGTACGCCCCGCTGCCCGAACCCCGGTACGCGGCGATGGAGCTCACGAACAGCACCCGCCCGCCCGGTTCCGCGAGCCGCGGCTTCAGCGCCTCGGTGAGCAGCGCGGCGCTGAGGGTGTTGATGCGGAAGTTGACCGTCCAGTCGTGCGCGACACGGTCCAGCGGGTCACTGCTCGCGCTGGCCGGCTCCAACGCCCCGGTACCGCCCGCGCCGTGCACCAGCACATCCACGGTGCCGAACTCCTCGGCGACGAACCGCCCGACCCCGCGCACCACTTCGGGCTCACTCAAGTCCCCGGCGTACGTCAACGCCCCCGGTACCGCGGCCTTCTCCAACACCTCGCGCCGCCGCCCGAGCAGCAACACCCGATCCCCGTCACCCGCGAAGGCATGCGCCGCGGCGAGCCCAATTCCCGTACCACCACCACTGATTACTACGTTGCGAGCCATGGGGCGAGCGTACAAAGCGAACCGGGCGTTCCTCTCCCCCGTTAACAGGACTGCCATGCACGGCCGGAAGGCCGCCCACGGCGCCGTACGCCCACGAGAGCGTCCAGCCTCAATTGCCCGTGAACGGGCGGTGCTTGGGTGGGAGACTCACCTCAGACTACGCACGTCGAGATGCCGAAGCACCCGGTCCACGATCTCCGGATCCGCCCCCGGCTCGCTCCGCGCCGCCAGCACCTCGTGCCGAGCCGCGCTCATCATCTCCCCCTGGATCCGCCGCATCCGCTTCACCCGCTTCACCCGCTTCTCGTACGCCTCCCGCCGCTCCCCGTCCCCCACCTCGGGAGAGATCCGCACCCCGATGTCGAACGCCCGCCGCAACAACTGCTCGGACACCTCCTCCGGCAGTTCCTCCACGTCCTCGATCTCCCGCAGCCGCCGCTTCGCGGCCTTCGCCGCCCGCACCGCCAGCTCCTTCTCGAACGCCTTCTCGCTGTCGGTGTCGGCCCGCACCCCGAGCCGCTTCACCAGCCACGGCAGCGTGAGCCCCTGCAGCACCAGCGTCGCCATGATCACCCCGAACGCGATGAACACGATCTCGTCCCGGTCCGGGAACGCCGACCCGTCATCCATGGTCAGCGGAATCGCCAGCGCCAGCGCGACGGACGCCACCCCCCGCATCCCCGCCCACCACATGATCACGGTCTCCCGCCAGGACGTGGGGATCTCCTCGTCGTAGTCCCGCTTGGCGTGCAGCCGTTTCGTCAGCCAGGTCGCCGGCAGCAACCACGCCAGCCGTACGACGACCACGACCCCGACGATCGCCGCGGCCCAGCCGAGCATCTCGCCCCACCGCCCGGACGCCGTACGGATCGCGTTGTGCAGTTCGAGCCCGATGAGCCCGAACGCGACCCCGGTCACCAACGTGTCCACGACGTCCCACACGGTCGCCCCGGCGAGCCGCGTCAGCACGTCGTCGGCACCGAGCGAGTACTCGGCCAGGAACAGCGCGGTGGTCAGCACGGCGAGCACCCCGGAACCGTGCAGCTCGTCGGCCAGGACGTAGGAGGCGTACGGCACCAGCAGCGTCAGCCCGATCTGCAGCGTGGCGTCGTCGAGGGCCGACATCAGCTTGTTCGTGGCCCATCCCAGGACCACGCCGACCACTACGGCGACGACGGCGGACAGCACGAAGTCGAGCCCGGCACGCCAGAAGTGGAAGCTCCCGCTGACGGCGGCCGCGATTGCCACGTGGTACAGCACGATGGCCGTCACGTCGTTGAAGAGACCCTCACCCTCCAGGATCGACACCAGCCGCCGCGGCAGCCCCAGCTGCCCCGCGACGGCGGTCGCGGCGACCGGATCGGGCGGCGCCACCAGCGCGCCGAGCGCCACGGCGGCCGCTATCGGCAGCCCCGGCACGATCGCGCTCGCGACGGCGGCCACGGCGAGGGTGGTGACGAACACCAGCGCCACGGCCAGCAGGAAGATGGGCCGGATGTTGGCCGTGAACTGCCGCCAGGAGGTGCGCCGTACGGCCGCGTACAGCAGCGGCGGCAGCAACAGGGGCAGGATCAGATCGGGCGGGACGTTCACGTTCGGCACGAAGTCGGCCACCGCGAGGACTATCCCGAGGAGCGTCATGAGCACCGGCGCCGGCAGACCGAACCGGTCCCCCAGCGGGACGCTCACCACGGCCCCGAGCAACAGGACGAAAAGCAGGGCCAATTGATCCACGGTCAGGGCTCCGGCGGGATCTCGACGTTCACACAGCGGACGCCCCAGCCTGCCACGCCGCCCGCCCGACCAGCTCTTTCGACGCCCTCAGGTTGTGGAGCCCGTTACAGAGCGCGCCGCATCGCCCGGTGTGGAATCCCCGCGTCCGGAAACTCCGGCCCGTACGCCTCGTACCCGAGCCGTTCGTAGAACCCC
Source organism: Streptomyces sp. NRRL F-525 (assembly GCF_000716605.1). Taxonomy (GTDB): domain Bacteria; phylum Actinomycetota; class Actinomycetes; order Streptomycetales; family Streptomycetaceae; genus Streptomyces. The sequence continues at coordinate 91,197 of NZ_JNXE01000028.1, read as the reverse complement.
AGCGCATGCGTCTGCGCGTGCAGATCCACGGCGGCCAGCCCACGCGCGCGTGCCGCGTCCTCGATGGCCCGCACCAGCGCGACCCCGACCCCCAGCCCCCGAGCCTCCTTGGTGACGGCCAGCCGCCCCAGTGACCCCACGGCCGGATCCCCACCGGTCTTCGCCGAGGCCGCCTCGCCGTACAACAGCCGCCCGGTCCCGAGCGGCACCCCGTCCTCACGCACGGCCAGCACATGCGTCGCTACGGCGTCGTAGTCGTCGTACTCGATCTCCTGGGCCACGCCCTGCTCGACGACGAAGACCTCCTTGCGCACCGCGAAGCAGGCCTCACGGTCGGCCGGGTCCTCGGCGACGCGCACCACGTAGGGCGTCGGACTCATGCGTACGTCTCCTCGCGCACCAGGTCCAGGGCCTGCTGGAGGTCGTCCGGGTAGCCGCTCTCGAACTCGACCCACTGGCCGTCGGCGGGGTGCTCGAACCCGAGCCGGACGGCGTGCAGCCACTGGCGGGTCAGGCGCAGCCGCTTGGCGAGCGTCGGGTCGGCGCCGTACGTCAGGTCGCCCACGCACGGGTGGCGGTGGGCCGCCATGTGCACGCGGATCTGGTGGGTGCGGCCGGTCTCCAGCTTCACGTCGAGCAGGGAGGCCGCGCGGAACGCCTCGATGAGGTCGTAGTGCGTGACGGACGGCTTGCCCTCGGCGGTGACCGCCCACTTGTAGTCGTGGTTCGGGTGGCGGCCGATGGGGGCGTCGATGGTGCCGCTCGTCGGGTCGGGGTGGCCCTGGACCAGCGTGTGGTACCGCTTGTCGACCGTGCGCTCCTTGAACTGGCGCTTCAGGGAGGTGTACGCCCGCTCCGACTTGGCGACGACCATCAGGCCGGAGGTGCCGACGTCGAGGCGGTGCACGATGCCCTGGCGCTCGGCGGCACCGGACGTCGAGATGCGGTACCCGGCGGCGGCGAGCCCGCCGATGACCGTCGTCCCGGTCCAGCCGGGGCTGGGGTGGGCGGCGACGCCGACCGGCTTCACGATCACGATCACGTCATCGTCGTCGTAGACGATCTCCATGCCCTCGACGGGCTCGGCGACGATCTGCACGGGCGCGGGCGCCTGGGGCATCTCGACCTCGAGCCAGGCCCCGCCGTGCACGCGCTCGGACTTCCCGACCACCGAGCCGTCGACCGTGACCTTCCCCGCCGCGGCCAGTTCGGCGGCCTTCGTACGGGAGAAGCCGAACATGCGGGAGATGGCGGCGTCGACACGCTCGCCCTCCAGGCCGTCGGGCACGGGCAGGTTTCGGATCTCGGGAACTGTACTCACCCGGTCGAGTATGCCGGACGGGTCCGACACCGCCTTACCGAAGCCCGCACGGCGGCCCGGACAGCGGCCCGCGCGGTCAGTCCTTGTGGACGGTGCCGTCCGGGTCCAGGCCGCGGAAGGAGAGCAGCACGATCAGGATGCCGCCGCACACGATCGCCGAGTCGGCGAGGTTGAACACGGCGAAGCCCTTGGGCGCGATGAAGTCGACGACCTCGCCCTGGAAGATGCCGGGCGAACGGAAGATCCGGTCGGTGAGGTTGCCGAGCGCACCGCCCAGCAGCAGGCCGAGCGCGATGGCCCACGGCAGGCTGTAGAGCTTGCGGGCCAGCCGGGCGATCACCACGATCACGGCGGCCGCGATCATCGTGAAGATGACCGTGAAGGCCGCGCCGAACCCGAAGGCGGCGCCCGGGTTGCGGATCGCGTGGAACTCCAGCCAGTCGCCGAAGACCTCGACCGGCGCGTGGTGCTCCAGCTTGGCGACCACGAGCAGCTTGCTGACCAGGTCGAGGGTGTACGCGAAGGCGGCCACCGCGAACAGCACGGCGATCCGGCGCTTCCCCCTGGGGGGCGACGCGGTGCCACCCTGCTCCGGCTCTGCCCCCGCCGCCTCTGGGGTATCCGGCGTACCGATGATGCGCTCCGCCTCTGCCACGTGAGTCCCTCGACCTAGGTGCCTAACTCAGGATGAGGGTACGGCACACCTGTCGGGGGCTTCAGTACCGGCGTTCAGTACCGCCGCTCCTGCTTCTGCTTGCACTCGACGCAGAGGGTGGCCCGGGGGAAGGCCTGCATGCGGGCCTTGCCGATCGGGTTGCCGCAGTTCTCGCACAGGCCGTAGGTGCCGGCGTCCAGCTTCCCCAGGGCGCGCTCGGTCTGGATCAGCATCTCGCGCGCGTTGGCGGCCAGCGCCATCTCGCTCTCCCGCGTGATGTTCTTGGTGCCGGTGTCGGCGTCGTCGTCGCCCGCGCCGTCCCCGGAGTCCCGCATCAGACCCGCGAGGGCCTGCTCGGTGGACGTGATCTCCTCGCTCAGCCGCGCGGCCTCGGACTGCAGCTCGGTACGGGCCTCCTCGACCTCCTCGGGCGTCCAGGGGTCCTCGCCGGGGCGCACCGCGAGCTCGCCGGGCACCGCCGCGACCCGCGCCTTCGGAACGGCCGTCTTCGCCGCCGTGGCCGTGCCAGGAGTCTTCTTCGCAACCACCGTCGTGGCTCCCGTCTGCTCCGCGGCCTGCGCCGCGCCCGCCTTTGCCTTCTTGGCCGCGCTCTTCTTCGTGCCGGTCGTGCTCTTCTTTGTGCCGGCCGTGCTCTTGGTTGCCGTTGTTCGCTTGGTGCTTGTGGCGCTATCCGTGCCGGTGACGCTCTTCGTGCCCGTGGTGCTCTCCGTAGAACTGCTCTTCGCGCTGGTGGTGCTCTCCGTAGGGCTGCTTTTCGTCGACGTGCTCTCCGGGGCGACGGTTTTCTTCCCGGCCGCCGTCTTCACGGCAGCCGTCTTCTCAGCCGCCTTCTTCGCGACCGTCTTCTTCACGGCCGTTTTCTTCGTCTCCGTAGCCTTCGGAGCGGCCGCCACCTTCGTGACCGCCGCCTTCGTAGCCCCCGCTTCCGTCCCCGTCCCCGTAGCCGCCCTCTTCGTAACGGTCGTCTTCGTAGCCGTCGCCTTCTTCGTCGCCGTGGATTTCGCGGTGCTCTTCCCGGCCGCCGCTTCCTTCGCCGCCGCCCCCTTCGCGGCCCCCGGTCTCTCGGCCCCTTCCCCGGTCGCCTTCTTCGAAGAAGCCGCCTTCGTAGCGACCGCCTTCTTCGCCGCGGTCTTCTTCGTTGCGGTCTTCTTCGCCACCATGGCCGCGGCCCCTTCACATTTTGTGATCACGCACGCGAATCGTGCTGGGACGATAAATCGACTTGAGTCCCGCGGCAACGGGGCACGCCGCCCGATTCGTCCACCCCCCTGGCCTCGCGCGGCAAGCCTTCAAGCGTTGTGCCCAGCTCCCCGCCCGGTAATCCGCCGAGTCCGACACCCCGAACATCGAACGCGTGTTCAGCGCCATTCGGGTCACGCGACGGGTCGGCAAGCCTCCCGCCGAGGCCCCCGCAAAACCGGTCGGCCGCTGTCCGTGCGGCCCCGTACACTGGGCGGAGCGAGAAGCGTGGATGGGGACGAGTAGCGGCGTACGCAGCCCAGAGCGACCCGGGGACGGTGGAAGCCCGGGGGCCGGCGCGACGTGAAGATCACCCCGGAGCCGCCGGAAGAAAGCCGCAGCCCACCAGCCGCGGCCGGTAGACCCGGTATCGCGACCCCAATGAGGGGGCTCACTGGTGCGCTGGACGCACCGGGGAGCCAAGGAGGGTGGTACCGCGGGAGCGCGCCGCACACGGCGTACGGAATGTCGTAGCTCTCGTCCCTCCGGACGGAAGGCAGAAAGTCCGCCGGAGGAAGCTCGCTGATGACAACGCCGACGTACCGCCAGGTGCCCGCCCAGGTCGACCTGCCCGCGCTCGAGCACGCCGTGCTCGACTTCTGGCGCGAGCAGAAGATCTTCGCCAAGACCCTGGACCAGTCCGAGGGGCGCCCCGAGTGGGTGTTCTACGAGGGCCCGCCCACGGCCAATGGCATGCCGGGTGCCCACCACATCGAGGCGCGCGTCTTCAAGGACGTCTTCCCCCGCTTCCGCACCATGCGCGGCTACCACGTGGCCCGCAAGGCCGGCTGGGACTGCCACGGCCTCCCGGTGGAGCTGGCGGTCGAGAAGGAGCTGGGCTTCACCGACAAGCAGGACATCGAGGCGTACGGCATCGCCGAGTTCAACGCCAAGTGCCGCGAGTCCGTGACCCGGCACACCGACGCCTTCGAGGCGCTCACGACCCGCATGGGGTACTGGACGGACCTCGAGAACCCGTACCGCACGATGGACCCCGAGTACATCGAGTCGGTCTGGTGGTCCCTCAAGGAGATCTTCGACAAGGGCCTGCTGGTCCAGGACTACCGCGTCGCCCCCTGGTGCCCGCGCGACCAGACAGGCCTCTCGGACCACGAGCTGGCGCAGGGCTACGAGACGGTCGTCGACCCCTCCGTGTACGTCCGTTTCCCGCTCACCTCCGGTCCGCTGGCCGGCCGTGCCGCACTCCTGGTCTGGACGACGACCCCCTGGACGCTGGTGTCCAACACGGCCGTCGCCGCCCACCCCGAGGTCACCTACGTCGTAGCGACGAACGGCGAGGAGCGGCTCGTCGTCGCCGAGCCGCTCCTCGGCAAGGCCCTCGGTGAGGGCTGGGAGACCACCGGTGAGTCCTTCACCGGCGCCGAGATGGAGCGCTGGACCTATCAACGTCCGTTCGAGCTCGTGGAGTTCCCGGAACCCGCCCACTACGTGGTGAACGCGGAGTACGTGACGGTCGAGGACGGTACGGGTCTGGTCCACCAGTCCCCCGCCTTCGGCGAGGAGGACCTCAAGGTCTGCCGCGCGTACGGCCTGCCAGTCGTGAACCCGGTCCGTCCGAACGGCACGTTCGCCGAGGACGTCCCGCTCGTGGGCGGTGTCTTCTTCAAGAAGGCCGACGAAAAGCTCACCGAGGACCTCAAGGACCGCGGTCTGCTCTTCAAGCACGTGCCGTACGAGCACAGTTACCCGCACTGCTGGCGCTGCCACACCGCGCTGCTCTACTACGCGCAGCCCTCCTGGTACATCCGCACCACCGCCGTCAAGGACCGTCTCCTCCAGGAGAACGAGAACACCAACTGGTTCCCGGACACGGTCAAGCACGGCCGGTACGGCGACTGGCTGAACAACAACATCGACTGGGCGCTGTCCCGCAGCCGCTACTGGGGCACCCCGCTCCCGATCTGGCGCTGCACGGAGGACCACCTCACCGTGGTGGGCTCCCGCGCGGAGCTGACCGAGCTGACCGGCAGCGACCAGTCGGCCCTGGACCCGCACCGCCCGTTCATCGACGCGGTCACCTTCGCCTGCCCCCAGTGCGGCGAGAGCGCCACGCGCGTGCCCGAGGTCATCGACGCCTGGTACGACTCGGGTTCGATGCCGTTCGCGCAGTGGGGCTACCCGCACAAGAACAAGGAACTCTTCGAGTCCCACTACCCCGCCCAGTTCATCAGCGAGGCCATCGACCAGACCCGCGGCTGGTTCTACACGCTGATGGCGATCGGCACCCTGGTCTTCGACAAGTCGTCGTACGAGAACGTCGTCTGCCTCGGCCACATCCTCGCCGAGGACGGCCGCAAGATGTCCAAGCACCTCGGCAACACCCTGGACCCCATCCCGCTGATGGACCGTCACGGCGCGGACGCGGTGCGGTGGTTCATGGCCGCGGGCGGCTCCCCGTGGGCGGCACGCCGCGTGGGCCACGGCACCATCCAGGAGGTCGTCCGCAAGACCCTCCTCACCTACTGGAACACGGTCGCCTTCCAGGCCCTGTACGCGCGCACGTCCGACTGGGCACCCAGCGCGGCGGACCCGGCCCCGGCCGACCGCCCGGTCCTGGACCGCTGGCTCCTGTCCGAACTCCACGCCCTCACCGACCAGGTGACACAGGCCCTGGAGTCCTACGACACCCAGCGCGCCGGCAAACTCCTCTCGGCGTTCGTCGACGACCTCTCGAACTGGTACGTCCGCCGCTCCCGCCGCCGCTTCTGGCAGGGCGACAAGGCCGCGCTGCGCACCCTGCACGAGGTCGTCCAGACGGTGACCCAACTGATGGCCCCGCTCACCCCGTTCATCACCGAGCGGGTCTGGCAGGACCTCATCGTCCCGGTGACCCCGGGCGCCCCGGAGTCCGTCCACCTGTCCACCTGGCCGGAGGCGGACCTCTCCGTCATCGACCCCGAGCTCTCCCAGCAGATGGTCCTCGTACGGCGCCTGGTGGAGCTGGGCCGGGCCACGCGCGCGGAGTCGGGCGTCAAGACCCGCCAGCCGCTGTCCCGCGCGCTGATCGCGGCCACGGGCTTCGCCGCCCTGGACCGCGAACTGCACGCCCAGATCACCGAGGAGCTGAACGTCGAGGGACTCGCCTCCCTCAGCGAGGTCGGCGGCTCCCTGGTCGACACCACCGCGAAGGCCAACTTCCGCGCGCTGGGCAAGCGCTTCGGCAAGCGCGTCCAGGACGTCGCCAAGGCCGTCGCGAACGCGGACGCGGCCGCGCTGTCCCTGGCACTGCGCGAGGGCACGGCGTCCGTCGAGGTGGACGGCGAGACCATCACCCTGGCCCCCGATGAGGTGATCATCACAGAGACCCCGCGCGAGGGCTGGTCCGTGGCCTCCGACTCGGGAGCGACGGTCGCCCTCGACCTGGAGATCACCGAGGAACTCCGCCAGGCAGGCCTGGCCCGTGACGCGATCCGGCTGATCCAGGAGTCCCGCAAGAACAGCGGCCTGGACGTCGCCGACCGGATCGCCCTGCGCTGGACGTCGACCGACCCGGCGGTCATCGCGGCCCTGTCCGAGCACGCGTCCCTGATCGCCGACGAGGTCCTCGCCACGGACTTCACCCAGGGCGAGGCCGACGACACCTACGGCACCCCGTTCACCGACGAAGGCCTGTCCCTGGTGTTCCGCCTGCACAAGGCGTAAGCACCACCGCCGGTACGGGAAAGGGCCCGGCCTCCTACGTGGAGGCCGGGCCCTTTTCTCGCGCCCAACGGCGCCCAACTCACGTGACCCAACGGTCAACTCACATGATCCCGCGGTCAACCCGCGTAAAAAGGGCGGGGCCCCGGATCGAAATCCGGGGCCCCGCCCTGAACGCTGCCGACGCCGAAGGCGTACTAAAGGCCGGTCAGTTGTCGTCCTCGTCGATCAGGAACCCGCGCATCGGCGAGGGAGCCTGGCCCATCGGCGACGGGCCCTGCGGCCGTACCGGCGCCATCGGCTGGGTCATGGCCGGGGACATCTGCTGCTGGCCGCCGTAGGACGGACCGGCGGGCGGCGGGCCGCCCATGCCCTGGTTGCCGCCGTACGACGGGGCGCTCGCGCCTGCCGGGGCCATGGAAGGCGCCGGGGACGGCGGAAGCGACGCGGTCGCCGGAGTGCGCGGCGGGGCCAGCGAGTCGTCGGCCTGGGTCTCCAACTGACGCAGCTGGGACTCCAGGTAGGACTTCAGACGCGTGCGGTACTCGCGCTCGAAGCCGCGCAGGTCCTCGACCTTGCGCTCCAGCGTGGCGCGGGCGGACTCCAGGGAGCCCATCGCGACGCGGTGCTTCTCCTGCGCGTCCCGCTCCAGGGCGTCGGCCTTGGCACGGGCGTCACGCTCGAGACCCTCGGCGCGCGAACGGGCCTCGCCGACAATCTTGTTGGCCTCGGAACGGGCCTCGGCGATCGCCTGGTCGGCGGTCTGCTGGGCCAGCGAGAGGACACGGGCGGCGCTGTCGCCACCGGGGCCCTGCTGCGGCATGCCGCCACCCATGGGACCGCCCATCGGGCCGCCCATCTGCTGCTGCATGGGGGGCTGGCCGCCCATCTGACCCTGCATCGGGCCCTGGCCCATCTGCTGCATCTGGCCCTGCATCGGACCCTGGCCCATCGGACCGCCCATGGGGCCCTGTCCCATCGGACCCTGGCCCTGCGGGCCGCCCTGGCCCTGACCGCCGGGACCGGCGGGCAACTGCGGGGCACCGCTCGGCAGCTGGGGCGGGCCGCCCATGGGGCCGCCCATCTGCTGCTGCGGCGGGCCCGATATGCCGGCGGGCACCGGGCCACCCGGACCGCGCATGCCTTGCGGGGGCATGCCCTGCTGGGGCATCCCCTGCTGCTGCATGCCGCCTTGCTGCATGCCGCCTTGCTGCTGCATGCCGCCCTGCTGCTGGTCCTGTTCGGGGGGCTTGCGCATGTTCTGTTGGTTCTGCGCCGCGGCGCGCGTGGCCGCGGCCAGCTTGGCGCGCAGGTCCTCGTTCTCGCGGAGCAGGCGCGTCAGTTCGGCTTCGACCTCGTCGAGGAAGGCATCGACCTCGTCCTCGTCATAGCCTTCTCGGAGGCGGACGGTCGTGAACTGCTTGTTCCGCACGTCCTCGGGGGTCAACGGCATCTCTTCACCTCAACGTAGTCATCGGCAGTCGGCAAGACCGTATCGTCCACTGTCACCTCGCGAGATTGCCCACGATAGAGATCAAGATGTAGACGATGATCATCAGGACGAAGAAGGACAGGTCGAGCGCCACGCCCCCGAGACGCAACGGCGGGATGAACCGCCGCAGAAGCTTCAACGGTGGATCGGTGACAGTGTAGGCGGCCTCCAGAACGACCACCATCGCCTTGCCGGGTTGCCATGAGCGGGCGAACTGGAAGACGTAGTCCATGACCAACCGGAAGATGAGCACGATGAGGAACACCATCAGCGCGATGTAGATCACCTGCGCGAACACGCTCATGGTCTGTCTTTCCCTCTCCCCTGTTCCGTGCTTACTAGCGGCTGTCTGTCTCAGCTCTGATTGAAGAACCCGCCCTCTGCGATGCGGGCCTTGTCCTCCGCCGTGACATCGACGTTAGCAGGCGACAACAGGAACACCTTCTGCGTCACCCGCTCGATGCTGCCGTGAAGACCAAACACCAAACCGGCCGCAAAGTCGACAAGTCGCTTGGCGTCTGTGTCATCCATCTCAGTCAGATTCATGATCACCGGGGTGCCTTCACGGAAGTGTTCCCCGATGGTACGGGCCTCGTTGTAGGTCCGGGGGTGAAGTGTGGTGATCCGGTAAGGCTCTCGTTCCGACACGACCTTGGGCATGATCACCGGTGCGTTCTTCTCCAGGGACTGGCGTTCTTGTGTGATGGATGCCACGGGCGCGATACGCGCCGGACGCCCTGATTCCGCACCCAGTGAAGCGGAATGGGACACCGGTTCGCGAGGGGCCGGAGGCTGCACCACTCGTACTGGTTCGTCCCTTTGAGACTGATGTGGGGTGTGTGACTGGTGCGACGGCTCGTGCCGTCGGCGGTCCCGCTCGGGCTCCGGGTCCAGTTCGGGTTCGAAGTCGTCATCGGGGTCGAAACCCCGGCCGTCGTACCCATCGTCCTCCACGAGGCCGAGGTAGACCGCCATCTTGCGCATCGCGCCGGCCATGCTCTGAGTCCTCCGCTCTGTGGTGGATCGGCTGACGACTGCCAAGTGCCCGCGATCCACGAGGTCGTTATGCCCGCCTTCGGCGGCATTGACCATATTTTCTGCTGTGGTCCGACTTCCTGGCGACGTTACCCGAGCCTGGGGCGCACGCCGAGTACCGCAGTGCCGACGCGTACATGTGTCGCTCCGGCTGCCACGGCCTGTTCGAGGTCCGCACTCATCCCTGCCGACACCATGTTCGCAGCAGGATGGGCTCGGCGCAGGTCAGTCGACAAATCCATCAACCGCCCGAACGCCTCCAGTTGGCGTCCCGCGTACTCACCGGTGAGCGGAGCGACGGTCATCAGCCCGTCGAGCCGCAGTCCCGGAGCCCCGGCGACGAGATCGGCCAACTCCCCGATCCCGCCCGGTCCGACGCCTCCGCGCTCGCCCCGCCCGCTCACTCCGGCATCGAGTGCGACCTGGATGAGACAGCCCAGTTGGCGCCCGGACCGCTCGGCCTCCTTCGACAGCGCGGTGACGAGCCGGGACCGGTCGACCGACTGCACGACATCGGCGTAACCGACCACGGATCGCACCTTGTTGGTCTGCAACTGACCCACGAAGTGCCAACTCAGCGCCAGATCCGCACATTCGGCGGCCTTCGGGGCGGCGTCCTGGTCCCGGTTCTCGGCGACTTGACGCACTCCGAGTTCCGCCAACATCCGCACGTCACTCGCCGGATAGGTCTTGGTGACCACGATCAGGGTCACTTCTTCACGCTTCCGCCCGGCCGCGGCACAGGCGGCGGCGATGCGCTCCTCGACTTTCGCCAGATTTACGGCGAGTTCAGCCCTACGGTCCGTCATGTCCCGTCAGTCCAGCCAGACATAGCTCGCCAGCCGCCCGGTGGTCCGGTCGCGGCGGTACGAGAAGTGGTCGTCCGATTCACGGGTGCACACCGGCGACTGCTCCCGGTCGCGCACCCCGAGCCGGTCGAGCTGCGCGTGCGCGCCGGCGGTCACGTCGACCGCGGGAGTGCCCCAACTCGTCTCGGCGTACGCCGCCGGTTCCACGGCGGCGACGTCGGCGCGCATGTCCGCGGGCACTTCGTAGCACCGGCCGCAGACGGCGGGTCCGGTGCGGGCGACGATCCGGGCGGGATCGGCGCCGAGTTCGACCATGGCCGCTACGGCGGCGGGGACGACCCCGGCGACCATGCCCGGGCGTCCGGCGTGGGCCGCGCCCGCGATCCCGGCGACCGGGTCGGCGAGCAGGACCGGCGTGCAGTCGGCGGTCAGCACGGCGAGGGCGAGGCCACGCCGGGCGGTGACGAGCGCGTCGACGGAGGGGATGTCCGAGGCGCCCCAGGGCTCCTCGACGACCGCCACGTCGGCCCCGTGCACCTGGTTCATCCAGACCACCAGGCCGGGGTCCAACCCCAGTGACTTGGCGGCCAGTTCGCGATTGGTACGGACCGCGTCGGGGTCGTCCCCGACCGCCCCGCCGAGATTGAGCTCCTCGTACGGAACGGCGCTCACCCCGCCCCACCTGTCGGTGAAGGCGAAGTGCGCGCCGCTCACGGTGTCGAACTGTCCTATCACTTCAGGAAGTCCGGTACGTCCAGCTCCTCGGCGGCGCTGTCCGAGTAGGTCCGCGACGGCGGGACCGGCGGGGCGACCGGGAGGTCGGCGACCGGCTCCGGAGCGTGCTCCGGCTCCTCCTTCGGCTTGACGCTGCCGAGCGACCCGAAGGACGGACGGCTCTCCTGCCGTACCGGAGTCGGCTCGTCGCGGCGGGCCGAGCCGGCGCTCGTGCTGGTGTCCCGGCGGGTCGGCGGCTGGCCGCCGTCGAAGCCGGCCGCGATGACCGTGACCCGGACCTCGTCGCCGAGGGCGTCGTCGATGACCGCGCCGAAGATGATGTTGGCCTCGGGGTGGGCGGCCTCGCTGACCAGTTGGGCCGCTTCGTTGATCTCGAACAGGCCGAGGTCGGAGCCGCCGGAGATGGAGAGCAGGACGCCGCGGGCGCCGTCGATGGAGGCCTCGAGGAGCGGCGAGGAGATCGCCATCTCGGCGGCCGCCACCGCGCGGTCGTCGCCGCGGGCCGAGCCGATGCCCATGAGGGCCGAACCGGCCTCGGACATCACGGACTTGACGTCGGCGAAGTCGAGGTTGATCAGGCCGGGCGTGGTGATGAGATCGGTGATGCCCTGCACACCGGAGAGCAGGACCTGGTCCGCCGACTTGAAGGCGTCGAGGACCGAGACCTGGCGGTCCGAGATGGACAGCAGCCGGTCGTTCGGGATGACGATGAGGGTGTCGACCTCTTCGCGGAGTTCGGCGATGCCGTCCTCCGCCTGGTTCGCCCGGCGCCGTCCCTCGAAGGTGAACGGGCGGGTGACCACGCCGATCGTGAGGGCGCCCAGGGAGCGCGCGATGTTGGCCACGACGGGGGCGCCGCCGGTACCGGTGCCGCCGCCCTCTCCGGCCGTCACGAAGACCATGTCGGCCCCCTTGAGGACCTCCTCGATCTCCTCGCGGTGATCCTCGGCGGCCTTGCGGCCGACGGCCGGGTTGGCGCCGGCGCCGAGTCCGCGGGTGAGTTCGCGGCCGACGTCGAGTTTGACGTCGGCGTCGCTCATCAACAGCGCCTGCGCGTCGGTGTTGATGGCGATGAACTCGACGCCCTTGAGACCGACCTCGATCATCCGGTTGATGGCATTGACACCACCGCCGCCGACACCGATGACTTTGATGACTGCGAGGTAGTTCTGCGGTGCTGCCACGTCGAAGGCCTCTCGCCTCGAGTTACGTGTCGTCGGTCGCGGTGTTCCGCGACCCGACGACGGATGCCGAATGGGACGGTCCGTAGCGCCGACCCGAACCCTAACGTTGAAGTTTAGGGTTACCAGTGTGTCCGTTCCTTGAAGTCTTCTGAACAGGACACTAAGTCGACAAGTGGCGCACGTTCAACGAACACGCCGAACCTCCCGTTTTTCTTTTCACCCTATGTGATCAGCCGTAGCGCTGCCCAACCAGGGTGCTGGCCTGCGCGAATGTGCGTCAACTCCCGGCTGACGCAGGGGCGGTGGGAACACTTACGTCGAAGTGCCGGGCGCCGGAAGCTGCTTTCATGAGAGCGGTGAGCGTACGCGCCTTCGCTGTGCCCTTCTCGCCACTTCCCCATGCGACGGTACGGCCGCCGGTCAACTCCAGTGAGATGTCGTCGTAGGAACGGACCTTGACGGTCTGGGTGACGCGTGCGACCGCGGCCGGAATGTCACCCGCGACGCCCACCGCCTCGCGTACGAGGCGGTCCTCGCCGAAGCGGCGCAGGCCCGCCGCGGACGAACTCGATTGCGAGAGCGCCAATTCGAGGGTGGGGACGGACTTCGGGGGTGTGGAAACGGTGGCGAACCGCACGCCCTCGTCGTCCACTTCGACGAAGTTTCCGCCCTTTTTCACCACCAGGACCGGGCTGCGTTCGGTCACTTTCAGCCCGATTCCATGAGGCCAGGAACGGACTACGTCAACGGTGTCAATTCGGGGCAATTTCCTGCGGAGTCGGGCTTCGATCGCATCGGTGTCGACCGAGACGAGTGGTCCGCCGACCGGAACGCCGGCGGCTTCGCGCACCTGTTCCGGCGTCAGGATCTTCGTGCCGGAGACCGACACCTTCTCGACCCGCAGCCACTGCGAGCCGTAGAGCAGCCAGACCGTGGCGGCGCCCAACAGGACTGCGGCGAGGGCGAGTACGACAATCAGACGAAGACGTCTGGGCCCCAGACGCCGGACAAGGGGCGGGCCGGACGACTCCTGTTGGCGTTCACCGCGCTCGGCGGTCGTCGGTCCGGCCACGATCCCCTGCCTCTCTCACATATGGCTAGCGGTGCCGCGAGGCGATCGCCTCGTACACCATGCCGACGAGCAGGTCGTCGGCGTCCCGGCGGCCGAACTCGCTTGCCGCGCGCGACATTTCGTACAGCCGGTGCGGATCGGCGAGCACGGGCAGGACATTGCCCTGGACCCATTCGGGCGTCAGTTCCGCGTCGTCGACCAGGAGTCCGCCGCCGGCCTTGACCACCGGCTGGGCGTTCAGCCGCTGTTCGCCGTTGCCGATGGGCAGCGGGACGTAGGCGGCCGGGAGTCCGACGGCGGAGAGTTCGGCGACGGTCATCGCGCCCGCGCGGCAGAGCATCATGTCGGCCGCGGCGTACGCGAGGTCCATCCGGTCCACGTACGGTACCGGGATGTAGGGGGGCATCCCCGGCATCTGGTGCACCTGCGGCAGTTCGTTCTTCGGGCCGACCGCGTGCAGGATCTGGATTCCGGCCTGTTGGAGGTACGGCGCGACCCGCTCGACCACCTCGTTCAGGTGCCGGGCGCCCTGCGAGCCGCCGGAGACCAGCAGCGTCGGCAGGTTCGGGTCGAGCCCGAACGCGGCCCGGGCCTCGGGCCGTACGGCCGCGCGGTCCAGGGTGGCGATCGTGCGGCGCAGCGGGATGCCGATGTAGCGGGCGTCGCGCAGCTTGCTGTCCGGGGTCGAGACGGCGACCCGGGCCGCGTACCGCGAGCCGATCTTGTTGGCCAACCCGGGCCTGGCGTTGGCCTCGTGGATCACGATCGGCACCCCGAGGCGCTTGGCCGCGAGGTAGCCGGGCAGCGCGACATAGCCGCCGAAGCCGACGACGCAGTCCGCCTTGGTGCGCTCCAGGATCTGCTCGGCCGCCTTGATCGTGCCGCGCAACCGGCCCGGCACGGTGATCAGTTCGGGGGTGGGCTTGCGCGGCAGGGGTACGGCGGGGATCAGCGCGAGTTCGTAGCCCCGCTCGGGTACGAGACGGGTCTCAAGGCCGCGCTCCGTGCCCAGGGCTGTGATCCCCACGGTGGGGTCCTGCCTGCGCAGGGCGTCCGCGAGGGCGAGCGCCGGCTCGATGTGGCCGGCGGTCCCCCCACCGGCGAGTACGACATGCACCGAAATTCACCGCTCTCCGGACGAACGCGCCGCCGAGGCACGCCGTCGCATCGTGTTCCATCTCCGGGGCCGTTGGCCAAAACCGGTACCCCTGGCCCCCCGCTTTCTACCAAAGCGGGGTTGCCGCATCGCAAGCGCCGCCCGCGCAGCGGGGTCGTCGCGCGCGAAGGCGATCAGCAACCCGATGGCGAACATGGTCGGCAGCAGGGCGGAACCCCCGTAGGAGAACAGCGGGAGCGGGACGCCGGCGATCGGCAGCAGGCCGAGCACCGCACCGATGTTGATCACCGCCTGAGCGATGATCCAGGTGGTCACGCCTCCCGCGGCATACCTCACGAAGGGGTCCTCCGTGCGTCCGGCCACGCGGATACCCGCATAGCCTAGAGCCGCGAAGAGGGCGAGCACCGACAGTGTGCCCGCCAGACCCAGTTCCTCACCGGTGACGGCGAAGATGAAGTCGGTGTGGGCCTCGGGGAGTTGACCCCATTTCTCCACACTCGCCCCGAGCCCGGAGCCGAAGATCCCGCCGGATGCGAGCGCGTAGATCCCGTGCACGGCCTGCCAGCAGTCGGCGACCCCGGTCTTGGGCTCGGTGGCGCCGATGCAGGCGAGCCGGGCCATGCGGTTGGGGCTGGTCTTGATGAGGATCACACCGATCGCGGCCGCGATCGACAGCACGCCGACGAAGAGCCGGGTCGGTGCGCCGGCCAGCCACAGCAG
Source organism: Streptomyces sp. NRRL F-525 (assembly GCF_000716605.1). GTDB lineage: Bacteria > Actinomycetota > Actinomycetes > Streptomycetales > Streptomycetaceae > Streptomyces. The sequence goes on along the minus strand of NZ_JNXE01000028.1, from coordinate 76,137 downwards.
GCCGAACAGGATCGCGGTGAGGATGATCGCCGTACCCATGTCGCCGCCGAGCATGATCAGCCCGAGCAGCATGAACGCGACGGGCACCAGCGGCACCAGCATGTGCTTCCACTGGGACAGCATCGCCTTATCCTGCTTGCGGGCGAGCAGATCGGCACCCCACAGGACCAGGGCCAGCTTGCCGAACTCGCTCGGCTGGATCTGGAAGGAGCCGCCCAGGGAGATCCAGTTGCGGTTGCCGTTGACCGACATCCCTATCCCCGGCAGCTGCACCAGCGCCATCATGAAGACGGCGCCCGCGAGGATCGGATAGGCCAGCGCCCGGTGGAGTTTGACCGGCATCCGCGAGGCGGCGAGCGCCAAGACCCCGCCGATACAGGCCGCGAGGAACTGTTTGCGGAAGAAATACGAGCCGGGCAGCGAGAGTTGGAGCGCGGTGATCTGGGACGCCGAGTAGACCATCACCAGACCCAGCACGGTGATCAGCACACTGCCGCCGGCGATCAGGTAATAGGCCGTCAGCGGGCGGTCCCAGGCCCGGCGGGCGTTGGCGTACAGCCGTCGGACGGGGTTGTCGCGGACGGTCCTGGCGGCGGCGGGACGTCTGGGGGTCCGCTGCTGCACGGGCGGCCGGCCGGTACGGCTACTGGGCATCAGCGCCTCCGCTTGCGTCGGTCAGGCGCCGAGTTCGCGAACCGCCGTGGCGAACGCGTCACCGCGCTTGTTGTAGTTGGCGAACATGTCCATGGAGGCGCAGGCCGGGGCGAGCAGCACCGTGTCGCCGGCGGCGGCGAGCCGCTGTGCCTCCTGGACAGCCGCGAGCATCGCCCCAGTGTCGGTCCGGTCGAGGTCGACGACGGGTACTTCCGGCGCGTGTCGCGCGAGGGCTTCGCGGATCAGCGCGCGATCGGCGCCGATCAGCACCACACCCCGAAGGTGCTTCGCCGACTTGGCGACGAGTTCGTCGAAGGTCGCGCCCTTGGCGAGGCCGCCCGCGATCCACACGATCGACTCGTAGGCCGCCAACGAGGCTTCCGCCGCATGGGTGTTGGTGGCCTTGGAGTCGTCGATGTACGCGACGCCGTCCACATCGGCCACGTGCGCGATGCGGTGCGCGTCGGGCGTGAAGACCCGCAGCCCGTCCCGTACGGCCTTGGCGGGCACCCCGAAGGCGCGCGCGAGGGCGGCGGCGGCAAGGGCGTTGGCGATGTTGTGCGGGGCGGGCGGATTGACGTCCGACACCTCGGCGAGTTCCTGCGCGTTCTTCTGCCGGTCCTCGACGAAGGCACGGTCCACCAGAATGCCGTCCACGACGCCGAGTTGGGACGGCGCGGGACTGCCGAGGGTGAAGCCGATCGCCCGGCACCCCTCCTCCACGTCGGCCTCGCGGACGAGTTCCTCGGTGGCCTTGTCGGCGACGTTGTAGACGCAGGCGACCTGATTGCCTTCGTAGATACGGCCCTTGTCGGCGGCGTACGCCTCCATCGAGCCGTGCCAGTCGAGGTGATCGGGCGCCAGGTTGAGAACGGCGGCGGAGTGGGCGCGCAGCGAGGGCGCCCAGTGCAGCTGATAGCTCGACAGTTCCACGGCGAGGACGTCGTACCGCTCGTCCCCGAGTACGGCGTCCAGGACCGAGACGCCGATGTTGCCGACCGCCGCCGTGCGCAGGCCGCCCGCCTTCAGGATCGAGGCGAGCATCTGGACGGTGGTGGTCTTGCCGTTGGTGCCGGTGACGGCCAGCCAGGGGGCCGCCCCGGGGCCGCGCAGGCGCCAGGCCAGCTCCACGTCCCCCCACACCGGAACACCCGCCTCACGCGCCGCCGTGAACAGCGGCTTGTCGGGCTGCCAGCCGGGGGTGGTGACGATCAGTCCGGTGCCGTCGGGCAGGGTCGCCCCGTCGCCGAGGCGCACGGTGATGCCGAGCGCCTCCAGGTCGGCCGCCTGGGCCCGGGAGCGCTCGTCGTCGCCGTCGTTCACGACTGTGACGAGCGCGCCGAGGCCGTGCAGGACCTTGGCCGCCGGGATGCCGGAGACACCGAGCCCGGCGACGGTGACGTGCTTGCCCTCGAAGGAGGGACCCTGACCGTCGGTCACTTTTCCGCTGCCCATCCCGCGTAGAAGAGGCCCAGGCCGACGATCACGCAGATGCCCTGGATGATCCAGAAACGGACCACCACGAGCACTTCGGACCAGCCCTTGAGTTCGAAGTGGTGCTGGAGCGGAGCCATGCGGAAGACCCGCTTGCCGGTGAGCTTGAACGAGCCGACCTGGATGACCACCGACATCGTGATGAGGACGAACAGACCACCCATGATGGCGACCAGCAGCTCGGTGCGGGAGAGGATCGCCAGACCCGTCAGCACACCGCCGAGGGCCAGCGAACCGGTGTCCCCCATGAAGATCTTGGCCGGTGAGGTGTTCCACCACAGGAAGCCCAGGCAGGCACCCATCAGCGCGGAGGCGATGACCGCGAGGTCGAGCGGATCGCGCACCTCGAAGCAGGCGTTCGGGTTGGTCAGGGTCTGCGCGTTGGCGCAGGACTCCTGGAACTGCCAGACACCGATGAAGGTGTAGGCGCCGAAGACCAGCACCGAGGCGCCGGTGGCCAGGCCGTCCAGACCGTCCGTCAGGTTCACGCCGTTCGACATCGCGAGGATCATGAACAGCGCCCAGATCACGAACAGGATCGGGCCGATGTTCCACCCGAAGTCCGTGATGAAGGACAGCTTCGTCGAGGCCGGGGTGTTGCCGCTGGCGTCCTTGAACTGCAGGGCGAGCACCGCGAAGCTGATGCCGACGATCAGCTGGCCGGCCATCTTCGCCTTGGCCCGCAGGCCCAGCGAACGGCGCTTGACGATCTTGATGTAGTCGTCCAGGAAGCCGACCAGGCCCATGCCCACCATCAGACCGAGCACCAGCAGACCCGAATAGGTCGGCGTGTAACCGGTGATGACCTTGGACAGGAAGTAGGCGGCGACCGTCGCGAAGATGAACGCGATACCGCCCATCGTCGGCGTACCGCGCTTGCTGGCGTGCTCGCGCGGGCCGTCGTCACGGATGTACTGGCCGTAGCCCTTGCGGGCCAGCAGCTTGATCAGCAGCGGGGTGCCCACCAGGGTCAGGAACAGGCCGATGACTCCTGAGAACAGGATCTGCTTCATCATCGGGCGGCAACCTCACCCTCGGCACCGGTCTCGATGAGCGCCTGCGCCACGCTCTCGAGCCCGACCGACCGGGACGCCTTCACGAGAACGACGTCTCCCGGGCGCAACTCGCTGCGCAACAGGTCGACCGCCGCCTGTGCGTCGGACACGTGCACCGACTCCTCACCCCACGAACCCTCGTTATATGCGCCCAGTTGCAGCCAGGACGCTTCCCTGCCCCCGACCGCGACGAGCTTGCCGACATTGAGCCGGACGGCCAGCCGTCCGACCGCGTCGTGCTCGGCGAGCGCCTCGTCCCCGAGCTCGGCCATCTTGCCGAGCACCGCCCACGTCCTGCGTTCCCTGCCCATGGCCGCGAGCGCGCGCAAGGCGGCTCGCATGGACTCGGGGTTCGCGTTGTAGGCGTCGTTGACGATGGTCACGCCGTCCGGTCGCTCGGTGACCTCCATCCGCCAGCGGGAGAGGGAGCCCGCCTCGGAGAGCGCGGTGGCGATCTCGTCTGCGGACATGCCCAGCTCATGGGCGACGGCGGCCGCGGCGAGCGCGTTCGACACGTGGTGCTCACCGTACAGGCGCATGGTCACTTCGCTGCACCCGGAGGGTGTGTGAAGGCTGAAGGCGGGCTGTCCGCTGTCCGTGAGTCTCACGTTCTCGGCCCGTACGTCCGCTTCGCCGGACTCTCCGAAAAGGATCACCTTCGCCTGCGTACGGGACGCCATGGCCCGTACGAGCGGATCGTCCGCGTTGAGGACCGCGACGCCGCCTTCTTCAACTGAAGGGAGGGCTTCTACGAGTTCACCCTTTGCCTGTGCGATCTGCTCCCGGCCGCCGAACTCGCCGATGTGGGCGGTGCCGACGTTGAGGACGAGGCCGATCTTCGGAGGCGTCAGATCCGCGAGGTAGCGGATGTGACCGATGCCGCGGGCGCCCATCTCCAGGACGAGGAACCTTGTCTCGGCGGTGGCGCTCAGCGCGGTCAGCGGCAGCCCGATCTCATTGTTCAACGATCCCGGCGTGAACACCGTGGGCGCCTTGCGCGCGAGCACCTGCGCGATGAGGTCCTTGGTGCTGGTCTTGCCCGCCGAGCCGGTGAGGGCCACGAGGGTCGCGCCGAGCCGTCGTACGACATGACGGGCGAGGGCGCCCAGGGCGCTCTGGACGTCGTCCACGACGATCGCGGGGACGCCGACCGGGCGGGACGCCAACAGGGCCACCGCGCCCGCCTCGACGACCGCTTCCGCGAAGTCGTGGCCGTCGACGTGCTCGCCGACGAAGGCGACGAAGAGGCTGCCGGGTTCCACTTCCCGGGAGTCGCGGACCACCGAACCGGTGACCTGGACGGACGGATCCGGTATGTCGTGCGTCTGCCCGCCGACGACTTCTGCGATCTCGGCGAGGGAGAGGGCGATCACAAGTTCATCCCTGGGTCTTCTGGATAGCTTCGCGAAGCACCTGGCGGTCGTCGAAGGGACGGACCACTCCGGCGATGTCCTGGCCCTGCTCGTGGCCCTTGCCCGCGACCAGCACGGTGTCGCCCGGCTGTGCGCGGGCGACGGCGGCGGCGATGGCGGCGGCCCGGTCCTCGAAGACCTGGACCTCGCCACGCTCGTGCGCGGGCACCGACGCGGCCCCCTGGAGCATGGTCGCGAGGATCGCGAGGGGGTCCTCGGAGCGGGGGTTGTCGGAGGTCAGTACGGCGGTGTCGGCGAGCCGGGCGACAGCGGCGCCCATCGGCTCGCGCTTGGTCTTGTCCCGGTCCCCGCCGCAGCCGAGCACGACGTGCACCTTGCCCTCGGTGACCTTGCGCAGCGCGCGCAGGACCGATTCGACGGCGTCCGTCTTGTGGGCGTAGTCGACGACCGCGAGATACGGCTGGCCGGCGTCCACGCGCTCCAGGCGGCCCGGCACGCCCGGCACCGCGGCGATGCCGTCGGCGGCGAGCTGCGGGTCGAGGCCCGCGGTGGCCAGGGCGGCGATCGCGGCGAGGGTGTTGGCCACGTTGAAGGAGCCGGCGAGCGGTGAACGGGCCGTGATCAGCTCGCCCTTGGGGCCGACCGCGGTGAACGTCGAGTCCATCGGGCCGACTTCGACGTCCTCGGCGCGCCAGTCGGCGTCCGGGTGGCCCTCGGCGGAGTAGGTGACCACGGGGACCGTGGCCTCGGCGGCGAGCCTGCGGCCGTACGCGTCGTCGAGGTTGACCACGCCCTGGCGGCTGCGCAGCGGGGTGAACAGCTGGGCCTTGGCCTGGAAGTAGTCCTCCATGCCCGTGTGGAACTCCATGTGTTCCGGGCTGAGGTTGGTGAAGACCGCGATGTCGAAGATGCAGGCGTCGACCCGGCCGAGGACAAGCGCGTGGCTGGAGACCTCCATCGCGACCGCGTCGACCCCGCGCTCCAGCATGACCGCGAACAGGGCCTGGAGATCGGTGGCTTCGGGGGTCGTGCGCTCCGACTTGATGCGCTCGTCGCCGATGCGCGTCTCGACCGTGCCGATCAGACCGGTGGACCGGACCGTTTTCAGGCCGCCCTCCACCAGGTACGCGGTGGTGGTCTTGCCGGACGTCCCGGTGATGCCGATCTGGAGCAGATCGCGGCCGGGGTGGCCGTAGATGGTCGCCGCCAGCTCGCCCATCTGCCCGCGCGGGTCCTCTACGACCAGTACGGGCAGGCCTGTCGCGGCCGCGCGGTCGGCGCCGGCCGGGTCCGTCAGGACGGCTGCGGCGCCGAGGCCTGCCGCCTGCGTGACGAAGTCGGCGCCGTGCAGGCGGGCGCCGGGCAGCGCGGCGTACAGGTCGCCGGGGCGGACGGCGCGCGAGTCATGGGTGATGCCCGTGATCTCGGCGGTCGGCACCGGCTCGGCGGCGCCCAGTTCGTCGGCGAGTTCCGCGAGGGGTGTGGCGGAGATCCGCGCCGGCCTGGGCGGCCCCGGGTAGGTCACGGATGCGCCCTTCTGGGGGGTTTGGGACTGATCGGCGGGTGGCACGGCGGTGAGCGTACCGGGCGCACCCGCCCCGGAGCGAAGTGAGGGGCGGGGCCTGCTGTCCTGCTGGCCCTGGTTCCCGGACTGAGAGGTGATCATGGTCACGGATCGGTTCCTGGCTGTTGCGCTGATCAGGGCGTGAAGGTCACGGGCAGATTCGCGGCCTTCGCCCCGGTGGGCGGGACCTGGAGGGTCTTGAGGGCGAACTCCATCACCTGCTTGTAGATCGGTCCGCAGATCTGACCGCCGAAGTAGCTTCCGCTGGTGGCGTTCTGGATCGCGCAGTAGACGGTGATGCGGGGGTTGTCGGCGGGCGCGAACCCGGCGAACGACGAGGTGTAGCCCTTGTACTTGCCGGTGGCCGGATCCACGCGGTTGGCGGTGCCGGTCTTGCCCGCGACCCGGTACCCGGGAATCGCGGCCTTACCGCCCGTGCCCTGCTCGTCGTCCACCACGGACTCCAGCATCTGGGCGAGGGTCTTCGCCGTCTTCGCACTGATGACCCGGGTCTTCTTGGGCGTCGCCGCGGGCGTGAAGCGGCCGTCGGGCCCCTTCGTGCCGCGCACCAGGGTGGGCTCGACGCGGACTCCGCCGTTGGCGACCGTCGAGTACACGGAGGCCGCCTGGAGTGCGTTGAGGGACATGCCCTGGCCGAAAGGAATCGTGTACTGCTGCGAGGTCGACCACTTGTCGGCGGGCGCGAGGATGCCCTTGGTCTCGCCGGGGAAGTTCAGCCCGCTGTAGCTGCCGATGCCGAACTTGCGCAGATACGAGTACAGGACCTGGTTGGCCTCGGGCTGGGTCTTGCCGAGCTGGCCGGCCGCCTCGATGGTCCCGATGTTGCTGGACTTGGCGAGCACGCCGTTGAGGGTGAGGTTCCAGGTCGCGTGGTCCACGTCGTCCTGGAAGAGCCGGTCGCCCCGGTGCAGCCGGTTCGGCACGACGACATGCGTCAGCGGGGTGGCCGCGTTCTCCTGGAGCACGGCGGCCATCGTCATGACCTTGGCGGTGGAGCCGGGTTCGTAGGCGTCCTGGACGGCCGCGTTGCCCAGGGAGGCCGCGTTGGCCTGCGCGAGGTCGTTCGGGTCGAAGCCGGGCGCGTTGGCCATGGCGAGGATCTCGCCGGTGCGAGTGTCCTGCACTATCACGTACCCGCGGTCCGCCTTGGACTTCTTGACCTGCTCGGTGATGGCGTTCTGCGCGGCCCACTGGATGTCGCGGTCGATCGTCAGCTCCACGTCGGAACCGGGCACCGCCGGTGTCTCCGTGGAGCCCGCGGTGGGCACCTGGAGACCGCCGGACTGGGCGTAGCGGACCTTGCCGTCCTTGCCGGTGAGGTCCTTGTTCAGCTGCTGCTCGACCCCGCCGCCGCCCTTGCCGTCGGCGTTGACCCAGCCCAGTATCCCGGCGGCGAGATCGCCGTTCGGGTACACGCGCTTGGTGGTGGGGACGGCGAGGACACCGGCGATGACATTGACCGTGGTCGGGTCGGTCGAGGCCTTCGTGTTCAGCGCGCTCTTCAGGTCCTTGATCTGCTTCCAGACCTGCGGGGTCTGCCGGTTGGCGAGCACCACGTAGCGCAGGTTCTTGTTCGCGGGCCTGAGCTTCTTGACGAGGGAGGCCTGGTCCACGCCGAGGATCGGGGCGAGGAGGGCGGCCGCCTGCTCGGGCCCGTCGTCGATCTTCAGCTGCTTGCGGGTGAACAGCGTCGGGTCGGCGGTGATCGTGTACGCGTCCACGCTGGTCGCCAGCGCCACCCCGGAACGGTCGGTGATCTCACCGCGCTCGGCGGCCAGGACGTAGTCGACGTACCGGTTCTGCGCGGCCTTGGCGGCGTACGCGCTCGCGTCGACGGCCTGCACCTGGAGCAGTCGTACGACGAACGCGATCAGGACGAGGGTCAGCGCGAGGCTGATCATGCGCAGCCGGGGGCGCGGGCTGCCGAGCCGGAGGGAGCGGGGGCCCGCCGGGCGAGCCGAGGGCGGAGGAGATGCCGGGCGGCGGGCCGGGCGGGCACCGGGCCCGGGGCGGCGCCGGGGGGCGTTACCGCCCTCGGGGCGTTCGGGCCTGGCCGGTCCTGGCACTCGGCGGCGCGGCGGTTCCCTGTCGGACACTTCCGTCACCTGCCGGGGATTGTCGGGGTGGAGGACTGTGCTGTGGATGACTGCGCGGTGGAGGTATGGGTTGTAGCGGTCCGGGTCGCGACCGGGGTGGCCGCGGGGGCCGGTGCCGGTACGGCGGCCGTGGGGGCCGGGCTCGAACTGGGGCTCGGGCTCGGCCTGCTGACGAGTGCTTCGGGGGCGAGGACCGCCGGTGTGCTCACGGTCTTCGCGGCGGCCTGTTCCGGGACACCCTTCACGGTGCCGTTCGGGTCGAGGAAGGCGGGGTCCCCGCCGGGCACCATGCCCAGCTCGTGGGCGCGGCGCTGGAGGGCGTCGGGGGCGGAGTACGCGTCGACGTCCCGCTGGAGCGCCTGCTCCTCGTCGGTGAGGCTCTTCGTCTGCTTCTGGAGGTCGTCCAGCTTGAACTGCCCTTCGCTGAGCGCGGAGTTCAGCACGAGCAGCGCGATCAGGCCGCCGCCCAGGAGGAGGACGACAAGGAGGACGAACGGGGTACGGGCCGCCTGGATCCCGTTCGCCTGCGCGGGCCCGGTCGGGAAGAGCCGCGCGAGACGGGCGGCCCTGCCCCTCAGTTCGGGTTTCCTACTCACTCACGCACCCCGCACTCACTTGGTACGTACTCACCCGATGTCCTCCCTGATGCGCTCGGCCCCCCGCAGCCGCGCGGGTGCCGCTCGCCGGTTCTCGGCGACCTCTTCCTCGGTGGGAAGTTCGGCACCGCGCGTCAGGAGCTTGAGCCGGGGCTGGTACTGCTCGGGCACAACAGGCAGCCCAGGAGGCGCGGTGTTGGCGGCGCCGGCCGCGAACACCTGCTTGACCAGGCGGTCTTCGAGCGAGTGGTACGACAGGACGGCGATCCGGCCGCCCACGGCAAGGGACTTCACGGCGGCGGGGATCGCGCTCTCCAGGACGGACAGTTCGCCGTTGACCTCGATGCGCAGCGCCTGGAAGGTGCGCTTGGCCGGGTTGCCGCCGGTGCGCTTGGCGGCCTGCGGCAGCGAGTCGCGGATCAGCTCGACGAGCCGCGCGCTGTTGCTGAACGGCTCCTTGTCACGCTCCCGGACGACCGCGGAGACGATCCGCTTGGCCTGCTTCTCCTCGCCGTACGCCCGCAGGATGCGGACGAGTTCACCGGGCGCGTAGGTGTTGAGGACCTCGGCGGCGCTGATGCCGGTCGTCTGGTCCATGCGCATGTCGAGGGGGGCGTCCTGGGCGTAGGCGAAGCCGCGGTCGGCCTCGTCGAGCTGCATGGAGGAGACGCCGAGGTCGAACAGGACGCCCTCCACGCGCGGGATGCCCAGGCGGTCCAGTACGTCGGGCAGTTCGTCGTAGACGGCGTGCACGAGGGTGGCCCTGTCCCCGAAGGGGGCGAGGCGCTCGCCGGAGAGGCGCAGGGCCTCCTTGTCGCGGTCGAGGGCGACGAGGCGGGCCTCGGGGAACTGGGTCAGCAGGGCCTCGCTGTGCCCGCCGAGGCCGAGGGTGCAGTCGACGACGACCGCGCCCGGCCGCTCCAGCGCGGGGGCCAACATGTCCAGGCACCGCTGGAGCATCACCGGGACGTGTCGACTCTGGCTCAAGGGGCCCTCTCAGATCCGGCACGGGCCCTACGCACCGCCGGGTCCCCGCCCGCTGTTGAAGGGGAAGCCTGCCGGCGCCGAAAGCGTCAGCCGACCGGGAGCGGGAGGAGGCCGAGCCGTACGTACGCGCCGCGCACGTGGGGAGAATCCGGAAAGTCGCCGGCGTCTCCGGGAAAAGTCCAGCAGGGAGAGCCTCGCCTCCCGGCTCGCGCAACTTTAGTCCACGCTGTCTCACGGTCAATCAACCGGCCTGCGCGTCGCGGGCCCGGGTGCGTGCGAAGCGTCAAAACGGGAAGAATCACCCGGACGGGCGCACCCCCGCCACCCGTGTGGGTTACCTCACAAGAGGACGCAATGACGCTCTTTTTCCCGTCCCGCACCAAGACCGCACCGCCGGTGACCAGTACCGTCATAGGTATGACGACCTCCGCATCCGTACCCACAGAGTCCGAAGGCGCCATAACCGACGGCGGGACCGTGACGGACCGCCTCGTCGAGGCCAACGGGCGGTACGCCGCCGCCTTCACCGATCCCGGGATGGACGCCCGTCCCGTTCTGCAGGTGGCCGTGGTCGCCTGCATGGACGCCCGTCTCGACCTGCACGCCGCGCTCGGCCTGGAACTGGGCGACTGCCACACCATCCGCAACGCGGGCGGTGTGGTCACCGACGACGTGATCCGCTCCCTCACCATCAGCCAGCGGGCGCTCGGCACCCGCAGTGTCGTGCTCATCCACCACACCGGCTGCGGTCTGGAGTCCCTCACCGAGGAGTTCCGGCACGACCTGGAGATGGAGGTCGGCCAGCGCCCCGCCTGGGCGGTGGAGGCCTTCCGGGACGTCGAGCAGGACGTACGGCAGTCCATGCAGCGTGTGCGCACCTCGCCGTTCCTGCTGCACACTGATGATGTGCGCGGCTTCGTCTTCGACGTGAAGTCGGGTCTGCTGCGCGAGATCGACCCCGCCTGACGCACCCGCCCGCCCCGAAACTTCGAAAAGTTCGCCCCTCGGACCGCCCAAAAGGTCGTAAGACCCGACAAAGCGAAGGCAGTTGTCCACAGGCGAGTGACACGAACCGGTAACGGCAACAAGAATGCGGGTGTGGCGTCGCGCGGAACTTTTTCCGCGCGGTGTCCGTGTTTCGGGGTGGGCCGGTCCGCAGTGCGTGCGCCGGCCCATGGAAAGAACGGGCCGAGGAGGGCCGGGTGACGACCTATGACGATCGAGCGAGCCTTACAGATCTGACCGCCACTGTGGAGCGAGTCCGCAGTTCGGTGGAAGGAGTGATCGAGGGCAAGCCCGAGGTCGTACGGCTTTCGCTGACCGTGCTGCTCGCCGAGGGACATCTTCTGATCGAGGACGTTCCGGGTGTGGGCAAGACAATGCTGGCCAAGGCGCTGGCGCGGTCGATCGACTGTTCGGTGCGGCGAATCCAGTTCACGCCCGACCTGCTGCCCTCGGACATCACCGGTGTGTCCATCTGGGACCAGCAGCAGCGGGACTTCGAGTTCAAACCGGGCGCGATCTTCGCCCAGATCGTGATCGGCGACGAGATCAACCGCGCCTCGCCGAAGACCCAGTCCGCGCTCCTGGAGTCCATGGAGGAGCGCCAGGTCACCATCGACGGCCAGACCTACGAGCTCCCCAGCCCCTTCATGGTGGTCGCCACGCAGAACCCGGTCGAGATGGAGGGCACCTATCCGCTGCCCGAGGCGCAGCGCGACCGTTTCATGGCCCGGGTCTCCATCGGCTATCCCAGCGCGGAGGCCGAGCTGCAGATGCTGGACATCCACGGCGGGGTCAGCCCGCTGGACGACCTCCAGCCCGTGGCCCACGCGCACGACATCGTCAAGCTGGTCGAGGCGGTCCGGGGCGTCCATGTCGCCGACCCGGTGCGCAGGTACGCGGTGGACCTGGTCTCCGCCACGCGCAACCACCCCGATCTCAGACTCGGCGCCTCCCCGCGCGCGACGCTGCACCTGCTGCGCGCGGCGAAGGCCTCCGCCGCCCTGAGCGGCCGTGAGTACGCCCTGCCGGACGACATCCAGGCGCTCGCGGTCGCGGTCCTGGCGCACCGCCTGCTGCCCACCGCACAGGCCCAGCTGAACCGTCGTACGGCGGAGCAGGTCGTCCAGGAGATCCTCCAGCGCACCCCCGTGCCCTCGGCGCCGACCCCGCAGAGCGGCCTGGGTCTCGGCGGGTACGGGCAGCAGCAGCCCCGGAGGCTGTGATGTCCACCGGGGAGGCGGAGACCGACCGGGACGAGAAGGGCGGTGTCCGTACGGCCCTGGCCGGGCTGACGACCCGTGGACGCTCCTTCCTGGCCGCCGGTATCGCCGCCGCGGTCTGCGCGTACGTCCTGGGGCAGAGCGATCTGCTCCGGGTCGGACTGCTGCTGGCGGTGCTGCCCCTGGTCTGCGCGACCGTGCTCTACCGCACCCGCTACCGGGTCGCGGGCAGCCGCAGGCTCTCCCCCGCGCGCGTGCCCGCCGGCTCCGAGGCCCGCGTCCATCTCCGGATGGACAACGTCTCGCGGCTGCCCACGGGCCTGCTGATGCTCCAGGACCGGGTGCCGTACGTGCTCGGCCCGCGCCCCCGCTTCGTGCTGGACCGGGTCGAGGCGGGCGGCCGGCGCGAGGTGTCCTACCGGGTCCGCTCCGACCTGCGCGGGCGCTACCCCCTGGGCCCGCTCCAGCTCCGCCTGACGGACCCCTTCGGGATGTGCGAACTGACCCGCTCCTTCTCGACCTTCGACACCCTCACGGTCATCCCGCGCGTGGAGGCCCTCCCCCCGGTCCGCCTCAGCGGCGAGGCCAAGGGCTACGGCGACGGCCGCAACCGCTCGCTGGCCCTGGCGGGCGAGGACGACGTGATCCCGCGCGGTTACCGCTACGGCGACGACCTGCGCCGCGTGCACTGGCGCTCCACCGCGCGCTACGGCGAGCTGATGGTGCGCCGCGAGGAGCAGCCCCAGCGCGCCCGCTGCACGGTCCTGCTCGACACCCGGGGCATCGCCTTCGCGGGCCAGGGCCCGGACTCCGCCTTCGAGTGGGCCGTCTCCGGCGCCGCCTCCGTCCTGGTGCACATGCTGGAACGGGGCTTCTCCGTACGGCTGTTGAGCGACACCGGCAACTCGGTGCCGGGCCAGGACGCCGACGGGTTCGCGGGCGCGAGCCAGGAGTCGGCGGACGCGGCCGGGCTGATGATGGACACCCTCGCGGTGATCGACCACTCGGACGGCTCGGGCCTGTCCCGCGCCTACGACGTCCTGCGCAGCGGGAACGAAGGGCTGCTGGTGGCCTTCTTCGGCGACCTGGACGAGGAACAGGCCGCGGTGGTCGCGCGGATGCGCCAGCGCAGCGGGGGCGCCCTCGCCTTCGTGCTGGACAGCGACGGCTGGGTGCGTGAGTCGACCGACGTCCCCGGTCCCGGGGACGAGCCCGAGGAGCGGCTGCGGATGCTGCGCGACGCGGGCTGGACCGCTGTGGGCGTGCCGCGCGGCGCGTCCCTGACCGATCTGTGGCAACAGGCCGACCGGGAGCGCAACGGCATCACCGCGACCGGCCTCGGGGAGGGATGGGCATGAGCGGGCGCGCACGACTGGCGATCTGCGCCTGGGTGGCCACACTGCTGGCGTCCTGCGCGATGCTGCCCCTGGTCTCCCCGGCGACCTGGATCATCCAGGCCGCCTTCATGCTGGCGATCCAGACCGGCGTCGGCGCGGCGACCCGCCGGGTGCCGCTGGCCAGGCCGCTGACCGTCGCGGCGCAGGCCCTGGTCACGCTGCTGATGCTGACCCTGGTCTTCGCGCACGCGCAGGCCCTCGCCGGGTTCGTCCCGGGTCCCGAGGCCTTCCAGCACTTCGCGGACCTGCTGCGGGAGGGCTCCGACGACGTCTCCCGGTACGCGATCCCGGCACCGCTGCACGACGGCATCCGCCTCATGCTCATCGGCGGTGTCCTGGTGATCGGTCTCGCGGTGGACACCCTGGCCGTCACCTTCCGCAGCGCGGCCCCGGCCGGACTGCCGCTGCTCGCGCTGTACTCGGTCGCCGCCGGACTGTCCGAGAGCAGTGTCAGCTGGCTGTGGTTCCTGCTCGCCGCCGCCGGCTACCTGATGCTGCTGCTGGCCGAGGGCCGGGACCGGCTCGCGCAGTGGGGCCGCGTCTTCGGCGGGGCACCGCGCACCACCCCTGGCTCGGACTCCTCGGGCCCGCTCGCCCCGGTCCGCACCGGGCGGCGGATCGGCGCGGTCGCGATGGCCATCGCCCTGCTGCCGCTGCCCACCATCTCGGGCGGCCTGCTGGACGCCGCCGGGACCGGCGTGGGCTCGGGCAACGGAAGCGGCGGCACGATCTCCGCGGTCAACCCGCTGGTCTCGCTCCGCGACAGCCTGAACGTGGACGAGAACCGCCAGGTCCTGTCCGTGCGCACCAACACGAACGACATCTCGGACATGTATCTGCGGATCGTGTCCCTGGACGACTTCGACGGCACCACCTGGAAGCCGTCCCAGCGGCACATCCAGGGTGTGCCGAACCAGTTCCCCACCCCGACCGGCCTCGGCGCCGACATCAAGCGCTCGGAGATCCAGACCCGGATCTCGGCCGCGGACTGGTACGCCCAGGACTGGCTGCCGATGCCGTACCCGCCCAGCCACGTGAGCATCGACGGCAGTTGGCGCTACGAACCCGTGGGCATGACGGTCGTGGGCGACCACGGCCAGAACACGCGGGGCGCGACCTACACGGTCAACAGCCTGGACGTACAGCCGACCGCGGAGCAGCTGGCCACGGCACCGGAGCCGTCGGCGACCCTGCGGAACCAGTACACGAAGGTGCCCAAGTCGCTGCCCTCGGTGGTGGCCGACACGGCCCGCAAGGTCACCGCGGGCTCGACCAGTCACTACGAGGAGGCGGTCAAGCTCCAGGACTACTTCGCGGTGACCGGCGGCTTCCAGTACGACACCCAGGTGGACGTCGGCACCGGCCGTGACGCGATCGCCAAGTTCCTGAAGGACAAGCAGGGCTTCTGCGTCCACTTCTCCTTCGCGATGGCGGCGATGGCCCGCACCCTGGGCATCCCGGCCCGGGTCGCGGTGGGCTTCGCCCCGGGCACCCCGGAGGCGGACGGCACGGTGTCCGTGGGCCTGAAGGACGCGCACGCCTGGCCCGAGCTGTACTTCGAGGGCGTGGGCTGGACCCGCTTCGAGCCGACCCCCAACCGGGGCTCGGTGCCGTCGTACACCCAGTCGACCACCCCCGGCAGCGATGTCCCGGACCCGGCCCTCCCCTCGGCCTCGACGAGCACGGCGCCCTCCGCGGCCCCCTCGGCGAGCGAGAGCTGCACGGCCCAGCTGCGGAAGCTGGACGGCTGCGCGAGCCAGGCCCCGGCGATCGCGGCGGGCGGCGACCCGCGCGGCCCCTGGTGGTACGTGCAGATGGTGACGCTGGGCCTTGGCGCGCTCCTGCTGCTGACGATCCCGTTCTCGCCGATGCTGTGGCGGACCCGGATGCGGTCCGTACGGCTGGGCGCGCACGGTCGTACGGAGTCCGAGGCGGCCCTCCACACGCTGGCCGTGTGGGAGGAACTGACCGATACCGCCTGGGACTTCGGGATCTCGCCCGACGATTCGCTGACCCCGCGCAGAGCGGCGGCGCGGATCGTGGACCTCGGGCATCTCGACCCGCCGTCGGCCGCCTCGGTGCACCGGGTGGCGGACGCCGTGGAGCAGGTCCTGTACGCGCCCCGGCCGCAGCTCGCGGCGGGGCTCGCCCAGGACGTGCGGCGGGTGGTCGTCGGGTTCCAGGACACGGCCGGCCGCTCCACGCGGCTGCGCGCACTGGTCGCCCCGCGCTCGACCGTCCGGGTGGTGTGGGCGCTGTCGGCCTGGCGGACGTCGGTGACGGCACGGGCGGCGGCGCTGCGGCCGACCCTGCGCAAGCCGTCCGGGCAGCAGGGCTAGGGCATACGGGAGGGGGTGACCACCGGTCCGGTGGTCACCCCCTCACTCGTCTTCGAGGAGCGCCGCGTGTGCTGCTCGCGCGGGGCCGGGTGCTGCTACTGGCCGCCCTGTTGCTCGTCGCGGCGGCGCTGCCAGCGCTGCTCGATACGATCCATCACCGAGCGCCGCTGCCGTCCCTGGCTGCGGGCCTGCGGAGCGCCTGCGGCGGGCTGTTCGCCAGGCTTGGGGGCCTTGCGCCAACCGGTCACGGCGAGAACCGCACAGCCCAGCATGACGAGGAATCCCACCACGCTGACCCAAATCTGCAGCGTGACCATGCCGGCGATGAGGAGCGCGATACCTACGAGGAAGCCGGCCACTGCTTGGTAGACCCGTCGCCGGGTGTACGTGCGCAGGCCGCTTCCTTCGAGCGCTGTCGCGAACTTGGGGTCTTCGGCGTACAGCGCTCGCTCCATCTGCTCAAGCATTCGCTGCTCGTGCTCCGAGAGCGGCACGGAGTCCTCCTCATCGTGCAGTCGCCGGGGCGACCCGGGGGGTCCCTTCAGGATAGGCAGGGAATCGCCCCCGTGAAACCCGCCCCTCTACGCCAATTGGCCAACCGGAACCCGTCATGGCCGTTCCGACTCGCTGAGGCTTCCATTCCCCAGGAGCCGTCCCGTCATGCCGGGCGGTCTCCCTCGATCATACGGCGCCGGGCCCCCGATCGGGGGGCCTGTGGCGTACTCCATGTGCTGTCGAGCCCCTGATCAGGGGTCCGGCGCGGGAGGCCACTCACGCCTCGCTGGCACCCCGCGTCTCGCCGAGCACATGAAGCTGCGTGGCCACGGAGTGGAACGCCGGGAGTTCGGCCGCCGCGGCCTCCAGCTTCAGCAGCGCGTCCAGGGCGCCGGGCTCGGTGTCCACGAGCACTCCGGGCACCAGGTCGGCGAAGACCCGCACCCCGTGCACGGCGCCGACGTCCAGGCCCGCGCCCTCGACGAACGCGGCGAGCTGCTCGGCGGTGAAACGGTGCGGGACGGGATCGGCCTCGCCCCAGCGGCCGTTCGGGTCGTCGAGGGCCTGCCGGGCCTCCTTGAAGTGGCCGGCCAGGGCGCGCGCGAGCACGGCACCGCCGAGCCCGGCTGCGAGAAGGCTGAGGACGCCCTCGGGGCGCAGCGCGGCCACCACGGTGCGGACGCCCTCGGCGGGGTCGTCCACGTACTCCAGGACGCCGTGGCACAGCACCGCGTCGTAGCCGCCGCGCTCGACCACGTCGAAGAGGCCGTGCGCGTCGCCCTGGACGCCCTGCACACGGTCGGCGACACCGGCCTCGGCGGCGCGGCGCTCCAGTGCGAACAGCGCGTTCGGGCTGGGGTCGACGACGGTGACGCGGTGCCCGAGGCGGGCGACGGGCACCGCGAAGTTGCCGCTGCCGCCTCCGGTGTCGAGGACGTCCAGCGCGTCCCGCCCCGTGGCCTTGACCCGGCGGTCGAGGGCGTCCTGAAGGACGTCCCAGACCACG
Source organism: Streptomyces sp. NRRL F-525 (assembly GCF_000716605.1). Classification (GTDB taxonomy): domain Bacteria; phylum Actinomycetota; class Actinomycetes; order Streptomycetales; family Streptomycetaceae; genus Streptomyces. The sequence continues at coordinate 58,835 of NZ_JNXE01000028.1, read as the reverse complement.
GCGGTACGGAGGGAGGCGCGGGGGCGGCTCGGGTCCGACACGGCAGTTGACTCCTCGGCGCGGCACCGCCTGTGCACGGCGGAGCGAACGGGCTGCCTCCCCCGGCCCGGGTGCGGACGGAGGGGGAAGGCTTCAGGCGCCTTCCACCCTATTGCCTCCGGTGCCGTACCTGGTCATGTGTCTCGCGGGGAAGCGCTCCGCTGGTGGGAGCGGTGATCAACCTGCCGGCCGGTGGGGGCTGGTCGCGCGCACGCGGCGGAGCCGCATATCGACACAGCCCCGCGCCCCTTTGGGGCGCTGCTCACCCCGCGCGGTCCCCCGGCCGCTCCGGGTCCTGGCGTGGCTGGGGCAGGACCGGCTGGAGGACGAGCATGCGCTCGACCAGGCGCAGGAACATCGCCACGTCGCGTATGAGGTCGTCGGCGTCCCGGCGGGTCGCCGCGCCCTGGATGCCCGCCTCGGCCCGCGCGCGGCGCCGGGCGCCGGAGGCGAACAGGGCGCTCCACTCGGTGAGTTCGGGCGCTATCTCGGGGAGCACTTCCCAGGCGCTGCGGATACGGCCGCGGCGCCGGGCCGTGGGCTCCGGCTGGACGCGCGCGGCGAGGACCGCGGCGGCGGTGCGCAGGGCGGCCAGGTGGGCTGTCGCGTAGCGCTCGTTCGACGTCTCGAGGACGGCTGCCTCGTCCAGTCCGGCGCGGGCCTGGGCGAGGAGGTCGAGGGCGGCTGGTGGGGCCGTGGCCCGGCGGAGCACGGGGTGCACGTCGCTCGCCGGGCCGGTCAGTGAGGGGGCAGGGCCGGAGGCGCGGCGCCGACGGGCGGCGGCTGCGGACGAGTTGGCCATGACGAACCTCCTGTCGTCGTGTGACGGCACGCCCAGTCAGGTAGTGCCGTATGTGACCCATCGTGGGGTATGGCACTGACAATCCGTTCTGACCTGCACTTTTGCTTCGATCGAAGGTTCGGGTTACTTTTTGCACTGACCAGTCAGTTCAAATAGTTCGCTGTGCGGGCAGGGGGCGGGGAACCGTGGGTGGGGTCGGTGTCACGGCCGAGGACTTCGGGGTCGAGGGGCCGCGCGGCTGGGCGTTCCGGGGGATCTCCCTGGACGCAGGGCCCGGGTCGCTGATCGCCGTCGAAGGGCCGTCCGGGTCCGGGCGTACGAGCCTGCTGCTCGCGCTCACCGGGCGGATGAAGGCGTCCGAAGGGACCGTCGCCGTGGGCGGGTTGACGCTCCCGAAGCAGGCGGCCGCCGTACGCCGGGTCAGCGCGCTGGCCAATGTCGCCGGGGTCACCGACCTCGAACCGGCACTGACCGTCGGCGAGCATCTGCGCGAACGGGCGCTGCTGCAACGGCGGTTCGGGGACTCGGTGCGCGGACTGCTGCGCCCGCGTTCCGAGCGGGCCGTCGAGGCGGGCCTGCGGATCGAGCGTGCGCTGACCGCCGCCGGGCTCGACCGCGAGGCGCTGCCCAAGGGTGCGCGGACCGCCGTACGGGATCTGGAACGGCCGCAGGAGCTGCGGCTGTCCATCGCGCTGGCGCTCATCGGGCGGCCGGCACTGCTCGGGGTCGACGACGTCGATCTCAAGCTGTCGGATGCCGAACGGGCCGATATCTGGGACTTGTTGAGGTCGCTCGCCGATTCCGGGACGACTGTCGTAGCGGTGTCCACCGAGGGGACGGAGAAGGCCGATGCACACGCCACGACTGGCCGCGCTTGAGCTCAAGCGCTTCGGCAGGGGGAAGCTGCCGCGCGCCGCGCTCGTCGCCCTCCTGCTGCTGCCGCTGCTCTACGGCGCCCTGTACCTGTGGTCCTTCTGGGACCCGTACGGCCGCCTGGACCGCATCCCCGTGGCGCTCGTCAACGACGACAAGGGGGCGAGTGCCGACGGGAAGAAGGTCACCGCGGGCGAGGACATCACCAAGGGGCTGCGGGACAGCGGGACGTTCGACTGGCACGAGGTGAGTGCGGCCGCCGCGCGGAAGGGCGTCGAGGACGGCACGTACTACCTGTCGTTGACCATGCCGGCCGACTTCAGTAAACGCGTCTCCTCCAGTGCGGGCGACTCCCCGGAGACGGGCGCGCTCCAGGTGCGGACGAACGACGCGAACAACTACATCGTCGGGCAGATCTCCCGGACGGTGTTCAGCGAGGTGCGCTCGGCCGCGTCCACGAAGGCCTCGCGGACTTTCCTCGACCGGATCTTCGTGTCGTTCTCCGACATCCACGGGCAGACCGTGAAGGCGGCCGACGGCGCCGACAAGCTCAAGGGCGGTATCGGGACGGCCGAGGCGGGCTCCAAGGATCTCGCCGACGGCCTGAGGGACGCCAAGAAGGGCAGTGGCAAGCTCTCCAAGGGCCTGAAGAAGCTCGACACGGGCGCGGGCAACCTGGCGGACGGCTCGGCGCAGGTGGCGGCGGGGACGCAGACCCTCGCGGACACGGTCAACGGGGTCGCCGACAAGGCGGGCCCCTTCCTGAAGGACAACGAGAAGACCATCGGGGACACCGCCCAACTGGTGGCCGATTCCGCCAAGACGATCCGCGCCAACCTCGACGTCCTGGTGAAGACGGCCCCGGTCGCCGCCAAGGGCGCGCACGCGGCCTCGGACACTCTGGACAAGGTCTACAAGGCGCGCTGCGAAAGCGTCGTCCTGAAGGATGACGCCTGCCCCGACCTGAAGAAGGCCGTTACGGCCGCCTCCGATGTGGCGAAGGTCGCCGACGACGTGAACACCCTGGTCGTCGATCAGCACGGCGACCTGAAGAAGCTCGACGCGAACCTGGCCACGCTCCAGACGCAGGCCCAGGCCCTCGCCGACCACGCCCCGCATCTCTCCGAGGACCTCGACGACGCGGTGGCCAAGGTCGACAAGCTGAACGACGGTGCCTCGAAGGTCGCCGCGGGCGCCAAGACCCTGCACGCCGGGCTCGGCACGGCCAGCACCGGCGCCACCGACCTGGACACCGGCGTCGGCAAGCTGAAGACCGGCGCGGTGGACCTCAGCGGCGGCCTGTACAAGCTCGTCGACGGCTCCGGGAAGCTGGCCGGTGGCCTTCACGACGGCGCCGCGCAGATCCCGGACTACGACAAGCAGGACCGCGACCAGCGCACCGGGGTCATGTCCGACCCGGTCCACCTGGCCTCCCAGGACCTCCACAAGGCGCCCAACTACGGCACCGGATTCGCCCCGTACTTCATCCCGCTGTCCCTGTGGGTGGGCGCGATGGTGGCCTACATGCTGATCGCGCCCATGAACCGGCGCGCGCTCGCCGCCGGCGCCTCGGCCTGGCGGATCGCGCTCGCGGGCTGGCTGCCGGTGGTCGCGGTCGGGGTGCTCCAGACGGTGGCCCTGATGGCCGTACTGCACTGGGCGATCGGCCTGGAGATGGTGCGCGCGGCCGGCACGATCGGCTTCCTCTTCCTCGTGACGGCGTGCTTCGGGGCCATCGTCCAGTGGCTGAACGCACGCTTCGGGGCGGCGGGCCGGATCCTCGTACTCGCCCTGCTGATGCTCCAGTTGACGTCGGCGGGCGGCACCTACCCGGTGCAGACCAGCCCCGGCTTCTTCAACGCAATCCACCCCTTCTTGCCGATGAGTTACGTCGTCGAGGCCCTACGGAGGCTCATCACGGGCGGTGGCCTCGGACCCGTGTGGCACGCGTGCGTGGTGCTCGTCGCCTTCACCGCGGGGGCGCTCGCGCTGACCGCGCTGTCGGCCCGCCGCCGCCAGGTGTGGACGCTGGACCGGCTGCACCCGGAGCTGAGCCTGTGAGCGCGCGCGGGACCTCGGCACCCGTGCCCGAGGCGGGGACCGGGCCTGTGACAATCAGGCCCATGGAAAGCAGCAGCACCCCGTCGGGCGGCAGCACGCGCCGCGAGGCCACCCGGCAGAAGCTCTACGAGGCGGCCGTCACGCTCATCGCCGAACAGGGCTTCTCCGCCACCACGGTGGACGAGATCGCCGAGCGTGCCGGGGTCGCGAAGGGCACCGTCTACTACAACTTCGCCAGCAAGTCCGTTCTCTTCGAGGAGCTGCTGCGGCACGGCGTCGGCCTCCTCACCGCCTCCCTGAGAGAGGCCGCCGAGCAGACGGCCCGGGACGGCGGCAGCAAGGTCGACGCCCTGGACGCGATGATCCGCGCGGGCCTCGGCTTCATCGCCCGCTACCCGTCCTTCACCCAGCTCTACGTGGCCGAGCTGTGGCGCACCAACCGCTCCTGGCAGCCCACGCTCATGGTCGTGCGCCAGCAGGTGAACGCGGCCATCGAGGACGTGCTGCACGCGGGCGTGGCGGGCGGTGAGTTCAGCCCCGAGATCGATGTCCGGCTGACGGCGGCCGCCCTGGTCGGCATGGTCCTGGTGGCCGCCCTGGACTGGCAGTCGTTCCAGCCGGAGCGCTCCCTGGACGACGTCCACGCGGCGCTGTCCCGGCTGCTCCAGGGGCGGGTCAGCGGCGGCCGCTGACAACAGGTCACACCTGACGACAGGTCACAAGCAGAAGCGCCGGTCCGTTGTGGCCGCGTCCCCCGCGGGCCACCTCGAACCGGCGCCTCCTTGTGCTTCCCCCGTACGTTCCCCCTGTTGGAACCCCCGTTGGTCAGTCCCAGGGTTCCCCCGTGCCTCGCTTCCGCCGGAAATCCGGCGGAAGGAGCGGCCAAGGGCGCGGGCCCCGTTCCGCCGCCCCGTGTCGGCGGTTCCGGAGCCGCGCCCCTTTCCGTGCCCCTACTCTCTCGTTCGCGCAGGTCGCGCCCCATCCGCGCGCGTACTCATCTCACTCCCTAGGTACGGATACTCAGCCGTACGCACTCAGGCCCAGGACGCCATGTTGCCGAGTGGTTACTATCGCCTCCGTGTCCGTACTCCCCCTGGTCTTCACCAGCGGCTGGGCCAGCGGCGTCAACGCGTACGCGGTGGTGCTGCTGCTCGGGATCTTCGGCGCGACCGGAGTGACCGACGCGGTCCCCGAGTCGCTGCAACGCCCTGAGGTCCTCATCACAGCGGGCGTCCTGTTCCTGTGCGAGTCCGTCGCCGACAAGATCCCCTACCTCGACTCCCTGTGGGACTCCGTGCACACGGTGATCCGGCCGGCCGCCGGGGCCTGGGTCGGGGCGGTGCTCGCGGGCCACAGCGGTTCCATGAACGACGTGGTGGCGGGCCTGATCGGCGGTTCGTCGGCGCTGGCCAGCCATACCGTCAAGACCGGGACGCGGATGGCGATCAACACCTCGCCGGAGCCGTTCAGCAACGTGATCATGAGCTTCGCGGAGGATCTCGGCGTCGGCGGGATCGTCTCGTTCGCGATGTTCCATCCCCAGGCGGCGGCGATCATCGCGGCCGTGCTGCTGGTGGCCGGGCTCACGGTCCTGTTCTTCCTGGTCTCCCGGATCCGGCGCTACCTGCGCCGCAGAGCCCAGCGCCGGGAGGAGAAACGGCTCGCCTCACAGGTGGGGCACCCGCCCGGACGGCCACCGGACCAAGATCCCTGGTGATGCCCGCGGCCGTGACTGTCAGTGGCGGCCGATAAAGTCGCAGGCATGGCACGGATTGCGGTGATCGGCGCCGGCATGGGCGCGATGGCGGCCGCTGCCCGGCTGGCCGTCGCGGGCCACCGGGTGGCGGTGTACGAGCGTACGGAGACGTACGGCGGTGCGGTGCGCCGCTTCGAGCGGGACGGGTTCTCCTTCGACACCGGCCCCGGTCTGCTGCCCGTGCCCGCGGTCCACCGCGATCTGTTCATCAAGACCGGCAAGGAGCCGCTGGAGGACCTGGTCGAGCTGGTCCAGGTCGACCCGTCGTCCCGGCACGTCTTCGCGGACGGCACGGAGGTGTCGCTGCCGAACGCCTCCCGCGCGGGCGTCGTCACGGCCCTGGACGAGGCCCTGGGCGGCGGCGCAGGCGAGCGCTGGGGCGACTTCCTGATCCGGGCCCGCGAGGCCTGGGACCGCACCCGCAGGCCCCTCCTGGAGGAGCCCCTGTGGCCCAACTGGTCGGTGCTGGCCGACCAGGAGCCCTATCCGGCGGTCCCGCACAAGAAACTCCTGCGCACCCGGCGCGCGAGCACCCTCGCCGAGATCGGCGCCTGGGAGCTGCGCGACGAGCGCCTGACGGCCCTTCTGGAGAGCCACGCGCTCGCCTACGGCCTCGATCCCCGGACCGCACCGGCGAGCGCGGCCGTGCTGCCGTACATGGAGCACGCCTTCGGCACCTGGTATGTGCGGGGCGGCATACGGGAGTTGGCGCGCGCGGTGTACGAGCGGTGCGTGGCGAGAAGGGTCGAGTTCGTCTTCGGGGCCGAGGTCACCCGGGTGCTGGAGAAGGACGGTCGGGCGGCGGGAATCGAGCTCGCCGACGGGACGATGGTCGACGCGGACCATGTCGTGGCGGACGTCGACCCCGCGCGGCTGCGGGCCCTGACGGAGCGTCCGCTGGACGAGGACGGCGATGTGCGGGCCGACGCGGACTCGTCCCGGCCGGTGCGGTGCACGCTGCTGCTGGCCCTGCGCGGCCCGCGCGAGGACGGGGCCGTTCACCGGACGGTGGTCCACGCCCCGGACCGCGAGGCCGAGTTGGACCTCCTGGCCTCCCCCGGCGGCGACGAGCCGCGCTGCCCCACGGTGACGGTGCTGCGCCCCGACGACCCCGCGCTCACGCCCGACGGCGAGCACGAGTCGGCGGTGGTCTCCGCCGTGCTGTCCGGCGAGGCCGACTGGGACGACGAGGGCACGGTCCGGCGGTACACGGACTTCCTCCTGGAAGCCGCCGGACGGGCCGTACCAGGGCTGCGGGAGCGCCTGTTGTGGCACGAGGTGCGTACCCCGCGGCACACGGAGGGTGAGACGGGCACCCGCTTCGGTGCCGTGCCCGCGCCTTCGCTCGCCGCCGGGCAGGGCCGTTTCCTGCATCCCGCGAACACCACGCGCGTGCCCGGGCTCTACCGGGTCGGCGGCTGGTCCCACCCCGGCGGCGGACTTCCGCACGCCGGGATGTCGGGGGCGCTGGTCGCCGGACTGATCGTGGAGGGGCCGCAGTTCAGAGGGTCCCAGTAGACGGAGCCCACGTCCCAGTAGACGGGGCCCTAGCAGGACAGGTCTCGGCAGGCTTCAGAAACGGTACTGCTCGTCGTAGCCGGGGCCCGACTGAGGCTGCTGCTGCGGCTGTTGCTGGCCGTCGCCCTGGTAGGGGTACTGCTGCTCCGGCGGCATCTCGCCGCCGTAGGTCTCGTCGTTGCGCTGCTGCGGGACCCACACCCCGCCGGCCGGGGTCTCGCCGCCGTAGCCGCCGTTGCCGTACTGGTCCTGCGTGTAGCCCTGTTGGGGGTACTGCTGCTGACCGTCGTAGCCCGTGTCGTAACCGGTGCCGCCGTAGGTCTGGGTGCCGATGTACGGGTCGGAGTAGGCCGCGTACTGCTGCTGGCCGGTCGTGTCGTAGCCGTACTGCTGCTGGTCGTAGCCCGCGTAGTTGTTGTCGTAGCCGTAGTTCTGGTCGCCCGTCGCGTAGGCCTGGTCCTGGGTCTGGCCCGCGGCCGCCGCCGCGTACGCCTGGTCCGAGCCCTCGTAGTTGGGGTCCGTGGCGTTCGCGTACGCGGTGGCGTTGTACACGCCGTAGGAACCGGTGTCGTCCGGGAGGGGCTGCGGCTCGTAGACCGAGGTGGTCTCGGCGGCCGTGGGGGCGACGGGGCGGTTCGGGGTGAACACGTCGTCGCGGTCGTAGTCGTCGTCCTGGCCGAAGGCGGCCTTGTCCTGGCCGTACTCCTGGAAGCCGCTCTCCGCCCCTTCGAGGCCGGAGGCGTCCAGGTTCGGGTCCTGCTCGTCGGGCTCGCCGCGACGGCGCTTGAGGCCGCCCGCGCCCGGTCGGCCGGAGACCGCCCAACCGGCTTCGAAGCCGCGGCGGAACGACAGCGTGACGTAGGTCTGGCCGACCGCGAACGCCACGGCGCCCAGGCCGATCACGACGACGGAGGGGATCAGCACTCCGAGGACGACGCCCAGGAAGCCGACGAAGGCGAGCAGCCGCCAGCGCAGGCGTGCCTTGTACTGCAGCAGCACCTCGCCGAGCAACCACAGTGCGACGACGCCGAACGCGATGTAGAGGACCGTCCAGCCCATGTACGCCCCTCTCCCAGTGGCCGCTACGCAGTGTGTCCTATTCCGGAGCGACCGGTCTAGGCCCGCGGTGGGTGGTGCAGGCCCAAGTTCTCGTAGATTTCAAGTGACGCCGTGGAGCTGTTGAGCGTGATGAAGTGAAGTCCGGGGACTCCCTCGGCCAGCAGCCGGGCGCAGAACTCGGTGGCGAACTCGATTCCGATCGAGCGTACAGCGGCCGGATCGTCTTTGGCTGTGAGGATTCGCTCTTTCAGGGCGTCCGGGATGTCGGCGTTGCTGAGCTGCGGCAACCGCTCCAGCATCCGCACGCTGGTCACCGGCATGACCTCGGGGATGACCGGGGTCGCGCAGCCCGCGGCCCCGACACGGTCGCGCAACCTCAGATACGACTCGGGTTCGAAGAACATCTGGGTGATCGCGTAGTCGGCGCCGGCCCGGCACTTGTCGACGAAGTGCGCGACGTCCGTGTCCCAGTCCGGGGAGCGCGGGTGCATCTCCGGGAAGGCGGCGACGCCGACGCAGAAATCACCCGACTCCTTGATGAGCCGCACCAGTTCGGCCGCGTACGTCAGCCCCTCCGGGTGCGCCACCCAGTCGGCCATCGGGTCGCCGGGCGGGTCGCCGCGCACGGCGAGGATGTTGCGGATGCCCGCGTCGGCGTACTGGCCGATGATGTTGCGCAGTTCGGCGACGGAGTGGTTGACCGCGGTGAGGTGGGCGACCGGGGTGAGCGTGGTGTCGGCGACGATCTGCTCGGTCTCCCTGACGGTGCCCGCGCGCGTGGAGCCGCCGGCGCCGTAGGTCACCGAGACGAAGTCGGGGGCGACCGCCTCGACCCGCCGCAACGCGCTCCACAGGTTCCGCTCGCCCTTGGGGGTCTTCGGCGCGGAGAACTCGAAGGAGTACGTCGCTTTGCCGGTCGCGAGCATGTCCCGCACGGTGCGTGCGCGATCAGTCCTGGTCGATGCGGTTCCGAAGGCCATACCCGCAGGTTAGTCAGGGGGCGGCGGTCACCCAACCGGAAGTGGGAATTTGCCGGGTTTGTCGCCCTCTTGTCCACCCATCGGACAACAGCGCGACTTCCTGGACGCCCGTCAGAGCCTCAGAGCTGCCGCAGCCGCTTCGCGAACTCCGCCGCCGCCGCGCCCGGATCGTCGGCCTCGGTGATCGCCCGTACGACGACGACGCGGCGGGCGCCCGCTTCGAGGACCTCGTCGAGGGTGCCGAGGTCGATGCCGCCGATGGCGAACCACGGGCGGTCGGTGCCCAGGGCGGCCGTGTACCGGACCAGGTCGAGGCCGGGGGCGTGGCGGCCGGGCTTGGTGGGGGTGGGCCAGCACGGGCCCGTGCAGAAGTAGTCCACGCCCTCCTGGACGGCGGCCGCGGCCGCTTCGGACTCGGCGTGCGTGGAGCGGCCGATCAGGATGTCCTCGCCGAGGATCGCGCGGGCCGCGGGAACCGGGAGGTCGCCCTGGCCCAGGTGCAGTACGTCGGCTCCGGCGGCGTGGGCGACGTCCGCGCGGTCGTTGACCGCGAGGAGTCTGCCGTGCCGGGCGCAGGCGTCGGCGAACACCTGGAGGTGCTCCAGCTCCTCGGCGGCCTCCATGCCCTTGTCGCGCAGCTGCACGATGTCGACCCCGCCGGCCAGGACCGCGTCCAGGAACTCCGGGAGGTCGCCCTGGCGCCGGCGGGCGTCCGTGCAGAGGTAGACCCGGGCGTCGGCGAGTTCCGCGCGGGCGGCTGCTGCGGCGGTGTCGGGCATGGATGTGTCCCCCGTTGTCCTGCTGGTCGTGTGGTGGTGTCGCGCACGGGCCGCGGGCAGGGCCCTCTCAGGCAGGCCCTCGTGTCACCGCGGCCCGTGCACCGGTAGGTCGTGCGGGTCAGACGGCGAGCGCCTGGGCGCGGCGCTTCACCTCCGTGCCGCGATTCTCGCTCAGGGCCTGCGCGGGGGTGCCGGGCAGGCTGGGGTCGGGGGTGAAGAGCCACTCGAGCATCTCTTCGTCGGAGAAGCCGTCGTCCCGCAGGAGCGTCAGGGTCCCCGTGAGGCCCTTGACGACCTTCTGCTCGGCCCCGTCGATGAAGGCGGCGGGGACGTGCAGCGCGCGGTTCTCACCACGGCGTACGGCGATGACTTGGCCGTCCTTGACCAGCTGCCGCACGCGTGTCACCTCGACATCGAGCAACTCTGCGATGTCGGGCAGCGTGAGCCAGGCGGGGACGAGAGCATCGATCTTTGCGTCAATCTCGGTCACGTAAACAGCGTGCCATCCCGGACTGACAGTCGGAAGCCGGGCCGGTCCGACCCGGGGGTACGAACTAGGCGATAGCGGCCTTCATCGGGAGAGAAGCATCCACCAGCAGCGTGTGATCCATCGGCGTGGCCGACTCGATCAGGCGGCGGCCCTGGGCCAGGTCACGGGGTCGGCCGACCGCCAGGAGGGCCACCAGACGGTCCCCGCGCAGCCAGCAGACGCTCCACGCCGGGGTGGCCGGGTCCCCGCGCCACAGGGTGGTGTCGGCGGACGCGTGGTGACCGGCGTACTGGACGAACCGGCCGAACTGCTCCGACCAGAAGTACGGCACCGGGTCGTACACCGCCGGGCTCTCCCCCACGATGTTCGCGGCGACCGTGCGCGGCCCCTGGAGGGCGTTGTCCCAGTGGTGGACCAGGAGTCGCTCGCCATACCTTCCCGAAGGGAAGGAGGCGCAGTCGCCGACCGCGTAGACGTCCGGCACCGAGGTGCGCAGCCCGGCGTCGGCCAGGACCTCGCGGTGCGCGCCCAGTTCGATGCCCGAGCCCGCCAGCCAGGCGGTGGCGGGGCGGGCGCCGATGCCGACCACGACGGCACCCGCGGGCAGCCGTGAGCCGTCGTCGAGGACGACCTCGCCGGGTTCGACGTGCGCCACGCGTGCGTGCGTCCGCAGGGTGGCTCCGGCGGCGGCGTACCAGGCTGCCATCGGCGCGGCCACCTCGGCGGGCAGCGCCCCCGCGAGCGGCCGGTCCGCCGCTTCTACGACGGTCACCGCGCAGCCCGCCTCGCGCGCGGCCGTGGCGAACTCGGCGCCGATCCAGCCCGCGCCGACCACCACGATGTCGTGCTGCCGGGCGAGCACCGGGCGCAGCCGCTCGGCGTCGTCCAGGGTGCGCAGCAGATGCACCCCGGGGATGCCGTCGGCGCCCGGCAGCCGGATCGGTTCGGCACCGGTGGCGAGCACGAGGACGTCGTAGGGCACCGGGCCCTCGGCGGTGTCCAGTTCGTGGTCGGCGGGGCGCACGCCCACCACCTCGCGCCCCAACTGCACCTCGATGCCGAGCGCCTCGAAGTCGACGTCGAAGGCGGAGCCCTCGGCCTTGCCGAGCAGGACCGCCTTGGAGAGCGGGGGCCGGTCGTACGGCTGATGGGGTTCCGCGCCGATCAGGGTGACGGTGCCGGTGAAGCCCTGCTCCCGTAGCGCGACCGCGGTCTGCACCCCGGCCATGCCCGCGCCGACGACGACCACGCGCCGCCCTGCCACCGTGCCCTGGTCCCGCGTCTGCTCGCTCACTCGATCACCATAGACACCTGACAATTTGTCAGTCAGCGGGCGCGTCAGGTGACCTGTTCCACAATGCTGGTCCCGTTTCCCTCCTGGGACTCCCACTCCCAGGACTCGTCGAGGCGAATGCGGCCGTCGGGCAGCTCGACCACATCCGAAACGCAGTGCCCGGAGGACGTCGTCCCGTCGGTCTTCAACTGCACGTACCGGAAGTCGATCCGGTCCCCCGCGCGCGTGCCGACGAGACGCCCCCGTACGACGTCGCCGCCCTCGTACTCGGCCCAGATCTCGCCGTCCTGCTCGTGGTAGGTGAACCGCGTGCGCGTACTGACCTGACCTGGGGCCTGGTCCGCGACCGGGGCGAGGACGAGACCGTCGAGCGAGCGGGCCATGGACAGAGGCTCCCTTACTGGGACAGTGACAGCGGGCTAGGGTGGTCAAGGTAAAGCACTCGCGGGAGTCCGGACGTACCGGGCTGAGAGGGAGGCTGGCGGCCTCCGACCGTACGAACCTGATCCGGGTCATGCCGGCGAAGGGAGGGGCTGGACGCCCATGCCTGCACGTAACTCAGACGTCCTCGTCGTCGGGGGCGGGATCATCGGCCTGGTCACGGCCTGGCGCGCGGCCCAACGCGGCTTCTCCACGGCCGTGTTGGACCCGGAGCCGGGTGGCGGGGCCGCCCAGGTGGCCGCCGGGATGCTGGCCGCCGTCACCGAACTCCACTACGGCGAACAGACCCTGCTCGCCCTCAACCTCGCCTCGGCGCACCGCTACCCGGACTTCGCGGCCGAGCTGACCGACCTCACCGGCCTCGACCTCGGCTACCGCCGCTGCGGCACGCTCGCCGTCGCCCTGGACGCCGACGACCGTGCCCATCTGCGTGAACTGCACGCCCTGCAGCACCAGTCGGGGCTGGACTCGGAGTGGCTGTCGGGGCGCGAGTGCCGGCGCCTGGAGCCGATGCTCGCGCCGGGCGTGCGTGGAGGGCTCCGGGTCGACGGGGACCACCAGGTCGACCCGAGGCGGCTGGCGGGCGCGCTGGTGGCCGCCTGCGAGCGCGCCGGGGTCGTCTTCCACCGGACGTGGGCCGAGCGCCTCACGGTCGCGCGGGACCGCGCCACAGGGGTCGTGACGCGCGAGGACGAGACGCTGGGCGCGGACCAGGTCGTACTGGCCGCCGGCAGCCTCAGCGGGCAGCTGGAGGGGGTCCCTGACGACGTCCTGCCGCCCGTACGGCCCGTGAAGGGGCAGGTGCTGCGGCTGACCGTGCCGGAGCGCTACGCGCCGTTCCTGAGCCGGACCGTGCGGGCCGTGGTCCGTGGCAGCCAGGTGTACCTCGTGCCGCGCGAGAACGGCGAGCTGGTCGTCGGCGCGACCAGCGAGGAGCTGGGCTGGGACACGACCGTGACGGCCGGCGGTGTCTACGAACTGCTGCGCGACGCCCACGAGTTGGTCCCCGGGATCACCGAACTGCCGCTCACCGAGACCCGGGCCGGACTGCGCCCCGGGTCCCCCGACAACGCGCCGCTGCTCGGCCCGACCGCGCTGCCGGGACTGCTGCTGGCCACCGGGCACTACCGCAACGGCGTGCTGCTCACGCCGGTTACCGGCGACGCCCTGGCGCATGCGCTCAGTACCGGTGAACTGCCGGACGAGGCACGCCCGTTCACCCCGAAGCGGTTCGCCCGCACGCACCTCGTGGAGCAGCCCGCATGAACATCTCCGTCAACGGCGAGCACCAGGAGATCGCTCCGGGTACGCCTCTCGATGTGCTTGTACGGTCCCTCACCCCGGCCCCCTCCGGAGTGGCCGCCGCCCTCAACGAAACCGTCGTCCCGCGCGCGGAGTGGACATCGACCTCCCTCTCCGAGGGAGACCGCGTCGAGGTCCTCACCGCCGTCCAAGGAGGCTGACCCATGGCCGACGACCCCTTCGTCCTCGGTGGTACGTCCTTCACGTCCCGGCTGATCATGGGCACCGGGGGCGCCCCCAGCCTCGACGTCCTGGAGCGCGCGCTGGTGGCCTCCGGTACGGAACTCACGACGGTCGCGATGCGGCGCGTAAACGCTTCCGTGCACGGCTCGGTGCTGTCCGTGCTGGAGCGGCTCGGGATCCGGGTGCTGCCCAACACCGCGGGCTGCTTCACGGCGGGCGAGGCCGTGTTGACGGCGCGGCTGGCCCGGGAGGCCCTGGGGACCTCGCTGGTCAAGCTCGAAGTGATCGCCGACGAGCGCACGTTGCTGCCGGACCCGATCGAACTCCTCGACGCCGCCGAGACGTTGGTCGACGACGGGTTCACGGTGCTGCCGTACACGAACGACGATCCTGTGCTGGCGCGGAAGCTGGAGGATGTCGGGTGTGCGGCGATCATGCCGCTGGGCTCGCCGATCGGTTCCGGGCTCGGGATTCGCAACCCGCACAACTTCCAGTTGATCACCGGGCACGCGCGTGTGCCGGTGATTCTGGACGCGGGGGCGGGTACGGCGTCCGACGCGGCGTTCGCGATGGAGCTGGGGTGTGCGGGGGTGATGCTTGCGTCGGCGGTGACGCGGGCGCAGGAGCCGGTGCTGATGGCGTCTGCGATGCGGAGCGCGGTGGAGGCGGGGCGGTTGGCGTTCCGGGCCGGCCGTATCCCCCGCCGGCATTTCGCCTCGGCGTCCTCTCCTGCGGAGGGCCTCGCCGCCTTGGATCCCGAACGGCCCGCTTTCTAGGCCCCCTGTACCGCACTTCCGTTGCGTCTCCCACCCGCGCACCACCCGTTTACGGTCGGCCAAGAAGTGGACGTTTCCCGTGGGGCCTTCTCGCCGTCGGCGACTGCCAGTACATGGCTGGTCGCCGGACCCGGACACCCGCCCCACCATGAGGTATCCGTCACAGCTCAGCTGCAGTACCGCCTCGAAACCGGGCGAAAAGGCCGTGCTTTCAGCCTTGGCTCGTACACTCACCTGCGTGGATACGACCCTTCATGACCCTCTCGTCGGGCAGTTGCTCGACGGCCGGTATCGCGTCGACGCGCGGATCGCCGTCGGCGGGATGGCCACGGTCTACCGGGCCGTGGACACCCGCCTGGACCGGGTTCTCGCGCTCAAGGTGATGCACCCGACGCTGGCGGCCGACGCCCACTTCGTGGACCGGTTCATCCGCGAGGCGAAGTCCGTGGCGCGACTGGCGCACCCGAACGTGGTGCAGGTCTTCGACCAGGGCGCCGACCGGTCGTACGTCTATCTGGCGATGGAGTACGTCGCCGGCTGCACCCTGCGGGACGTGCTGCGCGAGCGCGGGGCGCTGCAGCCGCGGGCCGCCCTCGACATCCTGGAGCCGGTGCTGGCCGCGCTCGGTGCCGCGCACCGGGCCGGGTTCGTGCACCGGGACATGAAGCCGGAGAACGTGCTCATAGGGGACGACGGCCGGGTCAAGGTCGCCGACTTCGGGCTTGTCAGGTCCGTGGACACGGTGACCAGCACCACGGGGTCCGTGCTCGGCACGGTGTCGTATCTCGCGCCGGAGCAGATCGAGGGCACCACCGCCGACCCCCGGGTCGACGTGTACGCGTGCGGTGTCGTCCTCTACGAGATGCTCACCGGCCAGAAGCCGCACGACGGGGACTCGGCCGCGATCGTGCTCTACAAGCACCTGCACGAGGACGTCCCGCCGCCCTCGGCGCTCGTGCCGGGGCTGGCGTACGAGCTGGACGAGCTGGTCGCCACCGCCACCGCGCGCACCCCGGACCTGCGGCCGTACGACGCGGTCGCACTGTTCGGTCTGGTCCGCGAGGCGCGTGCGCGGCTGAGCACCGAGCAGCTGGACGCGGTGCCGCCGCAGGCGCTGACCTCGGAGTATCCCAACGCCGAGAACCGTACGAGTGTGATCCCGCGCTCGCTGACCGTGCCGCGTCCGCTGCCGGTCAACGAGGACGACGAGCCCGGTGACCGGTTCAACCGGACCAGCCGCTTCGAGAGCGGGCCGCCGCTGCCGCCCCGGCGGCGCGAGACGCGGCGGCCCCGGCGCGGGCTGCTGGCGGTCGTCGCCGCCCTGCTGCTGATCGTCGGGGTCGGGGCGGGGGTCTGGTACATCAACTCCGGGCAGTTCACCAAGGTCCCGCCGCTGCTGGCGAAGACCGAGGCGCAGGCGAAGGAGCGGCTCAAGGAGGCCGGTCTCGACGTCAAGAAGGTCGACCACGCCTACAGCGACACCGTGAAGCGCGGCACGGTCATCAGCACCGACCCGGAGTCCGGCGCCCGCATCCGGGACAACGACTCGGTCGCCCTCACCGTCTCGGACGGCCCGGAGACCGTGAAGGTCCCCGACCTGACGGGCACCCGCCTGGCCAAGGCGCAGACCCTGCTGAAGCAGGACGGGCTGGCGGCCGGCATGGTCACCAGGGAGTTCAGCGACGACGTCCCCAAGGGCTTCGTGATCAGCACGGACCCGGAGGCGGGTACCGAGCGCCACGCGGGCTCCGCGATAGCCCTGACCGTCAGCAAGGGCAGCGCGGTCGACGTGCCCGACGTCACCGGCGAGAGCCTGGACGACGCGAAGTCGGACCTCCAGGAGGCCGGTCTCACCGTGAAGGTGTCCGACACCGAGATCACCTCGGAGTACGACGCGGGCCAGGTCGCCCAGCAGACCCCGGCCGGCGACGGCCAGGCCGCCGAGGGCGACACGGTGACGCTGACGCTGTCCAAGGGCCGGGAGATGGTCGAGGTCCCGAGCGTGGTCGGCGCGAGCGTGGATGCCGCGACGAAGCTCCTCGAGCAGTCCGGCTTCGAGGTCAAGGAGGACCGCGGCCTGCTCGGCCTGTTCGGCGACACCGTGAAGAAGCAGTCCGTGGACGCGGGCGAACAGGCCCCCAAGGGGTCGACGATCACGATCACCATCCGGTGACGGGGGCGGCACGCGCGCGTGACACCCTGGACGCGTGAGCAGCGAGTCCCCTTCCAGCGCCCCCGGATCCTCTTCCAGCGCCCCCGCGTTCCCCTCCCGCAACCCGGTCGGCGGCCACGTCCCGGTCGCCGGCGGCCTGCACTCCGTAGGGCTGTCCTACGCCCGTGAGCTGGCCGCCGAGACCGTGCAGGTCTTCGTCGCCAACCCGCGCGGCTGGGCCACCCCGGTCGGGAACCCGCGCCAGGACGAGGAGTTCCACGCGGCCTGCGAGGCCGATTCGATCCCGGCGTACGTGCACGCCCCGTACCTGATCAACTTCGGCTCGCACACCGAGGCCACCGTGGAGAAGTCCGTCGATTCGCTACGGCACTCGCTGCGGCGCGGGCGGGAGATCGGCGCGCTCGGTGTCGTCGTGCACACCGGGAGCGCGACGGGTGGGCGGGAGCGGTCGGTGGCGCTGGCCCAGGTGCGGGAGCATCTGCTGCCGCTGCTGGACGAGTTGACGCACGACGACGACCCGTTCCTGCTGCTGGAGTCGACGGCCGGCCAGGGTTCCTCGCTGTGTTCGCGGACCTGGGACTTCGGGCCGTACTTCGAGGCGCTGGACGCCCATCCGAAGCTGGGCGTATGCCTGGACACGTGCCACATCTTCGCCGCCGGGCACGACCTGACCGGCCCGAGCGGTATGCACCAGACCCTCGACCTGCTGGTGGACACGGTCGGCGAGGGACGGCTGAAGCTGATCCACGCCAACGACTCCAAGGACGTCGTCGGCGCCCACAAGGACCGGCACGAGAACATCGGCTCCGGTCATATCGGCGAGGACCCGTTCCGCGCCCTGATGACCCACCCGGCGACCGCGGGCGTACCGCTGATCATCGAGACGCCCGGCGGCAAGGAGGGGCACGCGGCGGACGTGGAGCGGCTGAAGAAGCTCAGGGACGCGTAGCCCCCGGAGGGCTCACGGTCTCGAAGGGGCTCACAGTTCGGGTCCCTCGCCGGGGCCCTCCTGGTACGAGTACCGCTGCTCCTGCCAGGGATCCCCCACGTTGTGGTACCCCCGCTCCTCCCAGAACCCCCGCCGGTCCGCCGTCATGTACTCGACGCCCCGGACCCACTTCGGGCCCTTCCAGGCGTACAGGTGGGGGACGACCAGGCGGAGCGGGAAGCCGTGTTCCGCGGTGAGGAGTTCGCCGTCCTTGTGGGTGGCGAAGATGGTGCCGTCGGCGGCGAAGTCGGCGAGGCGGAGGTTGGCGCTGAAGCCGTACTCCGCCCAGACCATGACGTGCGTGACCGTCGGTGCCGGCGGGGCGGTGTCCAGGATCGTGCGGGCGGGGATGCCGCCCCATTCGGCGCCGAGCATGCTGAACTTCGTGACGCAGTGCAGATCGGCGACTACGGAGTCGTAGGGCAGGGCCGTGAACTCGTCGTGGTTCCAGCAGTGCTTGTCGCCGTCCGCCGTGGCGCCGAAGACCCTGAACTCCCAGCGCTCGGGGCGGAACTTGGGCACCGGGCCGTAGTGCGTGACCGGCCAGCCGCGCTGGAGCCGCTGGCCCGGCGGAAGCTCGGACTGTTCGACCCCTCTCTGACCCATGACTCCATCCTGACAGACCGGGGGCGGTGCACATGACCGGCTCTGGGCGGATTCGGGCAACTCCTACTAAGCATGCACTTACTGGACGACGTCTTCGCGCCGGTGCAATCATGCGGCGCAACCCGCCAGTTCCCCCGTTTTTGGAAGGAGCCTCTGCGATGCAGGGCGACCCCGAGGTCCTCGAGTTCCTGAACGAGCAGCTCACCGGTGAGCTGACCGCGATCAACCAGTACTGGCTGCACTACCGCATCCAGGACAACAACGGCTGGACCAAGCTCGCCAAGTACACGCGTGAAGAATCCATCGACGAGATGAAGCACGCGGACAAGATCACCGAGCGCATCCTGATGCTCGACGGTCTGCCGAACTACCAGCGGCTGTTCCACGTCCGGGTCGGGCAGACGGTCACCGAGATGTTCCAGGCGGACCGGCAGGTGGAGGTCGAGGCGATCGACCGCCTCAAGCGCGGGATCGAGGTGATGCGCACGAAGGGCGACATCACGTCGGCCAACATCTTCGAGGACATCCTCGAGGACGAGGAGCACCACATCGACTACCTCGACACGCAGCTCCAGCTGATCGAGCAGCTCGGCGAGGCGCTCTACATCGCGCAGCAGATCGAGCAGCCCAGCTAGGGTCCGCCCCTAAGCGGCTTCGTCCAGTTCGGCCGGTTCGGCCAGTTCGGCGAAGACCGGCGCGCCCTCTTCCGCGAGATCGCGGCGCGGGCAGCTGCCGCGGCCGAGGATCGCCTGGATCCGGCGGACGCACGAACCGCAGTCGGTACCGGCCTTGCAGGCGGAGGCGATCTGGCGGGGCGTGCAGGCACCCCCACCCGCGTGCTGCTGGACCTGCGCCTCGGTCACCTGGAAGCAGCTGCAGACGTACACGCGGATTCACCTCCCGCCGGAACTTGATAAGGCCAACCTAACCTTACCCGGCCCGCAGGTGCCGCAAAAGTGCTGTGGGGCGGGGATCGTATGTGATCCCCGCCCCACGGCACACTGCTGTAACAGGTGAAACGGTTACTGGTCCCTGTACATCTCGGCGACGAGGAAGGCCAGGTCAAGCGACTGGCTGCGGTTGAGGCGCGGGTCGCAGGCCGTCTCGTAGCGCTGGTGGAGGTCGTCGACGAAGATCTCGTCGCCGCCGCCCACGCACTCGGTGACATCGTCGCCCGTGAGCTCGACGTGGATGCCGCCCGGGTGGGTGCCGAGGCCCTTGTGGACCTCGAAGAAGCCCTTCACCTCGTCGAGCACGTCGTCGAAGCGGCGGGTCTTGTGACCGGAGGCCGCCTCGTACGTGTTGCCGTGCATCGGGTCGGTGATCCAGGCGACGGTCGCGCCGGACGCGGTGACCTTCTCGACCAGCTCGGGCAGCTTGTCGCGGACCTTGTCCGCGCCCATCCGCACGATGAAGGTGAGCCGGCCGGGCTCGCGGTCCGGGTCGAGGCGCTCGATGTACTGCAGCGCGTCCTCGGCGGTCGTCGTCGGGCCGAGCTTGATGCCGATCGGGTTGCGGATCTGGGAGGCGAACTCGATGTGCGCGCCGTCCAGTTGGCGGGTGCGCTCGCCGATCCACACCATGTGCCCGGAGACGTCGTAGAGCCGGCCGGTGCGCGAGTCGACCCGGGTCAGGGCCGACTCGTAGTCCAGCAGGAGCGCCTCGTGCGAGGAGTAGAACTCGACGGTCTTGAACTCCTCCGGGTCCGTGCCGCAGGCCCGCATGAAGTTCAGCGCGCTGTCGATCTCGCGCGCGAGCTGCTCGTAGCGCTGGCCGGACGGGGACGACTTCACGAAGTCCTGGTTCCAGGCGTGCACCTGGCGCAGGTCGGCGTAGCCGCCGGTGGTGAAGGCGCGGACCAGGTTGAGCGTGGAGGCGGACGCGTTGTACATCCGCTTCAGGCGCTCGGGGTCCGGGATACGGGACTTCTCGTCGAAGGCGAAGCCGTTGACCGAGTCGCCGCGGTACGTCGGCAGGGTCACGCCGTCACGGGTCTCGGTGCCCTTGGAGCGCGGCTTCGAGTACTGGCCGGCGATGCGGCCGACCTTCACGACCGGCACGGAGGCCGCGTACGTGAGGACGGCGCCCATCTGGAGCAGGGTCTTCAGTTTGGCGCGGATCTGGTCGGCGCCGACGGCGTCGAAGGACTCGGCGCAGTCGCCGCCCTGAAGGAGGAACGCCTCCCCCTTGGCGACGGCCGCCAGACGGGCACGCAGCTGGTCACACTCACCGGCGAAGACCAGCGGAGGATACGACTCCAGCTCGGCAATCACCTTGCGCAGAGCCTCGGAGTCGGGGTAATCAGGCTGCTGCGCCGCGGGCAGGTCGCGCCAGGTCGCCTGAGCGGCGACGGCTTGGGAATCAGCGTTCACGGTCACTCAGTAAACATTACGGGGTCGTGTCGAGTCGTTTTCCTGCGGCTCGACAGGTGAGACGCCCCGATGCTCACCTGTGCGTGGGGTAGGGTGCGCTCCATGTTCGCGCACTCGACCCGTAACTGGTGGTGGACCGCTCATCCGGCGGCCCACTGACTGCGCGTACTCCCAGTACTCCGCGAAGGCCGCCCGAGGGGCGGCCTTCGGTGTGTCCGGGGTCCGTTCCTCTCCACGAGAAGGAACAGAGGACCCATGCATCTGGACGACCTGCTCAGCGATCCCCGCCCGTTCGCCCTGCTGCGCCGTCGCACCCCGGGCCACGACCAGGACGTGATCGAGGTCATGCGCGGCCCGGTCGCCTCCTACGACCGCCTCGCCGACCTCCCCGACGAGGGCCTGGCCCTGATCCCCTTCCGCCAGATCCGCGAGCGCGGCTTCGACGTCCGCGACGACGGCACCCCGCTGACCTTCCTCACGCCCGAGGAGTCGTACGAGATCCCGCTCGCCGACGCGCTGGCCCAGCTGCCCGCGCACGACGTCCGGGTCGAGGGCGGTGGCTTCGACGTCGACGACGAGGCCTACGGCGAGATCGTCGGGCGGGTGCTGCGGGAGGAGATCGGGCGGGGCGAGGGCGCCAACTTCGTCATCCGGCGGACGTACGAGGGCGAGATCCCGGGGTACGGCAGGGCCGAGGCGCTGGCGCTGTTCCGGCGGCTGCTGGTCGGGGAGCGGGGCGCGTACTGGACGTTCGTCGTGCACACCGGGGAGCGGACGCTCGTGGGCGCGAGCCCTGAGGTGCACGTCCGGATGTCGGGCGGGACCGTCGTCATGAACCCGATCAGCGGGACGTACCGCTATCCCGCCGAGGGGCCGACGCCCGAGCATCTGCTGGATTTCCTGGCTGACGGCAAGGAGATCGAGGAGCTGTCGATGGTCGTCGACGAGGAGCTCAAGATGATGTGCACGGTCGGCGACATCGGCGGGGTCGTGATCGGGCCTCGGCTGAAGGAGATGGCCCATCTCGCGCACACCGAGTACGAGTTGCGCGGCCGGTCCTCGCTGGACGTGCGCGAGGTGCTGAAGGAGACGATGTTCGCGGCGACCGTCACCGGGTCGCCGGTGCAGAACGCCTGCCGGGTCATCGAGCGGCACGAGGTCGGCGGGCGCGGCTACTACGCCGGTGCGCTCGCGCTGATCGGCCGTGACTCCGGGGGCGCCCAGACCCTCGACTCCCCCATCCTCATCCGCACCGCCGACATCGACCCGGGCGGGCGGCTGCGGGTGCCGGTCGGCGCCACCCTGGTCCGCGGTTCGGACCCGGCGAGCGAGGTAGCGGAGACCCACGCGAAGGCGGCGGGGGTGCTGGCGGCTCTGGGCGTACGACCGTCCCGGCCGCGGGACGAGAGCACGCGGCCCCGGCTGGCCGACGACCCACGCGTGCGTGCCGCGCTCGACGGGCGCCGGTCCTCGCTCGCCCCGTTCTGGCTGCGGATGCAGGAGCGGTCCGAGGAGCTGACCGGGCACGCGCTGGTCGTCGACGGGGAGGACACCTTCACGGCGATGCTCGCGCACGTGCTGCGGTCGAGCGGCCTCGAGGTGACCGTGCGGCGGTACGACGAGGAGGGGCTTCGGGAGGCGGTGCTCGCGCACGAGGGGCCCGTGGTGCTGGGCCCCGGGCCGGGTGACCCCTCCGACTCGGCCGACCCGAAGATGCGGTTCCTGCGCGCGCTGACCGCCGAGGTCCTCCGGGCGAACCGGCACGGTGTCCTCGGCGTCTGCCTCGGCCACGAGCTGATCGCTGCGGAGCTGGGCCTGGAGATCGTACGGAAGGAGGTTCCGTACCAGGGGGCGCAGACGGTGATCGATCTGTTCGGGCGGGCGGAGACCGTCGGGTTCTACAACAGCTTCGTGGCCCGGTGTGACGAGGAGGCCGCCGCTGAACTGGCCACCCATGGTGTGGAGTTGAGCCTGAGCGGGTCGGGCGAGCTGCATGCGCTGCGCGGACCGGGGTTCGCCGGTGTCCAGTTCCACCCGGAGTCGGTGCTGACGCTCAACGGGGCTGCTGTCGTACGGGAGTTGGTGGGTCAGCTGCGCGGGACGAGCACGTTCTCCGAGCGACGGCCCTCCGTGTAGTCGAGGACGTTTTGGACGGTGGCCTCGATGATCTGGCCGACGGCGTCCTCGGTGTAGTACGCCTGGTGGGAGGTGACCAGGACGTTCGGGAAGGTGACCAGGCGGGCCAGGGTGTCGTCGTCGACGGCCTCCAGGGACTTGTCGAGGAAGAACAGGCCCGCCTCCGCCTCGTAGACGTCCAGGCCCACGCCGGTGAAGCGGCCCTCGCGGAGTTCGGCGACGAGGGCCGCGGTGTCGATCAGGCCGCCGCGGCTGGAATTGACGAGGATCGCGTCGTCCTTCATCAGCTTCAGGGCGTCCGCGTCGATGAGCCGCTGGGTGGCCGGCATCAGCGGGACGTGCAGGGTGACGAGGTCGGACTCGGCGAGGAGCTGGTCCTTCGGGACGTAGGTCATGCCGAGTTCCACGCAGGCCGGGTTCTCGGTGACGTCCCAGCCGAGCAGGCGCATGCCGAAGCCGTGGGCGATCCGGGTGAACGCCTCGCCGATCTTGCCGGTGCCGAGGACGCCGACCGTGCGGCCGCGCAGGTCGCGGCCCATCAGGCCGTCGAGGCGGAAGTCGAAGTCGCGGGTGCGGGTGGCCGCGCGGACGATACGGCGGTTGACCGCCATCGCGAGGGTCCAGGCGAACTCGGCGACGGAGTACGGGGAGTAGGAGGAGACGCGGGCGACCGTGAGGCCGAGGCGTTCGGCGACGTCGAGGTCGATGTTGTTGAAGCCGGTGGAGCGCTGGGCGATGAGCTGGGTGCCGCCGGCGGCGAGGGTCTGGAGGACGCGGGGGTTCAGGTCCGCGTTGACGCTCGTGGAGATGATCTCGTGGCCTGCGGCGATCGGGGCGGTGTCCTCGTCGAGGAAGACGCTCAGGCAGTGGATGCCGTGGTGGCCGGCGAAGGCGCGCTCGATCAGCGGCTTCTCGTCGGCCTGGACACCGAAGGCAAGGATCTCCACGAGCGCTCCCGTTCTGTGGGGTTATGGGCCGAATATAAGGCTCATAACCCCACAGTGCCGGTCCAGCCGATGCGACCGGTTCAGGGTTCAGCCGAAGAAGACGCCGACCTCCTCGTACAGCTTCGGGTCGACGGTCTTCAGCTGGGCCGTGGCCTCCGCGATCGGTACGCGGACGATGTCCGTGCCGCGCAGGGCGACCATCTTGCCGAAGTCGCCGTCGCGCACGGCCTCGATGGCGTGCAGGCCGAAACGGGTGGCGAGCCAGCGGTCGAACGCGCTCGGGGTGCCCCCGCGCTGGATGTGCCCGAGGACGGTGGTGCGGGCCTCCTTGCCGGTCCGCTTCTCCAGTTCCTTTGCCAGCCACTCGCCCACCCCGGACAGCCGGACGTGCCCGAAGGAGTCGAGCGTCCCGTCCTTCAGCACGACATCGCCGTCCTTGGGCATGGCCCCCTCCGCGACGACCACGATCGGGGCGTACGACGCCTTGAAGCGGGACGTGATCCAGGCACACACCTGGTCGACGTCGAAGCGCTGCTCGGGGATGAGGATGACGTTCGCGCCGCCCGCGAGGCCGGAGTGGATGGCGATCCAGCCGGTGTGGCGGCCCATGACCTCGCAGACCAGGATGCGCATGTGCGACTCGGCGGTGGTGTGCAGCCGGTCGATCGCCTCGGTGGCGATGCCGACGGCGGTGTCGAAGCCGAAGGTGTAGTCGGTGGCGGACAGGTCGTTGTCGATGGTCTTCGGTACGCCGACGCAGGGCACGCCACTCTCGTCCCAGAGCCGCGCGGCCACGCCGAGGGTGTCCTCGCCGCCGATCACGATGAGCGCGTCGACCTCCTGCGCGGCGAGGTTGGCCTTGATGCGCTGGATGCCGTTCTCCAGCTTGAGCGGGTTGGTGCGGGAGGAGCCGAGGATGGTGCCGCCGCGGGGCAGGATGCCGCGCACCGCGGGAATGTCGAGCCGGACGGTGTCGCCTTCGAGCGGGCCTCGCCAGCCGTCCCGGTAGCCGACGAAGTCATAGCCGTACTCCTGTACGCCCTTGCGGACGATGCCCCGGATGACGGCGTTGAGTCCGGGGCAGTCGCCGCCTCCGGTCAGTACTCCGACGCGCATGGAAATATCCCTTCGCCGCGGTTTCCTGTGACAGCCACGCTAATGGTGATCCAGGTCACAGAGGGATGGGCGGGAAGGTCAATTCGGCTGAATTATGGGGGAGTTGATCTACCGGTCTGGCTACGCGTCGTCGAGACCGCGCTCTATGGCGTACCGGACCAGCTCCACCCGGTTGTGCAACTGCAGCTTGCCCAGGGTGTTCTGGACGTGGTTCTGGACCGTGCGGTGCGAGATGACGAGACGCTCGGCGATCTGCTTGTAGCTCAGGCCCTTGGCGACCAGGCGGAGCACTTCGGTCTCGCGGTCGGTGAGTTGGGGTGCCTTGGGCTGGTCGCCGTCGATGGCCGGTGCCGGATCGGAGGCCAGGCGGCGGTACTCGCCGAGGACCAGTCCGGCGAGCCCGGGTGTGAACACCGGGTCGCCGACCGCGGTCCGCCGCACCGCGTCCAACAGCTCTTCCGTGGAAGCCGACTTGAGCAGATAACCGGTCGCCCCCGACTTCACCGCCTCCAGCACGTCGGCGTGCTCGCCGCTCGCGGAGAGGACCAGGACGCGCAACGCCGGGTTGGCGCCGACGAGTTCCTTGCAGACCTGGACGCCGGGCATCGCCGGCAGGTTCAGGTCGAGGACGAGGACGTCCGGGGCGGCAGCCTTGGCCCGGCGTACCGCCTGCTCGCCGTCACCGGCGGTGGCGACCACGTCGAAGCCGGACTCGGCCAGGTCGCGGGCGACGGCGTCGCGCCACATCGGGTGGTCGTCCACCACCATGACCCTGATCGGGCCCTGCTGCTCACTCATCGTGTCCCCGCCTTCCCCCGCGCTTTCGGTACCTTCAGCTCAACTTCCGTGCCCTGCCCGGGAATCGACACCAGTTCGGCGCTCCCCCCGAGGTCCCGCAACCGCCCCCGGATCGACAGCGCGACCCCGAGCCGCCCCTCCCCCTCAGCCTGCGCGAGCCGCCCCTCGGGAATCCCGGGCCCGTCGTCCCGCACGGTCACCACGACCTCCCGGGGCTCGTCCTCGACCAGGATCCAAGCCCGGGCATCCTCCCCCGCATGCCTGCGCACATTGTCCAGCGCGGCCCCGACAGCGGCGGCCAGCTCCTTCGCCGCGGGCGCGGGCAAGGGCACCGGAGCCCCCGGCTCGGCAAAACTCACCTTGGCCGCGGCATACGGCGCGAGCAGCGCCCGCAGATCGACCGGCCCGTCGTCGGGTTCTTCGACTTCTACTTCTACGGCCCTCACGACCGCGCCCTCCGCCGCGTCCAGCGACACCCGGGACACGGGCACCAGGGCGCCGGAGACCAGGGTGCGCAGCGCGATCTCCTGCTCGCCCGCCATCCTGCCCAGCTCGCCCGCCTCGCCGCCGAGGACGGCACCGCGCCGCTGGACCATCGCCAGCACCTGGAGGACGCCGTCGTGGATGTCGCGGGCGAGGCGCTCCCGTTCCCGGGTGGTGGCCTCGATCTCCAGGGCGCGGGCGAGGGTGCGCTCGGAGGCGCGGGCGACCTCGACGACGTAGCCGATGGCGATGGAGGCGACCCAGACGAGGACCACGTTGTGGACGGTGTCGCGGGCCGGGGAGCCGCGCTCGATCAGGTTGGCGGCGGCGACCGGGGTGGAGGCGAAGGCGGCCCAGCGCCAGCCGCCCTTGATGGCGTAGGCGAGGACCGAGCCCGCGGTCCATATCGACGGGAGGGTGGGGCCGCCGCTGGAGATGTGGTGGTCGTCGGCCGCGAGCGGGGTGAGGACGATGCCGGTCAGCGCGATCGCGAGGTCGACGGCGAGGAAGCGCTTGGTGCACGCGACCGCGCTCTGCACCCGGGGCAGGGTGGCGAGCGTCCAGACGAACAGGACGACGTAGAAGGCGATGGCGATGCCGGGGCGGTCGAACTCGTCGTAGGCGGAGGCGAACAGCCCGATCGCGTACAGCATGGTCAGCACGCGGTAGCCGCTCAGGGCGCGCCAGAGCGGCTGCTCCACGGACATCCTGACGACACGTACCTGCTTGGCCATCTCCCCCACCCCCGACACAGACTCCGGCCCGCCTAGGGGCTGGTCTGTTCCTTCTCCGTCTGCGCGAGCGCGGCCTTGGCCGCCTTGTCCGCTTCCTTGTCGGCCTTCGCCGCCTCCGCGATCTGCCGCTTGGCGGCGGTCGCGTAGATGTCGACGTACTCCTGGCCGGAGAGCTTCATGATCTCGTACATGACCTCGTCGGTCACCGCGCGGAGGACGAAGCGGTCGTGCTCCATGCCGTTGTACCGGCTGAAGTCGAGCGGCTTGCCGATCCGGATGCCGGGGCGCATCAGCTTCGGCATCACCTTCCCCGGCGGCTGGATCTTCTCCGTGTCGATCATCGCGACCGGGATCACCGGGGCGCCGCTGGCGAGCGCCACGCGCGCGAGGCCGCCGGGCTTGCCCCGGTAGAGGCGGCCGTCCGGGGAGCGCGTGCCCTCCGGATAGATACCGAACAGTTCACCGCGCTCCAGGACGTCGATCCCGGCCTTGATCGCGGCCTCGCCCGCCCCGCGCGCACCGGAGCGGTCCACCGGAAGCTGGCCCGCGCCCTTGAAGAACGCGGCCGTGAGCTTGCCCTTCACCCCGGGGGTCGTGAAGTACTCGGCCTTCGCGATGAAGGTGACCTTGCGGTCCAGCACCGCGGGCAGGAAGAACGAGTCCGAGAACGAGAGGTGATTGCTCGCCAGAATGGCGGCCCCCTCGTCCGGAATGTTCTCCAGGCCCTCCACCCAGGGTCGGAAGGCGACCTTCAGCGGTCCCCCGATGGCGACCTTCATCGTGCCGTACAACAAGCGAGTGCCTCCCGTATCCGTCGATCAGACCTTAACCCGGAGCACTGTCAAAGGACCCGACGACCCTGGTCGGTGTCAGTGCGGTCGCGTACGGTTAACCGCACCTGGACTTGTTCAGACCCCTCTCATGAACACGCGTCTCACCACCACGCCCTTCTCATGAACAGGAGACCGAAGGTGCCGGTCCTCCCCGGAGCCGAGCCGTACCGCCACGAGGGCGGGGAGGTCGGAGTGCTCCTCTGCCACGGCTTCACCGGTTCCCCGCAGTCGCTGCGCCCCTGGGCGGAGCATCTGGCCGAGCGCGGCCTCACCGTGTCGCTGCCGCTGCTGCCCGGGCACGGCACGCGCTGGGAGGACATGCAGCTCACCGGCTGGCAGGACTGGTACGCGGAGGTGGACCGCGAGCTGCGCGCCCTGCGCGAGCGCTGCTCGCAGGTCTTCGTCGCGGGCCTGTCCATGGGCGGCGCGCTGGCCCTGCGGCTGGCCGCGAAGCACGGTGACGAGATCAGCGGTGTCGTGGTCGTCAACCCCGGCATCAAGGTGCACGGCCTCGCGGCGTACGCCCTTCCGGTGGCCCGCCATCTGGTGCGTACGGCGCCGGGTATCGCCAGCGACATCGCGAAGGAGGGCAGCGAGGAGGTCGGGTACGACAAGGTGCCGCTGCACTCCGCGCACTCCCTGCGTATTTTCTTCCGGCTGGTCGACAGCGAGCTTCCGCAGGTCACCCAGCCGCTCCTGCTGCTGCACAGCCCGCAGGACCATGTGGTTCCGCCGGCCGACTCGGCTCGTGTGCTCAGCCGGGTTTCCTCGGCCGACGTGACGGAGATCCTGCTGGAACAGAGCTACCACGTCGCGACGTTGGACCACGACGCGGACCGGATTTTCGAGGAGAGCTTCGCGTTCATCGGCCGGCTCGCACCCAGTGTCGGCAAGCAGGCGTCCGACACGGGCCGGGTGAGCGAGCAGGAAGGGACGGCCACAGGTGGCTGAGCACGACTCCGACCGCGAGGGCCTCGAACCGGACGAGCAGGGCGTCCCGTTCGACGAGGAGGCCGCGTGGGCCGCGATCGTCGCCGGGTACGGCGACGAGCCCAAGGATCCGCCGGGCGCCAAGCCGTTCAAGTCGATCGAGGATCTCGCGCTGCTCGATCCCGAGAAGAACGACGAGCGGCCGAAGGCCAAGGAGCCGGACAAGGACACCGGCAAGGACAAGGCCGCGGAGGAGCCGCCCGCGCCCGCCAAGCCGCTGGGCAGCTCGGTCTCCTTCGCGCCCGGTGTCGGCGGACCCCGTGACTACACCTCGCCCGACTCCTCCGAGGAGGACTTCGACGAGGACGACGAGGGCCACTTCGTACCGCCGGAGCCGCCGCCGCTGCCTGATGCCGATACGACGGCCAAGTTCGCCTGGCTCGGGGTGGTCGGCGGCCCGATCCTGCTGCTGCTGGCGGTGCTGCTCAGCTGGGACATGACCTGGTGGCTGGCGACCATCGGGATCGGCGGGTTCCTGGGCGGGTTCGGCACGTTGGTGATGCGGATGCGGACGGACGAGGAGGACGGGGACGACCCCGGACGCGGGGCCGTCGTCTAGCTCGCGGGGATTCTGAGGGCGGCCAGCACCGGGAAGTGGTCGGTGGCCGCCCTCAAGTCCGTCTCCGTGACTCCCGGTTGGGCCGAGGGCACCCCGCAGCCCAGCACCTCGATGCCGTGCGTGGCGAAGATCGCGTCGATGCGCTGGAAGGGGTTACCGGGGGTCCAGGTGTGCTCGTCGCCCCAGGGCGCGGTGGCCCAGCAGTCCTGGAGTTCCTTGGCCAGGCGGCCGAAAGTCCGGCCGTCGGGGCGGTCGTTGAGGTCGCCGCCCGCGATCACGTGGTCCACGCCCATGCCGGCCAGCCGGTCGAGCAGCATGCCGGCCTGTTCGTAGCGCTCGTCCTGGTGGAGGCTGAGGTGACAGCTGAGGACGCCCAGGCGGACGCCGCCGATCCGTACGACCGCGGTGGCGAAACCGCGGCGGTGCTGGCCGGGGGTCAGGGGCAGGAGTACGTCCTCCGTGCGCTCGACCGTGGCCCGGAGTGAGCACAGCAGGGCCGGGCCGGCCGCGGTGCCTCCGCCGGAGAGGACGACCAGGTCTGAGGCCGAGGCCAGGCGGGCCAGCTTTTTGCGCCAGCGGAAGAAGAGGGGGGCCTCTTGGATCAGGACGAGGTCCGGAGCGCAGGCCTTGATGACGCGGGCCAGGGCGGCTGTGTCGTCGCGCATCGAGCGGATGTTGTAGCTCAGGACGCGGATGACTGCCGAACCGTCGGGTTCGGTGCGGGAGTTGGGGAGCGGCGCCATGTGGATCAATCTACGCCTGACCGATCGGGGCGCGAGGTACGTGGGCGACTGCCAGTAGTACGTGGCTGGTCGCGCAGTTCCCCGCGCCCCTGAAAGCGGTAGCTCGCGGCGCTTCTAAGAGCACGAACTCCCCGCGCCCCTAAAAGCGAAAAGCAGAAGCGGGGCGCGAGGTTCGTGGGCGGCTGCCGGTGGTGCGTGGCTGGTCGCGCAGTTCCTCGCGCCCCTGAGGTGGGCAGCGTCGTGCGTGTTACATGATCGGGTCCGGTTCCCTTGCCAGGTCCGCTGCGCCGACCATGCCCGCCTTGTTGCCTAGCTGGGCCGCGATCACGTCGGCGACCGGGCGCCAGTTGCCGCCTACCAGCCAGCGTTTGTAGGACTTGCGGATCGGGTCGAGGACCAGTTCGCCCTCGTCCGAGAGACCGCCGCCGACGATGAAGGCGGAGGGGTCGAAGAGGGAGGCGAGGTCGGCGAGGCCCGCGCCGGCCCAGCGGGCCAACTCGCGGTAGGAGTCGACGGCCACCGGGTCGCCCTGCCGGGCGGCCATGGAGATGTGCTTGCCCTCGATGCCCTCGGGGGTGCCGTCGCCGAGCGAGAGGAGCACCTCCGCGGACTCGGGGGTCGCGTTCGCGCGCTGCTTGGCGTAGCGCACGAGCGCGCGGCCCGACGCGTACTGCTCCCAGCAGCCCTGTGAGCCGCAGCCGCACAGCAGGCCGTCCGGCACCATGCGGATGTGGCCGAACTCGGCGGCCACCCCGAAGTGCCCGCGGCGCAGCTTGTTGCCGATGATGATGCCGCCGCCGAGGCCGGTGCCGAGCGTGATGCAGATGACGTTGCGGTGGCCCTTGCCGGCGCCGAACTTGTACTCGCCCCAGGCCGCGGCGTTCGCGTCGTTCTCCACGACGACGGGGAGGCCCACGCGGGCCTCGACCTTCTCCTTCAGCGGCTCCTGGCGCCAGTCGATGTTCGGCGCGAAGTAGACCGTGGAGCGCTGACGGTTGACGTATCCGGCGGCACCGATGCCCACGCCGACGATCTCGTGCCCGGCGCGCGCCCCGTCGACCGCGGCGGCGATGGCGTCCACGATGCCCTCGGCCGTGCCCGGGGTCGGCACCTTGTGGGTCGAGAGGATGTTGCCTTCCTCGTCGACCACCCCGGCCGCGATCTTGGTGCCGCCGATATCGACGCCGATGGTGAGTCCCATGAATCCCTCAGTTTCGGTCGAGCCCCGCTACGGCCCACCGTACCCGAGGGGCTGCCGTCGGAATCGCGGCGTTCGCCCGTAGGACGGCCCGACGACAACGCCTGGCCGCCGGGCGGACGCGAATCCGGCGGCGGGCCCTCAGGGGCTTCTAGTCCAGGTCGATGCGCTCCCCCGGACCGGAGTCGTCTCCCCGGTCGCGGCGGTCGTTCTTCAGGTCCTTCAGCTCGCTGTCCCGGGCCGTCCAGCGCTGCTCCTGGGCCTGGACCGCGGAGCGGTACGCGGCGAGGAGTTCGTTGCCGGCCGCCGCGAGGTGGTCGAAGACGTCCGGGTTGCGTTCGATGACGGGCTCGACGGCGGCCTTGGCCTGCTGGACGACCTGCTTCACCACCTGCTGGGCGGCCGGTCCCGCGACCTGGCCGAGCAACGGGGACTGGAGGCCGGACAGCTTGTCCGCGACGGTGTCGACGAGCTTGCGCAGTTCCTCGGCGGCCGAGACCGGCGGCTGGCCGTACTGGGTGCGGCGGCGGGCCTTCTCCGCCGCGAGGTCTTCGGCGGCCGCCGTCGCCCAGGCGTCGGCGTCGGTCGCCCGCACCTCGTCGAGCGCCTCGTCCTTGCGGGCGTCGGACGGGGGGAGCTCTTCGCTCATGACGGACTCCTGACTACGGTTCGTCTCTACGACGTTACCCGAATGGGCGTACGTGCTTCACGGCTCCGCACCCACCAATACTCACCTTCCCTGCGGCCACAGGTCAGGGTCCGGGGCGAACCGGATGCGCAGTTCGCCCTCGCGCAGGGCCGCGCCGGCCACCGTGCAGCGGCGCAGGGCCGACGGCAGCGGCACGATCCGGCGGAACCGGCCGACGGTGACGACGAGTTCGTCGCCGCGCCGGACCAGGTCCAGCTCGTCCCGTATCGCGCCGGGCAGCGGGATGCCCCAGACCAGCACACCGTCCTCGGCCAGCCGGTCGGTCACCGGCCACTCGACCGCGGAACCGGCCGCGTCGACACCGGGCACGGCGAGCGCGGTGAGGTCGTCGGTGCCGCGGGGGTCGTGGCCGAGGTGCGGGACGTGCCGGACGTCGTACGTCCCCTGCCACTCGTCCAGGGTCTTGCGCTGCTGGGCGTTGAGGCCGGCCAGCCAGGTGTCCTCGACGGACTCGGGCAGCACCCGGTTGGCGACCAGCACGTCGGGGCGCAGGCCGCGCAGGGCGAGCGCGAGCCCGGCCGCGCGGACGGCTTCGGCGCCGGCCGGTCCTGGCTCGGCCACCAGTCGTACGGAGGTGTGGCGGTCGGCGAGGACGGCTTCCACGGCGGCCAGTTCCACGTCCCAGCGGCCGGCCGTGTCGTAGAGCCACTCGGACGGCATCGGGACGCCGGCGAGGCGGCCGAGGACCGGGCGAAGGGCGCGGGCCGCTTGCCGCTCGGCCGGGAGGAGGCGGCGGAGGTAGCGGCGGAGTTCCTCGGGGAGGGCGAGGAGCGCGAGCGCGTGGGGGGTCGGCGGGAGGTCCACGACGAGGAGGTCGTAGGCCTCGGACAGGGCCGCGTCCCTGAGGGCTCGGAGGAGGGCCAGTTCCTCGGCGCCTGGGAGGGGGGTCAGTTCTTCCGCGTCCAGGCGGGCCGCGCCCAGGAGTTCGAGGGCGGTGGAGGCGCGGTCCTGGAAGGCGGTGAGGTCGGCGCGGAAGGACTCCGTGGCGTCGGGGCGCCATGCCGTGAGGTTCTCGGCGGCTTCCACGGGGGCCGCTCCCGTCACCACGCCCAGGGCGGCGCCTAGGGTGTCGCCGCGGTCGGCACCGAGGAGCAGTGTCCGGGTGCCGGTGCCTGCGGCGGCTTGTGCGGTGGCTGCGGCGATGGTGCTGCGGCCGCTGCCGCCTGGGCCGGTGATCAGGATGGTACGCATATGAGTGAACGGTAGTCGCTGCGTGGGGGTTGGGCGCCGTTGCCGGGGGCTCCGCCCCCGGACCCCCGTCGGCCCTGAAGGGGCCTCGTCCTCAAACGCCGGACGGGCTGACCGCTCTTACTGCTCCCCGGACTCCACGCGCTTCTTCAACCCCGCCAGCGCCCGGTCGATGATGACCTTCTCGGCCTTGCGCTTGATCATGCCCAGCATGGGGATCTTGACGTCCACCGTGAGGAGGTAGGTGACCTCCGTGGCGCCCGCGCCCGACGGCTTGAGCAGGTAGGAGCCGTCCAGGGAGCGCAGCATCTGGGACTTGACGAGGGTCCAGGAGACCTCGTTGTCGCCGGTCCAGGTGTACGCGAGGACCTGGTCGTCCTTGATCGCGCCGGCGTCCATGACGAGGCGGACCTCTTGGGCGCGGCCGCGCTCGTCGGTCTTGAGGACGTCCGCCTCCTTCACCTCGCCGGTCCAGTCCGGGTAGCGGGCGAAGTCGGCGATCACTTCCATCACTTCGGCCGGTGCCGCCTCGATCGTGATGCTCGAACTGGTGTGTTCCGCCATCGCTGTGGCTCCTCCAGATGCGGACCGGCAGGGCGTCGTCGTCGTGCGCGTGTGCGTGCAGCGTGAAGGCTACCTCCCCGCCAACCCCCTTACCGCACCCCCTACCTGCGGACATCAGGAGGAAGTCAGGATGAGGTCAGGGGGAGGTCACCACTCCAGTACCCACGGCTTGCCGCTGCTCGCGAAGTGCCCCACGTTCACACACTCGGTGGCCCCGATCCGCATCCTGCGCACCAACGGCTGGTGAACGTGCCCGAACAGTGAATAGCGGGGCCTGGTGCGGCGGATGGCGTCCAGGAGGGCACGGCTGCCGCGTTCGAAACGGCGCGCGACGGTGTCGTAGACCAGCTCGGGGACCTCGGGCGGGATGTGCGTGCACAGGACGTCGACCTCGCCGACCGCCTCGATCTTCGCCGCGTACTCCTCGTCGCTGATCTCGTACGGGGTGCGCATGGGGGTGCGCAGGCCGCCGCCGACGAAGCCGAAGGTGCGGCCCCCGATCTCCACGCGTTCGCCGTCGAGGACCGTCGTTCCGGGGGCGGCGTACTCGGGCCACAGGGTCGGCATGTCGACGTTGCCGTAGGTGGCGTACGTCGGGGTGGGGAAGGCGGCGAACATCTCGGCGTACTGTTTGCGGACCGCCTTCTCGATCAGGGCCGCTCGGTCGCCGCCGACGCCGGACCAGAGGCGGGCGCCCAGTTCTCGGGCCTCCTCGAAGCGGCGAGCGGTGCGCAGCTCGACCAGACGGTCGGCGTTCTCCTCGCCGAACAGTTCGGGGAAGATCCCGCGCGCGTGGTCGGCGTAGTCGAGGAAGAGGACGAGGTCGCCCAGGCAGATCAGGGCGTCGGCACCCTCGGCGGATCTGGCCAGGTCACGGGCGTTGCCGTGCACGTCGCTGACCACGTGGATGCGCGTCCCGGAGTTACCGGCCGGTGTGGGTGCCATGACGATCAAGCGTAGGCGTGTGCGGCAAACGTGAACAGTGGCGGCGGACCTTGCGGTTACTGGCCAGTTAAGAAAGGCGTGGACTACTGTGCGCGAGGAAACACCAATCTGTGTGACGCAGCGAACATCTCGCCGGACCCCCCTGTCGTAGGACCCATACCGGCGGGTAACGTCCGGGCAGTCCAGTCGTGCTCAGGATTTCAATCATCCGGTCCTGACGCACCTGCCCGAGCCTTGGACCGGACCGTCGCATCACACAACGTCGTGGCGCCGGCGCCCTATGAGGAGCAGCAGTCTTGCGCGAGTTCAGCCTTCCGGCTTTGTACGAGGTCCCTGCGGACGGCAATCTGACCGACATCGTCCGCAGAAACGCCGCGCAGCACCCAGATGTCGCCGTGATCGCCCGCAAGGCGAACGGCGGCTGGCAGGACGTGACCGCCACGGTCTTCCTCGCCGAGGTGCACGCCGCCGCCAAGGGGCTCATCGCCTCCGGCGTCCAGCCCGGCGACCGGGTCGGCCTGATGTCCCGCACGCGGTACGAGTGGACGCTGCTCGACTTCGCGATCTGGTGCGCGGGCGCGATCACCGTGCCGGTGTACGAGACCAGCTCGCCGGAGCAGGTGCAGTGGATCCTGAGCGACTCGGGCGCCACCGCCGTCATCGTCGAGCAGGACGGGCACGCGGCCACCGTCGAGTCGGTGCGGGCGCAGCTGCCCGCGCTCAAGCACGTCTGGCAGATCGACGCCGGCGCGATCGACGAGCTGGACCGCGCGGGCAAGGACGTCACCGACGCGACCGTCGAGGAGCGCAGCTCGCTGGCGAAGGCCGACGACCCGGCGACCATCGTGTACACGAGTGGCACCACCGGGCGGCCCAAGGGCTGTGTGCTCACCCACCGCAGCTTCTTCGCGGAGTGCGGCAACATCGTGGAGCGGCTGCGCCCGCTGTTCCGCACCGGCGAGTGCTCGGTGCTGCTGTTCCTGCCGCTCGCGCACGTCTTCGGGCGGCTGGTGCAGATCGCGCCGATGATGGCGCCGATCAAGCTGGGCCTGGTCCCGGACATCAAGAACCTCACCGATGAACTCGCCTCGTTCCGGCCGACGTTGATCCTCGGTGTGCCGCGCGTCTTCGAGAAGGTCTACAACTCGGCGCGGGCCAAGGCGCAGGCGGACGGCAAGGGCAAGATCTTCGACAAGGCGGCCGACACCGCGATCGCGTACAGCCGCGCGCTGGACACGCCGTCGGGTCCGTCCCTCGGGCTGAAGATCAAGTACAAGACCTTCGACAAGCTCGTCTACAGCAAGCTGCGCGCGGTGCTCGGCGGCAAGGGCGAGTACGCGATCTCCGGCGGCGCCCCGCTGGGCGAGCGGCTCGGGCACTTCTTCCGGGGCATCGGCTTCACGGTCCTGGAGGGCTACGGCCTGACCGAGTCCTGCGCGGCCACCGCGTTCAACCCCTGGGACCGCACGAAGATCGGCACGGTCGGCCAGCCGCTGCCCGGCTCGGTCGTGCGCATCGCGGACGACGGCGAGGTGCTGCTGCACGGCGAGCACCTGTTCAAGGGCTACTGGAACAACGAGGCGGCTACGGCCGAGGCGCTCGCCGACGGCTGGTTCCACACCGGCGACATCGGCACCCTCGACGAGGACGGCTACCTCAGCATCACGGGCCGCAAGAAGGAGATCATCGTCACCGCGGGCGGCAAGAACGTCGCCCCGGCCGTGATCGAGGACCGCATCCGCGCGCACGCGCTGGTCGCGGAGTGCATGGTCGTCGGCGACGGGCGGCCCTTCGTGGGCGCGCTGATCACGGTCGACGACGAGTTCCTGGGCCGGTGGGCCGCCGAGCACGGCAAACCGGCGGGTTCCACCGCGGCGTCGCTGCGTGACGACCCGGATCTGGTGCGGGCGATCCAGGACGCGGTCGACGACGGCAACGCCGCGGTGTCGAAGGCGGAATCGGTGCGGAAGTTCCGCATTCTGTCCTCCCAGTTCACGGAGGAGTCGGGCCACCTGACGCCGTCCCTGAAGCTCAAGCGCAATGTGGTGGCGAAGGACTACGCGGACGAGATCGAGGCCATCTACCAGAAGTAGCGGGCCCGGTACGGGAGTTGGGCTACGACGCGGTGTCCTCGGCGAGGACCCGCGTCATCGTCCTTTCCGCGAGTGCGGTGATCGTCACGAACGGGTTGACCCCGATCGAGCCGGGCACCAGCGAGCCGTCGGTGATGTACAGCTTCGAATACCCCTTCACCCGGCCGTAGTTGTCGGTCGCCTGGCCCAACACGCAGCCGCCGAGCGGGTGGTAGCAGAAGTCGTCGGCGAAGACCTTGCTGGTGGAGCCGAACAGGTCGTACCGGTAGATGGTCCCGTTCGCCGCGTTGATCCGGTCGAACAGCTTCTTCGCCATGGCGACCGAGACCGCGCTCTGCGCCGCGGTCCAGCCGAGTTTCACGGTCCCGGAGGCGGAGTCGTACGTGAACGACGCCCGCTGCGGGTTCTTCGTGATCGCCAGATACAGGCTGATCCAGTGCTCGATGCCCATCGGCAGCGGGGCGATCTCCGCGAAGACGGGGTTGTCGGTGTTGGCCCAGTCGTCGATGCCCATGACCGGCATCGTCGACTCGTTGGCGCCGACGGTGTCCCAGACGTGGTTGGCACGCCCGACCATCGTGTTGCCGTTGGTCCCCCAGCCCGCTCCGACGCTCGCGTTGAGGGCCGGGAGGGTGCCCGTGTCCCGTGCGCGGACGAGGAGTTCGGTGGTGCCGAGGCTGCCGCCGCCGAGGAACAGATAGGTGCAGCTGTACTGCTTGGTCTCGACGACCGTACCGGTGTCGTCGATCCGGTCGACGGTCAGGACGTACGACCCGTCGCTAGCCCGAGTCACCCCCCTCACCTTCTCCATGGTGTGGATGGTGACCTTGCCGGTGCCGAGCGCGGCGGCGAGGTAGGTCTTGTCGAGGCTCTTCTTGCCGTAGTTGTTGCCGTAGATGACCTCGGCGGCGAGCGCGGACTTGGTGGCAGTGCCGGCGGCCTCCTTCTGCATGTAGCCGAAGTCGTAGACGTTGGGCACGAAGGTGGTCTTCAGGCCGGCGGTCGTGGCGGCCTTCCGTGAGGTGCGGGTGAACTGGTACCACTCCGTCGACTCGAACCAGGTCGGGTCCACTGTGTTGACGCCGAGCATGGTGCGGGCGCGCGGGAAGTACGTGGCGTACATCTCGGTGGCGTCGACGGTGGGGAACTGCTCGGTGAAGTACGACTGGAGCGGGGTGACGGCCATGCCCCCGTTGACCAGGGACCCCCCACCAACACCGCGCCCCACGTACACGGACATGTTGTCGTAGTGCACGCGGTCCAGGACGCCGGGGTACAGGCCGATGTCCTTGTTGACGATGTCCAGCCACAGGAAGGTGGCGAGCGGGGCCTCGGTGCGGGTCTTGAACCACATGGACCGCTGGTCCGGGGCGGAGGTGGAACAGAAGACCTTTCCGTCCGCACCCGCCGTGTTCCAGAGCCTACCCATCTCCAGGACCAGGGTGGTGATACCGGCCTGCCCGAGCCGGAGCGCGGCGACCGCACCGCCGTAACCGGACCCGACGACGATCGCCGGGGCGGTCTGGACGGCGGCGGGTTCGACGGCCTGCGCGGACTGCAGACCGATACGGGTGAGACCGGCGGTGGCGGCGGTCTGCAGGGCGATCATGCCCAGGATTTGACGTCTCGTCAGCTGATGCTGCGTCAGTTTTGCTGTCATGCGCGCAGCATGTGCGGATTATTGGGTTCCGCCAAGGGGCTGCGGCGGTTTTGGGGCGCGGTGGGGGGTGCCGGGTGCGGTGGTCGGGCGGGTGCGGGTGGGTGGGGGCTGGTCGCGCAGTTCCCCGCGCCCCTAAAAACCAGGGGGTTCCGCCGTGCGACCGCTGCAGAGTCGCCGGTGTCACGGTCCCGCCCCGGAAAGCAGGGGGTTGCCCAGGGTCGCCGCCCCCGCCACTCGGGCAAGCCGGGGTTCGGTCACACGGCACACCGCAAACACCCGCAACCGCCCGTCCTTTAAGGGGCGCGAGGAACTGCGCGACCAGCCACACACGACTCGCAGCCGCCCGACAAACCCCCGCCTTCAGGGGCGCGAGGAACTACGCGACCAGCCCCCACCACCCCGCACCCGCTCGGCGCAACCCCCTGCTTTTAGGGGCGCGGGGAACTGCGCGACCAGCCCCCACCACCCCGCAGCCGCCCGACAACCGCACCCGGCACCCCAAATGGCGCCCCTACAGCAACGCCCTCAACTTCTCCGCAAGGAGGTCCCACCGCCACCGCTCCTCCACCCACTGCCGCCCCCGCTCCCCCATGTTCTGACGAAGCTCCGGGTCGGCAAGCAGCGCGAGGATGCGGTCGGCGGCCTCCTCCGGCGAGCCACCCCGGACGACCCAACCGGTCTCCCCGTCGAGGACCGCGTCGGGCGCGCCCCCGGAGTCCCCGGCAACGACGGGCAGCCCCGTGGCGGACGCCTCCAGATAGACAATGCCGAGGCCCTCCACGTCAAGCCCCCCGCGCCGGGTCCGGCAGGGCATCGCGAAGACGTCCCCGGCGCCGTAGTGGGCGGGCAGTTCGGACCAGGGCACGGCACCCGTGAAGCGGACGGAGTCACTCACACCCGTCTCCCGCACAAGCCGCCGCAGATCCTTCTCGTACGGCCCGCCCCCCACGATCAGCAGCACGGCCTCCGGCTCCCGGGCCAGAATGCGCGGCATCGCAAGGATCAACGTGTCCTGCCCCTTGCGCGGCACCA
Source organism: Streptomyces sp. NRRL F-525 (assembly GCF_000716605.1). Classification (GTDB taxonomy): domain Bacteria; phylum Actinomycetota; class Actinomycetes; order Streptomycetales; family Streptomycetaceae; genus Streptomyces. The sequence continues at coordinate 19,615 of NZ_JNXE01000028.1, read as the reverse complement.
GCCGCGAGACGCAGACGACCACCGGCCGTTCGGTCAACCCAAGGCGGGACCGGACCTCAGCGCCACCCGAACCCGGATGGAAGACCTTCTCGTCCACACCGGGCGGGAGTTGGACCATCCGCGCGGCCGCCTCCGGACTCAGCGCCGCGGCGATGCGCGAGCGCGTGTACTCCCCGAGGTAGGTGACCGTGTCGGTGGACTCCCCGATACGGTGCAGGAGTTGACGCGAGGCGGGCAGTTGCGCCCACCCGGCCTCGTGCCCGTGGGTCGTGGCGACCAGCCGTTCCGCGCCCGCCTTCCGCAACGCCGGCGCCATCAGCCCGAGCGGCGCCGCCGCCCCGAACCACACCGCCGTACACCCGTGTTCACGCAGCAGCCCCACCGCCCGGCGGGTCGCGGCAGGCGTCGGCAACAGCATGGTCGTGGCGTCCCGTACGACGGTGAACGGCTGCTCGGCGTCGAACGCCGCCGTCGCCTCCGCGCCCTCCCGCCCGCGCTTCCAGGTCGAGGCGTAGACCACGAGCCGCTCCGGATCCAGCCGTAGCGCCATGTTGTGCAGGAACGCCTGGATGCCACCGGGCCGGGGCGGAAAGTCATTGGTCACGATCAGGGTCTTGCGCACGCGGCAGACCCTACCGGCCCCACCGGACGACGACTCACAGGCCCGCACGGCCGCGCTTCATGGCCATCGCACAGCAGATCGGGAGAACATGTGCCCCACATCCGCAGGCACGGCACGGAACAGGGGCTCAGGTGGAGATCGCGGGCGCGGGACGGCGGCTGGCGCCGCTGCTGGGAACCTGGGGCCTGACCCGAGTCGTACTCCTGCTGTTCGTGTTCAAGGTGCTCGTGTTCCCGGGCCCGGACGTCACCAGCGACGTGTCGGTGATCTACCAGGGCTGGTACGAGACACTCCGCCACGGCGGTTTCCCGCTGGACGACGTCACCTGGCAGTACCCGCCCGCCGCCGCCCTCCCGATCCTCTCCCCCGCCCTGCTGGGCTTCCTGGACTACGCGTCGGCGTTCTTCGTCCTCGCCTTCCTCGCCGACCTGACCGTCCTGGCCCTGCTCCTGTACACGGGCCTGCGCCCCGGCCGCACCCTCCGCGGCGCCTGGGTCTGGACCGCGGGCGTCCCCCTCCTCGGCCCGACCGTGTACGCGCGCTACGACGTGATGGTGACCGCGGTGGCCGTGGCAGCGCTGCTCGCCGGCACCCGCCACCCCCGCGTGATGGGAGCACTGGCCGGCTTCGGAGCGCTCCTCAAGGTCTGGCCGGCACTGCTCCTGCTGGGCGCGGTCAAGCGCCGGGCGTGGGGAGCGGCGGCGCTGACGGTGGCAGCGATCGCGTCGCTCTTCGCGGTGTCGATGCCGGGCGCGTTCGCCTTCCTGAACTTCCAGCGCAACCGCGGCACGGAGGTGGAGTCCCTGGGCTCCCTCGTCTTCCACGTGGCCCGCCACTTCGGCTGGCCGGGCCAAGTCCTCCTGAACTACGGCTCGGTGGAGTTCGTCGGCCCGTACGTCAACTGGGTCAGCACGGCCGCCCTGGGCCTCACCGCGATGGCCTTCGGCTGGATCGTGCTCTGGCGCCTGATGGCGGCCCGCTTCCTCCCCCACACCCTCGCGGACGCGGCCTTCGTCGCGGTCCTGATGTTCACGGTCACCAGCCGCGTCATCAGCCCCCAGTACGTCGTCTGGCTGATCGGCCTCGCAGCCGTCTGCTCCTGCTTCCGAGCCAGCCGCATGCGGCTCCCGGTCACCCTGGTCCTGGCAGCGGCCTTCGTCACGGTCCTGGAATTCCCGATCTGGTTCGCCCACGTGGTCGCCAGCGACGGCCTCGGCGTGACCCTCCTGACCGTCCGCAACGGCCTGCTGATCGCAGCGACCCTCACCGCCGCACGGGAGCTGTGGCGGGCATCGGTCACCTGGGCGGACGTACCGCCACTGCCCAGTCAGGCGACGCGGTCGAAGGCGACTTCGGCGTCGTCCTGAGCCAAGACCCTTTCAGATCAGGCGAGTTGACCCTTCAGATACTCCCGCCACTCCGCCGTGAAGCCCCCCAGCGTCACCCCGAGGACACTCTTCAACGCGTCCTCCACCGCCCCCGACCGCTTCTTGTGGGCCCCGACTGCCCTGTAGAACTTGCCCAGTTGGTCGACCCCCCACCGGTCCTCGATCATCCGGCAGGCCATCCAGCCGCCCTCGTAGGCCTGCGCGAGCTTCGTCGGATCGCTGTCGAAGCCGAAGTCCTTGTCGGTGGGGAGGGCGGTCGGGAGGTCGCCGTCCTCGACGGCGCGGTAGAGCTCCGGGGCGGCCTGGGTGGGGGTGCGGCCGGTGCCCCGGTAGCCGATCCAGTCGGCGTAGCCCTCCGAGAGCCAGAGGGGGGTGGCGGAGGTGGTGTGGGCCCGCGTGGCCACATGGGTCGTCTCGTGGGTCAGGACCACCTGCTTGCCCACCGAACCCAGGAGCGCGTACGCCTCCGGGTTGACGATGATCCGGTCCGCGGGCGCGCTGCCCGAGCCGCCCGCCTCGCCCGTCGTCACCGCGGCGATGCCCCGGTAGGAGGCCGCCGGTGAGCCCAGGAGGCCCGCCATGCCGTCCAGGGAGCCGGGGACGAGCACGACGACGTGCCGGGTCCAGTCCGTGCCCCACGCGGCCGACACGGCCGGTACGGCGTGGTCCGCGAGGGAGCGGTAGTCGTCGAGGCCGTCGGCGTCCTGGCCGACCCCCATCACCAGGCTGTGCGCGCCCTTGACCACGCTCACCTTCCCCTGGTCCCACAGCTGCTGGCCGGACTTCTTCGCGGGCTTGTCGGAGTCCACGTACCACTGGTCGTCCGCCGTGAGGCGGAGGCCGAGCGTGCGGCCGACCGTGACGGGTGAGGTGTCGTAGCCCTTGACCTTGTAGCTCAGCTCGGCGTCGGCGGTCGCCGTGGCGCCACTGGGGTGGAAGGAGGTCAGGCGGTAGGACCAGGAGGCGAAGGGGACGGCGCTCAGGTTCTCGTACGCCGTGCGCGCTCCGGTCCTGGTGTACGCCGGCTCGTCGTGGCGCAGGACCGCCGCGGACTGACGGTCGAGGAGGCTCTGGACCTCCGCCTTCGCGCTGTTCGCCGCCGGCTGCCCGCCGCACGACACCAGCGAGCCGAGCAGCAGACACAGCGCGAGCACTCCGGAGCGCGACGCCCGCCTACGACCAGTCACTTCCCGATCGTACGACCCTTTCGGGCGGGTTCAGACCCTCGTGACCGACGAGATGGGCATCATGCCGACCGGGTCGTAGCGCACCGGCGCGCCGGGGTAGGGGGCGTGGATGACCTGGCCGTTGCCGACGTACATGCCGACATGGCTGGCGTCGGAGCGGTAGACGACCAGGTCGCCGGGCTGGGCCTGGGAGAGCGGGATCTGATGGCCGGCGTAGCGCTGTTCCTGCGAGGTGCGCGGGAGGTGGACGCCCGCGTGGGCGTACGACCACTGCATCAGGCCGGAGCAGTCGAAGCCGCCGGGGCCGTTGGCGCCCCAGATGTACGGCTTGCCGAGAGCGGAGTGGGCGGCGGCCACGGCGGCGGCCGCGCGGCCCGAGGAGGGGACGCCGGCGCCGAGGTCGGGGATGTCCTCGCGGGTGGAGCGGGAGGCCCGGTCGAAGGAGGCGCGCTCGGCGAGCGGCATCTGGTTGAGGAGCTGCCGGGCCTTGGCGAGTTTCCGCTCGACGGTCTTCTTGTGGGTGGCGACGGCCTTGCGGCTGCGCTCCAGTTCGGCGAGGTGTCCGGCGGCCTCGGTGCGTTCCTGGGCGAGTTCGCGCATGGCCTCCTGGAGGTCCTTGAGCTGGCCCGCCTGCTGGGTGGTGATGCGGTCGAGGACGGAGGCCTTGTCGAGGTAGTCGGCCGGGTCGTCGGAGAACAGCAGCGCGACGGTGGGGTCGATGCCGCCGGAGCGGTACTGGGCGCCGGCGAGTGAACCCAGCGCGTCCCGCATGGTGTTGATGCGCTGCTGCTGCCGGGCGATCCGGTCCTGCGCGTCGCTGACCTGCCGGTGCAACTGCCCGGCGCTCTCGTCGGCCTTGTCGTAGGCCTCGGTCGCCCGCTCCGCCTCCTGGTAGAGCCGGTCCACCTCGGCCTTGGAGTCGTCGTGCGGCGCGGCCACGGCGGAGGTGGCCGGCAGGGCGCCGAGGGCCGCGGCGGCGGCGCTCAACACACAGACCGCGGCGCTGGCGCCTCGGTCGAACCCGGACGGTGCAGGGCGGCGACGGGATCCCACGGGGAGTCGCACTCCTTCCGCTGGCGGACACGGACCGCTTCCCCGGTGCGGGGAAACGCGCCAGACAGTAGCTCTGTGAAGGGGTGCGGGCCAAAGACCGCCGCAGGCACACAACGTGACGCCCCGCCTATGACGCAGGTCATCGGCGGGGCGCGGGGTCAGCCTGGTGTGTCGTAATTCGCCCGTTCGGGCGGTGCCCAAGGGCCGGAGAACGACCGGAGGGGAACCGGACGAGGTCGGATCAGATCCGGACGCCGAACTCGAAGGTCATGTTGCTGATCGCCTCGTAGCGGACCACGGCACCGGTGTGCGGTGCGTGCAGCACCTGGCCGTTGCCCGCGTAGAGACCGACGTGGTGGAAGTCGCCGTAGAAGATGACCAGGTCGCCGACCTTGAGGTCGCTCTGGCTGTAGATCCGGGTGCCGGCGTTCGCCTGCGCCTCGGACGTGCGGGGTATGGAGACACCCGCCTGCGCGTAGGCCCAGGAGGTGAGGCCGGAGCAGTCGAAGGAGGACGGGCCCGAGGCGCCGTAGACGTACGGGGAGCCGATCACGGACTGGGCGGCGGCGAAGGCGGAGGCGGCGCGGCCGGAGGCGGAACCGGTGTTGCCGAGGTTCACCCGCGAGCTGGAGCGGTTGGCGGCCTGCGCCTGCTCCTGGTCCAGCGCCGCCTTCTCCGCGGCGGTCAGGGTGTTGAGCAGCTTCTGGGCCGAGGCCAGCTTCGCCTTGACCTCGTCCTTCTTCTTCTTGAGCTCGGTGCGGGTGGCGGAGAGATCCTTGAGCTTGCTGCTCGCCTCCGCGCGCTCCTGGGCGAGTTCGCGCTGCTTGCCCTGGATCTTCGTGAGCGCCTCGACCTGCTGACTGCTCAACTGGTCCATCGTGGACGCCTTGTCGAGGTAGTCGTCCGGGTTCGAGGACAGGAACAGCTGGATCGAGGGGTCGATGCCCCCGGTGCGGTACTGGGCGCTCGCCATCGTGCCGAGGCCGTCCCGGAGCTTGTTGAGCTCCTCCTGGCCGCGGGCGACGTTGTCCTGGATGGTGGAGATCTCCTTCTGGAGCTTCTCCTGCTTCTCCTGGGCGCCGTCGAGCTTCTCGGTGGCCTGCTCGGCCTGCTCGTAGAGGGCGTCGACCTTCGCCTTGACCTCGTCCTTGCTGGGCTTCTCGCTCGGCGCGGCATTGGCGGCCTGAGCGCTGAAGGCAACGGCGGCTGCGGCTGCGGTGGTCAGCACAGTCACACGCGTGCGGCTCGGCTGCTTCGGTCGACGATGGGACGCCACGGAGTCGAGCTCCTTCTATTGAGTGATCACCCGTTCGGAGGTTCGAGGCCTGACCCTAGTGATGTTTCTGTGATCAGTTCAAATCCTCACACGAAAAAATGCTGTCACTCAAAGCATTCTTTGCACATAACCAACGTGCAGTGATGGCCGATTGACGCTACGTTGCGTGACGGTTCGGTCAATTCCGGCATTAAACCTGTACGTTGACCTTCACGACAGTCGCTTGAGGAGTACCGCAGAAGCGACGGGCCGGGCGCCCGCCTTCGCGATGCCGTCGGCCACCTCGCGGTCGGTCGACGCGACGATCACCGGCCGGCCCGGCGGCTCGGCGCGCACCAGCTGGCGGATCAACTCGTCGGCGGTGACGCCCGGTTTGGAGAACAGCACCCGCACTCCGCGCGGCGGCGCGAGCAGCACCGGCGCGGCCAGCTCGGCCCCGTCGAAGACACAGGTGACCTCGGCGCCGGTCTGCGCGGCGAGCTGCGAGAGCTGCCCCAGAAGCCTCAACCGCTGCTTCTCCAGGGGCATTTGGGGATAGCCGGTCTTGGTGACGTTGTAGCCGTCGACGACCAGGTGGGCCTGCGGCAGCGCGAGCAACTGGTCGAGGATCGCGGGGTCGTTGTCCGACAGCGCCCGCGCCGCGATGTCCTTCGGGGTCATTCGTCCCGGTTCGACCGCGTCGACGGTCTCGGCGGGCCGTACGGAGACCGGCGGCAGAGCCAGTTCCCTCCGCAGCCCCTGGGCCGCGTCCAGCACGGTGTCGAGCAGCAGCCGTACCCGCATGTCCTCGACGCTGCGGCCCTCACGGGCGGCCTTGCGGGTGGCCTCCAGGGCCGCCTCCGCCTCGCCCAGCCGGGCCTTGAGGCGGCGGCTCTCGCTCTCGGCGGCGGACACCTGGGTCTGCGCCTCGGCGCGCGCGGCGTCCGTCTCGGCCCGCAGCTTGCGCAGGGCGGCCTCGCCGCGCTTGACGTCGCTGTGGGCGGCACGCAGCTTGCGGTGCAGCGAGTCCGCTTCCTTCTTCGCCGCGTCCAGCTCGGTGCGCAGCCGCTCCGTGTCGGCCCGGGTCGCGTCCCGCGCCTGCGCCAACTCCTCGCGCAGCCGCTCCAGTTCGGCCCGGCTCTCCTCGTCGGCGCGCTCGGCGTCGGCGCGCAGCGCCTCCTCGCCGGCGGCGGTCACCAGCTTCACCCAGCCGGTGGGGCGCAGAACATAGGCCGCGGCCGCCACGTCGAGCGGATCCGCGGCCGGGGGCGGCGAGCCGGAGTCGAGAGCGCCCGCGAGCTCCGACTGGGCCTCTCTGAGCTTCTCCCCGATCCGCTGCCGGAACAGCGGATCGGTCTCCAGCGCGGCGGCCATCGCGTTCCCCGCGAACTTGGCGCGCCGGTTGGGGGCGAAGCGGGCGTACTGTCGTAGCTGCGCGGGCAGTTCGGCGACGGTGAGGCCGCCGAAACCGTCCGACACGATCTGTACGACTCGTCTCCGCACGCCGTCGGGCAGCGGACGGTCGAGCACCTCGGCGGCGCCGTCGCCCGGCCCCCCGCCTGAGTTCTCCACCATCCCTCACACCCCAACCATTTGTGCGGGGCCACTCCCTCTCAGGAGCCGGCGCCCGGCCTGTCCACGAGTTCCACCTGATCCACGGCGTTGCACCAGCGGCAGCGCACCGACTCGATGGTCTCACTGACCACCTCGCGCTCCTCCACCTTCGGCTCACCCGCCAGGTCCAGGTGGAGGTACTCCACGACCTTCGACGAGCGCGTCACGTCGAAGCGCGTGAGGTTGCCGCAGAGGGTGCAGCGCCACCGCGTGGAGCCGGTCGGCAGGGGAACCGTCATCGTGGCTGTCCGCTTCCTTCTTGTTCCAGTTTCCGTGATCGCCGGTTTCCCCGGCGAGTGTGGCTCGTAACCCTACGGCCTGGCGGGTACTCGCCGCTCGGCCGTCCACAGCGGCGATTCACCCTGTCCCGTTGCGTCCCGTTACGTCATGCTCTGTAGCCATGATCAGCAACTGGGGCCCGGCCCTCATCAGGACGTTCCGCGGCACCTCCGCGCCCATGACCTACGCCCTGATCGCCCTGTGCTGCCTGATCTTCGTCCTCGGCCCGGCCTCGGGCTTCGTCCCGTCCTACGGCACCGGGGACACGCTGCTCGCGGCCCAGCGGGCGTACTTCCGCCGCTGGGGCGTGGTCCCGGCCGACCTGTTCGGCCACCCCGCCCGCGAGGCCCTGACCCCGGTCACGGCCCTGTTCATCCACGGCAGCTGGATCCATCTCCTCGGCAACATGCTCTTCCTCTACGTCTTCGGAGCGATGACCGAGGAACGGCTGGGCCGGGTCGAGTTCACCCTGTTCTACCTGGTCTGCGGGTACCTCGCGCTGCTGGGCTACGCGGTGGCCAACGCCGGCTCCGAGCAGTCGCTGGTCGGCGCGTCCGGGGCGATCTCGGCGGTCCTCGGGGCGTTCCTGTACTTGTTCCCCCGGGCACGCGTGACGAGTCTCCTCCCCTTCCTCTTCTTCCTGCCGTTGCGCTTCCCCGCGTGGGTCGTGCTGCCGTTCTGGGTCGCCCTGCAGTGGCTGGCGGCGGGGCAGGCGGCGACGGGGCCGGGGGTGGCGTACCTCGCCCACCTCGTGGGCTTCACGTTGGGGTTCGGCTACGCGTGGGTGAGATTCGGTCGTACGACTAGAGTTGGGGCCGCCCCAGTAACGGTCCCCGAGGGAGAGAACCAGCCGTGATCACCGCGATCGTCCTCATCAAGACCAGCGTGGACCGGATTCCCGAGATCGCCGAGTCGATCGCCGCGCTCGAATCTGTGAGCGAGGTCTTCTCCGTCACCGGTACGTACGACTTGATCGCGATGGTTCGGGTGCGGCAGCACGAGGATCTGGCCGAGGTGATTCCCGGGCGGATCTCGAAGATCCCCGGGGTGGAGGGGACGGATACGCACGTCGCCTTCCGGACTTACTCGCAGCATGACCTTGAGGCTGCGTTCGCCATTGGGCTGGACTCGTGAGGTTGGGCGCCTAGTGGGGTGGGGGGCGCGGATCGTTTGCGGGTGACCGGTCCGTCGTGGCTGGTCGCGCAGTTCCCCGCGCCCCTTAGGGGGGTGCCGTCGAGGGCGTTTGCCTCATACCGCCGGGACGCAGCCGCTTCCACAGGGCGACCAGCGCACACCAGTTCACGACCTCCCAGGCTGGCAGCTCGGTGCGGTGCGGGTCTCCGTGGCCGCAGCCACCGATACGCCAGTCGGCCGCCCGGCACGAACAGCCCGTGCGCGTCCGCCGTGAGCGGGCCGAAGGTGACCTGCCGGCCCGCCTCGATCCGGTCGAGCATCGCCGGTACCTGAGCGTCGGCCACCCGCTTCTCAGGGGGCTCGACGACCATCACCCCCAGCTCGGTCTGCCGCTCGTGGACAAGGAAGCCCTGTTCCACCCCGTCACCGAACCGCAGCAGATGCCGGTGGACCAAGGTGTACCAGGCCCTGTCGCCGTTCTCGTTGGCCCCGACGTTCGCGTCGACGGTGGAGCGCCGGCGCGTCACGTCCGCCCAGCGACGGGCCCGCGCCCCGCGGACGAGGACGAACCCCTCCTCGTACAGGTGGACGGGTCTGCCGCCGCCGCGCTCACCTCAGGTGGAATCCCCACCCTCGGATGGTCACACGGCCGGGACGCAACGGCCGTCCTCCGTACGGTAGTTCCACTTGGCGCCGTCGGTCACGAGCTCCCGTACGGCCGTGATGAACCGCTCGACGTGCTCGTCCGGGGTGCCCGCGCCGAAGCTGACGCGGATGGCGTTGAGGGACTTCTCGCCCGGGGCCGCCTCGGGGGCGCCGCACTCGCCCTGGGTCTGGGGGTCGGAGCCCAGGAGCGTGCGGACCAAGGGGTGGGCGCAGAAGAGGCCGTCGCGGACGCCGATGCCGTACTCGGCGGAGAGGGCGGCGGCGAAGTGGGAGCTGTTCCAGCCGTCGACGACGAAGGAGATGACGCCGACTCGCGGGGCGTCGTCGCCGAACAGGGACAGGACCTTCACCTCGGGGACCTCGGCCAGGCCCGCCCGTACCTTCTCGATCAGGTGCTGCTCGCGGGCGACCAGGGTGTCGAAGCCCGCCTCCGTCAGGGCCTTGCAGGCCGACGCGATGGAGTAGGCGCCGATGACGTTCGGGGAGCCGGCCTCGTGGCGGGCCGCGCTGTCGTGCCACTCCACGTCCACTCCCCCGTCCTCGCGCCGCGTGACCTTGCGGCTGGCGCCGCCGCCCGCGAGGTAGGGGTCGGCGGCCTGGAGCCAGTCGGCTCGGCCCGCCAGGACGCCCGAGCCGAAGGGGGCGTAGAGCTTGTGGCCGGAGAAGGCGATCCAGTCGACGTCGAGGTCCTGGACGGAGACCGGGTGGTGGGGGGCGAGTTGGGCGGCGTCGAGGACGATCCGGGCGCCGTGGGCGTGGGCCGCGGCCGCCAACTCCCGTACGGGCCACAGCTCGCCGGTGACGTTCGAGGCGCCGGTGACGCAGACCAGGGCCGGGCCCTGCGGGTCGCGGGCGGCTAGGGCCTGCTCCAGGGTCTCGACCGCCTGGGCCGGGGTGCGCGGGGCGTTGAGGTAGGTGACCCGGGCGTCCTTCCAGGGGAGCAGGGACGCGTGGTGCTCGGTCTCGAAGACGAAGACCTGGCAGTCGGCGGGGAGGGCCGCGGCGAGGAGGTTCAGGGAGTCCGTCGTGGAGCGGGTGAAGATCAGCTGGTCGTCGGGGCGGCAGTCCAGGAACTCCTCGACCGTCTTGCGGGCGTTCTCGAAGAGGTCCGTCGACAGTTGCGAGAGGTAGCCGGCACCTCGGTGCACGCTGCCGTAGTACGGGGCGTAGGCCGCCACGTCGTCCCAGACGCGCTGAAGGGCGGGGGCGCTGGCCGCGTAGTCGAGCGCCGCGTAGGTGACCTCGCCGCCCGTGACGAGCGGGACGGTGACATCCCGGCCGAGAACGGGCAACGGGGCACAAATGGTCTGAACGGTGGCAACAGTGGAGACAGACATGGCGAACTCCCGTAAGAGGCAGGCGAATTCACTGCGCGAGCGGCATGGCTTCGGCGCAGGAAAGGGTGAAAGGGGATGTGCGGAGTGGGGGCTTCGCGCCCTATCGCATTCGCTTGCTCACAGAGAGCTCCCTCGATGACCAGGACCCCTGGTGTCTTTCGAGGGGCCCGCGCTTGCCGCAGACCTCGCTGCCTACGGCCTGGTCTTCACCCGGGGCACCCCGCCACGGACGGAGGGTTGCCGGACAGTCGGCCGGGGCCTCATGACTGTCACTCATGACCTGGTCAGAAAACTTACGCGAGGTGATCGTCGTCCCGCAACCCGTGTCCGGATCGCGGGACGACGACCGCCGTACCGCTACGCGTTGCTGGCCGCCGCCCAGCGCTCCAGCGTGCGCTTGGCCGCCCCGGAGTCGATCGACTCCGCCGCCTTCGCCATCCCGGCCCGGATCCGGTCCACCAGCGGCCCGTCCCCGGCCTCAAGCGCCACCAGGGCCGCCGCCGAGTTCAGGAGTACGGCGTCCCGCACCGGGCCTGTCTCGCCGTCCAGGAGACGGCGGGCGACGTTCGCGTTGTACTCGGGGTCGGCTCCGCGCAGGGCCTCCACCGGGACGAGTTCGAGGCCTACGTCCCTCGGGTCGAAGGCCTCCTCGGTGACCTTGCCTTCGCGGACGATCCACACCCGGGAGGTCGCCGTGGTCGTCAGCTCGTCCAGGCCGTCGTCGCCGCGGAACACCAGGGCGGAGGAGCCGCGTTCGGCCAGTACGCCCGCGATGAGCCCGGCCATGCGGGTGTCGAAGCAGCCGACCGCCGACGAGGTGACCTTGGCCGGGTTGGTGAGCGGGCCGAGGAGGTTGAACGCGGTCGGCACGCCCAGGTCCCGCCGGACCGCGCCCGCGAACCGCATCGTGGGATGGAACTTGGCCGCGAAGCAGAACGTGATCCCGGCCTCCTCCACCACCTGCGCGACCCGCTCGGGCGACAGCTCCAGGTTGATGCCGAGCCGCTCCAGCACGTCCGAGGAACCGCTCGCCGAGGAGGAGGCGCGGTTGCCGTGCTTGACGACCTTCGCGCCGGCCCCGGCGATCACAATCGCCGACATGGTCGAGATGTTGACCGTCTTGGCCCGGTCGCCACCCGTACCGACGATGTCGACGGCCGGTCCCGGGATGTGCAGCGGCTTGGCGTGGGCGTACATCGTCTCGACGAGGCCGTTGATCTCCTCGACGGTCTCGCCCTTGGCCCGCAGCGCCACCAGGAAGCCCGCGATCTGGGCGTCGGCCGCCTCGCCGCTCATGATGCGGTCCATCGCCCACGCCGTGTCGGCGGTGCTCAGGTCCTGTCCGGCCAGCAGCGCGCTCAGTACGTCGGGCCAGGAACGGGCCGCCGCGGTGTCGCCTCCAGCGGGGGTCACAGCGCTCATACGGCCGCTCCTGAGTGTCGTAGAAACATGGTCCGAAAGACATGCCCACCCTATCCAGCCGCGGGCACGGCGAAGGGCCCCGTCCGGTGTTCGGACGGGGCCCTTCGACTGTGGCGTGGCGACGCCTCAGCGATCAGTGGTGGCCGTGGCCGCTCGTGATCTCCTTGTACTCCTCGACGGTGGGCTTGGGGATCTGGGACTCCTCGCCGTAGTACGCCTCGCTCAGCTTGGCGCGCAGCTTCTGGGAGCCCTTCACCTTGCGCTCGACGCCGTTGTCGTCGACGGTCGCGCCGATCGCGGCCGGCTCGTACTGCTCGTGCGCGGTGAGCGTGTGCAGCGCGTCCTGGCTGAGCGGCTCGTGGATCTCGACGAACTCACCGTGCGGCAGGCGCTTGATGATGCCCGACTCGCGGCCGTGCAGCACCTTGTCCCGGTCGCGGCGCTGGAGGCCGAGGCAGACCCGCTTGGTGGCGATGAAGACCAGCACCGGCACCACGAAGAAGCCGACGCGCACGAACCAGGTGATCGAGTTGATCGACAGGTGGAAGTGCGTGGCCCAGATGTCGTTGCCGCCACCGATGAGCAGGACGAAGTACCACGAGATCCACGCGGCACCGAAGGCCGTACGGGTCGGGACGTTGCGCGGGCGGTCCAGGATGTGGTGCTCGCGCTTGTCGCCGGTGACCCAGGACTCGATGAACGGGTAGACCGCGATCGCGACCAGGACCAGCGGGAAGATGATCAGCGGGATGAACACGCCCAGGACGAGCGTGTGACCCCAGAAGTTGATCTCCCAGCCCGGCATGACACGGATCAGGCCCTCGGAGAAGCCCATGTACCAGTCGGGCTGCGCGCCCGTGGACACCATGTCCGGACGGTACGGACCCATGGACCAGATCGGGTTGATCGAGGCGATCGCCGCGACGGCCGCGATGACACCGAAGACCAGGAAGAAGAAGCCTCCGGCCTTGGCCATGTAGACCGGCAGCAGCGGCATGCCGACGACGTTGTTGTTCGTCTTTCCGGGACCCGCGAACTGCGTGTGCTTGTGGTAGAAGACCAGGATCAGGTGGCCGACCACCAGGCCGAGCATGATGCCCGGCAGCAGCAGGATGTGGATCGAGTAGAACCGCGCGACGAAGTCGCCGCCCGGGAACTCGCCGCCGAAGAGGAAGAACGACAGGTACGTGCCGACGATCGGCACGGACAGGACCGCGCCCTCCATGAAGCGGACACCGGTGCCGGAGAGCAGGTCGTCCGGGAGCGAGTAACCGGTGAAGCCGGTGAACATGCCCAGGACGAACAGCAGGAAGCCGAACAGCCAGTTGACCTCACGCGGCTTGCGGAACGCGCCCGTGAAGAACACCCGCATCATGTGCACGAACATGGCGGCGAGGAAGATCAGCGCCGCCCAGTGGTGGATCTGACGGATCAGCAGACCACCGCGCACATCGAAGGAGATGTGCATCGTCGAGTTGAACGCCTCCGACATCAGCTGCCCCTGGAGCGGGACATAGCTGCCGTGGTACGTCACCTCGTTCATCGACGGGTGGAAGAACAGCGTCAGATACACACCCGTGAGGATGATGATGATGAAGCTGTAGAGGCAGACCTCGCCCAGCATGAACGACCAGTGGTCGGGGAAGATCTTGCGCATGTTGGACTTGGCCAGGGAGTAGATCCCCAGGCGGCCGTCCGCCCAGTCGGCGATCTTCTCGCCGGCCGGTGCCTTCTCGCGCGAGCGCGAGTCGGAGGTGTTCGCCGTAGTACTCATCCGCGCTCCCAGAATGCAGGACCGACGGGCTCCTCGAAGTCGCCGAGCGCCTGGAGGTAACCCTCGTCGCTCACGCCGATGCGCAGCTGCGGCAGGGCGTGACCGGCCGGGCCGAAGATCACTCGGGCACCGTCGGAGAGGTCGAAGGTGGACTGGTGGCACGGGCACAGCACGTGGTGCGTCTGCTGCTCGTACAGGGAGATCGGGCAGCCCACGTGGGTGCAGATCTTCGAGAAGGCGACGATGCCCTCGTGCGCCCACTCCAGCTCGCGCTTGTCCTTGATGTTGTCCGGCTGGAGCCGGACGATCATCAGGGCCGACTTGGCGATCTCGGTCTGGAACTCCTCGTCGGTCTCCTCCAGGCCCTCGGGCTTGGCGAAGGTGAGCGAGCCGACGGCCACGTCCGAGGGACGCAGCGGCAGGTTCGTGTTCATGTTGACGAGCAGCTTGCCCTTGGACCACAGGGTGTGGCGGAGCTTCGTCCCCGGCAGCGGGCCGAGGTCACGCAGCAGCATGACGCCGGAGAGCGGGAACAGGGCCAGCGCGCCGAACATCGTGTTGCGGATCAGCTTGCGGCGGCCGAGCGCCGACTCCTTGGCACCGTCCTTGAAGTCGGCCATGACCTTGGCCTTGACCTCGGGGGGCGCCTCGATCGCGTGCCGCTCGTCGGCGATCTCCACGTCGGACATCAGGGTGCGGGCCCAGTGGACCGCGCCCGCGCCGATGGTGAAGAGCGCTCCGCCGAGGGTCAGACCCAGCGCGAAGTTGAGCGCGTTGATGTGACCGATCGGGAAGACGAAGATCGCCTTGTCGTGCGGGATCGCCACGTAGGAGGCGATGAAGCCGACCGTGAGGAGCATCGACAGGGTGAACAGGAAGGCGACGACGCGCTCGGACCGCTTGGCGGCCCGCTCGTCGATGTCCTGGACACGGTGCTCGTGCGGCGGCAGTCCCGGGTCGGCGAACGGGTCCTGCTCGTCCGCGACCGACACCGCGCCGTGCGCGTCCTGCTCAGCGGGCAGGTTCTCTTCTGGAATGTCTTGGCTACTCATGACTTCTTGGCCTTTGCGGTCCGAGCGGCGACCCAGACGGCTACCGCGATCAGCGCGCCCAGACCGAAGATCCAGGCGAAGAGACCCTCACTGACCGGACCGAGACCGCCCAGCTCAAGCCCGCCGGGGCTCTCGGTGTTGTCGCCGTTGACCGCGTTGAGGTACGCGATGATGTCCTTCTTGTTCTTCGACGACAGCGTGGTGTCGGGGAAGGAAGGCATGTTCTGCGGGCCGGTCTGCATGGCCTCGTAGATGTGCTTCGGAGCGACACCCTCAAGGCTCGGCGCGAACTTGCCGTGCGTCAGCGCGCCGCCCTTGCCGGTGAAGTTGTGGCACTGGGCGCAGTTGGTGCGGAACAGCTCGCCACCCTTGGCGATGTCCGAACCGGCGGGCCCGTACTCGTTCTTCGTCGGGATCGCGGGACCGGCGCCCAGCGAGGCGATGTACGCCGCGAGCTGGTCGATCTCGGCCTGCGAGTAGATGACCTTCTTGGCCGGGATCTGAGCACCCGGCTGCTGCGCCGGCATCCGGCCGGTGCCGACCTGGAAGTCGACCGCCGCGGCGCCGACACCCACCAGGCTCGGACCGTCGGAGGTGCCCTGACCGCCGGTGCCGTGGCAGCTTGCGCAGCCGACGGCGAACAGCTTCTTGCCCTCGTCGATGGCGAGGGACTGGGCGGACTCGTCGGCCTGCGCCTTGCTCGCGGGCGCGAACGCGGCGTACAGCCCCCCAGTTGCCGCCAGCGCGAAGAGTAGGACGACGACCGCCGCCAGCGGATGGCGTCGTCGGGTGGAGAGCTTTTTCACGGATTACCCCGGTGTCAGGATCTTCTGCGTCGATGCTTCTGGAATGTGCGCTTCTTGGCTGCGCGCGGGATCGGGCCCGACTACTTGATCAAGTAGATCGTGGCGAAGAGGCCGATCCAGACGACATCGACGAAGTGCCAGTAGTAGGACACGACGATGGCCGCGGTCGCCTGTTCGTGAGTGAACCTCTTCGCCGCGTAGGTACGTCCGAGGACGAACAGGAAGGCGATGAGGCCGCCCGTCACGTGCATGCCGTGGAACCCGGTGGTCAGGTAGAACACCGAGCCGTACGGGTCGGAGGACAGCGACAGGCCGTCCTTCTTCACCAGCTCCGTGTACTCGAAGATCTGACCGCCGATGAAGATCGCACCCATCACGAACGTGATGATGAACCAGCCCCGGAGCTTCTTCACATCCCCGCGCTCGGCGGCGAAGACGCCGAGCTGGCAGGTGAGGGAGGAGAGCACCAGGATCGTGGTGTTGGTCGCGGAGAACGGAAGGTTGAGATGGCTCGCCATCTCCTTCCAGTGATCCGGACCGGTCACCGATCGCAGGGTGAAGTACATCGCGAAGAGGGCCGCGAAGAACATCAGCTCGGAACTCAGCCAGATGATGGTTCCGACGCTGGTGAGGTTCGGCCGGTTGACCGACGGGTGCGCGTGCCCGGTTTCTACTGTCGTTGCTGTCGCCACGACCGACATTATGTCGGTCGCTTATCCCGCCCTCACTCCGGGGGGTGCCGTTCGGAGTGTTCGCAGCGTGTGTACTGCCCGTATGGCCCATCGCAGGGGTGTTCCAACAGGTGTTGACGGGGTGTTCAAGGGAGTAGCATCCGCCGCATCGGTACCCGGGGTTCCCGATCAACACGGTGCTTCTCAGATGCGTGGAGGAACAATGCAGCCGACTGCCACGGTGCTCGTCTACAGCGACGACTCCAACACCCGCGAGCAGGTGCGGCTCGCCTCCGGCAGGCGGCCGGCGTCCGACGTGCCGTTGGTCGAGTTCCTCGAGTGCGCCACGCCTGCGGCGGTTCTGAAGGAGCTGGACCGGGGTGGGATCGATGTCTGTGTGTTCGACGGGGAGTCCTCGCCGATGGGGGGCATGGGGTTGTGCCGTCAGGTGAAGGACGAGGTCTTCAACTGCCCGCCGGTGCTGGTGCTGATCGGGCGGCCTCAGGATGCGTGGCTCGCCACGTGGAGCCGTGCGGAGGCCGCGGTGACCCTTCCGGTGGATCCCGTTGAGTTCGCGGCCTCTCTTGCCTCTCTGTTGCGTGAGAAGCGGGCGTTGAGCGCCTAGTGGGGTGGGGCGCGAGTTTCGTGGCGACTGCGGGCCGGCTGTGGCTGGTCGCGCAGTTCCCCGCGCCCCTGGGGATGTCACGCTGACTCTGGGCGCAAACGTGCCGCGTCCTCCGGCCTCGGACCGTCCGGGGTTCCGCCTACCAGTGCGCTGCCGGCCCGCCAGTTCTTCCAGCCGAGGTTCCAGTCGCCGTAGCCGTTGCCGAAGGGTTCCATCTCGTCGCCGTTCGAGTTGATGACCTTGACCACGTCACCCTCGTGGACGGTGTCGAAGAACCACTCGGCGTTGCTGGTGCTCATGCCGGTGCAGCCGTGGCTGACGTTCTCGGAGCCCTGGGAGCCCACCGACCAGGGGGCGGCGTGGACGTACTCGCCGCTCCAGGTGACGCGGGTCGCGTAGTACACCGGGAGGTCGTACGAGTCCGAGGAGCCCTCGGAGATGCCGACGGTGGTTCCGCGCATCCGTACGAAGTACTCCTTGCCCAGTACGACCTTGACGCCGTTTCGGGTCTCGAAGCCGGGCTTGCCGGTGGTGACGGGGATCTCGTTGATCTCCTCGCCGTTCTTGTAGACCGTCATCTCGTGGGACGCGGCGTCCGTCACGGCGACGATCTTGTCGCCGGTGGTGAGCTTGAGGGCCTTCGAACTGCCGCCCCACAGGCGGTCGCTGATCTTCACGCCGTCGAGGTCGCTGCGCACCTGGACGGTGGCGTGGGCGGGCCAGTAGTCCTTGGGGCGGTAGTGGAGTTCCTTGTCGTCCACCCAGTGCCAGGCGCCCTCGACGGCGGGTACGGAGTCCACCCTGAGGGCGCGTTCCACGATGGCCCGCTGCGCCTTGTCCTTGACGGGCGTGTTCAGTTCGGCGGTGACCGGCTGGCCGACGCCGTACTTGCCCGCGTCGGGGCCGAACTTCACGGTCAGGCTCTTCTTGGCGGTCGGCTTGCTGGTGTCGAAGGTGAGGACCTTGCGGCCGGGGGCGCCGTCCTCGTCCTCCGTGCTCACGCTGACCGTGTAGTGGGCGTTGGCGGCCAGCGGGGAGGTGCTGTGCCAGCGAGTGCCGTCGGCGGCGAGTTCGCCCGTGACGTAGCGCCCCGTGGCGTCCACGGCGGTGACGTCCGTGATGCGGCCGTCGTCACCGGAGGCGGTGACGGCCAGAGGCTTGTCGGGGTCGACCTTCTTGCCCTTGCCGGACGGACCGTTGAAGGAGATCTGCCCCGCCGCGTCGTACGGCTTGGCCGACAGCGGGTTGCCGCCGTCGGACCCGCAGGCGGTGACGCCCGCGCCGAGGGAGATCACCAGCAGAGTGCAGCTGACGACGGTGCGGGTGCGCGGAGAGTGGTTCATGGGGTCACGCTATGAAGCTTCGTCAGCCCCGGCGCGGTGAGTAACCCGGACGAGGGACCGGCGTTGCGGCAAAAGCACGAGCCCGGACCCTCCTGACGGAGTGTCCGGGCTCGCGAGTGTTCCGCGCGTGCTACTGGGTGCGGTCTTCACCGCGGTAGTACTCGAAGACCCAGCCGTACAGGCCGATCATGATGATCGGGGCGGAGAAGTACAGCAGCCACCAGCCGATCGCGATCGACAGGAAGGCCAGTGCGCCACCGACACCGAGGGCGAGGGGCTGCCAGCTGTGCGGGCTGAAGAAGCCCACCTCGCCGGCCTCGTCCGCGACGTCGGCCTCCTTGTTGTCCTGCGCGAGCGTGTCGATCCGCCGGGCCGTGAAGCCCAGGTAGAAGCCGACCATGATGCACAGGCCGAAGGCCATGAAGAGGGCCGTGGTACCGGCCGCCTCCTTGGACCAGACGCCGTAGACGATCGCCGTGGCGAGCACGAAGACGGCCAGCCACATGAACATCCTGCCCTGGACCTTCACTTGCCCGCCTCCTTGCCGCCAGTGAGGGCCTTGTCACCGTGATGCGCGTTCTCGAGCTGGTCGAGAGCGGCGATCTCCGGGTGGTGCAGGTCGAACGCCGGGGATTCGCTGCGGATCCGCGGCAGGGTGAGGAAGTTGTGCCGCGGCGGCGGGCAGGACGTCGCCCACTCGAGCGAACGGCCGTAGCCCCACGGGTCGTCGACCTCGACCTTCTTGCCGTACTTGGCCGTCTTCCACACGTTGTAGAGGAACGGCAGGATCGACAGGCCGAGCAGGAAGGAGCTGATCGTCGAGATCGTGTTCAGGGCGGTGAAGCCGTCGGCCGCGAGGTAGTCCGCGTAACGACGGGGCATGCCCTCGGCACCCAGCCAGTGCTGGACCAGGAAGGTGCCGTGGAAGCCGATGAACAGCGTCCAGAAGGTGATCTTGCCGAGGCGCTCGTCGAGCATCTTGCCGGTCATCTTCGGCCACCAGAAGTGGAAGCCGGAGAACATCGCGAACACGACCGTGCCGAAGACCACGTAGTGGAAGTGGGCGACGACGAAGTACGAGTCCGAGACGTGGAAGTCCATCGGCGGCGAGGCCAGGATGACACCGGTCAGACCACCGAAGGTGAAGGTGATCAGGAAGCCGGTGGCCCAGAGCATCGGGGTCTCGAAGCTCAAGGACCCCTTCCACATCGTTCCGATCCAGTTGAAGAACTTCACGCCTGTTGGCACGGCGATGAGGAACGTCATGAAGGAGAAGAACGGCAGGAGCACTCCGCCGGTGACGTACATGTGGTGGGCCCACACGGTCACGGAGAGGCCGGCGATGGAGATCGTGGCCGCGACCAGTCCCATGTAGCCGAACATCGGC